>NZ_BAAAFH010000005.1:0-503 GCF_039523435.1 Wandonia haliotis
ATAATCCGAATAACTCACCACATCCGGCTGATAATACGCAATAGCTCCTAAATCATCATCCACTGGTAACTTCCGGCCAGAAACCACCGAAAGAACATTTTCTAAATGATTACTTAACTCAAAGAACTTTTTCCCCTGTTTTGCAGAATAAAAATAAGCAAAATCCATTGAAAAATAGGGTTGTCAACCTGTTTTTTCATGAAGAAAATACGGGTTATTTTTCATCAGTTAGCACCAAAAATAAATTCTCACCACAGCCAAAAGCATGGCCATTGATTTACTATACGCAATCGTTCTGAAATTCAGACGTTTCAGATGGGTTCGGAGTGTCGTTTTATTTCTTCTACCTACAACAACATCAATGATTGCTCCACTTTTAGGTTCCAACGAATAACAAATGCAAATTCGATTCTTTTTATGACCTACATAAGTGAACAATTCGTCTACTTCGTAACAGTTGCCTTTTACAATGGGATAAGGTCGTTTTAAACCCGCTGAAATTT
>NZ_BAAAFH010000006.1:0-31060 GCF_039523435.1 Wandonia haliotis
CAGAAACTTGCTGTGGAATAAATAAACCGGGTAGAGTCCGGAACAGGGTTGGTCACGACTGGTTGTTTTTGCTGTTCCGGCAAGCGGGTTCTCTTTGGGGAACCCGTTTTTTTTGTTCTGTAAGTATCTACAATATCCGCCCGTTGCGACCGCAAAACAGCGGTCATTTTTGAAATAATAGTGATTCTACTTTGTTTTTGACCGTTCCGACCGTCAAATAGCGGTCAGTTATAAAATAATTATGTCACAAACAACTAAAACCGCCCGTTGCGACCGCAAAACAGCGGTCATTTTTGAAATAATAGTAATTCTACTTTGTTTTTTGACCGTTCCGACCGTCAAATAGCGGTCAGTTATAAAAAAAATCAAGGAACATACCCCCGGAACTATTTTATAAGGCTTTGTAATAAGGTAATTTGGCTTTCGAGTGTTTGTATTCTCTTTTCGTATTGCTCAATCAATTTGTCAGACATTTGGATATAATTGATTCCAATATTTCCTTCCTGTTTACAATTATTAAATACTTGTTGGTGGTCAAACCCTAATAGTTCAATCGGATCTACCTCCAAAATATCGCTTATTTCATTCAGCCGGTTTATGGTTAGTTGCGTTTCTCCTGTTTCAATCTTGGAATATGCCCTGATTGATAAATTCAACTTGTTGGCTATATACTCCTGCGTATAGTTCTTTAGTTCACGTATATGCTTAATCTTTGTGTGTGGGTCTTTTATCATAACAATCTCTTTTACCAGTTCAGTTCAAAAGTAGAACTTTTATTTCAATTAAGGAATTTGTAGGTGGTAAATTACCACAGAAATAAAATATATTTTTATCCTAAACAAATCAACTAATTAAACCCTATTACTAGAAAAACGACTAATCAAAAGGTTATGGATATACTAAAAATAGCCCTTGCCGAAGATCATCCAATGTTACGAAAATCTTTGGTAGCCTTTTTATCCTTAAAGAACAACATTCAAGTTGTCGTACAGGCTGAAAACGGACAGGAATTACTTGACAAACTGAAGACTTCTAAGGTAGATATTGTAATTCTTGATATTCAAATGCCTGTACTCGACGGAATCGCTACATTAAAACAACTCAAATCAGACTACCCCAACAGTAAGGTAATCATGTTTAGTACATGGTACAGCAACCATACAGTAACTAAACTCAAAAAAATGGGAGCTAATGCCTGTGTATCTAAGTCCGAACCTGAAAAACTACTTGATAGCATTTATTCCCTATCCTGATAGTAACCAAAAAACGCCCCCTTTGTCTAGGGGACGTTTTTCTGCTATCAATAATTTTTAACGATGAAAATTCCCTTCAGATTTGAACCCCAAAGGAACTGGATCCATAATTCTTTCTAATTCTTCTTTTTCTCCCCTTCGAGAATAGATTTTATATGTTCTATTCATTTCCCTCTGAACGTACTTACCCTCTTTTCTTTCGAGCCATCCACATAAAATAACGCCAACAAATTTTTTATAATGTTGTCGTTTACCTAAAGGCTTCCCTGATGTGAAGTTTTCACGCAAACTACCAGTAAGATTCGCATGAGGATGTAATGAATGATCATATTTCCACCAAACGGATATACTTAGTTCCTCAAAACCAATATCAGCCCAAATAATTACGGTAGTATGCCCAAATAGTTTTGTAATAAGGTATCCGGCATCCGAATACTTTTTATTATTAGCATCTAGTGAAATCCGTTTTTCACTAAGTAATTTATTAACCGCTGCAACTAATAATTTCCGATATGGGTTCATCGTATTTGATTGAGAATTTTTAAGCAGTGAAGAAGAATCATCTGCTTTAATTGAGTTTACGAAATGTTCCCAGTTATGATATCCACACAGAACAGCGGATTTATCTAATGCGCGAGCATAAATAATTCCTTCCTCTTTACTAATTGATTTTGCCTTACGCTTGATATAACTAGCCGAATGGCACATGACTTTTCGATTCATCTTTATATAGAACTCCCGCCAGAAAAATATCACTCGTCAACTATTTCTCAAAACGAGAGATTCGTTTCGATAATCGAAGTTGTTAAACGCGGTGTTGATACAACTTTGCTAGGACGAGTGGCAAGCTTCCGCAATAAGCATCTTAATAACACTAAACTAAAAAATAATCGGATAAAACCAACTAATTTTTGTCTAGAAGATTTTAGAACTCATGTTTTTAGTTCGACATACTCTTCTGTAATTTCATTATACAGTAGTTTCATCTCCTAAGTAATGTATTGTACACAATAGTTTTGTTATTTCGATTCAATTCATCAGATGTTTCGATACGAAATCGAATCGGTAAAGTATAAAAGTAAATAGTCGAATGTATCAGTTCATCCTATCGAGAACCCAAATAGGGCGTATCGGAAAGTCGGATTTATCGAAATTCGTCCGATTCGGGTTCGTATCGGAGACATGAAGCCTAAAGCTATATCGTAACCTTTTATCGGTTCGTCCTATCGAGAACCCAAATTGGGTGTATCGGAAAGTCGGATTCGTCGAAATTTGTCCGATTCGGGTTCGTATCGGAGACATGAAACCTAAAACTATATCGTAACCTTTTATCGGTTCGTTCTATCGGGAAACCAGATTGGGCATATCGGAAAGTCGGATTCGTCGAAATTTGTCCGATTCGGATTCGTATCGGAATTCGATAATTAGTATTTTTTGACAAACTAAAGAATCGGAAAATTTATTCGTGAGGAGCTGTACTAACCAAATACAAATATCCGATACAGTAAATCGTATCAAAAACAAGCCTTCATAGTATGTTTGGACGCATTTCCTTCTATCTATAAAAATAACTGCCCTCTTTTATCCCACTATTTTTCAACGAATTAAATCAAAACGACCGCATAAACTCCTGTCTACCGGGCAGTTATTTTTTGAAATGATCTTTATCCCTCCCGTTATAACTATAAAAGGTTAAGAAAAAGTAGAAGTCGTTACTAAAGAGATCATAAACGGTTACACAGAGCAACGACGGAAAGAACTCTAACCCTGTACACCGTATTTTTTGTAGTTCCCCTATAGATAGGAATCAACAGATTATAAAAAGTAAATGCGCTCAACCTCCTCTAAATAAAAGGAATGAACGTGTTTTTAAGAAATTTTATAAAATACGGGGGGTCGGAGTTTGAAAAAATTTATTAATTGCAAAATCCTATCAGATGAAAACGGATAAATTAAGTAACAGAAAACGAGAAAATGCAAGCAAAAACGCAACATATAACGCAATTTGTATGCTTTACACTAACAAGGGGATTAACACTAAAATTACTCCCTATGTGCGCATTTGCTAAACATAGAATTGAACAAGCAAAAGAACGGTTGCGAAACAAACTCACATACGAGTATATTGTTTCACTTCCAAAATACAAAAACATCACACACAAACAATACGAAGAATTAATAAATAGTGTTGAATCTGTGTGTTTAGCTTTATTAGAAACGATTATAAACTCTAATCAAATAAAGAATCATGGATAAATTAAGTGTTTTTAAACAATTTGCTCCCAAAGTTGAGGAACAAAACCATACAAAAAATGCAGTTATTTACACCCGTGTTTCTCATTCCAAACAAGAAGATAACACCAGTTTGGAAACACAACTGAAAAACTGCAATAGATATGCAGAAAGTAACGGTTATAATGTAGTTGCTTACTTTGGGGGTAAACATGAATCTGCAAAAACGGACGAACGAAAAGAGTTTGGAAAATTACTTTCTTTTGTGAAACGAACCAAAAGCGTTACTACCATTATTGTTAATACGTATGACAGATTTTCCCGATCGGGTGCAAACGGAATCCAAATCGCAGAAGAACTACAAAAGAAGTATAAAGTTACAACCCTTTCCGCTTCACAGGGAATTGACCCGACCACAATTTCAGGAGAAGTACAACGAAACTTCATGCTAATTCTCGGACATTGGGAAAACCTCACCAGAACTGAAAGAACCATAAGTTCAATGCGTGAATTGGTTGAAAAGGGATATACCCCCTACTCCATTCCACGGGGGTATGTGAACCTAAACAAAGGGGGAAAAGCAGTAGATCAAAAAATTGTACTCAACGAAGAAGGAAAACTATTACGCAAAGCGTTTCTTTGGAAAGCAGAAAAACAAATGCGAAACTGTGAAATTCTTAAACGGTTAAACGCAATGGGACTAAAACTAAATGATCGTAGAATAAGCGAGATATTTGCAAACCCCTATTATTGTGGGGTTATCGTTTCTAAATTTACTCCGGGAGAAGTGAACCAAGGAAAACACGAACCAATGGTATCGAAAGAAATTTTCCTGAAAGTAAACAACATTGTTGCAGATACCCGAAACCACCCTGTTTCGCACAAACAAGAGGATGAAAATTTACCCCTCAAACGTTTTGCGTGTTGTTCTGAATGCGGAAAACCACTAACAGGGTTTATTGTTCGTAAAAAGAACCTCTGGTACTACAAATGTAGAACAAAGGGTTGTAACTCCAATAAGAGCGCAAAACAGCTCCATGAGCAATTTAAAACGATTCTTTCAGCGTTTGAGATTCAAGAAAGTGAAACGGAATTGATTAAAATCGGAATTACGAATATGTACAGCGCTTTTTTTGAAGAAGCAAACGAAAATCAAAAATTGTATAAATCAAAAATTTCAGAGTTGAAAAAGAAAATTGAGAGTGCGGAAGAAAATTTAGTAACGGGTGTAATTGACCGAAAAATGTTTGAAAAATTCACATCAAAATTTAACACTGAAATCGTGGAACTCGAAACTCAACTTGCAAAATTCCGTAAAGGGAGTTCTAACCTTGAAAAAAGCTTGAATATAGTTGTTAAATTTTGCAGGAAACCCTTACTATGGTGGGAAAACGCTAAAGTTGGAGAAAAAATGATTTTGCAAAATTTGATATTCCCAAGCGGAATTATCTATGAGCGAAAAAATGATAGAGTTCTAACCAAACGCATAAACAGTTTTTTCGCTCCAATCCCTGAATTAGTGGGGACTTTGAGAGGAAATAAAAAAGGGGAAAATACTATTTTAAGTAGTTTCCCCTTTAGAGTGACCCCGGCAGGATTCAAACCTGCAACCCTCAGAGCCGAAATCTGATGCGCTATTCAGTTGCGCCACGGGGCCATTTCTGACTTGCAAAGCGCAAAGGTAATAAAAATACGAATTCATCAAAACAAAAATATTCCTCAACCTCATCCTGCTTATTTCCGGAATTATCCGGTTCGTTTATTCAATAATTCGGATATTTGTTCGTTCCATATTTGATTAATTATTGATTATGCGGAAAATTCTGGTTTTCTTCTTTCTTTTCGGTTGGGTGATGATTCCCGCTCTTTTCGGTCAGACTCCCATGGGAGAATGGCGTCTTTTCACTCCCCCGGGAAAAGCAATTGATATCACCGCTTCTTCTACGCATGTTTACGCCGCACTGGAAAACGGGCTTCTGGAACGCGAAATTGACGGAGCTGAAAAATACTTGTGGACCGCAGCAAACAACCTTTCTGATATTGACTTATCCACAGTACATTATGACGCAACAAGCCAGACGTTATTCATCGGTTACGCCAACGGGAATCTTGATTTAATCAAAAACAATACGGTTTACAATATTCCGGCGCTTCTTTTGGCAAACATATCCGGGAACAAACGATACAATACATTTACCTCTTCGGATGGCTTTGTTTATGCAGCTACAGGTGTGGGAATTATCAAATTTGACCCTGTGAAGCAGGAAGTTCGGGACACCTATTTCCCTTTTCCCACCACTACAGCAATCATGGATGTTGCCTTTAAGGGAGACACCATCTTTGCACTGGCCGGAGACCGTGTGCGGTACGGAAATAAAAATAACATCGCCCTCGCCGATTATACCCAGTGGAATGATTACACACTTATTCCTACCGCCTCAGGGGGTAGCTATCACAGTTTGCTGAATAAAAACGGTCGGTTGTTATTGCAATTTGACAGTGATACCAATTTCGAGGATACGTTGTTTATCCAGGAAGGCAGTATATTTTCTCCGTTCAACGCGCTTTTAGACAAGGAAATTAAATCCGTATCACTTTCAGGCGAAAACCTCCTGATCAGCACGGAAGGAACACTGTACGAACTGGATGCCGATTTTAATCAGGTAGATATTGTCTTTCAATACAGCGAAGGCGAGTATGCCTATCCCAACAACGCGGTAAAACCAGGGGAAGATTATTACATCGCTGACAACAACAACGGACTGGTGAAGGCCAGAAACTCGTTCAGTCATGAAAAAATACGTGTTCCGGGACCTTCCAGCAACAGTTATTACCGATTAACCTGGGAAGGAGGCAAACTTGCCGTCGCAGGAGGAGGATTATCCGGAAATCAGGCAACCTACAACACCGCAGGAGTCTACCTTTTCGAAGACGAAGAGTGGGTCGGTATCAACTTGATGAACCAACCGGAAATGGCCGTCAACACCTGGGACATTTTAAGTGTTTCCGTAGATCCGAATAATATTGATCACGTTGTTTTCGGGACACAATCCGGACGGGGTCTGTTTGAAGTGACGGACGGACAAAATATTGCCGAATGGTTTGACGAAAATAATTCTCTGCTTGAACTGACGACATTGGGAAATAACATGTATGCCGTACCTGAAGTATTTTTTGATAACAGCTCCAATTTATGGATCGCTCAGTCGTATTCGAACCTTCCCCTGAAGGTAAAAACAAAAGACAACGCGTGGTACGAGTTTGATCTCGGTGCACCGATGAAATCCAAAGCAATTACCGATCTGGCAATTGACTTCAATGGTATAAAATGGGTGGCTGCCTCCGGATCCGGAGTTGTTGCATTCAATGATAACGGAACGATAGAAGATCCATCAGACGATTCCTTTAAGCGACTGACAATGGGAGAAGGTTTAGGTAATCTTCCTTCCAATATTGTCCGCTCCATTTGTGTGGATTATAACAACGATATCTGGTTCGGAACCGAAGCAGGATTGGCGATTCTTTACAGTGCCGATAATATCACGGAAGCAACTGCGGGTCAATACGATGCCCAACAGATCCTCATTCAGGTGGATGAATTTGTTGAAATTCTATTGGGAGAAAGCGTTATTACCAAAATCGTTATTGACGGAGGAAACCGAAAATGGATCGGAACCGAAGCTTCGGGCGTATTCCTCCTTTCTCCGGACGGAAGAGAAGAGATTTACCGCTTCACAGCAGAAAACAGCCCGTTGATCTCAAACAATATTCTGGATATCGCGATTGACCAAAATACCGGTGAAGTCTTTTTTGCCACCGATAAGGGATTGGTTTCCTTTAGGAGTGATGCCTCGGAAGGTGATCCTGAATTTAATTCGGTAAAAGTGTTCCCCAATCCTGTACGACCTGATTTTACAGGACCGGTTACCATTCAGGGACTTGCCTACAACTCGGATGTAAAAGTAACCGATTCGGGAGGGAATCTGGTCTATCAGACGCAATCCAACGGAGGAACAGCTACCTGGAACGGGAAAACCTTGCAGGGCGAACGTGCCAAATCGGGAGTATATCTGATCTGGACCGCGGATCCATCCGGAAAAGGAAGAAAAGTAGGAAAAGTCGTTTTCATTAACTGATTATGAAGACCAAAGACCAGGCAATTCTTCTGCGTAAAATCAATTACTCGGAGACCAGTCTTATTCTGACACTTCTGTGCAGACAATCCGGACTTCGTACATTTATCTTTCAGGGAGGGAAAAAAAAACACGGGAATATACTCCAGCCCCTTACCTTACTGGAAATCGAATTTTATGAACGACCCGGTTCGGATTTGGCTAAAATTTCCGCTGCTTCTCCCGAGTTTGTTTTCACGTCGATTCACAGTCACCCCTACAAATCAGCGACAGCATTTTATCTGGCTGAGTTATTGTATAATGTAACAAAACAGGAAAGTGAACAGGAAGAAGATTTTTTTCTTTTTCTGGCTGCAGAAATTCACGAGTTGGATTTAGCTCCATTTGAAGCGAATTACCCGCTTTGGTTTACAACAGAACTCACAAAGTGGATTGGTATAGAGCCACAGGTCAATTCATCAGATGCCGGTTTTTTCTACCCGGACGAGGGGATCATCGCAGACAGGGCGGAAAGTACATCAGGAAATTATGAAACAGGTGAACACATCCGGATAGTATCCCGGTTTTTTTCAGCCCCTAAAGACATCGTATTACAATACAGTTTAAATGGAAAAATCAGAAACAGGTTGTTGCGTCTGATGCTCAGGTATTACGCTATACACATCAACGGATTTCACTTCCCGAAATCGGTCGAAGTGCTTGAAGAAGTCTTTAATGATTAATTCCAGTGAATTACTGATTTCATTCTGAAAGACTCGTTAAACGTTTCACGCATTCTGTCCATCTTAAGTTTGGCAGATACATCACCGTTTCGGGCTTTCTCTTTCAATTGATAATACCGATCCAGTGAAAGACCAAAAAGGTCGTGATCCAAAACCATTTTCAGATCCGAGATCCGTGCATTCACCTCAATCAGAAAGTATTCCAGCTCTCCTAATTCCGTCAGCTCCTCCTCACTCAACTCTTGCTTTCCTACCAGTTCCGAATACCGGGGTATTAAACTTCTGAGTGTAGTCAGAAATTGCTCCAGCTCATGATTGACCTGCTCTTGTTTATTTCTGTACTTCATACTCTTATAATTTGGAGGCAAATTACAAAAGTTGTTCAACGAATAAAATTTATTTTTGTTAAAATAATCATAAGATGGCAGGCATCTATATCCACATACCTTTCTGTAAAAAGAAATGCACCTATTGTGACTTTCATTTCTCCACGACTTTTGAATCGTACAGGAAGGAAATGATCGCAGCACTTTGCAATGAAATTCAGATGCGAAGCCCCGCTTTCTTCTCTGGAGAACCATTAACAACGATCTACTTCGGAGGAGGAACACCCAGTTTGTTGACACCAGAAGAACTGGAAACCATTCTTACTGCTGTTCATCAGAATAACTCGACCGAGACCGTTGAAGAAATTACACTGGAAGCCAACCCGGACGACATCACGGAAGAAAATCTGACGGGCTGGAAAAAAGCAGGTATCAACCGACTGAGTATAGGGCTGCAGTCATTCCGGGAACAAGACCTGCAATGGATGAACCGGGCACATTCTGTAGAAGAAGGAGAATCCGCCATTCGCAAAGCACAGAAATTTGGTTTCACCAACCTCACTGTAGATTTGATGTACGGACTTCCTGATCTATCTCAAACGGAATGGAAGGAGCATATTTACAAACTAACAGATCTGAACGTTCCCCACATATCGGCTTATTGTCTGACCGTAGAACCGAAAACAACGCTGCACCACCTCGTAGGAACTAATAAAATCCATGTCCCGGATGAGGACACCCAAGCCGAACAGTTTGAGCTTCTTATCCAAACCCTGCGGGAAAAAGGATACGAGCACTACGAAATTTCCAATTTTTGCCTTCCCGGACAATATGCCAAACACAACTCCAATTACTGGAAGAACAGGAAATACCTCGGAATTGGTCCGTCAGCGCACAGTTATGACGGAGAAAACAGGTTCTGGAACCCAGCAAATAATACGCGTTATATACAATCTGTACAATCAGGGAAACATACACCGGAAAAAGAACACCTTTCTCCCGAAAACCGTTTTAACGAATTATTGCTCACCGGGCTGCGAACAATCTGGGGAGTGGATTTGCAACAGCTTTCTGATACGCTTCCACTGACAGATGCCTTTCGCACCGAAATGGAACATTTTATACAAGCAGGAGATCTACAGCTGTCCGGAAATACAATACGGTTAACCCAACAGGGTAAATTAAAGGCTGATTATATCGCTTCGGCTCTTTTTGTCTGAAATATACAATCGCTTTTTTCGCTATCTTCACGGGATAAAGCATTATTTTTGAAACATGGCAGAAGATTTAGATATCGTAGAGGGAACCAAACAGCAACGCTATGATTCTCTATACCCGCAACTGGAGGCATTACTCGAAGGCGAAAAGAATACAATTGCCAACCTCGCAAACATTTCAGCAGCACTAAAAGAAATGTTCGGTTTTCTTTGGGTAGGCTTCTACCGTGTACAAGAAAACGAACTGGTTCTCGGACCTTTTCAGGGAACCGTTGCCTGTACGCGTATTGCAAAAGGGAAAGGAGTTTGTGGAACTTGTTGGGAAACTGCCGCTGTACAGGTCGTTCCGGATGTAGATGCGTTTCCGGGACATATTGCCTGTAGCTCCCTTTCCCGATCGGAAATCGTACTTCCACTTTTCAAGAACGCACAGGTAGTGGGTGTTCTTGATATTGACAGCGAAAGACTCAATGAATTTGATGCCATAGATGTTCGTGAACTAAGTAAAATTTGCCGGTTGGCAGAACGCAAATGGGATTGATTCGTTTTTTAGTACCCGTCTTACTGATTTTGTTTTTTGCCGGTTGTGCACAAATGGTTCCGTTGGAAGGAGGACCAAGAGACATGGCTGCACCCGTACCTGACAGTGCAGGCATTACTCCTCCCCATGCATCTGTAAATACAGTACCCGAAAAAATACGGATTCCCTTTACGGAATTTATCCGTCTGAATAATCCCACTGCAAATATTGTTGTTGTACCGGAAATCAAACCCCGACCCGAATATAAAATCAAAGGGAAAGACCTGATTATTGATCTATCTAAATCCCACCTCGATTCGAATACAACATATTCCTTTTACTTCAACCGTGCCATACAGGATTACAGTGAGGGAAATGACAGCATCATGAACTATGTATTCGCAACAGGACCTGTTATCGACTCACTCACCTATTCCACCGTTGTTATTGATGCCGAACAGGGAGTACCTGTGTCAGAAGTTCTGGTTGGTCTTTACACCCCTTCGGATACCTTAGATCCATACTTGCATAAACCGAAATACTTTTCCCAGACAGATCAACAGGGGATTGCTAAATTTTCGTACCTCGCAGAGGGAGAATTTGAAGTGTTTGCTTTTAGTGGTTCAACGGCCACTCTTCGCCCCGGAAAAGCCGACCCGGTCGCTTTTCTTTCGCACACTATACAAATCGATACTACGGCAAATACAGATACCCTCTTCATCTTCCCGACATTTGAGAAACGCTTGCGCCTCTTAACAAAAGAGATCACAGCCCCCGGAAGAATTCTGTTAACAGCTACCCGGGAATTTACCGATGCGGATTTTGTTGTAAAAAAGGATTCGGTTCCTATTGATTTTCTTTTACAGGAAACGGAAAAAACAGATTCGGTTTACCTCTGGATCAAAGCGGAAGAACTCAATTCGTACAGCGTTGACATCAACTGGCCGGACACCAGTCTCAGTGCACGATTGTTTCTAAAGAAATCTTCTTTTTCAGAGCCTTTCACGCTAAAGACAAATCTGGCCCGCGAAAACCGGTTGGGAATTTTTGATACCCTACAACTCATTTCAACAGTGCCTCTGCAAGATTTTGATACCAGTTTACTCTCTGTGGTAGATAAGGACACAAACCGTGTACATGTCAAAAGCACTTTTCAGGAACCATCTACTCTGGTTATAGAAGGAGATTTCACTCCCGGAGAACCTTACGAAATAACATGGCTACCGGAATTTGCAACTGATTTCTATGATCGAAAATTGGAGGATACTGTCGTCGTACGTTTCCAACGCAAAGAAGAAAAAAACTATTCGGTTCTTGAACTTGTATTGAAAGATCGCCCTGATCGCCCTATGGTATTGCGCCTGTTCAACGATAAAAACCTCATTGCCGAGGAAACGGTGTATACTCCGGAAGACACACTCTATACGTTTTCATATCTGGAACCCGGGAATTATATTGTCCAGTTTGTACGGGACGACAACCGCAACGGTCAGTGGGACACCGGATCGTATAAAGATAAAATTCAGCCTGAAAACTGCCTGTGGTTCAGAGATCCGATTACGCTTCGCGCCAACTGGGAAAACAGAGTAACTCTTGAGTTCTCTACTCCAAAAGAAGAAAACCCGGATAAACAGGAAACAGAAGACTCCTCAGAAGAGAAAACCGTTGAGGATTAACAGAACTTAAGAAGCGAATCAAAAATCAGCTTTCCGTCTGTATTCGACAATTCAGAATCAGCAGCACGCTCAGGGTGCGGCATCATTCCGAACACATTTTTTCCTTTATTGGTAATTCCGGCAATATTATCCAACGCCCCATTAGGATTCGATTCAGGAGTAACAGCAAGTTCTTCGTTCACATACTGAAACAAAACCTGATCGTTATCCCAGATGCTTTTCAACATTTCATCCGGTGCGAAGAATCGTCCTTCTCCGTGTGCGATAGGAATTTTGTATGCCTTGTCCTCTAATCCTTTGGTAATTGGTGCCGATTCGGAAACTGGCTTTAATAAAACATTTTTACAAATGAATTTCTGGCTGTTATTGTGTAACAATGCGCCTTCCAACAACCCCGATTCGCAAAGAATCTGGAAACCGTTACAAATCCCCATCACATATCCGCCTTTTTCTGCGTGTTTGATCACTTCAGTCATAATAGGGGAAAAACGTGCAATGGCTCCGGAACGCAAATAGTCACCGTAGCTGAAACCTCCCGGAAGAACAACAAAATCAACTCCTTTCAGATCAGTATCTTTATGCCAGAGACGCTCTACTTTTTGTCCAAGCTTCGTCTCAAGTACATATACCATGTCTTCATCACAATTTGATCCGGGGAAAGTTACAACACCAAATTTCATCTTTTATCTCATTTAAAGGGCAATACCCTGTTTACTAACTCCCTTTTCGTCATGAAAAGGAATAATTCCCTGCAAAAATAGTCAATTCTTTCAGAAGAATTTCAAACCTACCTGTATGTAAATTGCAAACAGGAGTAAAAAATACAGTAAAATGTTATAAACAGCAGGAACACGAGCCAATGAAATTCCGGTCGCAACCAGGAAAGTAGTACCTACCTGACTGATCATTACATATTCTTTAATATTCAGAAAATGGATAAACTCGGAAAAGATTAATAGCAAAACAGAAATCCAGGACAATGTAATTAAACGCTTGAATCGCAAACCACTCCTGATGATCTTCTTGTTAATCACGAAAAAGGAAACTAACAAGAGTAAAACCCAGGCAGAAAACTGAATAAGACTGATAAGCGACCAGGAGAAGCCTGAGTTTTGTTCCCAAAAATGATGAATAAAGTTCCCTGAAGGATAGTAGTGTTCGTAAGTGATAATATAGGCCAACACCCCCACGTATGCCAAAAAAATCAGGGCATACTCCCTCCATACGAACGGACGAATAACTATCAGAGTAAAGAAAGGGAAAAGCAAGAGAGGAAAAGCATGCGGGAAGAAACTCAGCCCGATACCAAGCAATAATGCTCCGTTGAATATTGCCCTTTTGGCGTCATCATTTTGGCGAACAAAAAATAATTGGCGAATACTCAGAATGTCAAAAAAGTGGAAAAGAAGCACTCCCGGGTTATCGACAATACTGATCGTAAAACATCCGACAATATAAATGAACCCCACAACATAGGTGTTCCGTTCAAGAAAATCATTCGAGTTAAATGTATTGTTAATAAGATAAGCATTGAAAGATACGATAACTGCAGAAATGACCGTAAGCCAAATGATATCCGGAGAAGGATAATTCCCCCACACGCCCAGATCCAGTTCTTGCGGAATCTCCTGGTACATGAGAAAAACACCACTCATCACCATTGCCAATACCGGAAACAATAAAACAGCCAATGGCTGGTTCGATTTAAAAAGTCGTATCATTTCTGCGAATATACATCACAGAAAAGAAATTATTCATTACATTTGGAGCAAATATTTTAGGTTATGAATTCATCTGTAGTATTCAACGGAATTGCTGACTTGTTACAGTGGACGTTGCAAATTTTTGACGTTATCGGTAACTCTTTTAATTATGCAGTTATCGCTCTTGGTTTTTTCGGACTTTTCTACTGGTTGCGTTACCAGGCGAAATTTAATGCCGAGGCAGCGAATAACCCGAATCAGCTCAAATAAGAGATTATACAATCGGGATAAAGAAACTAAAAAAGGGCGGTTAAATAATAACCGCCCTTTTTTGTGATTTGCTTTTTCTAATTACTCGTCACTGTTCAGAATTTCAAACAGTTGATCAAGATTCGGCGCTATAATAATTTCAATCCGACGATTTTTTGCCTTGTCACTCTCATCCACAGGGTGGTATTCTGAACGACCCGCAGCAGTTAAAATCTCTGGTTTTACGGATGAATTATTCAAAATAATATCAATTACCGAAGTGGAACGAAGAACAGAGAGTTCCCAATTATTCTTCGGATGGCTTGAACTTGCCAAACGATCGGTATCTGTATGACCTTCTACGACAATTTCAATATCTTCTGTTGTTTCCAACACTTTTGCCAGATCAACCAGTGCCCGTTTCCCTTCCGACTCGACACGCGTTGAACCGGAAGCAAATAACAGCTTGGCCTCAAGACTCACATATACCTTACCATTTCTTTCCTCCACAGTAAGACCTTTTCCTTCAAACCCTAGTAGTGCTTTTGCAACACGCTCTTTTAATGCTTTTACTGCTGAGTCCTTTTTTGCAATTAATTCTTCCAGCTCGTTCACTCTTGCTTCACGTTGCGCCAGTAATCTTTGCTTTTCAATTAATTCGGCTTCAAGCTCCCGCAGTGCGTCTTCTTTTCGCTGCACTTCCAATGCTTTTGATTCCAGTTCAGCCTGCAAGCGAGCCGTTTGCGCCGCACTGAGCGACCGGTTCTCATCAAACTTCTTCTCCAGAATAATATTCAGTTCAGTTGCCTTATCATATTCTGCCTGCAACGATCTGAATTTCTGACCCAACTCAGTCGTATCACTTTTCAATGCGCTAATATCTTTCTTCAGATTTTCGGACACAGCCTCCAGATCTTTATACTTCGCCTCATTCTCTATTGCCATCGACTTATACTTCGCCAGCTCCTCAGCACAAACGCGTTCTTTCTCCAACAATTCGTTATACTTTTTTGAAGGAACGCAAGCAAAGAAAAGCGGCATCCCCACCAGTAGTAACCCCAAATTTCTTTTCATGATCTTGACTTTTTTACAAAGTAACATGAATTAAAGGCTCTCCGGGAAGAGGTGAAACCTTTCTTATACACAACCCGGCTTTAACAACTCTACTCAAACACCGGGCAAACGTCAGATTGTGTGCTTTTCTTTTTGCAGGTAGTAATTCCGATCGACAATTCGTGCGTATGCCCCATTCCTCCCTTTAATTTGTTCGTAATGAGATCAAACGAGTACGCAACCGTAAAATAACCTAAGAACTTAACCCGCGCCAGAAACAAAACCGATTCCTGTTTTCGGTATCCGACTCCGAATGTAAACGTATTCCGAAAATCAAGAAGGGCATGAAAATCTATCCCAATAGGTCCGGTAGGTGGAAAGCGAAAAGTAGCTACAGGTAAAAGACTTAGTCCGGCATCATTCAGTTTTATCTGCCCCCCCCCGTTGAGATAAAAATGAATCCTCTTGGATGCCTCATAACCAATCGGGTAATCCAAAGGGATTAAATTCTGCAGGGTAGCCCCAACAAAAAAATGCTTTCCTGTTAACCAGGTTCCGAACGAAGCATCCGGTCCTAAAAAAGAAAAAGAAGAGGTCTGCACTGCAGGATCCGGATCGATTGAAGTCACACGCGAAGCATCAAAAGTCATATTATCAATTCCCGCATAAGCTCCCATCGAAAGGGTAAGCTCTTTTTTTAACGGAATATGTAAAGCATAGGCAAACTGTAAGCGATTATGAGCAAACGGTCCGAATGCTTCGCGTTCGAATTTGAGTCCGACCCCATGGTAAGCCCCCATGTACTTTCTCTTTTTTCCTCCTACACGCGCTGACAAGGTGAAAAAACCTCCTGACGGAGCTTGTGGAACACCAATCCATTGCTGCCGGTATAAAATACGCATATCCACACACGTATTTATTCCTGCTAAGGCAGGATTGAGTGAAAACTGATGAAAGGGCAATTGAGAATACTGAGGCATCTGCTGACCGGATACCCGAACAGTAAACAAAAGAAAAATTACTAGTTGTATGGTTAAAAATCGTCTCATCGTACAATTGTCACTGCCCCTTTATATACCGTATCATTTGGCCCCTGCTCATTTAGTGAGACCACATAGTAATAAGTCGATGTACGCAACAACTTGCCGTTGAATGTTCCATCCCAGAATTTTTCTTCGTTGTAACTGACACTTTCAAAAACCCTTTGTCCCCATTTGTCATACACCTCTATTCGCATATTCGGATAACGGGAGGCACCTTTGATTTCCCAGGTGTCATTAATTCCGTCTCCATTCGGAGAAAAAACATCCGGAATTAGAAGATCACTTGTAACCGTTATGACCATTTCGTCTGTTAATTCACAAACTCCATTAGTGGCAGTAAGAAAAAATGTGGTCGTTTGTTCCGGAAAAGCAATCGGGTCCAGAACATCTGTTGCGCTGAGCCAGATTGCCGGTTCCCAATAAAAATTTGCCCCATCCGTATACCCATCCAGTTGTACAGACTCTCCGGCATATATATCCAGATCCTGTCCGGCGTCTATAATAAATTCCAATACTGTGAACTGGATGTCTCCACTCGTTACCGCTACCGGGCAATCTTCATAACAGGCTGTTTCCGCACGAATGATATCATCATCTTCTATCTCTGCTGTAATTATTTCTGTCCCGACGGAAGTAAACCAGAACACACCATTCCGATACCAGTTTACCGAAGCGGGTTCGGGGCATAGTGTAGTATCTACACTCAGATTAACGGTTTGTCCCTTGCAAAATATAGTGTTGGAGGCAACCAAAGCAATCGAAGAAGCCGGACGATTCACTCCCGGTCCTGCGACCCGCAAATCAAGTTCAAACTGACTGGGATCAACAGCGCCTGCACCAACCATTGTACCCGTTAAAACAATGTAATACTCCGAATCAGGTGCAAGCCCCGTTACCGGAAGATTAAACGCGCCGTTCTGATCCGTTAAACAGCCCAACTGCACATAACCGGCAGAATTACACGGAACAGAAGTTTCAAGTACTGCAATACTCAACGAATTGTTGGTGTTATTAACGGTATTATCAAAAAGAAGATTTGTTCCGGAAACGGTTACGTCTCCCCCCATTGCATTCGTTCTGAAAACAAACCAAATGGTATTCAGTGGCGTAAAGCAAGTGGTAAAATCATCTTCGCAAGAAGGGCAAAAAGTAATATTCGCATTATAGTTATTGACACGAACGGTTTCCTGCGGACAAAGCGTATCTGCATTATTACATTGGTTATAATCCTCCTGCGTATAAACAGAAGAGATCAGAAAGAAAACAGATATGCAGAAAATTACGTATTTCATCACTAAAATGGTATGTAAAACTATAAATTTCCATTCAGTTATCCATACATTTGCATGGTAATGAACAAAATTGGCATGAAAAATGTATTAACAGGTTTGTTCAAAAAAACTACGTATGAAAAAAATTTACGCACTGTTTTTAGCTGTCTTTGTGCTAAACACTTTATCTGCTCAACGCGTTTTTACGGAGTATGAAACCGATTCCAAATGGTTTATCGGACTAAATGCCGGGGCAATCTGGCACACATCTGATGTGAAAAACAAAACCCAATTGGGTTGGGGTTTTATGGTCGGTCGATCTTTCAATTATAACTACGGAACTCCCGTCAGTTTTGATGTCCGGTTGCGCTACCTTCGTGGATTCTGGATTGGTCAGGACAACGAGCTGTCGATGGTATCTCCAAATGATGCTTCGCTAAGTGGTTCTACCTATCCGCAGGTAAATTACTACAAGCCTGACACAGCTACTATTGTGCGTAATTTCCAAACCGACCAGCACAGAATAGCACTCGAACTGGCTATTCACGCGAATCGTCTGCGCGAACGTACAGGACTTGATCTCTACCTTTTTGGAGGAATCGGACTGAACTGGTGGCAAACCTATTCCAATGTACTGAATAACACCGATTCCACAGCCTATATGTATGACTATACATCGTTGAATGGTGATTATTCAAATACTGTTATCAATAATCTTCAGGATGCAACGTATGACACACCACTTGACGGAAGTACCAAGACAGGATATAACGTTTCCTGGATGCCCAGTGTAGGATTGGGAATCGGGTATCAGGTCGGACCTCGATTTCAGGTTGGTGTAGAGCATAAAACTACATTTACCAGAACGGATCTGTGGGACGGAAAGAATTATGACAATTCAGGAAACCCCAGCGGATCAAATGATATTTATCACTACACCGGAATTTATCTCAAGTTTAACCTGAGAAAAGGAAAGAAAAAACTCCCCGAAGAAGAAAATGAACAAACGACAGAAACACCAGTAGATAATCTGACGCCAACTACGCCCGGCGGAAATTGCCTGACACCAACTGTAGCTATCACAGATCCGGCACGGACAAACTACTCCGTACAGAATCAATCCTTTCTTTTCAGAGCAACAGTAACCCACATAGAAGGTGCTCATCAGGTAGCTTTTAAAATCAACGGTCAGTACAACACGAACTTTACGTATGATCCGGCAACAGATCGTTTTCAGAGTAATGTAGTGCTTTCACCTGGTCAGAATATCCTGGAAGTGCTTGCTACCAACGCATGCGGGAGTGCGGAAGATAATAGAATTCTTATTCTTGAAACTCCGCAGATAACACCTCCTATTGTTAGTTATCAAAACCCTCCGCAAAGTCCGTACGAAACAGAACTTACTGTTTTCCCTCTTGCTGCTCAGGTTTTGAATGTGGATACCAAAAACCAGATAACGCTTTCTCTGAACGGCACCACTATCAGTACATTTACGTTCAACCCTACATCAAAAGCTGTAACAGCTCAACTGTCTCTTGTTGAAGGAAACAATAGCGTTGTTCTGACAGGAACCAATCAGGCAGGAACAGACAGTAAGCAAACAATTATCATCCGGAAACGGCCTCGTTTGAGACAACCTCCGGTAGTTAACTTCATCAATCCTGCCAGTTCACCCATTACTGTTGACCAACAAAGAGCTTCTATACTGGCAACCGTTCTTTATGTCGAACAGAAAGCCAATATTTCCGTACTGGTTAACGGCAGATCGTTAGGGCAACACCAATTTGAGTACAACACTGCCAATAATATGGTTTCGTTTACTACAGAGCTGATTGAAGGAGCTAACATTATTCAGATAAAGGGGAGTAACGAAGCAGGAACTGCTGAAAAATCAACAACTATTATATACAGAAAAGCTGTTGTTGAGTATCCTCCGATCGTAACTTTCCTCGATCCGTTCGAAAACCCGAAAACGGTTACTATTTCGAATTACGGAGTCCGGGCACGCGTACAAAATGTAACCAGTCAGCAACAAATCAGCGTTTGGGTAAACAGTATTCCCACAACGAATTTTACTTACAGTAATTCATCCCAGGAAGTCTTTCTTCAAACAGGACTGGTAAATGGAGCCAATACCGTTACTGTTCGGGGAACCAATTCGGCCGGAATCGATGAAAAGTCAACAACTATCATCTATCGCCAGTATAACCCGGTTAAACCACCTGTTGTGGACATCACATTCCCCGTTGGAAACCCTGCTGAAACAAGCGCACCTACAGCACAGGTACAGGCTACCGTGTTAAATGCAAATTCTCAACAAGAAATTTCAGTCTTTGTCAACGCGACACAACTGACTTCTTTCTTCTATGACGGAAATACACATCAGGTAAGTTTTAACGCTCCCCTGAATATAGGTTCCAACCTTGTAAAAGTTGTGGCGTCTACTACTTCCGGATATGCTGAAGACGTACAAACGATTGTCTACAAACGTATTATCCAACAACAACCGCCTGTGGTTACTTTCGTCAACCCGGCTTCTTCACCACAGACAGTTACACAACAAGCATACAATATGCAGGCAACCGTTCTGAACGTTGCTAATAAAGGACAAATTCGCATCCGTCATAATGGAGTTATCATTACTCCTGATCTGTACACATTTACAAGTATATCCAAACAAGTATTCTTCACCACCAACCTGGTTCCCGGAAACAATATATTTGAAGTAACAGGGACCAATGAAGCGGGAAGCGATACTGAAACAGCGACCGTTATTTACAAACGGGAAGTAACTCCGTGTAATAAACCGGTGATCACAATGAATCAACCGCAGCAGAATAGTACGAGTGAGAATCAATCGGTACGTTTTGCCGCACAAGTGACAGGAGTTTCCTCCGTTAATGATATCACGGTTCTCTTAAACGGACTACCGCAAAACAATCTAAATTTTGCTGCTACAACCGGGCAACTGACAGGAACCTTCACACTAACCGAAGGGATGAACAACATTGAAATACTGGCAACAAACCGATGTGGTTCTTCCAGAATTTCCACTAGTATAAAATACACACCAGTTCAGGAACCTTGTTTTGTTCCCGAGGCAAGTAGGGTAAATCCGGTAAATACCACTGCACAGATTCAGGAAGGACAAATCAGCATAACAGCCTCTCTCCTGAATATTACGGAAAGCGGACAGATCTCACTAAACATCAACGGACAGGAAAGTCAGGCGTTCATCTATGACCCTGCACGTCACCTTGTAACTGCAACGGTATCTTTATCAGAAGGAAACAATACGATACGTGTTATTGCAGAAAACAAATGTGGTGCAGCCAGTGTATTCTGGAACATCGAGTATGTACGCTGTACACCACCGGTTTGGAATTTAACCAGCAATATCCCGGCAGGAAATGTTACCAGCTCTCCGACGTTTAACATTAGTGGAAATGTAGAAAACATAAGTTCTCCCCGACAAATTGTTGTTAATCACAATGGTACTCCGGTTAATTTCAACCTGAATACACTGACGGAGGTTTTCAGCTCTACAATTACACTTGCGGAAGGAAATAATACCATTCAGGTCACCGCAACAAACGAGTGTGGCAAGGATGTTGAAACATACCAGGTTATTTATAAGAAACCTGTTACGGTACTCCCTCCTTCCGTTGACATCACAATTCCGGAAGAAAATCCACATCACACAACAACCCCGTCAATGACAGTTGTTGCTACGGTTGAAAATGTAAGCAACTCTTCACAAATAACTGTCACTGTCAACGGTGCTCCACGTAATTTTGCTTATAACGCTTCTCTGAATCGGGTAAGTTTCTCACAAAACTGGGTGGAAGGTGCTAATGTCATCGTGGTAAATGCTACAAATACGGCAGGAAGTAGTTCCGATACGAAAACAGTTGTCTATTCGGAGCCGGTTATTATACAACCCCCCGTTATCACATTTACTAATCCGGTGGCTACTCCACATATTATTACCGGAACACAATACACTGTTACCGGTTACATAACGAATATCTCGTCATTGAATCAGGTACAATGTTATGTCAATAATGTGGATTTCGCTCAATACAATCCTTCTTTGTCCGGTGGGCAGCTCAACTTTACGCTTCCATTGACTTTTGACAATACACATCCTGTATATGAAGTGCGTTTTGTAGCAAGTAATGAAGCGGGCACAGATCAGTCCTCCCGAATCATTCGTCAGAAAAGAGAGGATAACACCGGAAACTGTATGCCGCAAACAGGAGCTGTGTTCGCAGCAAATCATGTATCTGTACAAGTGTCCAGCACAAAAGAGCTTTCTAATGTAGTTTTAAAGTTCCATGACAATACCACACAAAAATTTGATAACCTTTCCGGAAATACGGGAACATTTGCAGGAACCGGAACACAGGAAGGGAAATGTATTATCGGAGTTTGGATTAAGTCCGGATGTAACTCCAGCAATGACGGACCGGGTTACGGAACATGGACGCCCAATACAACGTTCAATGGACAGTGTAGTACAGACAAACCATGCGGACCACGATTCAACCCGGGTAATTCTGCCTGGCAATTTTGCCTGATAACTCCTTCGGGGACATTTACCCGCGATGATTTACAGTCCAATCCTAACTTCTCCTACCAGGGTCCGGCAAGCAGTGCTTATTTCTTGCCGATTGCAGGTGGAGCAGATGCAACCGTTAATGGTGCGCCTTACCCCATTCAAAGTGGACGATATTATTTGTTCACAGGAAATCTGATTGTACAGGTAAGCAGTAATCACCCGGGATCAATGGGACATTGGCAAATCTGTATCGAATCCACCACGGCTCCGCGCAGCGGGAATGGAAACAACAGACCGCAAAGCCCTTGTGAAACAGCTGGGAATACAAATGGGAATGAAAATGGAAACAGCAACGGTTCGGGTCAATCAAACAGTTCATCCATTGAAAATGATTGTCTTCCAAAAGTAAATGCGACTTTCCGTAATGCACACCAAACCGTAACAGTTTCAAGTGATAAAAGTATTTCTAACGTTGTTCTTAAATTTTCGGATGAAACAACGCAGAAATTCGACAACCTATCCGGAAGAATCCGAACCCTTTCCGGAACAGGAGAAAATTCAGGAAAGTGTATCAAAGGTGTTTGGATTAAATCCGGATGTAACTCCAGTACAGATGGTCCGGAATACGGAGAATGGGTTCCCAATAGTCAGTTTGACGGGAATTGTGCTTCGGATTCACAACAGGAAGAAAGTTCTGGAACGGACGACACACCAACCTCAACCACTCCGGGTGTAATTCGAAAGCCTTCGGGAACAACCATTACACGTCCCCAAACGACCTCTCCCACTACAGCACCTCAAAGAGATAGTGGAGGGAATTCTTCGGGAACACGATCATCCGGAAGCAGATCATCAACAACGATCATCAAACCAAGACCTTAAATAAAAATGGCGGAAGTAGTACTTCCGCCATTTCTTTATACGTAACGTATATTCTCGTTTATTTCTTCTTTTTCTTTGCTGCCTCTACATACTTTTCAATCGCCATTGTCATTGAAGGAGACTCGGGTTGAGGAGCATGAACATCCAAACGCAGATTATGCTTTAGAACCGCACTTGCCGTAGTCGGTCCAAATGCTGCTATCCTCGTTTCGTTTTGCTTAAAGTCAGGGAAATTTTTAAACAAAGACTCAATTCCCGAAGGACTAAAGAAAACCAACATATCATACTTCACATCATCCAAATCTGACAAGTCAGAAGCAACCGTCCGGTACAAAACAGCACGGGTGTACTTCACCCCCTGCTCATCCAGTGTATCCGGAATACGTTCCCGCAAAATGTCCGAACACGGAAGTAAATATTTCTCCTCCTTGTGTTTTTTGAAAAGATCGATCAAATCGTTGATCGTCTGTTTTCCAAAAAAGATCTTTCTCTTTCGGTAAGTAACGTACTTCTGAAGATAGTAAGCTACTGCTTCGGAAATACAAAAATACTTCATAGAATCAGGAACAGTAAACCGGGTTTCTTCAGCAATTCTGAAGTAATGGTCAACGGCTGTCTTACTCGTTAAAATAACAGCAGTAAAATCCGCGAGGTTGACACGTTGTTGTCTGAATTCCTGCGCTCCGACACCTTCCACATGGATAAAAGGTCTGAAATCAATTTTCAGCTTGTACTTTTCAGCCAGGTCAAAATACGGTGATTTGTCACCCTCTGGTTTGGGCTGAGAAACCAAAATCGTTTTGATACTCAATTTTCCCTAGTTTTAATGGTTCAACATATTCAAAATCCGATCTGCCATAAACGCATCAAAAAACACATTCAATGGCAGAATTTCGAGGGTGCAAATGTACAAAATAATATAATACAACGGAATACCTTGCTGTAAACCAAAAAATATTGCCCGGATATTTATAAACAAAATAAACAGTGCGTTACACACAAAAAACGCCCATCCGGCTGGCACAATCAGGGAGCTGTTCAAGTGTCCCACTACAACAATCGGCAAAAGCAACAACCCTAGTAGCTGTGGTAGCAAAACAAGGTTAAATCCATTCTCCCGAATGACACTTTTTTTGCCGGTCACAAAACCTACCAATACAAGGGGAATCATAAAGAACAATTGAACGGCTACCGGCCACAACAGATGAACAAAAAAGGGTATATTAATACCCCCAAAAAACAAAAGGCTCCCCATAGAGGTAACCAACCAAAAGTTAATGAGTAACAGAAAGTCCGAAAAATGAACGGCTCCGTAATTCTCCCGGATAACCTGATTAATTGAATTATTTCTGATCAGAATACGAAACAGGGCAGAGAAAATCTCCGGACGGACAAATTTTGCAACAGAGATAAGAATCAAAGCAAAGAAAATGCCGTAATTAATGATTGCCTGTGTGCCCTCATTCCTCTTCACCGCCTCAAAAAGAGGCCACATATCATGGTCGTATGTCAGTATATCAAACATGTATTAGCAAAGGTAGTATAATCCTGATTATATCAGGTGCATCTTCTGCTCCCTGATATGCCCTTTTAATAACCAGGCATTTTTGTACCCGGAATTCCTTTCTTCCTTCCTATTGTAAGAAGTATCAATGAAAAATTTATATTAGTTTTGTCGTGGAATTTCAAAATTCAAGCAATGAAAACTGATTTATATACGCATCCGGATTATTACAACATGGATGATTTGTTGACAGAAGAACACAAAATGATCCGTGACGCTGCTCGTGCATGGGTGAAAAAAGAAGTTTCTCCTATTATAGATGAGCATTATGAAAAAGCGACTTTCCCTACTCATTTATTGAAGGGTCTTGGTGAGATTGGTGCGTTTGGACCATACATCCCGGAAGAATACGGAGGTCCGGGTCTTGATCAGATTTCTTACGGATTGATCATGCAGGAACTGGAACGTTGTGACTCAGGTCTGAGATCTACAGCTTCGGTTCAAAGTTCTCTTGTGATGTACCCAATCTGGAAATACGGAACGGAAGAACAAAAGAAAAAATATTTGCCTAAACTGGCAAGCGGAGAAATGATGGGGTGTTTCGGGTTAACAGAACCTGACCATGGTTCTAACCCGGCAGGAATGATTACCAACTTTAAGGATATGGGAGATCATTACCTGTTGAACGGAGCCAAAATGTGGATTTCGAATGCTCCTTTCGCTGATATCGCTGTTGTATGGGCGAAAAATGAAGAAGGACGAATTTGGGGAATGGTTGTTGAACGCGGTATGGAAGGATTCTCAACTCCGGAAATGCACGGAAAACTATCACTTCGCGCTTCATCTACAGGAGAGTTGATCTTTGAAAACGTTAAAGTACCAAAGGAAAATCTTCTTCCGGGAAGAAGCGGACTAGGTGCTCCGTTGAGTTGTCTTGATTCGGCTCGATTCGGTATTGCGTGGGGAGCTTTGGGAGCAGCTATGGATTGTTACGATCAGGCTCTTCGTTACTCAAAGGAAAGAACACAGTTCAATGTTCCTATCGGAGCCTTCCAGTTAATTCAAAAGAAGTTAGCTGAAATGATTACAGAAATTACAAAAGCTCAATTATTGACATTGCGCCTGGGACAATTGAGAAACGAAGGCAAAGCAACTTCGGCTCAGATCTCAATGGCAAAAAGAAACAATGTTGAGATCGCATTAAATATTGCCCGTGAGGCTCGTCAGATCCACGGTGGAATGGGAATAACTTCCGAGTATTCTATGATGCGTCACATGGCGAACCTTGAGTCAGTAGTGACCTACGAGGGAACACATGACATTCACCTGTTAATTACAGGTATGGACGTAACAGGAATCCCATCATTCACCCGGGAGATGCCTGATTTGAATTAATTTTAATTTTCAAAAAGGCTCCTTCAACGGAGCCTTTTTTATTCATTGACAGTATGAAAAAAATATTCCATTTATCAACGTGTACCACTTGTCAAAGAATTCTAAATGAGTGGTCTGTTCCCGAATCAGTGACATTGCAGGATATCAAAAGTGATCTGTATTCGGAAGAAGAATTGGATAAAATGAAAGAGTTAGCGGGATCGTATGAAGCTATTTTCTCGAAACGGGCTATGAAATACAAAGAGTGGAACGTTAAAGATAAAGTGAAAACGGATGATGATTACCGGGAATTTCTTCTGAAGGATTATACATTCCTGAAACGTCCTGCTTTGGTTTATGAAGATACTATTTTTGCCGGGAACAGTAAAAAAACGGTAGAGGCTGCAGGTAATTTTCTGGCATCGCTTTAGTACATGAAAACAATTGAGAACTTATGGGCTCACCTCGCCCTATTGACGGTGAACCTCATCTATGGTGCTAATTATGTGTTGGCTAAAGATATTATGCCCGACTACATATTACCCAATGGTTTAATTCTTATCCGTGTAGCCGGAGCAACCTTGTTGTTATGGATCGTACGTCTATTTATCTGGGAAAAGGTAAATCGAAAAGATCTTATTCTGATTGCTTTTTGTGCTCTCTTCGGTGTTTCACTGAATCAGCTGTTCTTTTTTAACGGATTAAACCTCACCTCGCCTATTAACTCTTCCATCATCATGACTTCCAATCCGATAATGGTCGTCATTCTTGCTTTTTTCCTGTTAAAAGAGCGTATACAGCCCCTCAAAATAACCGGAGTGATTGTCGGAACATTCGGAGCGGTATGGCTTATCCTTCTCGGAAATCCGCATGGCTCGGGAACCTCTTCTATTCTGGGGGATATCTATATTTTCATTAATTCCCTGACCTATGCGCTGTATCTTGTGCTTGTAAAACCATTAATGTCCAAATACAAACCCATTACGGTTATTACACTGGTGTTTACTTTCGGACTGGGATATATCATGCTTTATCCTCCTGTATGGACAGAATTACGTCTTGTTGACTTTTCTGCAATTCCGGCTTTTATTTATTGGGAAATCGCTTTTGTAATCGTTGCGGTAACTTTTTTGGCTTATCTGCTCAATATTTTTGCCTTAAAGATTGTCTCCCCTTCTATAGCCAGTAGTTATATTTATCTTCAACCCGTATTTGCAGGAGTATTTGCCTGGCTCTTTATGAGTTGGTTAAAAGCCGATTATGTGCAGGATATTACACTGGAAAAAGTATTTTGTTCACTGCTAATCGCATTAGGTGTCTATCTGATCTCTGTCAGCTCTAAAAAACAGAAAAGACTGGAGCAACAAATCAAATCATAGAAAAAATCCGTAAATTTCAGTTCATGAGAGTACAGTTGATTTCTGGAATTTTTCTGATCCTATTTTCCTGTTCTTCCGAATCGACTGATACGCGTCAAGAAGAAGTAATGGAAACAAAAAATATCGACTGGCAGGGACACAGAGGCGCACGCGGATTGATGCCTGAAAATACCGTCGCCGGATTCCTAAAAGCTCTTGAGTTTCCTGTAACTACACTTGAGCTGGATGTTGTTATTTCTAAAGACGGAAAAGTGATCGTCTCTCATGAACCCTGGTTCTCATCCGAAATCTGTTCCGTTGATAATGGCGACTCTATTCGAATTTATGACTTAACTGCTGATGAAATTGCTACAATTGATTGCGGAAGTAAAATCCATCAACGATTTCCTCAACAACAAAAACTGTTTACCAGTAAGCCCGTTTTAGAAGAAGTCGTTCATGCTGTTGCCAGTTATTGTGAAGAGAACAACCGGCCTCCTCCCAACTTCAATATTGAACTGAAATCAATGCCCGAGTGGTACACAATTTTTGTTCCGGAACCTCCTATATTCACAGCTATCGTTTTATCAGAAATAGATCGTCTTGAAATCTCAGAAAGAACAACAATACAAAGCTTTGACCCTGATATTCTGAACGAAGTTTTTAAAACTAAACCACTAGTTAAAACGGCTTTTTTAGTTGAAAATTTGAAAGACAAAAGGAACTTGTTTCCAGTGCTTTCCCAACAGCCAGACATTTACAGCCCACACTACTCGCTACTGAATAAACAGGAAGTAAAGGAAATGCACAAAAAAGGAATGAAAGTAATTCCCTGGACAGTTAATGATCTGCCAACCATGCGCGCTCTGATTACTATGCATGTAGACGGCATTATTACAGACTATCCGAACCTCATCACAAAAGTTGTACACCCATGACTTCGGACTTCATCCATTTCTTTCAATTACTGGACACCCTCTCTGAACTCAATGAAGCTGAAAAGAAGATAATGAAAACTCTTTTTAGCTTTCGTTATGTTCCCAAAAAGACAATTCTGACACAAGCAGGAGAAACTGCCCATGAACTCTACTTTATCAATAAAGGTTTATTGCGATTATACTATCGTAAAGACGGTGAAGAAATCACGGCATACATCTTTCGGGAGCATTTATTCGCTTCCAGTTATGATAGTTTCCTCAAACAAGAACCCGGTATTCAATACCTCGAAACACTGGAAGATTGCCAGCTATTAGTAATCAACTACCGGCAAATGCAGGAACTCTATCAAACGGTTCCCAAAATGCACATCATTACCCGAAAAATTGCAGAGCAACGCTTTATCAATGCACAACAAATACTGTCTTCCTTTCTCCTCGACTCTCCGGAAGAACGATATGCAAAATTCGAACAATCGAATAAAGATCTTCTGCATCGGATTCCACATCACATTATCGCCTCGTATTTAGGAATAACACCTGTTTCGATGAGTCGAATCCGCAAAAGGAGAATAGAACAGCAGCGAAAATGATCCGAACCCTTAACAATTGTTAATGGAGGAATGTCAAACGCGTCCTAACTTTGTAAAAAATAAACAAGTCATGGACAAACAAATTCATACTGAAATTATTATCAACGCTCCTCTGCAAAAGGTCTGGCAAATTATTATACAACTTGAAGATTATAAAAACTGGAATCCCATACTGATAGAATGTCGCGGAATTGCCAAAACCGGACAACGGTTGAAAAACGTTATGAGAACCGAAGGGAGTAAAACAATGTCGTTCAACCCCATAGTCACAAAAGTGGAAGAAGACCAGTATTTCGAATGGTTGGGTTCGTTGCTGGTTAAAGGAATATTTGATGGTCGTCACTCCTTCCGTCTCACCGAAATTAGTCCTGAACAGGTACGATTAGTACATCGGGAAGAATTCTCAGGAATTGCCAGTGGTTTTATTCTAAAAAAGATTAAAGAACAAACAACCTCGAATTTCATTCTATGGAATCAGGCGCTTAAAGCACATGCAGAAGAGAAGAATACTGAAAGGTAGTCGAAAATACCTTTCTATTCCTCATCCCAATCGTCCCATCCTTCCCAGAAGTCGCTGAGATCCCGACGATCTTTTTTAGTAGGTTTACCTGTACCATAATCACGATAGATTTTCTGGGACTCCTGATAGAGCTTATATTTCTCCAACTCTTCAGGGGTTGTTTCTTCAGAAAGATATTCAGGAACCAGTTTTGCTCCCACCCGCTTATCCAGTAAAGCCAGAATCTTGTATTCAAACAAAGCTCCGTTTCGCGAAAAAGAAAGTTTGTCTCCCACTTTTACTTCCCGCGATGGCTTTATATCCTCTCCGTTTAAACGGATTTTTCCTTTTTTCACCTGTTCCGTCGCCTGAGATCGTGTTTTTGTCAGACGCACACACCATACATATTTATCTATCCTTACTGCCACGTTGACAAAGTTAGCAGGTTTCCCAGATCTTTATCCCACACCGGAAACTTTCTTCATAAGAATGATTCCAAACAGCGGAATATCCCTAAATTTGTACGCAAATGGAAGTTACAAGAGAAAAAGTTCTGGAAATCCTTTCCAACGTAATAGAACCGGATTTAAAGAAAGACATTGTCACGCTTAATCTGGTAGAAGAATTAGAGATTGAAAACCGTACCATTAAGACGAAGGTAAAAGTCTCCAATCCTGCACTTCATGCAAGAAACCGGATGAAAGAAGCCGTAAAATTTGCATTGACTAAAGTGCTTGGTGATGATCTGCAGCTTGACATCCACGTAGTCGGACTGGCCAAAGATGAACAACATATTGTTCCGCGAAAAATACTGCCTGAGGTAAAACACATCATTGCAGTAGCTTCCGGAAAAGGAGGTGTGGGAAAATCAACGGTCACTTCTAACCTGGCAGCAGGTCTTGTTAAAGCAGGTTATAAGGTTGGTGTTGTTGACGCGGATATTTATGGTCCTTCTATGCCGACCATGTTTGATGTAGTCGGAGAGCGTCCAACAATGATTGATGTGGAAGGAACACCAAAAATAAGCCCGGTAATGGCGTATGGTGTTCAAATTCTTTCCATTGGATTCTTCACAGATCCGGACAATGCTGTTGTATGGAGAGGACCTATGGCTTCCAAAGCTCTGACACAATTGTTTACTGATGCTTATTGGGGAAAACTGGATTATCTTCTGATTGATTTACCTCCCGGAACAGGTGATATTCACCTGAGTTTAGTACAAACCGTCCCTCTTGATGGTGCAGTAATTGTCAGTACTCCTCAGGAAGTGGCATTGGCAGATGCCCGACGGGGTGTAAATATGTTTCAGTTAGAAACAATTAAAGTTCCTGTGGTTGGAATCGTTGAAAACATGGCCTGGTTTACACCAGAGGAGCTTCCTGAGAACAAATATTATATCTTTGGCAGAGACGGAGCTAAAAATCTTGCAGCAAGTATGAATGTTCCATTTTTAGGGCATTTACCTTTGGTCCAGGGAATACGTGAAGCCGGAGATCTCGGAAGACCTGCCGCTTTTCAGGAAAATAGTCCGATTACAGAACCACTTGAAGAATTAGTTCGTAACTTTGTAGCTCAGGTGGAAACGGTTGTAAATAAATAACATGACACTTAATAAAACAGATATAGAAAAAAAGGTTCAGGCAGCGATTGAGCAGCTTCGACCTCATCTTCATAGTGATGGAGGTGATATGGAGTTGGTTGAAATAACTGATGATGGTATAGTACGAGTCCAGTTATTAGGCGCCTGCTCTGATTGCAATATGAGCGTCATGACCTTAAAAGCAGGCTTAGAAGAAGCCGTTAAAAAAGCTGTGCCCGAAATCGTTTCTGTTGAAGCAGTGAACTTCTAGTAACAGATCCTTTTCATATTTATTTGACTAGTCCTAAATAACCGATACAGGTTTTAGACTAAAATAAACAATAATTATATCCCAGCAAACACATGTTTGCTGGGAT
>NZ_BAAAFH010000007.1:0-186922 GCF_039523435.1 Wandonia haliotis
CCCGAAAGCGGGGGCAAAGATACACACTTTTTTAACTATTCAAACAACTTTTTTGACCTTTTTTGTACTATTTTTACCAAGTGGCTACATTAGAGGATGTTAACAACGGGGATTTACCATGTTTTAAACGGTCTTTTCACTAAAACAGCATTTGTATAGCGAAAATCACTGGTTATTTCATCTCCTAACCATTTCGGTTTTGCAAACTCCTCTCTTTCTTCTGACAATTCTATCTCTGCTACAACTAACCCTTCATTTTCTTCTTCAAAGAAATCAACCTCCCACAATTTACCTTTATAAGGTATGAGATATCTCTTCTTTATTATACGTCCTTCCTTACATGTATATAATAAGTGTTCTGCATCTTCAACAGGAATTTCATATTCATACTCTGCACGAATGGCTCCCTGCTGTTCTCCTTTTATAGTAAGAAATCCTTTTTCTCCTTTTATACGAACCCGAATCGTTTGTTCTTTTTCATTTTTCAAATACCCCTGAGCAATTGAAAACACCTTATCAAAGTTATTCTTTTGAATTTCTTCGCTTAGTTTGTTCTTATCAACCAAGAATTTTCGTTCAATTTCAATTCCCATCTCTTCTACTATTATATTAGTGTCAATATATAAGCGACTCCAAGAACGGCAGCTACGGAAACAATATTCATTATTACCCCAACTTTTGCCATTGTACTTACTCTGAGTTTACCGGATGAAAAAACAATTGCATTGGGGGGAGTCGCCATTGGAAGCATAAAAGCACAAGAGGCTGACAAAGTCACAGGTAAACATAATGCAAGAACCGGGTAATCCATTTTTATGGCAAGTTCTGCTATAATAGGAATCAATATTGTAACCAAAGCCAGGTTAGACATCAGTTCAGTAAGAAATACTCCCGCAACAACCAGAATAAAAAGCAACCAAAAATAACTATCTCCTCCATGTTCACTGACCCAATCTGCAAAAAGAGATAAAACACCTGCATTCGAAAGTGCCTTTGCCAACGCCAGTCCTCCTCCGAAAAGCAATAGAATTCCCCAGGGAAGATTTTTTGTATCCTCCCATTTCAGCACTCCCGTCTTCTCCTCTTTCCCCTTAGCCGGAATAATAAAAAGTAATATTCCTCCGAGTATTGCAATCTGCGTATCTGTAACAGACCAATCAAATGCCTTATTAATAAATTGCTTTACAATCCAGAGTATAGCTGTCAGAAAAAAAACAATTAAAACTCTTTTTTGATTCGTACTCCAGGGTGAATTATCGCGAAAAGCAATCTCCACATGTTCATCCGTTTTCAGAAAAGTAGCTCTCAGGTAAAAGAATAAAGCAATAAGGAGTAAAACGGAAAAAGGGAGACCTATTACAATCCAACTTAAAAAATCCACCTGTATATTAAAGTTATCAGCCAATATCCCACTCATCTGAACATTTGGAGGAGAGCCAATCAGAGTTGCTGTACCACCTATATTAGCAGCAAAAGCAATACTTAATAATAAGGCTGTCGAGAAACGCGATGAAAACCTACTCTCCGGAAGAACAGAAACGACAGTCATAGCCATGGGCATCATCATGATTGCCGTACCGGTATTACTTAACCACATACTTAAAAAGGCTGTGGACAGAATAAAGCCCAAAAGCACTCCAGCCGGAGTAGATCCGGTCTGCTGAACAATCAAAGAGGCTATCTTCCTGTGAACATTCCACTTCTCAATAGCTAACGCGATCAAAAAACCTCCTAAGAAAAGAAAAACCATGGTATGACCATAGGCCTGTGCCAGTTCTTTGGTGTCTATTAACCCTAAAGGAGGTCCCAATAAAATAGGAAGCAAAGCGGTCACATATAAAGGTACACATTCCGTAATCCACCAGTACACCATCCAGGCAGCTAAACCAATCGCACTATATAAAAGGCTATTCTCTCCCAAAAAAAGAAGGATTACAAATAATAAAAAGCCAATACACAGGTTCAACCACTTCATCGGGCTACTTCAACTTGGTCATCAAATCAATTAATCTGTTGGAATAACCTGCCTCGTTGTCATACCACCCCACTACCTTAATCATATTGTCTCCAATAACACTTGTCAGTAATGAATCAAAAATACAGCTGTGTGGATTATCCAGAATGTCAACAGAAACAACCGGGTCTTCTATATAAGATAGAATTCCTTTCAGGTTTGTTTCAGAAGCCTTTTTAAAAGCAGCATTTATTTCAGCTACGGTCGGAGCCTTATCCACCACTATTGTTAAATCCGTCAATGATCCGTCAGGAACCGGAACACGAATACCACATCCCCCCATAAAACCATCTAATTCCGGAAAAATTCTGGTTAGTGCTTTCGCAGCACCTGTTGAAGTAGGCACAATCGACTGAGCTGCGGCTCGGGCTCTTCTCAAATCAGAATGAGGTGCATCATGTAGACGCTGATCCGATGTATACGAATGTACCGTTGTTATATAGGCACTCTTAATAGTACATATTTCTTTTAAAACAGCTACCAAAGGTGCTGCTGAGTTTGTTGTACAGGATGCATTCGACACAACTGTATCTTCCGCCTCTAACAAATGATCGTTAACACCTATAACAACAGTCTTAACATCGTCTCCCTTAGCCGGAGCACTTATCACCACTTTCTTAACTGTATCTCCTAAATGAAGAGCTGCCTTATCTGAACTCCGAAATAATCCGGTAGACTCCAACACATAGTCAACTTGTTTCGCCCCCCAGTTAATTTGTGCAGGATCTTTTTCTGAGGTAAAACTCAATTTCTTTCCGTTACAAAAGTGTATTTCATTTCCATGTATCGTAAAATCATATTTTAGTTTTCCGTGTACAGAATCGTATTTAAGTAAATGTGCCAACGTTTCAATCGGCGCAAGGTCATTTACCATCACGACATCCATATCCTCACGTTCCAAAGAAAGACGTGTGAAATAACGCCCTATTCTCCCGAAACCATTCACTCCTATTCTCATAACCTATATATTTTGCGTTGAAATTAATGAAAATTGTGTGTTTAACAGATTTGTTTTCTCTTTTTCCTGGTCTATATTTTTCATCACAATCCCCTATCCCTTTCCTTAATTAGTGAATTAATAGTATTTTTCGGGAAATTTTCAGGTAAACGATATGTTCAGGTTAGTTTTCATTTTGTTTTTCTCTACTATTACATTCGCTCAAAATACAGACTCTCTCTTTATTCGTCGTATTTTTGATACAGCTCTTTCTGAAGGAAAAGCATATGAAGATCTCCGTAGTTTGTGTAAAGATATCGGTGCCCGTCTTTCCGGGTCAGCTGAGGCTGAAATGGCTGTTTACTGGGGTAAAAACAAACTAAAATCCTATAGTTTTGATACGGTTTACCTACAACCGGTTATGGTTCCACATTGGGAAAGAGGGACAAAAGAGTCTGCCTGGATCAAACATTCGGATGGCAAACTAAAAAAGGTATCCATTACTGCTTTAGGTGGCTCCATTGCTACAAACGGTAAGATGGAAGGTGAAATAGTTTATTTTTCTACCACAGATGAGTTAAGAAAAATCCCCGATGGTGCGCTTGAAGGAAAAATTGTTTTTATCAATCAACCAATGGATGAAAAACAGATTATTACTTTTCATGCTTATGGAGGCTGTTACCCTATGCGTAATAACGGAGCAATTGAAGCTTCTAAAAAAGGGGCTATTGCTGTCATTATCCGTTCTATTGGTTCGTCAATTGATTATCATCCGCATACAGGATCCATGCAGTATGAAGAAGGCATTCAGAAAATTCCTTCAGCTGCTTTATCTACCGCAGAATCTGAATACCTGAAAGAACATCTGAAAAATGAGAAATTATCCTTTGTCTTTGAAATGGACTGTCGGTCTTATCCGCCAAAACAATCGTATAATGTAATTGGTGAAATTACGGGAAAACACTATCCGAATAAGATAATTACAGTTGGTGGTCATCTTGACTCCTGGGATTTAGGAGAAGGTGCACATGACGACGGAGCCGGAATTGTTCATTCCATAGAAGCCCTTCGTATTCTGAATGAACTTAATTACACACCCATTCATACACTCCGGGTAGTTCTGTTCATGAATGAAGAAAATGGAAATATGGGTGGAAAAACTTACGCTGCATCTTCTAAAGAGTCAGGAGAAGAGCACATTCTCGCTATCGAAAGCGATCGCGGAGGCTTTGCTCCCCGCGGTTTTACACTTGATGGAACGCATCCTATGCTTCAACTACTACAATCCTACTCTAAGGTTTTAGCCCCTTATGAATTACATAAATTCGAAAAAGGTTACGGAGGCGTGGACATTAATCCATTAAAAGATTATTTCCCCTCGATTTCCCTGATCGGATTTGTTCCAGATTCACAACGTTATTTTGATTTTCACCACTCGGAAGCTGATGTTTTTGAATCGGTTAACAAACGGGAACTGGAACTCGGTTGTGCGTCAATTGCCAGTCTGATCTACCTTATGGATAAAAATTTAGGAAACAAAAGCGCTACACACGGAAAGGATATCAATTAAGAAACCCGATATTTGCGCCAGAATAATTTTATCATGATACAATTACACAAACCTCTTGCATTTTTTGACCTGGAAACAACAGGTCTTGATATTACTAACGACAGAATTGTAGAAATAGCTATAATAAAACTGCTACCGGATGGTTCTTCTCTTACGTATGAAAAACGTGTTAATCCTGAAATAGAAATTTCGGAAGAGTCTTCCAAAATACATGGGATCACGAACGAAATGATTAAAGATGCTCCTACTTTTGCTGATATAGCAGAAGAAGTAGCCGCTTTTATTGGGGATGCTGACTTGGCAGGATACAACTCTAATAAATTTGATATTCCTGTACTCGCAGAAGAGTTTCTTCGGGCAGGAAATAATTTTGATGTGTCAGCCAGACAATTTGTAGATGTACAAAACATCTTTCACAAAATGGAACAGCGTACACTTGCGGCAGCCTATCAGTTTTACTGCAACAAGGAATTAGAAAATGCACATTCAGCTCTTGCTGATATAGAAGCGACTAAAGACGTATTCCTTGCGCAATTGGATAAATACGAAAATCTTGAAAAGGACATTTCATTCCTCGCTGATTTCTCCAGACAGGGAAGTAACAAAATTCTCGATTTCGCCGGAAGAGTAGCTCTTAACAGTGACGGTGAAGTGATATACAACTTCGGGAAACATAAGGGAAAAACAATCCGCGAGGTTAATGAGGAAGAACCCGGATACTATGGATGGATGTTGAATGCCAACTTCCCTCTATATACTAAGGAAGTTCTCCGACGCGAAATGGAAAAAATAAAGGATGAGAACAAATTATCCGGAGCAACTAGTGGAAATGCATCTCAGAAACCTCAGGTCAAAAGAAAAAAAGAACCTCAGGATAACTTATCCATGGACGAGAAAATTGCGGCTCTAAAAGCTAAGTTTGGTAAATAATCATGTGACTATGAAGATCATTTGTATTGGAAGAAATTACAGCGATCATGCAAAAGAGATGAACGCTCCCCTACCTTCAAAACCTGTTTTTTTTATGAAACCGGATACGGCTCTTTTGCCGAAGCGTAATCCTTTCTATTACCCGGACTTTACAAAAGATCTTCATCACGAATTAGAACTCGTTGTGAGAATAGCGAGATTGGGGAAAAATATCTCTGAGAAATATGCACATGAGTATTATAATGAAGTTGGATTAGGTATTGATTTCACGGCCCGGGATCTTCAACAGGAATGTAAAGAGAAAGGACTTCCATGGGAAATAGCGAAGTCCTTTGAACATTCAGCTCCTTTATCAGAGCGATTTGTACCAATACAGGAATTGGATCTCGATACTACTTCTTTTGAATTATTGAAAAATGGAGTTGCCGTTCAATCAGGTCACGTGAAGGATATGATTTTTTCTATAGACAAACTGATTGCTTATGTTTCTCAATTTATGACATTAAAAATCGGAGATTTATTGTTTACAGGAACTCCTGCTGGAGTGGGACCTGTTCAGATCGGAGACCATCTGGAAGGATTCCTGAACGGTGAAAAACTGTTGGATTTAAAAATCAAATAAGGCTATTTGCTTATTTTACTCCAAATTTTTCCTGAACACGTTTAACTTGTCGCTCCTTCCATTGTACAGGAGTTATGCCTTCGAATTGTCTGAATACCCGGCAGAAGTAGTTCAGACTATTAAATCCACTATCAAAACAAGCTTGCGAAACTGACAAACCTCCTCCAAATAATTTGTGTTTGGCAAGTTGTAAACGCTCCCGGTTAATGAAATGCACCGGAGATTCACCTAATTCCCGCTGAAAAGCACGAAAGAACTGAGCCCGTGACAAACAAGCCTGCCCTGCAAGTTCTTCTACAGACAAACTCTTATGAATATTATTACGGATATATTTTATGACATGGGCTAACCGATTTCGCGTACTTAGTTTGTCTATATTTTCCAACAAGAAGTAACGCGCCTGGGTTTGCATCAGCGAAACAATAAGTTCTTTGGTCGTATTGCAAGCACGGAGTTGTTTTCCGAAATTGTTGTCTACCATTACCCGAATCAAGCGATTCAGATTTTGCTGAACAGAAGGGTTATTGAGAAGTAAAAAGCTTTCTTTACTCCAACTCCAAAGATCTCCCTCAGTTTTGGGAAAAAGTTCATTCAGCCAGATTAATGTTTCCTGAACAAACCCTTCACTGATTTCTAATGCCAGACACTGAGTAGGGTTACTTATATCTGCTTCGGGAAAATCAATGTACATCATTTCAGAGGACGGCATTATTATCGTCTGACCTGGAGAAAAGTCAAAGGGATCTTTTGATTTAAGATGCATCACTTTTTTTCCCTGAATCATACTAACAACTGTCGGGTTGTCAAATTGAAGGTCAAACTTAAATGCCTCCCGGTTGGTTTCAAAAACATTTAACAACGCATGATCTGCATGGTGTGCAGTCCGGTGTTCCACTTCATCTATGGGACTACTGAAAATTTTGTATTTCTCCTTTAAGTTTACACCCTCTAACATTTGTGATACAGATCAGTATTTAATATTCCCTAAGGTACTTACATCACAGAAAAAAAACAAACCTAAAAGCAAAATGATACTATTGTGCTATTCAATGCATCAATCCTGACATTCGAATACAGAAAATAAGGAGACATTTAGCTTTCGAACTTTAAACTCAAAACATTATGGAATCAGTAGAAAAAGAAAAAGTATCTACTTTGATAAAACGTCCGGACTTTAAGTCTCATTATGATAATTACATCGGAGGTAAGTTTGTTGCCCCGGTTGACGGAAGCTATTTTGAAGTTATCAGCCCTCTTGATGGAAAAGTATTTACAAAAGTTGCCAGAGGAAAAGCTGCAGATATTGACCTTGCTCTGGATGCTGCTCATGAAGCTTTCAAAACATGGGGAAAGACTTCTGTAGCGCAAAGAAGCAATATCTTACTAAAGATTGCCGACAGAATCGAAGAAAATCTGGAGTATTTGGCTGCCGTGGAAACGGTTGACAACGGTAAACCTATTCGTGAAACTATCAATGCGGATTTGGCACTTGTTGTTGATCACTTCCGTTATTTCGCCGGGTGTATCCGCGCGGAAGAAGGAACTGCATCAGAACTTGATTCAACGACAGTTTCTATGAATATCAAAGAACCTGTAGGTGTAGTTGGTCAAATTATTCCGTGGAACTTCCCGCTACTTATGGCTACATGGAAAATGGCTCCTGCGCTGGCTGCCGGGTGTTGTACAATCGTTAAACCCGCTGAGCAAACTCCTGTTTCTATCATGGTATTGATGGAGTTGATCGGAGATCTTCTTCCTCCCGGTGTATTGAATGTAGTAAACGGTTTTGGTCCTGAATGTGGGAAACCGCTTGCCCAGTCTCCTCGTATTAATAAAGTCGCTTTTACGGGTGAAACAACTACCGGACGACTCATTATGCAGTACGCATCTGAGAATCTCATCCCGGTGACTATGGAACTTGGGGGGAAATCTCCTAACATCTTCTTCCCTTCTATTATGGATGCAGACGATGAATTCTTTGATAAATGTTTAGAAGGAGCATCTATGTTTGCCCTTAATCAGGGAGAAATCTGTACTTGTCCCAGCAGGATTCTCATCCACGAAAGTATTTATGACCGTTTTATTGAGCGGGTAATTGAGCGGATTAATGCTATTCAGGTAGGAAATCCTCTTGATTTGAATACCATGCAGGGAGCACAGGCTTCGCAGGATCAATTTGAAAAAATTCTGAATTATATTGAAATTGGAAAGCAGGAAGGCGCTGAAGTTTTGACCGGAGGAGCTCCTGTTAACCTGAACAGTGGTCTTGAAAATGGATATTACATTCAGCCTACTCTTTTGAAAGGGCATAATAAAATGCGTGTTTTTCAGGAAGAAATTTTCGGACCGGTATGTTCTGTTACCACTTTCGGATCTGTCGAGGAAGCTATCGAAATTGCTAACGATACGCTTTATGGACTTGGAGCCGGAGTTTGGACAAGAGATGCTCATGAAGCCTATACAGTTCCCCGCGCTATACAAGCCGGAAGAGTTTGGGTGAATTGTTACCACTCTTACCCGGCACACGCTCCATTCGGAGGGTATAAAAAGTCTGGTTTCGGACGTGAAACTCATTTAATGATGCTCAATCATTATCGTCAAAACAAAAATCTTCTTATTTCTTACGACAAAAACAAGCTTGGTTTTTTCTAATCACCAATGATAATGTAAAGGGAGACTGGTTTCAGCCTCCCTTTTCTATAAACAATTATTATGAAAAAATACAAACGTATTTCAATAACTCCCGAGGCTACCGAACTTGTCAATCAGTTAAAACAGGAATTCGGAGAACTCATTTTTCATCAAAGCGGAGGTTGTTGTGATGGTTCCAGTCCCATGTGTTTTCAAAAAGGAGATTTTAAGATTGGAAATTCGGATGTTTTACTCGGAGAAATTAACGGATGTAATTTTTACATGAGTGCGGATCAATTCGAATACTGGAAACACACGCATCTTACACTCGATGTTACCAATGGAAGAGGAGCTAGTTTCTCACTGGAAATTCCCTATGGAAAACGGTTTCTTATTAAAAGTCGTCTGTTTACCGAAGAAGAAGCTAAGAATCTGGAAGAAATTCAACAAGGAGGATATTGATCGCTTAGTTTACGAAATCCCAACTCAACCCCAAGCGCAGGAAAAAGGGACGTACCGGATAACCTTCTGCATAAAACCGGGGAGAATTATCCCATAAATTATTTAATCCGTTAGCCGAAACAAAGAAACGGAAACGTTCTATCTCAAAGTTCAGGAAGAAATCCAACTGTAATGAATTAATGGAGTTATTCTGTATTGCGTTCGAATAATAAAATAATCCCAGTTCGGGGATATAAGATGCCACTCTATAGTTTGGAATATAATTTACTTCTACTCCCGTGGCTATCTTTAATCGTTTAGCTTTAAACACGGGACTGTCAAAAAAGAAACGGGAACGGATCCGGTAATCCGGGTGTTGCAATACACTTTTATCACTTACAAACAATTCGGCAGATGTATTACTCGAAAATTTCCAAAAACGAAGAGATGCTGATAAAGAAGGGGTGAACACGCTTTGTGTAGTCCCTGTTGCGGACCAGTTTCCATTTTCAAACAGATACTGATTATTAATTACAAGCTGCCGAATATTTACACGAACTTTCTGCTTTCCAGAAAACTCATAAAACACATTTCCAAAAATACGTTTTGTTGATGTGGAATTTGTATATGCGTTAGACCAGTCAAAATGATTGGCACTGTATCGCATCTGAAAAGGTTCCAGAAAGTAATTTTCGATCAAAAACTCAGCTCCTACTCTATTTTTTTCATTCCAGGCAAATGTCAACTTTGCTTTATCTGAAAACTCAAAGGGGTTTCCGGTAATAAAAAACCGGAAATCGTTGTCTAGCCTAAATTTACCAAAATCCCATTTTAGTCCTGAAACCAGGTAATTATCACTGGAAGCAATTCGGTTTGCGTGGTTGGAATATACCCAGTAATCATAGGTATACCCCGCTGAAAAACGAAACTTCCCTTTGTTAAAAAGTATTCCGGCATCCAAAAGTAAATGCGGTTCCTGCCAATTATCACTCGTATACGTCGAACTGTAATTTGCATTATTGATCAAGGCTGTATCTGACAACGTTTCTTCATATCGTCTTTCATACACATACCAGGAAGGAGAAAAGTAGACATTCCAGAGACTGAGCGAATCCTTTCCCAACACCAAAAAGTTTTTGCTGGTGATATACGCTCTTTGCACTTTTGCTCTTGCATCATTTTTTCTCGTCTGGAATAAGTCAATCGTAAAAGGTTCCAGATCCTGTGAAGCAGTGACCCCTCCACTCTCTGAGTATTTATCATACCCATAATAGGCATCCAGATACGATCGGAAATGATTCCCCCGATACGATAATTTCAAACTCAAATCGTTGTTATTAACAGACATATTTCTCATTTGTCCGTTATCTGCCGAACGGTGGTAGCGAAAAGACAAGTTGACTCTATTACCAAAATTATGTGTATAACGTAAATCCAACACCTGGTCTCCCCCTCCTCCAAAACTATAGAAAAAACCTACATACGGAAGAGCTGTGAAATGATAATCCGCTTTGTAAAATGGACGCTCATCTGCAAAAAGATGTCTGTAGGTTCCCCAATCTTTAACATCTCTGAACTCGGGAAGATAGGCTCGTCCATTATTGAATAAGGAAGGCTGATAATTATAATATGCCCGGTCAAGTGAATCGATATGACGGGTTCCGCTCCTTTTGTCAAAGAGAACAGTATCCGCCCCGGGTTCCAGATAGTTCCGCTCATAAAAATTGTACTGGGCAACAGACATTCCCGAACACCATACAATTACCAATAACGCGAAGAGCTTTTTCAATGACATAAGCCTATACCGGATTATTTTCCGTTCAGTTCCATAGCACGCAGTGTATTAATCATCAACGAAGCAATTGTCATGGGACCAACTCCTCCGGGAACCGGGGTAATCGCACCACAAATATCTTTCACTTCATCAAATTTCACATCTCCTTTCAAACGCCATCCTGCTTTTTTTGTTGCATCGTCTACTCGGGTAGTTCCCACATCTATGATAACAGCTCCGGGTTTTACCATATCAGAAGTAACAAAATCCGGCTTTCCAATAGCTGCGATCAGAATATCAGCAGACTTGCACACTTCTTTCAGATTTTCCGTTCGGGAATGTGCCAATGTTACAGTACAGTTTCCCGGGTTTGAATTTCTACTTAGCATGATACTGACCGGTGTACCTACAATAGTACTTCTACCTAACACCACACAATGTTTTCCGGATGTTTCAATCGAATAGCGTTTCAACAGTTCAACGATCCCTGCGGGTGTTGCCGGAAGAAAACAAGGTAGTCCCAATACCATCTTACCAATATTAACCGGGTGAAAACCATCCACATCTTTTGACGGGTCGATTGCCATGGTTACTTTATTCTCATCAATATGAGCCGGCAAAGGAAGCTGAACAATAAAACCATCTATCTGGTCATTTTCATTCAGATCCTGTACAACTTTTAACAACTCTTCTTCAGTAATGGAAGCATCGTAGCGTAACAAAGAACTTTCGAATCCTATTTCTTCGCATGACTTTACTTTTGCATTTACATAGGTAACTGAACCTCCATCTTCTCCAATAAGAACCGCTGCCAAATGCGGAACTTTCATTCCGGATGCTTTTCGTTTTGCTACTGCTTCTGCTAATTCCGATTTTATTGAAGCCGCTGTGGCTTTTCCGTCTAAAAGTTGCATGCTCATCTCTGTTTTGCAGCAAAGATAATCAATTTAGGCGTGTTTGAATTCTGTTTTTCATCAGGAGAGGAACAAATTATACGCAAATAATTACCTTTACAAATATGGAGGAACCCGAGCGAAAAATATACTCCCTGTCCCAGTTAAATCTGTCTTTGGAGAAGTTCATTATGAAGCACTTTGGTTCCCGTCAGTTTTGGGTAACTGCCGAAATTACCAAAATCACTGAAAAAAGCGGACACAAGTATTTTGAACTGGCTGATTCAACTGATGGCCGATTAATCGCGCAGGTTTCTGCTTATATGTGGGCTGCTAATTTCCGAAATGTACAGGAAAGAGTCGGAAGTGATCTTGTTGCTATTCTTAAGCCGGGAAATAATGTACTCCTCCATATCAAAATTGAATTCCATAGTATCTTCGGATTAAAACTTAACATTCTTGACATTGACCCGACCTATACCTATGGAGATATTGAGCGCAAGAAACAGGAAACCATCCGAAAATTAAAAGAAGAAGGTATATTTCAAAAACAAAAACTATTGTATTTACCTACAATAGCCAAACGTATTGCCGTAATCGGGTCTCCGCAGACTTCCGGATACCGTGATTTTATGAATGAGCTACGACAAAATTCGGTCTATACCAACTTTGCTATCAAAACATTTTCTGCCAGCGTACAGGGCGAAAAAGCTCCGGGGGAACTGATTCATGCGATCCGGGAAGCCCGTCAATATGACGTTGATGTTATGGTTATCATTCGGGGAGGTGGAAGTAAGATGGACCTGAATATTTTCAATGATTATGCTCTTTGCAGAGAGATTTGTCTAACAACAATTCCTATACTCACCGGAATTGGACACGAAACAGATGAAGTGGTGGCAGATTTAGTAAGTCGGTTAAACTGCATCACACCAACCGCTGCCGCTAAACATTTATATGTCCAGATTGCTGTGTTTTCTTCCGAACTTCGCGCAGCTTTTGACGGATTAATCAAACAGTCCATGACTCAACTTAGTTTTGCTAAAGATGAATTTTCTCATCTCAGCAAGTATTTTCTGCATCACAGTCAGCGTCTTTTATCCGACTATCGTTCTTCTCTGGAAAGAAATACACACCAAATTCACCGACTCATTCATTATTTTATTTCCATTCATCGTCAGGATCTGGAGTTGTTTTTACAGAAAGGAAAGGGAGCTGCTATTCACAAAATACGATTAACAAGGGATATTGAAACTTCTGCACTTCTTGAAAAGATCGGTCTGTTAGGTACGAATTTTATCAACCAGAATCATCTGGAAGTAAAAAACCTTGAGCATCTTTTGGAAATTATTAATCCGGAAAAATTGTTACAATCAGGATATACGCTCTCTACGATTGATAATGAAGACCTCTACCAACTTACTTCAGATTTAGTTGGAAAGGAATTAAAGACATTGACTACACATTCATTAATTACAAGTATAATTAGTAAACAGGAACCCATTAAAAAAGACGAAAATGGCTGAAAAAACATACGAAGAAGCCCTCCAAAAGCTACAGCAAATTGTGCGAAAACTTGAAAACAGAGAAGTTAAAATTGATGATCTCGCACAAACGGTTCTTGAAGCAAAAGAACTGGTTGAATTCTGTCGGGAAAAACTAAATAAAACAGAAGAAGAAATTAATAAAATAATCGCTCCGGAAAATAGTCAATCCGACGATGACCCTCTATTGGATTAATACAATCTTATTACTCATAATTATTTAGTTTCAGTCAGATTTTGTAAATTTTGGCTGTGCTAAAAAAACGGACATATCTCCTACTTCTTGTCTCTATCAGTATTGTATGTGGAGCTTCATTCGGAGACAGAAATTTTACTCCTTTCTCTCAGGGGAGTCGTCCCTATTTTGGGGTGTCAATTACTACTAGCCCTGTAGGTAATGACATGACATTTGCCATTATTCGTCCAACATACGGGGGAAGAGTTACAGTTACGCATATATCCAGAAATGACTTTTTACATATTGCCTCCGGAAAATGGAAGCACCCTATTAATCCTCATCAGGAAAACCTGTTTGAAGAACACGACGTATTCGGCGGTTTATTTGTTGATTCAATTAGTGGTGAAGAAAGTTTATTTTGCCCGGCACTGGACTCTCTCTGGAAAGTAAAATACAATACCAACCCTTATTATTTTAAAAGTGAGGGATGGGCGCATGGAAATTATATGCCCTCGGCCAAGCAACAACAGTATTTGTATGAAGAATACGGAGTTTATAATCTAAATACCGATTTTTTTGCAGATACCAGTTTCTGGAAAATACTGAGGGATGTCACCCAACCCGAATGGATTCAAAATTATTCCTCACTTTGATCATCCGGCAGTATCCAATCCGGTTTTCTCTTATTTTTCCACCCGATGTATAAGTTCAGGTCTTTTTCCAAATAGCGCGTTATAGCTTTTCTTCGCATTTTATCCAGATCTATATTTTCGGAATGAAAGAAAACAAGCAACGTATCCGTCATCCAAACACCTCCATAATTTTTTAATGCTCTTTCTTCGCCTAATTTCAGAGAGATACAATCTTCTGTAAAGCAATCCAGCCAGTTGTACATCGCATTAACAGTTAGTAAACTATCTTCATACGACAAGATATACCAGTTGATTTCTCCTCCCAGACTCTGTTCTGTCAATGACATTTTTGCCGAATATCCAAAACGCTCGGGGTAGGAACTTTTTACTTTTTCTTCGAGTTCAATTGAATCTGCACTAATCTGTTCAACAATCTCTACAAAATAGGGTATTGATAATTCCTTCTTTTGGAGCGTATCTTTCTGCTCCTCATCGAAAGAATAATCTCTCTTTGCTTTCGGAATAAAATCTTCCAGCACTGCCTCCTCCTTCTCTGATGTATCCTCACACGAAAGCAACAAACAACAGGCAATAAAAACTACTCCAATTCTTTTATAACTTGTATGCATTGTTCGATGTCCTTGTCATTAATATCCAGATGTGTAACGAAGCGTATCATGCCTGTACCAAATGCTACTGCCAGAATTCCCTTCTCTTTTAACCCTGAAAGTAATTCCTCCTGTCTATGTGAATCTTTCAGGATCGCAACCACAATATTAGTTTCAACGGGAATAACTTCCTTCACCCAATCTACCTGATTCAATGCTACCTCTAGCTGTTTAGCCCGATGATGGTCATCCGCCAGCCGATCCACATTGTTTTTAAGTGCGAAGAGTCCTCCGGCTGCAATTATTCCTGCCTGTCGCATTCCACCGCCCATCACTTTCCTGACCCTACGGGCTTTCCTGATGAAATCGGCAGAACCAATAAGAACAGATCCTACAGGAGCGCCTAATCCTTTCGATAGACAAATAGAGATCGAATCAAACTGATCTCCGTATACTTTTGCATCCACTCCGTTTACTACCAAGGCATTAAAGACTCTTGCTCCATCCAAATGTAATGGCAATCCTGATTTTGTACAAAACTCACGGATTCGTTGTATCTCTGCGAAGTCATAGACACAACCACCTCCCCGGTTCATTGTATCTTCTATTGATACAAGAGCAGTTAGTGGCAGATGAACATCGTCAGGGTTATTTACCCATTTACTAATCTCATCTGCGGATAATCTTCCTCTGTTTCCTTTCAACAAACGAACGGAGGCATTCGCATTGCGTGCAATTCCTCCTCCCTCGTACTTATAGATATGTGCATCCTCATGACAGATTACTTCTGTTCCGGGTTGGCAATACACAGAAATAGCAATCTGATTCGTCTGCGTGCCTGAAGAGCAAAACAAACCCGCTTCTTTACCAAATAATCCGGCCGCGTACTTTTCTAGTTCATTTACCGTCGGATCTTCACCAAACACGTCATCCCCTACTTCTGCACGAATCATAAAATCCCGCATCATTTCCGAGGGCTTCGTTACAGTATCACTTCTGAAATCAATCATATCCTATCACTTTTTTCGGGCAACCATAAGTCCGTCCCGAACAGGTAACAGTACATTTTGTACCCTATCGTCTTCCTGCAACAACTTATTAAATTCCACCAGCACCTGTGTATCCAGATCTTTATTTTTATGAGGATCTGTCACTTTTCCACTCCATAATACATTGTCTGCAATAATTAAGCCTCCCGGTCGTATCATCGGTAACACAAGGTTGTAGTAGTTGATATAATTGGACTTATCCGCATCAATAAAAACCATATCAAATGTTTCCTTCAGCCCGGGAATAATCTCCATTGCATCCCCAACAATCATCTCTATCTTACCCTTATTTCCTGAACGTTCGATATACTCTTTTACCATATCTTCCAGTTCGTAATTGATATCAATCGTTATCAATTTTCCACCTTCCCGGAGACCTTCCGCAAGACAAATTGCCGAATACCCTGTGTACGTACCGATTTCCAGAATTTTCTCTGGTTGTTGTATATGAGATAATAAGCTCAATAATCTTCCCTGAAAATGCCCGCTAAGCATTCTCGGCTGTAGCACATTCAAATGAGTTTTCCGGTCTAATTCATAAAGTAACTCTCCCTCTTTTTCTGTATGATTATCGCTGTATTCGTCAATGTCATCCGGCAAAAAGTGCATAATGGTGCTTTTTTTATGATTAAATTTTTATTCAATCCCGAAGATAATTATTTTTAGGGTCAATCAATAGAAATGAAAGACACAGGATATTACGCAATCGGTATTTTCAGACACAAACGAGATCACAATCTAGGTAGTTTATGGCGTTCCGCTTTTATATTGGGAGCCAAATACATTTTTACAATCGGAAAAAATTATAAAAAACAAAGTTCTGATGTTCTTTCCTCCTGGGCAAGAATTCCTCTTTTCCATTATGAAACGGCGGATGAGTTTTTTAAGCAAATTCCTTATGATTGCCGGGTTGTTGGAATTGAAATCGATAAGAATGCTAAACCTTTACACGATTTTGTTCATCCGAAACGTGCTGTTTACCTGTTGGGAGCTGAGGACAATGGTTTACCCAGAGATGTAATTGACCGGTGTCACTTTTTGGTAAAACTTCCGGGGAATCATTCATTGAATGTTGCCGTTGCAGGTAGCATTGTGATTCATGATCGGGTTACCAAAATAGAAACTGACTTTCCCGTACTCCAGAAATAGGAATTGGTAAGTCAAAAGATGAGAAAATGAAAGATTTAGATTTAAGTGTACACAACCATATAGACCCCGCAAAAGGAAAGTTATTACTCTCCGAGCCATTTTTACAGGATGAATATTTTAGTAGATCCGTTATTTTACTTTGTGAACACAATGAGGAAGGTAGCTTTGGGTTTGTCCTCAATAATTATCTGGATATTGATCTACATGAAGTCAGCACTAATTTTCCGGATATTCCTGCACGAATTTCACTCGGTGGACCGGTAAAGAATCAAAATCTGTACTTTATTCACTCACTGGGGGAAATGATTCCGGGAAGCGTTCTCATTGCCGATTCAATATACATGGGGGGCGAATATGATATTTTAATTGAAAAAATTCTGGCGGACTTATCCTTACTGAAACATGTTCGGTTTTTCCTGGGGTATTCCGGTTGGAATCAGGGACAACTCGCCAATGAGCTTAGTGAAAAATCGTGGTTGGTAGTGGATCAGTTTGATTCCGAACAAATTATGAACACTGATTATGATTCAATCTGGAAAGATCTTATGTCTAGCCAGGGAGGAAAATACGAGATGATGTCCAAATTCCCATTGGATCCTCGCTTAAATTAATGATTCTTTTTTTCAGAAAAAGCTGAATAAATAACCGGTTACAGCACCTCCCAGAACAATAAATACACTATTCACAGATGTAAAAAGGATCATACACGATAAACTCATCAGGGTTATTATCATTGTCTTCCAATCAGTAACAGAGTCGTAAAACATCGTTATTCCAACCGAAAGAATAATAGCAACTGCCGCGCTGTTTACTGCATCCAGAAAAGAACCTACCAATACCGACTTTCGCATCTTCGCTACCAGTGGATTCAATATCCAAACAAAAAGAAAAGAAGGAAGAAAAATTCCCAATGTAGCTAATACCGCACCTGAAAAACCATTTAGCTGCCAACCGATAAAAGTAGCTGTTGATAGTACCGGTCCGGGCGTAAACTGTCCCACAGCAACCGAATCGATCAGCTCTTGTCGTGTCAAATAGCCTGCCGAAACCAATTCTGCATCCAGAAATGCGAATAGTACATAACCACTCCCATACAGTAAGGCTCCTACTTTCAAAAAAGTCAGAAAAAGTTTCATCCCTCCCAGATTAGCTACTCCTACCTGAAGAAATAGTGGTAGCAATAAAGAGTTTACTGTTTTCTGTCCTCGTTTTACCGAATACCAAACAACACCAAGTAGTCCACAGGAAAATAAAGCAATAATCTCATGTACACCCAATAGTGTTGCAATGAGCGTAATCCCACCCATTATGGCAAGTTCAACCGATTTAAAAGCCTTCTTTCCCAACCGGTAAACCGCAAATACAATAATCGCTATTACGGCAGGTTTGATTCCATAAATAAAGGGCTCTACATAAGGCAATTTCCCATATTCCTGATACAACCAGGCTAAAACTCCGGTTAAAATGACAGCGGGAAAAATAAAACTTCCCCCTGCAACAAATAAACCTTTCCACCCGGCTCGTTCATGTCCGCAATGCATGGTCATTTCCGTCGAGTTAGGCCCGGGAATCAGGTTGGTGGCTCCAACCAAGTCCAGAAAATGTTCTCTTGTCATCCATTTCCTCTTGGTTACAACCTCATCTTCCATCATTGCAATATGTGCAGCAGGACCGCCAAATGAAATTACTCCCAGTTTGAAAAAAACACCAGCGATTTCAACGAGTTTTTGCCGTTCCGTCATTTGATTACTTTTCATATTCTTTGTGTTACTACAAAAGTAGACACCGGATCAATCTCCGGAACGGCATATTTGAAACAATACTGGTATAAACTAGCAAGATATACTACGATATACTGACGGTGTGTATCCGATATGTTTTTTGAAATACCTTGTAAAATGTGACGCATCTTTAAACCCCAATGAATCGCCAATAGCATTTACCGGAAGGTCGGTATACACCAACTTTCTTTTTGCTTCAGAAAGGATCGCTTCTGCCAGTATTTCTGATGCCGATTTATTTTTCTGCTGTCGGCAAATCCGGTTTAGGTTTTGAGGAGTAGTAGTTAGTTTCTCAGCATAAAAAGCAACATTATTTACCAACTCCCGTGAATCATATAACAGATTAAGATAGGCTTCATAAATAGTTCCCAATTTACTCCAAGACAACCTATCTCCCTGTTGAATAATTTTATACAAGACACTTTTTAATAATCCCTCCCAAACAATTTGCGAAGGATGCTCCCCATTCATTTCTTCCAAAAGTAACCTGAATATATCACTGATAAATTCGATTTCCCGGAGTTTCAACTCCGTCATACTACTCAGTTGTTCTACTAGTCGGATTAACTCTTTGTCCAATACCTGCCTGACAAAGTCGTTTTTAATAATAAGTACTACTCCTTCCGGTTCTGTAGTTATATCCCAGTGATGCAGTTGGTCTTTCCTGATAAAAAAAATCTGCGGAGGATGTATTTCATACGAACGCATATCAATTGTATGTGTCCCTTCTCCTTTTGTTAACAGAACGATTTCCAGATACTTATTATGTTTATGGGCAGTAGTCTTCCTGACCTCCTTCCTGAATGGTGCTACTTTAACAACCTGATCAGACTTCAGTTTATCTTTCACCTCATACAGCATCTATCAGTAAGGTGTTACAGATCAAATGTATTAATATGTCTTTCTTTTTTCTCTTCGTAAACGTCTGCAATCGTCACCATGATTCCGGTTTCTTCCACATTTCCAAAATCCGTATTTTCCATCGTTCCGAATGTTTTCATCGTAGGAGAAAGCCCCATATAGATATTAACCAAAGGTGGAATAGTTTCATTTAAAGCTCTCACATACGAATTTAAAGCTTTAAATCCATCCGTAAAATTAAGTCCATCAAATATCTCTTCGAATTCTTTTATATCAGACTTTATCTCCAATGGTTTTTTGGGTTTCATCAAATTATCTGTATCCGGGAAATAGTAGTTCATAAAATAAAGCAGAATATCTCTGGCTTTCGGATCGTAATTAGGATACATCGTCACTTTTCCAAAGAAATACTGGACATTATATAACTTCGTGAGTGCTCCCAGGCCGTCCCAAATATTATCCAACGCAAAGATACCCTTTCGGGGATTTACAGCAGGTTGATAGCCCGGTTGAACCCAGGATCTTCCCAACTCTACAGTATACGGAGCATACTCTTTCAAGAATTTTTCAGAAAAATCAAAATAACTTGCTGTAGATATACCTACAGTTCCATCAGGTTGGATAGCTTTATTCACTTCAATAAACCGATATCCACCGATTATCTCCTTATCTTCCCGACTATATACAATCAATTGCTCATAACAAATCTCATCTGTATCATAATGATCAATATCACAATCCAGACCCGTTCCTCCTCCAGCAGAGCGGAAAGATAATTCTCGTAATCTTCCTATTTCGCGCATGACATTCGGAGAATTATGATGATTTACTATATAAATCTCATTATTTCCTTTGTTGGTATACCTGACGAATCGTTCGTTGGTTAATTCTGACTCTAAAAGAGCCCTGTCTATAGGTGCAATAATTTCGTTCATCCAGTTATTTCTTAAAACTATCGTCTACTTTGTAAACGATCTCTTTTATTTCATTTGCCCATTCCTGATCACTTTTTGAGCTATCAAAATGATCCGAGGGAATAGGTTCTCCAAAATAGATTCTTATTTTTTTATTCTTCTGCTTAAACGTTTCATCCGAAAGAAAAAGCATTTCAATATTCGCTTTTATTCCTAATCGTCTGCGCCAGGTTGACAACAAATAAAAGAAGTAAGATAACTTCCCGTCAACAAAAACCGGGACAACCGTTTTATTGTATTTTTTCGCTCTGGATACAAACGTTTTTTTCCATTCGAGGTCCCTGATTTTACCGTCTATTTTACGGGAAACCAAACCTGCAGGGAAAATAAATACCGCTTTATCTGACGAGAATAATTCATCAACAGAAAGCAAAGATTCCGTTGCGTTTTTCCCATGTTTATTCACCCCGACAAAAAGTCCTTTCAGGTTGTTAATCTGAAGTAGTAAATCATTTACAATAAACCGAAGGTCATTTCGAATTCCTTTCAAAGCTGAAACTATAGCTACGGCATCCATTCCTCCCAACGGATGATTAGCAACAAAAATCACTCCTCCCTCACGCGGAATTCTCTCTTCCCCGAACAGTTCAATCTCAATATTAAAATCATGAATGATAGCATCACAAAAGCCGATCCCGGTTTTGTCTTTATGTTTTTCCATAAAGGCATTTACCTCATCTTCGTGTACCTTCGCTTTAAGGTAGTTCAAAATAAAGCGCGGCATACGACGATACAATTTCGGATTTTTGGAGAGAATTAACTCTTCAACATCTACAAACTTTTTGGTCAACTCACTCTTTTTCATACTACACGACAATATCTTTAGCTGACTTCATCACTTTTTCTTCCAACAATGCAATTGACTTATTGTACATCATTAGCTCAAGATATGTTTTTTTAAACAGGGTATCTTTTCCCCATGGTTTCTCATCAAAAATAGGCTCAAAAGGAGAGGAAAGTCCCAGAAGGTAATATCCACCGTTGGTTGATGGTCCCATCACCGCATTTCGTGTATTGAGTAAGTCAAATGCTTTCTGAATATCCTGCGTATGAATATCACCGCAACATACACCTATACATACAATACGCCCGTATCCCTTTTTAAATCCGTTTCGAAATGCCTCTTTCAGACGTTCTCCTTTATCTCCTTCGGACTGTTTATATTTGATAAACCTCGTACGACTCCATCTATCGTCTTCAATAATCTCTGAAGAATAATACACGTGTCTTCTTGCATCAACTGAACGGGCTACTTCGCAGGTATGCTCTTCAACTTGCTCAAAAAGTGATTGATCCCAGGCGCTAACTTCGTGTGCATCAACAGACAATGGAGAGTCCAAAAAAACAATGAGTAGTTTATCTGTGACCTGTTTGCTCATACTGTTGCTTTTTGTACAATATAGCGAAATTACTTCAAACTTATTTTATAGCAATAAATAAGGAAATGAATAATCCACATTTTATTGGGGATAACACGCAAGTGTATCTAAAAGAGGAGAAAAGCCAACCCAGGCGCCCAGTGCCCCACCCTGTATATTTGTCGGGGCATTTGCCGGAGAAGCAAAAGGATTACCTCCGTTACTGTCCTGAATATATTTGATTTTCATAAACTCATACGCAGCATAGTCCATAGAGGATATTCTTACAACAACTGTGTCTCCCGTTTTAAAATATCCTTTGAATTCGTCAGGAATATCATTATCCTCATAGCTCCCCATATTTCCGAAGCCAAAGTCAAATACTAATCCGTTAAAAAATTCATCGTCAAACACCGGACCAAAAGCCGGTAAAAAGCGACTATCGGCAGGTTCGCCGGCACTATTCTGATGAATTCTTCTCATTTCCAGGAAATAGGTATTATACACGGTGGGGTTATCATTAATAAGAATCCATCCGAATCCGTGCTCTTCCAACTCACCGTTAAGTTTAAAATAAACGGAATCCAACACCGGAGGGTCGATTATTTTTGTGGAAGAAGTGTATGTGCTACCTTCCACTTCAATGGTCAGCCCATACGTTTTTCCAACCTGTCCGAAAAAGTTAGGGTCAAATGTGGAATATGCGCAGAAATTCAACTGCTGCAGTGTTTCCTCAGAAACTCCAATAGCGGCTGCAATAACCGGAATTAACTCCGGCTGAAGGTTATTCATACAGAATTCATCCAGCACAACTTCATTTGTCCCGTCATCTACCGTAATAATGGCGTTCTTTACAAAATTGTTTTGCAACGCATTAATATCTGTAGGTGCATACAAATCCTGCGAGCGAGTCAGTACAACAATCGGAGGCATTCCCGGTTCTATTCTACCGTCAACGACTATTTTTTGTTGAAATTCCGGCAAATCCAGTTTCACCTCTTTTTCGCAAGCCAGCAAAAGAAAAGCGGTAATCCAGAAAAGTATATAATTGCTTCTCATGCGTCTAAAATTTAAAATTCCAGGTGATACTTGGTATGATCGGGAAAAGGGATACCTGTTTCAATCCGATCTGAAAATCTCCTCCTGCAGGAGAACCATCTGTATCGACATAAATAAAGTATGGATTCTGTCTGTTGTACACATTATACACAGACATACTTATATTGCTTCGAAGTTTTTTCTTTACCTCAATTTTCTCTCCTGTAGCCTTGTCTTTTTTCATTCTCGTAGGTTTATCATACCACGTAGCAGAAAAATCTAATCTGTGATAGGCTGGCATACGGGTAGAATTCCGCTCTCCGTATTCATACATTATTTGTTCTCCATTCAAATACCACGAAACCGGAAGTGTCATCGTATTTCCAGAAGCATAAACAAAAACAGCTCCAAATGTCCAGCGTTCACTTAGTTTGTAAGTCAATGCTATCGACAAATCATGTCGTCGGTCGTACTTGGCGGGAAAATAGTCCGGTTGTAAATCGGGAAATAACCGCTCTGTTTTGGATAAAGTATACCCTACCCAACCTGTCAGCTTCCCTATATTCTTCCTGATAAAAAACTCTACTCCGTATGATCTCCCGGTTCCGAATACCAGCAAGTTATCCGGGTTATCATTCACCGTTTGTTCCGGTAATGCTCCCTCTCGGTATTCAATCAGGTTTTTCATGCCCTTGTAATAGACTTCAACGGAAGTTTCAAACATGCCTTTGAAGAAATTCCTGAAGTACCCTAAAGAAGCCTGCCAACCACGTTGAGGTCTTGCAATATCTGTACTCGGAAACCAAATATCCGTTGGTAAAGAAACCGAGCTTAACGAGGCCAGGTGAATATACTGCGTAACCTGGTTAAAGCCAGCCTTAATCGATGATTTGTCCTTTAACATAAAACGGGTACTAACTCTTGGCTCCCACCCATCGTAAAACTTAATTCCTTCGTTCTTTCCGTACACAATCGAACTATCGTTCACCTGCCCCGGATTTTTTATATACCGTTCAAACGGACCTAAATGCTGATACCAGGAGTACCGAAGTCCCAAATTAATTTTCCACCATTCTGTCACAGCAAAATCATCCTGTATATAAACAGCTCCTTCCTGTCCGTAAATACGTTGAATATCTCCCGTATCGAAGACTACATCTGCTGACTCAGCTGAAACACTTGTTGGTGTAAAAACATGATAAGTATATGCCGTTCCAAATTTTATCTCATGCCGAGGGGTAGGATAATACGAAAAATCAATTTTCCCTCCTATATCACGAACACCTGAAAACAATGAAAATTTAAACTCGTCCTGCTCCGAGTTAAACTGAAAATTGTAATCTGTAAAGACCCCGGATATATTCATAAACAATTTCTCTCCGAATAAATGATTCCACCGGATCACCCCTGTAGCATTCCCCCAGGGCATTTCAACTCTGAAATCATCTTTTGCATTATTGAATATAAATTTGTCCTTTCCGAAATAACCGCTCAGGTAAATTTTATCCCGCTTTGAAATCCTGTAATTCAGTTTGGCAGTATAGTCATGAAAAAAATAACTGGAACCATGAAAATTTGACGATTCGGGTACAAATGCTTTCATAAACAAATCGATATACGTTCTTCGTCCACTCAGAATAAAAGATCCTTTATCTTTAACAATGGGACCTTCTACCGTAAGGCGTGACGACAAAACACCTATTCCTCCCGAAACAGAAAATCGTTTGTTATTCCCCTCATTCATATTTACTTCAAGAACGGATGCTAACCTTCCTCCGAATTGAGCCGGCATGCCCCCTTTAATAAGATTAACGTTTTTTATCGCATCTGCATTGAAAACAGAAAAGAATCCAAACAAATGAGATGCATTATAAACGGTTGCCTCATCCAATAAAACCAGATTTTGATCGGGACCTCCCCCTCTGACGTAAAAACCTTGTGCCCCTTCATTTGCTGATGCAACTCCGGGCAATAGCTGAATTGTTTTAATAACATCCACCTCTCCCAAAAAAGCCGGGAGGGTTTTCATTTGTGAAACATCCAGAGAGATTGTCCCCATTTCGGTACTTTCTGTATTCTTATTTTCGTCTACGGCCGTCACAACCACCTCGCTTGTAACACGTGATTCGGGTAGAAGAGAAATATCCAGGGAAATATCTTTTAAGAGTTCGATCGTATCTGTATAGCTGTCAAATCCTAAAAAAGATATTTTACAAAAATATCGTCCTTCCGGAAGACTAATAGAGAAAAAACCATAGGTATTAGTTACCACTCCCTGATTAACTTCAGGAAAATAAACCTGTGCTCCTATCATTGTCTCTCCCGTCTCTCCGTCCTTTACGTAACCACTAACCGAATATTTTTGAGCAAAAGCGGTTGAAAGAGTAAAAAAAACGAATACAAGAAGGGTAAAACTATATGTTTTAGAGTACCACATTGGTTTCTTTGTCAAATTGCTTAAACGATACAAAAACTGCAGCTGCCGCAATAAGAATCATTGTTGCAAAACTAATCATCAGTAGTCCGAAATCGAGTGTTCCGGCAATCAACTCTTTTGTAGCCAGTACAACATTTACAATAGGAATTGCAGCTGTTGCCACATTCAACTCTATTCCCGGAAAGAATCCAACCATTGCAGGCAGAATGACCAAAAAGTTTAGTGGAGTAATAATACTCTGCGCTTCTTTGAATGATTTCGCATATACTGCTATCGGAATCATCATTCCCGCAAAGAAAACGGTAAGAGGAATCAAAAGTAAATACAACATACCTAAGAACTCTCCACTCAAAATACTGTACATGATCTCAAGCAATTTTGGATCTTTGATCAAATCCAGGACCTCTATGGAAATAAACAATCCGAATAATGCAAGAGATGCCGCCATTAAACCGGATAAAACGACAACAATCATTTTACCAATCAGGATCTTCCAACGTTCAACCGGTGTTGTCAATAGGGTTTCTATGGTACCTCTTTCCTTTTCCCCTGTAAATAAATCAATAGCCGGGTACATGCATCCGATAAAACCAAAAGCTATAAATAAATACGGAAGTATTCCCCCTGCAAGTTTTCCCAATGTTTCCTTGTCACTTGCTGTATTCGTATAAGTAATCTGGACCGGTGTCACACTCTCAACAGACAGTTCCATTTCATTCAGTCGCTGAATACGCATCGCTTCAGAGATCGCATCCAGATATCCTTTTACCCGTTCTTTATTTCCAATTTTTGTTGCATTTACAAATACTTCTACCTTACTTGTTCTGTGGTTTTTCATATCTCCATCAAAACCTGCCGGTATAGATACTGCAGCTTGAACGCTATCTTCCTGAACAAGTTCCTGCATAACCGCCGGATCAGAAACGGCAACAAAATCAAGGTTGGACAAACTATCAGGTAAAGCTTTCAACGCAGTAACAATCGGGTTATTCTCAAACTGCTGATCATAAGCAATAATCATTTTCTTCGTCATAGCATCCTTTTGAAAGCTTTCTGAAACGTTAACGAATACAGTAAGAATAACAGGAAATAAAAGTACCGGGATCACAATCATTGTCATCAATGTTCGGCGATCACGCAATGTTTCTAATAAATCTTTTGTAAAAATTGTGATTATCTGCTTCATGTTATCCCTGATTTACAATTCGTATAAACTCACCAGTAAGACTATCTTCCTGCATATTTTCCCTGAATTCTTCCATTGTTCCGCTATGCAGTAATTTTCCTTTATGAATGATCGCCAAATCATCGCATAATAAATCCACTTCCGACATAATATGACTGGAAAAAATTACTGTCTTTCCCTGTGTTTTACAATTGCGGATCAGCTGAATAATTCCGGCAGATGTAATTACATCTAATCCACTGGTAGGTTCATCAAAAACAACTACTTCAGGATCATGAATCATTGTACGGCAAATCGATACTTTTTGCTTCATTCCCGTACTCAGTTTTCCAATGCGCTTATGAATGAAATCAGTCATATTCAACAATTCGAAAAGGTATTGTTTTCTTTCTCTGAGTTGAGCAGATGGCACCTCGTACAATTTACCAAAGTAGTCAATGACTTCGTTTGGTGTCAGACGCGCATACAATCCTGTTGATCCTGTTAGGAAACCAATTTTCTTTCTTGCTTCCTGAGGTGATGCTATCGCATCTACTCCCCCGATTTTAATTCCACCCGATGTTGGACGATAAATCGTCGACAACATCCGCATTGTCGTGGTTTTTCCGGCTCCGTTTGGTCCCAGTAAGGAAAAAATTCTTCCCGGTTGGCATGTAAAAGATATTCCGTCAACTGCAATGGCTTTCGATTCTCTGGTATTCAGTTCTTTCTTTTGTTTGGCAGTAAGCGTGAATTCTTTGTATAAGTTTTCAACTTCTATCATAATCTGTTCATTCTGCCTATAAAGATATAAAACAGCCCCTTAGTCGCCAGTAAACCGTATGTGTTTTTACATTTTTTTTGATCTATTCATCCGTCACAATAATAAAATCAGGATTAAACGGTTGAATTATATCTATAATCTGATCAACAAAAGCATCTGGATTTTTAAGATACATCGGTAAAAAGTTATCATATCGCTCCTGTAAGCCCTGATTAGGATACAATTTCTGCTGTATTTTTTCCATCCGGTTCAAATCATTTTCAAATCGCTGTTTTTCCGCTTTTAACAGTCTCCCTCTTACGTTATCAAGGGACTTTCGGAATCGCGCCATTTCTCCTCCAACCATTCCCGCCAGAGAGGCATCAGTCTGTTCGGCTTTGTATTTCAGGCTTTGTTCTAATTGCTCCAATAAGGTTTCTTCATCAGAAAAATCCAGTTCATTTCCTGACTTTTCCAAAACATATTCCTTGCGCAAGTCTTCTATTCGCTTAGCAAAATCGGAAAATGACAATCCCAGATCATTAATTTTCCCTGCTGTATTCTTATCTATAAATTGCAGAGAGCTTCTTAATCCCAATAACGGAAAAGGAATTTCTGCTTCTTCAAAAACACCTTTTAGTTGTAACCAGTAAGCCAATTCCCCGCCGCCGCCGATATAGGCAAGATTCGGTAGAATCGTCTCCTGATAAAGCGGACGAAGAACTACATTCGGAGAAAATAATTCTGGACGGCTATCCAGCAGATCCATTAACTCCATGGGAGAAAATTCTCCCTTACCTTCAATACTTATTTTTCCTCCATCCGGTACAAGTCGCTCACGGTGTCCTTTTTCAATAAAAAATAAATTTACCGGTCGTGGCATAACCTGAGACTTAAAACCCATTTCATGTAGTTCCGCTGATGTTTTTTCAACCTGATGAAAAGCAAAAGAACTAACCAGATCTTTTGCCATAGTCTTTCTGAATAGTTTCTTTAGGTCTGCGTGATCCGCATCAATGATCACCACACCATATTTACCAAACAAATACTGTACTAATCGCCCGGTAGCTTCAGCAAGATTATCTCCAGAATAATGACTGAACAATAGTTCTAATTCATCTTTTTTATCCGGAAAGAGATCAAAGACCTCTTGTTGCCAACGATCCCAGTTTTCCGCTTCATATCGTCCTACAGGTCCTGACTGTCCGGTATGCCACTCTATCTTCTTCCCAAAAAGATGAAAATGATTGATTTCTTCAAAATCATGATCCTCGGTAGCCATCCAATAAACTGGCACAAAATTCTTATCCGGATACTCCTCTTTCAACTCTTTAGCCAATTTGATAACATGAGCTATTTTATAGATAAAAAACAACGGTCCTGTCATCAGATTAAGCTGATGCCCTGTTGTAACCGTATACGTAGAATTATCCAACAAACGGGTCAACGCATCACTTTGTTCTATTCCCCAACGATTATATTGCTCTTTAAGAACCTCTACCAGACGTGACCTGTTATCAGCAGTATACTGGCGATCTTTTCTTTTCATTACTTCACCAAAAGCTTCTTTGGAAAAAGGCGTCCCCAAAAATCCCTGTAAAGCCTCTTGTTGATATGCTAACTTGCAGTGTAACTCCGAAAAAAAAGGTAATTCGCTGCGATTTATTCGTTCAATTTGCATGCCACAAAGGTAACGATTCTACCTGTTGCAAGACGGAAGAGTAAAAGGAATTTATTCCGGTAAAACCATTCAGGAGTGAAAAAAAATGGTGATTTTTGCACAAAACGAATAGAATGGAAAAAGCAAAAATAACAACCAACAAAGGTGAAATGATTGTTGAGTTTTACGAGAAGGATGCTCCTAACACAGTAGCTAATTTTAAAAAACTGGCAAACGACGGATTTTATAATGGTTTAAACTGGCACCGCGTTATTCCTGATTTTGTTATTCAGGGAGGGTGTCCGGACGGAACTGGTGCAGGTGGTCCCGGATACAGTATTGACTGTGAATTGGACGGAGACAATCAGTTTCACGACAGAGGCGTTCTTTCTATGGCACACGCCGGTAGAAATACAGGAGGATCGCAGTTTTTCATTTGCCACAGTCGTAAAAACACAGCACACCTTGACAGAAATCATACAGTTTTCGGAAAAGTGATTGAAGGACTGGAAACACTGGATGCTATACGCCAGGGTGATACTATCGATAAGATTGAGATTTTCGAAGCATAACTTCAAATACATCCCGAAGGTGACTATTTTCTCCTTCGGGACCTTTTACTACTAAAAATATTTTCCTATTTTTCAGCGTTTTATCCAAAACGCAAAGTATGAAAACAATTCCTTTCTTACTCTATCTCTTTATTTTCGGAACATTGATTGTTTCTTGTAAAAAGAAGGAAAAAGACCCTGTGAATGATACTTCTCAGGAAAAAGTATTAAAAAACATTTCTTACGGACCGGATGAAAGAAACCGGATGGATGTCTATCTTCCCGCAGGACGCACCAGTGAGACAACCAAGCTGTTCATTTGGATTCATGGCGGCGCATGGATGGAAGGAGACAAATCTGAGTTTGCTAACCTCAAATCATCTCTGGATTACTATTTACCGGACTATGCTTATATTTCTGTAAATTACAGATTATATACTTCCTCTACTACTGACCATATGTTTCCCGATCAGGAAAACGATATTCAACTGGCGGTAGAATATATTCAATCTCATCTGAACGAATGGAATATTTCGGATAAAGCGGTCATTGCCGGCGCCAGTGCCGGAGGGCACTTGTGTCTTCTTCAGGCGTATAAACACAATACCAATGGTTTTATTAAAGCTACAGTCAGCTATTTCCCTCCTACTGAACTAGCTTCATTTTATAATTATAACTGGTTCTCCACTTATGTATTATCGACCTTAACCGGTGGTACACCTGCAAATTTACCTGAACTTTATTCCAGTTCCAGTCCGATCAATTATATCACTTCCAATTCGGTTCCCACCGTTCTTTTTCATGGCACAAATGATGACGTGGTTCCCCTGAGTCAAAGTGAACTATTATTAGACACCTTACAAACGTATTCCGTTCCTCATTTCCACCAGTTTTTTACTGGAGAGGGACATGGTTTTACTACTCAGGTTACAATTCAAAGTATACAGCAGACAGCAACCTTTCTGGAAGAATACAATCCGTAACAAATGACATTAGAGGACATTATTAATTTTGAAAATCCGGTATCGGTTTTGCGCTTCACATTAGTAACATTCTTTGCTATATTTTTTCGCTATGTTCTGATTTGTGGAGTTTTCATCCTTGTATTTGACCGTATCTTGCAGAATTCCATGACAACAAGAAAAATCAATACTTCATTGCGTCCGCCTTCGCAAAAATGGAAAGAAGTAATGTGGTCGTGTTTATCATCCTTTATTTTTGCTATATCCGGAACCCTGCTTTTATACGCTTATACCGAAAATAAAACATTACTATACGATCAGTTTTCTCTTCACGACATCTGGTATATTCCACTGAGTATACTACTGGTATTATTCTTGCATGAAACCTACTATTATTTTCTGCACAGGTGGATGCATCACCCAAAAGTATTCAGACACTTTCACAAAGTACACCATGACAGTATCATCACATCTGCCTGGACATCCTTTTCTTTTCATCCACTGGAAACTCTGCTACAGGCTATCATCATCCCATTGGTAACACTAATTGTTCCCTTACATATTTACAGCTTATTTTTTCTACTGGTATTGATGACCGTATCCGCTACTATTAACCATCTCAATATCGAGATTTATCCAGGGTGGATGGCCCGAACCGGAATAGGAAAATGGGTAATCGGAGCGACTCACCATAGTCAGCATCACAAATACTACACAAAAAACTTCGGTTTATATTTCACTTTTTATGACCGGATTCTGCAAACAGAAAGTACTGACTTCGAAACCGTTTTTCTTGAGAAAACTCAATCTAATAACGAATAGTCTTTTATTCAATCGGTCGTGAATATACCCTTCCCGCATAGCGGAGTTCTTCAATCGCTATTTTGCTTCTGGTCAATAACTCAGGGTATGGGATGAACATAAAATAAATTTCTACTTTATCTTCTGTCAATGATTGATCCGATCGTTTGTTTCGGACTATAATCGTATCCTGAACATAACTCCCGAATACAACAGGTTTGTTTAGCTTGAATACATACCAATCCGGGCTACCTCCTACCTCAATCATTCGAATACATTCTCCGGAAACCGGTAACTTATCTCCAAGGTACGGATTCGTTTTAGGTGCGAAAAGACGTAATTTCAACCCGGAAAGATTCGTAACCACCCTTCTTGAATCCTGAGTAGTATATCCATGATTACTGAAATAGTGTAACAATCTTTTCAGTTTTCCCGAGCCGAACTTTCGCCTCAAATTGAAACGCTTCCAAACTCCTCTTTCCAATTTAAAGTTGTCCAACTCTACAGAAATAAATACAACAAAAATTCCAACATACACAGCACCGCTGATGAAAGTTGGCATCGCACTTAAAGCTCCTACCTCCAGACTCATAAAAATGAACTGTAGCATTAAGACAGTCACCATCGAAATGGTCAGTATATCCTGTTGTAATGTAATTCTGAATTTTTGATTTCCCGCAAAAAAAGGAGAATGGTTCATCGCATTATTCTTGAAATAAAACCAAACACGCAATGATAACAGAAAGAACACAATGGTTACCGCACTAAGACCTTTTGCAGCAGGACTTATCAACCAGTAATCATAAAACCCATGGGCCAACATAGATACTACGAAACCACCAAGAATAACCAGCCATTTCCAGGCAGAATCTTTGGGCATACGGAACCGGACTATGATAAAGGCGTATGCTACAATAGCCCCATCAAACATATGTCCGACAGTTGACATAATTGAGCGTACCACTATGTTTTCATAATGCTCCAGATACATCAGATTTTCTACAAATGCAAAACCAAGTGCAGAAACAGAGGCATAAAGAATATAATCGAATGGCTCCCGCAGTTTTTTCGCATAGATACCAAAGAGAATCCATGGGATTACCTTTACCAATTCTTCTCCTCCACCAATAACCACCGTACAATACATGAAATCATTCCATACGTCCCCATTCAAGGTCCAATTGGCAACTAACCGGGCATAATCATAAATCGGAAGGCATAAGAAAGTCGAAAAACAGGCTAACACAAATACGATCAAAATATCCCGCCATTTTTCCCGGTTATACATGTCCATTGTACGCAAAAAGACAACCCAAATGAATGAGATAACAAAAGCCGCTATAAACGTAAACAGCCCTACTCCGGAAAGCCTCCAATCCAGTAAATTGATAAAATAAAGCTCCCAGTTTCCATTCAAAAAATGATAATCATTCTGAATCTGATTCGGTAAGTATTTACTTCTATCCCTGTTTTGCATGAGTGACTGCAAAGAATCAGAAGTCTCCAACCAATACATCTGGTAAAGCATCATATACGTTTGTTCAAAGCCAGGATTTACCCTCTCCTCTTGTAGTAAAGACACTTCAGCTTCTGCAGGTCGTTTATTCTGAATATAGTAAACTGACTTCATGAAGTTGACATACGCCATTGTATCGGGAAGTGTGTTCAGGTAAGCAATATTCATCTCTTTCTCTCCGCAAAAGTACATCGCGTATTCATAAGCCATTCGCTTATGTATCTCTTCCGAATCACCATACAGATTGATAAGAGTATTACAGTTTATTTCAGCTTCTGTTTGTTTATAGGAAAACTCCTGAATGTATTCAATTTGCGCCCGTATATCATTGGGGCTGGCTATCGCCTTTTCTCTCAACCCTCTCAGGTATAAATTTCTGTTTTCATATTTGCTCCCCAACGAAATTGCCTCTTCAGGGGTCAGGTTCTCTTTATCCGGAATAAAAACGTTTAGTGTTATAACCGGAATAATAACCATTGCAAGTAAAGCAACAAGTACACGATTGTTATAGTACCATGATTTGTTTTGATTTTCAGGTTTCAGTATTCTTCTACGATAAATTGTCGTTATTATAACTACAGCTATAATAACAGAATAGATAACCATAATATTCATAGTACAATGATGCGAAAAAAAATCAGTTCGGAAGTAGAAATCAGGAGATAGATTTTTTCAATTTTGTTCCGTGGAATTCTTTCGTCAGTTCAATATAGGCATCGGAATACATTCCGTTTTTTTCCCGAACAACCAAACTTTGTTTCTTCATTTTGGAGGGAGGGTACTTCCTGAAAACAACACACATTCTCTTCACTAACACTTCTGTTGCATACACCGTTAATTCAGAATGTACGTAGAAGCCAGTAATCGTTTCTTTGTATTTATCCATTGTATCTACCGGGAGAATCAACGCTAAAGCACCTCCGTCGGCTAACAACCGGAACGATTTCTCAAAAAAGGAAGATAGGGGTAAAGAATCCGTATGACGCGCTTTATCTTTTTGTTCTATCCCCGATTTCAAGGCATTCTCAAAAAACGGAGGATTTGAAAGAATCATATCATATTTTTTGTCTTCAGGCAGTACCAAAAAGTCCTGTTCCCAAACCGAACAATTTTCACCTATCTGATTAGTTCTGAAATTTGCTTGTGCTACCTGACAGGCTGTTGTATCAATTTCAACTGCATTAATTTCTGCATGGGGATACTTTTGCGCCATCATAAGTGACAGTACCCCGGTACCCGTCCCTACATCCAAAATAGTTTTCGGCAAAGGATCCACTTCCAGCCAGGCACCAAAAATCATAGAGTCGGTACCAACCTTCATTGCACACCCTTCCTGCTCTACAGAAAAATGTTTGAAACGAAAAAGTGACATTACTGATCTTTATCTTCTGCTTCTTCTCCAGACAGGTAGAGTTCTATTAATCCTTCAGGAGCCGTAAAATGAAGCGCTTTATTTGATCGATCGACTTTTGACACCGTATCAACAGAAAGCGGAATTAACACCTCCGTTCCTTTGGCGTCAATCTGAATAAGCGGATTAGCTGCGTGATCTAAAATCGCAATCACTTTTCCAACCTGTCCAAAATGGGTTTCTACCGCATCAAAACCTATAACTTCATGATCATAGAAAGAAGTTCCTTCCAGTTCAGGGAGAAATGAAAGTGGTAGGTATAGTTCTTTTTTCAAAATCTCTTTTGCCTCTTCTTCGGTGGTCACACCTTCAAACCGAACACGGGCAAAATTCTTATTCTGAATCTGAATAGATTCAATAAAAAAAGGAGTCAGTTGTCCGTGAATATCCACGAAAACTGACTCCAATTCGCTATACTCAAGAGGCTCGGTTACATCCAGGTAAATCATTACTTCACCTTTGAACCCGTGGAGACGGGCGACATTACCTAATAAGTAACATTCCTCTTTCGTCATCTTTTTTACTCGGCAGCAGTCTCTTCTTCACCACCTTCTGCAGCTGGAGCTTCCTCTGTTGCTGCTTCTTCTGCAGGAGCTTCAGCTTCTTCAACCACTTCCTCTTCAGGAGCGTTTTTAGCCTCAATTGCTTTTGCTCTGGCAGCATTTACTTCTGCTTCAGCAGCCAAACGCTTCTCCAATGCATCCTGCTCTGCTTTCGAAAGATTATCTTTCTTAGCAGTGATTTTTGCTTCTTTAGCAGCTTGCCACTCGTTGAACTTTGTTTCAACCTGCTCTTCAGTCAATGCACCTTTCTGCATTCCTTTTACAAGGTGGTTTTTGAACAATACACCTTTATAAGAAAGAATTGCACGAGCTGTATCAGTCATTTCCGCCCCAGTCTGAACCCAGTTCAACGCACGATCAAAATCGATATCGATTGTTGCAGGATTTGTGTTCGGGTTGTATGTACCGATTTTCTCGATAAACTTACCATCTCTCTTTGCTCTCGCGTCAGCGATAACAATGTGGTAAAAAGGCTTACGCTTTTTACCGTGTCTTTGCAATCTGATTTTTGTTGCCATAATTTTTATTAGTTGGAGTGCGAAACCCCGGTTAATAATTAAAAAATTAATTCAAGGGTGCAAATTTATGCTATATTTTCGAAAAACCAAACGTTCGGAAGAAATAAGAACCAAATCGCTAGCTTCAATCTGGAAACAGGGTAGTTTTTTCTGATTGGAACGGGTAATCGATTTTTATTATAAATTTGCCCCCAACTAGAACAGAAATTAATCATTATGGCTAATAATCTATTAAAAGGTAAAAGAGGAATCATCTTCGGAGCGTTAAACGATATGTCTATCGCATGGCAGGTGGCTCTGAAAGCACATGAAGAAGGAGCTGAGTTTGTATTGACCAATGCACCAATTGCTATGCGAATGGGAGCAATCAACGAACTGGCAGAAAAAACAAACAGTCTGGTTATTCCTGCTGATGCAACAAGCCTGGAAGATCTTGAGAATCTATTCTCGAAAGCTATGGAGCATCTGGGAGGTAAGATCGATTTCGTTCTTCACTCAATCGGAATGTCACCGAATGTACGAAAAGGAAAACACTATACAGATATTGATTATAAGTTTTACAACCAGACACTTGACATTTCTGCAGGATCTCTTCACAAGACACTGGCTACAGCTCATAAAATGGATGCGTTGAATGAATGGGGGTCTGTTGTGGCACTTACCTATATTGCCGCACAGCGTATTTTCCCGGATTACAATGACATGGCTGATGCTAAATCACTATTGGAGTCTATCACAAGAAGCTTTGGTTATCACTACGGAATTAAGAAAAAAGTACGTGTAAATACAATCTCTCAATCTCCTACAGTAACAACTGCCGGACAAGGAATTAAAGGATTTGATGAGTTCATCAATTTCTCCGATCAGATGTCACCACTAGGAAATGCATCTGCAGAAGCATGTGCTGACTATTGTGTGGCGATGTTCTCGGATCTTACAAGGTATGTCACTATGCAAAACCTTTTCCATGACGGCGGTTTCTCAAACACCGGAGTTACTCAACCAGTTATTGAGAAATTCGGAAACATCGAATAAACCATTTTTGATACGAAACTTATACGGCCCTCGTCTACCCGGCGAGGGTTTTCTTTTAGATAAAAGTGAACCTTACTTAACGACTATCAGGAATTTCAGTTAAAATCAGAGAGACTCCCTTAACTCTCCCCGACAAATTACCGGATAAGATTATCTTTGTAAAAAATTAAGATTTATGTCACACAATGTAAAGGATGCAAGTTATTGCCTCGGAATGAGTGTAGCCGGGAGCTTAATCGGACAGAATTTGACTGAGATTGACCCTCAGCGATTCTTGAAAGGGTTAACCGATATACTTGATCAAAATGCACCGGAATTTAATGCTGAACAGGCAAATCAGATTATCCAGGAGTTTATTCAGGAGAAAACAACCAAACAATTTGAGCAATTCAAAGTAGAGGGAGAAAATTTCCTGAAAGAAAATGCACAAAAAGAAGGTGTACACACAACTGAAAGCGGCCTTCAGTATGAAGTTCTTACAGAAGGAAATGGTAAAAAACCTTCGGCAGCTGATACAGTAACTGTTCACTACCATGGAACTTTAATCGACGGAACTGTATTTGATTCATCTATCGAGCGCGGAACGCCTGCTCAATTTGGAGTTCATCAGGTTATTCAAGGATGGACAGAAGCTCTTCAGTTAATGTCAGAAGGTGCAAAATATCGTCTATACATTCCTCAGGAACTGGCATACGGAGCAAATCCTCATCCGGGTGGAGCGATCAAGCCTTTCATGACATTAATATTTGATGTAGAATTAATTTCAGTTGCCTAATGAAAAAGACTGCACTACTTCTTTCATTACCGATTCTTTTATTCTCGTGTGGAGGAGAGGAAAATTCGGAAATGGGAGAAACAGAAGGAAAAAAGTCGGTTATTACCACAAGTGATGAATTTGACGATCTTCAAATTACAACACTGGATGATAAAGTGGCATATTCTATTGGTTTTAATTCAGCAGGAGACTTACGAGAGTACACTGATTCGGAGAAATATAGCCAATACTTTAATAAGGAAGCTTTAAAAAATGGTTTCTACTCCGGAATTGCTTCTTCGGACTCCAGCAAAGCGGATGATTGTAATGAACTACTTTCTACCTATTTTGGAACTCCGGGCTCATTTGACACGATGTATATTAAACCTAACAGAGCCTCGGATTGCATGGGCTTTATGCGAGGATTCGAAATTCGTTTCTCTCTAGCAAAAAGAGGAGTTTTCAATCATTTGAACGCCGACCTGATCAAAAAAGGGTTTAAAGACGGTACTTTTGATTACGACACCTTGATTCCAATTAACGATCAGGTATCTATCATCTCTGAATACTTTAGCTCGCTCACGAAAAAAGAAGGCGAAGCATTTTTGGAGAAGAATAAACAACGTCCTGAAGTTACAACTGCTGACAATGGGCTACAGTTTGAGGTAATCAAAGAAGGCACAGGAGCAAAACCTACTTTGAACTCTACTGTTTCGGTTTATTATACGCTTTCATTAATAAACGGACAGGTTGTAGAATCAAATGCACAGGAACCAGAACCGGTTAGCTTTCCTCTAAACGGAGTAATCCAGGGATGGCAACAGGGACTGCAGTTGATGCGAAAAGGCGGTATTTACAAACTATACGTTCCTTATGAATTGGGGTATGGTCATCAGGGAACGCAAGGAATTCAACCTTACACAACTCTGGTTTTCCAGATCGAACTGGTAGACTTTAAATAACAACGAACTATCAACTCATAAAAAAAGGTTGTCGATATCGACAACCTTTTTTATTCAATTATACTGAAAGATTAAATATCTTCAACCATATCCTGACCAACAAGGATTCGTCCGCAATGCTCACAAACGATAACTTTTTTCTTAGCCTGAATATCCATTTGACGTTGAGGTGGGATCTTATTAAAACATCCACCACAAGAATCTCGTTCGATCGGAACTACAGCAAGACCATTTCTTGAATTCGAACGTAAACGCTCATAAGCAGAAAGAAGACGATCATCAATTGATTGACGTGCTTTTTCTGATTTCTTTACAAGATCTTCTTCGTCTTTCTGAGTTTCAGCTACGATTTCATCCAACTCTCCTTTTTTCGCATCAAGATCTCCTTTTCTTCGCTCCAACGTTTCTTTAACGGTAGTAACAACTTCCTTCTTGTTCTCGATATCGAACTTTGCTTCCTTGATACGCTTTTCACTCAACTGAATCTCCAACGTCTGGAATTCAATCTCCTTACTCAACGATTCATATTCGCGGTTATTACGAACATTGTTTTGCTGCTCCTTGTATTTTTCAATAGCTGCAGTTGCTTCTTTGATCGTATTCTTGTAACCTGCTATTGCCGACTCTGCGTCCGACAATTCACCTTCCAACTTTTCAACTCGTGTAGAAAGTCCTTCTATTTCATCCTCTAGGTCCTCTACCTCAAGAGGTAACTCACCGCGAATGGTTCTGATTCGGTCGATTTCAGAATCAATCTTCTGAAGATTGAATAGTGCATCTAATTTTTCAGCTATACTCGCTTCGTTTTTCTTTGCTTTAGTAGCCATGCGCTATAGATAATTTACTGGATTCGTATTTAACTCTGTCAAATGAACGGCAAAGGTAGTAAAATTTTTCCTGATACTATCACCAATTAAATCAATTGTAAACTGCTCACTTTCATAATGCCCAATGTCAGCGATAACAATGTGACCATCAGCATCAAAAAATTCGTGATATTTAAAGTCTCCCGTAATAAATAAATCTGCTGCTGAACGAATCGCCTGATTAAGTAAAAAACTACCGGAGCCTCCACAAAAAGCGACCTTTTTCACTTCCTTTTTCACAAGATCCGTATAACGTATCGTTCCACAGGAAAATTCTTGCTTTACCTTTTCCAGAAAAGCCATCATCTCCATGGGTGTGTCTAACTCTCCCACCATTCCCGCACCTTCGAATTGATTTTTATTTTTTAATGGAAAAAGATCATACGCTACTTCTTCATAAGGATGGGCAGCCAGCAAAACTCTCACAACATTTCCTTCCAGGTATTCCGGAAGAACCACTTCCAACCGGATTTCAGGTTCTTCATGTAGCTGCCCCTTTTCTCCCACATACGGACTGGCATTTTCAAGTGCCCGAAAAGACCCCATTCCTTCTGATGAAAAACTGCATTTATCATATTCACCTATAGTCCCGGCTCCTGCTGAAAAAACAGCCTTACGTACCGATTCCAAATGTGATTTAGGCACGTAGGTAACCAGTTTACTCAACTTTCCTTTTACGGGAGATAAAACGCTCAGGTTACTCAACCCTAACCGCTTTCCTATTTCGAAATTTACTCCAAATCTATAATTATCCAGATTGGTATGTATCGCATACAAGGCGACCCCGAATTGAATAGCTTTTATAACTGTCCGTTCTACGTAATTTTTACCGGTCAGGGACTTCAAACCTTTAAACACAATCGGATGATGAGAAACAATCAGATTACATCCCTTGCGAACAGCTTCGTCAACAATATCTTCCGTGCAATCCAGCGAGACAAGAACTCCCGTAACCTGCTGTTGATTATCTCCTACCAACAAACCACTATTATCATAACTTTCCTGAGTTGCCAAATGCGCTTTTCGCTCTAAAAAATCTGTTATATCTTTTATCTTCATAGCTTCTTTATCTGCCACAAAAGTACAACAATGTTTACTCCTAAAACCGGATCAGGCAGAATCCGGTCGGATAGTCAGACGGATAAAGGAAAGTCCATCCTCTGTTTTAACCTTTTCAAGATCACCGTCAAACTGCTCAATGATCGTACGAATCAATTCCATTCCAAACGACTTACTTCTTTCGTTTATTTCAAAACCAACCCCATTATCACGATAATACAAATAGATAAGATCCCCTGCTTTTTTCAGTCGAATTTCAATACGGGGCTGAATAGTTTCATCCTTTCCAAAAGCATGTTTATATGAGTTGGTTACCAACTCATTGATAACGATACCAAGAGGGAAAAGCAACTCACTATCCAACGCTCCCAATTCATCCTTAAAGGTAAAAACAACCCTTTTATCTAACGTCAGTGCCTCAAGGTTTCTGATTAAGGTTTGAAAATATTCAGTTGTACTAATATTGGAGAAATCTTCCTGTTTATAGATCATTTCATGAACGATAGCCAAAGACTGAATACGCTGTACGGCTTCATTAAATGCCTCCACAACATGTTCATCATCCTGATTCCCGGCCTGCAAACGAAGTAAACTGGATATGATCTGAAAATTATTTTTTACCCGATGATGTATTTCTTTCAGAAGCAGTTGACGCTCGTGATTTTGTGCTTCAATAATTTTATTCTTTCGATTTACTACCGCCAGTCGATTTAACACTACAATGATCGCAATGATAGCCAGTAAAAGCATAACCGAAACCAAAGTGGTAATCAACTTTTGTCGGTTGGCGTCTCTTTTCTTTTCCTTCTCTTTATTTGCCTGGCTCATTCGCTCATAAGCCATTTGTTTTTCAAAGTCAAATTTCACTGCTTCTTTCAAAGCTGCCTTTCTCAACTCATCACTCGTCTGATCTTCCTGTAGTTTCAATGAGCGCTCATAGAACTCAGCCGCCAACCCGGACTCCCCTTTTTCATCATATAATTTTGCCAGCAATCTGGAACTACGACGTTGGATCTCCACATTTTCAACTTTCGTTCCCAATTCAAGCGACATTTTAGCCATTGCTATCGCCTTGTTTTGTTGTCTATTCTCAGAATACAATTCAGCAAGATTCAGATAGGTATGCCCCATTCCCTTTAAATCTCTGAAACGTTCTACAATTCGTAATGACTCATCGTAATATCCCTCTGCTTCTCCAAACTCTTTCATTCGAAAAGAAACAACTCCCAGATTATTCAGAGTAGAAGCCATATTAACCGTATCTTTTAACGCTTTTCTCAAGGTTAAAGCTTCCAGATATTTTTCTCTCGCTATTGAAAATTTCTCATCTTTACTAAAACAAGCCCCCAGGTTATTCAGAATCATGGCCATTCCGGACGAATCGGCTATTTCTTCATAAATCAGGTAGGAACGTTTAAAATAATCGGCAGAGGCATCATAATCTCCCAAATCTCTGAAAACCACCCCAATATTATTCAAAACATAAGCCACTCCCTGCTTATCCCCTATCCGTTCCTTAATCCGGAGAGCTAACTTAAAATATTTCAACGCCTTCACATAATCTCCACGAGACATATAAGTAATTCCTATGGTACTTAGCGTGAGTGAAAGCCCTGTCTGATCTCCCCCCCGCAGGTAATGTCGCAAAGCAACTCTGTATGCTTCCATAGCTTCATCAAACTCCCCCTTCCTGTGATACAAAACACCAATAAAGTAGTTTATCTCTCCGAGAGAATTATGATATTCTTCCTTATTTTCTCCGGAAAATGTTTTTTTAACGTCTTGTTCTTCCAGCTGGATGTAATGAAGAGATGAATCGGGGTTTGTTCCATAAAAAGCATCTGCTTTCGAACGGTATATACTCACAGAAGATGCCTTGTCATCCTGCGCTGACGAAGCAAATACCAACAACAAAAACAGGCCGCATAAAAGCTCGGGAAGAGTCAGTATCCTGTAAAAAGATAAGCTACACCTCATAAACCAAATATATGTAAATATTTCATTTCCGAAAGGTTGAAGAGAACATTATTCAATGTCCCCTGCTTTTATTGACTTTACAGACTTACAATTTTATTACCTTTGATTCCTATGAACCGATGGAGACTTATATTGTTGCCGTTTTCGATCCTTTACGGTACGATCACCGGAATCCGCAACCTGCTATATAAAGTCGGTATTTTCTCTTCTTATGAAATCCCTGTCCCCTCCATTATCGTTGGAAATCTTAGCGTTGGTGGAACGGGAAAAACGCCTCATGTGGCGTATCTGACATCCTTTCTTAAGGACAAATATAACATCGCTATTCTCAGCAGAGGGTATGGAAGAAAAACGAAAGGTTTTTTAGTTGTCACCACAGATTCTATAGCAGCAGATGTCGGAGACGAACCTCTGGAGTATAAGTCAAAATTCGGTTCTGATGTGCAGGTTTTTGTTTGTGAAAAACGAAAAACAGGTATTGAGATGATACTGAAACAGTTTCCTGATACAGATCTAATTTTACTGGACGATGCCTTTCAGCACAGAGCTGTCCGGGCCGGTCTGTCAATTCTTATCAGCGATTATTCCCGTCCTTTTTTTAGAGACTTTGTTCTACCTGCAGGAAACTTAAGAGAATGGAAAGACGGAGAAAAACGGGCTGATCTTTGCATTTTTTCCAAGTGTCCTCCGGAACTATCTGAACAAAACAAAACACACTATCGTTCAACGTTTCACAATCCGCAACAGGTTTTCTTTTCTTCTGTTGTTTATGGCTCGCTAATTCCGCTATCAGGACACTCAATACCTTCAGACATTTCAGACATCATCCTTGTAACAGGGATTGCTAATCCCAAACCTATCCGGGAATATTTATCTTCGGAAGCAAAAGTTACTCCGGTAGTATTCCCTGATCACCATCGCTTTTCCCTCCAAGATATCCATCGCATTCACGAAATATTCCGTAATTTTACCCACGGAAAAGCAATTATCGTAACAACGGTAAAAGACGCTATGCGTCTGCTTACAGAAGAGTTTAAAAATGAGACAAATGAATTTCCCTGGTTCATGCTCCCGATAGAGGTCGACATTGAAGACAGCGGAAGGTTTACTAATGAAATAATACAATATGTTGAAAGCCATAAACGAAGCAGCTGAATTTATTCAGAGTAAAACATCCATACAACCTGAAATTGGTATCATACTTGGAACCGGACTGGGTGGTTTGGTGAAAGAAATCGAAGTGATTGATGAAATTCCTTATGAGAGCATCCCTCATTTCCCTGTTTCTACAGTTGAAAGTCACAAAGGGAAATTGATTCTGGGAAGACTCGGAGGAAAGACGGTAGTTGCAATGCAGGGGCGTTTTCATTATTACGAAGGGTATTCTATGCAGGAAGTAACTTTCCCTGTTCGGGTGATGAAAATTCTGGGAATTCAACGCTTGTTTGTTTCGAATGCTTCAGGAGGGGTTAATCCTGACTTTGAAGTTGGAGAGATCATGATCATCAATGATCACATTAACCTGATGCCTGCTCATCCGCTAATCGGTAAGAATATTGATGAATTGGGACCACGATTCCCTGACATGAGTGAACCATACGATACTGAAATGATTGAGCTCGCTCAAAAAATAGCAGGAGAGAACGACATCAAAGTATCTACAGGTGTTTATCTAGGATTAACCGGCCCTACATTGGAAACTCCGGCTGAATATAAATATGTTCGCGTAATCGGAGCAGATGCTGTAGGAATGTCAACAGTACCGGAAGTAATCGTAGCACGACACATGGAAGTTCCAACGTTTGCGATTTCTATCATTACCGACCTTGGAGTACCTGGGAAAATTAAAAAAGTAAGTGTTCAGGATGTCATCAATGTAGCTTCCCGTCAGGAGCCAAAAATGACACTGATAATGAAAGAATTGATTAGTAGAATCTAAGAAACAGATATGTTAGATAAATCTATCCGTGATAAATATGAAGTGGTTATTGGGTTGGAAATACATACGCAGCTTTTGACGCAATCAAAGGCTTATTCCAATGATGCCAACGAATACGGTGCTGCTCCCAACACAAACGTCAGTGTTATCTCGTTGGGACACCCCGGAACGCTACCTCGTCCAAATAAAAAGGTTATAGAATATGCTGTTCGTCTGGGGTTGGCTGTAGATGCCAATATCGCCCCGACTATGCACTATGCCAGAAAAAATTACTTTTACCCTGACCTTCCCAAAGGTTATCAGATTACACAGGATACAACTCCAATCTGTACGGGAGGGCATATTTTCATAAAAGACGAAAACGGGGAGGAAAAAGCTGTGAATCTCACACGTATTCACATGGAGGAAGATGCCGGAAAGAGTATTCATGATGTTGATCCTTTTGACACACTGGTAGACCTTAACCGTGCAGGAGTTCCTCTTCTCGAGATCGTATCCGAACCGGATATCCGAAGCTCTCAGGAAGCTTACAATTACGTCACAGAAGTTCGTAAACTTGTTCGCTATCTTGACATCTGTGACGGGAATATGGAAGAGGGATCACTGCGTTGTGATGCCAATGTATCGGTACGTCTAAAAGGGAGTACGACTTTTGGCACCAAAGTAGAGGTCAAAAACATGAACTCTATGCGAAATGTTCAACGCGCCATTGAATTTGAAGTAGAACGTCAGATTCAGGCAGTTGAAAACGGGGAACCACTTTTCCAGGAAACACGTTCTTTTGACGCACTTAAAGGAATAACTATAGCGATGCGTTCGAAAGAAGCAGCGAATGATTACCGTTATTTCCCTGAACCGGATTTATTACCCTTGCAGGTTACCGAATCCTACATCAAATCTGTGAAAAGCAAGCTACCTGCTCTTCCACGTGACCTTTTCATGAAATATACACAGGAATTAAGCCTTTCGGAATACGATGCGTTGGTTCTTACAGATAATAAAGGGATTGCTTTGTATTTTGAGCAGTTGATTGAAAATACGCAAAACTATAAATCGGCAGCAAACTGGGTAATGGTAGAAGTTAAATCCTACCTGAACCAAATGGGAATTGAAATAGAAAATTTCCCTGTTTCAGCCATACGTATTTCAGAAATTATCAAGCTGATAGAAGAAGGGAAGATTTCTCATTCGGTTGCTTCTCAACGAATCTTTCCCGAATTGATCAATACTCCGAATAAAACGGCTCTTCAGGTTGCTGAAGAAATGAATCTCCTTCAGGAAAGTGATGAATCCAGTATTAAAGGATTTATTGTAGAAGTAATGGAAAATAATCCAGGTGAAGTTGAACGCTATAAAAACGGAGAAAAGCAACTTGTCGGATTCTTTATGGGACAATTAATGAAAGTATCCAAAGGGAAAGCAGATCCGAAAGCTGCCAACAAACTAATGCGTGAATTGTTAGAAAAATAATACAGTTATGAATAAACAACTTTTTGTCTCCCTATCAGTTTCAGTCTTACTTTTATTTTCCTGCTCAGGAGAAAAGAAAGAGGATGCCGTCGTTCAATCCGATAATGAGCGTCAGATCGTAGCCGGAAAAATTCCTGGAGCTGAGGGGAAAACAATAAAGTTAATGGCTTTTGACGGACAAAGATGGAATCCGTTATCTGCTTATGAAATTGACAGAGAAGGTACATTTCATCTAACAGCTCCAAAAGAACTCCTCTATTGTCAGCTGGTAGTTGATAACACTAACGGGACTCCGGTTCCGCTTGGAGGGAATGACTCCGTGTATATAGAAACCGGGTACCCGAATATGAGTACCAATTACTCTGTTTCTAATATCCCTTATGCTTCTGTCATGAATGAGTATATGGAATTACTCAGTACATTCCTGAAAGAACAAGAGCCTCTTATTCAAAAAATTCAGCAACAAGATCCCTCCGATACTTCCAGTATCAACGGATTAATGCGCCAACTAATGAAGGAAAAACGTTCATTAGAAATATTCGCTATCGAATATATTGATGAAAACCCAGCTTCTCCTCTTAATCAGGTATTAACCGCACAACTCTTTCCGAATAACGGATTTCAGTTCTGGGAGAAAAGTAACATGGAAGTCCTGAAAAAAGTACACTCATCCTACAAAAAAGAGTATCCGGATGCCAGCTTTACAACTTCACTTCAACAGCAGATTACTTCCTGGGAAGGTTCTCTCGTACAATATGAAAAATATCAGGAAAGACTTGCTTTCTATGGTGACCTTAACAAACCGGTAGAAATTGGTGACACAGCACCTGACATCCTTCTTGACACGCCAAACGGTGAAGAACTCAGACTTTCTTCACTTCGGGGAAATTACGTACTGATTGACTTCTGGGCATCCTGGTGCGGGCCCTGTAGACGAGAAAATCCTAATGTGGTACGTTTATACCATCAGTATAAAGATAAAGGCTTTACTGTTTACAGTGTTTCACTGGATGACAATGCCTCTAACTGGAAAGAAGCAATCCAGAAAGACGGACTAGTATGGCCCAACCATGTTTCAGATCTGATGCGTTGGAATTCATTAGTCGTTCAATTGTACAAATTCAACGGAATTCCTCACACAGTATTGCTGGATAAAAATGGTGTCATACTGGCGAAAAATCTGAGAGGAGCAGAATTGGAACAAAAATTGATCGAGTTACTTGGTAAATAACCGATAGGATTATTTTTTGTAAATTGAAAACCAAAAACGAAATGATGAAATTAACCCATTTGTTCACGACTTTATCACTATTCATCTATTCAGGCATTTATATTGCCCAACAGGAATTACCTGTCGTAATTTCGGGGCAGATTTTCAATACAGACGTAAAAGAGATCAGTTTATCAGTTTTCCAGGGGAACAATTCCTATAAAGACTTTACCTCTACTCCCCTTGATGAAAAAGGGAATTTTTCTATCAACTACACGCTGCCTAATAAAGATTTTTATGTGCTCCGTGTAGGGGAACAAACCATTAATCTGGCAATTAATTCACCGGATACTATTCAGGTATATGGAGATGGAAAAAACCTTTTATACTATACCAACATCATCGGCAATGAAGCCAGTACACAAATGATGTTATTTTTCAGAGAAGTCAATAGCTTTAATACGCTACGGGATTCTGTTCAACGAGTGGCTAATACGGACCCTGAAAAAGTAAGAGAATTGGATGCTTTCTTCCGTCCAAAATTACAGTCTTTTCAAAATTACCGGACTAGTTTCATCCGTCAAAACACAAACTCTCCGGCACTTATTGCTCCCCTTCAGTCTGTTGACCCTATGAATGAATTTGACCTGTACAAATCGTTAACAGAGGGAGTCATTGTTGCAATGGAAGGAAGTCCTACTGCCGCGTCGTTAAAAACCATGCTGGAACAGCAGCAGCAACGTTATAATGCTTCGCAGTTTTTAGGTCCGGGACAGGAAGTTCCCGATATCGTTACGAAAGATATTAATGGGGAAGACAGTAAGCTTTCTGACCTGAGAGGAAAGATAGTACTGATTGACTTTTGGGCTTCCTGGTGTGGTCCCTGCAGACGGGAAAACCCTAATGTAGTGAAGCTGTACGAAAAATATAAAGACGCAGGATTCACCATCTATAGCGTTTCATTGGATAAATCCAGAGAACCCTGGGTTCGTGCAATAGAGTCTGATAAACTGACATGGCCTCATCATGTTTCCGATCTGAAAGGATGGGGAAGTGATCTGGCTAAACTCTATAAGGTTTCCAGTATTCCCTTTACTGTCCTGATTGATAAAGACGGGAAAGTAATCCAGAAAAACCTGCGAGGACAACAACTCGAAATGACACTTGCTTCGATTTTCGGCTTTTAATGACTACTGTGAAAAAAAAGTTGTATTTCGCTTCTGATGTTCACCTTGGCGTTCCCTCTTATGAGAAAAGTCTTGAGCGTGAAAAGCTACTCGTTAATTGGCTTGATCAGATTGCTGAAGACGCAGAAGCAGTTTATCTTGTAGGTGATCTGTTTGACTTTTGGTTTGAATACAAACATGCTATTCCAAGAGGGTTTGCCCGGATACAGGGAAAAATAGCCGAACTTACCGACAAAGGTATTCCTGTACATCTCTTCACAGGAAATCATGATATGTGGATTTTTGATTATCTGCCAAAGGAGTTAGGAGTGCAACTACATCGCGAACCAGTACAAATCGAATTTGAAGGAAAAAAATTATTTATCGGTCATGGTGATGGCTTAGGTCCCGGAGATCACGGATATAAATTCCTGAAAAAAATATTCGCTTCAAAACTCTGCCAATGGTTATTTGCAAGAATCCATCCTAACCTTGGGATAGGAATTGCAAATTACTGGTCTGCGAAAAGCCGAAAATCAACAGGAAATCAGGATGCTGTTTTTTTAGGAGAGGACAAAGAATGGCTAGCCATATATTGCAAGGAAATTCTACAACAGGAACATTTTGATTATTTTGTCTTTGGTCACAGACATCTCCCTTTAATTATTGATCTGGAACAAGCTTCTACCTATATCAACCTGGGAGATTGGATCAGCTATTTTACATACGGAGAGTTTGACGGAACTAATTTCCACCTAAAGCAATACCCGTCAAACACAAGCTACATCCCGGTTAACCGAAAAAATTAAGTTCAGTTATGTGACTTTTGTCACCTTATTTTTTCGTCGGAAAACCTACTTTTGTCTGGGACAAATTGCATATTCTGATATTATACATACCATAATGAAATTTAACTTCTCAGTATATTCAAAGGGTTTAGGATTTATCGTAGTACTTGCAATTGCAGCTTATTTTCTTGCGCCACTTATTCCCGGAATGAATTCCGTATTACTCGGCTTGCTCTTTGGTTTAATTGCCGGAAACCTTATCAAACTCCCCCTAAGCACTCAACCCGGAATTAATTATAGTAGTTCGCGTGTCCTGGAAATAGCAATTGTCCTACTCGCTTTCGATATTAATTTATCTGAAATCGGTAAAATGGGATGGACAACACTGACTATTATTATTGCAACAATAGTCCTCGTCTTACTTCTGACAAGGCTAACCAGTAAATTAGTAAAATGCCCGGGAGAAAGCGGGCTTTTAGTTGGCTTCGGAACAGCTATTTGTGGCTCATCAGCAATCGCTGCTGTCGCACCCGGTATTACAAAAAATAAAGAGGACATAGGTGTATCAATGGCTGTTGTCAACCTTATCGGAGGTATCGGAATGGTTATTCTACCTCTGATTCTCCCCTACTTCGATCTTTCAAATCTGGAGGATGGAATAGTCATAGGAGGATCACTTCACAGTGTCGGAAATGTGACTGGAGCCGGGTATGCAATGGGAGAAGAAACAGGTGCAATTTCTCTGACTGTAAAAATGATTCGTGTCGCATTACTTGCTCCCGCTGTCATTTTCTTTACTTTACTAATCAATAGAAAACAGATAAAGAATTTTCGGGATTACTTCAAACTCCCTTTTTATTTATGGGCGTTTATCGCTGTTACGCTCTTCAGCTCCTATATTCCACTATCTGCAGAAATAAAAGAAGTAATCGGCTTTTTGGCGACTCTTACATTAACCATGGCAATGACTGCCATTGGAATGAAAATCAGTTTTGCAAATTTATACAAAAGTGGGCGTAAAGCTATAGGATTCGGTTTCATCATTTTTGCAATTCAACTACTAGTAATCTCTGTTTTACTACTGATAATCAATTAACTTTTCACACTTTCAAAAAACGAGCCTTTTTTGTACATTTGATTAACTGAATCAAGTACAGGTGGACAGGTTTATTTCGTTACTTATCGTGTTTCTATTTGTATTCCCTCTCGAGGGACGGACGCAAAACGAAATTACTTTCGGTTCATTTCCAGAAGCAATCAACTTTTCTGTCAACGATTACAAAGCCGCTCCACAAATTTGGCATGGCACACAGGACAAAAACGGACAGTTGTACTTTGCCAACAATAAAGGTGTCATTACTTTTGACGGTAACAGGTGGTCCAGAATACAAACCCCGGGACAAACACCTGTTACGCGCTTATTCAGATCTGCCGACGGCACCATTTATGTGGGAGCTGACAATGAAATCGGAATACTACACAAAGACCTGACAGGAAAAATTGAAATCTTACCACTGGCAGAAGAATTGCTTCGACAACATACCCTCGGAACGATATGGAACATACTGGAACGGCAATCCGGTGATATACTCTTCTTTGGCGAGCGAGGAGTACTTGTTAAGAAAAATGACAATTCCTTTGAGGTAGTTCTAGAAATCAAAAAAGATAAAATCACAACTTCTCAACCTTTTGGAAAAGGAATACTTATTCTCCTTAAAAATCCAGAGGCAATAAAAGACAATGTAAAACTATTATACCTCCCCGATCATTCGTATCAGTTTACAGCAATCCCTTCTCCGGAAGCAACAAAACTAAAAAACATCAGAGGAACTGTTCAGTATAACGATACCTTGGTTCTGTTTGACGAAAGAGGAAAACATATTACTGCTCTGCAGACAGGGAAATCTGAATTTCACTGGATTCCCAATCAGGTTGTCTATGATGCCCTGCACGCATTAAAAATCAATAAAGTAGAAAGCAAAGGAAGTCTGATCTATATTGCAACAGACAACGAAGGCGTTGTTGTCTATGACAGAGCAGGGAATATTGTTCGGCAATTTGGTCCGGAGGAAGGGATGCAAAACATATCGGTTTTCGAACTGTTCTTTGACAATCATAATAACCTGTGGTGTTTGTTAGACAATGGTATTTCACTTATCGAAACCTCATCACCGGTCACTTCTTTTTACAAAAAGCAGGGAATTACAGCTGCTACAGAAGCTATTACTCGTTTTATGGATACCTACCTTCTGGCAACGCGAACAGATTTGTTTATGTATGAAAACCGTGGAGGATTATCCCTTTTCACCAACTCCCACCTGATTCGGGAACCCACTTTTGGTATCCGGGTGTTTGATACAGATTTCGGGAAAACGTGTCTTATTGTGGGGTATAATGGTATCTACGAGTTAACAAAGGATTTAAAAAAACAAACGGTACAGGAAGGCACCTATACATGGACAATTGTTCAGTCGAAAGAAAACAAAAATGTGTTTTACTGTGGACTGGATACTCCGGGAGGAATAGGACGATTAGAAAAACTAGATCATACGTGGACTTATACTCCTCTTCTGACAGGAGTGAACGGGGAAGTCAGAAGTATTGTCGAAAACAACGGGAATCTGTATTTCTCTGTAAAAAATAAGGGAGTTGGTATTTATAATTTTAGAGACAGTAGTGTCCGATTTATAACAGAGCAACCTAAACAAACCGGAAATGACGTGTATTATATCTGTCATTTTGAAGACCAGCTATTTGCAGGAACAAACAATGGACTTTTCAGAATAGAAAAAGATCAGTTTGTACCTTTTTCCAACATCGAAAACAAATCACTTATTCAAGAGAATCTTTATGTTCACAGATTATACAATGCTAACAATCAACGACTGTGGATGGTTCTTTTTTACAACGAAGACATGGAATCAGAGTATAGAGAAATCGGCTATCTCGAAAAAGACGCAAAAAACAGATGGTTCTGGCATCATCCTCCGGTTACTGAAATAGAAGAAGATGTTGTTCACGCTATCTTTTCCGATCAGTCAGGTAAAACCTGGTTCGGAGGAGAACGAGGTGTATATGTTCTTAACGAAAATGCAATAGATAATACTACTGCAGAATTTCCCGTTTTTATCAGACGTGTTCATTCTTTGGATACTCTTCATAAACAATCAATCGAATTAGAATCTCCAACTCCTCTTTCCTATCACCAAAACTCATTGAAAATTGAATTTACTTCCTATCTGTTTACCGGAACAGATAAACTTCAGTACAGAACCAAACTGGAAGGACTGGAAGAAAGTTGGTCGGACTGGAATTCGTACGGTTTTGTTGTATATAATAAACTCCGTGAAGGTCGCTATCAATTTTTCGTTCAGGCGCGTGACCAGTATGGACGAGAAAGCAAAGTAACGACCTATACTTTTTCTATTCTTCCTCCCTGGTACAGAACATGGTGGGCTTATCTGCTTTATCTGATAGGAATAGCTTCCATTATTTACCTGTTGATTCGTGTTTCTTTGTTACGTGTAAAACAACAAAATCAACGTCTTGAAGACACCGTTTCAGAACGAACTCAGGAAATTGAAAAACAAAAGAACAGAATCGAGACGATCAACCGGGATCTTGTGGACAGTATTCGTTATGCAAAACGACTTCAGAATACAATACTTCCTGATAAAGAAGAACTGGACAACTTACATACCGAGCATTTTGTTCTTTACCAACCGAAAGATATTGTTTCCGGTGACTTCTACTGGGCTGAACAATTGGACGACCTGTTTTTGTTTGCAGCAGCGGACTGTACCGGACACGGTGTTCCGGGAGCATTCGTGAGTATTGTGGGACATAATGGAATCATCCGTGCAATCAACGAATTCTCATTGCGAAAACCCAATGAAATACTGGATAAGCTCAGGGAAATTGTAATTGAATCATTTAAAGGACAACATCAGTCGGAAGTAAAAGACGGTATGGATATTGCGTTATGTTCATGGAATAGTTCTACAAAAGAATTATTGTTTGCCGGAGCAAATAACTCGTGTGTCATTATACGAAACGGAGAGATCATAGAACTGAAAGCGGATAAACAACCGGTAGGACAGTACGAATACTCCTCCCCCTTTGGATTACAGAGTATAACTCTTCAGGACAGGGATGTTATTTATCTGTATACGGATGGTTTCATTGATCAGTTTGGAGGACCTGATGCCCAAAATGGAGGAAAAAAATTCAAATCAAAGCCCTTTAAAGAACTGTTGACACAAATACATCATCTTCCCATGGATCAACAGGTAATTATTCTGAAAGAAAAGTTTGAATCCTGGAAAGGGAATATGGAACAAATTGATGATGTTTGCATATTTGCCGTACGCGTATGAGAAAGAAAATATATTATCTGTCACTTGCATTAATACTACTCCTGCCAATTCTGGCAATAGGAATGGCATTACGTTTAGATCCATCCCAATTAAATTTCCCGGGAGATATCCGATGGTTGCTTATAATTGCAGCTATATTTATTGTAGTGTTAAACCAATTAATTGATTACCATAAAGACAATAAAAACAGGATTCGCTTTCTATTTACATTTTTTAGTCTTCTTCCCGTAATTCCCGTTAGTCTTTTCCCCATTCGGTTCATTATATTGGAAGCTTCCGATTATTTGATCTTCTCATTTATGATAAGCCTTGGAACTCTGCTTATCAATCATTCCGGAGTTTTAGCAAAATCACCATCACATCTGTTTGGAAAACTGACCTTTATTTTCACCTTGGTTGCAATTGTATTATCGGTCTTATTTGCTTTTTATCCAAACAATTCACTCTTTAACAGTATTCTTCTGTTGATAGGATTGAGTTTTCTCAGTTCACTCCGGATGATTATTGACAAAAAATCTCCTGATTTCAAATAAAAGATTAATCCAGATAGGAACCAACACTATGTACTCTTCTGCTCCAGTACGTTGATGACTGCACATCCGTTATTATAATCCCCTGACTCGTACTGGCATGTACCATTTTGATTGACTTATCCTGATTTTCAACAACAATACCTACATGATTGACACCCGATCCGCTACTAAAGAAGATTAAATCTCCGGGTTGAGCACCTCCCATATCCTTTTTGCGTGAAGAACGCTGTTGATCTCGTGCTATTCGCGGAAGCTGTCGGTTATACTTCTCAAAAACATAGGACGTAAACCCACTGCAATCAAACCCTTTCGGATCCATTCCTCCCGGTTTGTATGGCACACCCACATAACTTTGAGCAAAGGCAACTAATTTAGCGCGCTCTGTTCCATGATGATCGTCTCCTTTATCACTCATTTCAGGTGAAGGCTCTACTGTCTCTACTATTGACTCCAACTCATCCAGGCCTTCAATACCTGAAAATGAAGTTGTAAGTGCAGTATTTATTTTTGCAAAAAGTTCCTCATTTCCTGTTTGCTTACAAAGCAGGGCAAATGATTGTAAGTCTTGTTTCAATGCCTGTAATTCATAATAATGTGCGCGGAAAATTTTTCCTCCGGTATCTTCTTTTTTTACTTCCTGAAACAAAGCAATTGCCTCGTCAAAAGCAGTTCCGTTTCGTTTTCTCCAGTTGTCATCCCGGTAGAGTTGAAACAATGCCAAACTCTTATAATAAGTCGGAATCATTGAAAAATCGTACTCCGGATTATCCAACAATCTGTTAGACCTTCTCAGTACTTTTTTGTAGTGTCCCTGATCATACAACATTTCCACCTGATCGAATTCCTTTATCTGTGCGGCTGCCAGAAAAGGGAACAGTATAAAAAGAAAAACAAAATTGCGCATGCTACCCATTTTCATTACGAACAAAAATCGTAATTATAACGTTCGCCTCTCCTGCTCTATCGGACATCTAATACACAATCCGTTGTTAACTTACAGAATAAAGAGACACCATTTCTTTTCTCTTTTTCTTTCAAAAATGGCTCGGATTTTGATAATGATTCGTTAATAAATAACCCCGTTCCTGATATTTTTGTAATTTTAGGCTACGGCATAAAACAAATGAACACGATGATACAATTCCGCTTATATATATCTGCTTTCTTTGTCTGTTTACTAACCGGAGTCACGATTCAGGCTCAGGAACAAACAGCAATACGACCGGAAAACAGGGTTTCAGAAGCCCTGAGTTTTATTGATTACCTGTATGTAGATGACGTAAATGCCGAAGAGCTTGCTAATGAAGCCATCGTTGCAATGTTGGAAAAATTAGACCCGCATTCAGTATATATTCCAAAGGAAGATGTAGACGATGCCAACCAACAGATTAACGGAAGTTTTGTAGGTATCGGAGTCCGTTTTCAAATCATTAAGGACACTTTAATGATCGTCAATCCGATCCCCGGCGGGCCTTCTGAAAAATTAGGAATTCGTGCAGGTGATCAAATCATTGCCGTAGATGGTGAAAATGTTGCCGGAATAGGAATAAAGAATGCTGATGTACGTGATCAGTTAATGGGTGAATTAGGTAGTAAAGTAAACGTTACCATCAAGCGTAAAAATGAAACTGAACCTTTGGAATACACAATCAAAAGGGATAAAATTCCTTTACATTCCGTTGCCAGCCATTATATGATTGACAATCGAATCGGGTACCTCAAACTGACCAGCTTTTCAAGAACAACGGTAGACGAAGTACGTGAAGCCATCAAAGAATTGAAATCCAAAGGAATGCAAGACCTTATTTTTGACCTGCAAGGTAACGGAGGAGGTCTTTTGTATGCGTCCAAAGTTGTAGCAGATGAATTTCTTAGCGATGACCAATTGATTGTATATTCGGAAGGAAGAAGACAACCTCGCCAGGAATACCTGGCCGATCAAAAGGGAATCTTTGAAAAAGGTCGTTTGGTTATACTCATTGACGAAGGATCTGCTTCTGCCAGTGAAATTTTATCCGGAGCAGTTCAGGACTGGGACAGAGGATTAATTGTCGGTCGCCGTTCCTTTGGAAAAGGTCTGGTACAACGTCCTATTGATCTTTCTGACGGAGCACAGATTCGTCTGACTATCGCTCGTTATTACACACCTTCCGGGCGCTTCATTCAAAAACCATACGAAGATTCCGAAGCTTATGAAAAAGATGCTGTCAACCGTTACCTGAGAGGGGAGTATATGCACAAAGACAGCATACGTCTTCCGGACTCTCTTTTACACCGTACCAAGATCAGTGGACGTGAAGTGTACGGAGGTGGTGGTATCATGCCCGATATATTCGTACCATTGGACACAATCGGTGTAACAGATGTTTTACGCACCCTTGCCCGAAAAGGACACATGAATGGTTTCTCTATTGATTACGTAAATGATAATCGTGAACAATTAAAGAAGCGATTCCCGACTTTCGAATCTTATAAAGCTTCTTTGGATACGTTTTATCCTGAAGTTGAAAAAGCATTCCGGGCCTATCTAACAAAAGAAGATCCTGAGTTAACATTAGATAATGAAGAGTACGAAGAAAGTGAATTTCTTATCAAAACGCGTGTTCTTGCATTTATAGCTCAAAACCTATGGGATTACGATCGTTTTTACGAAATTTACAACGCAACCAACGAAATTTTACTTAGAGCCGTTGAAGTTTTAGGAAATAAAGAATACGAAAAATCTAAATTAGCGAAAAATTAAGTTGTATGAAAAAAGTATGGATTCCCTTAATAGCAGTTGCATTATTTACTGCATGTTCTGAAGAAAAAGGAAATGAAGGAACCGTAAAATCGGAAGAAGTAAGAAGTAAAATGGCTGCAGACGGATGGTCTGAAGAGGATTACAAAGAACCGGAGCAAAATCCGAACGAAAAGCAATATACAACACTGGCTTTTGATACCTATGAGCATCATTTCGGAAAAGTATTTGCCGGCACGGATAACAAACACGTTTTTAAAGTAACCAATACAGGTACGGCTCCTTTGATTATAACAGATGCCTCTGCCACTTGCGGTTGTACTGTACCTAAAAAACCGGAAGCTCCGATTGCTCCGGGAGAAGTGGGAGAAATTGAAGTTATCTTCAGTCCGAAACCCAATCAGTTAGGAAATCAGTCCAAAACAGTTACTGTAAAAGCAAATACAGATCCTGTTATCACAACGCTACGTATCTCTGCGGAAGTGATGGAACCTCTAATGAAATAAAAAAACACTGAGTATTCTAAAAACGGGAAACACGATCAAAAGCGTTTCCCGTTTTTTGAACAAATCAACCTGATCGAATGTTTTACATAAAATAGATTAATTATGAAAAAATTACTATTTACAGGAGTTTTAGCCATCCTTGGCACACTTCTCTCTTTTACACTAAAAGGACAACAACCTAAGAGTATTTATGACCTTTGTGCCAACGCCATAGAAGGAGAAAAAATCTGTCTGGATCAGTTCAAAGGGAAAAAGATCATGATCGTTAATACCGCTTCAAAATGCGGATATACACCCCAGTATGAAGACATGGAAAAACTATACACTCAATTCAAAGATGACAACTTTGTCATACTGGGATTTCCTGCAAACAATTTCATGAAGCAAGAACCGGGAAGTAATGAAGAAATCGCGGAGTTTTGTAAAAAAAATTATGGTGTCACCTTCCCAATGATGGAAAAAATCAGCGTTAAAGGAGATGACATACACCCCATTTATCAATTCCTCACAGAATCTGCCAAAAATGGTGTAATGGACACCAAGGTAAAATGGAATTTTCAGAAGTATCTGATTAATGAAAAAGGAGAGCTGGAAAAAGTGTTTTATTCCGGAACCAAACCACTTGATGAGGAGATCGTAAACTGGATTACTAAAAAATAATCCTATTGTTACCCCAGTACTATATATCCCGGAAAATCCCGGGATTTTTTGTTTTTGTCCCTTTCCTTTCCCGAATTCTCCAAATGTTTGTTATTTTAGACAAAGAAATAATACAGACAAATGACAATACATCCTCTCAACACCGGTATGTTTAAATTAGATGGCGGAGCTATGTTTGGTGTTGTTCCGAAATCAATTTGGCAACGTACCAATCCGGCCGATGAGAATAATATGTGTAACTGGGCCATGCGCAGTATGCTTATTGAACAAGACAATAAATTAATTCTTATTGATACGGGGATCGGTGATAAACAAAGTGAAAAATTCTTTTCCCATTATTACCTGCATGGTAATGACTCGCTTCACGGCAATTTAAAAAAACTCGGTTTTTCAACTGACGACATAACGGATGTATTCCTTACACACCTTCATTTTGATCATTGTGGGGGAGCTATCGAACGTATAGGAGAAGATCAATATCGACCGGTATTTAAGAACGCTACATTTTGGAGCAATGAAAAACATTGGAAATGGGCTACCGAACCCAATCCCCGCGAAAAAGCTTCTTTCTTAAAGGAAAACATACTTCCGATTGAAGAAAGTGGACAATTGAAATTTATCGACCGAACTGGAGATTATACACAAAATATTTTTACTGGGTTTGATGCGCTTTTTGTTGACGGACATACCGAAAGTCAAATGATTCCTCACATTCAATACAAGGGAAAAACAATTGTGTTTATGGCCGATCTCCTCCCAAGTACAGGACACATACCTCTTCCGTATGTTATGGGCTATGATACCCGTCCTTTACTTACGCTTAGTGAAAAGGAAAAATTCCTGAAAAAAGCGTGTGATGAAGAATACATTCTGTTTTTAGAACACGACGGAGTAAACGAGTGTTGTACATTAAAAAATACTGAAAAAGGAATTCGCCTAGACCACACCTTCCGTTTTGATGAAATTTAAGTTATACTACTATGGATAAGTACATTCAGGAACTACTGGCAAAGAACAAATCTGTCATTTTACCCGATTTTGGAGCGTTAACTATCACCGACGAAGAAACCGGAGAGATCATGTTTAACGAATATGTTCGGTTCAACGACGGAAAACTGGAAGCTTTTATAGCAGAACAGGAAGGAATCGAGAAACAGGATGCTGCCAACACAATTGCTAAATACGTCAGAGATCTAGAATTACTTCTCAACAAGGGAGAAACGTATGACATTTTTCAGTTCGGACGGTTTATAAAACAGGAAGACGGTTCGTATGATTTTGAAAACTGGAATGCATTTAGTGAAGATGGCTCTTCAACCTATCGTGCTCCGCAAAAAGAGGAACCGATACCTCAGGATTCAAAAACAGATGAAACACCTGTAAAGAAAGAATTGTTACGGGAAGAAGAAAGCGAAAAACCTACTGAAGTATATGAAAAACCAGTAGAACGAACACTCCCGAAAGAAGAAAAAAAACAGCCGCAAAACAAATTTACTCCTAAAGACACTGCACCTTCGGATAAAAGCAAAACGGAAAAAACGAAAAAACCGGCTGAGAAAAAAATCGACAAAAAAGAGAAAAAGAAACGAAAAGTATGGGTACTCCCACTTATTCTGTTTCTTGTTATTCTGGGTGGAGCAGGAATATTTATAGGCATATTTCCGGATAAAGCAAAGGCTCTTGTGGGTTGGGAAGACACAAAAAATACGTCGATTACCTCAGACGCTTCTGATAAGCAGAATCAGGAAAACCTTACTTCTGATGAAGATATTGATTCTGAAGAGCTGAATTTGGAAGAAAACAATTCATCAGAAACCGAACTCAATGAGGACGAAATTACAGATCAAATTACAGAGGGTCTTGCTGAATCTACTTCTGATAATCAGCAGGTAGAACAACAGGAAGAATTGACTCCTGATCCTCAAACTCCTCCGGCTTCAAACGGAAACTACCATATCATTGTAGGAAGTTTCACCAACCCTTCCAATGCTCAGAACTTTGCTACCAGTCTTCAGTCAAAAGGATACAGTGCAAGTGTTATCGGTCCTATTAACACCTATCACATGGTTTCGTTTGGCTCCTATCCTTCTCAAAAGGAAGCCATGAATAATCTGGACAAAGCTACCAGTGAAACAGGTGGAGGCTGGATACTCAAACGTTAGTAATTAAAAGAACGACTCAAACCCCGGGAGACAATTGTTTTCCGGGGTTTTATACTTTCACATAATCCTGTTTCTTTACAATTGTATACCAGTCATCATCCAGTTTAATGTACCCCTGATCGTAACAGAAATAATATTTGTTCCCTCCCTTCGTAGTATACGTATTGGTAAAAAAATGAAAATTGAACCCTTCTTCTGCCAGTTGAAGGGTACGTACTTTAGCCTTTCCTTCAGGATTAAATGCATGCAATATCCGACGGTTTTTCCGAAGGATATTATTCACCCTTCTTACATACGCATTACTGGACTCATTCAGCCTGTTATGATAAGCGTTGCGACAATAATCACAACAGAATTTTTTATCCTTTCTTCCTGTAACGGGGGAACTGCATTCCAGACATTCTCTTTTTTCCATAGTATATCAGGTTTTAGCTGTCAGCAAGTTAACAAAAATTAACAAGAGAACTGCCGTAAGCCAATTGATTATTAGCAATTTTGTAGAAACTAAAAAACTCATATAAAATTGGAAAATTCTGTGCAATCCAGTGAGGATTTACGTGCGCTTACAGACAAAATTCAAAAAGAGAGTGCACTTATCGGGCTTCTGAGTCAGGAAATGACAAAGGTCATTGTTGGTCAATCTTATATGGTAAACCGTCTGATTGTAGCGTTACTAGCTAACGGACACATTCTATTGGAAGGTGTACCGGGATTGGCAAAAACGTTGGCCATTAAAACCATGAGTGATGCAATCGACGGGCATTTTAGTCGCGTCCAGTTTACACCGGACTTACTTCCTGCCGATGTTATCGGAACGATGATGTTTAATCAGAAAACACAGGAGTTTACAGTAAAAAAAGGACCCGTTTTTGCGAATTTCGTACTTGCAGATGAGATCAACCGTGCACCGGCTAAAGTTCAGTCAGCCTTATTGGAAGCCATGCAGGAACGCCAGATAACTATTGGAGATCAGACCTTCAAACTTCCTGAACCCTTTCTTGTATTAGCCACCCAAAACCCGGTTGAACAGGAAGGTACGTACCCGTTACCGGAAGCTCAGGTGGACCGTTTTATGTTAAAAGTTTACCTTGATTACCCTAAAAAGGACGAGGAAAAACTAATCATCCGATCTAATGTAAGAAAGGAAGGTCTTACTAAAATATCCAAAGTAATTACTCCTGCAGATATTATTCGTGCAAGAGAAGTAGTACGTGAAGTATATCTTGATGAAAAAATTGAGCAATATATCGTTGATATTGTATACGCAACTCGTACACCGGGAGAATATAATCTTTCGCAATTAGAGCCACTAATTAGTTTCGGATGCTCTCCACGTGCCAGTATAAATCTTGCACTGGCTGCGAAAGCATACGCATTTACACAAGGTCGGGCCTATGTAATCCCTGAGGACATTCGGGCTATTGCTCCCGATGTTATGCGACACCGGATTGGACTTACATATGAAGCTGAGGCTGAAAATGTGAATCAAAATGACATCGTACAGACTATTCTAAATCGCGTGGAGGTACCGTAATGGAAACCAAAGAGCTGTTAAAAAAGATTCATCGGATTGAGATCAAGACGAAAGGTCTGACCAATCAGGTTTTTTCCGGAGAATACCATTCGGCATTTAAAGGAAGAGGAATGGCTTTTTCTGAAGTTCGCGACTATAAGGTGGGTGATGATGTCCGCAATATAGACTGGAACGTAACAGCTCGTTTTAACGATCCCTATGTAAAAGTATTCGAAGAAGAACGTGAACTAACCGTCATGTTACTTATTGACCTTTCCGGGTCTGTTGACTTCGGTTCGGGAGATAAAACCAAACGCGACCTTATATTGGAAATTGCCGCTGTATTAGCATTTTCTGCTATTTCTAACAATGATAAAGTCGGTGCTATTTTCTTTACCGATAAAGTAGAGAAATTTGTTCCTCCGGTAAAAGGACGAAAACACGTTCTGAAAATTCTTCGCGAAATTATTGAGTTCCAACCGGAATCGAAAGGAACCGATCTGAGTCATGTTCTATCCTATTTCAGAAACGTGATCAAACGACGTAGCATCGCTTTCGTAATTTCCGACTTCACCGACAAGCAGGATTTTGTTAGCTCGCTTCGCATTGCACGTAAAAAACATGATATTGTAGCAATCAACATATTTGATCATTTCGAACAACAGATTCCGAACATGGGATTGGTTCGTATAAAAGACGCTGAAACCGGAAAAAAACACTGGTTAAATACCTCCCGAAAATCACAACGGACACGTTTAGCCCATATTTTTGAAGAACGTCAGCAAAACATAGAAAACGGACTCAGAAAGTCAGGGATTGATTTCACCCGTATATCTACACAAGAATCACATGTTAAACCTTTGATGCAATTGTTTAAAAAGCGTGTCAGCCGATGAGACATTTTTTAGCCATATTGATGCTTGTTTCAGGCATGTCTGCCAGTGCCCAGCTTCTGGATTCCAGAATTGAGAAAAACACCTTCTATATCGGTGAACTCAATACACTTGTGTTAGATGCATCTTCAATAGAAGATCAGATAACATGGCCGGAGAGCCTTCATCTTCAGGGAATCAGAGCAAATCTTAAAAACAACAAAAAAGATACAATCCTTATTGAAATCATTAAGGCAGTTCAGGATTCTATTAAACGTAACAATCTACTCATTTCTTTTACGATCTGGGACAGTGGTATGATTACTCTGCTTCCGGTAAAGCTTTATGACACTGCTTCTTTTTCTTTTGCTCCGCAGCTCGTTCAGGTACTTTTTCCTGATACGGACCCGCAGGGAGACATACTGGATATTGAAGAAGGAAGATACGTACTTCCCGAAGAACTACTCAGCTCAAAAACATGGTTGATTATTGGTAGTATTATTCTTGCTGTATTAATTAGTATCGGAATCTGGTGGTACCTGCGCAAACGTAAAACTGTGGAAACAGTTGAAGAAGTGATTGCACTTCCCCTCAGAGAGGAAGCAGAACGTCGTTTACAGGAACTCATGGCGAAAAAATACTGGGCGTCCGGTCAGCAAAAGTTACACTTCATCGAATTGTCTGATATTATGCGCTGGTATGTACAACGTCGTTATCATATTGACGCAATGGAGAAAACTACGATGGAATTAAATGCTGCCATGCGGATGAATCTGATAAACACTTCACATATTGAAATACTAACAGCATTATTAAAACAGGCCGACTTTGTAAAGTTTGCGAAACTGACGTTACCGGAAGAAGAAGTGATTATTCTTAATAATCAGGCAATCCGTTTCATTGAGATAACAGAAGAAAAACAGGAAACAACAGAAGAATGACAGATTGGTTCGACATACGATTCTGGACCTACGACTTCATTAATCCCGAAGTTCTGTGGTTGCTTTTGCTTGCTCCTTTGCTCATTGCCTTTCGATTTTGGCGAAATAATAAAAGAAGCTCCCTAACTTTTTCTGCTCCTTCCCGTGAACTGGAAACCATTTCCGATTCTACACAACAGGTTCTTCCTTTTCTTTCTACATTATTGTTTGCACTTGCAATAACAGGAATTATCTTTGGGATCGCTCAACCCTACCGCCTTAGCGAAGAGGAAGAATTTCAAAAAAAATACTCCGAAGGAATTGATATCGTTTTGGCAGTAGACATTTCTGTCAGTATGCTTGCCCGTGATTTCAAACCCAATCGACTTGAAGCTGCAAAAAATGTAGCTGCAGAGTTTATTGCAAACCGCCCCAATGATAGAATAGGATTGGTGGTATATGAAGGAGAAGCCTTTACACAGTGTCCTTCTACAACCGACCATCGGATTCTTCTGGAAAGCCTCAAAAATGTTGAAGCAGGAGTCTTAAACACCAATCGTACAGCCATCGGAATGGGACTTGGTCTTGCTGTAGCCCGGCTGCGCAGTGATGAATTAAAAAGTAAAGTCGTTATCCTTATGTCAGACGGTGTTTCTAATGCCGGAGATATTGATCCCGTTACCGCTGCCGAACTCGCAAAAGCAAAAGGAGTAAGAGTATACACCATTGGTGTTGGATCCAAAGGAACAGCTCCCATGCCTGTCAATACACCTTTTGGTATTCGCTACCAGCAAATGCAGGTTGACATTGATGAAGAAGCCTTAACCCGTGTTGCGCAAATGACAGGAGGAGAGTATTTCAGAGCAACAGATGAAACCAGTCTGAGAGAAATCTACCAGACGATTGACACCATGGAAAAGACAAAAGTCAACGTACTGGAATATCGGGTTGATCCACCTGTAAAAGCAATTCCATTTTATGTATTCGCTCTTGTGTTACTAACAGGTGGTTTTATTGTTTCACAAACAATCGAAAAACGAGTCGTTTAATTCATGAAAGAACAAATAACATATAAATCATCATGGATTACAATTGGAGTAATTATCTGGGAAGTTTTGTTCTGGGGAGTCTTCTTATTACTTGGGTTTACCCTCGGTTGGAATGTTCTCACGGATGAAATACCACCCAGCGGTGAACAATTAAGATTTGAACATCCCCGTTTACTTCTTTTACTGGTCGTTCTTCCTTTATTTATTATATTATTCTTGTTCAATATCCGTTGGCGAAATAAGGTTTTGTTCCAGTTTTCAAACCGATTACGAGGAATTATTTTCTCTCCCCTATCCTCTTCTAATACATTTCTCCGTTTCTTCTTTTTCAGAAACGCTTTTGCTTTCCTGATTATTGCACTCGCCAACCCCCAGTTTGGCAGCAAAGATGTTGGAGGGAAAGCAGAGAGTATGGAAATCATTGTAGCACTGGACATCTCAAAATCCATGCTTGTTCCTGATATGGATCAACGTATAAATCGATTATCAGCAGCAAAAACCGGACTGATTCAATTAATCAATCAGTTACATGGTGATAAGATCGGACTGATCGTATTTGCAGGTAAAGCCTATCCTCAATTACCGTTAACCAATGACTACGGAGCCGCTAAACTTTTTATCAATGAGATATCCACGGATATGATCTCTAATCAGGGGACTAATATTCCTGATGCATTACAGTTAGCTCTGGAATCCTTTTCCGGTGACGAAACTTCAAAAGCAATTGTTGTTATTACAGATGGAGAAAATCACGAAGGGAATACAGACGAAGTAATGTCTCTGATTCGTGAGAAAAACATTATTGTTCATGCCATCGGGTTAGGTTCATCAAAGGGCGGACCGGTTCCGGAACCCAGAGGAGGTTTCAAAAAAGACGAAAACGGGGAAATTGTTGTTTCCCGTGTTAACCCAGAACTTGTTAAAAACATTGCTGAAACCGGTGGTGGAACATTTTTAATGGAATCATCCCGTTATCCGAACTTCAAACCACTTATTGAAGCAACACAGAGAATGGAAAAAGGAACAGTAGACAGTGCTTCGTTTAAAATAAGCCAGCAACACGGAACAACATTTGCACTACTTTCTCTGCTATTTCTTATTCTATCCATGATCTGGACAGACAGCAGATTGGGATTGTTTACTAATTTGATAAAATCATGATGAGTAAACTTTGGATACATATTATTTTTCTTTTCGCTCTATCGAACGGTATTTCTGTAGTTGCTCAGGAATGGCGTGCAAGTTTTAAACAAGGGCAGGAAGCTTTTGGAAACGGGAATTATCAGGAAGCACTAAAACATTTTCGGGATGCGCAAAGCCTCGCTCCTGAGGGAGTTAATATCACTGACCTGATTAATCAGTCGGCCTACCGCTCCGGAAGTTTTAAAGACGCCGTAAAAGGATATGAAGAGGCTACTGAAAACGCAACCAGTAAAACAGATAAAAGCACTGCTAATTATAACCTTGGGAATGCCTATTTCAAGGATAAACAAACCGATAAAGCTATAGAAGCCTATAAAGAAGCACTCCGGCAAGATCCGAATAATGAAAAAGCCAGGTATAATCTGGCTTATGCATTGCGACAACAGCAACAGGAAAACGAAAATAAAGATCAAAACAACGACCAGAATCAAGATAATCAGAATGATGAAAATCAGGATTCAGGGGATCAAAATGAAAATCAGGATCAACAGGACAATCAAAACAATAACGAGAATAAAGACGACTCCTCTTCTGAAAAGAAAAACGGGCAAAACGGACAGCTTTCACAAGATCAGACAGAACAATTACTGGATGCACTGATGAAAGCAGAAGAGAAATCCAAAGAGAAGATGGACAAAGAAAAAGACAAAGGAGTTCCCGTTTCAGAACATAAAAAGAAAGACTGGTAGCATGAAGAGTTTCATTTTTTTCATATCACTGCTATTTGTTGCAATCGGATTTGCACAGGATGAACAGTTTAAGGCTACTTTAAAACTCAATCCTTCACAAATACAGACAAATGAAACCTTTGAGGTCATTGTGGAAGCCAATACAAACGGGACGGTTGACATTGAATTCCCTGATGAAATCAGTGTTCTTAACCGAACCAAACAAATTCAGTCTTCCGGAGGAAACTGGACCGTTATTGTAAACGGAAAACCGGTTAACTCAGGGAAAACGGAAACGACGTATGTTTTCAAATACATTGCACGCGCGTCCAGAAAAGGAACTTACCTGATAAAGAACGCTTCTTATAAGCACAGTAAAGGAGTAATTGAGCTAAATCCGCTGACTATTCAGATTACTGAAGCTCCACCTGTCTCTAATTCAGTGAAAAGTAATCTTGGGAAACCATTTTTTGGTATCATTAATACCAGTAGATCCGAAGTTTATATAGGCGAACCGGTTATTATTTCGTCGAAAGTATACTCCAGAGGACGTATTACAGACGTTGGAGATTATCAACCATTATCGATTGAAGGAATTGCACACAAAACAGATCTTTTCAAAAACCTGGACAATCTTCAGGTTAAAAATGAGAAGATTGAAGGAATAGGATTCCAAACAATGAAAATTTCAGAAGATCTTGTTATTCCTCAGGAAGCAGGCGAAATAATCTGTACACCGTTTAGTATTCAGTTAGGATATCAGGGAAATTTCTTTTTTACCGATTATACCCGCATTCAATCAGGAAGCTCACGTATAAAAGTCCGTCCGTTACCATCAGGAGCACCCAATGGTTTTAGCGGAGCCGTAGGGGATTTTAAAGTTACAACGAAACTTGAAGCAAATGATCTGAAAGAAGGGGATGTTTTTGTATACACCGTCAGGCTAGAAGGGAAAGGGAATATCCATTTATTGAGCACTCCTGAACTCAATCTCCCGGAAGCATTTGAACAATACGGAGACCCTGTAAAAAAGGAAAATATATCCCTCGGTTATCAGGGTGGTGAAGGCTCCATTGAGTATGAATTTACCATTCAGGCTCAGGAAGGCGGAGAATATGATTGGCATCCGATGTACTTTTCCTATTTCAACCCTAAAGATAAACGATACGTTTCCATTGAAATTCCCAAAGAAAAACTGTCGATAAAGAAAAGTGAATTTGAAGCAGTAGCGGATGGTAGCATACAGCGGGATGTTCAGGTAAAAGGGAAAGGGCTGCGTTATATCTCAGATACCCCATCTTTGAAAGACGATCATTTCCTTATCGAAACCATTATTTTCTGGACTTTTATTCTTCTCATTCCGCTTGTCGCTGTCGGATCAGGAGTTATTTTGAAAAAACGACGGGATAACGGAGATGAAATTGCTGCTGCGGGGTTAAGTAAGCGCGCATCAAAATTAGCACAAAGAGAGCTCGCCAAAGCACAGGAATTATGGAATAAAGGAGATATTAAATCTTTTGCAGACGAAGGTCTTCGGGCACTACAGGCATATCTTGCGAAAAAAATGAAATGTGTACCTTCCGAACTTTCAAAAGAGAGTATAGAAGCGGCTTTTTCAGCACATTCGATTTCAGAGAAAGACCGTAACGAATGGTTTGCTATTCTTGAAAAACTTGAATTCATAAAATATACCAGTTTTAGTACGGACAAGGAAGAAAATCTTCCGGATAGAATGCGTTCAATAATTACTAACCTCGATCAGTCATGGAGTTAAGAAAGTTGTTCTATATATGGGTTTCCTTATTTTTTGTAACTACTGCTCCGGCACAAACACAGTTTGAATCCGGGAAGAAGGCTTATGAAGAAGAGGAGTATCAAAATGCATCCGATTTATTTCTTGAACATATTACTGCATTTCCACTGGATGCTGAGGCTTTTTATAACCTGGGAAATGCATATTATAAACAAAAGAAATATCCCCATGCGATATGGGCGTATGAAAAATGCCTGAAAATCAAACCGAACCACGAAGATGCGCTTTTCAATGTCCGCATGGCGTATGAAAAAACCGGGCTGTCAGGAGAATGGAAGAGTAATACAGGGATCTTATATAGGCTATTATTTTCATCCGGTAAAAACTTCTGGGCAATTCTCACTTTGATTTTTCTTATTCCTCTTGGTGTCAGTCTTTTTTATTTCTTCTTTGCGACCGGTGCAATCCGAAAACGCTTAGCTCTTTCCGGTATAAGTATTTCGCTTATTCTTGCACTATTAACGCTCGGATTATCTATCTGGCACTATACCTATCTTACTTCAGAGAAATATGGCATTGTCACGCTTGCTACCACCAATGCGAAAGCGTCTCCCAGTAATTCAGACAAGACCTTATTCTCTATTCCTGGAGGTCAACGTGTCAAGTTGATCCGCGAGAATCAAGAATGGGTAGAAATCCGTCTTACTCAGGATAATGTCGGTTGGGTAAAGAAATCAGAAATACAAACGTATTAATTATTTGCGGAGCGCAACTTTTAGCAGTAACATAATCCATCCTGCTATCATTAAAGTCCCTCCAACCGGAGTAGCGATTACCAAAGGGATTGGTGCATCTCCCCCACCATTTTTCAGGAAAACAAGTCCAAAAATAGAGCCGGAAAACAAAACAACACCGGCTTTGATTAACACTGTTCCGACTTTAACCAACTCCTTTGGCCAAAGAGAAAGCAAAAGCAGGGACAAGCCCATATACAACATATAATCTACTCCCGTTTGGTACGACTCCAGTAATTGCTCCGTAAGCACCTTTTCCAGCGCATGTGCTCCCATTGCTCCACCTGTAATAGCAAGAATCATCAGAACAATTCCCCATATAGCAGAGCCTTTCGATTTAATTTCCATGTGTCTTCAATAATACCGCAGCATTTTCCTGTGCCGCATCTGTTAAATTTTTTCCGGACATTAACTTCGCTATCTCGACAATACGATCTTCCTCCGTCAACCGTATCACCTCTGTAACCGTTCTGTTGGATTGTGTTGATTTATTGACCGAAAGATGAATATGTCCTGATGCCGCAACCTGAGGCAAATGTGTAATCGCCATTAATTGACGATGTGTTCCCATCTTTCGCAGTAAAAGACCAATACGTCCGGCAACATCACCCGATACTCCCGTATCAATTTCATCAAAAATCAAGGTAGGCAACTGCTTTCGCTCACTAAACAACGTCATTACCGCTAACATAAAACGGCTCAACTCCCCACCCGAAGCCGATTTATCAATAGGCTGAATAGCTACTCCCTGATTAGGAGAAAAGCATAAATCAACACTTTCAAACCCACTTCGGTCTGCATTTGTTTTTTCCGTAAACCTAAATTCTGCTCGTGATCCTTCCAACTTCAACTCTTCCAACAATGGCAAAATTTCTTTTACGATAACCGGAGCTACTTTTCTCCGTTTTTCAGACAGAATTTTGCCTGCTTGTTGCCAATTACCAAAGAACTTTTCCAGTTTTTTATGTTCCTTTTCAAGTTTTTCTTCCAGTGCAGAAAAACTCTCATTCTGACCGGATAACTCATCCAGATAGCTCTTTAATTCTACCTGATCCTTTTTATTATGCTTTTTCAGTATACGTTGAAAATCATCGACAACACCAACAAGCCAATCCAATCGACCGGGGTTAACCGCAATACCTTCCGCGTAATTGTTTAACTCCGCACTAATATCGTTCATTTCAATCACAACCGAACTGATCCGATTTTCATACTCCTGCAGGCTTTCATCAAATTGCGCTGATTTCCGCAACAGGTTTTCCAATCGTTTCAATAACGCAACTATACCGTCTCCGGAATCAGTTATTTCAACTGATTCCTGAATATTTTTTAGTAAAAACTCAGCATTTTCTGACTTCTTCAACTCCAGAATCAGCTCGTCATAATTATTCTCTTTAAAATTGAGTTTTTCGAGCTCTTCTACCTGAAAACGAATATAATCCTGCTGCTGTAAGGATTCACTTAACCCGGTTTCCAACTCACGGATTAACTTCTCCTGCGCTTTGTAGGCATCAAAAGCCTCCTTATACGCTTCCAGCTCAGGAATACAGCTTCCTAAAACATCCAGCAGATTAAGCTGAAATGACTTATCTTTTAGCTGTAACGTCTGGTGTTGCGAATTTATCTGTACAAGTTTGTCTGTCAGCTCCTTTAATACTGACAAGGGAACCGGTGTATCATTCACAAACGCTCTCGATTTTCCCTGGGGAAGAATTTCTCTTCGGATGATACAATATGGATCATACTCGAGTTCTTTGCTCGCGAAGAATCCCGAAAGATTATAATCACCGATCATCCAATGTCCCTCGACAACCGTTTTCGCTTCCTGATTGCGTATAACAGAAAAGTCCGCCCGGTTTCCCAGAAGGAGATGCAATGCCCCAAGTAAAATAGATTTCCCGGATCCCGTTTCACCGGTAATTACAGTTAATCCCTTATCAAAATCAAGATCGACATTATCAATTAATGCGAAATTACGTATAGACAGATTTTTTAACATCAGGCAGTCAGAATTTCCTCGTACTTCGTTCCGTTGGCCGGATCCAGTTTTTTGAGAAGTGCCACAATTTCGTTTTTTTCAGCCATTTCCGCTTTAGAGAATAGTCCCTTTAGCTCATTTAACTTGGAAGACAGAAAAATCTGCATATTAACAGACCCGGGACGCGACTGTTGAATAGGTTCCAACTCTTTTAATGTTTCTAATATTACGTTACGTCCTTTGGCAATATCCGTATACAATATATCCAACCCTTTTCTATGGTATTCATAATACACTTTCCTAAGAGGTGAAAAATACTGTTGAAGCGCATTATCAATCAGATAGAAACGGTTTCTCTTGCGGGAGTCATTTGATCTCCAACCGTCACCTTCTCCTCCCTGAGACAAGGTCACTATCTGTTGTGCCATTTCAAAATACTTCGTTCCACCTTCCAACGAGAACGAGTCATAATCATACCCCAAAATCATGTAAGCATAAAAAGCAAGAATAGACGTCAGGTTATCCCGGAATTGATTTGGCGAATATTGCAAAATCTGATTTCTGTCAAATCTGAAATCAAGATTGTTGTCTTTAAAACTAAAAATAGTTGTGGTATAGTTTGAGTTGTAAACCGGTCGCGTAGCATTAATCTGTATCGAACCACTATACTGTCCTGTTGAGGGGATATTTTCAATACTCAACTGAATAATACAATTAATCCGCTCTTCTATCTCAAATTCATCTTTCGTCCACCTGGTATTATTCATGAACTCCTTCACAACATTCGTAATGTTGTCAATGATATCTTTATCAACAGTAGTGATCTGCAGCTTCGGATCCGTAACGAGATTCACCTCACAAAGCAACTCCTGAGCTTTTGAACTGGTAACGGTCATTACCGCTGCTATTACCCATAACTTACTTACTCTGATGAATTTCTCTAGCATAATCAACAATTTTTTGAGCTGTTTCTATCTTTGATAGCAACTCTAAATTTACACAATTATTGTCTTTATCCAATAAAGTAACCTGATTTGTATCATGACCAAATCCGGCACCTTCTGTTCTCAGTGAATTCAACACAATCAGATCCAGGTTCTTTTTCTTCAGCTTACCTTTGGCGTGTTCAAATTCATTCGTTGTTTCCAGAGCAAACCCAACCAATGTTTGTTGATCTGACTTGTTCTGACCTGCCCAAAACAGCACATCGGGATTCTTCACTAACTGAAGTTCCATACTGTCTTCCGACTTCTTGATTTTCTCATCCGCGACATGAGACGGTCGATAATCGGCTACAGCAGCAGAAAAAATACCCAGATTAACGGATGTCCAATGTTCCTGTACCAGCAACAATAATTCTCCTGCTGTTGCAAATCGCCTAATTTCAATTGTTTTGTTTCGTGGCAAGAATCCCGAAGGTCCCAAACAAAGTATCACTTCAGCTCCTCTGTCTGCAAGCGCATCAGCTAAAGCAATTCCCATTTTACCGGTAGAGTGATTACCAATAAACCGTACCGGATCAATAGGTTCATAGGTCGGACCGGCTGTCACCAGTGCTTTAACCCCTGCCAAATCGTTATTCCGTTCAGAAGTAAAAAAGGACTGAATGAATTCTGCAATTGTATCCGGCTCTGCCATTCTACCCTGCCCTGATAACCCGCTTGCCAATTCTCCTGATTCAGCAGGAATCACCTGTACTTCCTGACGGGTTAATTTATCCAGATTCTCTTTAGTGGAAGGATGTTGATACATATCCAAATCCATTGCAGGAGCAACAAAAACAGGACATCTAGCAGATAAATACGTCGTCAGCAATAAGTTATCAGAATGTCCTACCGCCATCTTTGCCAATGATGACGCCGTAAGCGGAGCAATCACAAATGCATCTGCCCATAAGCCTAATTCAACGTGATTTGCCCATTGCCCGGTAACCGGATCAAAAAGTTCCGTGTACACTTCATTTTTAGAAACCGTAGCAAGTGTCAGAGGGGTTACAAAAGCAGAAGAGGCTGAAGTCATTATACATTTGACTTCAGCCCCAAGTTTTATTAAAGCTCGCACCAGCATTGGGGTTTTGTAAGCCGCAATCCCTCCGGTTACACCGACCAAGATACGCTTCCCCGCCAGCATGAGAATTATGCTTTTCTGATGTACGTCTTATCTTCAAGAAGCTCCTGAATAGCCATAGCTACAGGCTTTGGAAGACGCTCATAGAATTTAGAGATCTCGATTTGCTCGCGATTCTCAAAAATCTCTTCAAGGTTGTCTGTATGTGAAGCGAAATCAAGCAACTTTTGTGTCAACTCTTCTTTCAGTTCCACATTGATTTGGTTAGAACGCTTTGCAAGAGCAACAATTGATTCATAAACATTACCTGTTTTCTCTTGTAAATCTACCACATCCCGTGTGATAGTTGTACGCTCCGCAGTTGAATTTTTAAAGTTCATCCTTATGGTTGAATTTTTGTTTTACGTATTGTTTCGAGCTCTTTCTCCGATTTTTCACGAAAACTTTCAATGTCTTTCAAGTATTTCGAATTCGGGAAAAGAGACGCAAATTTACGACTTCTTTTTATTGTTTCCTCAAATCTGTCGTATTTTTTACTCTCAACACTATTTTGAGACAGCAAAAATTGAGATTTTGTTGCCAGGAAAAGAGCTTCTTCACGTTTGTCACTAGTTGGATATTCTTCAACAAATGAATCAAAAGCCGTAACAGATGCTCTGTAGTTTTCCATTTTATCGTAAAGCTTTGCGGATTCATACGCTTTTTGCTCCAGTTTCGATCGCAAACGATCCATAATTGAATTACAACTATCTACTAAATTACTTTGCGGATATAACTCAATAAAATTCTGTAATTCCGAGAGTGCTGAACGGGTTTCTGTCTGATCAAGTGTATAATTTGGTGAGTTTTTCACAGCACACATTGCCCCAAGGAAAGTAGCTTCCTCGGAAAAAGGACTTAAAAAGAAACGCTCCGAATAACTTTTAAAATAATATCCCGCCAGGTAATAATCCTCCATCATATAGTGACTTTTCGCCAGTCGAAAATAGGATTCCTCCCCTACCGGACCTTTCGAATATCGTTGATAAATTTGCTCGTACAAAGTAGCAGAACGATCCCACTGCTCGTTGGTATAAAACTTGTCGGCATAGATCTTCTTTTGCTCGTAATCATCTCCTTTCGCTATTTTATTGTAGTTCGAACAGGATGAAATACTAACGACACCTATCAGCAAAAGAAAAATAAAAACAGACCTCATATTAAATTGTTTGACTGCAAAAGTAATGTATTTCCTTCCAAACGAAAGATCAGGTGCATAAATTGTGATTTTTTTAGATTTTTTAGCCATCACTAACCGGCTCCTGTGAATAAATTTCTGTGAAAAAGTTGTTACTGGTCAACATTTCCAGTAATTTCGCAGCGTAATTTTCGATTAAGAAAGAAAAAAAGACGTATGGCTTTAGATATCTTTGATAAGTTAATGAAGAATCGCGGTCCGATCGGACAGTACGCGAAAGGCGTTCATGGTTACTTCACATTTCCCAAACTAGAAGGAGAGATCGGTAACAAAATGATCTTCCGAGGTAAAGAAGTTTTGACATGGTCAGTAAATAACTACCTTGGTTTAGCAAATCACCCGGAAGTTCGGGAAGCTGATGCTAAAGCAGCTAAGGACTGGGGAATGGCTTATCCTATGGGAGCACGAATGATGACAGGTCAGACTGTATATCACGAGCAACTTGAAAATGAGATCGCTGACTTTATGAAAACGGAGGACTGTATCCTACTTAACTTCGGTTACCAGGGAATGGTTTCTGCTATTGACTGTCTGGTTGATCGTCACGACGTGATCGTATACGACAGTGAATCACATGCCTGTATTATAGATGGTATGCGTTTGCATTCCGGAAAACGTTTTGTTTTCCAACACAACGATATGGAAAGCTTTGACAAGCAAATGGCACGTGCCTCAAAAATTGTAGAATCTACAGGTGGAGGTATTCTTGTTATTACCGAAGGGGTTTTCGGAATGGCCGGAGATCAGGGAAAACTGAAAGAACTTGTTGATTTCAGAAAATCAGGTAAGTATCAGTTCCGTTTGTTCGTTGATGACGCACATGGTTTCGGAACTTGTGGTGAAACCGGACGTGGTGCCGGAGAAGCACAGGGTGTTCACGAAGAAATTGATGTATTATTCGGAACATTTGCAAAATCCATGGCTTCTATCGGGGCATTTATTTGTGCTAACGAGAGTGTTATTGAATACATGCGTTACAATATGCGTTCGCAAATGTTTGCCAAGTCACTTCCAATGCCACTTGTAATCGGTGCGTTGAAGCGTCTTGAACTATTGAGAACAAAACCTGAATTGCGTGAAAATCTTTGGAAAGTAGCTACTGCTTTACAGTCAGGATTGAAAGAAGCTGGTTTTGACATCGGTCATACCAATTCTCCGGTTACTCCTGTATTCCTTAAAGGAGAAGGAAACCTTGCTGTAGCGACGAATCTTACATTTGATTTACGCGAGAATTACAATATCTTCTGTTCAATTGTTACTTATCCTGTCGTTCCTAAAGATGTAATTATGTTACGTCTGATCCCGACAGCGGTTCACACACTGGAAGATGTTACCTATACGATAGAAACATTTATCAAGTGTCAGGAAAAGCTGGACAGAGGTGAGTATCAGTCAGAGCAACTGGCAACGGTTGAAACAGATAAATAATAACTGAAAGCGCCTCTGATGGCGCTTTTTTTTTAGTGAATTCAAATAACCTTAAATTATTTAGCTATGTCTAAAAAACACAACTTCGGAGCTGGCCCATGTATTTTGCCACAAGAAGTATTTCAGGAAGCTTCACAAGCGGTTCTTGATTTTAACGGTCTTTCCATTTTGGAAGTTTCTCACCGTAGTAAGGATTTCGTAGCAGTGATGGAAGAAGCCCAAAATCTGGTAAAGAAAGCTCTTAATGTACCTGATGGTTATTCTGTTATTTTCCTTCAGGGAGGAGCCAGTCTTGGTTTCCTTATCACAGCAATGAATATGGCTCGTGAAAATAAAAAAGCGGCATACATCAATACCGGTCAGTGGGCAAGCAAAGCTATCGAACAGGCTGAAATGGCCGGACTCGAAGTAGAGGTTATTGCTTCATCTGAAGAAGATGGATTCACTTATATCCCAAAAGATTTTGTAGTTCCGGAAGATGTTGACTATGTTCACATCACATCAAACAACACCATCTTCGGAACGCAATTCAAATCCTTCCCGAAAACAGGGAAACCACTGGTTTGTGATATGTCATCCGATATATTCTCCCGTGAATTCAATGTAGCTGATTTTGATCTTATTTATGCCGGTGCTCAAAAAAATCTGGGACCTGCTGGAGCTACATTATACATTGTGAAGGATGAAGTGCTTGGAAAATCATCATTAGGAGTTCTTCCAACTTACCTGGATTTGTCTGTACACCAGAAAAAAGAATCCATGTTTAACACTCCTCCAGTATTCTCCGTGTATGTTTCTATGTTGAATCTACGTCACCTGATCAATAACGGAGGAGTTAAAGCACAGGAAGAACTGAATAACAAGAAAGCGGAATTATTGTACAATGAAATTGACAATAACCCTAAATTTAAAGCATCTGTAAACAAAGAAGACCGCTCCAACATGAATGTTGTTTTCTTCCTTGCTGATGAAGCTGCTGACAAGGAGCGTTTTGATCAACTTTGGAATGATGCAGGAATTGTCGGTCTGAAAGGATACAGAACGCTTGGAGGATATCGTGCATCCATGTATAATGCTCTGCCACTTGAAAGTGTTCAGGTATTAGTCGACATAATGAAAAAACTATAATTAAAAACCAACAGTTTACCATGAAAGTTTTAGCTAATGACGGAATATCTCCTGAAGGGAAGAAAAGCCTTGAAGCATCGGGATATACTGTAATTACAGATAAAGTAGAACAAGAGAATTTAATTGATTACATCAATAACGAGCATATCGAAATACTTCTTGTACGAAGTGCTACGACAGCCCGAAAAGAATTAATTGATGCCTGTCCGAACCTTAAACTGATCGGACGCGGAGGTGTTGGAATGGATAATATTGATGTTGCTTATGCCCGCGAAAAAGGGGTTCAGGTAATCAATACACCCGGCGCATCTTCTCAGTCTGTAGCCGAGTTGGTTATGGGTCAATTATTCGCTATTTCACGTTCTCTGCATGACTCTTTCCGTAATATGCCTGAATGTAAAAACGGACAATTTGCTGTTTTGAAGAAAAAATATTCGAAAGGTGTTGAGTTACGGGGGAAAACATTACTTATTGTCGGATTCGGAAGAATCGGTCAGGCACTTGCCGGATATGCTCTGGGAGTTGGAATGAAAGTAATTGCTGCCGATCACCAAACGAAAGATGTACAGATTACAGTTCCTATCGCAGGTACGGAAGGAGTAAAAGTAACAATTACGCCTTCAACAGACGTGAAAGAATTGCTTCCGGAAGCTGATTTTATTTCTGTTCATGTCCCTAAACAGGCTGACGGAAGTGCTGTATTCGGGAAAGCAGAATTCAACCTGATGAAAGAAGGTGTCCGTATCGTAAATGCGGCACGCGGTGGTGTAATTGATGAAGCTGCTCTTTTATCTGCTTTAAATGAAGGAAAAATTGCTCAGGTAGCTCTTGACGTGTACGAAAATGAGCCTACTCCATGGGCTGAGCTTCTTCAACATGAAAAAATAGCCTGTACACCTCATATCGGTGCAGCTACTGTAGAAGCACAAGACCGAATCGGACTTGAACTGGCAGATCAGATTGTAAGTTCTTTCGGGAGTAAATAAAATACCGTTTTAATTCATTATAAAACAGGGCTATCAAATGATAGCCCTGTTTTTTTTCACCTAAGGATTTCTCTATTCTGCAGAAATTCGAGAACATAGAGTTTTTTGGTTTCAGCTAATCCTCAAGCTGAAAAAAACAGAATAGAAAGCCAGGTGTGCGATACTAGGGTTGTTTTACACCTGTACCTCAGGCGGCAGTTTAGTTTCCTATATCTCCCGATTGATTATTAGAAAACACATTATTTCCGTCATCTACCAGCGTATTACTTCCTCCATAGTTCATAATTCCATACGTTTGACTATCTGAAATCAAAGAATTACCGATTCTCATACGTGAATTGTCATACAAGTATAACATTGCATCCCAGGAAGCATTTCCACCTCCGTATGAAATGGTACAATACTGGAATTCATTATTCAGATTATTGGATCCGATAAAACGAATATTGTTCCAATATCCATTCACCGATTGTTCTCCTGTAATCGTAATTGGATTGGACACAGATCCAATAGCTTTAAAAGAACCGCTCCCGGACACAGAAACTCCGGAACCAGGTCCCATAGTCATATTCACACCGGGTTCTAACTCTACCGGAGCTACTACATCCAAATTTCCCGTACGAATAAAATAGGGAACCATTGTAGAATGGATGGTTTTAGTCGTACCTATTTCACCATAATCTACTTCAATACGGTTGTATCCATTGTCATAAGCAGAAAAAGTTCCGTCAAACTTATCAATATGAGAAGGTTGAATCAAGGCCGGAGCTAACTGAATATCATGAATTGTATTATTCGAAAAGTCCGAAAGTGTAAATTCAGGTGTATAAACCAATATTCCATAATTGTTACCATGTCGAATCGTACTATTACTCATCGCAAGTCTTCCGTTCTGATAACAATAAACAGAAGCATCGTAACTACCATCACCACCACCGTGCTCTATAATCGTATAGATCATCTGGTTGTTTGCATTGTTACTCATAAAAAGTATCTTGTTCCAACTCCCTGCTGATTTTGATTCTCCCGTAAAACGAATTGGTAAAGCCGCAGTACCGACGGACTTAAGAGACCCTGAACCGTCTACTATAATTTGTGATCCCGGAGCCATAACTATAACAGTTCCCGGCTCTATTGTCACTGCTGCATTGATACTGAAAGTTCCGCGTACAATATAGTCCGGAGTAGTCAGGCTTTCAAAACGGTTCTCCAATGTTCTGGGCGTGTTCTGATCACCCGAAAGTTCAATTGCACCGGCTGTTTCTTCCTCCTCTTTCTGTTTACATGAAGAAAAGACTAACAGACCTGCTAAAAAAAGCGTTGCCGAAGTTTTAAAGTTAATTTTCATATACGTGATTATTTATTACTGCTGATTTATTTATAGTATTCAAGTAGATACTTCCCTACTTGGGAAAGACATCCCTGAAACGCACCTATTTCTTCTCCTCCGTTAAGGAATTTATTGTATTCGATATTGATAAGAAATCGCTCTTCCACCCGGATTACCAAATTTTTGTCATAGGGAATATTCTCACTAAAAGCAGCTTCGGTTCCCAGGTTTTCAACAGAAGCATAAATTTGAGTTTCTTTGGTTCCTGCCAATGGAGCTCCGTATTCTTTCAATTCTTTCATCCGCTGTTTTAACCGGTCACCTGAAGTATTCTCATTTCGCTCCACCCGGATGATTAAGGCAGAATACTGCTGATCTTTCTCCCGTATTTCATACCGACACACTTTGATCTTGCCTCCTGCATACTCGTCCGGCTGCATATCCACAACTGCTCCATCAAGTCCAAAAACGTTACTGAGATCAGAAGTTCCGAATAACTCACAAGGGCTCTTCTCCCAGTCATTTCCAGTATCAGAACTGAATTTTTCTTTTTCGGCCAGCTCTTCGGTTTCTTTTCCTTCTGAACAAGCTTGTATCAACAAACCCGTCGTTAACAAGAAGCTGAGTATAATGGACGAATACAAAACAGAGCATTTCATTTTACCGGATTTACTATTCTATATCTGAATCGGATATAATTAATACACACTCCCCTTTTCGCTTTTCAAACTTCGAGAACGACCAGTTCGTAAGTGTATTTGTTATTACAGTGGTATCACCTCCCTGAATAGCCAATGGATAATCAAACCATCCGACAGATAAAGCATTATCGCATTGGTAATTATCCGGCAACCTGTTTGCATAGTCTTGTTCCTCTCCGAGTTCTATCGTTGAATGACTGGGAACCACCACTATAGTACTATCGCTCATGACAAACCGGATATCATAAGAAGATCGATTATTAACTCTTTTTTTGACCTTAATAACCGGATCACACGAACTACAAATTGCAACAAGCAATATTGAAAGTGTTCCTAAAATGATCTTTTCCATATTCCGTTTCGTTTAAATGTTTCCGGAATTCATTCCGGATTTCGATTAGTTACTCAAATTCGATTACATTTTAAAGCAGATTCCTCCATTCAAATAGGTCTTACCATATCCCAACTCTAGGAAAATTCCAAACTTATCTTTCGGGTAGAAGCGGATTCCGGCATGCGGTCCACCATAGATCATTACACCCACATCACCCCCCAGGTGTTTATACCCCGATTTCGGAATGACAAATGAAGGTCCCGATCCAAGGGAAAGACCTACGTAGACATCCAGTTTTTCGGCAAATGTTTTCCCTGCCTTATCATTAATTAACTGTAAAAAGTGAAAGTTTGAAATAATAGCAACAGGAATTCCAATACTCCAAAAGTTTGAATTTCCGCCAACTCCGTATGGCCAGGCATACCCCACTCCTAAATTATCATTCATGTTTGCTGAAAAATTAGCTCCAATGGAAAATCCAATTCCGACGTACTTCCCTACTCCAAATTCTCCCTGAAAACTTAATTGTCCTGAAAGAGGTGAAATCCACCCTTTTAATCCACTGCCATCTTCAGGATACAGCGACCGTAATTCGGACATTCCCAAGCCAATAAGAAATTGTTTACTCCCTTTTCCCCCAAACGCCTGAGCATTTACACTTCCCACATTCACTACAGAAAATAGTACTGTAGCTATCATCACCATTTTTTTGAACCCTACTTTTCTCATCTCTTTTTTCTTTGAGACAAAGTTCAGTAGATTCTCCGCTTAAAAAAGCAGGGAAAGTCCTGAATTTATACTCAGGGTATACCCTTGTATTTACAAAAAAAGGTATCTAATCAGATTAGACACCTTTCTTCTTTTAAACCGAGAAATCAGTTAAAGATCAAACTTTTTCGGAACAGAAATTAATCAAAAACCAGTACCCGGTCTATTAAAAAAATTATACGTAGAACTAATACGAAATATCTGAATCAGATATAGTAAACACACACTCTCCTTTTCGCTTTTCAACCTTAGAGTATCTCCAGTTAAATTTGTTGAGCAGATCCTTATCCAGAGACAAAGCTCCGTTTTCTGACAAAATAACCACCGATTCGATAGAAGTATAATGACAGGAAGAATAATCCTCTTTTACTTCTTCCGCAAACTTTTGATCTATCTCAACCACCGTTTGTTTATTTTTCGGAATAACAAGATTCTTCCCTCCCTTCAGTTCCAGCCTAATATCGTAGGAAGAATCATTCTGTACAATTTTGTCAACGTGTACGCGTATGTCACAGGAAGTAATCAATACTATAAGTAGCAGTACAGGTATGTATTTTTTCATCGTTTAGTTTTGTCGTTTTAGAACAATTGCACTGTCCTGGTATTCCCTGTTTACAAACTTAACAAGTTATTGGACAACAAACAACAGGGAAAACCCTTAAAAACAGGATCATTTTTCAGATATATCCCTGAAGAATAGCTTGTTTTACCAATCCGGCAACATTTTTCACCTGAAACTTCAGAAATAAATTCGATCGGTATCCTTCTATTGTTTTTTCGGATAGGAATAATTTTTCTGCAATCTCACGTGTCGAAAGTTCATCCTGAATTGCTTTCAGTACTTCCAACTCTCTTTTTGTAAGCTTTATTTTATCTGACTCTCCATTCATCAGATTTGTCAACATAGCATCACGTATGTCCTTACTTACAAATTGTTTTCCTTTTGTTATCGCTTGAATAGCTTCCAGAATCTCTTCCAGTGGAGAGGACTTTGACACATAACCTGAACACCCCGCAGCTAATGCGGATTTTACTGTAAATTCATCCGTATGCGAGGACAATGCAACAATCAAAAGGTCGGGGTGCATTTTGCGAATTTCACTCAAAAAAGTTCTGCCGTCATCGTTCCCGAACCGGATATCCTGCAAAAGGATATCAAATTTTTCTTTCGCCAGAATTTGCTTAAGCTGTGCCAAATTCACTGCACTTTTCACCTCTAACGCTCCCAACTTATCTGTTAAAAAGCTCCTAATCCCCGATGCAATAATTTCATGATCGTCTGCTACTAATATCTTCATACACTACTGGTCAGTTATTCAAATATATGGAAATATGCGCAATTGCTCCGTTTGTTTCTTCACCGGAATCAATAGAAAAGGTTCCATTCAGCAAATGTACACGCTCTTCAATAGAAGTTAACCCATTCCCTTTTTTTGCCTTTTTGACGTCAAATCCAACACCATTATTCTCCACTCGTATATCCAGAAGTTTATCCGTTAGCGAAGTTTGAATAAACAATTCATCGGATTTAGCATGTTTGACGGCATTCTGAACAAGCTCCTGTATGATCCGAAAAAGCATCAATGTCTTTTCAGCACTTAGCATAATAGTACCGGAACCAATATGATCAAACTCAATAGACAGGTGGGGTGTCGAATTATCCATTGCAAAACGTCGCAGCGATTCAATCAACCCTAATTCTTTCATTCCTGACGGAGCCAGATTGTGAGCTATCCGTCTGGTTTCTTCATGTGCTCCGGAAATCTGATTCAGCAATTCCTGCTTGATATTCGGAGAGACAGAGTTATCGGATTCCAGGCGGTATTTAATCCCCACTAACTGCGATGCTAATCCATCATGTAATTCATGTCCGAGACGTCTTCTCTCTCGTTCTTCTCCACGAATAAGCGCATCAAACATATCTTTTTCCTTCTTTGACTCAATTCGCATGATACGTTCCTTCATAACAGAGCGGTAGATCATAAATACGATCATTAAGACCAAAAAGAGTATACCTGTCACTGTAATAATGTTCCACAACCGGGCAGATTCGACTTCTTTTGCCAGCAATTCAAGACGGGTACGTGTGATCTCTTTCTCTTTCTTCTCTGTATCGTACTGAATGAGAAGATCGTTAATTGCTTTCTGGGTCTCTGATTTATTTGTTTCCTTATAAATTTCGTGTGCTTCATTCATCATACGGAAAGCATCCTCATTCTGTCCTAATCCTGAATAGGCATGAGCAAGCTTCCGTTTAATCGAATACAATGTGGATCTATTTTCAGTAATAGCTGCCAGTTCCAAAGCCTTTTCTCCAAAATTAACCCCTGCTTCGTAATTTTTCTGTTCCAATGAAACTGTTAAAATCCCGATCGCATTTAATAAAACGAATTGTTTCTGATTAAATCGTTCAGCTAAAGCCAAAGATTCTTCATAGTATCGCTGGGCTTCCTGAAAATCATTTTTACTGAACTCAACTTCTCCCAGGGCGTGAACAGCAATTATCAAAGCCATAAAATTTGATGACTTCCCTGCCATCTCCCGGGCTTGTAATGCATGTTCCTCGGCCATTTCAAACTGATCCAGTTTTGCTTCGGAAACACTAAGAACAGCAAGAATAGAAGGATAATTAGGGTCATCCGGATAATTTCTGAGAATTTCTACCGATTTCGCAGCGTGAGTATGTGCCGCTGCATAATCCAGCAAACTGAAAAACACATTGGCTATATTGTTATGGATATAAGCAGCCTGCAAATCCATTTTATTCTCTTCGGCAATCTCAAGTGCTTTCTTAAAGTATCGGATAGCCTCTTCATATTGCTGCTGAAGGCTTAGTGACGACGCAAGCAGCGCATAAAATTTCAGGGAGGAAAGTGTGTTTTCGTTCTCTTTAAAAGACTGCAAAGCCGAAAAAGCTATTTGCTCAGCTTTTTCAGGATGTCCGGAGAACAAAAGATATTTTGCTTCATTGTAACGAATCCAGTTTATCTTCTGTCCTTCATTCAGTCTTCCCGATATTTCGGCCACTTCCATATATACCTCACTACTGTCTGCCTGTCCCCGCAACAAATCCGTGAATAATTTCTCTATTCGTACCGAATCCTGAGTCTGACTATATGTAATCTGATAAAAGCTGAATAACACGAATCCGAGTATCCATTTTCCTTTTTGCATTGTGGTTTTGTTTATTTAAGGTACAATTTCAAACTTTCCTCTCGCTGTATTTCTATTCATAGCATTGTAGTGCCACCATTCAGTTGGAAGCTGCGAAAATCCCGCTTTTCGCATACTCTTTCTTAGAATCATCCGATTCTGATACTGTTCTTTTGACAATTCTCCCGATTCCAGAAAATGACTTTCCAGTTCAGGATAAGCGATCTTACGCATATCATCATAGCCCGCTCCCATGTCCAGAGGGTTACCTTGCTTATCACACAAAGTGAGGTCTACCGCACAAGCAAAATTATGTAATGATCCATTTGCCGGGTTTGAAACAAATTTTACCCTTTCCGAAACAGGAATCGAATCTAATAAATTCCACATTTTTTGTTGTACCCACAACGGCCGGACACCATCATAGATCAACATGCGCAGATCAGGATGCTCTTCTTTCAGGAAAGCGTGTGCTTTACTCAACATTTTTGCGACTGTATCCTGTAAAAACACTTCTTTAAGATTTCCGTAAATATTTTCCCCTAGAAAATTATCCGTTGAGGCATATTTAAGATCAATAAAAAAAGTAGAGTCTATTTCCGTAACGGAAGTCAGACCAAATGAGCGTAAACGTATGCCAAGTGTATCCGGTTGAATCGATTCCGGTACTTCCAATTCTTCCAGTGTGATTACCTCTGTTTTTCTTTCAGATTCCGGGGAAACTTCTTTCGTTGTAACAGGATCATCAGAGGAAGAGGTACATCCTGCAAAAACTCCCAGTAGGAGTACAAAAATTGTATCTTTACTAAAAATTGTCATCCGTGAAAAATTACAACCATATTGTCTTAGTTCGTCCCGCTAATTTCGGATATAATTTCGAAACCGCACAATCGAACCGGTTTCAAAAGCAGGTAGATGAAACGGATTTACACGAAAAAGCAATCCGGGAGTTTGACAATATGGTTACTTTGCTACAGGATAACCAATTATCTGTCAAAGTATTTCAAGACTCAGAGACACCTTCAAAACCGGATTGTATTTTTCCCAATAACTGGATCAGCTTCCATCCGCATCATGGTGTTGTACTCTACCCTATGGAAGCTGAAAATCGTCGTCTTGAGCGAAGAACAGACATTATTGATCACCTTCAGGCCTTGAGCGGAAATCAGCAACTCACCGATCTGACTAGTTATGAAACAGAAGGTCAATATCTGGAAGGAACCGGTTCTGTTATCTTTGATCCGGTTAATGAAAATGCTTATGCCTGTATTTCCAGTCGAACAGATGCAAGACTTTTTTCTATGCTCGCTAAAGAATTACATAAAACTCCCATTAGTTTCGAAGCGTTTGATCTAAATGGTTATCCTATCTACCATACAAATGTTATGTTATCTATCGGAGAAAACAGTGTGATCATTTGCAGTGAATCCATTACAGATCCGGTTGAACGTATTATGGTAACCGAGCGGTTAAAAGCTTCCGGCAGAGTAGTTATTGATGTTAATTTTCGTCAGATGAACCAGTTTTGTTGCAATGTACTTGAAGTTGACAATCAGGATGGAGAACCCTTTTTGATTATGTCCTCCTCTGCTTACAACGGTTTTACAGAAGAGCAACTGGATCAAATCAAACAACGGGTTGGTATAATTGTGGTTGACATAACTACTATAGAAAATGTAGGCGGAGGAAGCGCCCGCTGTATGCAACTGGGCGTTAAAATCTGATATACTTTTTCACCAAATCCAGATCACTTTCCAGAAGCGAATAGACTTCCAGACTTATAAACTCCCCGTTTTTCCGTTCATAATCCCTGAGTTTTCCTTCATGTCTGAAATTCAGTTTATCCATAGCTCTCCGGCATGCAATATTCGGTGTCTCTACAAATCCTTCAATCCGGTGTAAATGCATTCTGGTAAAACCATATTCAACCAACGCGCCCATACCTTCCGTCATGAAGCCTTTACTCCAATATTCCGGTAAAAGCCAATAGCCTACTTCAGCTTTTCTATGCCCTTCAGAATACTCATAAAATCCTCCAACTCCCATAAACTCTCCGGTATTCCGATCACAGATCGCCCAGAAAATCCCTGATCTATCCTCAAGTGTTTTCCGGTAAAATTCCATCTGCTCGGTAGTTGCTTCAAGCGTAGTATAACTTACTCCATAAAAACGGATTACTTCGGGGTGAGAAAGTCCTTTATGAACATAGATAATATCTTCTTCTACTATTCTCCGAAGCCACAATCGTTCTGTCCGTATTTCAGGAAACCTTTCCATTCTTTATTTTAAAAATTTACGAACCAGTTTCAGTTTATTACCATAAGGCGGATAACGAAGCGGAATATCCAGCCAGGTAATTTTTTTAAGGACACTTCTCTGGTGTGAAAAACAGTCAAAACTAAATTTCCCGTGGTAATTCCCCATACCGGAATTCCCTACTCCTCCAAAAGGCAACCGATTATTTGCTACCTGCATCACCGTTTCATTAATTCCCATCGACCCCGAAGATGTATACTTAAGAATCTGTCTATGCTCTTTATTGTCCTCTGAAAATAGATACAAAGCCAGAGGTTTTGGGCGGGAGTTAATAAAAACGATCACTTCTTCCAGATCATTGTAAGTTACAATCGGCAGTACCGGACCAAAAATTTCGTCCTGCATTACCGGAACATTCATGTCCTTCACGTCAAGCAACGCAGGAGCGATAAACCGTTCCTCCTCCATAACTTTACCACCATACAATACATCCGAGTTTTCAATATATTCTTTAATCCGCTGCGTATGCCGTTCATTTACAATACGTGGGAAATCAGGGCTTTTTTCGGCTGTTTTGCCATAAAAATGCTCAATCCAGTAAATCAAACGGTCTACGAATTTCTCTTTTACCTTTTCCTGAACCAATACATAATCAGGAGCAATACAGGTCTGTCCTGCATTCAACATTTTCCCCCAAATAATACGTTTAGCCGCTACATCTATTTTAGCTGTTTCCGTAACTACCGAAGGGCTTTTCCCTCCTAATTCCAATGTAACAGGAGTAAGCATACCCGCAGCCGCTTCGGCTACAATCTGCCCTACTCTGGGACTCCCTGTAAAGAATATTTTGTCCCACTTTAACTTTAGTAAAGCAGCTGAAGTATCTGCATCACCATTAACAACTACAATGTACTTTTCATCAAATACAGAGGCAATCATTTCTTCCAGTACTGCTGCTGTTGAAGGCGTAAACTCCGAGGGCTTTATTACAGCTGTGTTTCCTGCCGAAACAGCACCGATCAGAGGCATCATAACCAACTGAAACGGATAGTTCCATGGAGCTATAATTAGCGTATTTCCAAATGGTTCGGGAACAATCCTGCTCGATGACCAAAAATTAACTACCTGATTCGTAGAAACTTTTTCTCCCCTGCTCCATTTCCCCACATTCCTGATATGAAAACGCAACTCTTCGTACACTAATCCAATTTCAGCAGCATACGATTCAAAATCTGATTTTCCGAGATCTTTTCGTAATCCTTCGATTATACGGGATTCATATTTTTGAACCGCTCCCTGTAATTTTTTCAAGGCATTTTTCCGAAAGTCAACTTCCTGTGTTGTTCCTGAATAGAAAAAATCAGATTGTTGTTTTTTAAGTGCGGTAAAATCCAGTTGTGCCATCGTTTTTTTCTTTTTCCGAATATATTACTCCTCTATACAATATACAATTATTCTGGCAGTAAAAAAAGGAGAAATCACACGAAAGAAATATCTTTTCGAAAAAGAATCCTATAAACTTCAAAAGATCAGGATAATTTGTTTACACCCGGAAACGGCTTTCCTTTTTTCATTAGTATTGCAACATGTTTACCTGGATATCTGCACTTTTTCTGATACTTGCCCTAATAGCGGAAATATTAGGAACTATAGGAGGTTTTGGTTCTTCTGTTTTTTTTGTTCCCTTTGCCGGATTCTTTTTTGATTTTCACAATGTTTTGGGTCTTACCGCACTGTTTCACCTCTCAAGTAATATCAGTAAAATTGCTTTATTCAGAAAAGGTCTCGACAAACGTCTTTTACTTAACATCGGAATCCCCTCAGTAATTTTTGTGATCATTGGTGGATTACTCAGTAACTTCTTTAACGCGACTTTTTTAACGATTGCTTTGGGCTTATTCCTGGTCGCTTTCGGAGCATTGTTTTTACTTCGTCCGAAGCTGGTTATTCCTCCTAAAAAATACCCCAGTATTGCCGGAGGAGCTATTTCAGGTTTCTCAGCAGGACTTTTGGGAACAGGCGGAGCGATCAGGGGACTTACCATGGCTGCATTTAATCTCGAAAAGAGTGCATTTATAGCTACATCAGCAGCCATAGATCTAGCTATTGATTTTACCCGCTCTATTGTGTATGTATCGAGTGGATATGTAAATAAAAGCCATCTGATCTATATTCCTTTTTTAATTATTATCGGGTTAGGCGGAACGTACATCGGGAAACGAATACTTGTTCATATCTCACAAGAAAACTTCAAACGATTCTCACTCATACTTATCGTCATCATTGGAATTATAAGTATTTTGGGAATCATTTTCAACTGGAAAATCGATATGTAATCATGAAACAGGAAGACCTTATTTTTTTCAAAAACAAATTAAATGACCGCTGCAAAACGGACATAGATACACTTGAAAATTACGGACATGACGAAACCGAAAATCTTGTTTTTCTCCCTTCCGTTGTGCTCATTCCCGAATCAACAGAAGAAGTATCGGAAATACTCCGTTACTGCAATACTCATCTGATTCCGGTAACTCCCTGTGGAGCCAGAACGGGACTCAGCGGTGGTGCACTTCCTGTAAAAGGTGGTGTTTTACTATCGATGGAACGTTTTTCAAAGATTATATCCATTGATGAAAATAATCTCCAGGTCACAACTGAACCGGGAGTTATCACTGAAGTATTGCAAAATGCCGTAGCTGAAAAAGGGCTGTTCTACCCTCCTGATCCGGCAAGTAAAGGTTCTTGTTTCATTGGCGGAAATATCTCCGAAAACAGTGGAGGTCCCAAAGCTGTGAAATATGGTGTAACTGCCGATTATGTACTTAATCTCGAAGTTGTATTACCTTCCGGAGAGGTTATCTGGACAGGCGCTAATGTTCTGAAAAATGCTACCGGATATAATCTCACTCAGTTAATTGTCGGAAGCGAAGGTACATTAGGTATTGTTACGAAAATTGTACTTCGATTACTCCCCAAGCCTACAAAGGATTTGTTAATGCTGGTTCCGTTTTTCAGTGCTGAAAAAGCCTGTGCTGCCGTACCTGAGATTTTTAAAGCCGGAGTAATCCCATCCGCTATGGAATTCATGGAACGGGATGCTATTGACTGGACGCTTAAATTTGTCGATGATCTGTCCATTTCTATACAGCCGGAACATCAGGCACACCTTTTAATTGAAGTGGATGGTTGGGACGAGTCAGTATTACTAAATGATTGTGAACGAATTGCAGAAGTCGTTGCAGACTTCGATTGTGATGAAATTCTCTTTGCCGAAACACAGGCTCAAAAAGAGGGCCTATGGAAACTCAGAAGAAAAGTTGGAGAAGCAGTAAAATCACACTCCGTTTACAAAGAAGAAGATACAGTAGTACCCCGGTATGAATTGCCTCGTTTATTAAAAGGAGTCAAAGAAATCGGTAATACCTATGGTTTCAAATCGGTTTGTTACGGTCACGCCGGGGATGGTAATTTACATGTAAACATTATCAAGGGAGATCTGGACGAACGAACCTGGAAAGAGGAATTACCTGTGGCTATTCGTGAAATTTTTGAACTTACTGTGCAACTTGGCGGGACAATTTCCGGAGAACATGGAATTGGATGGGTTCAGAAAGAATATATGGACATTGCATTCGGAAAAACGGAGCTTCAACTGATGCACAGTATCAAACAACTCTTTGACCCGAATACGATTCTGAATCCCGGTAAAATTTTCCCTGATTCAACTGAAAATCACTAAGAAATAATTACTAAAAAAAGGCGTTTATTTTTTGTTTCAGACAATCTGTAAGTTAGATTATTCACCCTTCAAAAAACACAAAACAACTAGTTAACAAGCAGATAGCACACCTGTTAATTCTATCCGGATTTGTGAAAAAAATTTTTTGTTGTGATTTTTATCACAGTTAACTATCTTTAGAAAATACAAACCCATTGAACAAAAACTATAGGAATTGGTTTTCATCAGGAAGACTTCTTCGTGGTATAACTATGTCCTTTATTATAGATAGATCTCTAATATGAGTAAAACAAAAGATAGTAACTCAACTGATTTTTTACAAAAGCCAGTTTTATTTCAGCCCTCCGAATTATCAACGGTTATTCAATCACTTTCTTCCATTTGTGACACTTCCTTGTCTTTCATAATTTCTCTCTCAGAGGGAAAAAAAGATGTACTCACGATGAACGGGTCGAAAGGAATTTCAACGGATACATCCTTTCTCAATCACCCTCTCTTTACTATTGAAGAAATTACCATAGAATTAGAACAAAACGGCAGTCTTTTGTCCACTGTTCCCTTAACCATAGATAATATTCTGGTTTCTTTTTTTGCCGGAATTCCTTTGTTTAATTCGGATATGCAAATCCAGGCTATTCTTTGTACCGTAGATAAAAATATGCGGGAATTAAATGAATCTCAACTTCAATTGATGAAAACACTGAAAGAGCAAGCCGAATCGATTATGCAACTGAATGCAGATTTGAAGAAAAAGGAAGAGACTATTGAAAAACTAAGTCATACAATAGCTATTCTTAACGAATCACAACAATTAAACCAGATTGGTAGCTGGACACTTGATATTGATTCGGGCAAAACAGAATGGACAGAAGAAGTCTACCGGATTCACGAAGTTCCCTTGGATTTTGATCATAATAAAGTAAATGGGATTGAATTTTATCACCCCGATGACAGAGAAACCATCACAGAAGCAATTATGCATTCTATACAAACAGGAGAACCTTTTGATGTCACCTGTCGTTTCATTACCGCCAAAGGCTTTCTGAAATGGGTACGATCTACCGGAAGAAAAGTAGTTGAAGAGAACGGCAAAGTTTTTTTACGCGGTTCTTTTCAAGACATTACGGAAATCAAGCAAAATGAGTTAAAATACAAAGGAATCTTCAACTCCTCCTTCTCATTCATGGGATTCCTGAACCCCAAAGGAATTCTTCTCGACGTAAATCATACCGCCCTCGTGATGGCCGATTTAAAACGAGAAGATGTTGTCGGGAAATACTTCTGGGAGTGTTACTGGTGGCAAATTTCAGAAGACTTACAAATAAATCTTAAAAAGAATATTGACCGGGTTGTTAAAGAAAAAAAGGAAGTAGTTGAAGAAGTTAAAGTGTGGATAGCGAACAAACAGCCCATCACGATATTATTTAGTCTCCGTCCTATTCTTGATACGAACAACAATGTTGTATATATCATACCCGAGGGACGTCCCATCCAGGAGATTGTAGACGTTAGAAACCGAAACCAATCTATCATCGAAGGAACCCATGCCGGTACATGGGAGTGGAATGTCCAGACGGGAGAAACCGTCATGGACGAACGTTGGGCAGAAATAGTAGGTTACACACTGGAAGAACTGGAACCCATCAGTATCCGGACCTGGCAGAAGCTTGTACACCCGGAAGACCGGGAAAAATCAACACGACAACTTCAGAATTGTTTCGACAATAAGGTGAAATTCTATGAGATTGAAGTTCGTATGAAACACAAGGATGGTCATTGGGTTTGGGTACATGACCGGGGAAAAGTTTTTAGTTGGACATTAGATGGAAAGCCTCTTATGATGTATGGAACCCATCAGGATATTACCACTCGAAAAAATATTGAAGAAGAACTTCGAATCAGTGAAGAAGCCTTCAGAGGTAATTTTGAAAATGCTGCTATAGGAATGGCGCTTCTTAATGAACAGGGACAGTGGTTAAAAGTCAATAAACGGGTTTCTGAGATTGTCGGGTATTCAGAAGAGGAGCTAATGAACCTTACTTTTCAGGATATTACACATCCTGAGGACCTCGAAACCGACCTGACTCTTTTACAGGAATTGGTTGCGGGAGAGAGGGCTCATTACCAAATGGAAAAACGCTATTTCCATAAGAAAGGCCATATTGTCAATATTATATTAGCTGTTTCCAAGGTTACCAACACAAAAGGAGATGTCCTTTATTTTATCTCCCAGATTATTGACATCAGTGAATTGAAACAGGCTGAGTATAATCTTTCCAAAGCTCTTGCAAAGAACAAAGCTATTCTGGATGCCAGTACGCAGGTTGCAATTATCAGTACTGATGTCGAGGGTACAATAGAAGAGTTTAATGATGGGGCGGTCAATATGCTTGGCTATGCGTCTAACGAAGTAGTTGGTAAACATACTCCCCGTATTTTTCTTTCCGGAAAGGAACAGGATTCTGACTCGGACTCTTCCGAAAAAGAAGAAACCTGTCTCATTGAACAACACCTTGAGCGTGTCGCCAAAGGACAGTCGGATAAATTCGAATCCTATTTCAAACGTAAAGACGGAAGAGTTTTCCCTGTACTACTATCGATGACAGGAATTCGACAAGGGTATAAACAAACCGGATTCCTCTGGGTAGCGGTTGATATCAGTCAATTGAAATCTGCTCAGAAAAAACTGGAACATAAAAATGAGGAGTTAGAACAATTTGCCTACGTAGCCGCACATGACCTTCAGGAACCCTTGCGGGTGATTTCCGGTTACCTATCCCTACTTCAGAAAAAATACTCTCTGGAACTGGATGAGAAAGCGAACCAATATATTGATATTACAATAGATGGTGCCACGCGCATGAAAACACTTATTAATGATATTCTCGATTATTCTAAAGCTGATATCACAGAGTACATTGATCTCGATCTAAACCTGCTGGTTAAAAAAATTGTTTCCATCTATGGTAATAGTGTAAAAAACAATAAGATGTCTGTAACGGTAGAAGATCTTCCTGTTATCTCGGGTGATGAAACTTCAATGAGCCAACTTTTCACAAATCTCATTGGAAACGGGTTGAAGTATCAAACTGAGAAAGCTATTCCCGAAATAAAAATTAATGCAGAAGAAAAAGAAAACATGTGGGAATTCAGGGTCGCTGATAACGGGATCGGGATTGACCCCAAGCACTACAAAAGAGTATTCGAAATTTTCAAGCGACTGCATTCTAAATCAGAATATCCGGGTACGGGAATTGGATTAGCAACCTGTAAAAAAATTGTCACCAGTTATGGAGGAAAAATATGGATAGAACCTAATACTCCGCACGGAACCGTATTCGTCTTTACTCTTCCTAAAAAATAATTACATAACTTTATATAAAAACACACTATGAAAAAACTGGATATCCTACTTGTCGAAGACAGTGAGCATGATATCATGTTCATTGAAGAGGCGCTTCACGATGCCGAGGTGATTAATCATCTCGTCTCAGTAAGGAACGGTGAGGAAGCTCTTAATTTTTTACATAAAAAACCGCCTTATACAGAAGCCAAACTTCCGGACCTCATATTACTTGACATCAATATGCCTGTAATGGATGGGTTTGAAACATTGGAAAGAATTAAATCGGACTACGAAACGAAACATATTCCAGTCATTATGCTGACAACTTCATCCCGAAAAGAAGATATTATTAAAGCCTATAAGGAACTTTCCAGTTCCTATATTATAAAACCCTACGATATTTTTGAACTGGAAAAAGTAGCCAGTGAGATTAAAGAATACTGGTTAAAAACTGTACGGTTACCGAATCAGGATACCTAAGTCAGCTCTACAGGGCTAAACCGTTTACCAGCTTTTACTTTTACCCTCGTCTGAAAATAGAATCGTGTCCGGACTGGAGATAATCTCCTTCCCGCTATGTTTATGGTGTATTCTATAACTCAGAAAATTAATTCTAAACTGTAATTTGTACCCAGAGTTTATTATTTTCACGTTTTCTACCCAATTCGGAAATTAATATTAGTTGCTAATGGTTCGTTATATCCTTATTTTATTTCTAGCATTAGGTGTCCGGGACATTTCCGCTCATCAATTTCATGTTGCACTGGCTAAAACAGTCTACAATGAAAAAGACAAAGCAATGGAAGTCACTCTAGAAGCCGAAGCGCACGATATCGAACATTGGCTGGAAGATAAAGGAATCAAAGCGGGACATCTTGAAATGATAGAACGCAATTCTGACCTCTGGAAAAAAATGTCGAAAGAAATTCTCGCAAATTTCGGCGCAACGACAGATAAACAAAAACTTGTGTTTTATGTCGTTGGTATTGAAGTGGTCCGGGACGGGAGAGTATTTATCTATGTCTACGCCGAACGTGTAGAACCTTTCAATGAAATTACATGGACCTTCAGTTTACTTATGGATCACGATGATTCTCAGCAAAACAAACTGGAAATGAAGTGGAAAAGTAAAAAGTATTATGCTGTTTTTCTCCATACTAAACGAACGGCAACTATAAAAATCAAAGACAAATGAAGCTAGTTTACACCTTGTTATTTCTCTCTTGTTCCGGTCTTTTTTGGGCACAGGAATGGGATGATAAATTCAAACAAATAGATAACCTGCTACCTACCCCCAATGTATATCGAACCGCATCCGGAGCTCCCGGACACCAATATTACCAGCAAAAAGCGGATTATAAAATCAAACTGGAACTGGATGATGAACAACAAATTATCCGGGGAGAAGAAGTAATTACGTATACCAATAATTCTCCTGATCCACTGGAATACTTATGGTTGCAATTGGATCAAAATGTCCGGGCACAACATTCACACTCGAAACTGATTAGTGTCGATAATATGGCGAGTTTTAAGGGAATCAATAACCTTGAACGAAAAATGTTTGAATTTGACGGCGGGTTCAAAATTGAATGGATTAAGTCCATGAACAATGAGGATCTGAATTATGCGATTAACCAGACGATGTTGCGAATTGATCCCAAAACACCTCTTAAACCGGGAGGAACGCTTACATTCAAAGTAAAATGGTGGTACAACATCAATGACCGGATGAAGGTAGGTGGTCGCTCCGGATACGAATATTTTGAGGAGGAAGACAATTACCTGTATACCATTGCCCAGTTTTTTCCCAGAATGTGTGTCTATGATGATGTGAACGGCTGGCAAAATAAACAATTCCTCGGGAGAGGTGAGTTTACCTTACCATTTGGTGATTACGAAGTAGAAATTACAGTTCCTGCAGACCATGTTGTTGCGGCCACAGGAGAACTTCAAAATGCAAGTTCTGTTCTGACATCCCAACAAAGAGAACGTCTAAAAAAGGCCGCAGAAGCTTACGACAAGCCTGTCTTTATAATAACCGATAAGGAAGCTGAAGAAAATGAAAAAGGAAAAGCTTCCGGAAAAAAGAAATGGATTTTTAAAGCACAGAATGTACGGGATTTTGCCTTTGCTTCTTCCAGAAAATTCATCTGGGATGCAATGACTGTCAAACAGGAGAATAAAAATGTACTTGCCATGTCCTTTTATCCCAAGGAAGGGAACCCGCTTTGGGAGAAATATTCAACACGTATTGTTGCCCATACACTAAATGTATATTCCAACTATACATTTGATTACCCCTATCCGGTAGCAATTTCTGTACATTCCCGTCACATCGGAATGGAATACCCTATGATCTGTTTCAACGGTGGTCGTCCGGAACCGGACGGAACATATTCCGAACGTGTCAAATATGGAATGCTGACAGTTATTATTCACGAAGTTGGTCACAACTACTTTCCTATGATTGTTAATTCGGACGAGCGTCAATGGACCTGGATGGATGAAGGACTCAACACCTTTTTGCAATACCTCACCGAACAGGAATGGGAAAGAGGCTATCCTTCCAGAAGAGGACCTGCCCATAAAATTACAGACTATATGGCCGGAGATAAGTCGACGCTCTCCCCTATTATGACCAATAGTGAATCTATTTGGCAGTTTGGGAATAATGCTTACGGAAAACCCGCTACTGCTTTAAATATCCTTCGCGAAACCATTATGGGACGTGAGCTATTCGATTACGCATTTAAAACGTATGCCCGTCGCTGGATGTTTAAACACCCTACTCCGGCAGATTTTTTCAGAACAATGGAAGATGCGTCAGCGGTCGATCTGGACTGGTTTTGGAGAGGATGGTTCTTTACTACCGATCATGTAGATATTGGTATTTCCAATGTGAAATGGTATACCCTTAATACGGAAAATCCCGAAGTAGAATCCGAATGGAGACGAACGCATGATCAGCAACAGGATGTTCACGTAGGTGATATTCGTAACCAAAGTGATATTGAAGAAACACAAACTGAAAAGTATCCTGAGCTGAATGATTTTTACAATTTAAAAGATCCGTATGCTATCTCACCTCTGGATACAGAAGAGTACAACGAACTTCTCAGCCAGCTCACTCCCGAACAGGAAAAACTGCTCAATAGCAATCTTAACTTTTATGAGCTGGAGTTTGAGAATATCGGAGGATTGGTTATGCCATTAATCCTTCAGCTGAATTATACCGACGGAACCAGTGAAGTGCGTTATATTCCTGCCGAAATCTGGCGATTTAAATCCGACGTGATTACAAAAGTATTCATCATTGAAAAAGAAGTAAAACACTTCCGACTGGATCCTTTCCTTGAAACAGCAGACACTGAATTAAGTAATAATTCATGGCCACGGGAAGTACGTCAATCCCGTTTCCAGTTGTTCCGGGAAAAACAATTGCAAGAAAATGAAATGCAACGAGATAAAAGAGCCAAAGAGATGAAATAAAGTAAAAAGCGGGGTGAATTTCTTCACCCCGCTTTTTAGTATCATTTTATGGTTCACTTAATGACTCAATTCACCCTGAACATAATCTTCAAGATAAGCGAAAGCCGGCATTAGTTTACCATCCAGTGTTGTCTCTGTTGCTCTTTCGATAATACGATCCGGATCACTTTCTCCCAACAATGCAGGAAATACATTGTCAAGCATAGCCTCTCCAAAAAATTCGGAAGCATCACGTGGCAATTCGCAAGGCAAATTATCAATTGCCATTACAGCTATCACGCCTTCTTTTGTATAATCATCTTCCGATTCCGAGACAGGATTATATCCATAGATCGGATCTGCAACCGTCGATGGACGAAGTGTACATCCTACCGGACCGTCAATATCTGCTGAAATATCTGCGACAACAGACAGGCGATTCTCCGGATTTTTGAAATCTTCACGGGTGGCGATAAAAGGAGCTTTTTCTGACCAGTAATGGCAGGACGCATACACATTTGCTGTTTTCATATACCTTGGAAAGGTAGATATAAACCCGGAAGGATCATCATAAAACTGTTGACGGGTAAATGTTTTTCCATCTTCCCTGTCATAATAATCTTCAACATTCAACTGCGCAAATACAGGTTCATCGAATGATTTTTCCAGAAATTCAACCGGTGACACTTCCTGAATCGGCAATAGTTGCAATACTTCACGAGCCCCCTGTCCTACTCTTCCGAAACCAGTCAAGACCATTTTAAAGTTAGCGGGTAACACCACATGTTCCAGCTCTTTTTCCATCTCAGCACGATCGAAACAAGCGTGTGCAGGCTTCAGATCAAATGCACCTGTTTTCAATCCATAAGTTCTGAATGCATTATAACAACCGACAATTCCCGCGTATCTCCCAAATCCGATTATACGTTGATTATTTTTATCTTTCAATACTTCATAATCAATCAATCGGATCTTTTTGTCAAGAATCGTCCGCAACAAGTTCCGGTTATAGGGTTGTTTTTTAAATGTATGTGAAAAAAACATATACGTCTTACCGGGAATTAATTGTTCAACCGGGACCTCTTTTACTCCTATCAAAAGCGAGCATTCAGAAATATCCGATGAAACAGTTATTCCTTCGTTACGGTATTCATCATCACTGTAGGCTCTAATTTCACTAGGTTCAATTATAATTTCAACGTTTGGGAAGCGCTTTTTAACCTCAACACATTGTTTGGGTGTCAAAGGAACCCTACGATCCGGGGGAACTTTTCCCTCTCTGATAACTCCTATATGAATTGTAGCCATTTTTGTTTGAATTTAGAGCAAAAATAGTGAAGTTTTCCTCATTAGGGAGAACCGTTTATGTAATATTTTCAACCGGTTAATGTTTAGTTAATTTTGGTTCTTTCCGGTTCAAATTTCGTATCTTTGTTAAAAGTTCTTTGAGGGGCCGACTTGGATTTGACTGCGGATGCGGTGAAATAGTGTCAGCATGCCGAGCATTGGGTTGTGGCTCGTTAATATCATGGCTCAAACTATAATTGACAATACGTCATACGCTCTCGCTGCTTAATAACGGAATGTTATTACGCTTAATCCACTCTGAAGCATAGTAAGAGGGACGAGTTGTCTCACCAGGTCCATCGCCTTATTGGATAGGAATCTGAGACATCATTAAAATAAGGCTGGTACGGTCATTACTTCGTTGATCGTATGAGAGTATAGAAGATAAGCTGGAGGACAGGGTGTTTGTGTCCGGTTTCCAGTCGAAAAACAATCACAAAATAAGCATGTAGAAAGCTGTGGCACTCTTCGTTGGGACGAGGGTTCGAACCCCTCCGGCTCCACTAAAACGGACAACCTCAAAAAATGAAAGGTTGTCCGTTTTTATTTTCTCACCTTGCCTCGTACGGAAATTAAATATAGACATGAGACTTCAAAAAAGTTATCTGACTTGCTTACTTCCACATAGAAATAACGCCAAAATATTCTGTTTGTTACTCAACGATACACAACTGTAAACAATGATTTTTAATTAATTCTGATTTCTATTCATTCCAAAATTCCGCTAACATCTCTGCTTGCGTTAATACCATATCTGCTGCCAATTTCTGCATGTCGGGTGGATAACCATACACACGTAAAAGACGTTTGACTGCTACTTTCATCCCTTTCTTTACACTTTCCTTGACCGTCCAGTCGATTGTGGCGTTCTCTTTTACTTTGATAACTAGTTCCCTTGCCAACCTGATTAACACTTCATCTCCTAAAAGTTGTTTAGCACTGTCATTGGCTGCCACAGCATCATAGAAGGCTAATTCATCTCTGGATAAACCCAATTTATCACCTCTCGCATCGGCTTTCTTTATCTCTTTTGCTAATTCAATGAATTCCTGAATAATTTCGGCTGATGTAATAAGGTTGTTTTGATATCGTTTAATTGAATTCTCCAACATTTCCATTAAAGAACGACTTTGAACTACGTTGTGCTTCGAACGAATCTTGATCTCGTCATTCAATAGCTTTTTCAATACTTCCAAAGCAAGGTTCTTGTGCTTCATTCCTTTCATTTCTTCAAGGAAATTATCGTCCAGTACTGAAATTTCTGGTTTCTTGATTCCTGCTGCATCAAAAATATCAACTACTTGTTCTGATACTAAGGCTTGATCAATAACTTGCTTTATGGCAGTTTCCAATTCTGCATCCGATTTACCATTACCACCTTGCGTATCAAACTTTACAATACGGGCTTTTACCGCTTGAAAAAATGCAATTTCGTCTTTTGCATCCATCGCTTGATCATGCGGTAAGGCAATCGCGAATGCTTTTGAAAGTGCAGTTACTTCTCTGACAAATCGTTGTTTACCATTTTCTAACCCAAGTACATGCTCTACAGCCGATAAAATAAGGTCTAACTTCTCTTTGGTTGAAGCTGAAAAGTATTTTTCATAAGCGAATGATTGACCGTATATTGCTTGATCCTCTGCCGCTAAACTCATTTGGTAATTATCAGTTGCTGCTTTTTCAGTGAAGAATTGGGATACAACTTCCAGTTTTTCCAACATGAGTTGAACGGCTTTTTCTTGCGCCTCTGCCGGATCTCCTTTTCCGCCACTTTCGGAATAAAAACTTAACGCTTTCTTCAAATCATGCGCTATACCGAAATAATCAACGACCAAACCTCCGGGCTTATCTTTGTAAACTCTGTTCACTCGTGCAATTGCCTGCATCAAGTTATGTCCCTTCATTGGTTTGTCAATATACAAGGTATGCATACTTGGCGCATCAAATCCTGTTAACCACATGTCCCTTACGATCACCAATTGTAACGGATCAGACACATCTTTCATCCGATCGGCTAAATCTCTGCGTTGTTGTTTTGAGGTATGGTGTTTCATTAATTCCGGACCGTCTGACGAAGATGCAGTCATCACGACTTTTATAGCTCCTTTGGTCAGGTCATCATTGTGCCAATGTGGTCTTATTTTTATGATCTCGTTGTACAGGTCAACTGCAATTCTTCGGCTCATGGCTACAATCATTCCTTTTCCCTGTAATCCTCCTGCACCATTTCGGGCTTCAAAATGTTGAACAATATCAGCCGCAACAGTTTTTACACGTTGTTCACTTCCGATAATAGCTTCAACCTTTGCCCATTTAGCTTTTGCACGTTGACTTTCGTCCAATTCGGATGTTTCTAATTCTTCATCCAGTTCGTCAATCAACGCTTTTCCTTCGTCAGAAAGATTAATTTTCGCTAAGCGACTTTCGTAATAAATCGGAACAGTCGCACCATCTGTAACGGCTTGACCAATATCATAGATATCCACATAATTCCCGAATACAGCTGGTGTATTGGCATCTGTTTTCTCTACTGGAGTTCCTGTAAAACCAAGGTAAGTTGCATTGGGTAAAGCATCACGCATGTATTTTGCGAAACCATAGACCAATTTTTGACCGATTACGTTTCCTTGATCGTCTTTTACATCTATCGATTTCGGCTTAAAACCATATTGTGTTCTATGTGCTTCATCTGCAATAACCACAATATTCTTTCGATCTGATAATTCTTCATATACATTTCCTTCTTCGGGTTGGAATTTCTGAATCGTTGTAAAGACAATTCCACCACTTGCCACTTTAAGCAATTCTTTTAGATGCTCTCGATCATTTGCCTGTACTGGAACCTGACGCAGCAATTCTTTAGAAGAAGCGAAGGTGTCAAATAACTGATCATCCAAATCATTTCGATCAGTGATAATTAGAACCGTAGGATTATTGAGTGAAAGCACCAATTTCCCCGTAAAGAACACCATGGATAGTGATTTTCCACTTCCTTGTGTATGCCAAACAACACCTCCTTTTCGGTCGCCATCTTCGGCAGTTGCATCCTTTACAGAAAGGATCGCCTTATTGACAGCATAATACTGATGATACGCTGCAATTTTCTTTACGGTAGAAATACTAGCCACACCATTTTTATCCGTATGTTTTGTTTGTTCGAATACAATGAGATGTTTGATGTAATCCAATAGTGTTGCAGGTAGAAGCATTTCTTTCAACATGACTTCTAACTGATTGGTCAGAATGTCTAATACTCCTTTTTCATCCTTCACTTTCCATGTGAGGTAACGAGACATTCCTGCTGATAATGATCCCGCTCTGGCATCTACACCATCTGAAATAATGCAAATTTCATTGAAGGTAAATAGACTTGGAATGGTTGACTTGTACGTTTGTATCTGTTTATAGGCAGATTGAATAGTTGCGTTTTCATCTACTGCATTTTTCAATTCCAATAATACAAGAGGCAAACCATTGACAAACAAGATCAGGTCCGGGCGTTTATTTTGATTGTTTTCAATAATGGTAAACTGATTCACTACCAATAAATCATTGCTAGACGGATTGTCAAAATCGATCAATTGTACCAAATCACCTCGTTGTTGACCGTCTTTTCTGTATTCTACAGGAACACCATTGGTTAAGTAATGGTGAAACTCCTGATTGTTAGCCATTATTTCGGGTGAATGAATACGTACTACTTTTTTGATGGCTTCTTCTTGCGCATCAAATGGGATAGAAGTATTCAATCGTTGAACCGCTTCCCGTAGTCGATTTTCCAATACTACATCCGAGAAGGAATTGCGTTCGGGTGATTCTCCATCTGGTGCAATTGTTGCCCCATGGATATATTTCCAACCGAGGTTTTCCAATTCCTCTATCGCCCAGATTTCTATGTCGTTTTCCGTTATCTTGGTCATAATGCGTTCAATTATATCTGATTACTAGCAGATAAACAAAATTATCTGATTTTGGGGAGATAAAATGAAAAATCGGGTTGGAGGAAAATTTAGTTTAACTGCAATGACCAAATTGACTTGGCCTGCTTAGCCATCCACTTTTGATGTTTAATAATTTCATCCTCGCCCCAGTTCGAATAATCATTAGCAATCTTTTTGGTTGTAGTGAAAGAACTTGTCAGGAAAACATTCTTTTTAACCGAATACAAAGCATTTTGCAAGTCATTATTCTTTCCTTTTTCCAAAAGGGTCATATTACCAAGTTTATATCGACAACGATCAACAACTTCATCAGAAACGTCCCAATCATCATTTGGATGCTCCGGTAAGATATGCTCAATAGAATTTTTATCACTAGTAAAATCATAATCAACACCAGCAACAATATTTTCAATTCGAGTAAGAATATACTTTATCACTTTCCTATTTCGAGCCGTATTTGTAAATTCTTTATTTGCAAAATTAATCTCGAACTCATCATCATTTGGATAAATATCTCCGAAATCTGATTTTCTAAAGCTCTTATTCTCCGCAATGTAGTTTGCAATTTTATTAAAAACGCTTTCTTGTTCATTTGGGTTCAAACCTCCAATTACATTGTAACGCATATAAATAATTGAACATATTTTCAACACTTTTAGAAAGTCAGCTTCGTTTAAATTGGAATAAGCAGACATCAACAAAGAGATGGGTTGTTTAGCACCAAAAATACGTAACTCTTCTAAGTGTTTAACAATCTCATTTTTTCCAATCCATAAATCATCATTAGGATTCAACAATGCCTTGTAGCTATCTGCTTTTGTTGCCAAATCTCTTAACAAATCGAAAACCTGTTGTTTAGAGTTTATACTTCTCTTAATTGTTTTAAATAAATCATTTTTTCTGACTGTTTTATTAAAACTATTCCAATAGTAACGCAAAAACTCCGGTAATTTTTCACTTCCTAATTTACTGATAATTTGATCCCAGTATATTTCAAGTTGATTAAAATCTTCGTTGTGCGCACCAGATGGGTCAGCATCTACTGTTGAAAACAAATAGTTCTTTAATAAATCTGAAGATGATAATTGCACACCTCTTGCGTTTAATGTTTCAAACACTTTGTAGGCATTCAATTCATCACCAACTGTAATAACTGTAAAAAACAATTTATCCACAATTTTGTCAATGAAACCAACTAATTCTTCTCCACTTTTGAAGCGATTGGATACTTTCTTGTAATACCATTCAAAACATGCACGCATCAACTTTTCAGACGCATTCGTATTTCGCTGTGGGATATGCCCCATGGGTACAATATATGCCCGATAAAAATTATCGTTGTTCCGATTAAGTTTTAGTTTGTTCTTAGGCACAAGTGTAACAGGGTCTAGATAACCGATATAACTATTTTGGAGTTGTTCCCTGCGTAGTTTGTTTTTATCAGCATCTATACCATTTTCCTCTAGTTCTTTCAATCGTTTAAGAACAGAAATAATCAGTAAAGACATAGTAGTGATGCGTTGTTGGCCATCAATGATTTTATGTTCTTTTTGATCAGAAGTTTGAAGAACAAGATACCCCATGTAGTGAGCATTTTCCTTATCCGTATATAAATCTTCCAAATCTTGCCAAAGATCATCCCAATGTTCCGATTCCCAAGAGTAATCACGCTGAAACTTAGGAATAACATACGTTAAACCATTTCCTAGTATTTTGCGAAAGGTAAGTGTTGAAGTATCTTTTATTCCCTCCATGAGCTTCTTAATTTGCAACAAAGTTCGCTATTTATTCTTTTATTTTCAATTTCCTACGAAGATCACAAGCTTTAAAATGACCTTTTGCAGAATAGATGGTTTCTTCTCCAAGTTTTTGTAGTAGTTCTCTTTGCATAAACTATTATCTCTTTTTCAATAACTCTTATTCCATGGTGGTAATTCTCCAAAAGTGTCAAAATATCTCTGAATCAATAACGCTTCTACATATCCGGGTAAATCTTGATGGTTTTCATCAAACGTAACAAACCAATAGATGTCCAGCGCATCAATGTTTTCTTCGTCTATTTTTTGCTTAAAAAAATCTTGTCGTTTTATATCTTTTTCCTGTTTATCATTTCGACCCAGCTCAATACAAGTATTCAATCTTTTTCGGAGAAGTTGATTTTTGAAATCTCCATTTTGTTCAATGGTTCCCGACTTCCCGATATAAACCAAATCAATTTTACCTTTAGCCAATCGTAGGATGTAATAAACGCCCGGTAACTCAGGTACATCTTTAGAAACCTGTGAAAGCACACCTCCTTTTTCAAAAAAGAAATGACCGTTATTTTGATATTTATTCAGTTCGTCAAACATTTTTTAAGGCTTCTTGGTTTATTGTTAACTCACCACTCATCAACTTTGGTAATAAGGTATCTCGCAATTGGGTGAGCGATTGGATTTCTTTGGTATTGTTTTCTATTGATTTAAAAATCGGCTTAATAATGTCGTCAAATTCAGAATGCACGCACTTAGATGCCAGTAAAACCTCAATATTCCGAAAATCAGTCTTACTAATCTCAGGAAATGTACTACCTGAAGCTAGATTATGAACTGTTTTGAGTTTTGACTTTAACCAATTATATAAGTAGTAGATTGATAAACTATCATTGGGAATTAAAGTAATGAATCCTTGGTTCGTACAGGCTGTATGAGTATTGATTGTTAATTCGCCTACTGTAGCTCTACTTGTCATTAGTAAGGAATATGCAGGAAAGAGTTTAGCTGAACTCTTTTGCAATCCCAATTTGGTGATTTTCTTGGCAGAACCATTGGAATACATACTCTTTTCCTTAGTTAAATCTGTGGGTGAATACCATAATACCTCACCGTCCTCCCAAAAAGTTGGTTCTGTCGTTGAAGGTGTGCCTCCACCAATAGTTTCAATATTCTCTCCAATAGTTGATAATTGCCACCCCTCCGGAATTTCACCCATCCCGATAGATGTCGGGACACTATCGATCATTTTTCCTCCAGAGCTTTTATAAGGCTGTCCGTTTTCATTAGGGAATTCAAACTCCACAAACCATCTTTTAAATAGCGTTTGTGCTAGTTCTTCTAGGGTTTGGTTTTGTTGGCGAAGGAGATTAACCTTTTGATCAAGGTTGGAGAGAGTTTTGGCTATTTGCTTCTGTTCCTCAATTTCAGGGATTTCAATCCTCATTCCTTTTAATCCAACAATAGTAAGAGCCTTTTGAGCTGACCCTATCATCATATTGTTTAGCTGAAATTGACCAATTCTAGAATTAAGAAAGTATAACAAAAAAGTGGAGTCTAAGTCTTTTGTGAAATTTCTGATCCAAATTAGATTTCCATCTTTGAAATAAAAATCTCCATCACCACTAACTAAATAAGGTATCCCTGCTCTTTCACCAACAGCCGCGATGAGTATATCACCATCTATTGGAGCGCCATATTTATCTTTTATTGAATCATATTTATCTTTTGATATAAAAAGAGGATTAGATATTGGCTGACCTAAGGCTCTTTCAATTGCTTCTTTTGATCTATAAAATGGAATTCCTTCCGATACGTAATCAGCGGCAAAAATCCTTTTACTAGACAAAATATCAGCATTATTTCCTAGTTCAATTTCCTTCCACTCACTCATACCCCTGCAATATTGATTGTTAATTGCGCAACAACTTGTTGTGCAAATGCAACTTTTCTGTCCTTTACCCTCTCATTTACTTTTCGTATATGCGATAGCTGAAATAAAATAAACCCTTTAAAATCAGTGGTTTTGGCTATTTTATTTAAAAATTTATTTTTCATTTATTTTTTTTAGTCCTCCAATTTTCTTTTCTCCTCCTGTAAGAACAGTTTTAATTCATCCGGGCTTGGCAAGACCGTTTGATAAGTGCTTACAAATAGGTTTTGATCCATCCCACCTAAAGCATACTCTACCAATTCATCGTTTTTATTCGTGCATAGTAAAATTCCAATGGGTGGGTTATCCGTACTCTCTTGAATGTTTTGCTTGAAATATTGTAGATAAGTATTCAATTGTCCGACATGAGTATGATTAAATCCATCTATTTTTAACTCAATTAAAACATGACATTTTAATATTCGGTGGTAAAAAACTAGATCAATAAAAAAATATTCTCCCCCAATGACGATTCGCTTTTGTTGCGCTTCAAAACAAAAGCCATGTCCCAATTCCAACATGAAGTTTTTTAAATCTGCAAGCAAGGCATCTTCCAATTCAGATTCGGAACCTAAAGTTGTATCCGATAACCCCAAGAAGTCAAATACATACGGTGTTTTTACAATTCCCGCTTGAGTTTGTATGTCTTTGCGATCTTGCAAGCTAGCTAAGACTTTTTCTTTATCACTTGCAGCAACGGTACGTTCGTACGCCAAGCTATCTATTTGCCTTTTGAGTTCGCGTACCGAGAGTGTAGATTTAATCACTTGAATTTCATAGAATTGTCGCTTATCCGCATCTTCTATTCTTAACAACTCAACAAAATGAGAAAACGATAAATTTTCGATTAATTGAATCGTAGGAACTGCTCTATCTGCAATGTTTTTGTTCTTATTAGTTAATGATGCAGACACTGTCTGCACTGTTTCCTTTGGTAACACGGATAATGCAGACAGTGTCTGCACAATTTGTGGGTACGTATTGTAAAATTGTTTGAATAACTTCAGATTTCGGGCTGAAAGTCCTTTTTGATCAATTCTTTCTGCCAATTTTTCTTCCAATTTACTACCGTATTCTGCTTTATCCGCACCATTTTGTTCGTACTCTACAATGTATGCGCCAATCAGCCAATTTCTTACAGTTAACAGTTTGTCAATGGACTTAACTGCTTCCTGCTGAAATTGAACGTTAGTTTCACTAATTCGGGAAATTAAAAGAGAAAAATTCAAACTCATAACTCAATTCCAATTTTAGCCAGTTGGGTTTTTATTTCCTGATCAAGTTCCTGAGCAGTATGCATTTGAGTTTTAAGGTCAGATGTCAACTTTTCGATTTTCTCTTCAAACGGAACTCCGTCATCTTCTTCATCTGGTATTCCAACATAGCGACCCGGAGTTAAAACAAACTTGTGCTTTTGAATATCTTCAATTGTAGCAGATTTACAGAATCCTTTTATATCTTCATAATCTGTTTCTTTCAGCCAGTTATGATAGGTGTCCGCTACCTGAGCAACATCCTCAACTGCAAATACACGATTCTTTCGGTCGATCATGTATCCCAATTCAGAAGCATCAATAAACAGTACTTCACTGTTTCGTTGTTTCTTTCCTCTACGCAAGAACCACAAGCAAGCCGGAATACCGGTGTTAAAGAATAATGCTTTTGGGAGCATCACGATACATTCCACCAAATCAGCTTCAACTAAACGCTGACGAATTTCACCTTCACCCCCGGTATTCGAACTCAATGAACCATTCGCTAATACAAAACCAGCTCGTCCTTGAGGGGCTAAATGATACAAGAAGTGCTGTACCCAACCAAAGTTGGCATTTCCTTTCGGAGGTATTCCGTACTGCCAACGTGCATCATCTTGCAATAACTCACCACTCCAGTCACTTACATTAAATGGAGGATTGGCAATGATATAATCCGCTTTTAAATCCTTGTGCGCATCATTCAAAAATGAACCTTCGGTATTCCATTTAATGTTTGATCCATCAATTCCACGAATCGCGAGGTTCATTCGGCACAATCGGTAAGTTGTCTGGTTACTCTCCTGTCCGTAAACCGAAATATCATCCAATCTTCCTTGGTGACTTTCTATAAACTTCTCCGACATTACAAACATTCCTCCCGAACCACAGCATGGATCATACACTCGCCCCTGATAGGGTTCAAGCATTTCAACCAAAAGTTTTACAATACTGTCAGGTGTGTAGAATTGTCCTCCTTTTTGTCCTTCTGCCAAGGCAAATTGACCAAGAAAATACTCATACACTCGCCCCAAAACATCTTTGCTTTTTGCTTCTGCATTTCCAATGGTAATGGTTGCAATGGTATCGATTAATCCACCCAAACTTTGCGTATCTAAATTTTGTCGTCCATACACTTTCGGAAGGATTCCTTTGAGAACGGCATTTTTCGCCTCAATGGCATCCATGGCATCATCAATATCTTTCCCGATAGAAGGTAATTTTGCTCTACTTTGAATATACGACCAACGAGCAGTTTCCGGAACAAAAAACACGTTTTCTGCACCGTATTCATCCGGATCTTCGGGATCAGCACCTGCGTATTCGCCTTTTCCTTCCTTTAGTTTAGTATAAAGCTCTTCAAATGAATCGGAAATGTATTTCAGGAAAATCAACCCCAACACTACATGTTTGTATTCGGCAGCATCTATATTTTTACGGAGCTTATCAGCCGTTTTCCAGAGTTTCTGTTCCAAGCTTTCTTCTTTCGTTTTCGCCATATCTATTTTTCTTCTTCGTCAACAATTAATTCTTTTACATTCACATCTAATATGCGTGCAATTTCAAATAGTACCTCTAATCTTGGTTGTCGCTTATTATTGCAATAGTCATTCACAATATTGAAGCTTTTGCCCAATTTTTCCGCCAACCATGTTTGTTTACTTCCCCGCTCATTCAACACTTCTTTTATCCGATTCATAACTAGATCAAATCTTTAAGGCATAAAAATAGTAATTTACATTGCTTTTATACCCTAATTTATTTGGTAGTTATTAACAATAATATTTATCATGCAATGATAAATTTGCAGAACGTAAATAATTTACGTCTTACAATGTTTTCTTTGTGAGGAATTAAACTAGAATACGATGAGAAATAAATTGACTGAGTTAGCAGTAGATCATTCATTCGAAAGAATTGTTTACAAAGGGAAAAATGGGACAATAGTGTATGTGCTATTTGCTTTTATGGCGATAAGCCTATTCGCATGCTTATTTGCGTTGAACAATTTAAAAGTGTTTAGGTTTTACACGATTTTATATCTGATTCCATTTATTAGTAGTCTATTTCTTTTGTATTTACACGGAAATAAATGCACTAAAAAGCAATTGTTGACAGGTTGTCCGTTTTTATTTTCTCCCCCTGCCTCGTACGTCAGCTAAAGGGGTTTCATCTGAACATGTCAATAACAATGAAAAGCAAAAAAACCTCCGAAGTTAATTTCAGAGGTTTTTCTAGTGTTTTAAAGAAAATCGGTATTACAACAATTCCAGTTTTTGTGTTTCCAGAACCTGACCGTCAAGTTTGATCTTAACTAAATAGTACCCTTTGCCAAGGTAGCTCAGGTCAATTTGCGTATGATGGATATCCCGCGCTAGAAATTCAGCCACTATTTGGCCTTTCAGATTAATCACCTGAATTTCCATTGTACCTTTACCTTTGTCCGGATAATCGAAATGAACTATTCCGCTTGTAGGATTTGGATAAATAGACACATTGAAACTACGTGTCAGGTCGATTTCTTTTCGCTGTTGATGCTTGCTTTCGTTTGGTATATTATCAGCCGTTAAAAAGGCTGGAACTTCATCATTATCCGATAAGGCATCTAGGATAGATTGTACGGAAGCGATAAGGATTTCGTCACTTGTGTTTGAAATCAGTTCATCTAACTCACCGAACAGATCAGGACTTTCCGTAAGTATTTCCGAAACTGTTTTGTTGTTAGTAATGGTAGCTTTTAAGTTTGCCAGTTTAACATACTCCGGATTCGAATTCAATGCCAGTATAGCTTGTTTTTGTTTCCGGATGTTATCTTGCTCTCCCAAATAGGTGTATACAGCTAGTAATAGGTTTGCCTGACTGGAGTTATCATTTTGTTGCAGTGCTTTAGCCAATTCCTGAAGTTCTGCGGGAGTGTAATCCCCAAGTAAAACTTCGTTTGTCAGGGCTGCATACCCCATTTCTATTTGATGTTCCAGATAATTGATCTCAGAAAATAGTTGCGCTCTCGGCGATGGTTTATTTTGTGCATCTGCAATCTGATTGGCAATACCATTTGGCATGGCATGATTTGTAAGTACTTCTTTTACAGCATCCGACAACCCGGAGTTAACCTGCATCACTTGAAGTAAATCAGAACTGGGAGGGTTACTATTCACATACTTAATCAGAACTTCATCCGAAAGATAAGGAGACTTACTTAGTAAGATGTCTCGGATTTGGTCAGATGTTCCTTGATCAATCAACCTTAACAGATTATCTGTCTGCCCCCCATCAATTTGAGCCAGCAATTCGGTTTGTTGGATTTCCATACCTAAGAAAGGTGGTCCGTCAATGATAGGTCCGCCAATGGTTCTGATTTTTGACGGGCAAGTACCTGCATCTTCCAAAATGGAAACACCACCCCAAAGCGCTTCATTGATATCTACGACATTACCGTATAGGTTATTGGAGAAAGTATATGAATCCGGCTCGTGTCGAGGTGCTTTTATATAGGCATAAGAAAGGTGCTGCGAATTGTTTGAAACAAAGATGTCATGCTGGTCAGTAGTGGGTTCGCCTGTTAACGAAAATTTATTGTTGGCGACTTTCTTTTTAGCGTCCAGATAGGAAGTTCCGCCGGAGGCGACTCCCTGATGGTAATTCATCCGACCATTCATTAATGTCAGATCGTGGCTGTATATATCATGTTGAAAATCATTACATAGCCACTGAAGACCATGAATCACACTATTGTCTGGGTTTGGGACATAAGTTCCATTAATTCCCTCGGTCTGACCTCCGATTTTTAAATTATGAAAGTAGTTTTTGTAAATCTCATTGGCACTTTCACCGGAACCATTAACCACAATTCCATAGGATTGTCCATTACCGTTTGTTATAGTTGCATTGTCATACTCATACAATTCGTTTTCCTGAACTTTGTATCCGGATGAACCGTACAATGAAATACCAGAAGTTTGGTAGGTCGCCTCCCTTACTTCAAAAGTATTTTTCTGAATGCTCTCATTTTTTGTATTGGAAACATAGATACCATAGCGATTATTCTGGAAGAGACTTTCAATACACGTAAAAGTCCAGGTATTTATGTTATTCCAGGTACGAATTCCAAAGTTTAAGTTTTGAAATGTGTTTGGAACCGTATAGTTACAGGGTTGACCAACATAGATTGAGCTACAGAACGGAGTTACGTAGAATTGTGATTCACGGGCATAGATACCATACCCCCCAAGAGCATAGGATCCTGTTGTTATATCATTTTTGAAATTACATCCGTTGAATGTAATGCCATATACCGTTTCCAGTTTTGCGTGATCCTGTACACTCGTATTAATATTATCATTCCAAATAAAATCAGAAGTTTTAAGATAGGATAAATTGTTTACCGTTGATTCATACGGTCGGAACCAAACACCTCTCTGATTGTTCAGAAGTTCAGAGTTTGTAACCTGTATAATTCCACCATTCCGATTATTGTCAAAACTAAAGGACTGATAGATTTCGTCCATTGCACACCCTGATTGACTGGTCGTTACTTTACGTTTGGAAACCAAAACACCAATGGAGGCATTTTCTATTTTAGAATTGTTCATGATCAAACGCCCCTGGTTTGAACTTGTAATGCTTCCTTGCGACAAAAGTTGGTTCCCCCACACTTCTACTCCCAGCCATGTTAGGGAATTACTGCATCTGTCATCGGATGTTAACGTCGTATTATTTAAGATCAACTTTCCTCCTTGTTGAGAACTAGTAGCACCATTTTCAATAACAAGGTGTGCACCCGGTGCAAACTTCAATGTCATTCCCGAAATCGTAATGGTTACTCCTGCCGGAATTCGCAGCTCCTTTTCGATGGTCGCAACCAAAGAACCATTGTTTAACGGGTTGCTAACAGACCAGGTGGCATTGGTTGTAGCAGTATATATCCCGACATTAAAACCTTTTGAATCCAGGCAGCATTGAACCGAGGTGTTAAAATGAGCATCGTAGTCCATCCCGTCAATTTGATCCGGTAACATATACATCTTCAGTGAACTGGTCAATGGGTTTTGTCCTTCATAAGTAGGTGTACGCGAAAATGTTGAGATGTGCGTAATTGCCGAGGCTGGGTTTGACATATCAGCCAGGCGATACAGACCATTTTGATTCGCCAGATATAAATCATTGTTGAAACCTCTTTCAATCATGGAGAAGGCAAAATCAGATTGGTTTAAGCCAACAGGAAGGGATATTGGATTCAGACCGGAGGTCGGGTTAGAGTAATCATAGTACTCAAATGCATTCGGATCAAGCGCACTTACAGTATGGGTAACGTATAAGTACCGTCCATCTTCCGAAAATTCGACTCCCCGGTACCGGGCAGATTGGTTCACCCCTCCTGGGTTATATTTAAGTGTATTGAATATTTTTTCTGTACCTGGAACAACTAACCCGGAGCTGTTGAGCTCAGCAGTATACAATCGTTGTTCGACATGTTGGCCACCAATGCTATAGGGTCCGTTTTTGTAAGGTACCGCAATTCGATAGTTTCCATTGCTTAATTCTGCGATGTCCATCTCACCCCGTACATCGGCCGGGTTAAATGCGGAGCCCGGAAACGCAAACAGGTTGGTGAAATTGAATCCTGTAGCATCTACTGTAAATGTAAAAACGCCATCTCCATTTGAAATAAAAACTTTATAGGAGCCATCCGTCCGCTTTTTAGAGGATGCTAAAAATACACCTGAACGTTTTCCCGGTCCCGGATCAGGTGGAATAAATGACCCTTTGGAAATATCGTCGATCTCTATATAGAATACAGGTTGAGGAGGATTTCCAGGAAAGTACTGCATAGGAACTAAAGCACCTTTTAAGTCACAGTTATAATCGAGGTAAATGTCATTTGGTAAGGACATATCCAGTGAAAAAAGATAGGGTAGCTTTTCGTAATTACCACTATTGACAGTGGTGGATACAATATAATACCTATTGCAATTTGCAGGATCAGGAACTACCAGAATCTCAGAGGAACCGGTGGCATCCCCGGTTGCAACCTGTAATGTTGTAATAGCATATCCATATTTGTCATAAACGAACGCATCAATGATAAAGAATTCAATCTCTCCGCTTTGGTTTCTGATTACATTCGAAGCGTATCGAGCTGTTTCTCCCTGATAGTATAAACTTGGATAGGCGAACGTTATTGGCGTTCCATCCGGAAGCTCAGTTGGCTGAGGAAGTCCGCTGGTGGATGAAGCATTTACGTTGTAATAATCCGGAGTAAGGCTCCAGTAAGGATTTTGCGCCATAGCGCCATGCATGCATGCGACAAAGATGCCGGAGAAACATAAGTGTAAAAGTAGTTTTTTCATAAAAACGGTTTTTAATGTAAATAATTGCTACCTGAATATGTCAAAATCATTGACCAATCGATTGGTTGCGGGACGTAAAAGGTATCGACAGTTCAATTTACAAGTACATAACTGCAGGTGGTACAAGTTACAATTATTTTTTAATCACTTGAAAAACAATACTGTATATTTTATATCGTGTTGGGGGATCTTGTGACTGACTTGTCGCTGATACCGGCTAATCAATTGAATGTTCTCTAAATGCAGTCATTCGGGGTTCGGGAAATACTAAAATGTTAGCTTCTTACTTTTTGATTTATAACAACTCACAACTGGAATCAACAACCCTAAACTTGAGTAAAGTGTAACCTTTTTACTGTTAAGATCATTCCCCATTCTGTTTATTTTTCATCTGTTGAATGTATGTTCAGGTTTAAAAGCTCCATTATTTCAAATGGCAATTTATTCCTTACCACTTGATCTGCGTAGTAGACTTAATGTAAGCGCAATTAAAATTAGCTTAATAACTTTCGGTTCGGTTCACACTCTGGTTTCTTTACACAATAATTTTCGAGTATCTTCCACTTAGTTTACAGCAAAATACATGTAAATATCCCCTACCCAACTAACAAAACAACCTCCCTGTTAATTCAATAGGAATAGTGCTACTATAGATAATCAAGAAGAACGATCTATGAGATTATTTATTATGTCCTACACACATCAAAAAAAATTAAACTATTAAGCTTCAAACTATTAATAAAGCTTAATAGTTTAACAAAAAAGACTATGGTCTGTCATATTGACAACAATCAGGCAAGGAATTATACACCTCATCTTTTGCTTTATGTGAATCCGTATCGTACCCAACTCCTGCTATTTTTTCCTTAATCCTGTTTTCATCTAAAACGTTTGGATCGTAAGTAACAGTTATCATTTTAGTGTCTTTGTTCCAATCTGCCTCATGAATACCGTTTTGTCCATTTAGAGAACCTTCAATTGTTTTTTCACACATTCCGCAATTTCCATATACTTTGAATTCTGTTTTTGTTTCATTATTACCAGAATTTTGCTCATTTCCACAGCTTGTCAGCATTGCTAGTCCTAGGAATACAGGAGTAATCATTCTAAAAATTGATTTTTTCATCTTTGTTGTTTTTATATGTTCTACTTTATTTCATTTTTTATTTCACCACAATTCAACATGGTTGCCCCGAAATATGGGTTTAAAATTTCAGAAGATGCACTGAGCCAAAATGCACCTTTATTGTCTTTTGCCATTGGACAAAACTGCTCATATACAACAGTAGTTGTACCAAATGCTTTAATACTACTTATCATTGCATTCGAGATCTTATTGAAAAAGTCTCTTTGCTCTTGAATCTCATCTGTATTAGCTAGTTTTTTACCATTTTCCTGAATAATTTGTTGTTGGACCATCCAATACAAGTGAGCATCGCCCTTAAGCAATTTCATATCTATCTTGTCCAACGATTGTATAAGATGATTAGCTTTTTCTTTCGCTTCTTTAGCATTGTCCTCTACTAACGCATCTTTAAGCGTGTAGTAACTTGAAAGCAAATGATTCAATTGACGTTTAAATTCTTCATTTGTTTCACTCTTATAATCGGGCAGATCTATTATTTCCGTATCAATCTCTGAGCTAATTAAATTTTGATTCATCATACTCGCCTGGTTATTCAACTGGGCAGATGCATCTATTACAAATGCTCCATTTGTTACAACTTCATCACCTGGTTTGAGTCCTGAAATGACAATATATGAATCGCCTATTGTTTCACCTATCTCAATATTCTTATATTCAAACGAGGGCACAGCTTCGTTTGGTAGCTTTAAGTAAACTACCGAACGTTTTCCCGTCCACAAAACCGCAGACTTTGGAACCAGTAATGTAGACTTTTGATTGGGAGTGCGTTCAATCCTCCCATTGATAAACATATCTGGTTTCAGCTTTGAATTCAAATTTTGAACATTTGCCCTTACCGAGACAGTCCTTGTGGATGGATTGATTAAGGGGTCTATGAAATTAATTTTTGCCGTGAATTGTTCATCGGGATAACTTGTCGTAGTAAAGACAATCGGATCACCAACATTAATATTGGCAATATCCGTTTCATAGGCATCAAATACCGCCCATACTTTTGATAGGCTTTGTATATCAAATAAAACTCCTCCCTCTTTAAGGTAATCACCTACCGAGACTTTTTTCGTTTTAACTACACCTGAAAATTGAGCATAAATAGCAAAGGTTTCAATGATCGTTTCACTGTCGAGAATAGATTGGATTTGCTTATCGTTTAATTTCCAGTTTTTGAGCTTATTATAGGCCGCCTGATAAAGAGTTGAATTGGTTGATTTTACTTTGTTTGCTTCAATTAATTCTTTTTGAGCAGCAATCAATTGTGGGGAATAGATATCAGCAACTTTCTGTCCTTGAGAAACAGATTGCCCCGTATATGAAATATACAACTTCTCTATTCTACCAGCAACATGCGTTACAATACTTGAGGAGACCGTTTCATCTGATTTTATTTTTCCAGATATCACTATCCCGTTTTCTGAATTTACAGATCCCCCGAGTACAGTTGTCTGAATATTAGCAATTTTAACGGCATTATCAGACATTGTGAATACCAAAGGGTTTTCATTTGCGTTTTCTTCAAGCGGAATCAAATCCATTCCACAAATCGGACAATCGCCGGGCTCTGGCTGACGAATTTGTGGGTGCATGGAACACGTCCAAATTTGCTCCGTATGTTCAACATGATTGTGCTCGGTATTCTCTCCTTCCGGAGCAGATTTACCCTTGAAGACAATCCAACCTATCACTAACCCAAGCAACAGGAACCCTATGTAAATTATATACTTTTTCATTATTTTATGTTTTGAGTTCTTAGTCTTAGTGCATTTGCAATAACAGAAACTGAACTGAAGCTCATGGCCAGGGCTGCTATCATGGGTGATAATAATATCCCGAATATCGGATATAACAATCCTGCTGCTATTGGAATTCCAAGTGTATTATAAGCGAGAGCAAAGAATAAGTTTTGCTTAATGTTGCGCATCACTTTATGGCTTAAATTTCTTGCTTTTACAATACCATGAAGATCTCCTTTTACAAGTGTAATTTCAGAACTTTCAATCGCAACATCAGTGCCTGTTCCCATGGCGACACCAACATTTGCAAGTGCTAAAGCAGGCGCATCATTTATCCCATCACCTGCCATAGCTACTATTTTCCCTTTGCTTTGTAATTCTTTTACTTTATTCAACTTATCTTCAGGTAAACAGTCTGCAACAAAGTTGTCCAGCTTTAACTCTTCAGCAACAGCTTTGGCAGTATGGTAGTTGTCTCCAGTCATCATAATTACTTCTATACCCATTTCTTGCAATTGATGAATCGCATTTTTACTTGTCTCCTTTATCGCATCGGAAATTACCACAAAACCAACTACCTTATCCCCAATGGCGATATAAGGAACTGTTTTTCCTTTTGATTTAACGTTTTGTGATTCATAATTGACTTCTGATGAAAGTTGGACTTTTCTGTCTGTCATCAGTTTCTCATTACCTACTAAAACCCTTTCCCCATCTATCTCTGCCTCAACACCTTTACCAGTTATTGAACTAAAAGAATTAATTCTCTTAAGCTCCAATCCTTTATTTTTAGCAAACTGAACAGTTGCCTCCGCTAATGGGTGTTCACTTTGATTGTTAACTGAGGCGACTATGACTGCTAATTCTTCAGTGCTAAATTCTGATAGTGATACAATTCGTTCCACTGATGGTTTTCCTTCTGTTACTGTTCCCGTTTTATCAATGATTAAAACATCAACTTTATTCATTTTTTCCAGAGATTCCGCATTTTTAATCAGAACACCTTCCTGCGCTCCTTTTCCAACTCCAACCATAACAGACATAGGAGTAGCTAATCCCAAAGCACAGGGGCAAGCAATAATCAAAACAGCAATCGCATTGACAAAAGCAAATACCAATTGGGGAGATGGACCGAAAATGTACCAGGCAATAAATGTTAAAACAGAAACTAGAATCACGGCAGGAACAAAATAACCTGATATTTTATCGGCTAATTTTTGAATAGGAGCTCTACTTCTACTTGCGTCATTCACCATGTGAATAATCTGAGACAAAAGTGTATCGGAACCAATTTTTTCTGCTCTCATTACAAAAGATTGATTACCATTAATTGTTCCCGAAGTCACATCATCCCCTTTTGATTTATCCACAGGGATAGGTTCTCCTGTAATCATAGATTCATCAATAGAGCTTTCACCCTCTGTTATTTTACCGTCAACAGGAATCTTATCACCTGGTTTAACGCGCAATAGATCACCTACTTCAATTTCATCAATAGAAATTTCTTGCTCTTCACCATTCACAATTTTTATTGCCTTATTTGGAGCTAACTTCAATAACTCCTTTACTGCATTGTTTGTTTTACTATGAGCCCTAGCCTCTAGCAGTTGTCCTAATAGTACCAATGTCAAAATAACTGTTGCAGCTTCAAAATAAACATGAACTGTTCCTGAATGTGTCTTAAAATCTTCGGGGAAAATTGAAGGGAACAAAATGGCTCCTAAACTAAACAACCAGGCAGCACCAGCCCCAATTCCAATCAAAGTGAACATATTTAAATTCATTGTTCGAATAGAACTGTATGCTCGTCTGAAAAACATCCAGGTAGCATAAAAGACCACTGGTATCGATAAAAATAATTGAATCCAGTTCCAATATTTTACATCCAATATGTCATAAAGCGGATTATTTGGAATCATTTCTGACATGGCGATTAAGAAAATAGGAAATGTAAAAGCTACGGCAATCCAAAACTTTTTAAGTAAGGACTTATACTGTTTTTCCTCAGCACTTACATCAGCTTCCATAGGAACCAAATCCATTCCACATTTTGGACAAGACCCCATTTCATCTTTGACGACCTCGGGATGCATAGGACATGTATATTTTTCAGCGCTTGAATTGATTTTTGCTTCAGGAACTAAATCCATTCCACAAACGGGACAATCTCTTGGCTTATCATAGGTCTTATCCCCTTCGCAATGCATTGGACAATAATAGCTGACTCCTTCAACGGCTTTAGCTTTAGCCTTTGGTTGTATATGTTCATCAAGAGAATGAATCATATAGTCCGAGCCTTCAAATAAGGCCTTTAACTCCTCAAGCTTTATGTGGTTGGTAAAAGTTATTTCGGCTTTTCCAGTTGAAAGATCAATATTTACCTCACGTATTGCATCATGTGATTTAAGGGTTTCCTCTACATGGCTTTTGCATCCATTACAAGTCATTCCTGATATTTTATAAGTATGTTTCATTTTTTTATATTGATTAATAATCCGTTAGTCGTTCAATTTTGGCTTTAGAAACGGCCATATTTAATCTACTGAAATCTAATTTCAGTTTGAGGTTTATCAGTTCATTCTGTGTTGATAGTAACTCTTCAATTTTCTTTCCATCAGCACTGTAACTTGCTTCCAGAATTTTGTAGGCACTTGAAATTTTCTCCAATTGTGTTCTGGACAGATCGTACGTCAATTGAGCATTGTCATACGCTGATTTGTAAGAAATAATCGTACTGATCATTTGATCGGTTATACTTTCTTTTTTATAGTTTAATGCTTCCTGATTCAGTTTCTCCTCTTTAAAAACACTAGTGTAACTTTTTCGATAGATCGGAATACTCACCATAACTTTTGGCACTAAAATATCCCTTCCATTGTTCATTGGAGTAGCGTCTACTCTTGGATTAACAAGATTGTAATCTAAACCAATTCCCAAGCCAGGCTGGTTGTTTTTTTTATTGACGGCAATCTTACTGTTTGAAGCTGCAATCTGAAAGTCTAACTTATTGATTAGTGGGTGATGATTTTCTATCTTTGACCTGAACTGCCCCAAATCGTAGTTAATTAACTCATAGTCCATACTATCCTGAATTAGGATTTTGTTAGCTAAAGGTTGATTCGTGACATTATTAATTTGAGCGTACAAGTCCGTTTTTTCGATATTTATTTGCTCCAGCAAAACTATGTATTCATCAATTTTAGTTTGAATTCGTAACACATCTGCCAATGAGGATTGCCCCGACTCAACCTTTGCTAAAGCAATTGTTTCTAACGCCCTATAATTGGTTACTGTTTCTGAGAACAACTTTTCTTTTTGAGACAAGAAAACCAATTGATAATACGCTGTTTTAATTCGAAAGAACAACTCCAGTTTAATAGCAGATAATTCTTCATATTTGGCTTTGGACATTTGAATTACTACCTCCTTCTTTGCTTTAAATGATCCAAACCAGGGAAACATTTGTGATGCACTCACCATCATAACTTGCGGTCCTAATCGTGTTTCAGGACGTAAAATTGGTGCGCCAATACCTAATTGAGGATTGGGTAACTGGCTCACTTGATCCTGCCGAATTAGAATAGCCTGGTATTCTAATTCCAATGCCTTTAATTCCGTATTATTTTCAACTGCTAATTGAAACAAAGAGTCCAAAGATTGTGCAGTAGAAACTAGCTGAATACCCAGAATAAACAGACATGTCAGAACCATTTTGTATCTATTTTTTATATTCTTCATAATTTAAATCGATTTTGTTTATTCTTCCAACTAAATTCACCTGCTTTCCATGTATAGTAAAGCACTGGTACTGTAAACATTGTAATCATGTTTAATACCATTCCTCCAAAAGAAGGGATAGCCATGGGTAACATAATATCTGCTCCTTTTCCCGTAGAAGTCAACACAGGAAGGAGTGCCAAAATTGTAGTTGCCGTAGTCATCATTGCAGGTCTGACTCTTCGCAAACCTCCTTCAATTACAGCATCTTCGATTTCTTTGCGGTTTTTTGGATTATTTCCCTTGAAACTATCCTTGAGGAATGTTGCAACTAAAACACCATCATCTGTTGCAATACCAAATAACGCTAAGAAACCTACCCAAACAGCAACACTTAAGTTTATCGTATCCATCTGGAATAAATCCCTCATATTGGTTCCAAAAAACTCAACATTCATGAACCAATCCTGACCATATAACCAAATCATAATAAACCCTCCGGAGAAAGCTACAAATACACCTGAAAAGACAAATAATGATGTAATTACTGATTTGAATTGAAAATAAAGAATCAGGAAGATGAGAATAAGTGCTATCGGGATGACAATACCTAAGCGTTTGTTTGCTCGGAGCTGCTGTTCATAATTTCCGGCAAATTGATACGTAATCCCATTGGGAACTTCCAAAACACCGGATTCTATTTTTTCGTTCAGGTAGTTTTGCGCTTTATTTACTAACTCCACTTCAGAATAGCCATCTTCTTTGTCAAATAAAACATACCCAATAAGAAATCCATCTTCACTTTTAATAGATTGCGGTCCCTGTTCATATTTGATTTCAACCAAATCTCCTAAAGGGACTTGTGCGCCATTAGATGTACTAACATAAATGTCTTTAATTTTATCAGGATCATTTCTGAGTTCCATGGGATAGCGAACCCGAATTCCATACCTCTCACGTCCCTCAACTGTGGATGTCATAACCATCCCACCAATTGCCACCTGAATTTGATTTTGTACTTCCTGAATACTTAAACCATGTTTGCTGATAACCTCACGATTTATATCCAACATAAGGTATGGTTTTCCGACAATTCTCTCTGCAAAAACGGCAGGCGTTTTTACACCTTCAACCTCTTTCAGAAACATTTCCAACTTTAATCCAAATGCTTCAATGGTTTTCAAATCATTTCCCTTAACTTTTATACCCATTGGAGCGCGCATTCCGGTTTGAAGCATAACCAGTCTGGTCTCAATAGGCTGTAGTTTCGGGGCAGAAGTTATACCGGGTAATTTGGTTGCTTCTACTATCTCATTCCAAATATCATCCGGTGACTGTATATGATCTCTCCATTGTCTGAAATATTGACCGTTCTCATCAGGTATTAAGGCATTATTTTCGTCCATGACATAATTTCTGTCTCCATCAACTTTAAATCGAATTTTCTGCCCATTCTCATTTAATCGGTACTCTGATTTATAAGAAATGATATTTTCATACATGGACATCGGGGCAGGATCAAGTGAACTTTCAACTCTTCCTGCTTTCCCCACAACTCCGTCAACTTCAGGAATTGAATTAACAGACATATCGAGGAGTCTTAAATTGGCTTCATTCATTTCCATTCCCGCATGGGGCATTGAAGTTGGCATTAACAAAAACGACCCTTCATTTAAGGATGGCATGAATTCCTGACCTGTATTCTTAAATATAGAATACCCGGCAAAAAGTAATAGAATCAACAGACCAATGAATATCAACCTGATTTTTATTAAAAATCTTAAAATTCGTTCGTAATAATGTATAACCAGATAGAAAGTACCAATCAGCACGCCGATGATGGTGACAACAAATAGGAAGTTCAGTAATTCACTTTTTGACACTCCAAGTGGCATCCATATTTTGGACAGTAACCATGCTACAAGTAGAGCGTACATGATATTTTTCCAATACTCAAACCGGATATTCCATACTTCCGATTTTTTATCTTTCATATAAGTTGTAACTATACCTCCTACCCCTAAGAGTAATCCAAAAAAACCGATGAATGAATACGATGTAAAAAGTAATAGAATTGAAAGCAGAATTAGTCCTCCGTTTGTGAAATATTTCGCTACTTTCCCTTTGCTTTTAAAACTAAATAATTTAGTTGCAAGTGCCGGTAATATCGTTATTGCAAGAACGATTGAAGCGATCAGGGCAAAAGACTTTGTAAAGGCTAAGGGGCGAAATAACTTTCCTTCGGCAGCTTCCATAGTGAAAACCGGTAAAAAACTAACGATTGTAGTCGCTACGGCTGTTATCACGGCAGAAGCAACATCCGTTGTCGCCAGATAAACGGTTCTCTTGATCGGTTGACCCGGTGGTGCTACTTTCATCTGAGCGATCATACTCTCTGTCAATACAATTCCCATATCAACCATCGTTCCCACTGCAATTGCAATCCCGGATAACGCAACTATATTCGCATCAATTCCTGTATAGCGCATCGCAATAAAACACATGAGGACTGCGACAGGGAGTGAAGCAGAAATCAATAGTGAAGACTTCAGATTCAGAAGCATTAGGATGACCACTATTATTGTGATTAAAACCTCCAGTGTGAGTGCCTCTTCAAGTGTTCCTATTGTTTCATTGATTAATTGTGTCCTATCATAAAAAGGCACGATAGAAACTTTAGATTGTGTCCCGTCTGCTAATGTTTTAGATGGTAAACCATTCTCAATTTCTTGAATTTTTAATTTTACGTTATTGATTACTTCTAAGGGATTGGCTCCGTATCTTGCCACTACAACACCTCCAACGGCTGGAGCTCCGGACTTATCAAGAATCCCCCTTCTTGCTTTTGGACCAAGATGCACAACCGCAATATCTTTTATACGAATAGGTACATTTTCAGAAACTTTTACGACTGCTTCTTCTATATCACTCAGGGATTTAACATAACCAAGCCCCCTAACAAAATACTCAGTCAAATTTATCTCTAACGTTTGTGCCCCTATATCCAGATTACTTTCTTTGGCAGCCTTCATTACTTGCGCTAAGTTTACATTAAACGCTTTCATTTTATCCGGATCAACATCAATTTGATATTCCTGAACGAAACCTCCTATTGACGCTACTTCTGCTACTCCGCCTGAAGACTGTAAAGCATTCTTTATATAGAAATCCTGAATACTTCTTAGTTCATGTAAATCCCAGCCACCAGTTGGATTACCTTTTTCATCCCTACCTTCCAGAGTGTACCAATAAATCTGTCCGAGCGCCGTTGCATCCGGTCCTAAAGAAGGCTGTACCCCATCCGGAAGCAAATTCGCAGGCAAAGAATTTAATTTTTCGAGTATTCGACTTCTACTCCAGTAGAATTCAATGTCCTCTTCAAAAATTAAATAAATACTTGAAAATCCAAACATTGAATTACTCCGTACGCTTTTTACGCCCGGAATTCCCAATAATGCAGAAGTTAAAGGATAGGTGATCTGATCCTCCACATCCTGAGGCGAACGCCCCATCCATTCAGTAAAAACTATTTGTTGATTCTCACCAATATCAGGAATAGCGTCCACAGAAACGGGATCTCTTGGTAACCAATCAGATTCGTAATTAAAAGGTGCTGTAACCACCCCCCAGATGACAAATAAACCAAGTAGAATCCACGCTACCAGTTTATTGTCAAGGAAAAATTTTATGATTCTATTTAACATGACTTTAATTTTTTTGACAAACACAAAAAGCCCATACACCTATTAGATGTTGAGCACTATCAAAAAAATAAAATCAAATTCGGAATACTTGATACAGAACCTGAATATCCTGATCTATTGGAGGAGGATGATAATAATGGAAATAATTTAATTCACTTTTTATCTCCGAAAAAGTGAGCTGAAAATGACAGTTTAGTGGAATATAGACCGGAGACTGACTTAAATTAAGTGTAAAATAGTCTACTTCAAAAGAATCAGAAACATCAATACTAAACGTTTCATTATGACAGCAATTATTTTGCAACTCTGAACTATGCTCACATTGTTGATTTTCCTTTATCTGTTCAGAATCACAACAGGAACGATTGTAATCTTTCTTTGGTTCCTGCATTTCACACGCGTCAGCTTCTCCAAAGAAATTGAAACTTTTAAGTTCTCCACCACAGAAATGTACATCCATAGATACCCCTATTGATGAACTCAACATCAGTATAGCCAGAAATACAGCTGAAATTCTATGTCTGAAACTTACTTTCATGTTTTACACTCTGGTATAACGTAAAGATAATAGATTTATTTTTACGATCCAATTAAATTTGACTCCTTGCACACGCCCTTCATTTATACTAGCTTTTAAATTCCTTTTACGCTACTCAACAACATTTTGCAATTTGCAAAAATCTCCCTCAAAAACTCTTCAATCGTTCAACAACTCCATTATTCATAAAAAGCTCTCTATGACAGCTTATTAACCCGGTTCTTTTATATTTGAAGAATTAAGGCTATACCTTTAACAGAATACGAACGTAAATAAGCGGTTTTGGACACACCTGATAAACATATTTTCTCAAAAAAATACCCGATCGACACCTATGGCGAAATATGGAATAAACTGACCGTACTACACTTTACAAAGAAGACAATTTTACCTGCAGATATTCTTTGTTTTTTAGAAAAAGGAACGATCCGAAAATTAATTACTCCGGAAGAAGCAGACCCGGAACAATCGATTTCTATTGATTTTTATTTGGAGGGAGATATTTTTACAGCAAAGGCTGATAATGAGATAGAACGTCAATTTACGTACCAGCCTATTAGCAAGGGTGTTTTATGGTATGTAGATATGCGCGAAGTACGCCGGCTTTTTTTGGAATCAAAACTTTGTAGTACAACACAAAAGGTCTTTTTAGAAGAACAACTTCGTGCGAAAGCGCTTCGTGAAATTCAGCTTTTACAAACAGCTCCCAGAGAAATGTACCTTTATCTTTTAAAGAACAAACCTGAATTTATACAACAGGTTCCGCTGAAATATTTAGCGTCATATATTGGAATAACACCGCAGGCATTGAGTCGAATCCGGCGACAAATTACTTAACCCGGGTTCATTGTTTTACTCTCTCCTATTCTTGTTCTTTGTAGAAAAATAAATTCTATGACAAAGCAGGAATTACTCAAAGATTTCACACAGAATCACCTACAGATCATTCACTATATTGATCATCTTCCCTCTCAGAAGTTTAACTACCATTCTCCCGGAAAATGGACAACCGGGCAGCAGTTACAACATATTTTACTGACCATAACTCCTTTCCCAAAGGTCTTGGCGTCAAAAGTTGTGATACGGGAAAAGTTCGGGGAGATCAACCGACCTACCTGGGATTACTCTACTGTTATGGAAAACTATTTAAACACCAGTTTGAAAGCTCCCGAACCCTTTTTACCAGAAACGGAAGTCTCCTATTCGCAAAAAGAGAAAATCATTTCAGACATTCACGAAAACCTGAATCAGATTCAGCAAATAGTAGATACTTATTCTGAGGAAGAACTGGACACACTGACATTACCTCATCCGTTACTTGGATTAGTAACGATCCGGGAAATGTTTTACCTGATGTCCTATCACCCTTTGCATCATCAAAAACAAATTGAACAACTCCTTAATCAGGATTCAAATAACAACGGAAAATAATTGATGGATACTGATGCGGATCACTCGCTGACTTTCTTCAGAATTGCCCTTTGGTAACTGTTTACCGGATGATTTCCAACAATAGGAGAAGTATCATTTCCTAACCCTGTTTCGGACTCCGGCTCCAGGTTTGTTACAATTATCTCAATGTTCATTTCGCTGTCTTCCAGCCAATATGAGGCAACCAGCAATGTATTCTCAAGCGAAAAAGAACTGGTTAAGCGATTTCCAATATATGTCTGGGGTAATTGAATGCCGTTTTTCTCGTCAATGATCCATTTATTCGGATCGTCTGTGGCCTGTAATTCATAAGCTCTCATATCCGGTTTATCAGCCGTGATATATACAATAGTCCAGCTCCATGCCGAATCGGTAATGGGCTCAACTTTCAGTTCCATTTGAAGGTTCATTACCGGATCAACGGATTTGGAATTGTAGATATTCATTTCTCCTTTCCATTCACCTTCCCAACTTTGAGGAAACTCCTGAGTATATCCCTGATGCACACTATAAAGAAAAATGATCGTCACTATTAACCACTTTCTTCTAAAACGCTGTACGCTCATCTTACATGTATTATAAGTCATATTTTATCTATTTTCTGGACATTTCCCGATTCATCAACTTTTACAAACCAGCTTTTCGTTTCTTTTTGAGGTATATAATCCTCGAAGTTCGTTTCCTTGGGAAACACTCCCTCTTCTGTTAATAAAGAGTCTGCAACAAACTCACGCGTACTTGTAACCTTTACAAATCCATCATCCAGTATTTCATAATCCATCCAATAGAAATCCGGGTTTGCCATATCCTGATCACAACCTATCCCTATTTGTTCTTTCTCAACTTCTTTTTTTGCTACGAACACCTCCAGATAGACACAACTACAGACAAAATCATTCACTTCATAAATACAGTAACTAACAGAATCGTTTATTGTTTTGAGATGCTTTAGTGTTTGAGAACCATATACACCGCTATTATTTATCTCTACAGAATCTCTATGCATTTTTTTTAACCACATCGCATATTCACTCTCGTTGTCCAAAACCAATTGCTCCCCAACATTAGTGGTAATCTCAGTCGAATGCCCAGTTTCTCTTTCTTGTGTTGAACATCCTGAAAAAAGACAGGTTAATAGCATGACCAGCAAATAATTGTTCATCTATGTTAGTATGTATGTTACAAATAATAAAACTAATTAATTTTAACTCTACTTCTAAAAATAAAAAAATCCCCTTCCAAAAACTGAAAGAGGATTTTACTTATAGTATCTCTACTGTTTTTTACTTTTTTATCTTTCCTTCCAGATCCAAAAGGAAACTATAAACTTTAGCCGTTTCTTTTAATGACTCAAAACGTCCGGAAGCACCACCGTGCCCTGCATCCATGTTTGTATCCATAAACAACAGGTTGTCGTCTGTTTTCATGTCGCGTAATTTAGCAACCCATTTTGCAGGCTCCCAGTATTGTACCTGAGAATCGTGCAGTCCAGTTGTCACCAACATATTCGGGTATGCCTGTGCTTTTACATTATCATAAGGAGAGTAAGACAGCATATAATCGTAATACTCCTTATCATTCGGATTCCCCCACTCATCGTATTCTCCTGTAGTCAACGGAATAGAATCATCCAACATTGTTGTTACTACATCCACAAATGGGACCTGTGATACCACACCATTATACAATTCAGGAGCAATATTAATCACAACTCCCATTAATAGTCCTCCGGCTGATCCACCCTGAGCATACAGATGTTCCGCAGAAGTGTATTTTTCAGCTATCAGGTGTTTTGAACAGTCCACAAAATCAGTGAATGTATTCATCTTTTTCAGCATTTTTCCATCTTCGTACCATTGACGCCCCATGTATTGTCCTCCGCGGATGTGAGCGAGAACAAAAATGAATCCTCTGTCCAGTAAGCTCAAACGCGTCGTAGAAAAGTACGGATCGATTGTATACCCATACGAACCATACGCATATTGCAATACAGGATTTTTACCGTTTTTTTCCATTCCCTTACGATACACGACTGACATCGGAATTTTTGTACCATCCTCTGCTGTTGCCCAAATACGTTCTTCAACGTAGTTGTTTTTGTCAAATGTACCTCCCGGAACTTCCTGCTCTTTCAACAAGGTTTTCTCCTGTGTCGTCATGTTGAAATCCATAACAGAAGCCGGAGTAGTCATTGATTGATAACCAAAACGTACCACATCTGTATCAAACTCAACATTAGATGTCGTATATGCAGTATAGGTTTCGCTATCAAATGGCAAGTAGTAATCGGTTGACGTATCCCAGGAACGAATACGTAGTTTACTCAAACCTCCTGAACGCTCACTGATGACCAAATAATTCTTGAAAATATCAATTCCTTCCAATAATACATCCTCACGATGCGGAATAAGATCTGTCCAGTTTTCTTTAGAAGTCTTATTTTCAGGGCAAGTCACCAATTTAAAGTTGGTTGCATTGTCTTTATTCGTTACAATGTAAAACTTCCCGTCATAATATGACACGCCATATTCCAGTCCGCGCTCACGTTTTTGTAAAATTTTAAATTCTCCGTCCGGATTATTTGCATCCAGATAGCGATATTCATCACTTACCGTACTCGATGAACCAATCAACAAATACTTCTGTGATTTTTCCTTGTATACAAATGTGTTATAGGTATCATCCTTTTCTTCATACACCAACTGGTCTGACTCGGGACTTTCTCCTAACTTGTGCTTATAAATTTTATCCGAACGCAAAGTAACCTCATTATTTCGCGTGTAAAACAAGGTTTTATTGTCATTTGCCCACGATGATCCTCCGGTTGTATTTGTAATTTTTTCAGGATAAATCTCTCCGGTCTTCAGGTTTTTCACCTGAATTGTATATTGACGACGGCTCACATAATCCACTCCGAAAGCGACCAGATTATTATCCGGACTGACATTTAAACCTCCCAGATTAAAATAGCTGTGTCCTTCAGCCATCTCATTACAATCAAACAAAATTTCTTCCGGTGCGTCCAGACTTCCTTTCTTTCTTGAATAAATCGGATAATCCTTTCCTTTCTCGAAACGAGTAATGTAATAATACCCATTCTTAAAATAGGGAACTGACTCATCATCTTCTTTAATACGACTCTTCATTTCCTGAAACAAGTCTTCCTGAAAAGCCTTTGTATGAGCAGTCATTTCCTCATAGTATGCATTCTCTGCATTCAAATAATCAATCACCTTCTGGTCTTCCCGATTGTTCAGCCAGTAATAATTATCCACACGTACATCACCGTGTTTTTCCAACTCAAACGGTACTTTTTCCGCTACAGGAGGGGTTACTTTACTCATTGTATTTTTTTCATCTTTTGACTCCGAACACGCTATCAATGAAAGACAGCATACTGCGGAAGTGATTTTTAACAGCTTCATATTCGTGCAAATTGGTGGGTAAATCTACAAAGAAAAACTCATTTCCACCTGTCTCCTTACCGGAAACAAAAAACCGACAGAATTACTTCCTGCCGGCTTCTCAAAAAAGCAGTTATTGATTGTATCAGAACCAGTAATCAATAACAAAATTGAGATTCCACATCTCTACCTTATTAATTCTGTACTTATCAGGCAGATTATCCGGATCTGTAGCTCGCTTATGCACTGCCAGAAATTTTAACTCCAAACCATCCAGGTATCCTTTAAATTTATAATCCAGTGTTCCGGTAAAATGATAATAGGATGTAAGGCCGTATTTATTCAGATCAATATCTGTGTACTGTATATTATCCGTATAATTCGCTCCCAATTCAACATAAAAGTTTTTCTTCGGAATTGTATAGCGGTATTTTACTGTCAGGGCATTCACGTCTCCTGCGCCTTCAAATCTCTCGCGTGGCAAACTGGCAAAGAATTGCTCCCGTCCCCATTCTCTTGGAAAAAGGAATCTACCGATGTTAGAAATCCCCAGATAATTAAATGTCAACTGGTGTCCTTTTACCTTAAAGCCTAATCGCGCTCCTGCACCAAAAGCTCTTTCATTTTTCAGTAAGTAGGTTTTTGTCTGATCTGCATTTCCCCCGTTGTTAAGTGGAGTTTCATAGAATCCTTCAATCCCCGTCAGGAACCTCCAGTTCTTTTTTGTAAATGCATATTCGGAACGCGCAAAAGTGGTGTTAAAGATATTGTCGGCATTATAGTTCCAGATTTGATTTTTCCAGTTTTTGGTCTGGTGCTTTACACCGGTCACACCAATTCCGTAAGAATGGATATTTCCCTTATAACTTTCTGTGCTTTCTAACGGATTCCGACCGGTTGAGTAGACTCCCAATGAACTTTGAATCGAGTACCAGTCCACCGTTCCCCGTATCGTAACCTGATTGAACCAGTTTGCCAGAAACTCCCAGTTTTTCACTTTATAATTCAAAGAAATACCACTAAATACATTCGGACGCATCCGGTTATCCTGCCCGTTGAGCAAAGGTGATTCAAACTTCTGTCTTCCCAGAATGGCTGTAAACCCTTTGTTTTCGTATGAAATAAACAATTCTTCCAGCCTGTCCAGATCATGTGTATTGTGATAATCATTGATATCAAACATCAGGATTTCATACCGATTTGACTTTCCTGTAACCGGGTCTTTTTCGTAAATATTATCCTGAAAAACCTGAAAGACAAAAAAGCCACTCAATCCCACATGAAAACCTTTCCAGGAAGGGCTGTAATACCCCAATCCGGCACCTACTGCCATGGTACTATAATCGGATAACACGCCCCTGTTAACGGTTCCCATCAAAAAACTGCGGGTATGAAACTCGAAATGACCAAACCTCAAATCTTTCCCTAGTGTCCTTCGTATAGTAGTATCACTCTGCCTGGAAGTGTGTAAACTATCCGTGTGATGTTGTGCAATCAGGTTGGTGGCTCCGAAGAGAATCAGAAGGGCTGTAATTACTCTTTTCATACTTTTCAATTTTCAGACAGGTGTATCATCAATAACCTCCTTTGATATAACTGTATCCTTCCTCCTGTTTCTTTATTACTTCGGCTATTCCGGCAGGAACAAAGCCAACAAAACCAGGAAAATGGTCTTTGGTAAGTTTTCTGGGTTTCATGGAATTTTCACAAACGACAAAGGTTATTCCCCGGTTCGCCAGTTCTTCGAGTTGCGTAAGGCCGACTGATTTTTCCGGTAACAGCAAGTCCAACCCTTTGTTATACACAACTACGTGAAATCTGGCTTTTGGCCAGTGTTGAGACAAATTATCCAGCTGTTTAATAAAGGCTTTTTGTTGGGTAGAATCTTGTCCGTTTGTAAATTGAAAAACTATTTTGTGCTTTCTTCCATCGTCCGATTTCTTCTGTCCATAGGACCAACCGGAAAGAAAGGTCATAACCATAAGCAGGATCACTGATACAACTTTCATATTTTCTTTTTTATTCAAAAAATGGCAGTACCTATTGCACCGCCATTTTCGTGTATAATTAATGTGGCAATTTTTTCTGTAGTACACCATACAGGTAGGTGCCTATTGTTGCAAATACAAGTACAATAAACATGGTCAAAAATCCATAACCAATGTTTACGACCATAGGTCCCGGACATGCACCACTAAGTGCCCATCCCAGACCAAAAATAATTCCCCCGATCAGGTACCGTGGAATTGATTTTGCTTTTGGGTGAAAAACAATCGGATCTCCGGAAGCATCCCGCATTTTAAACTTCTTGATCAGCGCAACACCGATGACACCAAGAACGACCGCTGTCCCGATGATTCCATACATATGGAACGCCTGAAAGCGGAACATCTCCTGAATACGGTACCAGGATATAGCTTCTGATTTCGTCATAACGATACCAAATAATACCCCCGCCAGTAAAAACTTTATAAATTTCATGTGTTTGTGATTGTATAATTAGAAAATAAGTGGAAATATCCCGAAGGTCATGACCAGCCCTCCAATAAAGAAACCTACCACTGCTATCATGGATGGCACCTGAAGATCTGAAATTCCGCTAATTGCATGTCCGGAAGTACATCCTCCGGCATAACGTGCACCAAATCCTACCAGTAAACCACCTATGGCAAGAATCAGGAATCCTTTTACTGAAAAAGCAGAAGTAAGACTAAACAGTTCTCCGGGTTGCATTGAAGTAGGAGCTGCAAATCCCAACGCACCCAGGTCGCGAACAGTTGCTTCAGAAATTTGTACAGCATAATCGCCGTCACTCAGAAACTCTTTCGCAATAAACCCACCGATAATTGCTCCAACCAGGAATACCAGGTTCCAGACTTGTTTTTTCCAGTCAAAATCGAAAAACTTCACTTTTTTGCCTGCACCACCAATGGCACAAATTGTTCTCAGGTTAGCCGAAAATCCGAATGATTTCCCAAAGAACAGAAGTATAAACATGATAAAAGAAATCACCACCCCTGAAAACCACCAGGGCCATGGCTGCATAATAAATTCCAACATTTTTTAGTTATTTTTTTTAGTTCAAATGAAATGTGATAATTGGTTTGTACATGTGATTTACCAGTTTCTCTGCTGCACTTGTATGAAAGAAACCGCCTTTACCGTGCGTCCCGATGCAAACGATGTCCATATTACTCATCTGGTTAAAATGGATCACTCCGGCCTCAATATCACTATCCTTCACAATATGCATTTCGTAATCCTCGACTTCGTTAATCCGGGCAAATTTTTCCATATTGGCTTCTATTTCACCCCGAACACTGTCTATTGGTTTATTGGTGATTTGTAGCAAATGTAATTTGGCTCCAAAAATGACCGAAAACTTTTTCATCAACGAAAGATCCTGTTTGTGTGTATCGTTAAAGTTGTGTACCAACAATAAATGTTGAATTTCCAAATCCGATCGGTCACACATTAATGTCAACAAAGGCACAGAAGATTTTCTCGCAATAATCTGCGCTTCGCTTCCTGCAATCCGCTCCCGTAATCCCGATAAACCTTTTGTTCCCATTACAATAAGATCAAACTGGTTTTGTTCGGCATAATCAATGATTTCATGGGTCGTTTTACCATACACCAGTGCTGTATGAATATGGTTCCCGTGAATCATTTTTATACTGTTCAGTTTCTGTTCTGCGATGTTTTTCTGAGAAATCACATACTCATTATCTATTTCACCGCAGGTTTCGATCATTCCATTTACATCAATAGAAACCGTGTCCGGTACATTCAGTACGTGAAGAAAGGTCACTTCCAGATTTGCTTTTCTCTCCAGATTTTTGACCATCAGGAAAGCATAATCCGCCTGTACCGAAAAATCCGTCGGGATTAGTATTTTCAGTTTATCACTCATACTCTTTTACTTATTTCAATAATGATGCTACTTTGCTAACTGTTCCACCGTTAAAAACGTTTTCGACACCGTTGCGTTCCAGAATCATTTTTGCCTGTCCGCTACGGTTCCCGCTACGGCAAAAAACAACAATATTCTTTTTTCCTTTGAATTTCGCCAACTCTTTACTGATACGATCCAGCGGAATATTTACAGCACCTTTTACACTTCCGCCTTTATATTCTCCCGGAGTTCTTACATCTACCAAAAAGGCACCGCTGTTCACGATCTCCGCCAACTTCTCGTTCGAAGTGGACTTCCCTTTAAAAAAATCAAATAGTCCCATTTTCTTTTGTGTTTATGTTGGTTGGGGAAGCCGGATAAATTCCTCCGGCTTTCCATTTTTTCCTGTTATGCTTTCATTACTTTTGACTGACAAACAAAATCCGTTTTAGGTACACCTGTCTCGGCAATCGCCTTAAATCCTCCTTCTATTTCCGTAAAATTCCGGTATCCTCTTGCTTGCAGAATACTTGCTGCAATCATACTTCTATATCCTCCTGCACAGTGTACAAAGAAGTGTTCCTTCGGATTAATGTCTTTGATCCAGTCATTAATAGAAGCCAACGGTCTGCTGTATGCCTCCTCAACGTGTTCAGCTTCGTACTCGCTTTCTTTTCGCACATCATAGACAACGCTTTCACCTACTTTTAAACGTTCTTTGAACTCTTCCGCGCTTATACGATCTACCTGATCCGTTTCTTTTCCGGCGGTTTTCCATGCTTCGATTCCCCCTTTCAGGTATCCTAATACATTATCAAACCCTACACGACTCAAACGAATTACCACTTCTTCTTCCATTCCTTTGTCTGTTATCAGTAACAATGGTTGATTCACATCACCGATCATGGCTCCTACCCAGGGAGCAAAGTCTCCGTTAATTCCTATGTTTACTGACTGCGGGATGAATTCTTTTGCAAATTCACCATTGGAACGCGTATCCAGAATCAAAGCACCCGTTGACTCTGCTGCTGTTTCGAATTCTTCAGGAGACAAAGCTGTCATACCCTGATTAATCACCTCATCTACATTACGGTATCCCTTTTTATTCATTGCTACGTTCGCTCCGAAATAGGCAGGAGGAGGAAGCAAACCATCCGTAACCGCAGCAACGAAAGCTTCTTTATTGGGTTGATTCAACGCGTAGTTTACTTTTTTCTGGTTCCCCAGCGTATCTACCGTTTCTTTCATCATGTTTTTACCGCAAGCCGATCCTGCACCATGTGCTGGATAGACAATTACATCGTCTGCCAGAGGCATAATTTTTGTCATCAGGCTATCGTATAAGTGTCCGGCTAATTGCTCCTGCGTCATACTTGCTGCTTTCTGAGCAAGATCCGGACGTCCTACATCCCCCAGGAATAAGGTATCTCCTGAGAAAATAGCATGATCTTTTCCGTTCTCATCTATCAACAGGTAAGTAGTACTTTCCATGGTGTGTCCGGGCGTATGTAAAACTTTAATTTTTACAGCTCCCAACTCAAATACCTGATTGTCCTCTGCAACAATACAATCGAATTCAGGGGCAGCATTAGGTCCATAAATAATCGGTGCTCCGGTTTCCGCACTTAGGTCAATGTGACCGGAAACAAAGTCTGCGTGAAAATGCGTCTCGAAAATATATTTTAATTTCACTCCGTCTTTTTCCAGTAATTCTATATATGGCTTTACTTCACGAAGCGGGTCTATTATCGCTGCCTCACCATTGGATACAATGTAGTATGCTCCTTGCGCAAGACACCCTGTATAGATCTGTTCTACTCTCATTTTTACTCGTTTAAATTGTGTTTAGAAAAATTGTTTTCGATGCAAAGTTCGGGATACTTCACAGTCCCTACAGTTACTTTTGTCACACAACTCATTTTCGAGCGCACGAATAAACAGAAACTACCTAATTTACAGAAGCATATTAATTTAACCGAAATAGGTTACTTCCGGTTATCTGGTGTATAAAAGATCAGGTTATATACCCAGAACGATCAAAATTCGTCCTACCAGATTAATGACCGTAGAGATCAGCTGAATGATGTCATTAATGTTATTTACCTGTTTGATACTCGTCTTTAAATTTTCGACCTCCTCGTTAGCTGCTTTGATTAACTGTCCATATAAATGGTTATTCCGGTCCAATTGTCGTTTGAGGATTTCAAAATAAGCATCGCGCAATACATCGTACTCAGACTCTAACTTCTGAACAGCTTCCTGTCCGCCACTCGCAAATGCAAGCTCCAGAATAGCTGCCCGGTTGGTACTGAATTCTCCGATTGCCCCTGCCAATGCTATCTTCAATAGTTCTTCTCTATCATTATTCATCTTTCAGTAAGTTTTCGATTTCTTTCAAAGCCTGTAGTATGTCAGATACAGTTATTTTCTTCTCGGCCAGTTTTTCATGTGCCGTACTCAACTCCTGCAACATTTCCCCAACATCATTCAGTTGTTCTACAAGTTCCTTTTTATGAGCGACAATCTTTTCTCTTTGTTCCAACCGGTAAAATAAAATAATGACGGCCTCATCGGAATAGGGAAAATCATATAGCTCCAGAATTTTCTTCGCATCATACCGTTGTGATTTAACCGTGTTTAGTTCCGCTATATAATCGTCATACACACGATCCAGGTAGGCATTCCAGATGGCTTTCTCTTTCTCCCACAGAATATGGTATACTTCCGTTAAATGATGGAAAACCAGACTGTGCTCTTTTATCTTTTTTGCCTGAGAAGCCTCTGTAATCTTTTTTAACAAACTCCCTAGTTTGGAAGCCGCCTCATCCGGTAAATCCGGAAGTTGTTCTAGCGCATTATAACTCTCTTGCAATGCACCTCCTAACTCCTCTGTTTTTTCACTGTATTTTTTATCCGTCAACTGTTCGAAATACTCATACGCTTCAAGCAATTGACGGTAAGCTATAATGCGCTTCTCTATTTGTTCCGAAAAATCCTGCGGTTTTGTATCCGGAATTGTCATGGAAGCGGGATTCGGATTTGTTAGTATTTTAACCCGATCCCGTTGCGCTTTTTCTATTTCGGATTGTTTACTCAACGATCGGTACAAATCGATAGCGCGCTGTGAAACTTCTTCTCCTTTTTTGGCAGTTTCACTTCCCAGTTCAGCAACTTTGGCTGATCCGCAAGACACCATAAATAAAAAGACTGTGATCTTAATTACATATTTCATTCGGTTGGTTTTTAACAAAAAGTAGCTTACCTCACGTCATATTCACCTCGAATATAATGAATTAAAATAAGCTCCCGGTAAAAGATCAGGATCAAAAAGGAAAAGGAACAGCCAAATGTTTTGGACGATGTACGAATCGGGAATCCAGTATTTACCAGATTATTTCTACTCTTTGTAACTAAAGTACCATTCGAACTCGTTCTTCTCTGTTAACTTTGTACGCTTATTATTATTTACACTAAAATTTCCATGACATGAAAAAGCTGGTTGCTATCACCGTATTTTTACAAATCGTACTCTTCTCTACTGCACAACAAACCGATTGGGGCGCCTGGGTAAGCTACGTTCAGGGTGTCAATCTGCCAAAAAACTTCACACTACACAATGAGATTCAATACCGCGCATGGGACTTTCGGGGAAGTCTGGAACAACTAATGATCCGAAATGGCGTGGGGTATAATCTGACACCCAATAATGATAATGTTCTCCTCGGATATGGGTATATCCTTTCGGGCATACAACCAACGGATTCTACCCATGATAAAACACGTTCGCATGAACACCGGTTGTATCAACAATACAACCATAAACATAAACTGGGGAGAATAGCACTCAGTCACCGTTATCGTTTTGAAGAACGTTTCCTGAAAGATGATTTTAAATTCCGTATTCGCTATTTTCTTGGAATTGCTATTCCGTTTAACAAAAAAACAATTGTAAAAAATGCAGTTTATCTAAGTCTTTACAATGAGATTTTTATCAATACAAAAGGAACCGTTTTTGACAGGAATCGTTTATACGGAGCATTGGGGTATTCTATAACCGATCGTGTAAAGATTGAAGCGGGAGCAATGGCTCAGGTTTATCAAACCGATCACCGCCCTCAATTTCAGATATCGGTATTTACAAACTGGAATTAATTATCTTGTGTGATATTAATCACTGTGAAGAGGTTACAATAGCGCGAAATTTGCATCATCAAAACACAGTTTAACCAAAAAAGATGCTGACGATGAATAAAATCGCAAACACACTTAAACAATACATGCCAATCTTTGACTGGCTGCCTAATTACAACAAATCGAATCTCTCCGGTGATCTTTCTGCAGGTCTTACAGTAGGAATTATGTTGATTCCTCAGGGAATGGCGTATGCAATGCTGGCAGGTTTAGATCCCATTCACGGGCTGTATGCTGTTACTGTTCCTTTATTACTTTATGCGATTTTCGGAACATCACGTCAGCTTGCTGTAGGTCCTGTCGCTATGGTTTCTTTGTTGACAGCCTCCAGTATCAGCACACTTAACCCATCTTCACCTGAAGAATATCTGATGCTGGCACTTACACTCGCTTTTCTTGTCGGACTGATCCAGTTTGCGCTCGGGTTATTCCGATTTGGTTTCGTGGTAAACTTTCTTTCTCACCCGGTTATCAATGGTTTTACATCTGCGGCAGCCATCATTATCGGTTTGAGTCAGGTAAAACACCTTTTCAGGATTAAGCTACCACGAACCGAACACATTCAGGATACGGTTGTTGCCATCGCTCAGAATATCAGTGATATTCACTGGATTACTTTCGGAATAGGTATCGTAGGTATTATTATTATTAAGTATGGTAAAAAAATACATAAAAGTCTTCCTACTCCTCTGATTGCTGTTGTATTCGGAATTTTGGCCGTTACCTTTTTAAATCTTACCGAATCAGGTGTTAAAGTTTTGGGAGATGTTCCTTCCGGATTACCGACTCTTTCATCTCCTTCTTTTGATATGTCTGTTTGGAGCACTCTTCTTCCTATCGCACTGACTATTTCATTGGTTGGTTTCGCAGAAAGTTATGCTGTAGCCAAAACCATTCATGGAAAACACAAAAACTATAAACTGGATGCGAATCAGGAATTAATCGGTTTGGGAATGGCAAATTTCGGAGCAGCGTTCTTCAAAGGTTATCCGGTAACAGGGGGATTTTCACGTACTGCCGTAAATGATCAGGCAGGAGCAAAAACAGCCCTTGCTTCCATCATCAGTGTTGTTCTGATCGTTCTTACCCTCCTGTTCTTCACCGGTTTATTTTATAATCTACCGAATGCTATTCTTGCTGCTGTCGTATTAGTAGCTGTATCTGGACTTATTGATTTTAAAACTCCGAAAACACTCTGGAAAAACGATAAGATGGACTTCCTGATGTTGATGGCTACTTTCATTGCAACACTAACACTGGGTATTGAGACCGGAATTATTTCAGGGATGATCCTTTCTCTGCTGGCTGTTATTTATAAAGCTTCCCGCCCTCATATCGCTATCCTGGCAAAAGTTCCCGGAACAAAGTATTACCGAAATGTCGAACGTTTCACAAATCTTGAAAAACGTGACGATGTTGTTGTTATTCGAATTGACGGTCCCATCTATTTCGCCAACGTTGATTTTATCAAGAAAAAAATAGACCGCCTTGTCCTTTCCAAAAAGAATACGCTCAGGACGATTGTACTGAATATGGAAAGTGTTACGTCTCTTGACAGTTCAGGAGCTCATGAGTTGGACGAATGGATACGCATGTGGAAAACAGCAGGACTCAATACTTCTATTTCGGGAACAAGAGGCCCTATACGGGACATTCTTCACACCTGGGGTATCATCCACAGTATTGGAGCTGACCATGTCTTTACAGATGATGCAACCGCTGTAGATTTCTTTGACAATAAAATTAATCCGGAAAGTATACAAGAACTCAGCCCGTATGCACTCCAAAGTGAAAAGAAATTTGACGAATCGTCTACCGGACACTAAAATAAGCAAATGATACAAGAAGGCAGCTCAGGTTGCCTTCTTACTTTTTATCTTCCTTTATAATTGCTTCAACAGCTTTTCTCACCGAACCGAACTCTTCCAGCATTTGAGCAGCATACGCATACGCCACGCCCGTTTCCGAAACAATCATTCTTGCCCCGCGATCTACCAGTTTATTGTTGGAGAGCTGCATATCCACCATTTTGTTTCCTTTTACCCGCCCCAGCTTAATCATCAAAGTAGTGGAAATCATATTCAATACTAATTTCTGGGCGGTTCCTGATTTCATCCGGGTGCTTCCGGTTACAAACTCTGGTCCAACAACTGGAATCATGGGAAAACTTGCCAGTTCTGCCAGTTTACTCCCCGGATTACAGGTAATTCCCCCGGTAACAGCTCCTATTTCATTTGCTTTTTCAATTCCTCCTAAAACATACGGTGTAGAACCAGAAGCTGCTATTCCAACCAGCACATCATTAGCAGAAAAGTTATAGGCCTCCAGATCTTTCCAGGCCTGGGTAGTATCATCTTCGGCAAATTCAACTGCTTTTCGAATCGCTGCATCTCCCCCGGCAATAATTCCCACCACCAGTCCGTGCGGAACTCCAAACGTCGGCGGACATTCCGAAGCATCTACGATCCCTAATCGTCCACTTGTTCCCGCTCCGATGTAGAACAATCTGCCTCCGGTCTCCATCTTTTCCAGTGCTGCCGTTATGAACTTTTCTATGAAAGGGATTTGTTCGGCAACTGCCTGATGAACTTTAGCATCTTCCGAATTAATCCCGGTAAGTAATTCATTTACGGATTGATTTTCAAGGTTATCGTGTAAACTATCAGACTCTGTAATACGCATCGTTTGTTCTTTTGTGGTAAAAATATTAAAATACTTCTCAATTCACGGTTCCTTTCTTCAAACAAAGATTCTTTGCCTATTCTCATTCGCTTTTTTCAATTTTCTCTACCTTTAAAGCTCATTACAGAAGTTATGGAGGAAAAACGCGCGTCAGAATTGGTTTTATCAGAGGGAAAAGTGTATCACCTGGATCTGGGTCCGGAGCAAATAAGTGATACAATTATTCTCGTAGGTGATCAGTTTCGCGTAGAACTGGTATCTTCTTTCTTTGAAACAATCGAACACCAGATTCAAAAACGGGAATTTATCTGTCATACAGGAACCTATAACGGTAAACGTTTGTCCGTTCTATCGACCGGAATTGGTACAGACAATGTAGACATTGTCCTCAATGAACTGGACGCCGTAGTCAATATTGATCTTGAAAAAAGGAAAGAAAAAACGGAGAAGAAATCGCTTAACTTTATCCGTATCGGAACCTGTGGAGCTTTACAGACGAATGTTCCCATCGGGAGTTATATTCTTTCAGAGGGTGCTGTAGGACTGGATAACGTAGCTCACTTTTATAACATTCCTTTTTCTGAGGCGGAAAACAATTTCCGGGAAGCCTTGGAAAAGCATATCAGCTTACCGGATTCCATCCGTCCATACTTTTGCGAATCAGACGAAGCGCTTACAAAAAGTATCGAAAATCATCCGAAAATCAAACGGGGAATTACTGTGACTGCAAGTGGTTTTTATGGTCCCCAGGGAAGACAACTACGTTTACCCCTCCGAACACCTGATCTCAACGAACGTCTGATGGATTTCCAACACGAAGGAAAACATATTGTCAACTTCGAAATGGAAAGTTCGGCGCTTTTTGCACTTTCAAAAGCTCTTGGACACAGAGCGACAACCGTTTGTTTAGCCATTGCCAATCGCCCGAACGGAGACTTCCTGAGTGAATACCATACCGAAATGAAGGAATTAATTGGTTTTGTATTAGGTGAAATCTGATTACTCCAGGTGTTTTTCAATCCTAGTGTCTGGAATAAACCATAAGACAGCCACCAGTATATACATACAATAACTGATTACCGGTTCGAAAAAAGCGGCTATCACTCCTACACCGTAAAGTAAAATCGAAACGATTTCCTTTTTGTCATTCCCGAGATATTTCCCAACTAAAGAGTTCTCTCCCTCATTTTTCACAACAAAATAGACCAGTATTTTATACGCTATTGCTGCCAACAGAAGAATAATCCCGTATAAAGCCACCGGAGCTTCTTCCAGGTGATTACTACCCAGCCAGGCAGTAGCAAAAGGAAACAAGGAAAGCCAGAAAAGTAAATTCAGATTTGCCCATAAAATTCCGCCTGTCACTTTTTCTATTACTTGTAATAAATGATGGTGGTTATTCCAATAAATCCCTAAATACACAAAGCTTCCCGCATACGCCGAGAATACCGGAAAAACTTCTTTTAAGGCCGTAAAATCAGCTCCTGAAGGAATTTCCATTTCTAAAACCATAATAGTTATAATAATGGCCAGAACACCATCACTAAACGCCTCCAAACGACCTTTTTTCATTTGGTTTTTCAAAAATCGACCTGCACTCACTTTGCTTTCATTTAAATGATTACAAGATAGAAAAATATCATTTACCATTCTACCAGAGAAGTTTATGCTGCTTTTTTGGAACTATTTTTGCTTCCATACGAATAAGACAAACAGATGAAACATTTTCTGAGTATACTTATTATATGCTGGACATTCACCGGGTTCTCTCAATTTTTCATTGACGGAACATGGAAAGGAATTCTTTTCACAGAAGGACAAGCGTATTCAAGCGGAAGTGTACTTTGGCTGAAACTTACCGCATCAGGAGAAAAAATTGACGGGAGTACCCGAAACGAAGTGTTTGACACTGATTTTTATGCTCTTAAAAAGGTACGAGGTTCTAACAAGGGCGGACAAATTCATCTGGAAGAGTTCGTTACAACGAAAAAAAAAGCAACAACCACGTTTAACTTTTGCCGATTAAAATTTGATCTGCATTACAATGAAATTACCGGTTACCTCGAAGGAACATATACATCAAGTGATTGCAGGCATTTTACGGGGAAAGTAATCCTGATAAAAACCCATGATGATTTTTCGGAAACAGACGTCCCCAGTCTGACTCATGCCTGGGCAAAAATGTTAATTGACGACCTGATGAAAGGGAAAAAAGCTCCGCATATCCGGGAGCTGGAACGGAAGAATTTCAAATTCACGCCCATCTATTTTGATTACGATGAAGCCGAAATTCGCCCCGAATATCATGAATACCTAAAAAAAATGGCCGCAATCGTATTGGATCACTCCGATCTGCGTATTCAGGTTACCGGTCATACCGATGGAGACGGAAGCGATGCCTATAATATGAGTTTATCCGAAAGAAGAGCTAAAGCGATTAAAGAGTTCTTTGTCAATCAGGGACTCAGAGAAGATCGGGTACGTATTGATTTTAAGGGGAAACGCTCTCCTGTTGCTCCCAATTCAACCCGGGAAGGGATGCAACTCAATCGTCGAGTTGATTTTGCCTTTATCTAATGTGATTCCATAAAAGATTGAAGAATCAGTACCGCGCTGATTTCATCCACCAGTTCTTTTTTTCTACGGTCCTTCTTTTTCAACCCCATTTGCAACATACTCTGTGATGCCATTTTTGAAGTAAATCGCTCATCTTCGAGATGAACAGGAACATCCGGAAATTTTTTCTTAAACTTCTCTACGAAACTGTGCACCAGTCCGGTAGCATGTGTCGGCTCATCATTCAGACGACGGGGTTCACCGACCACCAGAGCTTCCACCTTGTACTTTGTCAGATAATCCGACAGAAAATCAAATAAATCAGCCGTCAGAACGGTTCCAACTCCGCTGGCAATAATCTGCGAATCATCTGTTGCGGCAACTCCCGTCCGCTTCATTCCGTAATCCAGTGCTAATAATCGTGGCATACCCTACAAAAGTACGTATTTTGTATATGGATTTACAAAATCGAATCTCCGAAAATCACATCTAAAAAATAAAATGTATTTTTAGCTATAAGCATTGCCTTAAATCATTAAAAGAAGCACAAGCTAAATGTTACTCTTTCTTGAATTACTCTATATCGCACTAACCTTATTCATTTGTACAAAAATACTGTTGGATACTTCGTCTTCTGTTAAGGCTTCTGCTTACATTATCCTGGTCATTCTCGTTCCTGTTATTGGAATTATTATTTATCTATCTGTCGGGTTGAATTACCGGAAGAATATTCTGTATTCGAAAAAAGTAATCCGAAATGAGCAGCAGGCAGCTCTCCTGTACCAAAAGATCAAAGAATACCGTGAAACCAACACACCTCTATTTCACAACGAATATCCAAGGTATGAAGGATTGACAGAATTACTTTTCAAAAATGATCAAAGTCTGCTGACTCAGCATAATGAAGTACAATTGCTTATTAACGGAGAAGAGAAATTTCCGGAACTTATTCGTTGCCTGAAAGCAGCTCAGTCACATATACACCTTGAATATTATATTTATGAGAATGATACCATTGGTAATCAGGTTGCTGATATCCTGATCGAAAAAGCCCGTCAAGGTGTAGAAGTACGCTTTATCTACGATGATTTCGGAAGTAGTGATATACGTAAGAATATTGTTCCCCGCTTACGGGAAAACGGAGTTGAAGCCTATCCGTTTTATAAAATCCGGTTCATTTTTCTTGCCAACCGACTGAATTATAGAAACCACCGGAAAGTTGTGATTATTGATGGGCAAACGGCTTTTATCGGGGGTATCAATATCAGTGATAAATATATTAATTCTACAGATCAATCTAAATTCTGGAGGGATACGCATGTAAAAATAACTGGAGAGTCTGTGCTTCAGTTACAACACCATTTTATTGCCGACTGGAATTTCTGTACAGGAAAATCGCTTCAAATAAACTCCGACTACTTTGTACCTTTCAATGAATCACTTCCCGGAAAGACATGGGTTCAGATTACTGCTTCCGGTCCCGACTCCAAACACCCCGGAATTCTCTACAGCCTTCTTCAGATTATTCATCTTGCTCAGAAAGAATTATTGATCACAACTCCTTATTTTATTCCGGGACAGGAGTTTATCCGTGCTTTATTAATGGCTGCTTTACGCGGAGTAAAAATCACATTACTTGTCCCCTATAATTCTGATTCACGAGTTGTCAATGCCGTTGCGAAATCCCATTACGAAGAATTGTTAGCCGGAGGCATTCGAATTTTCAGGTATAAAAAAGGATTTATCCACTCCAAAACGATGGTATGTGACCGCGAATTATCCGTAGTAGGAACTGCCAACCTTGATCACCGAAGCTTTGACCTTAATTTTGAAGTAAACGCGCTGGTCTTTGATCAACAATTTACCCAAAAACTTGTCGATGCATTCGAAAACGACCTGACTGCTGCGGACGAAATTGATTATACACAATGGAAAAACAGACCCTATGGTCGAAAAGTAGCTGAGAAATTCTTCGGGCTGATCTCTCCCCTGTTATAAAAACACTCCTGCCGGATTTTGCTTTCCCTCTTCTCTGTTTCCTTTGAAATTGGCAACAATCTAGTATATTTGGGGTTCAATTGAAGTAGAATACTATGCGTACAATTATAGAGAAAGCCTGGGAAGATCGTTCCCTTTTATCCGAAAGAGAAACAATTGCAGCGATTGAACATGTAATTGAAGAAATAGACAAGGGAAGAATCCGCGTTGCAGAACCAGACGGAAACGGAGGCTGGATTGTAAACGAATGGGTCAAGAAAGCTGTTGTCATGTATTTCCCTATTCGCAAGATGGAAACGATCGAAGTGGGACCTTTCGAGTTTCATGACAAGATGAAATTAAAGACCAATTACAAAGAATTAGGTGTACGTGTTGTTCCTCATGCAGTTGCACGTTATGGTGCTTTTGTTGCTCCTGGCGTAATTATGATGCCTTCTTATGTTAATATCGGTGCATTTGTTGACGAAGGATCCATGGTAGATACATGGGCTACTGTCGGATCATGCGCGCAAATCGGAAAGAATGTTCACCTTTCAGGAGGTGTAGGAATCGGAGGTGTTCTTGAACCTTTACAAGCTGCCCCGGTTATTATCGAAGATAATGCGTTTATTGGTTCACGCTGTATTGTTGTCGAAGGCGTTCGTGTTGAAAAGGAAGCTGTACTAGGCGCCAACGTTGTATTGACGAAATCGACAAAGATTATTGACGTAACCGGAAACGAGCCGGTTGAAACGAAAGGGGTTGTTCCTGCCAGAAGTGTTGTGATTCCGGGAAGTTATACCAAAGATTTTCCGGCAGGAAGTTACCAGGTTCCCTGTGCTTTGATTATCGGAAAACGAAAAGAAAGTACAGATTTGAAGACTTCGCTTAATGATGCGCTTCGCGAACATAATGTAGCTGTTTAATTCATCACGGCATGAGTGATTTTTCTGAAAAAGTAGTTTGGATAACCGGAGCTTCTTCCGGAATTGGTCTGGCTTTGGCGCGGGCCTGTGCAGAAAGAGGTGCCTTTGTTGTGCTCTCCGCCCGTTCTATAGAAACACTCGAAGAAGTAAGGCTGAGTCTGCCAGAACCGGACAGACATTTTTCGCTTCCCCTGGATCTTGAAGATCAAAGTAATTACACTGGTCTTGTTTCTCAGGTTGTATCCAGATACAAACGAATTGATATTCTCATTAATAACGGTGGTATCAGCCAACGTGGGGAAGCCGGAGAAACTCCTCTTGATGTAGATCGGAAAATAATGGAAATCAATTACTTCGGAACCATTGCTTTGACCAAATCCATTCTCCCGGTGCTCCGAAAACAAAAATCGGGGCACATCGTAACGATTTCAAGCATTGCCGGAAAATTCGGTTTTTATCTGCGCTCAGCTTATGCTGCTTCCAAACATGCGCTTCAGGGTTTTTTCGAAAGTTTGTTACTGGAAGAAGCCCAAAACAATATAAGGGTGACATTAGTCTATCCCGGTAAAATTAATACCCCTATCTCGACCCGTGCCTTAAACACTGATGGACAAGCGCACGGAGTAATGGATCACAATCAGGAAACGGGAATGCCTGCCGAAGAATGTGCCCGTCGCATTCTGGATGCTGTAGAGAAAAACAAAATCGAGATTCTGGTTGGGAATAAAGAAATTAAAGCGGTAACACTCAAACGATTTTTCCCCAAACTTTTCTGGAAAATAATCCGCAATCAAAAAGCAACCTGATACACCTTTTAAACATTTCAGTATGTTAAGTATTTGTTAAGATTCACTTCTTTGCACAGCACCTTTACAGTAGGTTACCCATTGATTACCAGTCACTCTGTATTTACTACACTTCAATCAATAAAAGACCTCCATCACTACATATAGTTACCCGGGTGACTTTTGTCACCCTCCAACCCTTTTACTATCACTACCTTTGCGTCGAAAATTAATTTAATATGACCAAAAAAATCATCTTTTCATTACTTTCTGCGCTTGTTTTTCTTGTAAATTCTGCGCAGGCACAATGTACTCTTGAAGCAGTTATTCCCTCTACGGACGGATATAATGTGCATGTTGAAATGAGACTGGAACAACTTATTAAGCCTTCCGCATGTCCTAATGGTTACAATTTTAATATCCGTTACTCTTATGACATTTGGTTTTCAGGCAGCAACATTCCTTCCGGTTTATGGACGCTTCAGGGAAATATCATTTGCGGACAATACAATGACAACTTCCTTGATTTACCCAATTCAGGTGGTTCAGGGACAAATGTTTCCGGAGGAAACTCATGGAGAGATATTGCTGATTGTGAGACGGCAACCGTAAGTTCTTTACTTTGTAATCGTGTTGACCTTACCATTCAGGGACCCGGTATTTCATATCGTACCATTCCTTTGGAGTGTGCTATTTCTCTTCCTATTGAACTGGTTGATTTTGATGCCGCACCGGGTACAGACCATGTAGCATTGTCCTGGCGAACCGCTACGGAATCTAACAACAGTCGTTTTGACATCGAAAAATCAACAGATGGAGATAACTGGACAGTAATCGGAACACTGGAAGGAGCAGGAACAAAGAATACTCCTACAAATTATTCCTGGATTGACTATTCCAGAAATACATCGTCCACTATTTATTACCGTTTGAAGCAAACGGATTACGACGGTCAGTTCAGTTATTCATGGATTCGGTCTACGACAGTTGCCACTCCGGAATTCTCCGTTTACCCCAATCCAACAAATGGAATGGTTTCGGTTTCCTCGGAATCATCAGTTTCCGTTGACGATATTCGTGTACTTGATGCACATGGAAGAACGATTCCGGTAGAACTCATCAGTGAAAGCGAGAATCGGGTAAAACTGGATTTATCAACTGCTCAACCCGGTATTTACTTCTTACAGTACGATACCAACACGTATAAAATTATCCGCGAATAGATCAGATTTCGTCGATTACAAAATCCGTACGACGATTTTTAGCTCTGTTCGATTCCGAGTCATTCGGTACACGCGGTTTTGTTTCTCCGTATCCTTTCGATTTAAGACGGGATGCGGAGATTCCTAATGAAACAAGGTAATCTTTCACACCTTTGGCACGTCGATCCGACAATTCCATGTTTTTATTATCATCCCCTACATCATCCGTATGCCCCTGGATAGAGACTTTTATTCCCGGGTTTTCTTTGAGGAATCGTGAAAACTGACGCAGAATAAATTTCGAGTGGTTATTCAATTCAGCCGAGTTGGTTGCATACAAAATATCATTGATGGTGTACGGTACACCTACTTCTATTTTACGTACTTCCAGATCTGTTTCCTTAATATAAGTAGAGCTGGTAACATCTTCTTTGCGAATAAGTTTCGAATCAAACGCATGCCCTTCTTTTTTCACGGTAACCATTACATCTTCGGGTTGGTCTTCGTCAACATGAATGATCGCAGCATATTTTCCGTCATCTCCGTTTACTTTTACCTGCTCGACACGGTCAGAATTGGCATACGTAATCTCTATCGTTGCATCTTTTACAGGCTCTCCGTCATCTTTCTTTAACTCTCCTTTGACCAAAACGACCGGTTTCGGACGCGCTTCTTTGTACAACTCAAAGGTGTAAATATTCCAAACACCACCGTAACGACTTGAGAAATATGCATCTTTTCCGTCTGTTGAAACGAAAAGTCCGATTTCATCTTCTTCTGTATTAATTGGATAACCAATATTCTTAGGTTTTCCCCACTTTCCATTTTCATCCATCTGTGTGTAGAAAATATCCAATCCTCCGACTCCGTTTCTCAAATCACCGGATTCGGACACAAAATAAAGTGTCTGACTATCCTGGTGCAGAAAAGGAGATTTATCTTTTCCGGGAGTGTTGATTTCGTCCAGTGGCACAGATAATCCCCAGGAACCGTCCGCACTTCTGCGCGCAACGAAAATATCGTCTTTTTGTGTATTCGGACGCACTGCTGTATAGTACAATGTGTTTCCATCTGCCGAAAGAGAAGGTTGTCCTTCCCAACCATCTTTTGTATTGATATTGGTTCCCATATTCTCCAGCGGAGTCCAGGTAAAATCATATCCCTCTCCCCTTTCGTATCGGGTAATGTATAGATCACAGTTGTTGTAATCCTGTCCCATCACCCGCTCATATTTACAGGCACAGATGATCATTTCCTTATTATCAACAGACACAGTAGCTGCTCCGTAATTGTTAAATGTCCCGTCATTAAAAGGTAAAGGCAAGGGCTGCCCTCCGTCAAAATCGTTTGTAACATCCATGCGTTTTGACATGGTAAATTCTTCCAGAATACGTCCTTTTAAGTCTCCTTTATTACTCCGATCAACACGACGCGTATAAAATATGAGTTCGTTATCCGGTGAGATCATCGGAAAAAATTCATCTCTTGACGTGGAAACATTCTTTACCATCTTCGGGTCAAATGGTACTTTGTTGGAAAGTAGGTCTACTTCTTTTTTCGTATCTCCTATGATTTTTTGTACTTCCTGCTTTTTCTGCGCAAAATCTCTCGGAATACGCCAATCATCACGACTTTCAAAATCCAGAAACCTTCTGAAATAGGAATTCGCTGTCACTTTATCCTGCTGCATGTAGTAAATTCCTCCCAGGTAATAATACATATCTGCGTGATAATCATCACATAATTCAGTTGTTCTGCGGAATAATTCTTTTGCTTTGTTCATCAGACGATCCCCCAAAGAAGGATCATACGAAGAGCTGTACGCCTTTTGGGCTTCTTCAAATGAAACCATGGCGTATTCAAAAAAGACCATAGCATTATCCGGTGCAGCTTCCTGAGCTTCCTGAAATAATTTATAGCGTTCCGGCGCAGCTGTGCTCTTGGCTTTGTCCAGTATTTTGAGTACTTTTTTCTCCGGTGCGATGCAGGATTCGTCTTCTTCCTGTGAAAATCCGGACAGGGAAATGGTGGTTATTAACAGAAAAATGGGAAGGTATCTATTTTTCATTTGTCTATTTTTTATTTGCTGAAAACGAACACTCTCTCTTTTTCAGCTCATTTCATGTTTTTGTACTTTGTTTCAGTTCGGGGCGTTACTTTCGCCAATTAATATTAACGTAATCCACAACAAAATGTTACATGGAATCGACAGGAATATTTATCTCGGTAATCCCCTTGAAACGACTAATGTAGGATCAAAAAAGATTCCTCAAATAACCTTACCATATAAATCTCGTTCACTCTTTTAAAACAACGGCTTTTGAATAGAAAATTCTATGTTTTAATCTCTATACTAATACTTCCTATACTCCTCATAAACAGGCTCACTCCAATTACAAACACCTCCATGGTGTGAACATGTTCCTCTCCCTGTTGAGTTCGATGTCGTTCCGTCACAACATCTCGTCACATAATAGCTTATCCTCTTCCTAATTGGATTAATTTTATTGTGTAATTTATCAGCTTCTTCATGACCTAATCTAATTGCCTTCCTAAGGTCATCAACTGCAAGTGGAATCTCATTTCGGTTCTTGTAGCAGATCGCTCTTTCAAAATAATAATCCTTACTTTCTTCTTCACTCTTTATCAAAGTCGAGTAATCCTCTATTGCAGCTTCATATCTCTTTAAAGAAACCAGATGAACAACTCGTTCTTTCAGAATTTTGATTTCATCATTATAATTAGCAAAATTCAATGCTGAATCAAGAAAATTAATGCCTTCTTTTAGCTTTTTCTTCTCAAATAATGAATCTGCAATATTGGTATAGAAATGTAAAGAATCAATCCGGTTCATTTCAATTAGATGTTCTTTATGACTCATCTGACTGTCATATATAGACGATGCTTTAGTAAGAAGGTCTTCATTTGAACTATCACAACTCAATAATATCAGAAACATCAGAAAAACTGGAGGAAATAAACCAAAAGGTCGGCACAAAGTATTCATGGGTATAATTGTTTGAAAGGTTAATTGTAATACTTTCAAAACTAATAAATAATCAATTTAAATGATTTTTCGGCACAAAATATTTTAGGATTACACATTTTAGTTTCCTGTCTAAAGTTTAGATACAACTTTTATAGCTATCAAGTTTCCCTTCTCAGGTTTTAATGAAATTTCATCTATTCAAAATCAATTACACTTACTTTAGTCAAATGTGACACAAATGAAAAGAGGGATTGTAAAAATTACAATCCCTCTTTATAAATCAGTTTTGACTTAACTCTCTTAAAGTTATAGCTAACTTCTTATCTTATATCTTTAGATCGTATCAGATACGAACGATCCAATTGAATTTATCTTCCGATTTCCCGGATTTGATTGCGTTTAACTCATTGTAAACACGCTTTGAAAATTCTCTTCCCTCTATTTCAGGAAGTTTATAATCCGTTCCCTGGTGGTGAATGACATCAATATGTGCGATGGTCGCAGCAGTTCCGGCTCCAAAAGCTTCCTGCAAACGTCCTTCTTTGATAGCAGTGATAATTTCTTCCACACTTACGCGGCGCTCTTCAACTTCGTATCCCCAGTCATTTGCCAGGTCAAGTACCGAACGCTTGGTAATTCCGCGTAGAATTGTATCTGCTTCTTCCGATGGAGAAATGATCTTGTTATCAATAACAAAAACGATGTTCATTGTTCCACTCTCCTCGATATACTTGTGCTCAATGGCATCTGTCCAGATCAACTGGTGGTATCCTTCTTTCTGTGCCAATCGTGCCGGGTAAAGAGAAGCCGCGTAGTTTCCTGCTGTTTTTGCTCTCCCTACTCCTCCCTGAACGGCGCGTGTGTAATACTCTTCTATTTTCACACGAAGCGGCTCCGGGTAATATTGTCCGACCGGACAGGTAAAAATCATGAATTTATACGTATCCGAAGGTTTAATCCCTATGAATTCGTCTGTAGCGAATAAATAAGGGCGGATATATAAAGCAGAATCAGCCGAAGAAGGAATCCATTGTTTGTCCGTCTTTACCAATTCATTCACCAGTTTTACAAATACTTCTTCCGGAATTTCAGGCATACACAAACGCATAGCTGACTCCTTGAATCGCTTTGCATTATCGTACGCACGAAAAACAGCCACGTCTCCATTTTCCATACGATAGGCTTTCATTCCCTCGAAAATGGATTGTCCGTAGTGAATTACGGAAGAGGCCGGATGCAATTTGATGGGCTCAAAAGGAACGATCTCAGGCGCCTGCCATTCTCCGTCCTTATAGTCCATCACTAACATGTGATCCGAAAAAACACGTCCGAAAGGCAGGTTATCAAAATCTACCTGATTAATGCGTGATTCTGCAACCGGCTTTACCTGAATTTCTAAGTTATCAGTAACCATAATTTCTCAAATTTGCGAGCACGAAGATAGCGATTTTTTCCGATTCTTTCTCTTTTAAAGGCAGGGGCTATCATCAATATATGTTAATTCTCTGTAAAATTCTTACTCCTCTCCCCATAAAGCTTCCACAGAAATTAAGGTGTTGTACTGGCTATTTCAATCTTCAAATTGTATTTTTGGTCTTCCGGTCGGCGTGGTATCAAAACGGTATGGTACGCTCCGGAACAATCAAAGTACAGACCGATTTGAGTAAAAGTCTTGAAATATTAGAGAAATACTGGGGGTATCCGTCCTTTCGTCCGTTGCAACAGGAGATTGTAGAATCTGCTATCTACGGACATGATACGCTGGCTCTTCTCCCTACCGGAGGGGGAAAATCAGTCTGTTTTCAGGTACCCGGACTTGCACGGGAAGGGGTTTGTCTTGTTATTTCTCCGCTTATTGCTCTCATGGAAGATCAGGTGCTAAATCTGCGAAAAAAGGGCATTAAAGCAGAAATGATTGTCAGCGGGATGAGTCTCCGTGAGATTGACATTGTACTGGATAATGTCCGGTTTGGTAACACCAAGTTTTTATACACTTCTCCGGAACGACTCAAAAGTCGTTTATTCCTGGAACGGGTAAAGCAGATGAATCTGGGATTGATTGCAGTGGATGAAGCCCACTGTATTTCTCAGTGGGGATATGATTTCCGACCTGCTTATCTCGATATTACCAACCTGAGAGCTTTACACCCCGAAACACCTGTTATCGCTGTCACAGCTACCGCGACGGAGAGGGTTAAGGAAGACATTGTCCATTACCTGCAATTAACAAAACACCGTTATTTCGAGGGGGATTTTTCTCGTAAAAACCTCTCCTACGAGGTCTATCACGTGGAAAATAAGGAACAGGCTCTATTGTATATGGCAAATAAATTCCGGGAACACTCGGGAATTATTTACTGCCAGACACGAAAAAGCACGAAGCAGGTGGCTCTGTTGATGCGATCCAATGGAATTACCGCTGATTTTTATCACGGCGGACTAACCCGAGAACAACGTACTGCGAAACAAAATAACTGGTTGCAGGGGAAGACCAAAGTGATTGTTGCCACCAATGCGTTTGGGATGGGAATCGATAAACCGGATGTCCGGTATGTGTTTCACTATGAGTTTCCGGATTCGCTGGAAGCTTTTTATCAGGAAGCGGGACGCGCCGGAAGAGACGGACTTCCCTCCCGTACAATGGCGTTTATCGGTGAAGGTGATCTCAGTGAAATTGAACGTAAAGTGCAATTACGTTTCCCAGATCCCGAGGAAGTAAAGATGGTGTACCGCGCTATTTGTAATTATTTGCAGATTGCTATCGGTTCGGGGAAAGAAGAATCGTTTCCCTTTGATATCGGAGCCTTTATTAAAAGATACAATCTGGATGCCGTATCGGTATTCAATGCGTTGAAAATACTGGAATTGAATGAGAATCTTGTGTTCTCCGAAAATGCACTTCACTATACCCGTATGCGTTTTGCCGTGGGTAATAAACCGTTGTATAATTTCCAGATAAAACACGAAAATCTCGATCCGCTGATTGCTATGATTTGCCGAACGCATCCCGGGGTTTTTGACAATTATGTGGAACTGGATGAACAAGGGTTATTGCGCCAACTCCGACTGACGAAACAGGAATTGTACCGCCAGTTGCAATTTATCGAATCGAATGGAATTGCAGAATTTAACTGGCGTTCCGAAATTCCGCGTGTGACCTTTTTACAGGAACGGCTTCCGGATGATTACCTGACGATTTCTCCCAAAGTCCTGAAAACCCGCAAAAATGTTGCTTTCGAAAAATTCGAAAAGGTTCGGCAGTATCTTACCGAAAAAACGTGCCGCAGTATTTTACTGGTTAATTATTTCGGGCAAAAGGGAGAAAAATGCGGTATTTGTGATGTCTGTCGTGCAGACAAAAAAAAGGCTGTTTCCGATGATGATTTGTGCCAGTTGATTCTGGATTATACGCAAGAAGCAAAGAGTATTTCCGAATTGAAACAGCTTATCGGAGCCCGGCACGAAATGGCACTAAAAAGACTGATACTGACGCTTACCGACGAAGGAAAAGTACATGTACAGGAAGGGAAAATACGAAACAGTGCCCCGTGATTCCCCGGAGCACTGCCTCTGTTTCTATTCTATTTAATTTTCTGTTTTTAATGAACAATCAGTTTACCGGAATACGTGTAATGCTCTGTCACACGAACGCGATAATAGTACACTCCCGGACTGATTTCTCCCATGTTTACTTTCATCCGGTCAGAGGTAATCTTCTCACGGTAGACGATTGCCCCGGAAATGGAGTACACCTCAAGTGCTAACTCTTCTTCATCCGTATGATTGTGTGTCAGGATAAATTCTCCCGTGTTCGGATTCGGGAATAATCGTACCTCAAACCCGGGTTCTTCTGTTACCATTTGGCTGCTCTTCTTCCCGCCACACGTGATATAATCCGCCTTTGTCGGGTTTTGCAGAATCGTTCCCGAATACTGATCCAACGGGATAGCTGCCGATGGAAGGATAAAGGTCGATGTATCGACTGTACGCGGTTCCGGTTCAAATGCTTTTACTTTATCTGGCTGACTGGCAATCTGGATGCTTTTTATAATGGCTTTTTTCCGGTGATTAACTTGTATTTGCTGTATAGAGTCGACACCACATTGCTCCATACTTTCCAGTATTTCCAGTGCAATTGTTTCGCTTCCTACCTGACGCATAAAGTGAGCTTTGTCCAGTTCGAGTGCAAAAATCTGGTTGTTCATGGGCACTCCGGCAAACTCATTGGTAAATTCATTCAATAAACGTGCATATTGCCCCTGCAGGAATGTAAATGTCGTTGCCGGCCAGGCTGACAGAGTATCGTTCATTATTTCTTCTTCAACGATGTACTTCATTTCTGACAAAACCAGAGAAAACAGTTCAGGGCTTTTCATAATGTCCCGGCGCGTAATCTGATCTGAAATCAGTTCGTCCAACAAGGTCATAGCCTTGGCATTATCTCCCTGCGTACTGTCTCTGCGATCCATTTTATACAGAGCGGTCAGAATGGCCACATCCAGACGTACATTGTTATAGCTGGCTGTATTCACAAGTGGCAAGGATGGATATTCCGTTTCGTCGGTATCAAACAAGCTGACCAAATCTGCATTACTGAAGGAGTACACAGGGTTTCCGATGACACCTCCGGCATCAAATACCTGACAAGGTTGTAAGGCTAAAACAGGATCGGTTGGCACAGAAACGGTCTGTCCGATGTAACTTGTCAGGTTGAACTTAGCCGAAGACGGCGGTGTCAGATCATTCGCCCACTGGTTAGCAATCCCGGATACCTCGCAGGGATACCCTGCCATACAGGCCCAGGAAGTAGTTCCTTCTACAAATAAGCCCGGATTGGTTATTTTGTTGTATCCTTTGATCAATTTAAGAGCTGCCGTATTCGCCAGAATAACCGGTCCTGTATGATTGGATTCAATACGGTTGTATCCTCCCAGTCTAAAATATCTCGAAAGATCCATACTGCTGTAATGCGCTTCTAATGTTGAAACGCTTGTACCCAGAAATTCATTACACAACACGTTCATTTTCCCGTAAGAATCGGATACACCATACGCGTATTGATCGATCGTATTTTTCTTAAAGGTTATTTCGACCTGCGAATCATCTGCATACGCACGGGCATTGCCAGGAGGGTTAACAAAGGTGTTGTTGTCAATCACCGAAGCCAGACTCAGGTCTTCTGTCCTGATCGCTGCGTTACAGTTGTCAAAGGTACTGTACGAAATATGGACGTTTCCTCTTTCGTTTTGAATCGCATGGAACAGGTTGTTCGTCCCCGATATGTAACGGTGATTATTAAAATCACTCATAAATACTGTAAGCCGGTTGGACGGTTCAAATAAGTAGGACCAGATTCCTGCGTTATCAAATTCACACTGCCGGAAAGTAGAAGGAGCGGCCACCCGGATGTGTTGGGCTACCAGATCGTTTTCGTTTACAAAACGTGCCCGGGTGCTTCTGATCCGCGTAGAGGAGATAATGGCATCTTCATGTTCGGTATCTTCTGTAAAACGCACCAAACAATGCATAATCCGCAATTCATCCGGCACGTCTCCCTCTGCATCCGGGGTTACCAACAGCATTCCTTTTTGCTCAAACCGGATCAATTCATCGTCCTTGTCATCCCCGATCAGGTAGAGGGCTGTATTCTGTCCCCAGTTGGCATAATCCATTTCGGTTCCCCGGATAACGATGCGTCCTTTGGCATTGGTTGCTGTTCCTATTTCGAATGTCGTGTTGTCTCCCAGGTTGATCTGTCCGTGGGTGTAATATAACGAGCCGTGCCCTGTCAGCATAAATTCGGAGTTTTCATTTACGGTCATCGGACTCTGGCTCTTTTGCATGACACGCGCATTGTCTTCAATGTGTAAACGCCCTCCGTTCAGGATCAGTTCTGACCCTTCTTCGAATACCATATTGGAACCGGGACGTACAATAACTTCTCCCCCGGAGTTAATCACCAGTTTGGTATTCGGGTAAAATACCATTTCCCCGCGTCGTCCTGCTCCGTCTCCCAGAATCAACTGACCTCCGCTGTTAACCGTAACTATGACTTCTTCGGTGCCGCATTCGCCTCCACGGACTTTTACCGAGAAAACAGAATTATCAGCTGCCACACCGTCTCCGGAATTACTGAAACCAATCGGTGCTGATCCGTTGACACGCAAAATCCCCTGACTGTTCAATGTAAGATCATGATCCAGTACCGACCGCGTACGAACCGGTCCGGCACCTGCCTGGTAGTAGGATTGCGGCAGTACATTCGTTTTTCCAAAGTTAAATGCCGAAGCCGTTAACGAGGTCATACCCGCAGGAATCTCCTCCCCGACCAAATGATATAAAAACCAGGGAGCGATGCGTGGATTAAAAAACGTGTGTAAGGTATTGTTTAGTGTCACGTTCTCCGGATACACTACTCCGTCCTTATCTGTACGATTATAAACGGTCTGGGAAGCCGCAGCTATATAATGGTCTATCCCGACTGCCTGATTTTGCTGAAGTGCCTGCACCGGATTGGTAAAAGCGTTCGTGTACACGTTGGAATACCCACTATGCGCGCCCCCTGCAAAGTTCAGTGTACTGACAACAGGCGTAAAGCTCCAGGCATGAATATTAAAATTGATCAGCTCTGCGTACGGAGGAATCATTTGAGGAAAAAGTATCGGATTCATCGCTCCGCCCGGTGATGAATCTACGGGCTTCATGCCTTCAACCGACCCCGTTTTATTCGAAAGTATAATCGGATAGTTCAATACACTAACGTGAAAGATCCCGGTATAAACAACACCACTTCCATCCGGAGCGGCGCGTATATCTGCAACAGCAAGCGCACTGGTTCCCAAACCAAATGTTATAAAAGGACCAAATGCACTTGCAACAATTCCTCCTACAACCTCCGAATCTCCGTAGTCATCCTGAAACGCTTCCGAATTCACCAAACCGTTCATGAGTACAATGTTGCCGGACACTGCACTCAGAAGGGAGGTGCCGGGAAGAAAATTCTGGGCTCCTCCCACAGCAAGTTGAGAACCGTTGGCTATGGCAAGTATCTCACAATTTTGGGGCATTCCCAAAACTACATTTTGCTCCGAGTAGTATTGATTGTGCAAATTAAAAGGATGAAGCGGCCCATACGTCTGAAATGCCAGCATCTGGCGGGAAGCCGGAATATCCAGTAATCTGCGTGCATCCCGTAAAGGTGCAACAAAGTCTTCCAGTGTCTGATTGGTTAATGCCGAAAATCCAATGTGTAAACCTGCAACGTGTCGTACAGCCATTTGTGCACCCAGTGGCACATTGGTTCCCTGGTGCCCGGTATCAAATGAAATATAGGTCGCGGTTTCGTGATCAATAGCGTTCATTTCCATCCAGCGCAGACCGTAGCGCGCTACCATACCGCCCATACTCTGCCCCATGACCACATTTTTCTCGATACTTCCCTGATCGCGTTTGACCTGGTTGATCCATTTCATAGCCTCTACAAAAAAGTACGCATTGCGTTGGATATAGGTGCCGCCGTCGTCGTAATCAAGAACAATAATATCGTAACCTTCGGCTCTGAGATGCTCTAGTATTGACTTCGATCCTGTAGAAGGAAAATCTATAAAAATTAATCTATCTACTGCATCTTGGAATTCCAACCCCAAATCAATCGTTTCGCTCATCTTAGGATTGTAGCCCTCTACCCAGATAAAGGGTTTGACTATGTCCTCGTGTCCACACGCCAGGTACACATGTGCCGTTCCCGCCCCATAGGGACTGGTGGGATACATTCCGGGCGGATAACCGGATTCCCCCCAATAGGCAATGGAAGATGTGATCCTCTGCGAATACGAAGGAACAAATTCAGCACCGCTTTTGAGCTCCACCTCCACGTAACTCTTACTGTGGTACACCGTACCGTCTAAATACACCACCTGAGCTGAAAACGGATAAACACCCGTACTGTCAAAGGTATGCGTGTAAAGCATTCCCGGTTTGAGATCCTGCCAACCGTTTCCGAAATGTAAACGGAGCTGATCGATCACTTTCCCCGTATTCGAAAACCACAACGTCGTGTCCAGCGTAAACGTCAATGCACCGGTTGTCGTCAATTTTTCACGCGCAGCGGCAACCATGCAGACCGAATCCTCCTGAAAAGGGCTTTCTGAACGCCCGGGCACGTCGTAGAATTGGTCGTTACTCAGGACCACCAAATTACTGTCCCGCGCATGTGCTTTTAAACGGTGATAGTTTTGGTGCAAAATCAGCAAGGGAATCGTATCGGCCTGTTCGCGCTCCGCCAACACATCTACTTTCTGCATATACCGTTGGGGCAAGGGCAATCGTTTTACCGTATCCATCGCCATCGAAAACAGGGAAGCATAGGCCAACGAAAAGGTCAGGCGGTTGGCTGTGACCGTATCCAATGCTCCTCCCTTAAAGGGTTCAAAATTCACAAAAGGGAATCCCCGTTCGTACAGAATGCCGGAAGTTACCTCCGAAACATCCAGGTTCTCCAGTAGTTCCTGTGTTTTTTCATAGTAGTCATAGCCGACACTATCTTGTATATTGATCGTATAGTCTAAATTTTGGGAAAAAACGCCCCCAGTGACTAGTAACAAACAGCCACTCAACACCAGTAGTAGTCTCATCTTTATCGTATTAAATTATGTATGAATTATAAAAAAATAATTTCCGAACTAATAAACCGTCATGCGCCAATCAAAACGACCTTCACGGATTCGTATCGTATCTCCGGGACACGAAGGATTAATCAAGTCCATTTCAAACGTACCAGAAATAATTCCTTGACTAGGGGAAAAATATGTAATAATCACGCGCCTTAGTAAATCATCATTATATCTGTATGTAGAGCAGTTGTAATTCCCTTCATAATCAGTAAACCCTCTCATTTGGTTATCATCTGTAAGCATCACATAGTCTCCATTTTGAATTAAATTCTCTACCAAAATATCTATTCGGTCAAATTTACCTTCTTCTTCTAGTTTTCTTTTTGCAACCAAATACATCATATTTGTATTCGTATAATACGTTCCTTCCAATGCAATTGCCCCACCCACTGCGAAAGGCATTTGCGCCACCCATACTTCACCATTCACTTTACACCCAAAGGTGTTTTTTCCTTCATGAGTTAAGGGCGGCAAGACATTCGGATTGGAAGAGTTAGGTTCGGTGTTTTCCTTTTTACAGGAAGACGCCCCGCAAAGCATGGCGATCACCAATAAAAAAAGCAACTCCTTTTTTACTATACGTCGTCTGATTGTATCCTTCATACGGTTCATTTTACGGTAGTATGCCCCCAATATACGTATTTTTTTGAAACCCAACTATGTTTTACCATTTATTTTACAAAAAAGTAAAATTAATAACACCAATCGAAACGCCCCTCACGGATTTTTATCGTATCTCCGGGACACGAAGGATTCACCAAATCCATTTCAAAGGTTCCTGATACAATTCTTTTCTGAAGTGAAAAGTATGTAATAGTTGACTCTCTGATTAAGTTCGTATCCAAATAATAGTTTGAACAATTAAAATTATCAGAATAATCAACTAATCCTCTACTCACATGATGATTAGTATAGAAAGTAAATGTACCCGAAGAAAAAAGGTTTTCAATTCTTAGATTAATGCTTTCATTATGGTTCAAATCATTATTTTTCCGATTCCCCCTTAAATGTAAGTACCCAATATCACTATGATAACTTCCTTCTAATGCAATAGTCCCCCCCACCGTAAACGGAGCATACGCCACCCAAACCTCTCCATTTACCAAACACCCAAAGGTATTTTTTCCTTCATGAGTCAAAGGCGGTAATACATTCAGATTGGAGGAATCAGGGTTTGCAACCTCTTTTTTGCATCCCATCAAACCGATAATCAGCACTCCATAAATCGCTATGTATCGTATTCTTTTCATTTTATTCAGTAACGCCAATCGAAACGACCTTCCCGTATTTTAACCGTATCTCCGGGACACGAAGGATTCACCAAATCCATTTCAAAGGTTCCTGACATAATTCTTTCGTTTTGATTTAAATAACTGATATTCAAAACACCTGTATTATTTAAGTCATGATAATATATACTTGAACAATCACTTGGAGACTTATCATCTAAGTACATAATACCTAATTTGGTTTCACTGTTCAAATAAAAATAGTATTCTCCAACACCTGAAATATTCTTAAAGAACATTCCTATAATCTGATGTTTTTCATCACTTTTAGTTGTGGCTCTGATATATCCCTCTCCTAAGTTAAATTCTCCAGTTATAGCCACAGCTCCCCCCACTGTAAATGGAGCATACGCCACCCACACCTCTCCATTCACCAAACACCCAAAGGTATTTTTTCCTTCATGGGTTAAGGGTGGCAATACATTTGGATTGTAGGAATCAGGGTCTGCAACCTCTTTTTTGCATCCCATCAAACCGATAATCAGCACTCCATAAATCGCTATGTATCGTATTCTTTTCATTTTATTTAGTAGCGCCAGTCAAAACGACCTTCCCGGATTTTTATCGTATCTCCCGGGCAGGAAGAATTTACCAAATCCATTTCAAACGTTCCTGACATTATTCTACTTAAATGATCTAAGTTCGTAATATTCATAGTACCGACATTAGATGTATCGTGATAATAGATTGAACAATCAGGAGGATCTAGAAAATATACAAATCCAGTCTTTGTATTACTAACTAAAAAAAAATTATACATTCCTGTTGAATAAACATCTTTAAAAAAAAGTTTAATAACTTCATGTTTAGTTTCTGTTCTCAAAGTTGCTTCAAGGTGCCCTGCGCCTGAATTAAATTCTCCAGTTATAGCCACAGCTCCCCCCACCGTAAACGGTGCATATGCCACCCATACTTCACCATTCACTTTACACCCAAAGGTATTTTTTCCTTCGTGGGTTAAGGGCGGTAAAACATTTGGGTTAGAGGAATTAGAAGCTGTAGTCTCTTTTTTGCAGGAAAGAACTCCCGCACCTATCAGCAACAGTACTAGAGAAAGTAATATGTATGGAGTTCTATTCATGTCTTTACATTAATAAACAATCATCCGCCAATCGAAGCGACCTTCCCGGATTCGTATCGTATCTCCCGGGCAGGAAGGATTTACTAAGTCCATTTCGAAAACACCTGAAATGATTCCTTCACTAATAGAAAAATAGGTAATGAAAATTTTTCCCGGAGATTCCTGAATATTATAGTAACTACCACAATTATGGTTTTCTGAATAATCAGAAAAACCAGTAACTTGATCACTAGATATTCCCATATTATATTCTCCGACTGAGTAAACCTCATTGGCTCGTATCCTAACATTTTCAAAAATGTCTCCTCCGTCAGTCTTTAGAGTTCCCTTCAGATAAAATCTACCCGTTGACAATGTGTAACTACCGTCTAATGCAACAGGACCACTAATAGTATATGGAGCACCAATCCCCCACACCTCTCCATTCACCTTACACCCAAAGGTATTTTTTCCTTCATGGGTTAAGGGCGGCAAGACATTCGGATTGAAGGAATCAGGGTCTGCAACCTCTTTTTTGCATCCCATCAAACCAATGATCAACACTCCATAAATCGCTATGTATTGTATTCTTTTCATTTTATTTAGTAACGCCAATCGAAACGGCCTTCCCGTATTTTAACCGTATCTCCAGGACAGGAAGGATTCACCAAGTCCATTTCAAAGGTTCCGGAAATTATTCTATTGTTTTTATCTAAGAAAACAATAAATAGTTCTCTGAGTAAATCTTGATTATAATTCGCTTCTCCTAAACAGCCATTATTTTCAGAACTATTTCGAAAGCCTCTCAGATCATTTATATCATATCCGTCAACTTCTATTTCATACACTTCAACATCAAATAAGCCACTCAACCACAAATGAATACTCTGATTTCTTTCTTTATTTAATCCTCTTAAATTAAAATTACCTGAAACATCACTAAAATTACCTTCCATAGCCATTGGTCCCCCCACTGTAAACGGAGCATACGCCACCCATACTTCGCCATTCACCTTACACCCAAAGGTGTTTTTTCCTTCGTGGGTTAAGGGCGGCAATACATTTGGATTGGAGGAATCAGGATCTGCAACCTCTTTTTTGCATCCCATCAAACCGATAATCAGCCCTCCATAAATCGCTATGTATTGTATTCTTTTCATTTCATTTAGTAACTGCAATCGAAACGGCCTTCCCGGATTCGTATCGTATCTTCGGGACAGGAGGTATTAATCAAGTCCATTTCAAAGGTTCCTGACATAATTCTTTCGCTAGAACTTAAATAAGTAACAACAACACTTCTTAATAACTCATTATTATAATTATATAAACCGCAGTTATAATTTCCAGAATAGTCTGTAAACCCACGTAACTCATTATCAAATGTATATACTTGATAATATCCAGTATTAAGAATGTTCTTAACAAAAATATCAATACGCTCTAGATTTCCCGAATCATCTTCTCTTAAAGCTTTTAGATGTATTGAAGAATCTTCGTTATTATATTGATTCTCTAACGATTGACTCCCACCAATTGCATATGAAACATACGCTACCCATACCTCTCCATTCACCAAACAGCCAAAGGTATTTTTTCCTTCGTGGGTTAAGGGTGGTAATACATTTGGATTGGAGGAATCAGGATCTGCAACCTCTTTTTTGCATCCCATCAAACCGATAATCAGCCCTCCATAAATCGCTATGTATTGTATTCTTTTCATTTCATTTAGTAACTGCAATCGAAACGCCCCTCACGGATTTTTATCGTATCTCCGGGACAGGAAGGATTTACCAAATCCATTTCAAACGTACCCGAAATGATTCTGGATGATGATGAGAAATAACTCACTTTGACGTTTCTAATCAAACTATCATGATAAAAATACTTCCAACAATCATAATTATCATTAAAATCAGAAAAACCACCTAACTCATTATTCATTGTTTCAACTAAGTAGCTATTCTCCCCATTAAATCCAGATATAACTATAGTTAAACGTTCAAAGATATTCTTATCCTCATCTTTTTTTCTGGCAACAATTTGCACCCCTGCTAAATCCGGATAGTACTCGGTCTCTATTTCGCTAGCTCCTCCAACTGAAAAAGGCATTTGAGCTACCCACACTTCACCATTCACCTTACACCCAAAGGTATTTTTTCCTTCATGGGTTAAGGGTGGCAATACATTCGGATTGGAGGAATCAGGATCTGCAACCTCTTTTTTGCAGGAAAGAACTCCTGCACCTATCAGGAACAGTAGTACAGAAAAGAATATGTATCTAATTCTATTCATTTCTTTTACATTAATACACGGTCATGCGCCAATCGAAGCGGCCTTCCCGGATTTTTATCGTATCTCCCGGGCAGGAAGGATTAATCAAATCCATTTCAAACGTACCTGAAATAATGCCCTGTTCAGGTAAAAACGTTTCAATACTAACCTGATGAACTAATGTGGTATCATAATAATATCTAGAACAGTTATAATTACCTAAATAATCAGTAAGTCCCTTTGTTGACAAGTGATTTACCCTCATATTATATACCCCATCAGAAGTTAAACTATCTAATAATAATTTAATCGATTCAAACCTGTTTTCATCTTCTACTCTTCTTGAGGCAACTAATTGAAAATATTTTGTTTGAGAATCATAATAACCATCTAAAGACACTCCTCCTCCAACTTTATAAGATCTGTAAGCTACCCACACTTCGCCATTCACCAAACAGCCAAAGGTGTTTTTTCCTTCGTGGGTTAAAGACGGTAATACATTTGGGTTAGAGGAATCAGGATCTGCAACCTCTTTTTTGCATCCCACTCCACACAACATCACACCCCCTACTATCAGGAATATCATTTTTCTACAGATCGTATGTACGTATGGGTATTTCATAGGAGGTACATGGGTAGTACAGCTAATATAGAGAAAAGTATTTAATTGCGCTTATTATTTCTCTATTTTTTTACAAAAAAGTATAAAAACATTCTTACTGTATACTCCATTACAGTTGTTATTCCGTCGTCTTTTTGAATACAATCCGGAGCATAGAACTTCCCGTTCGTTAATTAAAAATTACCATACTCCAGTCAAACCGCCCCTGTCGTATCCGCAACGTATCCTCCGGACAGGCAGAGTTGATGAGATCCATATTAAAAATGCCGGATATCACCCCCTCCGCATGCGAAAACTTTGTAATCAACACGTTGTGTACCAATGTCGTATCCACATAGTACATTGAACAGGAATAATTGCCCGCATAATCGGTAAATCCTCTTGTCACCAGATGCGTAGCGGCCATATCATATCCCCCTGCCGATGTCAGATTCTGTATTCCGAAACGAATGGTCTCAAATTTATTCTGATCATCCAGGTCTCTGGTAGCTGTAATATAAAATCCGCGGGTTGAAAGATTATAGGTTCCTTCCAGGGCAATTGGTCCACCAATCGTAAAGGAAGTATAGGCTACCCATTTTTCACCATTTACCAGACAGCCAAAGGTATTCTTTCCTTCACTTGTCAGTTCGGGTAACTCCTCCTGGGAGCTTGCCTCGTCCTTCGAACAGGAAGTCATTATCACTCCCAGAACAAAGAGCATCAGTAGAATCAATCCATACTGATGCAGGATTACTTTTTGATTTGTTTTCATCGTGTAACTGTTCAGTTGGTGCGAACAAGTTACTAATAAAATAAGAATCAGACAAAAGGTTGTGTAAACAAAGGGATTGTCATATCCCAAATTACAACTACCTAGTAATAGAAATAAACGCGTATCGCTTCAGTTTTCAAACGCTGCCGGATCCATTTCCTGATCTGGTTTTTCTCTTCAGCTGTATACTCTTCCGAATACGAATGAAACACGACCAGTGCCAGTTGTTCCGAATTGCGAAGTGAATCGGTAAACTTGGTTGCTTCCGAGTAGATACAAACGTCTGTTTTCGGATAAATTGTTTTTATTTCAGCCAACAATTCTTTCCCGATATCGTTCCGGGTTTTTAATACGTTAATCTCTGCGTCTTTCTCTTTGAGTTTTTCGTTTTGCGAGATCATCTCTGCTTTGAGACGTTCCACCTGCAGCACCGAAGGATCTCCTTTATCAAAAGCCACCCCCTGCTCAACCAGTATACTGGAACGATCAAGTCCGAAATCAGCGGCTTTCATGCGAATCTTTAGCTTTTGTTCGTCTGTCAGTGCATTACCTCCATATACCAGTGTAACTTCTCTCCGGTCTCCGTCCACCACATTTTTGATCAGAAAGTTTCCTTCAAATACAAGAACATTATTTACAAATTTGGTCGCATTATCAATAAACTTTTCCTTTTGTACCAGTCCGTATCCGAAATAGATACTGGGGATAATAGTTACCACAATCACCACTGAAATCCAACGGTTCACCACCGATTTTCTGTTCGTATCTACCAACGTACGAATTGGGAATTTCAAAATCTGTGAAACTACCATCGCTGAGATTGCGATGAATACAGTGTTAATCGTAAAGAGATAAAAAGCACCGAAAAAGTAATAAAACTGTCCCGTAGCCAGTCCGTAACCCGCTGTACAAAGCGGTGGCATCAGGGCGGTAGCAATCGCCACTCCGGGAATCACATTTCCCTTTTGTTTACTACTGATGGCTACAATACCTGCCAAACCTCCAAAAAGGGCAATGAGCACATCATAAATTGTAGGACTTGTACGTGCTAATAATTCCGAATGTGCTGTTGAAATAGGCGTGATGGCAAAATACACTGTACTCGCCACCAAACTGGCACCTACCGCAAACCCAAAATTTTTAATGGCTTTCCGGAACAAAGGAAAGTTGTACGTCGCAATACTATATCCCATCCCGTTGATAGGTCCCATCAGCGGAGAGATAAGCATGGCTCCGATAATCACTGCCGTTGAATTCATATTCAGACCGACAGAAGCCACGATTATGGCAAAAACAAGAATCCAGAGGTTGGTTCCTTTAAAGATGATGTCTTTTTCAATATTCTTGTGAATAATCTCAAAATCATCTACGTCTCCGTCTAGTTTGAGGTATTCAAGTATCTGCTTAATATTTGCCATAGTATATAAGGATGCGACTACGAAAATAAAATAATTTTTGGTTTCCGCTTTCATCCAAAAGAAAAAGCTGCCCTAAAGCAGCTTTCCCTTGTATTACGTATTTGTAATTTCTTTTTATCCTCCGAAGTCATCAAAACGAACGTTCTCGTCAGGAACACCCCAATCCGAACACATTTTAACAACTGCGTTGTTCATCATCGGAGGTCCGCAGAAATAGAATTCTATATCTTCCGGTGCTTCGTGTTTTGTCAGATACTGATCAATCACAACCTGGTGAATGAATCCAACAAATCCGTCTCCTTCCGCTTCTGTACTTTCTTTCACTTTCCAGTTATCTTCCGGAAGTGGCTCTGACAATGCGATGTAGAACTTAAAGTTCGGGAAATCGCGCTCCAGTGCACGGAAATGCTCAATGTAGAATAGTTCTCGTTTCGAACGACCACCGTACCAATAGGTTACTTTTCGTCCTGTTTTCACAGTACGGAACAAGTGGTACAAGTGCGAACGCATAGGTGCCATACCAGCTCCACCACCGATGTAAAGCATTTCAGCATCTGACTCGTTGATGAAGAATTCACCGTAAGGTCCTGATACGATTACTTTATCACCTGGTTTTGTCGCAAAAATATACGAAGAGGCAACTCCCGGATTCACGTTCATCCATCCGTTACGTGCGCGATCCCATGGTGGAGTAGCCACACGAACATTCAGCATGACACGACGTCCTTCTGCCGGGTACGAAGCCATTGAGTAGGCACGCACGACATCCTCATCATTTTTCATAACCAGCGGCCAAAGGTTGAAGTTATCCCACTCTTTTTTGAATTTCTCAGGTTCTCCCGGATGTTCTTCAGGGTGTGCTGTAATATCAATTGAAGAGTAAGGTACTTCACAAGCCGGGATACGAATCTGGATATATCCACCCGGTTTGTAATCCATATCTTCGGGAATCTCAACGATAAACTCTTTAATGAAAGATGCCACGTTGTAATTGGAAACAACTGTTGCTTCCCATTCTTTAACTCCCAATACTTCTTCTTCAACATGGATTTCCATGTCTTCTTTTACCTTCACCTGACATCCCAAACGCCAGTTATCAGCAATTTGCTTACGTGAAAAGTGTGGTTCTTCCGTAGGAAGGATGTTTCCTCCTCCTGAAAGTACCTGACAAGTACACTGAATACAGGTTCCACCTCCACCACACGCGGATGGAAGGAAAATTCCCTGGCTACCTAATGTACCTAACAACGTTCCTCCTCCGTCTACTTCCAGAGTACGCTCGCCGTTAATTGTAATTTTAATTTTTCCTGACGGTGAAAGTTTAGCCTTTGCGAAAAGAAGTACGCTTACTAACAAGAGTACTACGATCAAAAAGACTGCTACCGTTATTCCTACTGTTAATCCCATTATTAATTCCGTTGTACTGTTAATATTCGATTCCCATAAAACTCATGAAGGCAATTCCCATCAACCCTGTCAGGATGAAAGTAATTCCCAATCCTCTTAGCGGTGCAGGAACATGAGAGTATTTGATTTTCTCACGAATTGCAGCAATAGCAACAATTGCTATAAACCACCCAATTCCTGACCCCAGACCGAACGCTGTAGCGTCTGTAATTGTCGAATACTGACGATCCTGCATAAACAGGGCACCTCCAAGAATCGAACAGTTTACAGCGATCAGCGGAAGGAAGATCCCTAATGCACCGTAAAGTGCTGGGGCAAACTTCTCAACGATCATTTCTACCAATTGTACCATTGAAGCAATTACCGCAATGAACATGATAAATGAAAGGAAGGATAAATCAACTGTACTGGAACCATTCACTCCCCACTCAGGGTTAATCCATTCCAATGCACCTTCTTTCAGGATATAATTCTCTAGTAAATAGTTAATCGGAACTGTAATTCCCAATACGAAAATAACAGCTGCACCAAGACCTACTGCCGTTTTTACTGTTTTCGAGACAGCCAGGTAAGAACACATTCCAAGGAAATATGCGAAAATCATATTTTCCGAGAAAATGGCTTTTACAAAAATATCTAATGTACTTTCCATATTACTTTTTCTTTAACGAAGTCTAGTGCTCCTCGATTAATGATTTGTTTCGTGAACGTTGAATCCAAATGATTACTCCCACAACGATCAGTGCCATAGGAGGCAAAATCATCATGTTGTTGTTTACATAACCAATTGAATACAATCCATTTCCTTCTATGTAGTCTCCAAAAATAGGCAAACCAAAAAGAGTTCCTGATCCAAACAGCTCTCTGACAACTGCAACTACAACCAGAATCCATGCATATCCAAGTCCGTTACCAAAGGCGTCCATCAAAGAAGGCCAGGGTTTATTTGCCATTGCAAATGCTTCAAAACGTCCCATGATAATACAGTTGGTAATGATCAATCCGACAAAAACGGATAACTTCTCCGAAACATCCGGAAGGAAAGCTTTCAATACCTCGTTTACAATAATTACCAGCGATGCTACAACCACCAACTGCACGATAATACGTACACGTGAGGGAATCAGGTTTCGAAGCAAAGAAATAACCATATTTCCTAACCCCAATACAAACAGTACGGAAGCAGACATTACTACCGCCTGTTCAACCTGTACTGTAATCGCCAAGGCCGAACAAATTCCCAATACCTGAATTGTAATCGGGTTGTTATCCGAAAGTGGCTCTGTTACCAGTTTTCTATTCTTTTTCGAAAAAAGCGGTTCTTTCGGCGCTTTGATCTTTTCTGCTACTTCACTCATAATCCGGCTTATTTAACAGTTTTAAAATAGTTTATGTAAATCCCCATTGTACGGTTCATCATCTCTTCTACTCCTTTAGAAGTAATAGTACCACCTGTGATTCCATCTACTTTCTGAGGATTTGCTCCTGAACCATCCTTTACAACAACGATTGGTGTAAAGTTTAATGAGGCATCGGCAATTGTTTCATTCAACCAACGATCCGTAAAGAATTTCTGCTTGATTTCAGCTCCCAATCCCGGAGTTTCAGACTTGTGATCGTAGCTTACACCGTAGATAGTTCGCATATCATCTTTCAAGGCTACATATCCCCAGATGGGTCCCCAAAGACCTTTTCCTACAACCGGAATGATCAAAAGTTTCTCCCCTTCTTTCTCTGCGAAGTAAAGCGGGTACTTCTTCATCTCTTCCGTAAGTGTCTTATCTCTGTGTTGTTTTTTCACATCGACATCAAATGCTACTTCTCCATCCAGTGCTTCTCCGTCCTTATTGATAACAAGACTGGAAGTAATGTATTTATCGTAAACATCATCTGCATTCTTTCGTGTACTTTCGACCTGAATAGCAGCAAGAATATCCATTTTCTTCTTAACCACGTTATTCATCGTCTGCTTTTCCTTCAACCCCATAGAGATCGAAGCCAGAATAGTTCCCACTACAGCTACAAGCGCAATGGTAAAACCAAAAATATATCCGTTACTTTCTTTATTCATTGCCATGACTATGCTGTTTTAAGACGTTTTAAACGACGGTTAATATTCACTTGCACAACGTAGTGATCAATAAGAGGAGCCATAACGTTCATAAACAGAATCGCCAACATTACTCCTTCAGGATATGCCGGGTTCAATACACGAATCATTACTGCAAGCATACCTCCGAAAACTCCGTACCAGATTTTCCCTGTTGCTGTTTGAGCAGCTGTAACAGGATCTGTAGCCATGAAAATTGCTCCGAAAGCAAATCCACCTACCAATAAATGCATATATGCAGGAATCTGCATGTACTCATTCCCTAATCCGGGACCAATCAGATTGAACAGGTATCCCATTCCTAAACCACCAAGAGCAAACGAAAGCATAACTCGTAAGCTTCCTACTCCTGTAGCGATCAAAATAACAGCACCTATTAAACAAGCAATCACAGATGTCTCACCGATAGATCCAGGGATAATTCCGATAAAGGAATCCATAGCTGAGAATTTGTCCATCAAACCGGTGGCACCATCCACGGTGGGCGAGTCGGACACCAGCGATGCAGCATCTCCAAGGAAAGTCGCTCCTGAGAATCCGTCAGCTTCCTGACCACCCATCCATACTTTATCTCCTGACATAGACGTCGGGTAAGCAAAGAAAAGGAACGCACGGGCAGTCAATGCCACATTCAGAATATTCATTCCTGTTCCTCCAAATACTTCTTTCCCGATCACTACCGCAAAAATAGTTGCTACAGCTACCATCCATAGTGGAACCTCCACCGGCATAACCAATGGAATAAGCATTCCTGACACAAGGAATCCTTCGTGAATCGGGTGACCTTTAATGGTACAGAATATAAACTCCACACCCAGTCCGACAGCGTAAGAAACTACTACCATCGGAAGTACTTTGATCAATCCGTACAGTAATTTTGCTCCGAAATCATTCAGATAGGGTAAATCCATATTACCGGATTCTGCCACCATGTGCCAGTGTCCTGTATTATACATTCCGAATAACAATGCAGGTACAAGGGCCATAACAACGATAAACATTGTTCGCTTCAAATCTACTCCGTCACGAATATGCGCTCCACGTTTTGTGGTTGTAGCCGGAGTAAAAAGGAAAGTCGCAAGACCATCATACACGTAATGAAGCTTCTCTAGCTTTCCGCCTTTCGCGAAAATCGGCTCCATACTTTTAACTTTCTTTTCCAGAAATTTCACTTTCTACGTCTTTTTAGTTCAACAATTATTTTAGAGACATTCTTTTTTGATCAGATCCAATCCTTTTCGAATCTCCTCCTGAATTTCAATTTTCGATGTACAAACATATTCGCACAACGCAAAGTCTTCAGGAGCCACTTCATAAATACCCAGACTTTCCATCAGATCAATATCATTCGTCATAGACGCTTTGATCAACTGCATCGGGTAAATATCAAACGGGAATACTTTTTCCATTTCTCCTGTTACAACAAACCCTCTTTCCTCTCCATTTGTATTCGTATCCAAACGGAACTTCTTGTTCGGAGTAAGGAAAGTAGGGAAAAGACGAGAATTTGAAAACTTGTCAAATCCAAGCCCCAGCCATCCTTTTGTCAGGAAGAATTTCATTTCATTTCCTTCAGGAATAACTGTTATCTGATTATCATAGAAACCAATGAATCCATCCTGTCCTATGTTTTCACCTGTAAGTACATTACCGGAAATAATTCGGTTCTCACCGTCATTCAATCCGCCGTCCACGATACTTTTTACAGTAGCACCGCTTATCACACGGTAATATTTGGGAGTTTTCACTTCTGAACCGGTCAAAGCAACCAGTTTAGTAAGATCAAACTTACCTTCGGCAAAATAACGTCCGATGATCATCACATCCTGTGGATTGATCACCCAAACAAATTCGTTTTTGTTGATCGGGTCAACATGGTGTATTTGTGTCCCTACATTTCCTACAGGGTGCTTACCAACAAATTTATCCTGCACAACGCCTTTAGCACCTGTAAACGCCTCGTCATGACGTGTACTTCCATTCATTCCCAAATGAACTTTTCCTTTTGTCAGTTTGGAAATAACATCAAGCCCTTTTTGGAAGTACTCCGACTGACCATGCAGTACAAAGTCATAATCCGGGGCAAGTGGTGCCGAATCGAAAGCGGATATAAAGATCGCTTTCGGATCGTTATCCGGGTTAGCTACAATGTCCAGAGGACGCTGTTTAATCATCGGCCACAATCCTGAGCTCAGAATCACGCTTTTCACTTCTTCGGAAGACATAGAAGCGGGGTCCATTGAACGTCCCTCTTCGTATTGCATTTCCGAATCAGCTTTGATTCTTACTTCCAGAATTCTTCGTTTTTCACCACGAACCACTTCAGTAACCTCACCACTAACCGGAGAAGCATACTTAATCTGCTCGTTGTACTTATCGAAGAAAATCACTGTACCGGCCTTTACCTTTTCACCGGGTTTAACAACCATCTTTGGAGTCATACCGTGAAAATCGGATGGTTTCACAGCATAGAAATCAGAAATTGGCGCATTAGCTGTCACCTTCTCAGCCTCGCCTACTAATCTGATATCCAAACCTTTCTTTAGTCTAATAGTCTTGGACATGCGAATTACCTATTAAAATTCGAAAGGCAAATTTATAAAATTGTTTCGTTTAGGGCTCGGATTATGTGACTTAGAGTACATCAAATATTAATTTAGAATAATTCTAAATTATATGCTTTCATTTTCAGTTCGGCACGTCCTGTAAAAAAACAAAATAACCTTCGATACATTCCCTTATTTGTACGATAAATCCCATCTCTTCTTTCTATTTAGAACACAGCGTTTTTCACGAACATCTATCCGGTTTGTCTACTGCTTTTCCCCAACCTGTTTTGATCTTTTTTTTGTTAACAGGCAAACTAAGTATGAAGTTTTAACGTTATATTAGTTGCACCACCATCTATAAAGCGAAAAAATGAAATTACATACAGCCATTACAGAAGGAGTCAAGATAAGTGTTCAGCCGCAGTTCCGTCCTGACTTCTCAAAAGTAAACGAATCCGTATACTATTTTCATTACCGGATTTCTATCGAAAACAGGAATAATTTCCCGGTTAAGCTTCTGAAGCGATGCTGGCATATTTATGATTCTCTTAATCCTTTCCGGATTGTAGAAGGCGACGGAGTGATCGGGAATCAACCTGAATTACAACCTGGAGAAGTTTACCATTATACTTCGGGATGTGATCTGAATTCCGAAATGGGATATATGGAAGGGTATTATACGTTTGAAAATATGCTTACCAAAGAAACATTTAAAGTGAATGTACCGCAGTTTCACCTTGTTTTTCCCGGCAAGTATAATTAGTCCTATTCTTCTCCTTTCAAGAAAAACAAAACGTTTTTCTCAAGTACAGAAGCAGACAAAAGATCTTTTGCACTGTTGTTTATCATCTCGTGTGAGAAATCTTTCAGTTGTAGTACTCCCTGTTCCAGTTTTTGAACGATTTCTCCGTTTCTTTCCCAGGTTTCTCTATCTGTAATGAGATAATCTCCTTCTACACTATCTTCCCTTGAAATAACCCGACCCTTTTTACAAAAAACAACACCGGAACTCATCTCAACCTTCTTCTCCTCTGTGTTATAAAAAAACCAGGCTACTCCGCATCTATCAATAAGCGATTGCTCCATCAATACCTCATCTATATTATCAGGATCTGCAAGTCGTAAACTGTTTTTTTGCAGGAACCGAAGAAAAAGCAACGAAGTCAATTCATCCTGTTCTCCCATCCAACAAAACACCCGATCCGGGCTAATACGAAGCTGCCTTGTAATCGCCAGTCTTTCATCCCCTAATGCATAGAGTCGGGTATCTGAGAACCGTTCAACCGGATCATTTGCGAATAATAAATCATATTTTCTGGCTGCCTCTTTTTTGATTCCGGCAAGAGATTCTTCAAATGTCTTTGTCAGCTGCTCCTGCCTGTTCATCAGTATCTGTTTATTTCTCTCTGCGGATTTCTTTTCATTGATCAACCGAACGAGTAAAACAATGATAATAATTGTTAAAGCCGCAATCGAAAACAGAATCAACCATTTGTTGCGTACTTCTGCACTGAAATACCGTTCTTCGCTTTTCTGGGAATGCCTGAGGAAAGCTTTATCTTTTTTGTTTTCCGACATCATCCGGTCGAACTCCAGCGCAGCGATATCTTCTTGTGTGGCTGATAAAAATTGTTGTTCCTTTAAGTCAACATATTCTTCATAATAATCTAATGCCTTATCAAATCCCTTCCGCTGTTTTTCCACTTCGGTAAGAGCCATTAAAGCATCTGCCTTAGAACTGTACGAGTCTGCCTCAACACCAACATCATATGATTTATGGTAATACACTGAAGCACTGTCTAACATTCCCTGAAAAAAGAACCAGTCTCCCAGGTTATAATAGCTTTCGGCTATATGAAGAAGATTTCCTATTTCAAGACGACTCTTGAGGGCTTTCTGAAAATAGGCTTTGGACAACTCTTCTTTCTCCTGAAAAAAATAACTGATGGCTAAATTGTTGTAACTATGGGCTACATTTCGTTTATCTCCATTCGTCATAGAAATAACCAGCGCCTCATTAAAGTAATAATCTGCTAACTCAAAATCCCCTATTCCCTGGTAGTATCCTCCTAACACGTTATAGGCGTTCGCCAGTTCAGTGGTACGATCCAACTCCCGAACTTCTTTGATGTAATCCAGAATCAATGCTTCTCCTTTCAGTGTATCTTTGATCTGAATATAACTTCTTCCCAGATTCAATTTTGCAAGATTCGACATCCAGATGTCCTCCAGCTCACTCCCCTCATTCATTGATTTAAGGTACCAACTGATCGCCTCGCGCACTTCTCCTCTCCGAAAATGAACATTACCAATACCGTTATACGCATCTACCAGATCTTTCTGTGACTCATGTTTTTCGTAGTATTTCCGGGCACGGTGCAGATTTTCCAACGCCAATTTATGATTTCCTCTTTCGCTATGATAGTCGGCAATGTAAAAATAGGCTATCATTTCGGCAGGTTCGTCTCCTTCTTTCACAGCCCGTTCCAGCAACTCTTTACTTAACAGAAATAATCGCTCTGGTTCATTTTTCGCATAATGTGCCAACAGTTTTTCATACGCTTCCACGTTGATGAGATCCTTACGTTCAATCTCAGCGTATAAACTATCCTTATTGATTCTCGGCTGTCCCAGGACAGGTAAAACACTAAAGAAAAGAATCAGTTGAAAAATAAAGATTCTAGTTGAGTACATGCAGTTACTTCGTTTCTTCAAACGTACGATTTTTTTTCAAAACAGGTATTTGTGCTTTTCAGATTCCTCCCCCTCACCTTTCTCTTCCTGTTCTGCAACTGCGGGGAGTATTCTGTGACAAAAGTAACTTGTTTATTCAATGATTACGCTTATTTTTGTGAAAAAACAGAATTATGGCAAACGGAATATTTAATGTACCTGTCGCGAAAAACGAGCCGGTTAAGTCCTATGCTCCGGGAAGTCCGGAAAGAGAAGAATTACTGGCCGTTTATAACGAGATGTACAACCAGGAACCTATTCACGTTCCTATGTATATTGGTGGAGAAGAGATCAGTACAGATAATAAGAAGAAACTAAGTCCTCCTCATGAACATGCTAAAGTATTGGGGCACGCCAGTATTGGTGACGCTTCTCACGTTGAAATGGCTATTGATGCTGCAATGAAAGCCAGAGAAGCATGGGCTAATCTGCCATGGGAAGAACGTGCTGCTATTTTCCTGAAAGCTGCAGATCTTCTGGCAGGACCTTTCCGTGCAAAGATGAATGCTGCAACCATGCTTGCTCAGTCAAAAAATGTTTTCCAGACTGAAATTGATGCGGTCTGTGAGTTGGTTGACTTTTTCCGATTCAACGTACAGTATATGACGCAAATATACCGTGAGCAACCGGAATCATTACCCGGAACATGGAACCGTCTTGAGTATCGTCCATTGGAAGGTTTTGTTTTCGCAATTACTCCTTTTAACTTTACTTCTATAGCCGCTAACCTTTCTGCAGCTCCGGCTATGATGGGGAATGTTGTGGTATGGAAACCTGCCGAATCACAAATTTATTCGGCAAAAGTAATCATGGATATCTTCAAGGCTGCCGGTCTTCCTGATGGTGTGATCAATATGGTAACCACCAGAGGTAGTGTTGCGGGAGAGGTTGTTTTCAACCACCGTGACTTCGGAGGTCTTCACTTTACGGGATCTACTTCTGTCTTCCAAAGTCTATGGAAAACCATTGGATCAAATGTTCATAAATACCGTTCGTATCCACGAATCGTTGGAGAAACGGGTGGAAAAGACTTTGTTGTTGCCCACAAATCATCGAATGCAAAAGAGGTTGCTACAGCCCTTTCAAGAGGAGCGTTTGAGTTCCAGGGACAAAAATGTTCTGCTGCTTCACGGGCATACATTCCGAACAACATTTGGGGAGATGTGAAAGAATACTTGCTTGCTGACCTGAAATCATTCAAAATGGGAGCTCCGTCAGATACTTCCAACTTTATCAACGCAGTTATTGACGAGAAAGCTTTTGACAGTATTTCGTCTTACATTGATTACGTTAAAGACCAGCCGGATGCCGAAATTATTGCAGGAGGGAACTACGATAAATCAAAAGGGTACTTTATTGAACCTACTGTAATTCTGACAAGCAATCCGAAATTCAGAACCATGTGCGAAGAAATCTTTGGTCCTGTATTGACGATTTATGTATACGAAGCGGATCAATTTGAAGAAACACTTCGTCTGGTAGACGGAACTTCTGATTACGCACTTACGGGAGCTATTTTCTCGAATGATCGTTATGCCACAAATCTGGCTGTGAAGTTACTTGAAAACTCAGCAGGAAACTTCTACATTAATGATAAGCCAACAGGTGCAGTTGTAGGACAACAACCATTTGGTGGTGCCCGCGGTTCGGGAACGAACGATAAAGCCGGTGCCTCACTGAATCTGTTACGTTGGGTTTCTGCCCGAACAATTAAGGAAACTTTTGTTCCACCAACAGACTATCGCTATCCTTTCTTAGGATAATTGCAGATATAATATACAGGAAAGCGGATATGGAAACATGTCCGCTTTTTCTGTCTTCACACTTTTCTGTGAATAACATCTGATTCCCTGCCGTATCGAACACAATCTATTTTACTTACTTTTGGTGTATGCAGATCAAGAAATACATACGTCCGTTTCGCAACAAATACCTTTTGGTAGGTACTTTATTTGTTGTTTACGTTGTTTTTCTGGATGATGTCGATGTGTTTATGCTCTATTCCAAACATAGGAAATTGCAACAACTGGAAGCAGAAAAAGAAGAAATGCAGTCCAAACTGGAAGAAGTTGCTGATATGCAATCTATTCTTAATGACCACGACGCATTGGAACGCTTTGCCCGTGAAGAACGGTTATTCCGCAAACCCAATGAAGATATTTACGTAATTTCGGAAGAGTAGACATTCCTCTATTCTACAACGAATAAGGATCCATCAGGTTTCCCCCTCCTCTATTTCCCTCCTTTCGTTCAGGGTTCATTTGCCCCGGATTAATCTGTGTTGCAATTTCATTTGATATAATAATTTGTCCGTCTTCTTGTCCGTCTAAGCGGTAACGCAATTTTGTTTCGAACTCCCCAGTATATACGGGTTGTACAAACTCCCAATATTCATTTTTATCCAACGTGATTGTATGATAACTATTTCCACAAAAACTGGAAGGAAGATACGTAATCGGTTTCCAATTACCGTATTCATCCACCACCTCTGTTATAATAGATAACCGGCTATCCTGCACCCAAAAAACGGCTTTCTTGTTCGTTGTATTTACAAGGTATAACTTATATCCTACTAGATCCGTATCTCCGTATTTAACAGGTTGTTCTTCTGCAACTAAATATAATTTACCCTTTGTGAATCTACCATTTGTCTTCAATGGTCTGTTCGGTGAATGCCATTCTCCGTTTGATGGTTGTTCATTTTTCTCACTACTAAAAGCGTAACACTCTCCTTGTAATTGATAATCAATGTCGAGACTATCAAAATCTGAAACATCGATAGCTTCTCCCGGAGAGACGATACCCTCTCCAGTAGTCGACGACCCTGTCGAATCCTTACATGCTACCAATGTAAAAAGGGAAAGAAACAATATTCCCGTCACGATCTTACTTTTCTTTTTCATTGTATTACCTCCTAATTTATCACAACAGCTCCCATACTGTTGTTATTTTATTCTGTTATATTCTTCAAGGATTTGTATACCTGCGGGTTCACTTCTCATAATTCTTGTTCGTTCTTCTTTACTTTTCATCCAACGATACAACCAGGAGAATCCCCATTTTCCAAAATAAAACGTTTCCTGTTCATAAACGGGATCTGAAAGCGCTTCGTCCAGAGAGATAAACGTGTACCCTCTCGCTTTCAATCTACTAAAAAGCAATGAAAAGAAATCAGCATTTAACCGGTTATCATGGCATAAATAGATTTGGTTAATTATCCGTCCATACTGCTCTCCGGCAAGGGAGTCATAAAAGTCAAACAACCGAACAGTTTCGCTCACATAAAGTTGTCCGATCCTTTCTGCAGCAATCGTATCATTTTGACGAAGATAATATTCATAGACGGCATCGTACATCCAATCAGCACTTTCAACGGTATAGGGAGCGAGCTTATACCCGGTACTATCCAGATATTGTTTCAACCGGATCTGTGCCACAGAATCCTTCCCCAGATCATTGAATGGAAAACGAAAATACGAAAGCGTTTTACCATATTCTCTGGTAATTGATTTTGACCATTCTCCTCCTTTTTCAATATCCTTTATAAAATCCGTGTAATCGGTTTCCGAATAACGCAAATGAGAATAGGTATGGTTTCCGGCTGTTACATACTCCTTGCCAATCCAGTCCTCTAAAGGCTTTTCATCCACAGTATCTTTTTCAATGACCAGCTTTTCCTCATTACTAAAAATCGCCACAGGAATTTCTAAAGAATCCAGCTTTCGTAAGAGTTCTGTTTTTCCGGTTTCACGATACAATTTTGTGTTGGGAACATCATCAATCGTGATGGAAACTTTACGCTCTGGTAATGATTTTAACCTTTCGTCCAACCAGGTTATAATTGCTGTATTCAGTACTTTCTTGTCCCCATGAAAAAAATGATCTGCATCAAAAACATCCAGTTTGTAATCGTAGTATAAGGAATCTAATTGTTTCGCCAGATTTAATGTCCCTGAGTAATTAACCCTGGAGTCCTGTTTTCCGCAAATTAAATAAAGACTACTCTTACTACATAATTTTTCAGGCCAATTCTTTACCGATCGTGTCCGAAAAAATGTATCTCTACACAATTGGTATTCTGGAATTTGCGAAAAAACAGTTGTTTCCAATCCGGGCATACCGGCTAAATCCGTGATTCCATTTACGACAATACCTGTAGTGATTTCGTGACTTTCTTTTAGTGCCAGATAGGTCATCATGCCTCCTCTGAACCAACCCAGCATTCCTGTTTTTTCCGGGATAACATTCTCCAACTTCTTTCCGATCCTGATCAGGTTCAGAACATCGTTAAGTTCCTGTCCTCCATACGCATCTTCATCCCTGTAGTCCGAAGCCATCACAATGTAACCGCTATATGCTATTTCAGCAGCAAATCGTATCAGAGTCATCAACGTAAGTCTGCCATAATTCCGGTAGCCGTCTCTGTTGAATATTACTAAAGGATATGTTCCTTCCTCACGGGGTTCAATCATAAAACCCTTTACGCGAGCTGAATCACTTTTGTATACGATAAAGGAAAAGTTCAATTCGTTTAAGTAAGCGAACTCAGGAAGTAACTGTTCTTCTTTTGAAATGCGTGGCCAGACATCTGTCTCTTCCAGATTTACAGGAAGTTTAGAGATCAACTCTCCGTTTGTCTGTGCGTTTCCCGTACAATGACAAAACAACAACAAAAACACAGCTAGGAATAGCTTCATCCTCTAAAGATAAACAATTTGAAACAGGCTTAATCGATCAGAAACCGTTACTTATTTTTCGGCAGACCAATAAGGTAAAACAATCCTCCTCCTTTTCTGATCATACCAATATCCCAATTATATTGATTAGTAGGATCGACTTCACTGACCATTTCCTGCATTTCTTTTACGGAATACGTACGGAAACTGGAAACAACGCCATCCCAAAGTACACAAAGAGGTACAACCGGAATGAGATAGGTAAAGAGAATTCGTCCCCATTTAAACGGGCGAATGAAAGGAGTTGTAAACAAAACACTTAATGGAGAAAAAAGCATCGCCAACACACTGGGCACATTTCGTCCCTGTGCCTCAAATACAGCTATACAACTGTTACTTTCCACTGCATTCGCTAAAATCTGCCTGGCATCATCCGGTTTGAAGTGATGGAAAGACAAAAACTGAGTTCTGAATCCGTTTAAGTGATCCGGGACTTTACGGGCATCAACCGGATAATCAACAGAGTAAAAATTATCAGCTACCTTTTTTGTTTGTTCAAATGCAGAAAGATTTGGATAGTAATCTGTAAGCGTGATCTTCAAATCAGGAATTTCTTTCTTTAGTTCCTCATTTAACCAAAGTAATCCTCCTCCCCCTCCGGAAGCAAGATCCAACACCTCATTTTCCCCACTTTTTCTGATCTTTTCTGCCAGTAACGGAATAATCGGTTTATAAACTTTTGCCTTATTAGACAAAAACTGCAGGAAATCCGTCATATAGTCCCGTAAAAACCCGGGAAACCATTCCTGGTCTTCAAATTCAAAAAGATGGATTCTCCTCATTATTCCTGTTTTACTTGTGTTATCCTATTCTTGTACCATTTTTCACGCTTCTTTCCGGTTGAAGTAAAGTCACCTCTTTATTCTCTCCTACTCCACCAAGTATAAGGCATTCGCTCATAATATTTGCAATCTGCTTTTTGGGGAAATTAACCACAGCGACAACTTGTCGTCCTATCAATTCTTCAGGAGTATAGAGCTTAGTAATTTGTGCAGATGTTTTTCGCTCTCCCAGCTCTCCAAAGTCAACAACTATCTTATATGCCGGATTTCGAACTTCTTTAAATTCTTCTGCTGCAATAATTGTTCCCACTCTCATTTCAACTTTCATAAAGTCATCCCACGTCAATTTTCCTTCTTCCTTTTCCATAACTGTAAGTCTGTATTTTGTAACGAAAATAAGCATTAAAACCCAGACCATAAATTTCATCACCTGCGACTTTTCTTTCTTACAAAAAACTTCTCAAAATTTAACGCTTTTTTTATTTGAAACAACATCAATTTCACATAGAAACACCCTGCTGTTTGCTGTAAAATGAATACTTTTGCCTCCTGTCAAATTATTGTATGATTCGTAAAGCTTCCTTTCTTCTCTTTCTGATACTGATCCAGATTTCACTGGCAAAAGCAGACACCATAGATTCCCTGATTAATAAAGCATTCTTACAACTAGCCACTGCTCCGGATTCTGCTTTTCAGTCCATTGAGAGTTTTCGGAATCAGATCCAATCGTATGACCAACACGATCAAAAAAAATTCTATCAGAAAGCGGCTTCTTTTTACTCACAAATCGGAGCTTTTGACAGAGAAGCGGACCATTTGCAAAATGAGATCCTTCTTCATTCAGACTCTCCGGATTCTGCTTTTCAGACGATGGTTTTTCTGGGAATGGCTTATCTGAACTCAGGGCGCACCGACCTCGCAAGAAATTGTTTCCGATGGTCAGAAAAATATTTTTTCGCTACCTCAGACCTTGAAAAGATTGTCAGTGCCTACAGTGGACTGGCTTCTGTGTATACGGTTTCCGGAAGAAGTATCGATGCTATTGATTATTATTTCAAAGCCATTCAACTACTCGAACAGACCGAAAACTATCTCACACTAGCCAAAACCTATTCTAACCTCTCTATTTTGTACGTTTCGTTGGGAGAAAAACAAAAAGCTCTCGACGTACGAAAAAAGGCCTACAATTTTGCCGTTTTATCGGGTGATCCAGAAGAAATCCATTTTGAAGAGTTGAATTTAGGAGGGTCTTACAATAGTTTGGATCAGGCGGACTCTGCTCTGTTTTATTTAAAAAAATCAGAAGTCTATTTTGAAGAACATTTTAATGCTCAAATACTAAATGCCATTTATAACGAAATAGGCTCATCTTATTCGAAAACAGGTAAAAATGATGAAGCTGAAGAATATTACCTGAAATCAATCCAACTTCTGAAAACCGGAGGATTTGATTTCGCGCTTCCCGGTACAATGGGGAACTATGGGCTTGTTCTTCACGCAAAGAAAGAATTTAGCAAAGGGATTAGTGTTTGCCGTGAGGCACTGCCTATTGCCAAAAGAATTCAATACCCTGAGGTAGAGATGGTCGTGTGTAACTGCCTCTACAAAAACTATAAAGCTATCCATCAGGCAGATAGTGCATTGTTTTATTACGAACACACACTCCTTTTAAAAGACAGTCTCGATAATGCGGAATTACAAAAGGCTTCTTTACGAAAAGAACTAGAAAAAGAGTACACGCTGGAAAAAGAAGGTATTATTTCTTCTGCTGCCAGAGAACTGGATGAAGTAGTCAGTTTACGAAATGTATTACTGATCGGAAGTTCTATTTTACTGATCGCTTTACTGATACTATTTATTTCTTTCTATCAAAAGAAAAAAGCTGTAACTTTTGTAAAACGGGAGAAAGAATACCTTGACAATCTTATTCATAATCTTGTACACGAGTTCAGAACTCCTCTTACACTGATTAAAGGACCTGCTGAAGAGTTATTAAAAACTGATCGTTCCAATGCTTTTTTACAGCTCATTAACAAAAACGGTGAGCACATGTTACACCTTGTTAACCAGGTGCTGGATTTTTCCCGTATAAAAGCAGGAAAAATGAGTCTGTCGCCCGAACCAACTGACTTACCTCTTTTTATAACTGGTATTAAGGACATGTTTACTCCATTGGCGGCTGGCAAAAACATCAGGCTGACCTATACAAACCGTATGGAACAAACGGTTGTCTCTCTGGATAGCGACAAACTTCTCAAAATTCTGTCGAACCTGGTAAGTAATGCCATTAAATACTCAACGGAGAATACTTCCGTTTCGATCACCTCTTCGCTTGAGGAAGGACAAATTGTAATTACTGTTGCAGACACAGGTATAGGAATCCCTCTGCGTGAACAGGAAAATATTTTCAAAAAATACTACCAGATCGATTCAACAACTACGCGTAAAGAAACCGGAACCGGAATAGGACTTGCCTTTGTAAAAGAATTAGTACAGCTTATGAAAGGTAAAATCGAGCTCAACAGTGTCCTTAAACAGGGAACGACAGTAAAGGTATATTTCCCTTATGAACCTGTCAACCTTAGCTCAACCGTTAGTAATTCTTCTGATTCCCTAAAACCTGTTCAGCAAAATCCTGCCATTACTTCTGAATCCAATGAAGAAAAACCAAAAGTATTGATCATTGAAGACAATCCGGATTTACGTTTATTCCTTCAGTTGCTTCTCGAAAAAGAAGGGTACGAACTCTATACAGCCACTGATGGAGAAGATGGAATAGAACAAGCAATTGCACTGATTCCTGACGTTATTATCTCGGATGTAATGATGCCTAGAAAAGATGGATTGGAAGTTCTTAAAGTACTGAAAAATGATCCGGTAACAGAACATGTTCCTATAATTATGTTGACCGCCAAATCTTCTTTTGACAGTATGATCAGCGGGCTTCAGTCGGGGGCTGATGATTATATTGCAAAACCTTTTCAATCGGAAGAATTGGTATTACGTGTAGCGAATCAGATCAGGTTACAGTTGAAGCTACAACAAAGATTTCAATCTTCTGATCGTGTCGAAAAAGAAAGTGCTCCCAAACACAACCTGATTCTAAAAATAGAAACACTAATTCGTGAAGAGGAAGGCGTACATCTAAGCGTTGAAGATGTTGCCGACCGATGTGCAATTAGTCGTTCTCAACTTCATAGAAAGATCAAACAGCTGACCGGTCTGTCCACGACAGCTTTGCTCACAAAAACACGTCTGGATCTATCTGTATCAGATCTTACACAAACCGATCTTAGCATCTCCGAAATCAGCTACAAATATGGGTATTCGGACCCGGCTAATTTCTCGAGGTTATTCAAAAAGCAATTCAATCAGTCTCCCAGTGAATACAGGAATTCAAAGGGTTAGGAAATTCTGCAACATATAAACAGGAATACGCAACATACCTACATCCCCTCCTGTCGTATACCTACTAGGTTTGCAGTATAAAATTATACACTGATGAAAACACTGAATTTATTCATGACCTTTTTGATGTCAAACATCTTTTTTTTACATGCACAAACACAGGGAAACGCATTACATTTTGATGCTTCAAATGGTTATGTATCTGCCAACCTTCCTTCTCTTTTCAATTCAATCTCTTCTAATGATTTTACAGTAGAATTGTGGTTAAAACCTGAATCATCCTCTACAGCCAAGCGCCCGTTCTCCGCGCAGCTTGATGCCAATAACATGATTTCTATTCTTGTCAATTCATCAAATGTTCCTTACATTTTCCTCCGTGTTAACGGAACCTATTACAGCGCCAATACTATGACACAAATCCCAACAGAAGAGTGGTCTCACATAGCCACTACCTGGGATGCCAGTGAAAGAGTCATCACCTGTTATATAAACGGTGAATTGGTAAACACTATTCACGGAGGAAGTTCTTCGCTGGGAAATAATAACCTAATGACAATCGGAAGTAGAACCGATGGAAACCATATTTTCAAAGGAATGATCGATGAATTACGCATTTGGAATCGAATTCGTAGTCAATGTGAAATTGTCGGATCAATGAATACGGTATTTACAGTAGCACAGACAGATCTTATTGCATCATACAGCTTTAATTCCGGTGTTGCAGGAGGTGATAATACCGGAATTACACAATTGGTTGAGTTAACCGGAAATTTCAACGGAACACTCACTAATTTCAGTCTTACCGGAACAACATCTAACTGGGTTACTTCAGGTGCGGGAACAATGACCGAAAATAAAAATGACGGAATCAGACATACTATCGATACCCAATTCTCATGTGAACCTTACACCTGGAGTGATGACATCGTCTATTCTGAGTCTAATAATGAAGCAACTTTCTCATATACAGATGCTGTAGGATGTCCTGCTATTAATTACCTTGACCTTACTGTCAATGCTCCCACTTATGGTACGGATCAGGTAAGTGCCTGCGAATCTTTTACATGGATTGACGGGATTACGTATTCAGAAAGTACAAACGCTGCCGTTCACACAATTGCAAATGGTTCTGTAAATGGTTGCGATTCAATCGTGACTCTTAATCTGACCATTAACCAAAATGGTACTTATACGGATATCGTTAACGCCTGTAATTCTTACACCTGGTTAGACGGAATTACCTACACAGAAGACAATCAAACAGCTACTTACATCATTGAGAATGGTTCTGTAAACGGTTGTGACTCGATTATAACACTGAATCTTTCGGTGTCTGCAATTGATCTCTCTGTATCAACGGAAGGACTTACAATGACAGCGAACGAGGAAAATGCTACTTACCAGTGGATTAATTGTAGTGACGAACTACCTATTGATGGTGCTACCGATCAATCGTTAACCGTTACAGAAAACGGGAGCTATGCAGTAATTGTAACAACACAAGACTGTATGGATACGTCGGAATGTATGGTTATAAATAGTGTGGGATTACCTGAAAACAATACCAGTAACTTTGTTTTATATCCCAACCCTAATAACGGGGAATTTACCATTCATTTTACCACTATCCCTGAAAACAAAACGGTACATATTTTTAATACTCTCGGAGAACGTGTGTGGGAAACTACAGTAACCAATCAAACCGAGAAATTTCAATTATCTCTCCCCAAAGGTTTTTACTTCCTGAACTCAGGAACATCTGTTACTTCATTTTCAATTCAATAACAACCAACATTTTCAAATGAAACATTTTTTTTCAATTATCATTTTATTTGTTCTGAGTACAAATGCAACCTCGCAAGTCATTTTCAGTGAAGACTTTAATCAAATCCCCGGAGCCACGGAAGGTGGTCCGGGAACTTATTCCTTTCCTCCCGGGTGGACGTTACGCAACGTTGATAACCAAACCCCTGATGCCAGTCTTAGTTATTTTTCCAACAATTCATGGATAAGACGGGAAGATCATAAGTTTAACGTATCCGATTCAGTTGCTTTCAGTACCTCCTGGTATTCACCTACAGGCACTTCCGATGACTGGATGTGGACACCCCTCATCGGAACTATGCCGGCAAATGCTAAATTGACCTGGGATGCGGTCGCTTATGACCCTGACTTTGCCGATGGATACGAGGTATATGTAATGACTCAAAGTTCTGCACCAGCTGGACCAACAGGAGGACCCGGTAATATTGGGAATCAAATTACTTCTTCCACTCTGGTTTTCTCTACTGCCAGTGAAAATACTACCTGGACCTCACATACGGTGAATCTTTCTTCTTTTGCAGGAGAAAATATCTGGATTGCTTTCCGTAACAATTCCACTGATAAATTTTTACTGGCAATTGATAATGTCATTGTAGAGGAGATAGCTTCCTTTGATGCTGCAGTAACAGCTATTTCACCTCTATCCGAATACACAATGGTTCCTCTTCCTCAGGTAACTTCTTTTCCCTTACAGGCTGATATAGCAAACAATGGTTCCTCCTCACTCACAAACGTTACACTTCACGTAGATGTGTATAATTCTTCCGATGCACAGGTATTTTCTTTTACAAGTCTGCCCACATCCGTTTCAGGAAATACAACTACCTCTTTGACAACCACGACCTCATTTATTCCGGATGTTGCTGACACTTTCAACCTCATCTACTATGTAACCGTGGACGAAACCGATCTTTTCAGCCAAAATGACTCCCTGGCTACATCAATTATCATCTCAGATAGTACCTACGCAAGGGACAATAGTATTACAGATGGTCAGATCGGTATTTCGGCAAATATCAGTAGCGGATATCTGGGACAAATGTTCCATCTCGACGCCAGTGACACGATTACTTCTATAACGATGGGATTCAATGGAGGGTATGCTGATGAAACCATAGCTGCGGTTATTTTTGATATGGCAGGAGGTACTCCAAACCAAATTATGGGAGGAACAGATACCCTGACCTACACCACCCTCGACCCTGCGTCGTATACGCTTCCCATTTCAGGACGTCTCATCCTGCCTCCCGGAGATTATCTGGTTGCTGCTGTAGAGTTCGACTCTCTACTTAAATTAAACCGTTCAAACGAGTTGTTTACTCCCGGAACGGTTTGGGTTTCCTGGCCGGGACAATCCTGGGCAAACATCGAGTCTCTCAATACGAACTTTAATTTTTCATTGCATATACGTCCCAACTTCGGAACACTTCCGCCCTGCCCAGCAACGGAAGTTATTGTATCTGTTTCTGCAAACGGAGAATCTGCGTCATCTGAAAATATCGCTGACTCTTATCAATGGATCAATTGTGATAATATGACATTGGTTGAAGGTGCTGTTACTGCTTCTTTTACTGCATCTGAATCCGGAAATTATGCACTCATGACCA
>NZ_BAAAFH010000007.1:187095-280091 GCF_039523435.1 Wandonia haliotis
ATAATATGACATTGGTTGAAGGTGCTGTTACTGCTTCTTTTACTGCATCTGAATCCGGAAATTATGCACTCATGACCACAACCGGCTATTGTTCGGACACTTCAGACTGTGTTTACCTTACCGTTTGTGAGGAAATCAACACAACTATCTCTGTATCAGAAGATGGTGAAACAGTCTCATCAGAAATTATAGCAGACGCATTCCAATGGATCAACTGTGCAGATGAAACTGAGATTGAGGGAGCGACTACCCACTCATATACTGCTACAGAATCCGGAGAATATGCTTTAATTATTACAATAGGCATGTGCTCTGACACTTCAGAGTGTGTAACACTTACTTCAGGCACTACCAACTCAATTTCTGATTTAGAGAAAATTAATTTTTCGATTTACCCCAACCCTGCAAGTGCCTATTTTGAAATTGTAACAAATGAATCAGCTGATTTTACACTGTTAGATATGACTGGTGCTGAAATCCTTCATTTTTCAGCTCAGGCTCAGGAAAAAACACAAATTTCTGTGGATCAATTATCCCCGGGGATTTATTTTATCCGTCCCAATTCTATCAGCGAATTCTCCAGAAAAATAATAATTCGTTAGTAGTAAGCAGTAGCTATAAACCCAAAATAAAACCGGAGCTTTAGGCTCCGGTTTTATTTTATTCTAGGTTTTGAGAAAGAATTTACATTCCCCAACCCGCTCCTATTTCGTCAATCGTCATTCCCATCAATTCTGCCATTACTTTTGCTACTTCATCCAATTCCAAATGAAAATATTCCGAACTATTAAAAACAACCCAGTCTCCTTTAACTGACCAGTTTGTACTTCCTTTGCAACCATATACATCTACCTTAGGCATCTTATCATCATATTTACTGGACTTAATCCTTGCAACACCTTCCGAATCTGTTACAGAATTACCAATTGCAACACCTCCATAACGAATTTCTACTTCATGTCCTGCAACCGGATTTCCTTTCCAGGTTACTTTTAATTTAAGCTCTGTCATTCCAGTACTTGGTTCTCCAAAACAATTTCCTCCGGAAGAAGAACCGGAACCAGCGTTTTGTGTTTCCTTCTCCTCATCCTCTTTCTTTAACATATTATCAAAACGTTCTTCCCTTTCACGATCAGCTTTATCAAAAAAGTCCTGTCTCTCCTGGATAGCTGCTTGTGTCATCACCTGATCGTTGGCGGCATACTTCAAACTATATGCTCCATCTTTAGTTGGTTTCACTTTATATCCAACTTGTGAATACGATTGTGTTGACGGCACCATAATTTTACCTTCATACGTCGTTCCTTTTGATGTTGTTAACTTATAACTTCTCCTTCCGCTATCTACATAGATTATAGCGTTTCCGGTCATTTTATTAATTACAGGAAAACCATCAATATCCAATCGGAAACAAGTTCCATCCGGGCTGTACACCTTAACTTTCATCATCCCGGTTTGAGTTCCCATAAACGGATCGCATGCCGGAGTACTTACAGCATCTACAAAAACAGCATCTTTCGGATAACCAACCCGAACAGGATCTACTTCGATCGGTGTGAAATCTACTCTACCAAAAACCCCGTCAGTCTGACACGTAATCTCATCTGCTTCAGACAATAACGAATACTTCAGTTTTTCCGTATCACCCGGACGCAAAGCTACCGGTTTAGTATCGCTACTTTCGATTGTAACAAGCTCTCCGTTTGCCTTAAATTGTACTGAAGAGGGTGTAAAAACAATCATGTCATCATTATCACTTTCATAAGACACCTCTATTTGCAAACTAACTTTACCCTTTTTTGATGTAGCTTTCACTACATTCAATTTTATTCCATCCGAATCAACCGTTGTTACCTGATCCATTTTGATGGAAAAAGGACTTCCTGAAAGATATTCTCCGAAAAAGCCTTTTTTCAAACCATTTACCAACAGATTAAAATGATCTTTACGGTAATCCATATCACCTGCAACTTTAATTACACGAGACTCTTTGTCTCCCGGAAAAACTACCAGTTCTTTACTCCTTTTTGTCCAGTAAGTACCAATTCCATCATAATCAAAGCCCAGTTCATCCGAAGCAAAAAGAAAATAAGCATCTTTAGTTGTATTCTGGATAATCAGTTTTAATTTACAGTAATCTTCGGTTGCTACAATATCCACCGCATCTATTCTGTAATCCGTTGTTTTTACACTTGGTGGGTTGTCATATTTAATCTCGGATTGGGCTATAAGCGGCAGGTTACACCACACTAATGCTATAGCTAGTAATAGTCTATTCATAATGTTGTATCTCAAATAATTAACTTAACAAATATAATCGAATCTATTTATTTTCAATTCTTTTCCTCTCAGAAAAATAAATGATAAAAAAAGCTGTACTCAAGTTTGAGCACAGCTTTTTATACAGAAAAATAATTTTACTTTTTGATCACTCTTGATGTATATGATTTATTCTCATTCAAAACCGAGACAAAATAAATTCCAGTTTCGAATTCCCCCAAATCAACTTTATGAATTCCTCCTCCAGAAATCATTTCTTCCAGCACAACTCTTCCCAATCCATCAACAATACGAATTTGGTTATCCCCTTCAAAATGCTCTAAATTCAACCTTACTACACCTGACGTAGGATTTGGGTAAACCACTAAGCTTTTTCCAAGTCCGCTTTCCTCGTCAAGTCCGGCATAACTAGGTGTTTCTGATTCATTTAAATACACTTTCCAATACGGTACGGAACCTCCGGTTAACCATACAACCCCAGATGCATTGTCCTGCGCATCTACCATATCCGGCTTGTTGTCTCCGTTCATATCTATTACACTATAATTAGTGCTATTGACCTGATCCAACGATTGTGCATAGTCCTCTACTACAGGAACTGTCCAACTTTCTGCCGAACTGTTAAATCCAGATCCTGTATTCAAATACACTTTCCAATACGGTACAGAACCTCCGGTTAACCAGACAACCCCAGATGCATTGTCCTGCGCATCTACCATGTCCGGCTTGTTGTCCCCGTTCATATCTATCAGACTGTAGTTCGTTGAATTCACCTGATCCAACGATTGTGCGTAATCCTCTACGACAGGAATCGTCCAGTTCTGTGCCGTACTGCTAAATCCTGATCCTGTATTCAAATAAACCTTCCAATACGGTACAGAACCTCCGGTTAACCAGACAACCCCAGATGCATTGTCCTGCGCATCTACCATATCCGGTTTACCATCTCCGTTCATATCTACCAGACTGTAGTTCGTCGAGTTCACCTGATCCAATGATTGTGCATAATCCTCGACAACAGGGATCGTCCAACTTTCTGCCGAACTGTTAAATCCAGATCCTGTATTCAAATACACTTTCCAATACGGTACAGAACCTCCGGTTAACCATACAACCCCAGATGCATTATCCTGCGCATCTACCATGTCCGGTTTACCATCTCCGTTCATATCTATCAGACTGTAGTTCGTCGAGTTCACCTGATCCAATGATTGTGCATAATCCTCTACGACAGGAATCGTCCAGTTCTGTGCCGTACTGCTAAATCCTGATCCTGTATTCAAATACACCTTCCAATACGGTACAGAACCTCCGGTTAACCATACAACTCCAGATGCATTGTCCTGCGCATCTACCAAATCCGGTTTACCATCTCCGTTCATATCTATCAGACTGTAGTTCGTTGAGTTCACCTGATCCAATGATTGTGCATAATCCTCTACGACAGGAATCGTCCAGTTCTGTGCCGTACTGCTAAATCCTGATCCTGTATTCAAATACACCTTCCAATACGGTACGGAACCTCCGGTTAACCATACAACCCCAGATGCATTGTCCTGCGCATCAACCATATCCGGTTTACCATCTCCGTTCATATCTATCAGACTGTAGTTCGTTGAATTCACCTGATCCAATGATTGTGCATAATCCTCGACAACAGGGATCGTCCAGTTTTGAGGCGTTAAATTAAACTGAGCCATAAGTCCAACACTGACTATAGAGCTACAGGAAAGTAGTAATAATTTTTTCATTTTTATTTTATTGTAGTGGGGCAAATATAAAAATATCTTACAGCAAAAATAAAGCTCGAAACAAAAATAAACAGCAGATTATCAACAAATTGCAACACCACCTTTATTTATCAGGGTTTGGTGAGACTATCTGTAATAAATTGTACTTTTACTCTATGGACAATCTTCTTTCGGGGCATACCAATGGATTAAACAAACTTGTAACTGAAGCAAAATTAAACGGAGTTACCTTACAGAACAGGATCATTAAAGCAGCTACTTTCGAGTCCATGCTGGATACAGCTAATACGATTAGTGACCGGTGTATTGAATTTCATGAGAGTTTTGCTTCGGGAGGAGTTGGGATGACGACATTAGCTTATTGCGCTCCTGAACCTGATGGAAGAATGATGGAGCACTATATGTATATCCGGGAAGAAATCCATCCACAATTAAAGAAACTAGCAGATACAGTTCACAAACACGGAACCAAACTATCGGGACAAATTGCCCACTGCGGAGCGTTCAGTAGGAACAAAAAACTCTCCCGAAAACGTCCGATCGGGCCAACGACAATGTTCAATCCTATTGGCATACCATACGGCTCATTCCTTACCCGGGGCATGAATGAACAAGTAATGAGAGAGGTTGCTACCAGCTTTGCCCGTGCTGCCGGCATACTAAAAAACGCAGGATTTGATGCTGTCGAAATTCATTTTGGCCACGGATACTTGCTCAGTCAGTTTATCAGTCCGCTTACCAATAAACGTAAGGATAAATATGGCGGTTGTATTGAAAACAGAATGCGATTTCCTCTACAGGTACTGGAATACGTCAGAAAGGAAGTCGGAACTGACTTTCCTATTCTCGGAAAGATTACCATGTATGATGATGTAAAAGGAGGTATCAGTCTCGAAGACGGACTATCTACTGCCCGATTACTGGATCAGGCAGGAATTGACGGGGTCATTTTAAGTGCCGGGACCAGTAGTCAAAACCCCATGCTATTATTTCACGGTCAATCTATTTTGAAGGACTTACTAAAATATGAAAGAAACCCATTGATCCGACTAGGTATGAAAATGCTTGGAAAATCGATGTTTAAGGACTACCCTTACCATGAACTCTACTTGTTGGATGCCGCCCGTAAATTCAGAGATTCGGTCAATTGTAACCTGATCTATATTGGCGGTGCTACGGAACCCGAAAGTATGGAAAAAATCATGAATATGGGATTCGATTTTATTCAATTCGGGCGACCTCTTCTCAGAGACCCTGCCATGCCTAAGCACCTCATTGAATTAGGAATGAAATATAGTAACGGATGTGATCACTGCAATCGTTGTGCTCCCTTAATGAATGCTCCTGAAGGGATTCATTGTGTATTACCCGAATGGGAGCATACGGAAAAATAAAGCCCCTTATTTTCGAGGTCTTTTCTTACCCATAAACAACTTAAACAAAAGTAATCCCAAAAAAAAGCCAACTAAAAAAAGTATGATGGTATTTGAATTCAAAGTCAATCTTTTTGATACTTTCAATTTTGTCAGGCAAGTACATCCCTAATCTCTTCAGTTTTATCAAATACGCTTTTCGCAAAAGGACAAAGCGGTACAATTTTCACTTGATTCTCCCGGGCAAATTCTACCGCCTTCATAACCATTTTTTTCCCTACACTCTTTCCCTTAAATTCAGGATTTACTTCTGTATGATCAATGATTATTTTCTCTTTTCCGGCCCAGGAGTAAGTCATTCTTCCTGCTTCCTTCCCCTCTTCTTCCGCCTTAAAAAAACCTTTATTCTCCCTGTCAAACTGCTTTATTTCCATAATTATCTCTTTTATTCTTTTGAAAATTGAAACTCCATTCCCCGTTGTTTTAATACAATTGTTTTTTCTCCGGGATTAAACTCCAGAACAACTCCCGCCGGATCAAATGAGAAGATGTGTTCATCTACAGGTTCCAAAGGAAAAGCCGATTGACCGGTAGCCTGTGCTGTCAATCCCTGATCTTCTTTCAAAATCGTAATTTTTAAAGGAATCTGCTCCGATCCATACACTCCGGTATATATCTCTAAGTCAACAGAGCTAATATCATATATTGTAAACTCCGGAATATCGTAGGGTTGGTCGAACACAGCACTTAACACAGCTATGGAAATGGCATTGAACTCATAATTAAGGCCATTATAGACCATTGCAAAAGAAACGTTATCTTCCGGGAAATAGGAGAAAACGGAACCAAATCCATCAATCCCTCCGGTATGACCATATGCTGTTCTTTCACCAAAAGGAACCGTAAATAACCCCATTCCAAACCCATCTTTCAGTGACATCATCTTCTCCAGGCTTTTCTTGCTTATCAATTTACCTGAAAAAAGAGCATCGCTGAATACTACAAGATCTGCCGGTGTCGAAACAATTGCTCCTGCTCCCACAGGAACGGTCATATCTGTCACAGAAGCAAGCTCCCAACCTCTTTTGTACCAATACGATTTACTTTCCCCTTTGGAAGTATCCAATTCTTCTCCTACATACGTTTGCTTTAACTGCAAAGGATCTGCTACATATTCCTTGACCAACGCACTATACGAACGCCCGTATATATCTTCCAGAATATAGGTCAGAAGCACAAAATTGGAATTACTATACTCAGCTTTAGTGTCTGGAGCAAAATCACTTCCTCCATCAACAATAATCTTTATCATTTCCTTTCTGGATCGGGCTTCCGTACTCCACTCCAGATACGACTCATCATTTGTAAAACTATGGATTCCGCTTCGGTGGTTTAACAGGTTTTCAATCGTTATTTTATCTGCATGTTTTACTTTAGGAAAGAAAGATTTGATTGTCTGATCCAGTTCTAGCTTCCCCTCTTCAATAGCTTTAAAGACCAGTATCGTCGTAAATGTTTTTGATATAGAACCAATTCTGTACTTTGTATTTTCATTTGCTTTTACAGAACTTTCAACATCCGAATATCCTACCGTTCGTTTATAAATCAATTCTCCTCCTCTGGAAACGGCAACACTTCCCATAAACTTATTGTTCTCCTCCAAAGCATCAAAATAGCGGTCCAGTTTTGTTGTGTTCAGCTCCTGAGCAATTACAGAATGCCCTGTTAACAATAAACAGATTGTAAAAAGTATTTGTAAAACCTTCATTATTCTTATCATTTGTAGTTGTTCTAAAAGTCAAAGGAAACTTTACATCCTGCTTTTAATTATAAAACAGAAGTACTAATGTACAATTTTCAAGTTTTACAACCAATAAACAAGCCTATTTCGACAAGTGTCTTTCTTGTACCGTTAAAGAATGCTAAATTTCTCTTTTTTCTAAGTAAAATATCCCTCTAGACTCCCGCATATTTTTATATTTACAATACAATTTCTGTCAAAATGGACACGTCTAAAAAGAAAGTGGTTATCGTAGGAGCAGGATTTGCAGGTCTGCGATTAGCCAAAAAACTTTCCCCTAAATTTTTCCAGGTTATTCTACTGGATAAAAACAACTATCATCAGTTTCAACCCCTGCTTTATCAGGTTTCTACCTGTGGTCTGGAACCAAGCAGTATCAGTTTCCCTCTCAGGAAGATCTTTCAGAAATACTCCAATGTTTCGATCCGTGTAGCAGAGGTCACTGCTGTTGATAAAGATAACCAGACAGTAGAAACAACCATAGGTAGCATTTCGTACGATTATTTAATATTAGCTTATGGTGCAACTACCAATTTCTTTAATAATGAACAGGTAGAAAGTAATTCTTTCTCTATGAAATCAGTCTCAGAAGCACTACTCCTGAGAAATACCTTACTGATGAATTATGAAAAAGCACTCAACGAGACTGATAAAGAAAAGAGAAGTGCGTTATTAAATGTTGTTATTGTTGGCGGGGGACCTACAGGGGTTGAACTGGCAGGAGCTGTCGCTGAAATGAAGCTCAAAATACTTCCTAAAGATTACCCCGAAATCGATTTTCAGGAGATGAATATTTACCTGATTGAAGCCGGTCCCAAATTACTAGGGGGAATGTCTTCCAAATCAGGAGGCACCGTCTTTGAATATCTAGAAGAACTGGGGGTAAATGTCTGGTTAAATACAGCCGTAAAAGACTATGACGGGGAACATGCACACCTGAGTAATGATCAAACACTTACCAGTAATTGCCTGATCTGGGCTGCCGGAGTAAAAGGTAGCCGGCTTCAGGGATTACCGCAGGAAGTATATGCTCCTAATGAACGGATTTTAGTTGATACTTTTAACCGGGTTAAGGGAATGGGGAACATTTTTGCCATAGGTGACATCGCATTAATGAGTTCCGAAAAATTTCCGAAAGGACACCCTCAGGTAGCTCCGGCAGCCATTCAGCAAGCCGAACTACTTGCTGATAACCTGATAAGAATTCAATCCAATAAGCTTCTTAAAGCATTCCATTATGTGGATAAAGGCAGTATGGCTACTGTAGGTAGAAATAAAGCTACAGCAGAAATTAAAAAAATGAAATTTTCAGGATTCATTGCGTGGTTTATCTGGATGGCTGTGCACCTGATGTCTATTGTTGGCGTAAAAAATCGCCTCTTTATTTTTGTGAACTGGGTTTGGCAGTATTTTACATACGATCCTTCCTTACGGTTAATTATCAAATCTTCGGAGAAAAAGATGAATAACGACCATCAAACAGACCAAAACACATGATAAATTCAAGTATTCTACTGACACTTTTCTCCTTGTTTATTCTCTCTTGCTTCAAGCAGAATAATTCCAATACGCCCCTTACTGAAATTTCCAATAATAAGGAGAGTCTCAACCCGGACTCACTTGAAATCATGGAGTTTTTTACAAATCATCACACACCAAAAGAAGCAAGTGAAAGTATAGGGACGGTTGCAGAAGGAAAGCTTAAACATGGAAAACTAATTCCTTTCTATGGTGAAAATTACACCTACTTTGATAAAGACAGTTATCTGGCTTCCCGTGCTTTTACTCATGAAAAAATCTACTCTATTATTCTTGATTCTTATGCCGATCTTTTAGAAACCCATCCGAATCGGAAGTTCTTTTTGATGGAATTGTCCCGAAAAGAGGGTGGAGAAATTTTTCCTCATCGAACGCACCAAAATGGGCTGAGTGTCGATTTTATGATGCCAAAACTCAAAAACGGACTTCCCTGTTATACACTGGATTCATTAGGAAAAAGTCATTATTTACTGGAATTTAACGATCAGGGTGAATACGTAGAAGATACTAGTATAAAAATTGATTTTGATCTTGTAGCTGAACACATCCTTTCGCTAAATAAAAATGCAAACAAGTTGGGGTACAAAATTCAAAAAGTGATTATTAAAGTTTCTCTTAAAGATGAGCTGTTCAAAACCAGTCACGGACAAAAACTGAAAAACAGCTCTATTTATATCGTGAAGAGTTTAACTCCTCTCATTAATAATCTCCACGATGATCATTATCATATTGATTTCCAGAAAATCTAAGTCACGTTCACTTTTTTTTCAGAGATTACTTAAGCAAAATTTTATTCGTATTAAGGTCTTTTTAAGGTTACCATTCTGATCTTCGCCGCATAGAAGCGAAGAAAATGGCAATACCTTATCACATACGATTTCTGTTCATTCTACTTTTTTCCTTTTCAGTTGTACATGCACAGGATACACTACGACTTCATCGTGAGCAATGTGAGGCTATTCTACTAAAAGAGAACCTTACACTTTTGGCTCAACAGCTAGAGATATCTCAGTCCGAAGCGCAGGTGATACAGGCAAAACTATGGCCAAACCCAACACTTGAGTTAGATGAAATCAATTTATGGACCTCACAAAAAGGAACTAATAACCTTAGTTATTTTGGAGATGAGCTTCCACCCTTAGCAGGAAACTTTGGAAGAAATCAACAAATTAGTATTTCTCTGGAACAGGTTATAAAGACCGCGGGGAAGCGCAAAAAGCTCATCGCACTGGAGCAGGTTAATGTAGACAAAAGCAGACAATATTTTGAAGATGTTATCCGTAACCTGAAACTGGAATTCCGTAAACAACTTACACAGCTCCAGTATCAGGAATTACTCAAAAACACGTATAGTAGACAATTATCCTCTATACGTCAGCTTACAAAGGCGTATCAACATCAGGTTGAACAAGGTCATCTCCCTAAAGGAGAATACATTCGTTTGAAAGCGCTTGAGCTGGAAATCTCCAGAGAAATTCACACAATAAACTCTATCATTAACGAAGTACAAACTGAGTTGAAGGTGTTGATGCATCTGCCTCCTGATGTCACTTTACAACTCACTCCGGAAGGATTTTTTGTAGATACTGAAATTTATCAGAGTGTAAATGCTTCATCACTATTGGAAGAAGCGCAAAAATATCGACCGGATTTAAAAATTGCCGAGCTTGAAATTACTTTTCAGGACAAACTATATACCTATGAACGTGCACAACGTATCCCTGACATCACATTAAAAGGAGGATACGACAGAGGAGGAAACTTCATGTATAACTTCATCGGTTTCGGGCTATCTGTCGACCTTCCTTTTTTTAACCGGAATCAGGGAAACATCAGGCAGGCAGAATTCGGAAGGGAAATCGCTGCAATTCAATTCAGACACCTCAATAACACGATAGAGAATGAAATCATTCTATGTTATCGCAACCTTATGAATACCGTTGAATTCACCAATACAATTGACCCCGGTTTTGAGACAATACTCGATGACCTGCTTACCGGGTACACTCAAAATTTTTCGAATCGCAATATCAGTCTTCTCGAATACCTTGATTTTTTAGATAGTTATCTGGAAAACAAACAAATCATTTTTGAAACCGGAAAAGAACTCCATGAAAAAACGGAAGAACTCAACTATGTTCTTGGAAAAGACCTTGTGAAATAAAAAACAAATCACATGAAACGTAAAAAAATAATACACTATATAATTCTCTCGGCTATTGTCCTTACAGGTTGTGGAAATGAAAAAACAGGGCTGACACCATCCCACAAGGAACCATTCTGTCTGAATGCGGCTATGAAGAAAAAATCAGAATTCTCGGAGGCTCAGAAAGAACAGGTTACCGAAGGACTTCATCTGACCGGATCTGTAGAATCCAACCCGGATCAAGTCATTCACTTTGTCAGTCTGGTAGGAGGTATCATTACGAACACTTCCTTTTCATTAGGTGACGAAGTAAAGAAAGGACAAGTTCTGGCCGAGTTGCGAAGTCCTGAATTAAGCAGTTTGCAGGCTGAACAAAAAAATCTGGAAGCTCTTATTCGTGTTGCACAACAAAAACTGGAGGCCACACAATCGATGTATAGTGATGGGATCTCGTCACAAAAAGAACTGCTGGAAGCGCAAAGTGAACTGGATATTTTGAAATCCGAGAGAGAAAAAGTGAAGGCAAACTTAAATCTCTTCAGTGCCAGTCCTGAGAAAAACGTTTTTCAAATTAAAGCTCCTGTATCGGGAATTATCACTGCCAAATCAATTGCCTCAGGAACCCAGATATCAGCAGAATCGGAACCTTTATTTACCATTTCAGATTTGAGTGAAGTATGGGTGATGGCTAACGTATATGCAACAAATGTACAGAATATTGAAACCGGAATTCCTGTCGAGATCAGAACCCTATCCTACCCGGGCGAGGTTTTTAGAGGCCAGGTTAATGCTATTTCACAAGTATATGACAATGAAGCACGCGTTCTGAAAGCACGTATTATTTTACCGAATCCTGAGTTAAAATTAAAACCCGGCATGCCCGTTGACATAATTGCTATCCGGCAGTTGGAAAAAGAAGCCGTGAGCATCCCCACACAGTCTATTGTTTTTGATGACAATAAAAACTACGTTGTCATTTACAAATCAGATTGCGAACTGGAGATACGGGAAATTGACCTACTCTCCAAAAACAACGGAACGAGCTTTATTTCGGAAGGTGTTCTTGAGCACGAAAAGGTTCTCTCTAAAAACCAGTTGTTACTATACGAGCAACTCAAAAATTTTATGGATCGGTAATTTCATTTCCACACCCGGTCGTTAACTTTCAATTACTGATATGCAAAAGTTTGTCCAACGCATAGTAGCCTTTTCCCTGAAAAATTCTGTCATTGTATTTTTCTTTACTGCACTATTACTTATTGCAGGGATTTACAGTTACATTCATACTCCGATAGAAGCATTCCCTGATGTTACAAACACCAGAGCTCGTATCATTACCCAATGGCCGGGAAGAAGTGCTGAGGAAGTTGAAAAATTTGTCACGCTTCCCCTGATGAAACAGATGAACACCATTCCTAAAAAGTCGGAAGTTCGCTCTATTTCACTATTTGGATTATCCGTCGTAACTGTAATTTTTGACGAAGATGTGGACGACTTTTATGCACAACAATATGCTGCGAACCGTTTACAGGGCATAGAGCTTCCGGAAGGAACAGATCCTGAAATAGAACCACCCTACGGAGCTACGGGCGAAATATTCCGGTATGTACTTAAAAGTAAACGTCCGGTGAAGGAGCTTGCCGCCCTCCACGACTGGGTAATTGAACGTGAATTGGTATCCGTCCCGGGAGTTGCCGATGTCGTCAGTTTCGGAGGAGAAGAGAAAATCTATGAAATAAAAATTAATCCCACTGAACTTCTTAATTATGATCTTTCCCCTCTGGAAGTATTTGAAGCTGTTTCGAAAAGTAATATCAATGTCGGAGGAGATGTTATTGAACGTGGAGATCAGGCGTATGTGGTTCGCGGTGTCGGATTACTGGAGAGTATTGAGGATATTGAAAATATCCTGATTGAAGTAAGAGGAACAACACCTATACTGGTAAAACACGTTGCTGAAGTCAAAGTTTCGGCTAAGCCACGATTAGGAGTCGTTGGTCTTCAGGACGAAGAAGATCTGGTTGAGGGAATCGTTATTATGCTCAGGGGAGAAAATCCTGGAGATGTCATTGAACGGCTGAAAGAGAAAATTGAAGATCTCAATGACCGTATTCTTCCCAAGGATGTGAAAATTGAGCCTTTTATAGATAGAACGGAACTTGTAAACACGACTGTAAGTACGGTAACAAAGAATCTGATCGAGGGAATCATTCTCGTTTCCATCATTGTATTTATCTTTCTCTACAACTGGCGACTGACCGTGATTGTAGCTTCAGTAATTCCCCTTGCTTTTTTATTTGCAATAGTCATGCTTCGCATTATGGGAATGCCAGCCAACCTCATCTCTATGGGGTCGCTGGACTTCGGGCTTCTGCTTGAGGGAGCTCTGGTCGTATCGGAAGTTGTCTTTGTAGGACTGGAAAAAAGAGCGCACCAACTGGGAATGGAACGCTTTAACCGTATTTCGAAGTCCGGTATTATTAAAAAAAGTGCCGGTAGTGTTGCTTCCTATATCTTTTTTGCTCTGTTAATTCTTATTATCGCGCTACTCCCCATTTTTTCGTTTCAAAAGGTAGAAGGAAAAATGTTCACTCCCCTGGCCTATACACTTGGGTTTGCATTACTGGGTTCACTCATTCTCAGTCTGACCTATGTACCCGCCATGTGTAAAGTGCTCTTAACAAAAAACATCGTCGAGAAAGATAACCTTATCACGCGAACATTTCGCAATGGTCTCTTTAAACTTTATCTCTATACCAACAAGCATAAAAAAGCAACCATACTCAGTTTTATAGGGCTTCTCTTCATTTGTATTTTCGGTTTTATGCATCACGGTTCCGAATTTCTTCCGAAACTAAATGAAGGAGCTATTTACATCCGGGCTACCTTGCCAAACAGTGTTAATATCGAAGAATCACAACGACTGGCCCGGGAAATGAAAACTGATCTCCGCAAATTTGAAGAAGTAAAATTTGTACTGAATCAGGTCGGTCGTCCGAATGACGGGACCGATCCAACCGGGTTCTTTAATATTGAATTTCATATTCAATTGTATCCGGAAAATGAATGGGACAGAAAAATCGGAAAAGACGATCTTATTGAAGAAATGCGAAAAACGCTGCAACAGTATCCGGGAATTGTATTCGGTTTCAGCCAACCCATACAGGATAACGTTGAAGAATATGTAGCAGGGGTAAAAAGCTCACTTGTTATTAAAATATTTGGAGAAGACCTCTTTGAACTGGAAGAATATGCCGGGCAGGTAGCTGATGCAATTAAAGATATTCCCGGAATAGAGGATTTGAACGTCTACAGAAATATCGGTTTACCGGAGTTGCGCATCAAGCTACACGATCACAAACTTGCCCGCTATGGTGTTGATATATCCGATGCACAGGCAGTTGTAGAAATGACCATCGGAGGACGAGCCGCTACACATTTCTATGAAAACGAACGGGTATTTGACGTTCGGTTACGCTTCTCTAAGGAGTATAGAGATGATGAAACAAAAATCGGGGAAATCCTCATTCCTACGAAAGACAATCGTAAGATTCCTCTCAAAGAAATAGCAACGATTGAGTACATCACCGGACCTACATTCATTTACAGAGAAGGGAGTAGTCGCTATATTGCCGTTGGATTTAGTATAGAAGGGCGTGATCTGGGAAGCACTATTACTGAAGCCAAGGCAAAAGTTGCTCAGGATGTCCAGCTCCCGGAAGCTAACAAAATGGAATGGGCCGGAGAATTTGAATCCAAGGAAAGGGCAACACGACAACTTGCCATGATTGTTCCCGTATCATTATTGCTCATTATGTTCCTGTTATGGTTGAACTTTAATGGTAACAGAAAAGACACACTGGTTTCTTTTCTTGTCCTTCCTTTTGCCTTTATCGGTGGTTATCTGTCGCTGTGGATTACAGGAACGACCTTTGGTATCTCTGCAGGAATCGGATTTATTATCCTATTCGGAGTTGCCACGATTGACGGAATTGTACTCATCGGAAACATACGACAACATCTGGACAGGCGCGTTCCTCTCAAAGATGCTATTTCCAAAGCTGTTTACAGTCGAATCCGTCCTATAGTAATGATCGCTTTGATGGGATCTATGGGACTACTTCCCGCTGCCTTGTCATCCGGTATGGGGTCTGAAATTCAAAAGCCATTAGCAATAATGATTGTAGGAGGTCTGATCGTTTGTATGTTATTATCACTTACCGTTCTTCCTCAAGTCTATTACATGGTATACCGGAAAGAAGAGAAAAGCAAATAATAAAAAACAACCCTGCCCGATTTCAGGCAGGGTTGTAATAACTATTCAATAATTTTACTTTTATTCAAAGACATTCACTTCACATGAATAATCCACCCCAAGAACACTTCCGCTATCATCACACTGTTCCTGAGCTTCTTTTAAGGTTTTGTTCTCAATTGTCTCTGTATATGTCAACGAACCGGCTTCGCACTCGCACGCCCAGTCTTTTTTACATGAAACAAGAAATCCTCCCACCACAACTAAAATAAGTACCTTTTTCATAACCTTGTTTTTTTACGTTTAACTCCATTCAGTATAGCAATTATTATGCACATCAGCATAATAATTAACATTTTTTAAAAAAATAATCTATTAACGTAAATGCAGTTTTCAGCTAAAAAAAGAAGAAAATTATTACAATCCTTTTAACACAACCCGTTTACTTCTATCTGACTTCAACCAGTTTTGAATAACAAAGAAATCCGGTAATATTGTCCGGTCAATGGTACCATCAATAATATGATTAACATAGGAAGAACTTTTGGTCTTTAAGAAAAAGCGTTTCGTATAAAGTGTACCCAAGACCGACCCGTTTAGTTGCGTTTCTCCTTCGTTATAAACCATCCCGGCAACGACTGCATCCTCATCTATCCTGATTTTAACAGGATTCCGGTAATCCGGAGACGTGGAAGTAATCAGAATACTACCGTTTACACGTGCTTTACCGGCTATATTGACGGCTGCTTCAAATACTCTTCTTCTGGCATCGTCTCTGTCCTGTAAAAAAACAGACGAAGGAAAATGTAAGTCTACTTGTTCTTCAATCTCCACTCTTTCTGTTGCATACAGTTGTAAACTACCTGAAAATCCTTTTTCGATCCGGATAACAGGCGCAATCAACAGAATATTATCCAGTTTCGATGATTTCCCCACGAAAATTGAGTCGGAAGAACTGAAAATCATATTTCCGGAAACATTAATATTTTCCAAATGTATCGGGTTGACAGACTCGTATAAAACGGTATTATTTGTAAACTCAACTATGGTATCATCCGGAATTTGGTAGATCATATCAAAGTCATATTCTCTGAAAAAATCGCGTACATCAATCTGTGCTATGACGTCTGATAACTCAGGTAAATATCTGTCCGAGATCTCTTTATTCCCGTAATATAATTTATCTCCCTTAAAGTTTTTACCTTCTACATAAGCACGCTCTATGCCGCGTTTTGGCAGGAAAACATTTCCCCTGATTTTCGTCGTACCTGTTACTTTTAGTGGTTGATCGGTATCGGCCAGATATAAGGCGGTAGTGTTATCCAGTCGGCTTCCGATGAGAAATGATTTGGTTCGGGAATAATTATTTCTTCCGGATGTTACTGAAATAATACGAAAAATCCCCCAGGGTTTGTCCGTAATGGAAACTGTATCCTGCCCCATAAGAATCTGGTCAGTACCTTCAGAAGGATTCGCCAGTCCGTAACTTAACCCCGAATACAGATTGGTGAGTACCTGTTCCTTATTTTGCTGAGTGGTTATTAACCATCGGCTCCCGGAAGCAATCATGATAATAGCAAAACAAAACAATGCTACAAATAGCATCAGCAGCACAGCATAGGTCATTGCTGAGGCACGAATCATTTCTTCTTCTCTTTTTTTCCGGGCTTTTGGCTCTTTTTATTTGTGGGCTGCTTGTCCTCTTTCTTTGGTTTCTGTTGCTTTTCTTTCCCCTTCTCTTTTACCTCCCGCTTCTTTTTCTTACTCTCTTTATCTTTCGTGCCCTTTTCCTTTTCTTCTTCTTTTTTTTCTTTTTTCTTAAACCACTCTTTCATCGAAAATGGTTTCCGGTCCGTCTTTTGTCCCTCCTTATAAAATTCTATCGTGCCTTCTTCATTTATCTGTTTACCATGCAGCTTACCTTTTTTATAGTGTTGTGTGGTCTTTGTCCCACTCTCACTAATTACAGTGCGTTTTCCATGCAATTCTCCCTCGTTAAATCGCTCAGTAACAATACGTCCGTCTTCTGTTTTTACCTGACTATATACAACCGATCCGGTGCGATCCAATACCTGTTCAGATACAGAATCCTGAATAATTTTTTTATTCCCTTTGAACTCTATCTGTTTTTCAAGTTTACCCAGCGTATCAAATACCTCCAGACGCCCTTTACTTTCGCCCTTGGAAAATTGCTCAATCTTCTGTAAAGCCCCATTTTCATACCAGTAGGTCCATTTTCCATGTTTTAATCCTCTGGAAAAAGAACCTCGGGCCGCTAATTGTTTGTTCGAATAAAACTGCTCGTACACACCGTGCAGTAATTGCCCCCCCGCACCACCTTGCGTACTCATTACTTCCTGGGATTTATACCAGAAATATCTCTTTGCTTTATCAAATTTTCTCGGCTCTTTTTTATCTCTGTCAAGCACATGAAACTGAAAAAATTCTCCATTATTTCTGATACTTCTGAAATTCGAAATATCCGGAATCTTCTGAGCAAATCCATCGGCTGTATGTAACAGTTGGAAGCATAAAATAACGAGAAATAGAACCTTTGTATTCATTCTGTTGATCTGTATAACCGTTTAATCACGTCAAAGTTAAGATTGAAATGCAATTATAAAAATTAAAAGTCACTCTACTTCCCGTCATCAACTCAAAAATCACTTACTATCACAATTCATTGCTGCATTTCCCGGACTCATAGATTTATCGCAAATAACTATATTTGTAATCACACATTTTTTGAACAGTTAAATAGAAAAAATATGATACGAGCCAATGACCCGCAATTAACTTCCTGGATTGATGTTCCGGAAAATTCAGACTTCCCGATTCAGAATATTCCTTTCGGGGTATTTAAAACAGACACACTGAGTCCGCGCGTGGGATCACGCATCGGGGACTATATCATTGATCTGAAAAGTTTATTTGTATTGGGTTATTTCGAAAATCTTCCCTTCTCAGCAGAGGATTTTGATACCTTTTCTTTAAATAACCTGATGCGACATGGGAAAAAAGCAACAAGTGATCTACGGAATAGAATTTCCAAACTTTTTGACTCAACACACACAGATCTGAAAAAGAATGACCATCATGTTTCGCAGGTTCTTATTGATGCAGATAAAGTTGAAATGCTTCTTCCGATCGAAGTTGGTGATTATACAGACTTCTATTCAAGCAGAGAACATGCCACCAATGTAGGAACAATGTTCCGCGATCCTAATAATGCGTTACTCCCCAACTGGCTTTGGCTTCCGGTAGGTTATCACGGTCGTTCTTCGTCTATTATTCCTTCGGGAGTAGCTGTTCACCGTCCTAAAGGACAGACCAAGCCGGACCCGGAAAAAAATCCGGTTTTCGGACCTTCTCAGCGGGTTGATTTCGAATTGGAAATGGCATTCATCACATTTGATGGAAAACCTCTTGGAGATTCAATTTCTACCGAAGAAGCCGAAAATTATATTTTTGGTATGTGTTTATTTAATGACTGGTCGGCACGGGATATTCAACAATGGGAATATGTTCCTCTAGGGCCGTTTCTGGCGAAAAACTTTGCATCTTCTATTTCTCCATGGATTGTTACTATGGATGCATTGGAACCCTACAAGGTGGAAGGACCGGAACAAGATCCCGAAGTTCTTACTTATCTGAAATACGAAGGAAAAAAATCTTACGATATTGCTTTACAGGTTGCTATTCAGCCGGAAAATGCTGCCGAAACAGTAATTTGTAACTCCAACTTCAAGTACATGTACTGGACGATGGTACAGCAACTTGCTCACCATACTGTAAACGGATGTAATATTCGCCGGGGAGATATGATGGGATCCGGAACCATTTCAGGTCCTACACCTGATTCGTACGGTTCTATGTTGGAGCTGGCCTGGAAAGGGACAAAACCGCTTACCATGAATGACGGTAGCGAACGAAAGTTCATCAACGATGGAGATACTGTTATCATGCGTGGTTATTGTCAGGCTGATGGTGTCAGAATCGGATTCGGAGAAGTTTCTACGAAATTACTTCAGGCAAAATAGAAATTGCCGGATCAGGATAAAAAAACGGGGAGCAATTATTGCTCCCCGTTTTTTAGTTTTTCAATTTCATTTCGATAGATGAAACAAGAATCCTGGTATTCTCCGATCTTGTCTTTCAATCGTACAATTTCTCCATAACGGGCATCAAACAGACGTTTTTCCGTCTCCAGTTCTTCCTGAAGCCCATTCATTTTTCCCTGCTGAAAAAACAACAGAATCATTACTCCCATTAATGCAAAAAACATAAACACAATTGCTAACCTCATAATCAACTATAATTTAAAAGTCAAACGGTGACTTTTCCGGTTGTTCATAATATGAATTATCATTCCGCTCCCGAATCACTACTCCGGGAAAATAAAATTTCAGTATTTGTTCAGCTGCAAAACCTGCTTTCGCCATGCGCATTGCACCTTCCTGACAAAGTCCTACTCCATGCCCAAATCCCCTCCCTTTCAGAACCACCTCATCACCTTCGGGAAAACAACTAAAAAAAGTTGATCTCAAATTAAACTTTGTCCGAATATCCCGCAGTGGAATCCCTAACTCAGGACCATGAAAGAAAGCCAGTCTTTCCGGTTGCGCAAACCAGTACAATTTTTCCTTGTATAAAGAATCATTTTCCGGATAAGCAAACTGCGCTACAAGATACGCTCTCCAATCTTTTTTTGGAATCCGTTTTTCCCAGGTAGCCTGCCGCGTATGAATACAAAACGTATCCCTGAATGACTTCAGGTAAGGAATAGCTTCATTCCAGACAAACTGAGGCTCACTGGTTTGTCCGCCGCAATTGGCATGAAAAAAGCCGTCAACCAGCTTTTTGTTTTCATCTTCCATAACCAGATTAGTCGTTTCTTCTACTGCTTTGTAAATTTCAGGAGTATAAGTTAAACGGTTATGATACGCCTGACAATGCACTTGATCACACAAATCAAAACCTTCCTTCCGGTGTCTTGTACTATATTTCACAGCATACGTTCGACTCATGATCGCCTGAACCTTGTAATATTCCTCTGCACGACCTCCGCCTCCTTCCGATTCAACAACGCCTGCCAGATAATCTGTCATGGAAACATGATTTATAATAGTCAGCTTATTTCCTGAAGCTACTATGGAAAAGTCATCGTCGTGCTTACGCTCTTTCAGAGAGGGCGATAGGCTCTTAATACGTAGCGCATGATTGGATCCCGTTGCCTTTAATTCGACTTTATTAAACTCCCCAATCAATACAACACCTTTGTTCAACTTTACTTTTCCACCTGGAATCACCTGCACAGAGACCGACTCCGTGGGTAAAATCGCTCCAAACGGACTTCCATCCCCATAGATCAGATAACTTCCTTCAAAATAAGAGAACAAAACACGGGAACAATTTGTGTTCCGAAGAATTCCAATACGAACATTCTGAGCATTTAGTCCCAGGGACAACAACACCATGATTATCAACAGAAATGCACGCATAACACACAAATTTACAGTATGTACTGGCAAAAACCTTACCGTTCTTCAATAATTTTCAACATCCTTGAAGCCGTTTCTTCACTGGCTCCACCTCCTCCTAACTTCTCAATCAATCTGTCATAATCTTGCAGAAGTTTCTCTCTTTTCTCACCGCCTTTTATCAATCCTTTCAGTTCGTTTTCTATATTTTTTGGTGTACAATCCTGCTGAATTAACTCCCGCACAACCTCTCTATCCATAATCAGATTAACCAACGAAATATAAGCTACTTTAATTAATCTCCGGGCGATGTGATAAGAAACAACCGATCCTTTGTAGCAAACAACTTCCGGAACTCTGAACAAAGCTGTTTCCAATGTTGCTGTCCCACTTGTCACAACAGCTCCTTCGGCAACAGAAAGCAATTCATACGTACTGTTAAACACAATTGAGACATCTTTATCATTTTCTATAAACGTCTCATAAAAAGAAGCCTCTATTGCCGGAGCACCAGCAATTACGATCTGATAATCAGAAAAACTTTTCACTCCTTCCAGCATAATTGGAAGTTTAACGGAAATTTCCTGTTTACGACTTCCGGGAAGCACCGCTATAACAGGTTTATCAGATAAGCCTGTTTCTTGCAAAAATTGCACTTTATCAAATGCATTTTTTCTAAAATCAGTAATTGCATCCAGTAGCGGGTGGCCTACAAAATCAACATCCACTTCGAATCGGGCGTAAAAATCCTTTTCGAAAGGAAGGATACAGTACATTTTATCGACAACCTTTTTAATTTTGTGAACACGTCCCTGCTTCCATGCCCAAATCTGGGGAGAAATATAGTAGAGCACCTGGATACCTTCTTTTTTCGCCCATTCTGCAATCCGCATATTAAATCCAGGGTAATCAATCAAAATGAGAGCATCCGGACGAAAATCTTCAATATCCTTTTTGCAAAAAGATATATTCCCCAAAATGGTTCGCAGATTCAATAGCACCTCAACAAACCCCATAAAGGCAAGATCTCTGATGTGTTTTACAGGTTCACCGGCTACTTCTTTCATCCTGTCACCACCCCAAAACCGGAACTCAATATCCGGACGTTGTACTTTCAGAGCTTTCATAAGATTACTCCCATGTAAATCACCCGAAGCCTCACCTGCTATTACGTATAACTTCATTAAAAATAAATCAGGTAAATGAATAGAGGGAAATAAGCCAGTGTACCCAGAATTACACCACGCGCAATTCCGTACCTTTCCTTATTCAGAAACAAATAAAACCACACCAGATTAGCAATCATACAAAGAGAAAGTATACGACTCATCGTCGTATTCAAGTGAAAAAAATTGTACCACAACCGACTAAACGGTAATGATTCTAACCTGGAATAGAAAAAAATAAATGCCGGCATGATTACCCAGGGAGACGTAATCCCTAAAAGGATTCCTAATCCTATCCCTTTATTTTTATTTGACTTATAGGGTTTCATAATTTCCAGTTATTAAAGTCCGACATCACGTGATATGCGGTCATATCAAACTGAGTGGGAACAATCGAGGCATATCCGTTATTTAAGGCAAAAACATCTGTATCTTCACCATTATCAAAATTCTCAAACTCACCAGTCAACCAATAGTATGGATTTCCGAATTGGTCTATTCTCCGGTCAAAAGAATCCCGCCAGTAAGCTCTTGCCTGGCGACAAATCTTAATTCCTTTCAGTTCTTTTTCGTCTACCTTCGGAATATTCACATTCAGACAAACATGATGCGGAAATTCGGAAGAAAGACATTTTTCCACCACTTGCTTCACAACAAACTGACTCGCTGTAAAATCCGCATCTGCCGCAAAATCCTGAAGTGAAAACCCTACGGAAGGGATATCTTCCATTGCTCCTTCCACAGCAGCTGACATGGTTCCTGAATACAAAACGTTCGTAGAACTATTATCTCCATGATTAATTCCCGAAACCAACAAATCAGGCTTCCGGTTTTTCAATAATTCACAAATGGCCAGTTTAACACAATCTACCGGGGTACCGGAACTTGCGTAAGCTTCAATTCCCTGGAAAACCGACGATTTTTTCAAACGAAGCGGATCATGTACAGATATTGCATGCCCCATTCCTGACTGTGGTTTGTCCGGTGCCACTACCAGAATTTCTCCAAATGGCTGGACCGCCTCAACCAAAGACCGTATCCCTTTTGCTGTTATGCCATCATCATTCGTTACTAAAATAAGCGGGCGCTGATTTTCCATACTGTTATCTGAATTCATTCTCCTGCGAAAGTAACTATTTTTAAGCGAAACCACGGAATCAAATTGCAGGCACAAATAGCAGCCAAAAAAAAATTGTAATTTCATTTATAAATGGTTTGATTTAATAGCTGTACGTCCTATCTTTGAACACATAATTTTCAGTTTAACAATTCAATTTTCAGCGCAGACGATTGATACGGCGGGAAGTTTAGTTTAGAAAACCATGAAAAATACGCAGGCGACAGTTCTTTTGAATGACTTATCCGGACTTACGAGAGAGATGATCTCCAAAGCTTCAAAATCACTTGTCCGGCTTAGTGAGAAACAACTGAACTGGAAACCCAATCCTGAAACATGGAGCATCAACCAGATATTTGCTCACCTCAATGCTTTTTCAGGATACTATCACCCGGCACTGCGCAACAGGATTGAAAAGACAAAATTCAGAGAACCAAGAGATATTTTTGTTTCTTCTCCTTTAGGACGGTCCGCCTGGAAATCAATGAAATTGGGGAATGCAAAAAATGTTAAACGTAAATTCAGAGCCCAGAAAGAATATAATCCGGACACATTTGACAAAGAACTTCTGGAAAATGAAGTTGCCGAGTTTTTAAAGTCCCAGGAAGAAATGCTGGTCATTCTCAAGCAATCAGAAGAAGTTGATTTACGAAAAGTAAAAATACCAACATCCATATCGAAGATGGTTAAACTACGTTTGGGAGATTGTCTTCAATATGTTGTTTTCCATAATGAACGACACCTTTATCAGGCCATCAACCTAACAAAACACAGAGGATTTCCCTTGAAATGAAAAAGTTCGGACTTATACAGGTTGCCGCAGCTCCGGTTCGCGCAAGTGATTCGGACACAGCTGAAATTGTTACCCAATTGTTATTTGGTGAAGCCATTGAGCTTATAGCTGACGGTAATCCCTGGGTAAAGATTCGTTGCCAGCATGATGGATATGAGGGCTACATGGATACGAAACAAATTGAATACCTGTCCGATTCGGAATACACACATTGGAAAACTCTTCCAAAAACACGATTGACGCAGCATTGTATTCAGTTACAATCTCCGGACGGTCCGGAATGGATTTTCAGAGGTGCATTCCTTCCTTCGTCCTCTCCAGAATCGGGGTTTCGATTGGGAAGCCGATCATACGAAGTTCTTCATTTTCCTAAGGAACTCGCCAGAAACACCAATAGCATTGAAACAGCCATGGGCTACCTCAACACCCCTTATCTGTGGGGAGGAAGAAGTGTTACCGGCATCGACTGCTCGGGGTACACACAAATCGTCTTTGCTTTTATGGGAGTAGATTTGTTACGGGATGCTTCGCAGCAAGCTACGCAGGGAGAAACAGTCGATTTTGCTGACTCAAAACCCGGAGACCTTGCTTTTTTTCACAACACAAAGGGGAAAATCATACACGTTGGTATTCTAACCGGAACAGGAACCATTCTGCATGCCAGCGGAAAAGTCCGGGAAGACCAATTCGATCAATCCGGCATTTTTCGGAAAGATCTAAACAAATACACACACAACCTGACGTTAATACGTCGCTATTTCAAATAAGAACACTATGAAAATACTAATTACCGGAGGAGCTGGATTTATTGGGAGCAACCTGACAAAAAGACTTGTCGATGACGGACATCAGGTTGTCGTTTTAGACAATCTTCTTCGTGGAAACAAAATCGACAAAAACACCTTCTCTAAAATAGAATTTGTTAAAGGAGATGTACGTGACACTGAACTGGTAAACAAAACGGTTTCCGGCTGTGATATGATTTTTCATTTTGCTGCCGTTCTCGGAGTAGATGTCGTAGCGGACAACCCCGTTGAAACGATGGATGTTGAAGTCATTGGTACACGTAACATTGTTACAGCTGCAGAAGCAAACGGAGTAAAAAAGATTATGTACGCTTCTACTTCAGGAATATACGGACACTCTGCTATTGAATCGGCTTTAACAGAAGAAGTACTTGTAGACCCGCGAACATCCTACGCGATGGCAAAACGATACAATGAAATTTATCTGGCTTCACATCACGAAGAAAAAGGTCTGGATTCTATTTCCCTGCGTTTTTTCAATGTTTACGGTCACAATCAGGACAACCGGATGGTGGTTCCCCGATTCTTTGAACAAGCGGTTAAAAACGATCCGATCACCGTATTCGGTACTGGAAAACAAACTCGTGACTTCACATACATCGACGATACAGTTGAAGCCTGTGTCCGCTTAATGCAGGTTAAAGGAACACATATTGTCAACATTGCTAACGAGCACGAATGGTGTATTGAAGATCTTGCCGAGATCATCCTGAAAATAACAGATTCATCTTCGGAAATTAAATACATTGATGCTCCGAAAAAGCGATACGATTATGAGGTTGAAAGACGCGTTGGATCGTCTGAAAAACTTGTAAAACTAACAGGTTATAAACCTGATACCAATTTGCAGGAAGGGCTTACAAAAATTTATTCGACCTTTTAGATGGTTTCGGAATAGAATACTTCTACATTTGTGGCTCATTAGAACAGAAATAACTTAAAACTATGTCGCACAGAGATCAGGTAATTTTCGATTTGATCGAAAAAGAAAGACAACGTCAACTGCACGGAGTAGAGTTAATTGCTTCGGAAAACTTCGTGAGTGAAGAGGTAATGAAAGCTATGGGCTCCGTTCTTACCAACAAATATGCTGAAGGACTTCCGGGAAAACGCTATTACGGAGGTTGTGAAATAGTAGACCAGGTAGAACAACTGGCTATTGACCGTCTTAAAGAATTATTCGGTGCGACATGGGCAAATGTTCAACCTCATTCAGGAGCTCAGGCCAATTCAGCAGTTATGCTTGCCTGTTTACAACCCGGAGATAAGATTCTTGGTTTTGACCTTTCACATGGTGGTCACCTTACACATGGTTCTCCTGTCAACTTTTCAGGAAAGCTTTACCGTCCTTATTTCTACGGTGTAAACAAAGAAACCGGACTTGTGGATTACGACCAGATGGAAGAGACTGCAAGAAAGGAAAAACCCAAAATGATCATTTGCGGAGCGTCAGCTTACAGCAGAGACTGGGATTATGTACGTATTCGTAAAGTAGCTGACGAAATAGGTGCTTTGGTACTGGCAGATATTTCTCACCCTGCCGGTTTGATTGCTACCAAATTACTGAACGATCCATTGGAGCATTGTCATATTGTTACATCAACAACACACAAAACGTTACGCGGACCGCGCGGTGGAATCATTATGATGCGTCATAATTTTGAAAATCCGTTCGGACTTAAATGGAACAATGGCAATTTAAAATCAATGGGTGCATTGCTGGATGCTGCTGTATTCCCAGGAACTCAGGGAGGACCACTTGAGCACGTAATTGCAGCAAAAGCAGTTGCTTTTGGTGAAGCCCTTACAGAAAACTACGCTGCTTATATGAAACAGGTGCAACGTAACGCAGCTGTAATGGCAGATGAATTTGTAAAAAAAGGATATAAAATCATTTCTGACGGTACCGATAATCACTCGATGTTAATTGACCTCCGTTCAAAAGGAGTGACCGGTAAAGATGCTGAGAACCGTCTTGTGCTTGCAGATATAACGGTCAATAAGAACATGGTTCCGTTTGATACAGAGTCTCCTTTCGTTACCAGCGGTATACGTGTAGGAACACCCGCTATCACAACCCGGGGAGTACAGGAAAATGAAATCCCGGTTATTGTTGAATTTATGGACAAAGTAATCACTAATATCAATGATGATTCTGTACTTACAAGTGTTAAGGCAGATGTAAATGCATTGATGGGAGAACGTCCTTTGTTTCAGTTTTAAACTCAAATACCTGTAACAGTAGAAAAAAAGTTGTAAATATTTTATTTTTTTTCGCTGATTCAGAAATTATTCGTAATATTGCAGCCCGAATTTTCGGCAAAGGTTAAAGAAATTAGTGTCATGGATTACATTAGAGAGATACAAAACGAGTTGGTAGAAGTAAAAGAATTCCCAAAATTCAAAGCAGGGGATACAGTTACTGTCTCTTACAAAATTAAGGAAGGTTCGAAAGAGCGTATCCAGCAGTTCCAGGGAGTTGTTTTACAACGACGCGGTCAAGGTCCCTCAGAGACTTTTACAGTACGTAAAATGTCAGGAAACATCGGGGTTGAGCGTATTTTCCCTATTTCTTCTCCGTTTTTGGAGAATATCGTAGTGAACAAATCCGGTTCAGTTCGTCGTGCACGTATTTTCTACTTGCGTGAACTTACTGGTAAATCAGCTCGTATTAAAGAAAAGCGATCATTCTAGATTGATATCAAGATATGTGAAAAGCTCACCTTCCGGTGGGCTTTTTTGCTTTTGTAGCTTGAGTCACTAAAAACTCACTGCTATTTACCTAACTTTGTAGTCTGAAGAAGACCTTTTCCTCTTTCGGGAGATAACAAGACATACAAAGAACATGAGTACAACAGATTCTACTCCCCCCTTTCATAAAAAACTGGAAATCCGCCAGCATAGCATGGCTATTTATGATCTTGCTATTCCGGTAACTGATACTGTTATCACAGCAAGTGCAGACTGTTTTATCGCTACGTGGGACCTCCTTTCCGGAACACAAAAAGGCTTTACGATTAAAGCCGACTTTCCTGTGTACTCAATTGAGCTTGTAGAAAAAGATCTGCTCTCTGTAGGATTAAATAATGGAGATTTACATATTATAGACATTCATTCCAAAAAGGAAATCCGCTTTTTTAAAAAACATACTTCTGCACTTTTCAGTCAATTATTTATTCCTCAGAAATCGGTACTCATAACCGGAGATGCCGATGGAAATATGGCTGTATGGAACACAAAAAGCTGGGAAATACTTATTTATCTTCCTTTGGGATGCGGGAAAATCAGATCGATCATATCCTCTCCGGACAGCGAACAGCTTTTCATCGGAGGACAGGACGGAAAAATCAGAATATTTACAACCGATTTTTATAATGAGATTGATTCTTTTTATGCTCATAAAGACGGAGTAAATGCACTAGCCATTTTCCCCGGAAGCTCATCGCTCCTTCTGTCAGGTGGTAAAGACGGATACCTGAGAATATGGGACCTGGATAAAAATGAAAAGATAAAAGCACTACCCGCTCATAATTATGCTGTATATGCAATAGCTTTTTCTCCGGATGGTAAAGCATTTGCCACGGCAAGCCGAGATAAATCCATCAAAATATGGGACACTGCCTCCTATCAAGTGTTACAGAAATTAGAGACAAAAACAGGAGGGCATTCTCATTCCGTTAATAAGATCAAATGGACACTATCCGGTTTATTTAGCGCAAGTGATGACCGCAGACTGATTCATTGGGTACACTAGAAGAAAATAGACGAACATGAAAGAATTTTGGGACAAACGCTATGAAGAAGAAGGGTTCGCTTACGGAACAGAACCAAATGTCTTTTTACGAGAAGAACTCAATCGATTGGATCTAACGCAAGGTAAGGCTTTATTCGTTGCCGAAGGAGAAGGGAGAAATGCTGTATACGCTGCCGAACGCGGATTTGAAGTAACTGCTTTTGACATCAGTAGCTCAGGTAAAGAAAAAGCGCTGCAACTTGCCAAACAAAAGGGAGCTCTCCTCACCTACTATGTCGGTGATATTTTCTCGCTCGCTCCCCAACCAGAATCGTTTGATCTGGCGGTATTAATCTTTGCCCACTTCCCTTCTGAAGTCCGAAAAAAAATCCACATCAAAACAGCCGAATCAATTAAGCCGGGAGGATATATACTAGTAGAAGGTTTCAGTAAAAACAATCTGGCTCTTCGTGCTGAGAATCCTCAAATCGGGGGCCCCGATTCAATTCATCTTCTGTACAATACAGATGAAATCCGTGAAGACTTTCCTGATTTCGAAATACTTCATTTAGCTGAAGAAACCGTCGAACTAAACGAAGGGAAATATCATAAAGGGACAGCAAAAGTCATTCGTTTTATCGGGAGAAAAAGGCATTAAAACACTTCCTCCTGCTCTCCAAAAAAAGCTTTATCGAAATTCACAAAATAAACCCGTTCGGTAGCCCGGGTAATTGCGGTATATAACCACCGATGAAACTCATGATTATCCGCTCCATCCGGGAGAAAACCGTGATCAATAAAGACTGCAGACCATTGTCCCCCCTGCGCCTTGTGACAGGTAACAGCATACGAAAACTTCACCTGTAGTGCATTAAAATGAGGATTTTTCATAATCAACTCATACCGTTTTCGCTTATTTCTTTCGTGGAGGTAATCTTTTTCGATCTCAAAGAATAACTCCTTCATCCGATCCCTTGAAAGATTCGGAGAATCCGCATTGATTACCTCCAGGTTAATCAGCACTTCAAATTCATCCATCTCCGGATAATCCACCAGCTCAATAATTGCCCGAACAAAATTAAACCCATAAAGACTTTCTCTGCCTGCTATCCGTTTAATTTTCAAAATCTCTCCATTGGCTAAAAAACCCGCCGGGCTTTTTTCATCCACCCAGAAATAGTTGTTTTTAACCACCATCATATAATCACTCCCGTTGATCTCTTCTTCCATCCACAGAATACGTCCTCTTACCTGCTGGTTAAACAAATTAGCCCGCTTATTCGAGCGGCAAATTATAATCGTCTCGTCACTTCCAAAATTAGAATAACAACTCTCCAGCTCCTCCTGTAACTCAGCTCCGGTAATTCTTCTGACATCCCGAAAAGCATCTGCCTTCAGTTCGGGCCATTCAAATTCATCCAGATTCCGAACATAGGTAGCATTGTAGAGGATTCCGGAGTGTTCTGCCTGACGAACCACCTGCGTCAATCGGGTCATCAGGAAATAAAGCTCCGGAAAATGAAACTCCATATACTCCCGTTGTAAAGCAGGACTGGTATCAGCACCCACCGGAGGAAGCTGTCCTTCATCTCCCAGTAAAATCAAGCTACAATCCACTCCCGAATACACATACGTTACCAAATCTTCTAATAAATTCCGGGAACTGATCCCTCCTTCTCTTGTCATGGTATAATCGCCGATCATAGAAGCTTCATCAACAATAAAGACGGTGTTTTTATGAAGATTAGGGGACAGCATGAAACGCATACTTCCATCCGGAGCAATTTGCCTGCGATAAATTTTCTTATGTATGGTTTGCGCAGGACGCGATGAAGACATTGACAAGACCTTCGCTGCTCTTCCCGTAGGTGCCATCAGAACACTTTTCATTTTAAACGATGACAGAGATTTGACAAAAGCCCCTAACAGCGTCGTTTTTCCTGTTCCTGCATACCCTCTGACAATCAAACATTGCTTTCGTCCTGTTGTATGGACAAACTCGTCGAAATCTACAAGTAAACTCTCCTGATCCGTTGTTAATTCAAAGGGTAAAAATGTGCGAATTGTATGCGATATTGTGTTTCTCATATCCGGTTAACACAAAGTTAATCATTGAACATGAGTTATAGTCAGGATAAAATATGATTCTTGTCTCTAAATGTGAAAAGTGGACTGATATTCCAGTGGTTCACTGCTCTTAACTCCTATTCTGACCATCTTATCACATCCCTTTTATCGTAACAGTCACGACTGTAAAGCATTCAGTTCATTGATTGAACGGTTGAAAAAAAGTAGTGTACGTCTGATAGTGATAATAAAAAAATTGTAGATTTGTGAACTATTGAAAAATGCATAAACGCTTATACCATGAACGGAAACTCATTATCAGTGTTGTTTAAAAAGTACAGCATTCCTGTAATTTTGCTAGTAATCGGTCTTGCTCTTATTATTCTCGGAGTATCCAACAATCAGGGTTCTGACTGGATGATGGCTTCATCTTTACTTGCTATTTCCGGGGTACTTTCGATCATATATGTTTCGGGAATCATCCCCGGAAAAATCAGTTTATTCATCGGGATTCCCGTTGCTTTGGTTGCCGTATATGTTTTGTACCAGATGGGATCAGAAGTTGTAGCTGAAGAAAATAAGAAGATCAAGAAAGAGGAGATTACGAACCTCATGAAGCAGAATCTGAACGATATCAAAGCTGCTCAGATTGCTTATCGTGATAAGTACGGAAAATATGCCAGCGACTGGAATAAATTGATCCACTTCATTAAAAGCGGAACAATTAAGGAAGTTGTAAAAGAAGGTGGTGTTCCAAACCGTCGTCTTACGCCTGAGGAAAGAGCTATTATTTACGGACCGAAGGATAACCGTGCACTAGATTATAATATGACAGAGCTTGAAGCGTATGCACTTGCAAAAAGTGAAACACCTCCGGCAGATCTGACTGGTTTTGTTCGTGATACGGTTGAAGTTTCTTACTTCGAAAGAACATTTAAGAACACCAGCTATGTAGACAGAAGAAAACGTATGGGATTCCCTGAATTTAATGCAGATTCATTGGTGTACATCCCTACTACTTCCGATATGTATTCTCTAAAAACGATGGACTCTCTTGAATACCAGGGATCAAAAGTTCCGGTAATCGAAGTAATGGGTATTCATCCGGTTGAATACAAGGGAAAGCGTGACACATTGATGTTCGGATCATTAACTTCTCCGAACCTGTCAGCAAACTGGGATTAATTCAAAAATAGACATGCAGCAATTGTGCCTGGAAGTTTCCGAAAAGGAATTTGTATACTCAATTGTTAATCGTGACTCAAAAGCCATTTCAGACGCCGGAATTCTCCCGTTAACCGGAAGAACACCGGAAGAGAAAAAGGAACAAATAAAAGAGCTCTTGCAAAAGCAGGGGCTCTTGTCCTTTACAGATGAAGTCACCTTGGCAATCAAAAGCGAAAAAACTACGCTCGTACCCCAAAATATTTTTGGAGAAAGTTCAGCGCAGGATATTTTCCGTCTGTGTTTTGGTGATGCAACTCATGGAGATGTTGATTATAATCGTTTCCCTGAACAAGGGCTGGTGAACGTTTACTTATCTCCGGATTGGGTCAAATCCTTTTTTGTTATCCGCTATCCCAGAATTGTGATTCAACATGAGAATACTCACGTACTACGCGGCATTTTCAATGGGTCTACTTTTTCTCCGATCGTTCATATTATTCCTGAACAGGATTATTTTTCTTTGTTTATCACTTCAAAGAATAAACTTGAATTCTATAATGTTTTCGAATACAAGGCTGCTGAAGATATTATCTACCATGCCGTATTCGTACTCGATCAGAAAGAAATAGATCCCAAGGAACTTAAAATCATCATTCACTCGTCGGGTAAGTTTGACGCACTGGAAGAAGAAGTACGGGATAAATTTCAACGAATTAAACCCGAATCTTCTCTAAAGTTTGACACCCAAACCAAAATAAAACATCAGTTACTTTGCGTATAATCAGCGGTAAATTAAAAGGCATTCGTTTTTCTCCTCCAAAGTCATTTCCCTCGCGTCCGACAACTGACTTTGCCAAGGAGGCGTTGTTCAATATTATCGCTAACGAATTTAATATTGATAATATTACCGTATTAGACCTCTGCGCAGGAACCGGCAGTATTTCTTTTGAGTTTGCTTCCCGTGATGCGATCAGTGTAACCAGTGTTGACCAACATGGTCCTTCACTGAATTTCATTGAAAAAACGGCGAAAAAACATGAACTCAACCAAATTCAAACCCGCAAACAGGATTTGCTCACTTTTCTGAAACAAACCGAACAAACATTTGATTTAATATTTGCAGACCCTCCTTTTGCGTATAAGGAATATGAAAGTATCATACAACTGGTATTTGAACGAAAATTACTGAATGATACCGGGCTGTTAATACTGGAGCACGACAAAAACAATGATTTTTCGAATGTCCCGGAATTCATGTACCTTCGTAATTACGGAGGTGTAAACTTTAGCTTTTTCGAGTATGTCACAGAATAAAAAAACAGGTCTTTTTCCCGGCTCTTTTGACCCATTTACAAAAGGCCATCAGGATGTTGTTGAACAGGCATTAACCCTTTTTGATGAAATAATTATTGGCATTGGAGTTAATGAAACCAAGAAATATCTTTTTGATCTGGAAAAACGAAAACAGCACATTGCCTCCATATTTACAGATTATCCACAAGTAAGTGTGCGCGAATACAAAGGACTTACGGTTGACTTTGCAAAGGCATGTAATGCTCAGTTCCTGATCCGGGGACTCCGTGACTCCAGAGATTTTTCATACGAACGGGCGATAGCACACATGAATGATCAAATGGGGCAGGTTAAAAGTGTTTTCCTGTTAACAAAACCCGAATTCGGAGCCATCAATTCAACCATTGTACGTGAAATTTTTAAAAATGGCGCAAAAATTGATGACTTTGTAACCAATGTTCACTTTCTCGTTTAAAGAAAGAAAACATGTAGCATAGTTTTAAGACCCAATCCATGAGAAAAGCATTTTTCCTGTTTTTAGTAGTATTGCCTCTTTTATCAGTTGCTCAATTGATACAACTAAAAGGGTACGCTCCCGAGTATATCGGGAAAGAAGTTACCCTGAGTAAAATTGTCGATTACATCTCCTACAATGAAGAAGTTATTGCCCGAGCCGAAGTAAAAACGGACAGTATTTTTGAACTCAACTTCTTTTTTTCCTCAACGGAAAAAGTGCGTTTACAAGTAGGAAAAAACTATGCTTTCCTCTACTTACAACCGGGTGCTTCTTACGAGATTTATTTTCCGGGAAGTAGTAAATATGATCCGGTTCACCCGGAAGGAAGTGAAATGGAATTATTATTCCGCAGTCTTCCCAAACAGGATATCAATTACAAAATTCTGGAATTTGACCGGTGGTTAACCGCTTTTATCGGGGAAAATTTTCACACAAAATCCATGGCAGACGGACAGTTCGGTCAAAAACTGGATACGTTGAAGATGAACATGCAGAAGTATTATAGTAAAGACACTTCTTCTTTCTTCAAAACCACTATCATGTTCAGGTTGGCAGAACTCGATGAGGCGAGTTATTATGGTGCACGGAGTGAATTAGAACGCTTTGATCACTATTTATTACATCACCCTGTCAGTTATGACAATGATGCTTATATGGATTACGTCAATAAATTTTTCAAGGACTTTTTTGAGCGCACCAGTATGGAAATCAATAACCGGATTTATCTTGGCGTGCTAAAAGCAAGTCCAACACTGCTGTTTAATGCGCTCGGACAGGATTATCGCATGAAAAATCTGCGACTCAGAGAAATGGTTATGATTAAGGGATTAGGCGAACTTTATTACAACCCCGACTACCCGCAAACGAACATATCCCGTATGTTGGACAGTCTTTCCAATCATGCTCTTTTTGCGCACAATAAAATCATTGCCAAAAATCTGAAACAAAAACTTACCAACCTTGTTCCGGGTAGCCCTTCTCCCCGCTTTGCGGTTGTTGATTATGCGGGTGAAGAGATCTCTCCTTCTTCGTTTCCGGCAAAATACAAATACATCCAGTTTATCCTTTCGGAAAGTGTTACAGGGAAAAATGAAGTAGAATTAATGAAACCTATGTACACCAAATACGGTAACTATGTAGAGTTCATAACTGTTCTTGTAGATGAACCCGATGCGGAAACCCTGCAAAAAGATCCTGTATTAAGTACCATTTCATGGACTCTCGCCAAACCCAAAAATGAATCCGATATTAAAGAGCAATTTAATTTGAGGACATTTCCGCATTATGTTCTGATAGATCCGGATGGATTTATCGTCGGAAATCCTGCTCAGCGTCCCTCCCCAGACGGGCAATATGAAACCATAGACAAAACATTTTTCGAAATTTATAAAGTAATGATGAAAATACCTGATTAACAAAAGGCTATTCAGTATTACCTTTTCTAAGTAGTATACCCGAAGAATAAGAAAGTTTACGTATTTCATCTCATCAGGATGTAATTATTTCATCCGGTTATAGCTGACACTAAAAATATCGTTATTTTTATCCACAAGACGCAACTTTAGCGCAAGATTTTCGTCCATTTTTAGTTGACTACAGCTTATTATGAAATTTTTCTATTTGACTATATGCATTGTCTCACTGGCATTCGTGGCTTCCGGTCAGTGTGATGATGTCACTCCTTCTTTCTCAGTTGATCAGACTGCTTTTTGTGGTAATGGGCCTCACAATCTTACCATTACCAATACCAGTACCGGAACAGATGCCGGCACCACGCAGTATGAATGGACCATTAACGGAAGTAATTTTGCTACAACAAATGATCTTAGTGCACCAACTGTCCCTCCGTTAACTACTCCCGGAATTTATACGCTGGAAGTAACAGCTGTGGGAACTCCCCCGGCATGTTCGCAAACATTCGATTTATCTGTTGAAGTTTTTCCGACTCCCGTTGCAGACTTTACACATTCACCTTCGGGAGATTGCGCAGGAATCCCGGTAAATTTCACCAATACCAGTACTGGAACGGTTTCTGGGACAACGTACAACTGGAGTTTCGGAGACGGCGTAACGTCAACCGACGAAAACCCTTCTCACACGTACGCTTTTGGGGGAACGTACACCGTAGCGTTGACAGTTACCAATATAGCCGGGTGTGAATCCACCACCAGCCAAACAGTTACCAATCAGGATATCCCGAACGTGTTTATTTCCGGGGATGACGGAGACGGTAACACGACAAACTGTCTTTTACCTGGAGATCCAACAACATCCCAGACTGTCAATTTCAGTAATTTCACCACCGGGGCGGTCAGTTACCACTGGGATTTCGGAGACGGAACCACCAGTACAAGTTTTGAACCTTCGCACACCTACAGTACGTATGGAACTTTCCCGGTAACAATGACTGCCACCGGACCAAATGGCTGTTCATTCTCACAAACGATTGATATTGTTTTCGAACGTTTCGTTTCAGCTTCTATGACACTGGATATTACCGAATACAGCGGGTGTCTGCCGCATACACTGAATTCATTGCAGAATTTATCTGTAAACGCCACTCAATTTGTGTGGAATTTCGGAGACGGGACTCCTTCTGTTACAACAACATCGCTTACCCCACCCAGTCACATATACAACACGCCGGGAAGTTATACTATTTCATTGACAGCTTCCAATAGCTGTAACTCTGCCAACGCTACGATAAGCCCGATACAAATTGTTGGCGCTCCCGTTGCCAATTTTAACCCTTCGGTAAGCAGTGGATGTGCACCACAGGGAATCTCTTTCAACAATACGTCAACCGGCGCTTCTCCTGCCAATAATTACACCTGGGATATGGGGAACGGAAACGTATACAACAACATTTCAAATCCTCCCCCTCAGAACTATACCAATCAGGGAACCTATCCGATAACGGTTACTGCCAATAATGCATGTGGTAGTGATAGTTATACGTTTAACATGGTCATTGATTCGATTCCTGTTGCAGAAATTATTGCAGATCCAATTGAAGGATGTTCTCCTCTGACCGTAGACATTGATAATTTATCAACCGGAAATATAAATTATTACCGTTGGTATCGCAATGGCTCGTACTATAGCAGCGCCGTGAATATAGGTCCCTTCACGTATTCATATCCGGCAGGAAATACTCCTGTCACACAGAACATAAGTCTTACGGTTGGAAATCAATGTGGTAGCAGCTCGGATGCAGAAACCATCACTATACATCGTCCGACACTCGCCCGATTTACACCATCAGCAACAACTGTTTGTCTGGGAACTGCTGTTTCTTTTACCAATCAGTCGCTGGGTGAAAACCTGACTTTCGAATGGGATTTAGGTAATGGTACCACTTCAACGAGCAGTACTCCGGGAAGTGTTACGTATGTAGCTCCGGGAACCTATACCGTACAACTTATTGCAAACGGATACTGTGGTCCGGATACTGTAGAACATACAATTACTGTCAATCCGCTAACAGTGGCTGATTTCTCGTTACTTACACCAGATGAAGGCTGTTCTCCTCTGACCGTTGAGTTTCAAAACAACTCGACTGGTGTTGGTTTAAGTTATAACTGGACAGTAGACGGAGTCAATTCAGGAACAATGGCAACTATTCCGCCTATCACTTTCACTGAAACACCTGGAAACACTCCTGTTAACCATATTATTCGACTGACTGTAAACAGTGCATGCGGAACGGAAACCTTTCAGGATACAATCATTGTACACAGGCCTACAGAAGCTAATTTCACGACGTCCGCATCCAGTGTTTGTGAAGGAGACAGTTTCACCTTTACAGATGCCTCTCTCGGTGAAAATCTGACCTGGGAATGGGACTTCGGGGATGGAACGACTTCCGGTTCGCAAGGACCACATACACATACGTATGCAACCCCGGGGACCTATACGGTACAGCTTATAGCTGACGGATATTGCGGCAGAGATACACTTGAAACAATTGTAACTGTCAATCCTTTAACTGTAATTGATTTCACGATTCCCGAACCACAGGAAGGGTGTTCTCCCGTTACGGTTTCTTTAGCCAATAACTCTTCGGGTACAGGTCTGACGTATGAATGGACAGTAGACGGTGGCTTTTATTCAAATCAGCAAAGCCCTGCGCCGATAACATTTACGGAAGTCCCCGGATCGTCTTCGGTGACACACATCATCGAACTCGTTGTAACCGGGACATGCGGAACAGAAACCATGGATCAATCTGTTATCGTACACCCTCCGAATCAGGCAAATTTCACCGTACTACCTAATGAAGTGTGTCTGGGCGATGCCGTTACTGTCACCGACAATTCTCTGGGCGAAAATTTACAATGGAATTATGATTTTGGAGACGGAAGTACCGCTACAACTGCAGGTCCTCATGTATTAAACTATGCTTCGGACGGGACTTATACCATTCAATTAATCGCAGCAGGTTATTGTCCGAATGATACCCTTGAACAAACGGTAGTTGTACATCCTTACCCTGTAGCTGATATTAGTCCTGATGCTCCGGACGGGTGTCAGATTCTGGATATGACATTTACCAACAATTCAACTTCAGGAGCCAACTATTCCTGGAATTTTGGCACCAATGCTTCCCCCGCTGCATCAACGGCTTTTGACCCCGGAACTGTACAATTCAGTGCTGCGGGAACGGAAACCATTTCTATACAGGTAGAACAAAATGGTTGTACATCAGCAGATACGGTATATATTGATGTATATCCGCTTCCGGTTGTTGCTTTTACAACCAATCCGTCAGGTGGATGTAATCCATTGACAGTAAGTTTTACCAACACCTCCCCTGATAACGGAACGGAAACATTTACCTGGGACTTTGACAATGGAAATACCTCTTCCGACTATACTCCTGCGGATGAACTTTTTGTCGCGCTTACCAATGATAGTATTTATGACATTACCCTGACGGTAACTTCCGGTTCCGGATGCTCTGATTCACTGACACGTCAGGTGATTGTAAATCCACTTCCGGTTGCAGACTTTGACTTCGTTGAAGATACAATCTGTCTGAATGAAACAATGGTGCTTATTAATTCTTCCATAGGAGCCAATAGTTATAGCTGGGATTTCGGTGACGGAAACACTTCAACTGCCACAGCACCTTCGTATAATTATACCACACCGGGAACCTATACAGTAACACTTCAGGTTGAAACTGCTTTTGGATGTATGGATGTAATTTCCCACGAAATTGTCGTAGATCCTATCCCTGAAGCACTGTTTAGTAATACAACCGAATGTTTGGGATATGGTACACAGTTTACAGATGAAAGTACCGGCAATCCGGTTTCCTGGAGTTGGGACTTTGGAGACGGAAACACATCCTCTGATCAACATCCTCTGCATCAATATACAGCTGCCGGTTCATTTACCGCTTCATTAACCGTCGAAAACAGCTTTTCCTGTAGCTCATCAATTGCACAATCCGTTCTGGTAAATACAGTTCCGACTGCTGATTTTTCTGCTTCCAATTTTTGTTTGGGAGATGCTACGCAGTTTAATAACCTGACCAGCGGTGCTACAGTAGCTTATGAATGGAATTTTGGAGATGGGAGTCCAGTCAGTACGGTAACTCATCCTACGCATACATACACAGCAGTTGGAGATTATTCGGTTACGCTCGTTGCTTTCGGAGGATCTGGCTGTTCGGACACACTGGTACAAACAGTTTCCATCACCGAAGTTCCCGTAACCGACTTTACGTTCACGGATGTGTGTCAAAACGACACCACTTTCTTTATCAATCAGACAACAGGGAATCCGGATAGCTATGCATGGGATTTCGGAAACGGACAAACAGCTACAGATACTGACCCTTGGATGGTGTATACTACGAACGGAGATTATACAGTTACATTAACTACTTCATTTACAAGCTCCGGATGTAGCCACACGATCTCACAAACGGTAACCTCTTTCCCCAGAACCAGTCCCAACTTTTCTGCTTCTACCATCTGTTTAGAAGAAGCAACTTCCTTTACAGATCAGACAACAGGAAATCCTGTTCAATGGAACTGGGATTTCGGTGACGGAACAGGAACTTCGACTTTACAAAACCCGGTTTACACTTACACTAGTTTTGGTCTTTATGATGTCCGGCTGGTAACTGAAAATGCGTTTGGATGTAGCGATACTACTTCGATTACTGTTGAGGTTTATCCTTTACCGGTTGCCAACTTCACATTCGATACAGTGTGTTTCAATACCGCTACCCAAATCACCGATCTTTCTACAGATGCGATAGATTGGGAATACAATTGGGGAGATGGTACAACAGTTACCACGGGGGCTGATTCTCCCACGCATCTGTACACTTCCGACGGAAGCTTTTCAGTCACACAAATTGTAACCAACATTCATGGTTGTAAAGATACACTGGAACAAACGGTTATTATTCGTCCTAATCCGATAGCTGACTGGGAAGCCGATACTTCCTGTTTTTCATATTTAACCTCGTTTACAGATTTTTCTACAGATGCTGTTAGCTGGTCATGGGATTATGATGATAACGGTAGTACCTCGTCCCAACAAAATCCAACTTATACTTTTAGTACGGACGGTACTTTTGCTGTTTCTCTGATCGTTGAAAACAGTTTTGGTTGTACGGATGAACAAACTCAGGATGTTCTGGTACTTCCTCAGCCTGTTGCTTCATTTGACAATACAGCTGTTTGTGCCGGAAGTCAGGTAAATTTCACAAATACTTCTTCCGGTTCTCCAATCAATTTCTCTTGGGATTTCGGAGACGGGACACCTGAAATAACCTCTGAAAACCCTTCGCATACCTATGGTGTGGGAGGTACGTATCCTATTACATTTATTGTTGAAAATTCAGCCGGTTGTGCAGATACGCTTGAAGAAACAATCGAGGTATACACTATCCCTCAAATTGCATTTACAGCGGATACTGTTTGTTTGTTCAATATCACTACTTTCACGAATAATACAACAGATACTGCACCCATTGCGCAATGGTTCTGGGATTTCGGTGACGGGAATACCTCGTTTGCTGAAAACCCCACCTATATTTATCAAACTCCGGGCGTATTTAATGTAACTCTTCAGGTTACGAATGTGAATGGATGTGATTCCAGTATTGTTGCTCCCGTTCATGTTTCTGAAATTCCCACAGCTGACTTTTCTTCGAATGTTGTATGCTTTGGTTCCCCCACCACCTTTACAGATCAATCAACCGGAAATCCAACTCAGTGGGTGTGGGATTTTGGCGACGGAACTGTTGTTGACGGAGGAGCAATAGAACAACATACTTACACTTCTCCGGGGAATTACATTGTTACTTTACTTGTTGTAGGAGGAGAAGGCATTTGTAACGATCAAACGTTCCATATTATTTCGGTAAATGAAGAGGCAACTGCAGGAATGACAATTCCTACTGCTGTTTGTGAAGGTGGTACATTTAATTTTGCTGATAACAGTGTAGCCAACAACGGTACTATCACAACTTACAATTGGGATATGGGTGACGGGACACTTTATTCTACTGCCACTGGAACACATCAGTATGCCCAGGCCGGAACGTACACTATCACACTAACAGTTACTTCTTCGGACGGTTGTAGCAATACTACTACAGAACAGATTATTGTCAATCCGAATCCTGCTCCGGCATTTTCAGCTACACTTGCCTGTGAAGGTCAAACCACCCGTTTTACGAATCTTTCTCCGGGAACTAATACATCCTGGGCATGGACATTCGGTGACGGAAACGGTTCTGTACTGGAAAACCCGGTACATACTTATACAAATGACGGTACATACACGGTCACACTAACGGTGACTTCCGGTGACGGCTGCTCGGCAAATGTCTCTCAAACGGTAACTGTCTACCCTTCTCCTACTGCTGCATTTAACAGTACAACTGAATGCTGGGGAGAAGCTACCTCATTCACCGATCTTTCCACACTTTCGAATGGTCAGATTGTCTCCTGGGAATGGATATTTGGTACTAACGAAGCGGTTTCGTCCAGTCCGAATCCTCAACATACTTTTGAAGAATATGCAGATAACTTTGATGTTCAGCTGGTCGTCACTTCTGATGAAGGCTGTACAGATACATTAATTCAGCAGGTCAATCTTCACCCGGTGGTTAACTTTAATTTTGCACCTGACCGAACGGCAGGTTGTCAGCCGGTAGAAGTACAATTTACAGATCAAAGTACCACCTCGGGAGCTGCAACTATCATCAGTTGGCACTGGGATTTCGGAGACGGCTATTACAGCTTTGTACAAAGTCCCGCACATACCTTTGCTGATCCGGGAAGTTATGATGTGGAGCTGACCGTTGTCACAAGTACAGACTGCGAATTTGTTATGCCAATGCCTTTTTCAATTGATGTTTACCCTAAACCTCAGGCTGGCTTTAGTGTAACCCCAACAGTTACCTCAATCGCCTTCCCTCATATTGAGGTATCTGACGAATCGGTAGGGGCGCTTGACTGGGAATATGCGTTTGGAGACGGTTATTACAGTAACTCCGGTAACCCAACTCACACGTATCAGGAAGTAGGTGTCTATTCCATTATGCAAATTGTAAAAAGTAATTACGGCTGTATTGACACGGCTTATCAGACGATCGAAGTAACGGAATTTTTCTCATTCTTTGCCCCAAATAGTTTTACACCCAACGGTGACGGCATGAACGATTCTTTCGAATGGGCAGTACAAGCTACTACGATCTTCGAAATCCGAATCTTTAACCGCTGGGGAGAAGTAATTTTCAAAACCAATCAACAGGATGATTACTGGGATGGAACCTATAACGGAACTCCGGTTCAGGATGGTGTCTACATCTGGCAGGTTGAATTGATGGACATGAATGGCGAGTGGCGATTATTCCGTGGTCATATTTCGGTACTGCGTTAACGTTTTTTTCTTTCCCGGATCAGTTTGGGGATATAGAAAATAAGCTGTAATTTTGTCGGTACGATGAAAAACCTTTTGGTACATACCGTGAATTTCAGAAAAGGCCTTTTGCCTTCGTTAACCTATTTACATGATGACATGTTCCTGAAAAGTTCGAAAGAATTTGTTGGGTAGCCCCTGTCACGACTCCGGACAGGGATCATTTTCAGAATCATTTTTTTCAATACAACGGAATCTTCTTTACAGATGTGCTTTGCAGTAAAAGTTTGTTGCGTACCCCTTTTATTGTGCGGATCGAAAGTACAGGTCAAAAAGATTTCACAACATGAAAGCATCATGACAGAACCAATTATTTTAACTACAGGAATTTATGATATGGTTAAGGAACTTCTTCGAAAAAAACGTGTAACACCGGTAGAAGAAGAGTTACTCCAGAACGAATTAAAAACGGCAATACAGGTAACCCGAAAAGAACTGCCGGATGATATTGTAAACGTAAACCGAAAAGTAACGATCCGGGATCATGCTTCCCAAACAGAAAACGAATACCTGTTCGTAGGAACGACAAAATCCAAACCGAGTAAAGGGAAGTTCTCTATCGCTTCTGCTATTGCTTTAGCAACAGTTGGCCGCAAAACCGGAGATGTAATCGAATGGCCTTTCAAGGAGGGAACCCGAAAAATTGAAATTGTGAAGGTTGAAGTTGTTTAACCTTTCTGACGACTCCCCAAACAGTGTGTGCTTTGGGGAGTTGTTGTATTTCATCCCTTCTGATCTTGAAAAGAAGAAATGTTTCCTACTCTTCCTTCAGGCGAATGGCTAAAATCTCTCCGGTCGCACAAACTATACCTCGTGCACTTAGTCTCATATCTACCCAAACCTTCCGTCCTTCGATACTTCTAAGCACACCTTTTAATTCCAACTCCTCTCCCATGGGGGTAAGGGCTTTAAAGTCCACCTTTAACGAACCGGTAACACAGCGAACGGGAATGGGACCAACCTCTAGTGAAATTCCTTCTTTCTGACACAAGAACGCAGCAGCAGATCCAGTCCCGTGACAATCCAGCAAAGACGCTATCAGTCCTCCGTAAACACTTCCAGGAATGGCCGTATATTTGTCTTCGGGAGTAAATGTGGCTCGTGTCTCATTTCCTACTAAATAGGTTTTAAGTTGATACCCTTCCGGATTATTTCGTCCACAACCGTAACAATGCGATAAATTTTCGGGGTACAGATCCTGAATTGCTTTTGCCATGTTTTTACTTTTTGATGCTATTTACTCTAAAGAAAAGCAATATCTCTGAATACTACAGATTATAGTTATTGATGATTTATTCACCGAAGCACTTTCTTGTAGCATTTCTTTTTACAAAATAAAATTCTTCATAGGAGTTTCTATACGTATTAATCATAATCATGTGATCCTCATTCACAAGTACTTTATAAAAGAAATAGTTCGTTCCGTTTAATTGAAAATCATACCCAGAATGATAATATTCAAAGTCAAGGCTATCATTAACAATTACACGTTGTTTCTCTATCGTAATGTTTTTTATATCAAAAGATTGGTTGAAATTTCTTCTAATTGACGAAATAGAGTCAACATACCAAACTCCTAGCATATTTGCATCAAAAGCTACTTCTCTTAAACTCAAGCTATCTTGATTTATACAGTCAAAGTTTACGGGTAACTGATCCTTGTTTAAAAAAGAATAATCACCAGGAAATATAACACTCTGATTAGGATATAAGTACCCGTCTAAATTATACACTATACTGGCAAAGCATCCTTTTTTATTCACAGTAATTATAAGATCTTCAATACTATCACCTTCCAAAGCAAAAAAAACGAAATGTGCTGTATCAGAATAATTAATATATTTTTCATTCAATTTTGGGTGGAGAATTAAATAACCACTATTAAATTGTTGATATATGTCATTGAAATAAAAACCCTCAAATATTCTATTAAATTGATCTATTGATTCTTTACCTAATTCTAAATTAGTATTCTTTATTTTGTAATTATTACTGCTTTTATTATCTACATTTTCACATGAATAAAGTAGTATAACAACATTTAAAATAAACGAATATTTTAAAACTAACCTATCTGGAATTTTCATAAATTTATTTACCATCTTTCGGAAATTCAGAAGGGTGTGCCTTTTAAGCACATCCGGATCAGTAAACTCTCTATCAACACATTACTTTATCACTAGTCTTTTCAACTTCTCATTCAACACCACAGTTTCTTCATTTGTTTCACTTTTAAGTAATATCCTCCACTTATTACTCTTTATTTTTTTCAATTCTTCTATTCTAGAATCAAACTCCTTTACATTATAACGCCAGAATTTTAATCTAATCATTAACTCAACAGTAGAGTCAGTTATGCCATATTTTTCGAAAAAAACAGTTTCAAAGTCATCTAAAAAGATACAACTTCCACTTATAAAATAAATACGATTATTATTTTCTTTATTTTTCGGCACGCCAATTAATCCTGTTTCATACTCATAGTTTTTTGGATATTTTTTGATAAGAATTTGAATTTAGCCTAGTAAAATTGTCCCCTTCCTTAAACAGTCAACAGTTTTTTTCGAGAAAGTCTCAACTCTCAGGTACAACTAGGACACAAAATAAACGTAATTACTTTCCGATACAAAACTTAGAAAAAATAGACCCCAATAAGTCATCTGTTGAGATTTCGCCTGTAATGGAACCCAGATGGTGAATTGCCTGACGGATATCCATTGCAACAAAATCGCCTGTGATTCCATTTTCCAATCCTTCCAGAACTTTTAACAGATCTGAATGGGCTTTTTGAAGCGCATCAAAGTGACGTGAATTCGTGACAATTACATCTTCCTCTCCTACTCCGCTGATTGTAACTGATTCCCGAAGTCGTCCGAGCAGTTCTTCCAGGTTGGAACGTTCCTTTGCAGAGATAAATACAGGACTGTACTCCGCTAAAAAGTCAAAAGCTTCGGATAATAGATCCCGCTTATTAACTATAACGATGAGTTGCTGCCCTTCGTTCAGGTAATTACTCCTGAAATCAGTAAGTTCATTCAACGTTGCTTCCGCATTTGTATTTCTTTCGTCCAACAAGTATAAAACGATCAGGGCTTCTTTCGCTTTTTTATATGAGCGTTCAATCCCCATGCTCTCCACTACATCCTCTGTTTCACGCAACCCGGCTGTATCAATAAAACGATAACTGATCCCGTCCAGAACGATTTCATCTTCAATGACATCTCTTGTCGTTCCGGCAATATCTGAAACGATCGCTCTTTCCTCGTTCAACAACACGTTCAACAAGGTACTTTTTCCTACGTTGGGGGCACCTACAATGGCAACAGGAATGCCATTCTTAATCGCATTTCCGGTTGAAAAAGATTCTTTTAGGCGAGCTACTACTGATATAATTTCCCGAACCAAATTGTTCAATTGTGTTCTGTCTGCGAACTCCACATCTTCTTCTGAAAAATCCAGTTCCAGTTCAATCAATGAAGCAAACTGAATTAATTGTTCACGAAGTTGTTGCAATTCACGGGAAAATCCTCCCCGCATCTGTTTCATAGCCAACGAGTGTGCCATAGAGGAACGGGAAGCGATCAAATCAGCAATTGCTTCTGCCTGGACCAAATCCATCTTACCGTTCATGTAAGCACGCATGGTAAACTCTCCCGGGTCGGCCATACGACATCCGTTTTCGAGTAAGAGTTGTAAAATCTGCTGCTGGATATATACCGAACCATGACAGGCTATTTCTGCTGTTGCTTCACCTGTAAAGGACTTCCCTTTTTGAAGTACCGTAACCAATACCTCATCAATTAACTGCCCGTCTGCAGATTTTATATACCCGAAATGAGCCGTATGAGAAGTTTTACCGGTAAGATCTTTACTGAAAACTCCTGAAGTTATTTCCAGCGCTTTTGGTCCGGAAACACGTATAACAGCAATAGCTCCCATACCGTTTGCTGTCGAAAGCGCGCAAATTGTATCTGCATTTTCCCCGAAATTCATAGTGCAAAGATAAGACGACTAATGATACTACTTTGCAAAATTGACGAACAAGTTCTCTCCTTGCAACCGTTTATTGAACAGTAATCGTTTTCCGGTGAACAGAGTGTGCACTAAAATATCCCAGTGCATTAGGAGAGAAAGGAGAAACCGGGTTAGCCGGAGTGGCAGAAACAGCTGAGTTAATTGTTCCGTTAAGCGATCGCAAATATTCGTAATTCGTTTTATCAATATTTTGTAAAATCACTTCAACCACATCCCCCGTTGTCAGCGAATCATCGCCAAAGAAAAACAACGGAACCTCCATGTCCCCTCCTTCTGCCAGCATATCAGACACGACATTAATACCATCATCAGGCTCTCCGTTTCGCACATACAGAACCCGGTAATAGTTCTCCACATTCGGATCATCTGGAAATAGAACTGTAAGGTACCTGAATGGTCCGAAAAGTCCCTGTTCAACAAGAACGGTATCTATTTCCGTTAACAAAGGCATTACCGAAGTACTTTCATACGATTCGCCTTCCACGTCGATGGTTAAGGTATAAGACTTTCCAGGAACTCCCGTAATTGTAGTCATTTCATACGTTCCGGGAGACACTTCGTTCAAAACTTCCGTTGCTCCGTCGCTATCAATAATTGTAACCACAGCTCCACTCACTCCCGGAAACGAATTGGATTCATCAAAATTCACTGTTTTTGTCAATCGCACCTGATAGGGGCCACCCTCATCGTGTATATTCGATTCAATTACCAACAATGGATCCGAATCATTCAAGTCGATATCAATTACTTTTTCGCAAGCTACAAAAGGTAGTACTAACCCGGCTGCAAGTATATTTCGAAAGATCGTTTTCATAGGGTAAAGAATTAAAATTTAAAGTTATAGGTAATGGAAGGAATGATTTTGAACAGTGATGTCTGAACAGCCTGTGTTTTTGACGGATCATTCGGATCTTCTTCGAATGTTATGGTAAATGCATTTTCTCTTGCATACAGGTTATAAAAAGACAAGTTCCAACTTGACTCAAAGCGTTTTCTTTTCTTTCCGTCAAAAGTAATCCCCAGATCCATTCTGTGGTAATCCGGCATTCGGTAGGCGTTTCGTTCGGTATAGTAATTCACTACCTGTCCCTGAATTTCATATTTTCCGCTCGGGAAGGTCACCGCGTTTCCAGTATAATATACCCAGGTAGCTGCCACACTCAGTCTTGGCAAAATCTGATACATCAGGACAATGGATATGTCATGCGTACGATCCTGTCTTGCGGGATAGTATTCATCATTGTTAATTCCTTCGATCTTTTTCTCTACGCGAGACAGTGTATACCCTACCCAACCGGTTATTTTTCCAACTTTTTTCCGGAACAAAAACTCAATACCGTAAGCACGTCCTGTTCCCGTCAAAAGCTGAGATTCTACGTTTTCTCCAAAATCTAACTCAGCTCCGTCCTTATAGTCGATCTGGTTTTGCATCCACTTGTAGTAAGTTTCAACAGACAGTTCCAGCTTATTTGACAGGAAGTTTCTGAAATACCCCAGAGACACCTGGTCAGAAATTTCTGGGCGTACGTTGTAACTACTCGGAATCCAGAGATCAGTGGGACTACCTGTCGTAGAATTCGACAGAAGATGCAGGTTCTGTGTATTTCTTCCATAGAATGCTTTCAGGGAGTTCTTCTCCGAAAGTAACAGATTGATCCCCACTCTTGGCTCAATATTAACATAGGTTTTTCCAAATTCCGCATTCCCCAAACGAGTTGTATCGGTCACATTTCCGGCTTCATTGTAACTATAAAAGTCTCCTCTTCCAACCAGTGTAAACGTCGATAATCGTGCACCGTATTCGAAACCAACCCGTTTGAAAGGTTTCCACTCGTGACTTATGTAGGCGGCATTATCCCATGCATATCGATTATTCTCTTTCGAGTTAGCTATCGGTTGGTTTTCAAGTGCCAGTTTACCGGGTAGAATACGGTGGAAAATGGAGTTAATTCCGAATTTGATTTTATTCTCCGAATTGATAAAATATTGAAAATCCTGTTTCAGGTTATAATTCTGGATTCGCGAAACAATTTCAGCATTGTTTCCGGCAAAATCAATAGACACTTTATAATTATACTCACTAAAGATAAAAGTCGTATTGGAAAACAGCTTCTCACTCACCAGGCTATTCCAGCGTAAAGTTCCCGTTGCGTTCCCCCAGTCCAGTCCAAAGACTTTCTGAAAGCCCAGTACATCTCTTCCGAAATAACCCGAAAGATAAATCCTGTTCCGCTCATTGAGTTTATAATTTGCTTTCAGGTTGAGGTCATAAAAGTACAATTGTGAATTTTTCAGGCTTTCTTCCCGGGATAGTTTTAGGAACAAATCCGCGTATGTTCTTCGTCCTGCAATACTGAAAGAACCTTTATCCTTTACAATCGGACCTTCTACATTAAGGCGGGCCGAAATCAAACCGATTCCACCACTTACTCCGAAACGTTTCATATTTCCATCCTTCATCCGTACATCCAGTACCGAGGCAAGACGTCCTCCAAACTCCGCCGGCTGAGTTCCTTTGTACAAGGTAACATCTTTGAGCGCATCTGAATTGAATACGGAGAAAAAGCCCAAAAGGTGAGAGACATTGTATACCGTTGCTTCATCCAACAAAATCAAGTTTTGGTCTGCAGCTCCTCCCCGAACGAAAAAACCACCGGTTCCCTCTCCGCCATTCTTTACTCCCGGCCGGAGTTGAATGGTTTTCAGGACATCTTTTTCTCCCATTAAAACAGGGACTTTATTAATCTCCCGCATGTCCAGTTTGTCCACTCCCATTTGGATATCGGTTACATTCTGATCCTGGCGTTCTGCTTCAACCACAACTTCATTCAACGTTGTGTTATCTATCAAATTAAAATCCAAACGCTTATCCTCTGTCAGCAGAATAGTATCTTCGACTGTAACAAATCCTACAAACTGAACAGCTATCCTGTATTCACCCTCTGGTAAGGTAATCGAAAAGAAACCGTAGGCATTTGTAGCTGCGCCCGTATTTTCAAGATCGAGAATCCGTACGGTTGCTCCAATTAGTTCTTCTCCCGTTCCTCCATCCCGAACGTAACCACTAAGCGTATATTTATCTTGTGCTGAAACAGTTGTTAAACATAATAGCAGTGTAAAAACTACTAGTAGAGTAAATTTGTTCATTTGAATTTAGTTTTCTCAAAAGTATTACAAATGAAAGGACAATAAGTTTGCCCAATGTGAATTTTACATGAATGGTAAGCAAGAAGTATGACCGGAAAACACTATTTATAGTAATCTGAGTAGTAATTGATTCCAAACTACATTTTTAACAAATTCTTATAAACAAATCATTTACAACAAAATAAACAATATACTATATTATTATAATCCTAAAAGCGATATAACAGCTAAACAGTTCCTCATTTTATGATTACCTTTGCATTTTTTATTGGAAACTGTTTTGAATTTACCAAACTTTATCACCCCACTTCTAACTACCTGCATGCTACTATTTATTGCTGCCGGAAGTTTCTATTCGCAATGCGCGAAAATAACCCCTTTACTGGAACTCTTCGAGCAGGAACATTACTCGAAACAGCCAATTACAGATTCTCTTTCTGAAAAAATAGTGGATCGTTTTATTGATTTGTTAGATGAAGAAAAAAAGTTCTTTACAGAGTCAGACCTCCGTACGATCAAAGATTCATACCCTTCAGAGTGGTGGAAGGATGATGATCAGTTTTGTGAATTTCTGAGACAGACAGAATCGATATACGAAGATCGAATTCAACTTATTGACTCACTTTTACCTGAGCTTATAGCCCCTGTTTCCTTTGAACAGAACAATCAGATTTATACGCGAATTGCTTTCAGAAAAGCATTCCCAAAAGACCTGAAAGAATTACAAGTAAGATGGCAACAACGTGGGAGTCTTCATATACTATACTCCCTGTTTGAAACGGATTCGATTCCTACAGAAACTGAAATTACAGCAAAAAAGAACCAGTTCATTACCAGTACAAGGTGTCGTTTAAAACTATTACTGACACCTGATGAAGGATTGTCCAACAGTATTCTGAATCTCTTTTTCAATGCGATCACTACTACCTATGATCCGCATTCCAGTTATTTCAATATGACTGAGATGAAGATTTTTGAAGAAATGTTGTCAACCGAAGTTGAAGGTTTCGGAATTTCAATCGACAAGAATCAGAAAAACGAAATTATTATTTCGCACATTGTTCCCGGGTCATCTGCCTGGCAATCGGGTAACATTAATGAAAATGATAAGATTACACAGTTAATCGCCGAATCGGATACACTGGATTTACAATGCCTGTCAGTAACCGGAATTTTCAAAAAACTCAGCGCGACTGATATCCGTAAAATAGAGCTTACTGTCGAAAAAAATGATGGCAGTACAGAAAGTATTACTTTAAAAAAGGGAAAACTCGAATCGGAAGACAATACGATCAATAGCTACATCCTAGATAATGGTTCCGGAAAAATTGGTTTCATAATGATCCCCTCTTTTTATACTTCCTGGAGTTTTGAAGATTGGAATGGGTGTGCCAATGATGTCGCTAAAGAAATTCTCAAGCTTAAATCGGACGGTATCGAAGGGATTATTCTTGATCTCCGTTATAATGGAGGCGGTTCCATGAAAGAAGCTATTGATTTTGCAGGAATTTTTATTGATCACGGACCGCTGACAATGTTAGCAGATTCTGAAAAGAATGTAGTCGTAATGAAAGATTTCAACCGCGGACTTGCATACGACGGACCACTTGGGATTTTAATAAACGGAAGTTCGGCTTCGGCATCCGAGGTCCTTGCCGGGGCTCTTCAGGATTATAACCGGGCGATTATCATCGGAAGTTCTTCCTTTGGAAAAGCTTCCATGCAAAGCATCCGACCTGTTGTATTTGACGATGACCACGAAGGATTTGTTAAGTTAACGCTGAGCCAGATCTTTCGGTTAAATGGGATTTCGTACCAACAAAAAGGTATTCAACCGGACATTGAACTCTTTAGCATGTGGGAAGGATTTCACACAAGAGAAAAGGATTTACTAAATTCCATTTATCCGGATTCGATTGATAAAAAAGTTACGTTTTCTCCCTTCCCGCCTCTTCCGGTGAAAGAGTTGCAGGAAAAAAGTTCGAAACGACAAAATAACAGTACAATCGTTGCCTATCATAAAGAAGTAAATGAGGCCATGCTACAATTTCGTAACATTGAACAAATACCACTCAGTTTCGACGGGTTTAAAAATTACTATTCGCACATTGAACAACTTGATTCTCTACTCAACACCTCTCCGGAGGTTGAAGATACTTCTTTCAAAGTTTCAAATCACCGATTTGACGAAACACTATTCCTGTTTAATTCGGAGTTGGAAGAACAGAATAAATTAACCCGGGAGGAACTAAGTTCCGATATTTCTATTCGGGAATCCTATGCAATTTTAGTCGATTACATACAATTAATAAAAGCCAAGTAAATTATGAAAAGTTCATTTTTTTCTACGGCGGTTTTTGTTACCGCTATCTCCTGCAACAGTCTCTTTGCGCAGGACAACGGTGCTGTAGAGCACCTAAACACTCTTAACAGTATCAATAACCCGATTACTACCAAAACCTGGGAATACACCAGTGCAGTAGCGAAGGACAAAGGAGCTCGAAAAATTGATAAAAAGAGAAGTAGTTTGATTAGTGAAATGAATGGAGCCATTCAACACGTTAAAAACACGCCTGCTTATAAAGGTGATGCTTCCTACCGCGACTCAGTTGTTGCTTTCCTTGAAATGAACAAAGCTGTTCTCGTTGACGATTACTCTAAAATTGTTGATATGGAAACTGTAGCAGAAGAATCGTATGATTTAATGGAAGCGTATCTGAAGGTACAGGAAATTGCGAATGAAAAAATGCAACAGGCTTCTGATCGTTTGAATAATCAGCTTCATGTTTTCGGAGAAAAATATGACATTCAGATTATCGAAGGAGAAGCTTCCAAAATGTCATTGCGTGTAGCCCAGGCAAACCGTATGTGGAAGTACTACAACGAAGTCTACCTGATTTTCTTCAAGCCTTACAAGCAGGAAGCTTATTTCATGGATGCTGTACAAAGAGGAGATGTAAATGCCATGGAACAAAACAAAAATTCTCTTGCTGAGTTTGCAAAGGAAGGACTTGAAAAACTTAAATCGATCAGCAACTTTGATGGTGATGCTTCACTAAAAGAAAGTTGTATAGCTATTCTTGAATTTTATCAGGAAGAAGCTGAGAAGCATTTCCCTGTTTTAACGGATTTCTATCTTAAAAAAGAACTATTCGAAAAAACGCAGCAAGCCTTTGAAAAGCTATCCAAGAAAGAACAGACCAAAGAAGCTATTGAAAAATACAATGCAGCGATTACCGATTACAACAATAGCACACAAAACTATAATGCAACCAATGAGAAGTTAAACAGTATGCGTTCAAAACAATTGGACAACTGGAACAAATCAACTTCCCGTTTTACGTCAAAGCACGTGAAGTAATAGGAATTCAGAATTTACAATGCAAACAGCCCGTAGAAAAATCTACGGGCTGTTTTATTTCCTCAAGTTTCATACAAAGTGTAATCAAAAAAGGCTACCGCGATGCGATAGCCTTTTAGTATCTAAAAGTCTGGAATTTATTTAATCACTCTAAACTCTACTCTTCTATTCTTGGCCTGTTTCAATTCGTCATCCGAAGTTTCAGAACTATCCGAAGGCTTGCGATCTCCACTATCTGAACCAACCAGACGAAGATCATTAACTCCCTGTTCCATCAGGTATTTGATCACAGCGTTGATACGCTTCTGAGAAATCCCTTTGAAAACTCCCGGTTTCTCTTCTTCCATTGCTGTTTCTTCAACATCAGAGTGTCCTTCTATTTTCAAACGCATAGATGGATTTTCTTCCATAAGTTTAACAAGACGATCCAGGTCACGTTTTGCTGCTCCTGTAACCATATCCTGACCGAAACCAAAGTAGATCGTACTCGCTTCTACTTTTTCCTCGAGCGTCATGTTATCACGGAAGTAATCACTTTTTGAGAAGATTACCGTCGATCCGAAATCTATTCCCTTATCAACTCCGCAATCACATTTTTCGTCATTCCCCAATAACTGTACAGATACGTTATCCAGATAATAGTATGCCGAAATTGTCTGCGTACCTCTTACTCCTGCTGCTTTCTTAACGCGCTCAGTTCTTGTATCCTCATTACTCTTGAAGTTTCCTATTGTAATGAATTTCTCTCCTCCCTCAGCAGTATAGGTTCCACATACACGATCCCAACCGAAAGTAGCATTGAAAATCTTGTTTTCCCAATCCACTACGTGTGATTCATCAATAATCGATGTTTTCTCACTCGTACCAAACTCTTTTTTACTGAAATTCGCAGCAATATTATTGGATGCGTATTTAGAAAGCTCAGCAAGAGAAACGTAGAATTTAACACAATACTTCATCCCTTTTTTCATCGGGGAAGAAAGCTTGGTTGTTACGTAAGTTCTTGGTAATTTATTGTTGTGCGAATACGTTATAATCCCAGCGTAGTTTGATCCTTCATTAGCAATCTCTCCTCCGTATGGGTTATTTTCCGTATCTACATCCGGTACTTTTTTACTTGGAACGAAAACATCTGATTTTGCCCCGGTAGGATGTGTCCACCCAACCGCATTCTGGATAGATCCTAACTTCTTGACCGTTTTATCAATCGATTCAAAACCTCCGTTTTCTACAAGATTTTCACCTTCCTGTGCCAGTAGTCCAAAAGCGACGAACATAGGAAGAGTCAATATCAGTTTTTTCATAGTTCAAATTTTAACGTTTAAATTCTTTAACCGTTTGTACAAATGTTTTTACCTTCTCCGGATCAACATCCGGGTAAACTCCGTGGCCTAAATTTACAATATGTCTTTTATTCTCAAAGCTATTGAGCATTTTATTTGTGTATTCAGCCACGTTTTCATGCGAAGCATACAACGCACATGGATCCAGATTACCTTGTAAGGTTTTGCTATCTCCTGTCAGTTCTCTGGCTTTTCGTATATCTATTTGCCAGTCTACACCTATTGTATTACAATCCAGGTGAGCCAGTGCTGTGTACGAATGATGCGCTCCTTTCGAGAATAAAGTCAGCGGCACTTCCGTAATCGCATCCGCAATTCTTTTCAAATAACGTAAACCGAATTCCTCATATTGATCCGGTCCCAAAATACCTGCCCAGGAATCAAAAACCTGTAGCATATGTGCCCCGGCTTTTACCTGTGCTTTCAGGTAATCAATTGTCACGGTTGTTATACTTTCTAACAATTCGTGTGCCAAAGCCGGATTTGTATACAGTATTTTTCGTGCTATTGAGAATGTTTTCGATCCCTGACCTTCGGTCATGTAGCAGAAGATTGTCCAGGGCGCTCCGGCAAAACCAATTAAAGGAACGCGTCCTCCTAGCTCTTTATTTGTGATTTTGATTGCCTCCAGTACATAGGACAGTCGTTCTTCCACATCGATAGTAAGGTCTACTTTTTTCAGATCATCTATTGAACGTATCGTTTCTTCAAACCAGGGACCTTTTTTCTCGATCATCTGGTACTCCAGCCCCATCGCTTCAGGAACCACTAAAATATCCGAAAAAATAATGGCTGCATCCACATCCAGAATATCCACCGGCTGAATAGTCACCTCTGCCGCCAGTTCCGGTGTTTCTACCAGTTCCTTAAACCCGGAAAGCGAATTTCTTACCGCTCTGTATTCAGGTAAAATTCTTCCTGCCTGTCTCATCAGCCACACGGGATAACGTTCCGTCATCTCTCCTTTTGCAGCCCGGAGTATCAAATCATTCTTCAAGTTCATACTATGCAAAAATAATGCTTTGTTTGATTTACCAAGCGATTGGCTCTAAATTACGCTCTAACAAAAAAGCGTTTGTTTTACTGAAATGGCGACAACCGAAAAATCCTCTGTGCGCACTTAACGGAGAAGGATGCGGAGCTTCAAGGATATAGTGTTTTTTAGTATCGATCAATATCTTTTTGGATTGTGCCCGACTTCCCCATAAAAGAAAGACAACCGGATGTGGTAAATCGTTTATTTTTCCGATTACCTTGTCGGTAAACTCCTCCCATCCCTGATTAGCATGACTCTGTGGATCTCCTTTCCGAACCGTCAGTACCGTATTCAGCAGAAAAACACCTTGTTCTGCCCAGTGCATCAGATAGCCATTTTTTGGAGGGTTCTGATTCAGGTCTGAACTAATTTCTTTATAAATATTATTCAGGGATTTTGGTAGTGGAAATACATCCGGAAGGACAGAAAAACACAAGCCATGTGCGTGTCCGGGTGTCGGATAGGGATCCTGCCCCAGAATTACTACTTTCACATTGTGAAGAGGTGTTGCTTCAAAAGCAGCAAATATTTTCGTTTTCGGAGGAAGAATCGTATGCTGTTCATACTCTTCTTTCAGAAAAGAAGACAGCTTCTTAAAATAGGGTTGTTCAAACTCCGTCTCAATAAACTCTTTCCAGTCGGGTGCTACATCGTTAAAAGCCATAGGTACAAAGCAAAAAAGGGAGATCAACAGATCTCCCGAATATCGTTACTTCTTTTTCTTACAAGTTATTAACGTGAACCGTCAAACTTGACTTAAGGTTAGCGGCTTTATTCTTGTGGATAACATTTTTCTTTGCTAATTTATCCAACATACCGATAACGGATGGTAAAAGCGCTTCTGCTTCCTTCTTGTCTGTCATTGAACGAAGACTTCTAACTGCGTTACGTGTTGTTTTGTGCACGTACTTGTTTCTAATTCTCTTCGCGTCGTTTGAACGAATTCTCTTTAATGCTGACTTATGATTCGCCATAATTTCTAAACTAATTTTTATTTTGAGTAAAACTCTGTAGCCCATAGGAGAATCGAACTCCTGTTTCCAGGATGAAAACCTGGCGTCCTAACCACTAGACGAATGGGCCAAAAATCAATGAACAATTCTAAAATATCGTAGCCCATAGGAGAATCGAACTCCTGTTTCCAGGATGAAAACCTGGCGTCCTAACCACTAGACGAATGGGCCAATATGTCAATCCCTCGTGAATTTTGGGAGTGCAAATATAACTGAGTTTTTTGAATTCGCAAAGCAGAAATCAAAAAAAAATAAACTTTTTTTAATCCTCATCCATTTCAAACCTGAATCCCAAACGTTTACCGGTTTTCAATTTCAAATCAGAAATCAGGTTTTGCATGTCATAAACAGTCACTTGACTCACCAAATCGTAAGGAGGTGTATAGATATCAAATTCCAGAGCATGACAGAAAGTACGCTGAATAATCTGTCGCAATTCATCCTGCCCTAAAACACCATTCACAAAATCCCGGAACAGGTAACCGATTTCTCCCTTCCCCTCCATCAGATAATGCTTTTCCTTATTTATTAGCAACCTCCCAATAAGGTACCCCTGGTCATTCTGCCGGCTGTAATGAAAAGAATCATACAGGAAGTTGTAAATATTAATGATACCACAGAATCCAAGATCTTTATCTTCTTCCAGATAAGAGGTTTTCCAGATCGGATGGTTATCATCAAACCGAAAGACATTGGTGTGCATGTGGAAAATGAGCACATCACTTCCCACTGCCACCTGTATTTCGTATTCACTTGAATTCATTACCGAAAGACGTACCCGATCATCATCGATTTGTGCACGAAGGATACCGATTTCTTCTTCAATCAGTGTCTTTAGCATAGCAAACTGCTCATGCGTTGTCCGAAAAACATCCTGCTTCAAAGCAGACTTTGTTTTCAACAAATGCACCAAACGCTCATGTGGGTTTTCTTCTTTCATCTTTCCGGTTTAATAAGCTTTTGCAAAAATCACACGTCCAGCCGAGGGTTTTCCTGTCACCATACATTTCCCTTCTTCTTTTGGCATTTCTAATGGAATGCAACGAATTGTCGCCTGTGTATCAGCCTTCACTTTTTCTTCTGTTTCTTCTGTACCATCCCAATGAGCAAGAATAAAACCTCCTTCTTGTTCAATCACCTTTTTAAACTCATCGTATGAATCTACCTTGCGTATATTTTCTTCTCTGAATTTAGCTGCTCTTTCAAAAAGTGAAGTCTGAATTTCCTCTAATAGATTTTCAATATAATCTTCGATTCCATCCCAGCTAACAGAACTCTTCTCTTTCGTATCCCGACGGGCTACTTCCGCTTTCCCTTCTGCCAGATCTCTCGGCCCGATAGCAACACGAACCGGAACTCCTTTTGCTTCGTATTCCGCAAACTTCCATCCCGGACGTTTCTGGTCGTCATCATCAAACTTTACAGAAATCCCTTTAACACGAAGCTTTCCGTTTAGCTCGGCTACTTTCAACGAAATAGCGTCCAAATCTTCCTGCGACTTATAAATAGGAACAATCGCCACTTGAATTGGAGCAAGAGCCGGAGGCAAAACAAGCCCTTCATCATCTGAATGTGTCATTATTAAGGCTCCCATCAAACGTGTAGAAACACCCCATGAAGTAGCCCAAACAAAATCCTGTTTCCCTTCTTTATCTGTAAATTTAACATCAAACGCTTTCGCAAAATTCTGACCAAGGAAATGGGATGTTCCGGCCTGTAATGCCTTCCCATCCTGCATCATCGCTTCAATACAATATGTTTCATCAGCTCCGGCAAATCGCTCACTTGGTGATTTCAGACCTTTCACTACCGGCATTGCCATATAATTTTCAGCAAAATCGGCATACACCTCTAGCATCTGTTCCGCTTCTGCAATCGCTTCCTGACGGGTTGCATGTGCCGTATGCCCTTCCTGCCACAAGAACTCAGCCGTTCGCAAAAACAAACGAGTTCTCATCTCCCAGCGTACAACATTCGCCCATTGATTAATCAGAATAGGCAAATCGCGGTAGGACTGAATCCAGTTTTTATATGAATTCCAGATAATTGTTTCCGACGTAGGTCGTACAATCAGTTCTTCTTCAAGTTTTGCTTCAGGGTCAACAACAACTCCCGATCCATCTTCTGCATTTTTAAGACGGTAATGTGTTACCACAGCACATTCTTTTGCAAAGCCATCCACGTGACTTGCCTCTTTGCTCAGGTAAGATTTCGGAATAAATAAGGGGAAATACGCATTCGAGTGACCTGTTTCTTTAAACTTAGCGTCAAGAATATCACGCATTTTTTCCCAAATCGCATATCCGTACGGCTTAATAACCATACATCCTCTAACGTCCGAATGCTCGGCTAAATCAGCGCGGTAAACCAGTTCGTTGTACCACTTTGAGTAATCTTCCGATCTTTTTGCAAATTTTTGCGCCATTTTTGGTATAATTTTTGTATCTTTATTCTGCGAACAAAGGTAAAAATTCTGTGCGTAAAAGCAGATTTTACATAAAAATATGTAAATTATGAAAAAGGTCAGTAGTTTATTCGCTCTTCTCTCTATCGGTTTGGTTTTGGTTTCCTGCCGACAGTCCTCTTTTATTGCTGAGGATGATGTTTACTCGTCAGGTTCATCTTACACCTATACGAATGACAATTCAGATGCTTCTTACGCCAACTATGTATATTCGAAAGAGAGTAATTCAGGTACAAAAGCAGCTTATTACAATCCTGAAGACACTGTATATAATGACAATAACAACACCTATCAATCAGGTACCGTAATCAATAACTATTATTACGGAAATGATTACCGTTATTATGACAGACCCTACAGTTATTCTTCGTGGGGTTCTCCTTATTATTCTTACCGTCCTTACCGCGTTTGGTGGGGTTGGGGGTACGATCCTTTCTGGGGAGGTAGCTCCTGGTATTACGGATGGAACTACAGTCCTTATTCAAGCTGGGGTTGGGGATATGGTCATCACCCATACGGTTATGGTTACAACCCTTACGCCTGGAATTACGGATACGGATATAACCCTTATGGTTACGGATACGGTGGATATGGCGGTTACTACGGTGGCGTGACAAATATCTACGGAAACGTATATATTAATAACGGTGGAGCAGGCATGACTCCTTACACGTTAAATGCAGGAGGATATTATCAAAAAGGAAACAGTTATGTCGGGAAACGTCCTGTTATGGCTGGAACTTCAGCCCCTTACACAGGTGCGAATAAAGTAAAATCTGCTATCAACCCATCAACAGGGAAACCTATGCAGGTAGATAAGGCAGTGAACAGAAAACCAGAAACATCAACTTTGGCTTCTAAAACTCCTGGAAAAGTGAGTAGCAATACTACCAATTCTAATTTTGCAGCTCCTGCACGAACAGAACGTCTTACCTCCAGTGCGAAACCCTGGACTCCGGAAACGGAGCGCGTTTCTACTTCTTCAAAAGGAAGCAATACCGATGTAAGAAGAGTGAATGGTACACTTGATAGAAATGTTGCAAAACCTGCGACAAATTCTCCCAGAGTTCCTGCCAATTCTTACGCACGTCCTAATACGACATCACAGCCGGCAACAAATAACGGTTCGGATTACAGAAGAAATGATAATCAGATCAACCGTACACCATCCAGTCGTCCGTCTGAGAATCAGTGGAACAGAAATAACACCTCCTCTCCGGCTCCGGGAAGAACTTCTTCTCCGACGATCAGCCGTCCGGCATCCTCTCCTTCTAACGGACGCCCTCAGTCGACTGCACCATCAAGAGAGTATAAGTCTCCATCATCGAGTCCATCCAGAGGAGGGTCGTATTCTCCTTCTTCACGACCTTCAAAAGGTTCGTACTCTGCACCTTCTTCCAGTCCGTCAAGAGGATCTTACAGTTCTCCTTCACGAAGTAATTCAAACGGATCATCATCAGGTAGCGGTTCCAGCCGTCCTTCAAGAAGTGGAATTAGCAGACCTTAAAAAGAAATTTCATGCAAGTTAAAAACATAATTTCGGCGATAGCGCTTACAGCTATCGCCACTTTCTCACATGCACAAAACGAAGTAGACGCTCTTCGATACAGTCAAACATTTTTTGGTGGAACAGCTCGCTACACAGGAATGGGAGGTTCTTTCGGAGCTTTAGGCGCTGACCTTTCGGTAGGTACTTCCAATCCTGCAGGACTTGGACGGTTTTCTCAAAATCAATTCTCATTTACCCTGAACAATTACAGTGTTAGTTCAAATACAGAATTCGGGGGTACAACCAGTAATTCTTTTGTTAATCGACTTAAGGTAGACAACATCGGAATTCTTTTTGCATCTAATCGAGAGTCAAAAGCAAGAGGCTGGCGTCATTTACAATTTGCTTTTACCTATAACAGATTGGCAGATTTCAGTTCGAACCGTTATTATGAAGGAGAAATATTTAACTCTCTCCTTGATGTTTTTGCAGCTCAGGCCTATGGTGTTGATCCCAGTTTATTATATGAATACACACCTTTCACTTCTGCACTTGCCTGGGATACGTATGCTATTGATGAAGTATATGACGCTTCAGGAACAGTTGCCTATCAACCCCGTTTAACAAATGGCAATATGTATCACAAACGATCCATACAAACCCGCGGAGGAATAGGCGAATACAGTCTTGCTTTTTCAGGAAATTATCTGAATAAACTTTATATCGGAGGTTCGATTAATTTTCAAAACACACGTTATATTGAAGAGTATTCACATACGGAAGAATTAACGGAACCCGCAGGCGTTTCCCTTCGCTCGTTTACATATACCTGGCAACAAACAACAAAAGGAACAGGAGTAAATGCCAAATTGGGTGTTATTTATGCCCCCATTGAAGACCTTCGGATTGGTGTTGCCTTTCACACACCAACAATCATGCACTTCAAAGACAGCTATCGAACGGGGATGAATGCCACGCACGACACAGTATATTATGAAATTCCCAGTAATTTTGAACCACAGGGAGAGTTCTCTTACCGTTTTGCCAGCCCGCTTCGCGCTGTATTCTCAGGGGGATATGTTGTTATGAAGCGTCTTGCCATCAACGTAGAAGCTGAATTGGCTACTTATAATAAAGGAAATTTCAGAAATTCAGGTGATCCTATGATGGCTGTTTCGTGGGAAACAGAAAATCAGGCAATCCGTAATTTATATCGCACAACCGTCAACCTGAGAACCGGATTGGAATTTGCGTTCTCTCCTTCATTTTTGGCGCGTGTAGGATTTGCCTACTACCCTTCTCCTTATGATAAAAGTGTCAACAATATCGGAGGAGCTCACTATTTTTATAGTGCAGGAATTGGATACCGCTGGAAAAAGATCTTTATCGACGCAGGATACCGTCTGCACAACACAAAAATTGATTACTATGCATTTAACGCATCGGACCCAACCAATCTGGCGTTAATTACAGAAAACAAACATCAGATTGCTATAACACTCGGGCTACGCTTTTAATCGTTCCCGGATTACTTCTGACATGGGTATATGTTTCAAATGGGACTGTACCCATGCCGGAAGATCAAAATACTCCAGCACAACTCTTTCCTGCGGATTATTCAACAATACCTCCATATCCTGCTCCATCCTTTCAAAAATTTCGGTTTTCGCAGCGTGAGACGGTGCTTTCACCAATTTCTTCAACTGTTTAATCAGGTAATTTTCGATTGTATAATCCCGTTCCGTTTTATTGATATACCGATTGGTTGACTTGATAATGTATGACAGGAATTCATAATTCTCCAGTTCATAATGAATCATCAGATTCAACAGACGGGCAAACGCATACAGATCCTGGCGCAACAACTGCTCATTATCATTTAAGACCTCATTCAGTTCATGCAAAGCCTTTTTGAACTCTCCCAGACCGAAATACGAATATGCTTTCAGAAAGGAGAATGTAATAATCTGTTCCTTGTTCAGCTTATCACCATACAATTCCATTTGCTTCTCCAGTTGTGGAATCAGGTCTACTGATTTATTAAAATCTCCAATAAGGTTATACAGTGTTATCTCAAAGCTGTAACTCACAGCAAAGATTTTCACCATCACTCCCATATTACCAAATCCCTTTTTCCCTTCCAGAGCCCGGATCTCTCCAATCAATTTCGTAGCGTTCTCATAGTCCGAACTATCGATATAGCAACGCAGCAAATGGGACAATGTCAAAAGGTATCTTTTCGCAAGGTCCTCACGGATTTTTGTATTACCATCCAGTATTGTCTTTACTTTATTGAAAAAGACATAACTGTCTGCATAATCTCTGTTGGTTGCACTACACAATCCCTTTATGTAATAACAAATCGTCGTTGCACGCGTAGATATCGCCGTATTCTTCCCTTTTATCAGGTGGTAATTGGCAATATCGTCCACAACTTTTTTCTCGGCCTCATTCCGTGTAAATCCACCCCGGCGAAATACGTAATTGATTTTCGAATAAAGAATCTGATACTCTGCCAGATTCCGGAGCTTCGCTATTACTTCTTCTTCTTCCCGAATGAGTTTATCAACATCGAGATCAAACTCCCCTGATTCGTAGGCTTCTTCCAGTAATTTCTTTTCCCAGGCTAGCAATTCGAACCAATAGTAAAACTTCTCGTGTTCTATCGCTATCTTCTTGGCTTTCCGCACAAATTTCTCGCATTCTTTGTACAATGCTTTTTTGAACAGAATTTCAATATTCTTTAATTCCTGTTTAAGAATACTACTCACGGATTGCTCACTGTAAAATGAGCGCAAACTTTTCAGAATCAGTTTGTATAAGTGATTCTTTTCGGAAGGAAGATGTTGGATAAAACGCTCTTCCTTAAAGTACTTTTTGACTTCTTCTTCGTCATAAACTTCCTGTTTCTCAATGTAATCAAAGAGTTTAAGATAGTTTTTATCACCACTTTGCAGCGACGATGACAACTTGAAGAATCGCTTTTCAGATTTTGTCAGCGACTTAATCAGTTTAAATAATTCATTAGATGGTTTCATGGTGATTTAGATCTTTCAATCCATTAAAATAATAAGAATCGGGCAGATTCACAGAATACCCCTCTAAATATTAGCTCTCAACTATTGGAATCCTATAAACAAAAAAAAACGGAAGCCATACGCTCCCGTTTTTAACAAACAACAACAAACTAAAAACCTCAAGTCCTATTGTTAAGGAAGTTATCTGAGGAAGATCATTTTACCTTTTTCCGGGGTTACTTCCGGGTTGGTAACATTATTCTTTTTCATCAATTTTGTCAGTTTGATTCCCTCCTGCTGAGAGATTTCAATATAATTCATGGTTCCGTCCGAAATTCTTCGCTGTTCCTTCGCCATGGATTTCCCCTTTTTCGGTTGCAGATATACAATATCTCCTTCTTCAAGTACGTCTTTATGCTTATCGAAATCGTTGTAATTGTACAACTGTGACAAAGTCATTTCAAATTCGCGTGCAATCCGGTAGAACGTATCTCCTTTTCCTGCAACAACATATTTTGTTTTGTTACGCTTAAAAACCTGATGTGTTTTTGCCGTCTTTACCACTACTGTAGATTCTTTTACGGTTGTTTCTGTTTTGGTCGGTTTCAGAACAATTTCTTGGGAAGGTTTTACTTCTACCTCCTCTATCCGTTCTACTCCGTACCCTTCTTTATCAAACTTCTGTAGGTCATTCTTTTCAATCAGGTCAATCAGTAAATCTGCGTATTTCGGATTGGTTGCATATCCCGCTTTTTTCAGTCCTTTGGCCCAGCCCTTATAATCGGTTTGCTTTAATTCAAAAAGAGAAGCATACCTCGAACGGGAAGTTAAAAACAAACTGTGATCCCGGTACGACTCCGAAGCATCTTTATAACTTCTGAAACATTCATCTTTTTTATCATCGTCTTTGAAGAATTTCGCCCCTTTCCAGTCGTGACACTTGATACCGAAATGATTATTCGCCTCACGTGCCAAATCACTGTTTCCGTATCCACTCTCCAAAATCCCTTGTGCCAGTGTTATACTCGCCGGAATTTTATATTCAACCATATTACGGATAGCAACATCCTTCCACATCTCTATGTACTGTTCTCTCGAAATCCGCGACGGTGCATCAGCAAACGCAGAAAACCCTGTCAGTACTATCAGTGATATCAGTATTATGTTTTTAACCATTGTCCTGTTGTTTGTATCTCCTATTACGGGAGTTATTCACAATGGTTACAAAAATTGTTGAAAACTTTTTCAGGAGTGTTTATAACCTCATCAATTCCCCTGAAGTCCGCCGGTATGAATGAAAAGAACTTTCTCTCCCGGTTGTATTGCTCCTTCCTCAATGTGTTGCAGAAGTCTGAAAAAAGCCTTGGCTGTGTATACCTTATCCAGCGGCAGATCAAATTCCTTCATCACAAAATCCACGAACCCGGTCAGACGATCATCCAGCTTACCATACCCTCCCCATACGCTATCATCGTAAATGGTACAGTTTTTCATCAAATCTGCTGTCAACTCCTCATCAAAAAAGGCATAGTGCAAATGGTTCCGGATTTCACCGGGCATAAAGTCTCCTTTCAACGCAGAAACAACATGCAGATGATTACCTTCCGGTAAAGCGGATAAAAGTCCGGCAGCTGTTGTACCTGTACCTGCAGCAACATAGGTTCGGGAGAATGACATCCCCTGTATTTCCTTCCAGATTTCCTGACAACCGATCATCCCGAAATAGTTAGCTCCTCCCTCCGGGATAATAAAGGTGTTTTCATACGCTTCATGCAATTGCTCCAAATACATTTTATCATTCCGCATCCGGTATTCATCCCGCGAAATAAAGACAAGTTGCATCCCAAAATCAGCACAACTACTGAGCGTCGGGTTACTGAATTCGTCCAGTTCCTCTCCCCGCACAATTCCAATGCAACGAATTCCTGCCATTGCCGCTGCTTTTGCCGTTGCTATAAGATGATTTGAATACGCTCCGCCAAACGTAAGAATACGCTCATTTTTTCGTCGTTCCGCTTCCCGGATATTGTATTTCAGCTTTCGCCATTTATTACCGGACACAACCGGATCTATCAGGTCATCCCGTTTTACTATTACTTCCACACCTTTCAGGATTCCTTTCGGATCAGCAAGTACCTGAATCAAAGATTTTGATGTGTCCAACATAAATTTGCTTTATTTTTGCAGTATGAGTGATGATATGTCCGGTTTTTCCAAACGCAAGCAACTTGACGACGAAGATTATTACCTCAGCGAAGAGGGGTATATTGTTTTCAAAGCTGCTTACCATTTAAAAAGAGGGTATTGTTGTAAAAGCGGTTGCCGGCATTGTCCCTACGGATACAATAAGAAGACAGGACAAATAGATGATAAAAAATCATCTTAACGGATTCCTTTCTCCGGAAACTTTCCTTTGTAATCTCTGTAAAACGCCTGGATTTCTGCTATATCTTTCTCTACGTCCCCGGTAGGTATGAACTTCTTGGCTATTCCTCCGATCTTTCGTTCGTAATCAACGTATCCCAGAAAAATAGGAACGTTCGCTTTCAATGCCAGGTAATAAAATCCTTTTTTCCAGTTCGGATTGTAGGATCGAGTACCTTCCGGAGTAAACATAACACACAACTTCTCCTGATCTTTAAATTTTTTCGCAATTTGTCCGGTAATATTGGTAGCCCCTCCTTTTCGGTTCACAGGGATTCCTCCCAATGCTTTCAAGAACCAACCCATCGGGAAAAAGAACAGCTCTTTTTTGATCAGAATTTTCACATCAATCCCGTATGCCCACATCGCCAGACGCCCTACTACAAAGTCCCAGTTACTGGTGTGGGGAGCCGAAACCAAAACCGAACGATGTACTTCTTCCGGAATATCATAGTTCATATTCCAACCAAACAATTTCAAGATAAATGCAGAAATTCGCTTCATCCTTTTTTTAGAACAAAGTTAATCGAAATCGCCAATAATGCTAAATTTACAGTGGAATGAAGAATCGTTGGATATATGGAACCGGGATCACAGCTGCATTTGTATTGTTAGCTTCAGTTGTCTTTATTCTATTTGCCGTAAAAACGGAATCTCCTACACTGACCCGATCGCTTGTTCGCGAAAACGCAGAATATGTAGCTGAGTTTCATCCCGCTTACTTTCTTCGTCATGCAATTCTTTCACCTGTACTGGACACCACTCTAACAGAAGAAGAACGGCTTATTTTTAAGATGGATGAGGAGATGCTACAGGAAACCTCATCAGGGATCAATCTTCTGTCTCCGTTTTACTTCTCCTACCGGAAAGAAAAAAACGAACCATTGTATCTCTTGTATTTTTCGCTTTCTTCTGTTACTGATTTTGTTGCGTTTAGCAAAAGACAGGAGAACGTTTTATCGGGTTTTGTTTTTCACAACAATGCGTATTCGGGAGTTGTCGCCTACTCTCCGACCTTACCTGAACAGGAAATTACGGCTTTGCTGGAAAAAGAATTTTCTCCCTCGGGAAGCGGAGAAGAATCGTTCTTTAACCGGGAAGAAAAACAACAGGAAAATCCCTCTCCGTTTCTATTGTACTCCAAGGAGAAGAAAGCTACACAACTGGGTTATCACGTGGCAGAAAACAAAATTACCTTTTCCGGAAGCCTGTCTTCTCCTTATGACTTCACTCCGATCTCAACGGTTCTGAAAAAGGATCCCCGGGCTTTTTATCTTGCTACGGCAACCAATCAGGCAAGTAAGGATTTGCTTACGCCTTATATCCGGGACTATGTGTCTGTAGATTTTTGGGAATCTGTTCGTGGGGTAGAGATGAATTATTACGGGGTACTGATCAACCCCAAAACCAAAAAACCGGAACCTGTTTTTTCGCTTCACCTGCATTACCTGGGGTATACCGGCGAAAAATTACTTCCCGAAAACATACAATACAGTAGTGATTCTTCAAGCATAGATCTGGCAGGAAAAATTCAACTTTCAGTTCAGGATTCCGGATCTGTTTTCTCTCTTTACAACGCTCCCTTCACACATATATCCTCTGGAAAACCGGTGATTTTTGCTGTTTCAGGAATTCCACAAACGGTATTGAGAATTGATGAACCTTTTAAATCGGTGGCTTTGGGACTTTATCCCGAATTACGCGCACTGGATCGTTTCACAGCCGCTTTTGAGCAACTGGATTGCCAGCTTACGTTACAAAACGGCGTCCTTTCTATTCATCAGGAAGCAACTTTCAAGCCGGGAATTAATCCATTCTTTGAGTTGTTTTACCTGGCTCGAAAGACTATCCGCTAGTCAGCTTATTCTTCTTTTTCGATCATAACCCGAAGACGGGCTCTGTGAAACTTGGGATAATGGTATCCTTTTTCAAATTTCAGTGTTTTTATTTTCTCTTTCACCATCATGTGCGTGGGAATAGAAACAATGGTGGATTCGTTTCGGATGACCTGTACAGAAGTTACATCTCCGTCTATGTTAACGGCTATCTCCACGACCACTACTCCTTCCTGATTTCCTTTCAGTAAGTAGTTAAACGGAGTTAGCATTTTTCGTCCATCGTCTTTAATTTCCCCGGTCATTTGAGCCTTACCTGTAACAGCAGCTAATACCATGACCACCAACACTACATATCGCATACTTTCGCTTGTTTATTCCTGATTCTACGTAATCAGAACGAAATCGTTACGGGAAAAGTGTGTGGTCAGGCTATTTTACTCCAGTTGGGCTTGCCTTTGAGTTGTTGGTTCAGTTTTTTCCGGATCCCTGCATGTTGTGCTTCTGCCAGTTGTGGATCTTTTTCGACCAGTTCAAAAGCAGTTGCACGCGCGATGGTCAGAATCTGTCCGTCTTTTGCCAGGTCGGCAATCTGCAGATCAAGAATTCCGCTCTGCTGTGTTCCCATGATGTCTCCGGGACCCCGCAGCTCCAGATCCACTTCGGCAATGCGGAAACCGTCATTGGTTGCACACATGGTCGAAAGGCGGGTTTTGGCTTCGTTACTGAGTTTATTTCCTGACATGAGAATACAGTACGACTGCTCTGCACCTCTTCCGACACGTCCCCGAAGCTGGTGTAACTGGGAAAGTCCGAAACGTTCGCTCGACTCAATAATCATAACGGATGCATTGGGAACATTCACACCTACCTCAATAACTGTGGTCGCTACCATGATTTGTGTTTCACCATTAACAAATCGCGCCATTTCCCAATCCTTATCTTCTGCTTTCATCTGTCCGTGCACCACACTGACTTTATAGTCCGGCAACGGGAATCGACGGGTAATGGCTTCGTACCCCTGCATCAGGTTCTGGTAATCCAGTGTTTCAGATTCCGAAATTAACGGATAAACGATATACACCTGTCTTCCTTTTCGGATTTCTTCTTCGATAAATCCAAATACTTTCAAACGCTGACTTTCGAAGTAATGTACCGTTGAAACAGGTTTTCTTCCCGGTGGCAATTCGTCAATTACCGAAACATCCAGATCACCGTAAAAAGACATGGCGAGTGTTCTCGGAATGGGAGTTGCTGTCATCACCAGAATATGCGGAGGAAGGGTATTTTTTTTCCAGAATTTTGCCCGTTGAGCGACACCAAAGCGGTGTTGTTCGTCAATTACGGCATAGCCTAAATTTTTAAATTTCACTTTTGGTTCAAGGAGTGCATGTGTTCCTACCAATATGTGAATTTCTCCGCTTTCCAACCCCGCGTGAAGTTCTTTCCTCGCCGCCGCTTTGGTTGATCCCGTCAGCAGTTCTATCCGAACGGGCATATCCTTTACCATTTCTTTCAACGAAAGATAATGTTGATTGGCAAGAATTTCCGTAGGTGCCATAAGGGCTGTCTGGTAACCATTTCCTACAGCTATCAGCATGGTCAAGAGCGCCACAACGGTTTTTCCACTCCCGACATCTCCCTGGAGCAACCTGTTCATCTGGCTTCCTGTGTGAAAGTCGGAGCGAATTTCTTTTATCACGCGTTTTTGGGCATTGGTCAAAGGAAACGGAAGGTAGTTCTCATAAAAATCGAGGAAGGTGTGCCCTACTTCTGTAAACACAAAACTTTTGTTTCTCTGTTTACCAATTTCTTTGCGAATGATCAATTCCAATTGCAAGAAGAATAATTCTTCAAACTTGAGGCGGAAACGGGCTTTTTCAGCCATGGCAGGGCCAGAAGGGAAATGAATATTCCGTAACGCTGTATTCCGGTCAATGAGGTTGTTTTTTTGGAGAAAATCCGGTGGAAAATAATCGGGAATGGCAACTGTGATATGTTCAAACAATGTACGTGTCAGTTTTTCGATCCCTTTGGAATTTAATCCTTTGGCAGACATTTTCTCTCCGCTCGGGTATACCGGCTGTAATTGCTTTCCAGCAGCTGTATTTTCTTCAAAAACCTCCAGTTCGGGGTGTGGAACAGACCATTTTCCGCCAAATAGTTTGGCTTTTCCGAAAAGAATATAGGTTTTGGCAGGATTGAGTGAACCCTGAATGTATTTCACACCCTGAAACCAAACCAGATCCACCACTCCGGAACCATCGGTAAATTTAGCATTCAGTCGCTTTCCTCTTCCGGCTCCGGTTACGGTCACACCAGATATTCGCCCTTTCAGCTGGACATATCCTTCAGTAGCAGGAACATCCCGCACCGCATGAAACTTTGTCCTATCAATATAGCGAAAAGGGAAATAATGGAGCAGATCCCGAAAGGTAAAGATCTTCGCTTCTTTCCGAAGAATCTCACCCCGCTGCGGACCAACTCCTTTCAGATATTCTATTGGCGTATCGAGTAATTGTGCCATTCATTTACCTCGCCTGTGTTTAGTCTTTGAATTGTGTTTCTCCGTTTCGAACCATTCGTTTCAATAACGGACTGGGACGGTAGCGATCTTCTCCGTATTCGTCTTGTAAAGCTGTTAATTTTTCCAGCACCCATTCAAGTCCTGCTTCTTCCGCCCACTGCAACAAACCTTTCGGATAGTTTACGCCTTTGGTCATCGCCAGATCAATGTCTTTTTTGGAAGCAATATTGAGGAACAGGGCATCGATAGCTTCGTTCATCAACATCACCAGGATACGATCCAGAATTTCTTTCCCCAGTTTTTCATCTTTTACGGGTTCGGGTAAGGTTACTCCTTCTGCATAGTTATAGTATCCTCTCCCTGATTTACGTCCCAGGTATCCGGCTTCCGAATGGCGTTTTTGTGTCAACGAAGGCCGGTAGCGCGGATCGTAATAGAAAGCTGCAAAAACAGTTTCAGTCACTGTATAGTTGATGTCGTTCCCGATGTAATCCATTAAGGTGAAAGGTCCCATGCGGAATCCTCCCAGTTCGGTCATTGCCCAGTCAATCGTAGCAAAATCGGCAATTCCTTCTTCGTAAATACGCAATGCTTCCCCGTAAAACGGACGGGCAACGCGGTTTACAATAAACCCGGGAGTATCTTTTGTGAGTACGGTTACTTTTCGCCAACTGTCAATCAACTGTTTTGCAGTCTGCAATGTGGTTTCTGTCGTTTGTACGGCAGGGATGATCTCTACCAGTGGCATTAGCGGTGCCGGATTAAAGAAATGAATTCCGATAATCCGTCCCGGATTGTTCAGAACAGCACCAATAGAGGCTACAGAAAGTGAGGATGTGTTGGTCGCCAGGATGCAATCCGCTCCTGTTATGGTTTCCAGATTACGGAAAACTTCGTTCTTTATTTTCAGATTTTCGACAATCGCCTCAATGACTATTCCCGAACCTGCAAAGTCCTCCAGGGAAGATGAAAAGGTGATCCGTCTCAAAACATCATTGGCTTCATTGTCCGAAAGTTTTCCTTTTTCAACCAGTCTGAAAAGAATTTTCGTAAGCGCATTTTTTGCTTTTTCCAGTTGCTGTTCATTTACATCTACCAGTACAACCTGATGTCCCGCTGTTGCAGCGACCTGGGCAATACCACTTCCCATCGTTCCGGCACCCAAAACTCCTACCTGTATCATGCTAAACTCTATTTCGTTTGTTTTTTATTCTCCTTTAAATTCCGGTTTGCGTTTTTCAAGGAACGCTGTCGTACCTTCCTGAAAATCGTAGGTACTTCCCGCCTGTGTCTGTAACTCCTCTTCTACTTTGAGTTGCTGGGAAAGGTTGTTGGTCATGGATGCGTTCATGGCGATCTTTGTCAGACCTAATCCACGGGTTGGCATTTTTGCCAGTTGCTCGGCAAATTTCTCAACGGTTTCCATCAGCATTTCATCACCAACTGATTTATAGATCATGTTCATGCGCTCCGCTTCTTCGGCAATTACTTTGTCCCCGGTCATCATCAAGGCCATTGCTTTCTGAAAACCGATCAAACGGGGTAGAAAAAATGTTCCTCCGCTGTCCGGAATCAATCCGATTTTTGAAAACGCCTGAATAAATGAAGCGGAATTACCGGCAAAGACGATATCACACGCCAGTGCTATATTTGCTCCTGCTCCAGCTGCCACACCATTTACAGCAGCAATCACCGGTTTTTCAATGGTACGTATTTTTCCTATTATCGGGTTGTAATGTTTTGCTACGATTGATTGCAACTCCGGACCATTCGGATCGGTAGCTTCTGCCAGATCCTGTCCGGCACAAAATGCTTTTCCTTCCCCGGTAATAACTACAGCTCTGATATCTCTATTAGTTACCGCTTCATCCAGTGCTCCCTGAACAGCAAAAGCCATTTCCTGATTGAATGAGTTGAATACCTGCGGACGGTTCAACCGAATCCACAATACATTATTTTTGATTTCTTTGATAATAGTCATCTTGTTCCAATTTGGGCTTAAAGTTAGAAAATTTTCGCAAGGGCAGGAAGAGAAGCCTCCCGTGTCTTTTACTTCAGATCGGATTCGCGGATCCGTGCAATCCACAACGAAATTTTACCCTCGTCCATCCGGGGCCATACCGGACGAATCTCTCCGTTTACTGCTGCAATGTTGTTGTAATCTCCGAAAAACATGTCTGCATCGGGGTAAAAGGGTTTCTCCGAAATTTTCACATTGGTAAAGGTTTCTCCCCCATCCCGGGAGTATGCCATATAGACATCCGTTCCATGATCGTTATGGTTTCTTCTGTCAAAAAATACGGTGTACAGGTATCCGGTAGACTGGTCAACGGTTAACCAGGTAAAAAACTGGTGTTTTCCCGGTTCGTCATCATTTACACGTTTGGGTTCGCTCCAGGTTGCTCCACCGTCGGTACTTTTAATCAACCAGATGTCTGTATCATCTTCTCCGTTTTTCTGGTCTGCCCAATTGATGTACAAAGTCCCTTTGTGCGGAGAATCGCTTCTGTCACATACCAGAATAGGCAATCCGTTACAGCGGTTGATCCCCGGAACATCAATACTCCACCCTCCCGGATGATCAATGACTTTGGTTTCTTTTTCCAACCAGGTTTTCCCTCCGTCAGCAGATGTATTGAGCATAATCCCCTGCGGACCTGTCCACGCTACATAGACTTCACCATTGGGTCCGGCAGCCGGCACAGCACCTTCTACGGTGTTATCACCATCCAGGCAATCTCCTGCGTGATACGAAATCCGCTCGGGAGCCGACCAGGTTTCTCCTCTGTCCACAGAGCGGGAGAAAAGAATGACGGAAGAATCCGCCGGGTCTTTGGAATCGTATTTATCGAATTGGGTCCATGACATGTAGATGGTTCCTGATACGGGGTCAAAGTCAACCCAGTGTTTATCGTGTACTTTTCCATTCGGCACAAATGACGTTCCCGCATCAAATTCACCTCCGATTGCATCTGCTTTCTGACAAACGATACGATCCAGCCACTGACCGTCAGGAGGATTGGAAAGATGAAAATAGTAGTAACGCCCGGTATTATCAATGAGCATGACCGGATCTCCGTACACGCCCAATGGAGATTGTAATGTAAACGATTTCCAGGTTTTCCCTCCGTCCTCTGAATAATGGTAGTCGTCCATCACGGTTCCGACGATCATCTGATCCGGATTGACCGGATTGATCGCAATGGAAGGTTCTACTTGTGAAAACGGGTACAAAGCTGTTTCGGGACGCGGGATCTGCACCAACTTTCCTGTCGTGCTACAGGAAGCTGCTACGGTGAGTAAAGCGATTGCACAACCGATTACTTTTATCATGTCAGACGGGTTTATTTATGTTTTTTACAACTACAGTTTTCCGGAACGGGATCGTAACCGGAACCTCCCCATGGATGGCAGGAAGCGATTCTTCTTGCTCCAAGGTATGTGCCCTTAATTACACCACAACGACGAATGGCTTCGATTGCATAATTCGAACACGTCGGTTCGTAGCGACAACTGTTCGGTAAGATCGGACTGATGACCCACTGGTATATTCGGATCAACAGAATAAATGGGGCTGCTATAATTTTCCGGATGATTTTCATGACCTTATATCAGATCATCAAAGGTACGGAATTTATGTTGATTTTTTTTAGCGTAGGCAATATAGGTATCCAGTTTTTCGAGTCCGAAACGGGTCATGGATTTAGGGTGACCGATTACAACAAGATCTGTTCTCCCTTTCGCTGCATAGGTTTTTGTTACTTTTTTGAGAACGGAAGCGTAGTACCCGTCACAACTTACGTGGTTCCACCCCGAACGCGTCAGGTTGGTGTATTTTTTACCGGGCTGCGGAATAAACATTCCGTCTCCGATCATTTTATGACGGTCGGGACGCAACCGACCCCAGCCATACAGCTGCCAGTAAAAAAGCGGGTTGTATTTCCAACTGGCAATCGGGTATTCTGTAAAAAAGCCCTGCTCATTTTCTTTACACAAATCGTCTTCAAAACGGTAGTGTCCTTTGTCTCCGGGCGCTGTTCTGAAATCATAGAAATAGTGTTCCGTTTCGAAATAAGCACCGGGATAAACGGTTGAATCTAAGCGAATGTTGTTTTTCATAAAAGCCGGTCTGATCCGGTCAAATGGTTGCAGACACCATCCTCCCGCCCGGAATCCCTGCACCGGTTTTTCTGAAATTGCTTCCAGTTTTTGCTTGTACCGCGTTACTATTTCCAGAATTTCATCGTCCTGAAAGTCGGTTAGTTTGTAGCAATTATCTACTACCATGATCCACTCTTTCCCATCGTACCAGGATTTTTCCCAGTGCGGGTGAATGTGCAGTTGCAGAGCGTTTCCCTTTTTTTGCAGGGTTTTCAGTTGTTCCACTACCTGTTCGTATTCTTGTTGGAGCTGCGGAAATTCGGTTTTGAATTTTTCCAACCGGAGCAGGTAGCCTACATCTACAAAATAGGTCATCCCGATCCCGTGCTTTTCTGCCAGATCCATCAATAGTTGTGAGGGATACAGGATACTTTTCTCCAGCGAACCGGCTGGCTTACCAAAGAAAAGTTCATAGTCGTATGTCAGAAATATATTCATATTCGCACCGGAATCGTTCTGTTTCTTGCCCGGGCTAAAGTACATATTTATCCGGTTCTACAAGAAATCCGGACTGCTATCTCTCCCTGAAAGATGATTGTCGGCTCTTGAAAAAAATCAATTATGTAAACTATTTGTAATAAAAATGTGAAAAACTTAGTTTTTTTGTTGATAACTTTTTAACTAACTGACAGCAAAACGGTTAAAGTTTTTGTTTTCGCCAAAAATCCGATTCTCCTACTTCAACACTGATTTGTTTTCATAACCAACCTAAAAAAATACCTACTTTTGCCGCGGAATTTAAAATTTACTAAAAACCGGAAATCACACGTAAATCAAAAACACTACTCACTCCACCCCTATTATACTGACTACCAGGGACTGGTTAAAATTTGTGTAACACTTTACCTGAATTTCCTTATTACGTTACAATATTTTCCTTTTATGAAACCAATTCTTTCACTTCGCACTTTTTCGCTATTGTTAGCTATATCCTTTTCGTTTTTTCTTGTAACCACCATCAATACTCCCATTATATGTTTAATTTTGTTTTTGTAAATCGTAATTTACTAGTACTCAACTTTTGTAAAATGAACCACAAAAAGTATTTTTCCCCAACAGCCTGTCTCCTGTTCATGATTTTTGTTACACTCAACTTTGGGTTCTCTCAGAATGAAAAGTCTTTTTCCGAGAAATTAGAAGGCATACAAACAAGTTCTAAAGAATTAACAAAAAGTGCTTCTACCGATGAATCATCCATTGGACAATCCGGGGAAATGACCACTACAATCCCTCTTCTTACCATAACCTCTCGCACATTATCTTTTCCTATTCAGCTCAATTATCGCTCAGGAATAACCACAGATCAAAAAAGCGGACCTGTGGGGTTAGGTTGGCAAATGCCAATTGGGAGTATAACAAGGGACTATGGTGCCTATGAACCTGATTACTCTTCCGGTCTTCATGAAGCTGAAATGCGTAATTTTCATTCTCCAACCAATACACAATTAAAGGGCAAATTTGTATCTACAGGCGGAGCCATTGTTGACCCCAACTGTCATACAAAAGTTTTGGCATTCGATGCGATCGAAAGAGTAGAAGGTAGGGTCATGCCATTGAGTGATAAATATCATGTGGAAGTTCCCGGAATGTTATCCAACACGTTCTTCAACGGTGCTTCGATGAATAATTCAAATAATTATGGTTGGGTCCTGGAAGAACAGGAAAATTGGAGAATCAACGAATCCTATAAAACATTTGAAATCAGTCAGGAGTTTTCAAGAATTAACGAGATTAACCTTGTTCATAACGCCACTACAAATCGCCCCCTCCTAAACTCCAGCTATGCCGCTGCTATTGTTGTTCCTCCTTATGTGAAAAATGCTTATTTCTGGCACCCTACTCCCAATGGAGACTATTTTTCGCCTCAAGATAGTCAGCGAGTAGTACGTTATGAAGATTTTGACTCTTTCACTATCACAGATGATAATGGAATACGTTATGTTTTCGGAAGACCATTAAGAGGTCAAAAATTTATTTTCTCTAACGATCCTTATTGGAGTAACCACGAAGGAAGTTGCAGTAATTCTGCAAATGGGAGTTTCTGGAAAATTGACTTTATAGCAGAATGGTTATTAACCGCTATTTTATCCCCGGATTATATAGACCTCAACGAGAATGGAATTCCTGACAAAAACGACGAAGGAGATTGGATTCGTTTTGAGTACACCTCTCCCACAAAAGTAGAAGATGGTTTCCTCTCAGGGTCAGGTGTACCTTCCTCACAAACTGTGCCCCGTCACCGCGAATGGTCTTCTTTCTCTCAAACAGACAAAGCCTCTTCATTAATGCGTGAACGAGCTTACTTACAAAAAATTATTACCCCTGTTCAAGAAGTTGATTTTACCATATCTAAGCGGTTTGATGTCGACCATGACTTTTTTACTAAACCTCTTAATCGTTATATGAATGATTTTTATTTTGCAGACAAATCCATGACCAGTCAGGGCACTCCTGAAGATTACGATATTTTTTATCCTGTAGAAACCATGAAGTATGATACAATTCGTTCATCTTCCCTATTAATTGATAAAACAAATTACCTCTCAGAGAATCTCAAAACAAATACGGTCGTTTTGGAGTATGCTGACAAAGGCAGCACAAATGAACTTGCTGTATCTTCCTATTTGATAAGGTCTAACAATAATGAAGAAAAAACTGATGGAAATGGGGTCACGTTAGGCTCTCCTTACAAATCAACAAACTTTGATATCGAAGAATATAAAAGCACCTCCGAGAAAAGAGGAAAAACAACATTGTTAGGTGTGTCTTTTTTGGATGGTGAAGAAAACGAAGCTACGAAAACTGATTATCAATTTGAATACGCTTATAATCCTTCATTTGACGAATTTCATAAACGTGAAATCGTTAGAAGCTACTTTTTCCCCTCTACAAGACAAGGTCACCCCTCTGCAACGATAACAACAGAGCCATTTCAACGTGCACTTACACCACTTGGTAGTTATGAAGAAGTCCTCACTGGAACAGATGGACTGTCAACTACAACAACTATTCATTCCTCTGTTTTTGCGTATGATTTTCTCATTTCCTTTCCGTTTAAAGAGTATACACTTAACGGCTCATGGCATAAAAACTATATCGAACAAACATTACAACCAGTTAACGATGCCTACGGTTATTTTTTTGTAGAGAATTGTGACATCTGTCCCCAGGCCTGGACACTTACTTCTATTAAATACCCAACTGGAGGAATAGTTTCGTTTGAATATGAAAAAGGTTCTTTTGATCAACAGGCTGATCAATTGAATTGGAGTTTCAAACCTGATCAAATACCTGTTGTCCACAACTATAATTTGCTGGCTAACAAACTAAGTTCAGAACAATATCAAGCCTATCAACAAGGTTATATTCCTCCGGAAGTTGTAATCCCTCCACTTTACGCTGCATACGAAGTTAGTCTTCCTGATAGTTATGGAATTCGTTTAAAGAAAAAACGAATTAACGACCTGATTAACCCTGAAGTAACCAAAGAATTTATCTATGGAACCGGGCACTTCACTTCACTCCCTTCCGCATATCTTCAGAATTACCTTCAGGGGTTCAATCAGTTTATTATACGTGAGAATTTTCGTTGGCGGTCTTTCCCCTGGTACAGTTCTCCCAGTAATTCTTTTGCCAGCCTTGCCTTAACAGCCTATAGCGATATTGCTTTAGATGATTACAGGTCTACTCATTTTTATGAGAAAATAGAAACACACAATACTGACCAATCTTTTATCAGAAGAAACTATGGCTCCACAATAGGTACGGAAATTGACTACCCTGAATTTTCTGTTTTCGCTTTCCACATGGGATACGAAGGGGCACAACTAGTAAATAAACCCAGGCTTACTTTAGCTGGAGATAATGTTAATAGAATTCCTATTACGATCCGTTCCGAGGAGTTTTTTGAAGGTGGAGAAACTACTCCCTACAAATCAATACACTATACATATCTGAGGATCATCGATACCCACCCGTGGCAATTAGATGTCGATTATACAGCAGGAGTCACTCATCTTAATGAATTAATGCTTTGGAACAATCAATTTCCAATTCACAGGTATTTTGGAGAAGGGTATATCTGGTACACCTCAGACACTATACCAGACTCGTTGTATCTGCCCCTGCTACCCGAATCAAAAATGAGTTATCAAAGATGGGCTACATCAAAGACACTTTTAAAGCGTAAAAGAACCAACTACAAAGGTATTATTACGCAAACAGATTATGAATACGATGATGCCCACCGCATATCAAAAGCAGAAATATCCGGATCAGGTATTGCTCTGCCCCTCATTACTCACACTACTTACTTACATGCAAACACTACTCTATTGGCAAATATGGTAAACTTACCCGTCAGTACTACTCAATATTTAGGTGCAATAGCCCCTGAAAATACACTCAGTGCAAAAGCTATAACTTATGAGTTTAACCATAGGGCTCCTAAAATAAAAAATACATTTGTTTATAAAACGGATAATGTTAATCCAGTAACCGGTACTTTCACACTGGTTCCTTTTGATTATAATTCTACAAATAATCCCGGTTGGCAAATAGATCAAAAAGATATTTATAAGTACAACCGGGCTAAATCTGCTGTTTCACACCGTAATAATCAACTGTTCGGTAAAACAGTATTTGGTTACGGACTAAATCTTATAAAAGCTTCTTTTTTACATCCTGACAATTCATTTGACGCTACATATACAGGGTTTGAAGATATGGAAGGCAGATGGTATATTGATGAATGGGAAAATACAGATTATTTGGAAGAAAAATGGTTGATGAAGCCCTATTATGGATGGACATTTGTACCCGCTGTTTCTACATGGAAGAGTGTCAACCCCTGTACAGGACAATCCGGAACACAAATGAACACACAACCCGGTCCGGGCGGATCAGGGACAATGCCCGATCCAAGTCCTACAAAAGGCGGAAATTATATTACTGTCAACGATATTTCAAATATTGAAATTGGTAGTGAGGTAGAAGTTCGTCTTCAAGGCAGTTCCCTGTCTAATCCCAATCCGTATAGCTGGACATTATCTACAACCGTTTCAAATATATTTGTCAACAACCAGTACCCGCAACGAATGGTAGATTTTTATTATGAAAATGGTTCCTATCATCCTATCTGGGGAGATTCAGGCTATGAATATACCGTATGTTTTTCAGATCCCATTGAATATCCTGGATCTACACACCCCTGGAAGTCAGAATATCATAATGGACAAGTATCTAACGAGGATGCATATCATACGATTAATTTTACAACAGTAAAAGTTCGTTCTCGATTGGGACATGCAATCTCTTCAACCTATGCACATACCGGGAAATATAGTTACAAGCTTCCAACAAAAAGAGAAGCAAATGCAGAATTTCGCCAAACCCCTGTACGACCGGTAAGAATACATGATTATAATCTCATTCCTACAGAATGTAATACTATCGGTGAGCCTGGTGGTTCGGTTACTTTCTCTTCTCCGCCTGACTATTGCTTTAGAAATTATGAAGCAAGTGTCTGGTTGAAATATGATTATGACCTCCCTAAGATTGGGCTTCCCTCTGATCCGATGGTCCCCAAAAGTGCTGACACAAATGCCGATGCAATCTATGTGCGAGGTGCTGTAACAACTGTAGATAATGGTGGAAATATAAAGATTATATGTGATGTCTATAACAGCACACATACCACTCTGATGGAGCAATTTGTATTCTATCCTGAAGATGTTAGTAATGGCTGGAAACAATATACGATTCCTATTGATGCCATTCCGGTTACTTCTGGTACATGGATTGATGTATATGTTGTTAATGAAATTAATCAGGTAGGTGTTGGCTTAAAGAATTACAAATCTGTATTCGCAGATGATTTACTGGTATACCCGAAAGATGCTAAATACTCCTACATAACATTTGATAAATTCGGCAACGAGACATTTGTAGCGAACAACAATGATGTTTTTTCGTATCAACGTTACGACCCTAAGGGAAGAGTGATAAGTACTTACGATGTATATGGAAAACTCAGCTCAAAAATCAGTTATTCTGAAAATGCTCCTTTACCCTCAGAACAAAATCATGTTACGGAACGTATCTGGGTAGACAACGGTATGTTTAATGAAAAAAGATATTATTTAGACGGGTTTGGAAAAACCAAACAAGTAATGATATCTGATCCGGACAGAGGTCTTAGATTAGTGAGCGAATCCAATGTATTTGATTCTCAAGGACGCATAAGTAGGTCTTATAAACCATATGTGCTTCAAGGTGCTTCTTTCGAAAATAGTTATGACCCCGATTTTGCAACCCGTACCAATGAATTATATAGTTCTCCTAATCATTTTGCTAATGCCTTTATCAGAGCCGATTATGAAAATAGACCGGAAGAGGTCCTCACTTCTGTTTCCCTACCTAGAATGAGTTTCGAGGGAATTATTAGCAGTACACAACATGATTTTGTTACCCTGACAACGATTACAAACCCGTATACAAATGAAAGTTATGTTGCCGGAGAGTTAATTGTTCATGAATTACAGCATCCCGATGGACAAACCGTTCGTACTTATATGGATGCACTTGGGAAAGTTGTTTTGGAAGAACACCGCATAGGATATAATCACTTTCAAAATACAGACGGATCTGTTGATTTTACTAGCAGCTCTCCTGATCTTTATGCAAAAACCTGGTTTACTTATACAGCAGATGGAAAGCTCACCGGAATATATGATCCAAACGGAAAAACAACTACCTTTCGATACAATAGTATCGGGGAATCCATCGGTACCGTATCCCCTGATAAAGGCAGAACCAATTTCAATTACGACAAATACGGACAGTTACGGTTCATCAAAAGCGAAAAAGATATCGTAGCCTCATCAACAAATCCTTACCACACAGATCAGTTGAAGTATTTTAAATATGATAAATGGGGAAGAGAAATTGAATCAGGAATGGTTATGTCAGCAGAATATAATCCGAATATTGACCCCAATAATCTCCCTTTTCCATCGGGTGATATTTTCAACAATGTCAGCGACATTGACAATCAAGACTTTCCATCAACAACGCTTCCGCTGGTACAACAACACATTGCACGAGATTATGACGGAACCCGGGATCAATTTAACAGTGATGCTTTAAAACGAGAGTATAATTTTTCGGGACATATTTTGAATCCATCTACTTACGTATATCAGGCTGTACATACAGACATGGACGTATTTCACTATCTGGCCGATGGACAACCGGCAAAAATTGAATATTCCCGAAGCGGACTGAACGATCCGTATACTTACGAATTTCTCTACAATTCCATGCATAAACTCATCGGTAAATCATTTATTCATCCAACAAACCCTGGCTACAACTTTACATGGAATACACAACTTGATCGCTTTGGAAGAACTTCACAAAACAGCGTACAACACATTTCAGGTAATGTATTAACCGGAAAATATTATTATGACTTTCTCGGAAACCTGCTTATGCAGGGAATTGGAGGAACAGGGTCGGGAACAAACCCACATATCGACTATGTATCTTACAAACAAAATATACGGGGAGAAACCACTGCCCGACTAAGTAACTCTTTGAAAATCGGATTGAATTATAGTCCCGGAGGAAATATCACCGCTCAACTCTGGCAAAATTCACACTTTGATCAGGTAACGGATATGAATCTCTATTTCTACACCTATGATAAAATGAACCGTCTGATCGGTGCAGATTATTTGAATGGAAGTTACGATTCTGATCCTTTTTCGTTCTTCAATGAAATAAATGGTTCTTTCCCGGACGATTTCACATGTGTCCCCTCAGGAACAATTATGGACCAGGAAATGAAACCCTACTTTGAACATTTTGACCAGAATATTAACGACGGGAAATTAGTCGAGTTCTCAAGAAAAGCTATCACCTCTTTAAAAATTCTTTCTCAGCTTTATATCCAAAATGGCGTTTCTTATTCATACATGACCGGAGAAGAACAGAATATTTTTTTGGGAAAAGTAATAGATCGAACAAAAGTAGAACAAGCTGAAATATACAACTTTGAGTACGTTATGGCTGATAAAGAAGCAGACACAGTACACCTCTTAGCGATTAAGGATACCCCCTTAACACCACAGCTGTTAAAGTATTCAAATATACTTTTAAGTAACGTATCTCTGGTTGAGATGAGCCAGTGTGAACCCAATGCAGCTACTACTGCATACGGATTTCTCCCCGATTTCAGCAGTCCTCAACTAATAAACAACAGTACTCCTTATGATGTAGCAGTATGGTATACCGAAAACGGAAATATCGGACAACTTAACAGAAATAATGAAACCGGAGGTAAAACTGAACAAACCTATACCTATGGAATGAGTACGAACTATCTGAATCAGGTAGACTGGCTTGCACCTCAACAAGCTCCTGTTTCGTATAATTATCAATATGATCCTGTCGGAAATCTTACGACCGATCTCAAAAACGGAGTTTCGGAAATAGCTTATACCCATTACAGAGATCTCCCCGTATCGATCACTAACAATTCGGGCACAAAAAACTATCGCTATAGTGCGAACGGAGTGCGAACTGTGAAAGAAAACAGTAGTTACGATATCGAATATTACCTTGATGATGTTATTCTGGATAATTTTGGAAACGTTAAAAGCTACAAAACACCCGAAGGCTATGTGACGCCTTTCTTTTTCGATGGCGAAGTAAATATGGAACACTATTATCACGTAACAGACTGGTTGGGTACTATCAGAGGAGTAATCGACCAAAACGGAACCCTACTCAACGCTACTGATCACTATCCGTATGGCATGCGTATGCCGGGAAGGTCGTTTATCAGTGATGCGGAAGGAAACCGATACCAGTTTACGGGACACGAACATGATGGAGAAACCGGATATGATTATCACGGGGCCAGGTACTACAACAGTGAACTCGGAAAGTATATGAGCATAGATCCGCTGGCGGCAAAGTTTCCAGCGTGGTCACCTTATAACTATGTGTTGGGGAATCCGGTGATGTACATCGACCCCGATGGTAGAGCACCGCAAGACTGGGTATTGAAAGACAACGGAACAATTTATTGGGATAATAATGCAAATGACCAAGCTTCAACAAAAGAAGGGGAAACCTATTTAGGAAAAGAGTTAACTTTTGTTTTCAATAGCTATATTGATGCTGATTTATGGGATGGCCCTATGGGGTCAACTCCTGCTGGGGATAAATTAACTTCTACTATTACATTAAGAGCCTCTGAGAATGATAAAGGAGAGATAACAGGTATTAGTGCAAGTTATGCTTCTGTGATAGGAAAAACTCCTGTTGGAAAAGCTCGTGCATTTTATCCAGGAAAAGGGGGAAGTAATCAAAGAAGAGATGCAGAGCAAACAATGAATGCCGATGGAACTTTAAATAGTTTTAAAATTGTCTTTGAGCAACATGCAAGCGTTTCTCCTGAGGAAGAATCAGGTATGAGATTAATGGGATACAAAATCGTTGATGTATCTCAAAAGTTGGTTTTAGCTCAAAATAAAAACTATTTGTGGGTCGGAAGTTATACAAACATCTTCCCCTCGGCAACATTATCGGTAAATGGTCATCAGTTAATGCACTATGCACAGCCATCCTTTAAGGAAACGCATCAAGCACCAATAAAAGGCACTTGGCTTCCTCCATACTATGAATATGACTTTAGATATTATCCATCAAAATTCTTTAAACGTTAGTTATGAAATTGACAATTTCCAATATTGTAATTTACTTTCTATCGAAGTATTTCTTACTCAGTATTATGACCGTTCTTCTAAATGTTGGGGGTGGTTTTTTTGACAATAATATAATAGATATTTTATGCTATTTAGTGTTTTTCTTTGTTGTTCCTTTAGGAGCTCCAATAACTATTATTTTAACATATCCAATGTATCTAATCAACAAGGTTAGAAAAGTAAGTTTTGCTTTACTTATACTTTTAGGAGTCTTTATCTTGGAAATTTTCTTATACTATACATTAGCATCCCAAAACGATTATGAAAGGCTTCTATTGAACTTTTTAGTAGGTGTTGTGCTTTGGTCAATATTTTTCCTAAAACGACTTTTAAATGAACGAAAGGCAACAAATTAACAGGTAGTGTATCAAACTATCACCTGCCGGCAAAAAGTGTATGTAACTTATTGAAAAATAACAGATAGAAAAATCAATTTGTATTGAAGCGAGTGGATATCTATATCCACTCGCTTCTTTTTTGGGTAGTGTATCAAACTATCACCTGCCGGTAAAAAGTGTATGTAACTTATTGAAAAATAATAGATAGAAAAATAAATTTGTATTGAAGCGAGTGGATGTCTATATCCACTCGCTTCTTTTTTGTGTAAATAAGACCCTGTATGAACGAAAGTTCGTTGTAAGTGTATCAAACTATCACCTAATCATGAACTGTAATTATTGTCTAAAAATTGTATAAAGAAAGGAAAGCAAAAGAACGGGACACAAAAATTTTTCTGTTGTTCCTGTAAGAAATACCAGCAAATGAATTACCAAAGGCAAGCTTTTCGTCCCGATATAGATAAACAAATCATTACTTTGGTAAAAGAAAGTTGTGGTATTCGCAGCATTTCACGGATTTTAAACATTTCTCCAACTACGGTTATCAGTAGAACTCTGAAAATTTCAGCGGGTTTAAAACGACCTTATCCCATTGTAAAAGGCAACTGCTACGAAGTAGACGAATTATTCACTTATGTTGGTCAAAAAAGGAATCGAATTTGCATTTGCTATTCGTTAGAACCTAAAAGCGGAGCAATTATTGATGTTGTTGTAGGGAGAAGAAATAAAACGACACTTCGGAAAGTAACCGATACGCTTGTGTTATCGGATGCAAAACGCATCACGACAGATAAACTGAATAGTTACAAAGACCTGATTCCAACCGAAATGCATTCTACGAAATTACGAGGGATTAATCATATCGAGCGAAAAAATTTATCACTTCGAACCCATCTGAAACGTCTGAATCGTAGAACGATTGCGTATAGTAAATCAATGGTAATGCTTTTGGCTGTGGTGAGAATTTATTTTTGGTGTTAACTAATGAAAAATAGCCCGTATTTTTTTCGTAAAAAACAAGTTGATAACTCTATTTTTCAATGGGTTTTGCTTATTTTTATTCTGCAAAACAGGGAGATAAGTTCTGCTCATAAAAATGTTCTTTGATAGATTGAAATAGTTTACTCTCAACCACGGAATCCCGCCCCGGCGCAGGGTGATAGCTTGATGCAGCGAACAGCCGTATGAACGCTTTTCGGAGTCTGCGACCCCGGGAGCACGCTCCGAAAGCTGAGAAGACGTGTCTGCCCGCAAAGCAACTAAAGCCCGGAGACGGTAAAAGGCGGCCTACATATTATGATCCACTCTATACACGAGAAATACGACGTCCGCGACCGGATGTACATTCAGTCTTCGGAGCTGATGTACTACCAGTTGTATTACGACGATCAAAGTGTCGGGACGGACAGTTGGGGCGAGCCGGTGGCACAGTCCTTTAACCACAACGGAACGATCAACGGTACGCGAACGGTGTACAATTGGGATCATACGACCATGCCTTCTACTACCGGAATGGAAGGGGCACTGTTGTACGGGTATCAGTACGATCGGTTGAACCGTCTGTTGCGTGCCGATGCGATTGTGGAGGATTATGTGGCTACTCAGTCCGGGAGTAATCTGTACAATTGTTACGGGATCGGGGATGTGAATGTCAATTATGATCCGGTGGGGAATATCAGACAGATTCTGCGCACGCTGCCCGAAACGTATGCTATGGGAACGCTACAGTTGCAACACCTGAACTTTGCGGTGGGCAGTACGCACAACCAGGTCAGCGAGGTGACGGATCTGTTTACCGGACCGCGGGTGTTTACGTATGATGTGAACGGCAATCTGATCTCGGATAGTAAAAACGGGGTTTTACAAACGGATATCGGCAGGTCGTCTTACCCCTATCAGTTAAAGGGGATCCATCCAGCAACGTCAGAATCGATTCAGTATACTTATTTGTACGATACGGATGATTCCCGTATCTTTAAACGCGTTGAGAAAGGAAGTGCGCTACAAATGGAGTATTACCTGAAGGACATCGGAGTTTATAATATGACCAGTGACAAATGGACGTATTTTGTGCAGGGCGATGATCGGATTGCCAAGGTGTTTCCGCAAAATTACCAGTCTCCGGGGCAGAATGCTGCCAATACGGATCTGAAGGTTTCGCAGGGAATGGCGAATTTTTATGAGTACGATCATTTGGGGAATACGCGGATTGTGTATTCGGTACGGGATATCCACAACGGAACGACCAATTTTGATATTCACTTTGCAGCGGACTACTACCCGTATGGCAAGACCTTGCGTTACTTCGAAACCGCAGCGTTTGAGGAGAAGTTTTTGACAACCCAACACGAAAGGGATCGTGAAACGGGGTTTGATTATCGCGGGGCACGGTATTATGATAGTGATTTAGGGAGGTTTTTGAGTTTAGATCCGTTGGCGGCTAAGTTTCCCGAGTGGAGTGCGTATAATTATGTACTGGGGAATCCAATTTCATTTATTGACCCCGATGGACGAGCACCAGTTGGAGATTATTATACTTTATCAGGATTATGGTTGGGATCGGATGGTGAAGATGACAATAAAGCTTATGTTGTAACTGGTTTTTGCGAAGATACTGACCCGGACGCATATAATTTCTCAGCTTCATCATTAAAAGAGATGAGAAATGGATCTCATTCAGGAGGATTAAAGGCTACTGATATAGGTATGACAAATGAGGAGTTGAATTACAGAGTAATTCTTTCTATAATACGTACAACTGAAGGTCATGGAAATCCACTCGGATATGACTCTCAGTTTGGTAACAATAAAATTTCTAATTATGATGACCATCCTAAAAAGGTAATTACCAGATGGGGAGATTCATCAAGTGCTGCTGGTGCATATCAATTCTTGTCTGGAACATGGGAGTCTCATTCCTCTAAATTAGGATTAAGCGATTTCAGCCCCTCAAATCAAGATCTAGCAGCACTTTCTGAGATCAGAATGGTAAAGGGAGTTTCGGAACTTATAAAAAATGGTAGTTATGAACAGGCCGTAACAAAATTAAGTGGGAAATGGACTTCATTGCCTAATGGAAGACACCAGTGGAAACCAAATGTTAATTATTTGTTCATGAGGTATCGGGCTAATGAACTTTCCAATAAATCGTTAATCGCAAGTCCTAAGGGAAGTTTAATTAAATAATATCATTTATGAAAATACTAAGTCTAACAATTGCTATTTTATTTGTTGCTTGCTCGGGAACAGATCTTCAAAAAGATTATTCACCTTCATTAAATTCAGTTTCTAACAAGTGGATTGATTATGAACTAACACATCACTGTAATAATCTTGTAAAGATTAAAACAACCTATTCAAAAGTTGATGACACAATCTCTTTTAGGGGCTTTATTGTTAAAAATCAAGAAATCACTATTGATAAGGATGATAACACTCAACTGAGAGTAAAATTACCATTTGAATTTCAAACTATTTCTACAGGGACAGATTCAACAATTGTAATGTCAACAAGTGTTTCTAAAATTCAGTGTTTGAATGTTAACGGAAATACAATTATAAAACTTTATGGAACCAATTTTTTTGACCCTCATCATGAGTTTTTAGGATTAGTTTCCTTGGATGGTGATTGGTTATGGTATTATTATGGAACTATGTATGAAACTTATAAAGAATTCGGTAAGAAACAAGAATGGAATAATAAAATTGGAGAAGATAAAATAAGTGATTTGAATGGTATGATTAATGTCCTCCCTAAAATCTAAAGCGTGTCTAAAGATACAAATACACGTTTTGAAATAGGGGTCGAGTTATTCAGATTAGTAAAACGTGGGGTTACTTGGAGGAAAATAAAATGAGACAGATTAATAATAACAAATATTTGAGAGAATTCGTTTTCTCATCTGCTGAAGAAGCATCAACTTTCTTTAACAATCAAACAACCGAAAAAAAATTATCCCTTGAAGATACATTCGGAGACAATTATTATTGTTATGTATGTTATGATTCGCTGACAAAAGAAGTAGAGTTTATACTATCTTTTAGTAGTGACACAAGTGAGGATAATTTATTTTTCTTGTTTTGGGAAAATAGACTGATACTGGATACTGGAACAACTATTTATTTGATTGATAAAAACCTAAACATAAAATCTTCTCTTGAAATTACTACACCATTAGTTGGTCTGCATTCTATTAACAAAGATAGATTACTTATTCTTGAAGAAGCTTATCTGAGAATAATAGACTCCAACGGAAACATTATTAAAGCTGAATTATTTGACCTTTTGGAAGATTTTAGTATTAAAAATAATGTGTTATCAATACAAACTTGCGAAGAGAGTAGAATTATAGAATTAATATAATTTGGTAGTGTGCTTGATTTATTGATGGATGAAAGACACACGTTTTGAAATAGGGGTCGAGTTACTCAATGGGTAGTATTATCTAGTACCGAAGATCTCCCCGCCCCGGTGCAGGGCGATAGCTTGATGCAGCGGACAGCCGTATGAACGCTTTTCGGAGTCTGCGACCCCGGGAGCACGCTCCGAAAGCTGAGAAGACGTGTCTGCCCGCAAAGCAACTAAAGCCCGGAGACGGTAAAAGGCGGCCTACATATTATGATCCACTCTATACACGAGAAATACGACGTCCGCGACCGGATGTACATTCAGTCTTCGGAGCTGATGTACTACCAGTTGTATTACGACGATCAAAGTGTCGGGACGGACAGTTGGGGCGAGCCGGTGGCACAGTCCTTTAACCACAACGGAACGATCAACGGTACGCGAACGGTGTACAATTGGGATCATACGACCATGCCTTCTACTACCGGAATGGAAGGGGCACTGTTGTACGGGTATCAGTATGATCGGTTGAACCGTCTGTTGCGCGCCGATGCGATTGTGGAGGATTATGTGGCTACTCAGTCCGGGAGTAATCTGTACAATTGTTACGGGATCGGGGATGTGAATGTCAATTATGATCCGGTGGGGAATATCAGACAGATTCTGCGCACGCTGCCCGAAACGTATGCTATGGGAACGCTACAGTTGCAACACCTGAACTTTGCGGTGGGCAGTACGCACAACCAGGTCAGCGAGGTGACGGATCTGTTTGCCGGACCACGGGTGTTTACGTATGATGTGAACGGAAATCTGATCTCGGATAGTAAAAACGGAGTTTTACAAACGGATATCGGCAGGTCGTCTTACCCCTATCAGTTAAAGGGAATCCATCCAGCAACGTCAGAATCGATTCAGTATACTTATTTGTACGATACGGATGATTCCCGTATCTTTAAACGCATTGAGAAAGGAAGTGCGCTACAAATGGAGTATTACCTGAAGGACATCGGAATTTATGATATGACCAGTGACAAGTGGACGTATTTTGTGCAGGGCGATGATCGGATTGCCAAGGTGTTTCCGCAAAATTACCAGTCTCCGGGGCAGAATGCTGCCAATACGGATCTGAAGGTTTCGCAGGGGATGGCGAATTTTTATGAGTACGATCATTTGGGGAACACACGGATTGTGTATTCGGTACGGGATATCCACAACGGAACAACCAGTTTTGATATTCACTTTGCAGCGGACTACTACCCGTATGGTAAGACCTTGCGTTACTTCGAAACCGCAGCGTTTGAGGAGAAGTTTTTGACGACGCAGCACGAAAGGGATCGTGAGACGGGGTTTGATTATCGCGGGGCACGGTATTATGATAGTGATTTGGGGAGGTTTTTGAGTTTAGATCCGTTGGCGGCGAAGTTTCCCGCGTGGAGTGCGTATAATTATGTATTGGGGAATCCGGTGAAGTTTACAGATCCGGATGGGAAAGAACCGGAGGATATTATCTTTAAAGGGCAAAATAAAAAAGAATTAAAACGAGCCATCAAATTTCAAAGAAAAAATGATAGCCAATTTAATGCCACATACAATCAATGGAAGTCGGATGATAATAATCATATTCTATCTTGGCAGACTGCACCCTTGCAAACTCAAATAGACAGGGGAACGAATTTTTTCACAAATACTTGGGATAGACAACTGTCAAATGGAGATGTGGAACATCATTTTTCCAAACAACGTATTAGGATAGCCCCCCCTGTTAATAACCCTATAAATCTTAGTTCAAACAGTGGTGTCGGTGCGTTTAGTCAAATTATTAGTAATCTAAATGTTAATATCGGTGCATTACTAGTTAAATATAATATGAATGGAGCTCCTGACAGGCTTCGCATTACTTCCGATGACGGAGGAAATGCAGTTAACTATGATTCGGGATCTGTGACATGGTTTGGTCGAGATCAAGTTAATGTAACTAACTTCACCGGAAACTTAAATGTTTCAGTCAATGGGGCACCCCAAGAACAAGGTAGAGAAACTATATTTTCTATTGTTTTAAAAATTGTAGATTTCAATTCAGGGGAAGATATCTTTACTCATCAAAAAGGAGCACTTAGAAAAGCTAGAAAAAATGGATTCACTTATAACTAAACATAACAAAAAACTTTTGTCAATACTGGTATTCGCTATAATACACTATTCAGTAATTGCACAAAATAAGGGTTACTCTATCCAAGGGAATATCGAAAAAGTATATGATAATAGGGATCATTTAAGGATAAATACTGATGATGTAATCATTTTTGATTTACCCTTTTTTTACCTGCAAAGTATAAAGTTAGACAGTAGCTTAATTGATACTTTCGATACTGGTTCACAATATATTCATGACTGTTTTTGGTCTTTTCATTCAGAAGGAAAAACACAATTGTTTGGTCAGATCGAAACCAGTGGCAGGTATTTATATCTTTCCTCGCTACTTAAAAATAGTAATTCGCTCAATAAACTAGACTCTATTTTAGCCAATTGTCCTAGTACAAGAGGTTCGTATGAAGGATCTAACCTAGAAAAGTTAAATTACTCTCTCGAATGCGGAGATAATAATCAAGAATTAAAAAAACACGTTATTTCGATATTGAAAAACATTGATCTTGAAGTCTTTCTTTATCAATTATCTAATAAAGATTACCTTCCTTTAGATTTTTGGTTTGAAACAAACCTGATATCTCAAAACCGTTTTTTTTATCTTGTAGGTAACGACCATATAGGAAAAGTCCCAAAAATCTTTGACTACACATTTATACTGTCTGATGATAAAAGTACTTTAAAGAAACAATATAAAACCATCAAGAAAAGTTTTAATATATCAAAAAGAATTCTTCAAAAGAATGATGAAATAAAGCTAAAAGAGGGCATTGTATTAAGAATAGTAAGATAAACATTTTGTTTTCTATTTATCAGATATTTCATTTAGTTGTGTTCCAAAAATGGCATTAAACGAAAATACTATATAGGCTAATGGATACAATAACTTTTATTGCTACTTATTTTAGTATATCTGTAGCCTTTGCAATTTTTGTTTTGGTGTTATTAATAAGAAGACGCAGAAAACAAAAAGCTCGATTTGAAAATGATTGGCTTCTTTTTCAAGACGCAGTAAAAAAAGACAATACTGAACAAATTATTTTTTATGGTTCTAAAGTTATTTGGAATCGACAAAAAGCAGAGCCTAAACATCGAGAATTTGTTTTGGCAGAAGTGTCTAAAAGAAAGGATTCTGACCCTAAATTAACTAAGGTTTGGAAAGATGCTTTTTATTTAGTCAATGGAAAAGAACCTGGTTAGTAAATAACACGGTAAACTTCCCTGTTTTTCAGACATTTTTAAATTAGGGCAATTCATTATATCAAATTATTACTACAAAAAAATGATAGAAGGTAAAGAGTATAGTAATAGTATTGAAGATTTTTTTAATTTTCTTTCCGTTGATTTTGATTTTACCATCCTAGAAAAGAAAATTCGAGGAAATGCATTTTATGATGTAAAATATCAAAACAATAATTTAGTAATATCTATCTCTTACGAGAATATTGAAGATTATTTACTTGTCACAATTTTCATCCTTCAAGATGGTAACCTGCCTGACTATGATGACAAAACTAAAACGTTACATCTAAGTAATCTCAACAAACTCGTGCTTAATCAAGTAAGTAAAAACGATATAATAAAAAACAGTAAGTGCTTTGAACATTATAAACCACAAGGAGAACTTGAAATAAAATTATTAAAACTAGCAAAGGAATTACGTCTATGCTTACTTAACTGGTCCATTATAGAAAAATAAGCACATTGATGATGGGAATTCGCTACAAATGGAGTATTACCTGAAGGATATCGGAGTTTATGATATGACCAGTGACAAATGGACGTATTTTGTGCAGGGCGATGATCGGATTGCCAAGGTGTTTCCGCAAAATTATCAGTCTCCGGGGCAGAATGCTGCCAATACGGATCTGAAGGTTTTGCAGGGAATGGCGAATTTTTATGAGTACGATCACCTGGGGAACACACGGATTGTGTATTCGGTACGGGATATCCACAACGGGACAACCAATTTTGATATTCACTTTGCAGCGGACTACTACCCGTATGGTAAGACCTTGCGTTACTTCGAAACCGCAGCGTTTGAGGAGAAGTTTTTGACGACGCAGCACGAAAGGGATCGTGAGACGGGGTTTGATTATCGCGGGGCACGGTATTATGATAGTGATTTGGGGAGGTTTTTGAGTTTAGATCCGTTGGCGGCACAATTTCCAAGTTGGAGTGCTTATAATTATGTGTTTGGGAATCCGATTAGTTTAATTGACCCAGATGGTAGAGCACCGCAAGACTGGGTATTGAAAGACAACGGAACAATTTATTGGGATAATAATGCAAATGACCAAGCTTCAA
>NZ_BAAAFH010000007.1:280101-446182 GCF_039523435.1 Wandonia haliotis
ATTAACTTTTGTTTTCAATAGTTATATAGACGGTGAAATTTTTGATCTTCCAGGTGGTGGAATAGTTGAAGGAGACAAACTAACGTCAACTATTACACTTACAGCTTCGGAAAATCAAGATGGTGAATTAACTGGGGTCGTAGCACAAATGGAATATTTAATTGGCAGCACTCCTGTAGGCGAAGCAAGAAATTATTATCCTGGAAAAGGTGGATCTAACCAGAGACGAGAATTTAGTGTTACGAAAAATGAAGATGGCTCTTTCAACAATTTCAGCCTCGTCTACGAGCAACATGCTAGTGTACCAGAAATAGAAGAGACAGGGCTTAATTATGCAGGATTCAAAATTGTAGATGTAGCTCAAAAGTTAGTAATAAAACAACATGGAAATCACTTATGGTATGGGAGTTCCACTAATATTTTCCCATCAGCAACACTTTCTGTCAATGGTCATGAATTAATGAAATATACTCAACCTTCATTTCTACATACCCATAAAGCTCCTGTAAAGTTTCTCCCTGTCCCTCCATTCATTTTTGATGATTTGAGCCCATACCCTTCCAGATTTTACAGAAGAAATTAACCCGAAAAATAATATCAACATGAATACAAACAAAATACTCAGACTTTTCTTCGGTCTCATTGCCATAAGTCTATTTATAACATTACAAATAAAAATTGTTTCGGCTTCAAGCGGTATGATCCTTCCTGGGGTTGTAATAGGAGAAATTGTTATGCTCTCAATAGTTTTAGGGAGTATATTTTTGACGCTACTAATAACTCACTTCCGAAAGAACACTTCATTTCTAACTACATTCTTCATAATTATAGTATTTCCATTTATATTTTTTCAATACTATTTACACACTCCGAGTATAACAATTATAGTTCCAAATGGTTATATCGGTCGAGTGGATTTAGTTTTATCTAATGTAGAAGATAATATCCTATTAACAGATAGCAATGGTATAGGTTACATTAACAAAACAACCTTTAATCAACTCTATTCCAGACCGATTGTAAAACAGGTAAATGGTAAAAGCCTTGAGCAAAATTTAGTGGGATTCAATAATTCAACTTTTTATGCGAAAGGACGCACCTGCTGTGTTAAAGGAAAAGAAATTATGAGTTTAAGTTTTGAGATTGTTCCCGGAAATAAAATTGGTCAAAAACAGTATTTCTCTAAAAATTTAGTTTCGTCGGTAAATAGGGATTTAACCTTGTTATTTGACCCTGATGATAATTAGAGTATTTTTAAGAATGGACCTGTTTCATATACTTGGCAAATTCAATATTATTTGTAAGGACGAAATAATTAACTTAGAAGAGCGAAAAAGCAATGAGAAAAATTCGAATACTAACAATAACACTTCTACTCATTGGAATCGTTGTAGGTTGTAAGGATCAATGGATTGTTGATTCAAAGTTGCCAAAAGAGTATGTAAAAGTCACAAATAAAATATTTGTGCCAGGATCTACAATAGAACTATTTTCAATAGAAAATGACGAATTAATTGGTGTTGTCAAAGTGAAAGTTCCTCGGGCTATTATGTCATTTCTCTGGGATAAATCTACAGAGAAAGTCGTTGCAGTTGAAGTTGGAGTTCACTCAGAATATGTTGAATTTACAGGTTTCAAGGATGTGGAAACGTTTACACTTAGTGATGAAGATTCACTCATGTCTCAGTATTGTATTGAAGTTAACGGTGTTTTTTCATATAACACAGACTTATACGGCTTTTTAAAGCTCGATATGGAGATAGAGTCTCAAAAAAGGTAGTATGCTAATGTTCAGGTAGTATATCAAATGTGTTGATAACAGGAAAACAAAAATTAAATCAACTGATTATCAAGAAACATGAAGAGATAGTTCGTTAAAAATGAGTAGATACTCCTATAGGAACAATAGATTTGAGGTCAAAAAATGTTCTTTGATAGATTGAAATAGTTTACTCTCAACCACGGAATCCCGCCCCGTCGCAGTATCTTAATATAAAGAAGGTCGGTAAAACATATTGTTCTATGTCTCATAAAAAGAAATAAAGTCATTAAACGAAAATACTATATAGGCTAATGGATACAATAACTTTTATTGCTACTTATTTTAGTATCTCTGTAGCCTTTGCTATTTTTGTTTTGGTACTATTAATAAGAAGACACAGAAAACAAAAAGCTCGATTTGAAAATGATTGGCTTCTTTTTCAAGACGCAGTAAAAAAAGACAATACTGAACAAATTATTTTTTATGGTTCTAAAGTTATTTGGAATCGACAAAAAGCAGAGCCTAAACATCGAGAATTTGTTTTGGTAGAAGTGTCTAAAAGAAAGGATTCTGACCCTAAATTAACTCCGTTTTGGAAAGATGCTTTTTATTTAGTCAATGGAAAAGAACCTGATTAGTAAATAACACCAATAAACAAGAAAGCCACCTGTAACGGGCAGGTGGTCCGCAAGGAGTACAGTATTCCCTGAGAGCGACAAATTCTGGACCTTATATATGCTATAAATGTGGGACAGGCTATATGAATTTAAACCCCGGAGATGTGTGGAAATATGGAGAAACTATAAATCTAGCGACAAGGTATTCAGATGGTTATTTACAATCTGTCGGCGGAGTACAACTATTCACTGAATTTCGTGGTAATCAGGTTCAAATTAAGGTAATGGAAAAAACTAAGATTTACGGTTACTTTTTGCGAAATGGACATTTACCACCGGGTAATAAAATATTTAGATAAAATGAATTTTTCAATTGCACTCAGAATAGATGCCTTTTCAATGGGCGAGGATATGGCTAAAAAAAAGTCATTCATCATTAATGATTTTTCTAAACAAATCAACGCATATATTAAAGTTCGAGATTATGGAAATGATATTTACCAATATTTAGTGAGTATTGATGTGGTTAATCCTTCAGAAGGATATGAACATTTATATAAAGACTTTAAGCCAAAATATACTGAATACAAAGCTTTGATTAATAAATTTTCGGGAGATAAAATGGAAATCGAAAAGCAGTTTCACTACAGTATAAAAATAACAGGAGAGCTATTTGACGAATTTATTTCTACCACGGAAACAGAAGGCAGAAAGATTTTAGCTCAAGAGCTATTAAAGTCACTATCTAACTTAGATGCTTTACCGAAAAAAGTAAAGGACTTTGACAAGGAACGGTTTAAAGCAGATATGGAAGCATTTTTTAAAGAACAGAATTTACTCTAAACTGATACGATAAAATTATGCGACTGGTCGTATCTCAAAACTAAAACGCAATGAAAGACACACGTTTTGAAATAAGAGGAAAGTTATTTAAACCGTTATGAAAAAGACTAGCTTGTTACTATTACTGTTCAGTTTTGTTATTGTCTGCTGTAGGAGTAAAAATAATGCCCCAGATAATCTCATGAATATTTTTCTTGAAAAACAATTCATATTCAATAGTTCAATTGATGAGATTTCGAAAAATAAAGATTTATTAGACTCGTTTTTTTCAATAAAAGCTTCTGACGGATCATTTTCTTTAACATCAACTTTCTTTAAAAATAATAATAGGGTTACACCGAAAGACTTTAGCTCTACAATAGATTTACTGAATTCTTCTATTCATGAGATAAAATGTCACCCCAATTATATCCTTTTCAGAAAATTTAATCGAACAATAAATTTTGAATTCTCTTGGTCTGAGTGGGCAATTGCATATAATTTAAAATCTACGGAAGATCTTAACACCAACTATTCTAAGGTTACATATTCTCAGACTATAGACGATCATTGGAAAATAATCCAAATTACCAAATCAATTGATTAGATTTTACTTGATTAACGATATTTATGGAGAACACGAAGATTATGTACCAGATTTATTGATGAATGAAAGACACACGTTTTGAAATAGATATGAACTTAAAATTAACAGAAATATCAGAAGCTAATTTTAAAAAATTAGACCTACCAACTTTATTTGAGGATAAATTAACAGACAGAACTTTTGGAGTGGTATCTGATGGTCGAAAGGAATATAAACTAGGATGGCTAAGTGAAAATATAAAACCTGTAATAAAATGGATAAGCACGGAGCTTTGTTCAATAGGTATAGACTTAGTGTTTGTAATATTTGAATTTACTACAGGGAGGATTATTAAAACACCTTCTTTAGATTATTTCTATTACAACACAGAAATATACAATGGATTCATTTATGTAATTACAGAACTTGAAATTATTAAAATTAATATTTCAGATTTAGCAGTAGTTGAAACTTATTCCTTACCTGACTACTTTGAGAGTATTGAATTTAATGAAGTAATTGTTGTGGTCAAATGCGTTGGTGATGAAATAGTAAAAATAGAATAATAACAATGTCGCTAAGTTTTGATATTCACTCTCACCCAGATAAGAATGGGACAAAAGGAGCATCTGGTTATCGAGGGAAAGATCAATCGTACTATGGAGATATGGCAATAATATCAAGAAGTTATAAAAAGTTAAAAAGTGAAGGACTTAAGCTCCCGCCTCATTACGTTTATCATAGAGAGAGTAAAACCCTATATGAATACACTCCTTGGAATCCTAGTATAAATAGAGGAGTTATTATTGATTTTAGTAAACTAATAAGTAAAATACCAAAGTAAGTATAATGAAAACATCTTCTATATATATTAGCTTTATCTTAGCTATGATTTTTATCTCTTGTGAAAATCATAATTCAGATAAACGTGTTACAAATAAAAAAACTTCTGTTTATAATCATGAGGAAAACTCCCCCCTTTTAGATAGTTTAATTCTATTCATTAATGAATTTGGGAACATTCCTGAACCTCACTCTAAAAAAGGAGTATATCTTGTCTATATACATGAAGAACTAGGTGATACTGTTGTGCGTTTTTATGCTACTTCCGGTTTTTTTAAATTGGCGGATGAAGAATTATTCACTTCTTTTTTTAAAGGTATTTCAATTGTTAATGGAAAGTACGTTGCCATCTATTCAGAACTCAAAAGTGATGCTGATACTTTGATTATTGGTAAAAATCTAAATTCAATTGATTCTGATACAATTTCAGATATTGAACCCATATATTCTTTATCTCCTGACGGAAAGTATATTCCTCCTGTAAAAAAATATATGTTAACAAATCAAAATAAGTTGACACTATGTCATAGTAATACTGGAACCTATTACCTTTTTCAAGAAAAGAAAAACATTTCAAAAAGCGGACCTGTTTTAACCGATAATCGTATACAATCGAACTTCATGCATGAACTTACGCAATTCATCCTTCAATCGGACAGTACATCTTTATTAAACATTTATTCAAATAGTTTGAAAATAATTTCGGTACATAGCTTTATTGACAATAATCAATGTAAGGTTCAATTTGTATCTTCTAATCACTTAGATGCCCCCTCTCCAATAAAGGGATATCTATTACAAGCGGATAAACTTATTGTATTTCACGATGAAAAGAATTGTTTGCAAAGAATAATAGATTATGATAATATTCCAAAAACTTTACCTGAGAAATATACCGAGGGTATATTCAAAACAAAAATGGCTTATGAACCTTTAATGAAGACTTATCAAGTTCTAAATGACTCATTACTTAGGTAGTCTACTCAACGCGTGGACAGTTGCTGTTGAAAAAATTATATTATCAATTCTGTTAAAGATATTAATAAGGTGAATGGATATTTCCGGAAGGAACTGGATTACCTAATAAGTAAGGGGGGTAAACCGAACAGTAGTGGAACACAACTAATAAAAGAATATGGGTATAAAAGACATAATTAAACAAATATTGTTTCTTCCATTCGAATTTGTTCAGGATAATAATCATTCTATTTATTCGCTGTTACAAAATACAGGTTATTTCAATGTTTATAGTAAAATAACCCAAAGTACTATTTTACAAGAATTAACGAACCATTCAAATTGCATTGAGTATTGGCTTTCTTGGTCTGAAAATAAAAGAAGTACTGATGGTTGGTACTTTATTAAGAAAGATAATGATAAGTACGTAGTTGGTAATATTAATTCAGATGGACAGAATAGTAAATATTTTGAATTTGATTCTGCTGCCCAAGCGTGCTCTATCTTTATTAAAAGAGAAATAGAAAGTATAAGAGCAAACTAATGAAATAAGTGGTGGGTAGCGTATCAAACTTACACCTGATGAAATGTCGCTACTGCTCTTCCTCTTGTTTAAACAAAAGATGTGGAAAATGATTAAACTATTAATTAGTATATTACTACTCTTTACTATTTTTAGTTCTTGTAATACTAAAAATCAAGAGAAAGGAGACCTCAACACAATACTTGCGACTATCGATAGTACTGATTTAACACCTTTAACCAATTTGTCTATTTATTATGTTGGAAAAGGAGAAAATAATACACTTCGCTACTTTGTCAACCTCTACCAGGGAAAGTGTTCTCCTTACCTTGTTGATATGACCAAAGACAATTTATCTATTGCAAAAATTGATAATCAGTTTGTTTTAAAATCATGTCATGATGATTACCTTACAAAAGCAAAAATTAAAGAATCTGTAACACTCTATTGTAAACTAAATGTCTATCTACTACAAACCGATGAATACGGAAATGTCTATATTAACCCTTTCCAAGAAGGTCCACCAACAATGATGAGAATAAGTAGTAATGACAAAAATCCCGACTCTTCAAAGTATAGTCACTATAAAGACAACTGGTATAAAATAAGGTAGTATTCCAAAATGGTGTTCAGGTTAAGAAAAAACGGATCGGTTAGTTTTGAGTCATAGTGTATATAAGATGTAATGAAATACACGTGTTTTGAAATAAAGAGACAATTATTCAAGCTACTCAACCTAGCAATTAGTCACGTAAAACAATAGTTTTTTTTTGAACCGGTTACCTCAAAAATTAATCCCAAAAAAATCAAAGATAATCATGAAGAAGTTTTTATCTATATCATTATTCGTTTTAGCTCTGTTCTCTTGTAATCAGAAAAGTAACAATCGTATGACTTCTGAAGAGAAAACGAACAATCTAGACCTTTTCATTAAGAAGTATAACCAAACGGATTTTTCTGAGTTTAAAAATGCCTTCGTAACTATTCGTCAGAAAGATCACAATGAAGTAATTTACCTAATCCATAAATTTGAAAATAGCTTACCTGTTTATTTTGTAACCTATGATTTACAACAAAATAGTATTACAAATATCAATAGAGACTTGCTAAAAAAGAGTGGCATTGAGGATTACTACACTGATGAAACCATTAGTAATTTGGTCTATTCGTTTCGAAAATATGACTTTGGTCTTTTGGGAGTTGACAGTAACAATAACGTTTTTATTAATCCATTCGAAATAAATACTCCTGCTGTTTTATTGAGATTGAGCTCAAAAACAAATGAAAAACAACTAAAAAAAGGTTATACTTATACACACTATAAAGACAACTGGTATTTGAGAGATTAAACTGGAACCGGTAGTAATTTGATCGTATCGGATGTATGAATTGTAAGTACCGTGAGGATGAATTTAGCAAAGGAAAAAACTCTTAATTATGAGAAACTTATGGTTAACTCATTACGAAAAGATCTAGTAATCATCCTGTTTTTTGTTTTATTAAACGGTTGCCAATCAACCATACATTATAGCACGAATATGGAAAAATACATTATAGTAGACCGGATTAGTGTATCCGAACGAGCTTACACAAAGCCTCCTTATGATGGAAGTGGGTTTGAAGCTATAGTCGTAAACTATTATACCCATGTTAAGCTTTTAAAAATTAAACTTACAAACGAGTTTCTTCTATGCCCTGAGTTGGGAGACTATTGTCTTTTATCTAAAGACTTAGAACCATTAGAGCAGATTATGCAATCTGAAAAACATCCCGACTTGGGATATGAAACAGCCAATATCCATGAACGACTAAGACCCATCATCGATGATTTGGATAATCAGTGGGGGTATATTGCACAGGAAATTGAGGAGGCGTATGGCGTGAACCTGGAAACGATTACGGATGAGAAACTTTATGAACTTTCTTCTATTCTAACAAAAAAACAACGCAAAAAAGTACCTGAGAAACATTTTGCTTTTTTGGATCTCCTTCTATTACGTCATTTTGTGGATTCAATCGGAGGTGAGTTCGCTTTTGATACCGTATATACATTCCACCCCTATAAACAACCTTTTGTCATTGATAAAAGAGGATTTCGCTACAGTTTTTTCTCGGGAATCTCAGATCATATAGACTTTTTTGACGAAGTTGATTTGGTTGATGTTTACAGGACACAAGTTGCAAATTATTACGATTATGAACCCTTTACAACGAAGCATATTGAATTCATGAAAACCGGGAAATTACAATAATATAAATCACACTTAATAAGTAAACAAGTAGTACAGAAGATCTCCCCCGCCCCGGCGCAGGGTGATAGCTTGATGCAGCGGACAGGTATCTGGACAACCTGTATTAAATCATTATTTAAATCCAATTCGTGTAAAAACAATGAAAACCTCAATAAAAAGTAAAATTATATATTCCGTTATCTTATTTGGAATGTTCACATTTTTTGTAATCTATGAGTTCTCAGATTCTCATTATCTAAATAAACCTATGGCCTGTCCGACTATTAAGGAGGTTTATGTCAGAGAGATCATTACTGTTCAAAACGATAACAACCTAGATTATTGCAACTTAGTGAAGTTATCCATTAATAAAGACTCGTTTTCTGTTAGTAAACTTTCCTGTTTGGATATTTCTGAAGACCTCATTTCAAATCATGGTGAAGTACTGGTGCAGTTGGTTGATATTTTAGGTGAAGATTTTTTTATACAAATTGCCCAAAAGTTAAATTCAATTGAAAAATATAGACTTTACTCATTTATAACAATAGGCTTAATCGAAACAAATTTGCCTCAATATCAAGAAAAAGGATCAATAAAAAGATTTCCTAAGTTATTAGACTATTTGGTTAAGAATATATAAAATACAATGAAAGACACATATTTTGAATAAAATAAATTATATGAGAAAAATTGGCATTTTACTACTAATCATGAACATCCTCCCCTCCATATACTCTCAGCAGGAAGTACAGATAAAAAAATTACATCTACCTAAAAACTTCGAGGGATGGGGGATAATATCCTGCCATCCAGACATTTCGGTTAAAAGAGATAAAATGAAGCAATGTGGTAATTACTTTTTTGTTTCAAAAGAAAACTTTGAATCATTTAAAGGTAAAAAAGTGGAAGTTTATTCCAAGAGAAAAAAAATTACTGATGATTTAAAATGGCTAAATATTTCATATGTTGGTCGCCCGGCAAATAGTTCAACCAGAATAGTATTTGTTCATGAAAAAATGCCTGTTATAGTATTCTATCATCCTACTAAAGATGAAATGAAGTATGATGATGAATATTGGGACAAAATAGAAACAAAGTTTCGTTATAGAAGCAAATTAACTCCGATGATCTCTGAACTTATAAGTAAATATTATAAAGGAATATATGAGCCTTAAATGAAAAAGTGCTGTACTAAACTTGTTAGTATTCCAAAAAGCAAAGTAGTAATATAAATTAAATCAGCGATTCCCACTACCCAGACAAATAAAAATGAGAATATTCAGTACTAAAACAGTTTTCCTAACACTTCTTACCTTTACCGTTTTTGGTAGTTGTTGGTTCGTTTACAATTATCTTTCAACGACAAAAAATCAACACAATGCATATAACTATTATCCTCTCAATCATCAGTTGACTTTACAGGGTCTGAAAAAAGCATCACAAATTATTCCTGTAGACACGAGTAATCTCATACTCGTTACAGATATAACAGAGAGAGAGGATATTTATAACCCTCATCTCCTCTTTTTTGCTAAAGAAAATAATGCCCTCGTTTTAAAAACTGCCTGTTATTTTTCTTCGGAACGGGTCGACTCTATACTTGGTAAAAAAATCATTGCCAGTCTAAATACATACAGACAACAAAGAAGTGATTCCTTTAAAAAGGATTTACCTCCGGGGTTTCAACTAAAATATAACAACTCAAATAATTCAAAAGGACGTAAAAGTGATAAACTAATTCAATCCATTTATGCTAATAAAGAACTTTCTGTTATTATCCATACACTCGTTTCAGATAATAATTATGAAGGTTTACAGAAAGACAAAAAACCGGAATATGAAAATTTCTATCTCCCCTACACTTTGTCTCTTGCTTTATCTGAACTACAATTTGACTATACGAACCACATTGTTTTCCAAACCATACAATCCTCTTCGAATACAGGTCTTGTAATAGATCAAATGATCGTTGAGAATAGTTCCTTAATAGACAATTTTTATGACGAACTATTGGAATCTATTAATGCATATTATGGTATACGTAAATAAAACAGAATGGTACTATTTTTAAATCTTCCCGAAAAACTGTCTCTGAGATTGTATCAGATTGCTTTCTGGGGAATTACGTTGTCCTTTTTAATTTATTTCTTGTCTCAACTATCATTATTTAACCGCTCAACTTTTTGTCCGGAAATAAAGGAAGTTTATGTAAGGAAAGATGTAAACCTTAATAAAGAAGAAGAATATTGTTCTTTGTTATCAAGCGCAATTCAGAAAAATGAATCTTCGATCGTACAACTAATTAAACTCCCCGTTAAAATCGAAGATTATTGGATTCATGGGGAAGTTATCATTCAATTGATTGATTTAGTGGGCGAAAAAACTTTTATTCACTCCATTTTAAAATTAAGTATTCTGGATAAAGCACGTTTACTAGACTATATCTCAAGGGGCTTTTTACAAACAAATTTATCTCTCTACAAGGGAAAAAGATTTGAAGAGCTTTTCCCTCGACTTTATATTTATTTAGTTGACTCGCAGAAAAACTCAAACAATTAGAAATGAAAACATTTATGTCCTTTCTAGGTACAGTATTCAATTTGATACTTATTTACTTTATACTTACTTACCACAGAATTGAAGGGAATTCTTTAATCCTGTTTTTGATATTTGCCGTTTTCTTTTTTTTTATTACGGTGTATCAAAAGAAAGAATTTGTTACCGATTTAGCCGCATTCATAGTGCTTTCTGTAATTTTTTTCATCACAATTGATAATTATCTTTCAATAAAATTAATTGGTGTTGGAATTATCCTTTTGGCATATTTAGTTAAAGTAATTAAAAGCAAAATGCAATGTCCCCCTCTTTTTGAATAAAATAAATTGTATGCAAAAAATGAAGTATTTCTGTTACATTCTACTTTTATTACTCTTTGTAGCATGCACGAACAAAGAAGCCAGGACTATCCATAGTTCTGATGAAATCATTGAGACAAAAGATAGTACTATCCTGACACAGCAAACTCCAGACTATATTAGCGATACATTAATGAGGATTTTACTTGATTTTGAGCAAGAAGTAATCAACGATGAGGGTACTTTAGGTTCAAGATGGTTTATTGAAACAGGCTTTTCCACCAAAAATAATGACTCTACAGTAAAAATATATGCTTCTCTTAACCCGGGAATTAGTCTGGATTCAAACAATTATGTTCTAAGAGGAGGTTTTAAACTGACTGAAGCCTATGTTCTTATTTGGGATTATAAAATCAGTTCCGGATATGGTTTATATTTACCTGAAAATTTACCTCAAGTAACCGATAGTATACTTAAACATAATCCTTTCTACGAAGATGATTATCATAATTCGTATGCAAGAAAATATAAACTAACAGATAATCGACTGATTGAGATAGAAAAAGAACAATGGTTTAAGTAATGTTTGTAGTTCAGATGTATTCCCAAAAATGATGTTAAGAAAAAACGGAATGAAGCACCCAAATGTTTGGTTAAAAAAAGACGAAGAAAACTATACTACCGTTTTTTTAGAAGTTTTATAGAGTAGATAAATTAATTGGTCGTATCTCAAAAGTATTATAATAATGAATGAATCACTTCAAGAATTTATTGACCGGGAAAACGGTATTCTACATTTCCGCAGTGAAAAATGGTATAATGGTAATACTTATATGCCTCTTGAAATTTACAATATATCGATCCCTTATAAAGATTGGCACATTGAAATCCGATATGAATGGAAATTATCTGAATTTAATAAGGCTAGTGCCGTTAACTACTCTCAAAGTTTTCAGAATCGGTTTTCCTGCGAAATACAGGCAACAAGTAACACTCCGTTGAGTTTCGCTCCTCTATCTATTCAGCATCAGGATAGAATATTAGGATTATTTAAAAGAAACACACCCTTTAAAATCAAGTGTTCAGAACCAGAAATAAATACTCAGTTAATAAAATCAACGGAGTTACTACAATTAGGAAAATGTATTTCTGAAAGAGCTGATTTTTCTCCGGTTTTCTATGGAAGCAAAAAGGGAGCCTCATATACATTAAGTGCTCATTTTTTAGTTGTGAGCTCTCCGGTTGAAGCTTTAGAAGCTATTTTTCCGTTATTTCGTCTACTTATTGATCTCGTAGGAGAGAGGTCATTTGCGAATCATTCACTTACTGGCAATAAAAATATAAAAGAGTGAAAAAAAATACAATCTTATTTTTTCTTATTGTTTCTCTTTCTTCTTGTGAAAAGGATACGCAATATACAATAGGTGATACGATTCGTGAAACAAATGGAAAAATACACTCTGTTGTAAACATATCTAGTACGCACTATTTCATAGAAGTGACAGGTCAACAAAAAGGAAACGTAGAATATCGATACTCAGTTGATAAGAACAAAGGGACACCTGATGGGGTATCTCTCATGTACGACAAACAAGGCTATCTCTTTTCGGTTATGAACTACCAAAGTGGAATCCTTTTTGGGTGGACATACTTATTTGATCAATCCGGAAAAATTACGTCAGCTACTTTTATTGTAAACCATCAACCCAAAGGATACTCCTTTCACTTTCTTCCTGATGGAAAGTTAAATTTTATCGAACGCTATCATCGGTCAGGTAACTCTGAAATAATTATTACTAAAAAAATTACATTAACTGATCAATCCATTGATAGTCTGTTTAAGGTCATTCATTTACCTACCTATTTATCTACATCGTTTGATAAAAATTTACTACAAAACGAAACGAGTCACTTAACACTACCCTACAAGTAGAATCAGTTCATGTAATTCTACGACTTTTCCAACATGGAACAATTTATACACAAAAAGCAGATTCAAAAACGCACTTATGAACCCGATATGAAACGACTTCTTTTTTTATTTTTCAAAATACTCGCTGGATTATTTTCTTCCTTCGTAATCTTTCTGACACTACTCGATCTGATCCATGTATTCACAGATAGTTATGGTTATTATTTTGGTGCTGAATTCTATCCGTGGTATTCAATACACACATCAAAAGAAATTTATGTTTTGTTCAGCGTATTTTCCCTTTTTCTTTTTGCAATTACACTCCTTTTTCTTCTAAAAAGAACACAAACAAGAAAGTGGGTTACTTATTTTATACTAGCTTTGTTAATAGCAGCATATCCAATAATAACAATCTATTTCTAACAAGTTCCTAATTGACAAATCCCAATACTTTCGCGACAAGAGAAGAAATAAAAAAGCTTTTTTTATTAGAAGCTATTGAACACGGGAAGGCAATTGCTAATGGCGATCATAAACAAGCTAATAAGCTGAATAAAAGACTACAATCTATTTATGATAAGACCAGGAAACAAAACTGGCAAAATATATTTGGAGAACTAATAAGTCATGATGATGAAAATGTAAGACTTTGGGCTGCTACGTTTTCTTTAAAGAGCACTCCTGATCTTGCAGAAAAGACGCTTCAAGAGTTGTCAGGATTAACTAGTATCACTGGATTAACAGCTCAAACAACTTTACGTCTCTGGAAAGAGGATAAATTAGATTTGTTGTAAAACCAAACAGAGTATTTCATCACGAATAACACAACATCAGCAATGAATACGAATCATGAAAACAGAATAGAAATTCCTCTCAGTAGAAAAAAACTTATTCTACTCATTTTAGGAGCGCTCATACTGGTAGTTGCAAGTATTTTTGGCACAATCACTCCCGAAACCTTCACCTCTCCACTCTTCCGAAATCCTGAAGTAATCCGAATTATAAGTAGTATCGGACTTGGTTTCTTTGGTATTTGTCTTGGTTTCATAGTCAAAAAATTCTTTGATAAAAATGTAGGATTAATTATTGACAAATCCGGAATTACAGATCACTCCTCTGCAACAAGTGTAGGTCTTATTCCCTGGGAGGATATCAAAAGCTTTAAAACGATTCAAGTAGCGTCAACTAAAATCCTGATTATTCAGGTTCGAACCCCAAAAAACTATATCAAATTTGCCAAAAACAGATTTATTAAACACGTAATGATTATGAATATGAAAAAATATAACTCTCCTCTATACATTATATCTAGCTCATTACAAATACGATTTGATGAATTGGAAAGTTTACTCCGAACTGAATTTGACAAATATAAATCGAAGTAAACCATGCCCCTATTATCACTTAATGCCCTTAGTTAAAACATTAAATACTAAAACAATTCAGTCGATTTACAGATTTCTTCCAGTGAAAACAATCAAAAAACGAAATAGAGTAACCATGAAAAACATATATTATCTCTGTCTGAGTTTAATCCTGATTAGTTGTGGAGGGCAACTAAACGAAAAAATCACAATTGACACTCCAACTATAACTGAGATTAAGATTGTCAACAAAGTGAACTGTAGTCATGCACATTTAACAAAAAAAGAAGTTCTGATTGAAGATAAAGACGAAATCGAAAAGATAATCAACCTAATGAAACATTCATCAGACATAAAAACACGTGTTAACACAAAAGTAAACGTTGGCTTTTTTGATATCATTCTCCTTGATTCAAACAATACCAAATATTACTATACTATTTTGTACACGATATATAATGGTGTTATTTTAACAGATTTGAATGGCAGTGGTAATCACTTCAGAAATGACAGGTTGGAAATATTGATTTATAAACTTTTTAGATAATCTAGATGAGTACGCAGATCATATTGTTAATTGTCATACGTCTCAATCTTGTATCTGTAATATCCAAAAACTCACAAAATGACAATAGAATATTTACACCTTTTACAACAGTATTTAACCGGTCCGGGAATCCCGCCGATTGGAATGACAGAAACAGAAATTCTTGCGCTGCAAACCGAATTCTGTGCCAACGGGAAGCCATTTCCTAAAACGCTTAAAGAGTTTTTATTCCTAACAGGAAAACAGTGCGCACATTTTGATTCCGGAGTAGGGAGTTCTCCAACTTATAATGCAGTTCAACAAAAACGGTTGACGATAATTGCCAACTTGCCATATTCCTTCAGCTACCCCAACATATGGTCTTTTGGTTATCAAACAGATACTGAAAGTTTTTACTTTATTGATCTGAATGAGGACAGTGATGATCCGGATGTTTATTATACCTGGCTTTATGAAAAGCAAGGCAGAACCGGTATTCCCGGAGAATGTATTGAGAAAACACAGTATACATTTTCAGGTTTTATAGAAGCCAGTATCAATTATTACTTAGCGACAAACGATCGTTTCCCTCATTAACTAAACGTGCAACTCCCCTACCATGAAGTACTTTAGATTAATTCTTGCGTTAATTCCAATCGGAATTGTGGTACTGGCAATTTCTGAAATTTTTTCATACATGGAAAGTCCAGGAAGCTATAAGCTAGGCTCAGATGCAATGGTAAGTAATGGAGGTTATAAATACAAAAGTCCTTTGACGTTCGTAACCTTTCAAGGATTACAAATCATGCTCTCTGTTTTAGCCATTTTCTTCTTATTGTATAAAACTAAGTCGGTAACATTACTCCTTCTCACACTACTTATCGTAGCTCTTCAATACCTACTTCTTTTAGTGATTTAAAAGAAACGGATGAAATATATTCCCACAATGAGAACAATAACAGATCACCGATAAATAAACATCTGATTTTAAGTTTTTAATAAGATAATCAGTAGATTTAGAACCGTATAAATAATACAAGCATGGAGGATAATCTCAAACTTTATGTACTAGGAGCATTACTTGTTACCGATGAAGACGAACCCAATGAAGTAGGGATTGAAATCGGAGAGTTTCCCTATGATGATTTTTATCAGGAAACAATCGGAAGAAGTATCGATCTGGAAGAAGAAGGATACGAAACCATAAATGATGTAAAAGAGTACTTACTAAAATACCCTCTTCGTCCGGAGCAGATGGAATCCATTACTTATTTGGGAATTGATACCGAATGTTCCGCCTACGAAACACTTGTTGCGCCCTATGAAGATTACTACCCCGGAGGACCTACAACTGTATTTTCACTGGAAGGCATTGAGCAATTGCCCCGATTGAGAAGTATCAATTTATCTTTACTGGATGGATTGTGCAATCTGGAGCCACTCACAAGACTCAACGAACTGGAAGAAATTACCGGAATCACGACACAGATAAAGGACTTTTCTCCGCTGTTACGCATAGAGACGCTGAAATCCTTTCTCGCTGCCGGGGTTATTAACTCTCCCGAACTACTTCGTTCCTTTAAAGAAATTATGGAACAATTACGTCAAAAAGGCGTTCAGGTAGAGGATCTTGTGACCGACTAAACCGATTTAACGTAGTCCGGTTTCAATCAGCAAAGTAGACATCATCACCAACTCCTGATTTCAGATATCAGGGGAAAAATTTATTCATCAGCATGTAATCAATACTCCCCGATTGCTGGTGACAATTGATACAGGACGCTCCTTTCTTTTCAGCACTGGACACGACTTTTTTATCCGCATCAATATATCCCCATACCCAACCATTTGCGTCTGCATTTTCATTTCCGGAAGCTTTATACAAAATTGCATAGCGCCCTAATGACTCGTCTTCATTGACCAGTTCTTTTACAACCAGTGATCCTTGCGGAAAGACCGCATTCGCAGCAATTTTCCCTTCACTATTCAGTTGAGTCGCTGCGACTGAATTGAAACGCGTTCGGAGAAAAGGATGCTCATGACCGGAACCGGAGCTCTTCGGCAACAAAGCATCTGAATTTTTATACCAGGTAAACCCGGAAGTCTGCTCTGCCATCTCAAATAACTCCGCGTCAATACCATTCAACGCTTTATCCTTTTTGCACGCTACCACCATTGTCAACACCATAAGAAAAAACACAAACCTCATCATAAGCAATTAGTTAGATAACACTATTTTACACTACTAAATATCCAAAAATACTCCCATACCTGAAAATTAATTTTGTTAAAAGAATTGTACTCCTGTTAAACTCTTAAAGTTTATCTGCGCTATTTTCACGATGTAGTGATGCTACTGGTTTTTTACTACACAAAAAAACCTCAAAATATATTCCCCTGAATAAACGAAAGCATAGCCTTATCTATCATCTCTATTTATCCATATAAAATTGCTATTTTTGGAAGTTACTATATATACGAATCTATGTGCGGCATAAACGGAATCATATCTCTTCATAACATTTCCAATATTAAAGACCGAATTGTAAAAATGAACCTGTCTATCGCTCACAGAGGACCGGATGCGGACAATCATCTTCTTATTGGCACCAACGTTGCCTTAGGTCATAGAAGATTATCAATTCTTGATTTGGACGAACGCTCCAATCAACCAATGAAAATACAATCAGGGAAATGGATCATTGTTTTTAACGGTGAAATATTTAATTTTCAAACCATTAGAAAAGAACTTTCAGACATTCACAATTTCACCACGACATCAGATACTGAAGTTCTTCTTGCAGCAATTGAATTCAAAGGGATCGACTGGATTCTTAAAAAAGCCAACGGAATGTTTGCTTTTGTCGCATACAATATTGAAAACCAGGATTTCTATCTTGTACGAGATCGTTTTGGCATTAAACCACTATTTTTCACTATTGTCAACAATACACTCATTTTTTCCTCTGAAATAAAAGGGATCTTACATTCCGGGTTACTTCAGCCAGAATTCAATCATGAAGCTATTGATGATTATCTTGCAAACAGATATGTGAGGGAGCCGGACACTTTCTTTAAGAAAATCCACCAGGTAAAATCTTCCACTTATCTTCATTTTAATAAAAATCTGGAGTGTAATGAAACGGAATACTGGCAACTACCCGACTTAAATCTTTCTGCTTCTAACAATAGCTCTGATCTCATCGAAGAAACTGATGAACAGATTCAGAAAGCTTTTAAACGTTGGTTTATTTCTGATGTTCCCGTTGGCGCCTATCTAAGTGGAGGAGTTGATTCCAGTCTGACCACAGCTATTTTATCAAAAACATCTGACCACCGAATAGATACTTATACCATAGGTTTTGAACAAAAAGAATTCAATGAATTTTCATATGCGAAAAAAGTCGCAGACATCTATGGTACTAATCACAAGGAAATTCTATTTGACCCATCAAGCTACTTTGGCAATTGGGAACGATTAATAGAGTTTAAGGATGCCCCTCTGGCTGTTCCTAATGAAGTACCTCTTGCACATATGTCTTCTGTTTTGAGTAGTGATATTACAGTAGTAATTTCAGGAGAAGGAGCTGATGAACTTTTTGGTGGATACGGTAAAATATTTCGTTCCGGTTTTGATTTTGAAAACCATAATAACGAGCAGCGTTTTTATGATTACTTTGTTCGGCAGTATGAATATGTTTCCAGACCTATACGAGACCTGTATTTATCTGTAAATACTACGGATAAAAGAGAGGAATTTGACAACCGGATAGCATCTGATTTTTCCTTACACAAGAATGATGAAAATATTTTCCGGTTTTTCCATAAATATCATATCCAGGGACTTTTGCAGAGAGTAGATATGACAACTATGCAGACCGGAGTTGAAGCCCGTCCCCCCTTTCTGGATCATGAACTGATCGAATTTGTTTATTCCCGGATACCTTATGACCAGAAATTGCATTGGAACAGTGTTTCAGACGAGATTAAAGCTAAAAGTCTTTATGCTCAACAATATAGTGAAGTTCTGGATACTCCTAAATACATCTTAAAAAAAGTAGCGGAGAAGTATTTACCAAATGATATTATCTATCGAAAAAAAATGGGATTCCCAGTCCCTCTCTCACAATGGTTTCCTAATCTTGTCCAACAAGCGGATATACTAAAAAATTCTAGCTGGTTAAAGTCCGAGTTATTAACTAGCCTTATCGATGATCTGAAGCAAAACCCCAGATCAGGTCAATTACTTTGGATGTTCATTAATATCCAATTATTTCATGATAAATATTTTAATAAAAACTGGTTATGGTAATAGGTTATACAACTGGCGTTTTTGATTTATTTCATATCGGCCATTTAAACATGTTGAAAAATGCGAAATCACTTTGTGACAAACTTATTGTTGGAGTGACCACAGACGAATTGGTCGCATACAAGAATAAACAAGCCGTGATTCCGTTTGAGGAAAGAATAGAGATCGTACGAAATATCAAATATGTCGATGCTGCCATCGCTCAGGAGTCAATGGAAAAGTTTGAAATGTGGAAAAAGTTAAAATTTGACGTCATGTTTGTCGGCGATGACTGGTACGGAACTGAAAAATGGCAGGAACTTGAAAAACAATTTAGTGAAGTAGGCGTCCGAGTTGTTTACTTCCCATATACAAAAGGAACTTCTTCAACTCTTATTAACACAACTTTGGATAAATTGAGGAATAATCAATAAAAGTATGGAAGATTTATCCCATTACAACGCGGAAGGAACGACTTTAAGAAAAGCACAATTAAGAATGTTAGATATTTTGATGGTAGTTGATCAAATTTGTCAGAAACATAACATCACGTATTTCCTTGATGGAGGAAGTTGTCTGGGAGCCATCCGTCATAAGGGATTTATTCCATGGGATGATGATCTGGACATAGCGGTTATGCGTAAAGACCTTTTAAAACTAAGAAAGATTCTTCCCAAGGAGTTACCTGAAAACCTTGTTTATCAAGACGAAACCACTGATAAGAATTTTTGCATGAAAATTGCAAAAGTCCGCGACAAAAACTCTCTGATAGAAGAAGAAGAATCCTTTAATCTACAGGAGAACGGAATATTTCTGGATATTATTCCCGTTGAACCCATAGTTTCTTTCAGATTAAAGAAGTTTATTGATTTTTTTTATGGAAGAGCATTTCGCAGAATTAAAAATTATAATGACAAAAAAATCGAATATCTAATCGCATTGATACTCTGGGGCCCTGCTAATTTACTGGTTTGGGGAGCTCGTTTATTGGCCAAGATTATTCGTCCTAAAAAACTTTGTCATGTATACGGTTGGAATGCTTACAACTTTGTTTGGATGAATGATGTATATCCTGTACAGCGTAGTATTTTTGAAAACAAAGAAGTCTGCCTACCTAAAAATCCTGACCGATTCCTGAATCGTTTGTTTGGTAATTATATGCAAATTCCACCTCAGGACAAAAGAATTATACATTCCACAAAAATTATTTTTTATGATTGAATCAGTTCCTCCTAATCAGAAGTCCTTCGCTTAAAACATATTCTCCCTCCATCCCAAAATTATTTCATAAGTTTGTTGTAATTAAACGAAAGGTATGCTACGCAACAGCCGCATTTTTACTTTAAATTTATACGGAACAGTCGTCTTTGTTCTCTGTTTGGCACTGGTGTCCTGTAATGATGTTATTGAAAAGGATATCTCCGGAGAAACTCCCTTTATGATTGTCCCACAGGCCAATGATACAATTCCAGAGTACTCCCATTTTCTTTGGGAACCTTTGGAAGGTGCAACCCACTATCGCTTGCAGATTTTTTCTCCGTCTTTTGCGTCCCCTACATTTATTGCATTTGACTCGACGACTTCGGCAAATTCGTTATTTGTTAGTCTTGAACGGGGTACGTACGAATACAAACTAACAGCTCATAACAACGGTTATCAGTCTCTCCCTTCAGGTCCGTTCCCTTTTGTCGTAGATACTGTACAGGGGAGTCAGGCACAAATTAATCTGAACACTCCGTCTTCGGGTTCTTATTACAACGGTTCCTTTAACGGGTTTTTCAGTTGGTCTGGTTTATCGGGTGTATCATCGTATGAATTCAGTTTGCGGGAAGGAACAGAGTACGCAACAGGAACGATTGTGCATTCCCAAAATTCTATTGCATCTAATTCTATTTCGGTCACTAATGTTGACTACACGGATGGCAATTATGTCTGGGGTGTTAAGGCGTATCTTGCCAATGGCGCTTCAACGACAACTTTTACATCTACTTTTCGTATTGACGACACGCCCCCGGTTACTCCTACGCTGGTTGCTCCGGCAGACAACGCTATTGTATCCTCTCCGGTAACGTTTACCTGGAGTAATGCATCCGATACGGGAATTATACAATCACCGGTGACATCCATTGTACAGGTCGCTACAGATGAGGCATTCACTTCTATTGAAACAAGTGAAACGGTAACGGGAACGACCACAGACATCCCTCTTCCTTCCGGAAATTATTACTGGCGGGTTTATAATATGGATGCTGCGGGTAATCAGGGAAGCTATTCAACAGTCCGTACACTAACTGTTAATTAATGTTGGGGAAAAACAAATTTGTATCGGTAGTATTATTGATCGTGGTAGGAATTATCTGGATCAATGTCATCGTAAAAATTGTTGGCAACCTTACAGCTGATTCTGAAACACCCGAATCCGCCCTTTACCAGGACACTCCTATTTTACTCCCGAAAGCAGAAGACAGAAATTTTGAGTTATTCTGTGATTACAGAGATCCGTTTCTCGGCAAGTCTTCCGGAGTCTCTCTGCGGGGAAATGATACCGATCCGGATCAGTATACCAATCGGGTTCCCGCGACAACTCCCCCACCTCCTGCGACACGTTCCTGGCCGAATATCCGTTATTTCGGGATTGTAAAACGTACACATTCAAAAGGAGGTACCGGTCTTGTAAAAGTGGATAATTTTACCATGAACCTTAAAACCGGAGACGGCTTTTACGAAGATTATATCATTCAATCAATGAACAGGGACTCTATCGTTATCTCACGCGGCAAGTCTGAACGAAAAACATTTTACAGATAGACTATGAAATGGTTCTACTCCATCCTTATTGTGCTTATCTCCGGGATAACACTCTATTCCCAAAATGACAATAGATTTAATCCCTTTTCCCTCCCTCCCGCTTTACAGGATGATATTTGGTCTGTGGAGTTTGCACCTTCTTTCTGGATGAAACAGGCAAATGCCCCAACAGCGCATAAACTTTCATTTTCTGCCGGGTTAAATTATCACTATGAGCTGAATTTCTCTCCGGCAAAGAAATTCGCCATCGCTATCGGGGTAGGATATTATTATTCGAGTTTAAGCCATCTCGGTACTTTTTCTGCGGACAGTAGCAACACAACACTTTGGAATCACACCGCTCCGACAGATGATCTGAAGTACAGCAGACTGAACCTGCACCGTATCAACCTTCCGTTGGAATTCAGAATAAAACTGAACTCTTCCTTCAAGTTTTATTTCGGGTACCAGGCTTCATTTGTTGTCGGGGCAAAAAACCGGGTAAAACTCAATGGTGAAGAGTTTGCCTTCAGTAAGTTTAATAACCTGAACCGTGTTCAACATGGTCCACGGATTAGGATCGGCTACCGGGACTTTTTTGTTTTCAGTACCGTATACCTTTCCAATTTATTTTCATCTCCCAGTCCTGTCCAAATGCAAACTGTCGAAATAGGAATCAGCATTGGAGGCTGATTACAGACTCTGTACCGTAAACTCTACCCTCCTGTTCGTTTGACGTGAATCCGCATCTGTATTCGGAACTAGGGGAGTTTCTTCGCCATAGCCCTGTGCTTTGATTCGCTGTTCCTGAATTCCCTTTCCGGTCAGGTAACGCATGACAGAAGCAGCTCTGTTTTTGCTCAGTGTAAGATTATAAGCTGCCTCTCCTACATCATCCGTATGCCCGGATATCTCAATTTGCATAGACGAATACTTCTTCATAATCGCTACCAACTGATCCAATTCAACAAAGGACTCTTTCCGTAGTTCATACTTATCCGTATCAAAGTAAACGTTATTGATAACAATTTTTGCTCCTTTCTCAATAGGAACCAAATAAAGATCCACTTCTTTTTCCTGATAACCTGCTGTTTTGGGCAACTCAAACTCGGAAGATACCGGCAAGAACTGTTCGCGCTTAGCTGAAAAACCATACTTCTCACCAGCCGGCAATACAATTTCATACTTCCCCGTCACAGGGTCAGATTGAGCCAGCCCTATCTCCTTCCCCGAACTCAACGCATAGTAGGCAATTGAAGCAGCAAGCGGTTCGTTTGTCTTTTGGTTGCGCACCGTTCCCCGTACCAAAGCAACAGCCTCAGGGCGTAATACCTCCGGAACGGAAGCCCGGTAGATATCGCTTTCTCCCAATCCTCCCTCCCGATAAGAAACCAGGTAGACGTAATCTCCTTTTGCCGGTAATGTGTAGTATGCATCAAACTCTTTTGAATTCAGGTAGGGCCCCAGATTTTCCGGTTGGGTCCAGTTTTCCCAGGTATCATCTAACCTCCGTGTAACAAAGATATCTGAGCCTCCATACGTAGGAAACCCCGAGGTACTGTAATAAAGGGTTTTCTCGTCAGACGCTAAAAAAGGAGATATTTCACTTGCTGCCGTATTCAGTCTATTCCCCAGTGACTTAGGCTCTGTCCACGTACCATCTTCTTTTCTAAACGAAACATGCAGGTCTTTGGTTCCCTGTTTGTCAAGCATAATAGCCATTACAAGAATTTTTCCCGAATTTGAGATACAATATTCGCCAAACGGTCCGTGATTTTGAAACGAATCGATTTCAATGTTTTCAGGAAAAGCCCAACCGTCAATTTGTTTTTGGGTAAAAGAAATCCCCGGTGTCGATGTCCCGTCTTTGTTGTACTGGTTCAAAAGAAAAATCTTCTGTCCGTCCGGTGTGATACCGAAAACAGAATTATTGAATGAGTTATTTACCGGAGCTTTTACATTCTGCGCCGGCTCAAAAGTACCATCTTCCCGCACCTGACTCATCCACACGTCCTGCGCTTCAATAGGAGCAATATTTTCCGGGTGATTTTGACGTGTAAAGTATAAGGTCTTTCCGTTAGGGGAAATTACAGGAGACAAATCTGCCGTAGAAGAATTAACGGCCCCTCCCAGACTTTCCATTGTAACAACCTGTTTCTCAACTTCAGGATTTACGTTTATTCTTATCTCGTAGGGTTCGTGGTGATTTGCTATGGCTATGGCATCAATCTGATTAAAACCGTCAATATATTTCGTCTGCATTTCAATACGTACCGCATTTACTTTAAAAGTCGTCGGGGCAAATTTGACTGACAATAGTCTTGCAGATGAAAGAGCGATTAATGAATCAACCTCGTATACGGTTTGTTCGACTCCCTTCTCTCCCTTCACAATGATCCGGGAGATACTTCCCGGGTTAAACGATTCGTGAACAACTACCTGCTGAACCTTTTGGGGAATCGCAAAACCGACTTCTATAAAATCGCTCTCTTCATTATTCTTTTTGGACGGTGCCCAGGCACAGGGATTTGCTTTGTTCAAAGAGAAGGTACTGGGTTCACCGAGTACCTGATTCGCCCGGTATTGTCCCGGGTATTTTTTATAGTCAAATTCGGAGGAAAACGCAATCACTTTTGATGCCCACTGGAAGTCCTGCGCCAACAGGAAAACGGGGACGAAAAATAAACAACTTAGCAAATACTTCATATCTCTTCTTGTACCGGGTATTTAGCTTCCGGTTTTTCCGAAAGTCCTATCCAAATGTAAAACAAGAAGCTGTTATTCAAAACAGTATATCCCTGATAATTTAAAAAAACAGAAAAAATACGGCAATCTATCTACACAAAAAAAGCCGAACAATACAGTCCGGCTTCCTTTTCTCTGTGAATTTCGATTAATTCATCATTTCAATACGTTCCTCAAAAGAGTAAGGAACCAGTTTAATCAATTCTTCTATTTCCTCGCGTTCTGCATCCGGAAGATTCGGAAACGTCTCAAGATATTCTACGTACGCCTGACGAGCTCTTGCTGTATCACGCAATAAGTCTAGTGACGTTGCACGGTTATACATCAGGAATTTTTTGTTTTTGTATTCCGGAAACCGGGAAAGTAATGTATCGGTATAAATTACTGCCTTCTTATACTTCTGTAACTGCGAAAAGTAACCTTGTACCCGATCCAAACATTCCGCAGAATATGCGTCTTCCGGAAAATGATCAACATACTGAAGGTTTTTAGAAATCGCCAGATCATACAGATCTTTAGGTACTTCCGGAATCACTTTAAATAGTGAATCCTCCAGATTTTTGATCTCCGTTTGTAATCCTTCTTGGGAAACTGTCGCATCAGTAGTTGCATCGGTTGTTTCAGCACTGTTTTCATCAGTCCCGGAACAAGCCACTAACAAGGTGGAAACCATTAATAAAAAACCAATTCTTTTCATTACTTATTTTTTAGATTTTACCGGAAATTTCATTCTGTAATCAACGTCAACCAATCCTTTTGAAATATTGGTCAGTTTCTTCTGCAACAATCTCTTTTTCAATGGGGAAATATGGTCGGTGAACAAAATCCCCTCGATGTGATCGTATTCATGCTGAACCACACGTGCCGCATATCCGTCGAATTCTTCTTCGTGGAACTCCCAGTTTTCATCAAAGTAGGTCACGCGAATTTTAGGTTTTCGTTGTACATCTTCCCTGATTTTAGGAATACTGAGGCATCCTTCATTAAACGCCCATTCTTTTCCTTCTTCTTCTTCTATAATCGGATTGATAAAAACCTTTTTAAAGTTCTCTACTCCTTCTGCTCTCGGATCTTCCTCTCCATCTTCGTCCGGTTCAGCAAACGGCGATGCATCAACAACGAAAAGCCGGATAGACCTCCCGATCTGAGGAGCTGCCAAACCAACTCCATGAGCAGCATACATTGTTTCAAACATATCTGCTATCAACTGGTCCAGTCCTTCGTAATCTTCATCGATTTCCTCTGCCATTTTTTTCAAAACAGGATCTCCGTATGCGACTATGGGTAAAATCATTCGTATCAATTTTGTGCAAAATTACTACTTATTCAGGAGAATGACAACAAGCAGCCTTACTGTCGTGAAGCTTTTGCAGCGATACATAAATTCCATAATGCGCGTGCCCCTACATTTCCATCCCATTCATCATCCCCGACCTCATTCAAGTCAAAACCAATGATTTCTTTCCCCGATAACGCCAGTTCAAATAACAGATACGCTACCTCTTCAAGCTCAAAACCTCCGGGAACAGGAGTTCCGGTATTCGGACATAAATAGGGCTTTAACGCATCAATATCGAAAGAAACATATACTTTCTGAGGTAACTCTGCAAGTATTTCACTCACCTGCTCTTTCCATGTTTTTCCTTCGTATCCTGCTTCTTTTATTTCCCAGTCGTAAAAGGTTCGGATTCTCGGATCACTATTCACCAGATCAATTTCTGTCTGCGCAACATCCCGAATTCCTACCTGTACCAGCTTTTGCACATGATCCAGTTTCAGCGCGTTAAACATAATAGATGCGTGTGACTGCTCAAACCCTTCGTAGGCATCCCGGAGATCAGCATGTGCATCAATTTGCAGGATTCCGAACTCTTCCTTTTCCGCCAATGCAGTAATTAACCCCAATGGGGTGGAGTGTTCGCCCCCTAAAACGGCTACCAATTTCCCTTCTTCTCTTAACTCAAGTGCCTTTTCTTTAAGGTGAAGTGCCAGTGCCTGTTGCGCTTCCGCTATTTCTGTCAGTGTGCGCTGGTAGGCCGGATTCGTTGAAATGGTTCCTCCATCCTCCAGGAAACTGATATACTCCATAGCTTTCCCACAGTACTTATCATTAATTTCTTTCCACTCGTCCGAAATCGGAGTCATCGCGATGCGTGTTTTCCATGCTTCCGGAAATTTCGGGTGGTAAAAATCGAGTTGCGGGGAGGCATCCAGAATTCGTTGTGGTCCGTTGCTTGTTCCTTTTCCAAAAGATGCCGTAGCATCCCAGGGAACGGGAATAATTACAATTTCCGCATCTTCTATGGTATAAGGAAATCCGAAGATATTCCCATTATTTATCCCTACTCCGTTAGGATCAAAATTTTCGTAATTCATATCCGTTTTTTTTATGTATTCTACGAATAAAAAAGACGCAAGCTTTTCAGTTCTTACGTCTTTTTCTATGTTTTGTCTGCGCCAATTGTAAAGCGCAAAAATTTACTATTTCAACAAGTCTTTCACAAACCCAGGAGTAGCAAAACTTCCCCGGTGCACATCTGCATTGTAATAACGCAATCCTTGTTTCTCTACAAATGCTTCAATTTCATCGTCATTTGTGATCTTCTTCGGATTTGCATCACCTTTTACTCCCCACTGGAAGCTCCACATTCCTGTTGGATACGTTGGAACAAAGAACAAACTTGTGTATGTATGGTCTTTACCAAAAATATCTGCCAATGTATGATGAAGTTCTGCAAAAGCTTTCTCATTGAACTTCGGAGATTCTCCCTGTGTCAATAGGATTCCTCCCGGCTTCAATGCTTTTGCACAATTGTTGAAGAACTCAACAGAGAACAACCCTTCTGCAGGTCCAACCGGATCAGAACCATCAACCAGAATAAGGTCATAAGATTCTGCTTTGGCGTTAGCCGCAAATGCTATTCCGTCTCCTACTATTAGTTCCAGTTTCGGGTCGTCAAACGACGCTGCAATATTCGGAAGGTGTTTTTTACAGGCTTCAATCACTTCTCCGTCGATCTCTACCATTGTAACTTTTTCAACTCCTTCGTGACGAAGAATTTGACGAACGGTTCCACCGTCTCCTCCTCCGATCACCAAAACATTTTTTACATTTCCATGTGTAAACATTGCCGGGTGAGAAATCATCTCATGGTAGTGAAACTCATCTTTCTCAGTCGTCATTACCATATCGTCCAATGCCAACATCTTACCGTACTTATACGACTCAAGAATTTTAACACGCTGATAAGGTGACTGTACATCGTGGAATACTTCTCCGGTATAACGCAATGACAATGCCTGATTATCATCTTTATCTGTAAACCATACGTTACGCGTGTAGAAGTCCGGATTTCTTCTTCCTTTTGCCTCCTCACGCATGGTTGTAAGATCAAAATCCATGCGATCCAACAAACTTAATGAACCACGACGCATTTCAACAGCAGAATAGTTTTTCGCCTGAAAAACTTCTTTCAGATAATCAAATGAAACCCATGCGTCAATATCTCCGCAGGTAAAAAGATCCACTGCTGCGTAACCATATTCTGGCCAAGTATGAATAGCTAAGTGACTTTCCTGAATAACAACTACCCCTGATACCCCATATGGAGAAAAGTGGTGAAAAGTAGAATTAATAACTGTAGCACCAGCCTTAATTGCAGCATCAACCATCCCTTGTTCGATCGTTGATACTTCATTCATAATCTGTGGAGTACATCCACTGAATTCAACCAAAATGTGATTTCCTAATGCATTCATTTTCTTTAAACGAAGTTTTAAATTATACTACAAAGTTATGTAGAAACAAAGAATAATAATTCCTATTGGTTTGTTAAATTAAAAAAACATTTTAAAAAACCGAAATAACCGTTAAAAATCAACTTATTAACTCGCCTGAAATATCGTAATACATCTCCTTTTTTTGCTTTTCTGACGGGAACAGTGTACATTCATCACATCTAAAATTAAAAATTATGCGAAAAACGTATCTTCTTTTACTAGTTGGCGGAATCCTAGTGACTTTTGGTATCTCTTCCTGTAAAAAAGAGTGTGGCGACTGCCCTGACAGTCATTTTTTAGTAGTTGATAATCCTAAAGAGGGAGATTGTATTTGTTGTCCGAACGGGACCACTTACGAAGGAGGCTTTTGTCAGGAATAAACCTTCTTAAAAAACAAAAAGAGAAGTAAAGCTGTACTTCCCTTCTCTTTTTGCTAAACCATGCTAAAACTATAAAACCCAAAAATTGTAACCACGTACGGTTACAGAACAAATGTACAAAGATTTTTTATTCGTGCAAGTATTTCTCTTTTTTTATTTTGTTTTTTTTCTCAATCCGATTTTTCATCCCTTCTTCAAACAGATTTCCGCATTGCACCGACTTCTAAAAAACGTCTAAATCAACACCGGTTACCGTTTAATCAAAAAAGAATACCGTTAACATTTTTTTCGCCTGAGAACGGTAATAGTTACTTAACTTTGCATAACAAAATCTTTACAAGTAAGTTTTTGTTTTCATAGTAGTTTTTTGGTTTATTAAGCCGGTCTCACTCATACATCTTTTTCATAGGGTTGTAAGTTGGTAGTAGTAGTTCAAAATGAGTGAGACCGGTTTTTCTTCTACTTCTTTCCTCGTCTTTTTCCGAACTTTATTTTTGTTAAGAAAACTGACAAAATTCATTCAGCGCTATCCCTTTAATGTGCAAACTCTTTACTATCTTAGTAGCCGAAAATAATTCGAAATTCAAAAATATTCCAAAATGAAAGTAACCGTAGTTGGAGCAGGTGCAGTTGGAGCGAGTTGTGCAGAATACATCGCTATCAAAAACTTTGCATCTGAAGTTGTCCTTGTTGACATTAAAGAAGGATTTGCAGAAGGAAAAGCAATGGATCTTATGCAGTGTGCTAATCTGAATGGATTTGACACAAAAATAGTTGGTAGCACAAATGATTACAGTAAAACGGCAGGAAGTGACGTAGCTGTAATTACATCAGGAATTCCACGTAAGCCGGGAATGACTCGTGAAGAGTTAATCGGAATTAACGCAGGAATTGTAAAAGAAGTTGCTGCAAACCTGATTAAGCATTCTCCAAACGTTATCCTTGTTGTGGTTAGTAACCCAATGGACACAATGGCATACCTTACTCACAAAGCTACCGGATTACCGAAAAACCGTATTATCGGAATGGGAGGAGCTCTTGATAGCGCCCGTTTCAAATATAGATTATCAGAAGCTTTAGGATGCCCTGCTTCTGATGTGGATGGAATGGTAATTGCCGCTCATAGTGATACAGGAATGGTTCCTTTGATTAGTAAAGCAACACGTAATGGAATGCCGGTTTCGAACTTCCTTACCGAAGAGCGTATGCAAAAGGTCGTTGAAGATACTAAAGTAGGAGGAGCAACACTTACAGGTCTTTTAGGAACTTCGGCATGGTATGCTCCGGGAGCTGCTGTTTCTGAAATCGTTCGCGCTATCGCTCAGGACTCTAAGAAAATGATTCCTTGTTCGGTTATGTTAGAAGGTGAATACGGGCAAAATGATATCTGTCTGGGTGTGCCTTGTATTCTTGGTAAAAATGGTATCGAAGAAATCGTATCTATTGAACTATCAGATGCAGAAAAAGCAAACATTGAAGAAAGCGCTAAAGCAGTAAGAAATGTTAATGCATTACTTGCTGACGCTATTGCGTAATTATCACTCTTGAAGTGTATATACTAAAAACCCCTCTCTAACGAGAGGGGTTTTCTTTTTTATCAATCTTTGTTTCGTCTATGCTCTACTATCGCTCTTCTGTTTCTTCTGACTCGTATACGTACATAATTTTTTCACGACCTTCCATGATTAAAAAGATCTCACTTCCGTCTTGTTTCGTATAGGCAAGTTCTGAAATATCGACTACTAACTCTTCCGTCAGTAAAGCACGACATCTGTCTCCACCTGCATCATGTACAATCATAACCGGGCGTTGCGGAGGCATTGACTTCATTATCATTTTAGATCCCAGAACTGTAAAGGAGTGATCCCCACATCCTCCTCCGTATTGTACCGTCAGGTGTAGCTTGTTCCCATCAATATGTGCATCAAGAATGGTAAAAGGATCACTTTTAATATCCTGTGACATGTCAACCAACTCAACTGTAACTTTAGAGTTCCGTCTTTCTGCCTGCTGCTCATTATTCGTTTCCGTATTCTTCATTTCAACTACTTCACTGTTCTCTACTGCTTTTTTCTTGTTTCCACACGAAACACTCATTAGTCCAATGACCAACAGACTCACTATAACTCCTTTTCTCATACTACTCGTTTTACAACAGCTAAAGTACAACTTTTGTGCCTTTTTTCACCTTCTACTCTGTTTCCCAGGTTTTATAGTACAAAAAAAGCCGGAGGTTCTGCCCCCGGCTTTTGTATTTCTGAAAATTTGAATTTAAGAATCAATCTATTACATATTTCGTCGATACTGACCTCCTACTTCAAATAAAGCTCTTGTTATTTGTCCCAAAGAGCAATATTTTGAAGCTTCCATTAATTCAGTAAACATATTTCGATTGTTAACAGCAGCATCCTGTACACGTCCCAACATTTCTTCAACCTTATCCGAATTACGCTGATGAAGATTTGCCAGCATGTTAATTTGATACTGTTTCTCTTCTTCTGTTGCACGGATTACTTCTGCCGGGACAATCGTAGGAGAACCTTTTGAACTCAGGAAAGTATTTACACCGATGATCGGATATTCTCCTGTATGTTTCAATGTTTCGTAGTACAATGACTCTTCCTGTATTTTTGATCGCTGGTACATCGTTTCCATAGCCCCAAGCACCCCACCTCGTTCTGTAATACGATCAAACTCTGTAAGAACCGCTTCTTCCACCAATTCCGTAAGCTCTTCAATTATGAAAGCTCCCTGAATCGGATTTTCATTTTTCGCCAGTCCTAATTCACGGTTAATAATCAACTGAATAGCCATCGCACGACGTACCGACTCCTCAGTAGGTGTCGTAATCGCCTCATCGTATGCATTTGTATGCAGCGAATTACAGTTATCATAAATTGCATACAACGCCTGAAGTGTAGTACGAATGTCATTAAAGTCAATTTCCTGTGCGTGCAACGAACGCCCGGACGTCTGAATATGATATTTCAACATTTGTGCCCGTGGGTTTGCTCCGTACTTCTTAGCAAGTGCTTTTGCCCAAATTCTTCGGGCCACCCGACCGATCACCGCATACTCAGGGTCAATTCCGTTTGAGAAGAAGAAGGAAAGATTTGGTCCGAAAGCATTGATATCCATACCCCGACTCAAATAATACTCTACATAGGTAAATCCATTCGCCAGTGTAAGTGCCAATTGCGTGATCGGATTCGCTCCTGCCTCAGCGATATGGTATCCTGAAATTGATACGGAATAGAAATTCCTTACTGCTTTGTCAATAAAGTATTCCTGTACATCCCCCATCAAGCGCAATGCAAATTCGGTCGAGAAAATACACGTATTTTGTGCCTGATCCTCTTTAAGGATATCTGCCTGAACTGTTCCCCGTACTTGTTTTAGTGTTTCTGTCTTAATTTGGCTGTAAACATCCTCAGGAAGTACCTGATCTCCTGTAACTCCCAACAGCATCAGTCCTAATCCGTCATTTCCTTCAGGTAACTTACCCTGATAACGGGGACGTTCTACGCCTTTTTCTTTATATATCGTACTGATTTTGGCTTCCACCTCTTCTTCCAGCCCGTTTTCTTTAATATACACCTCACACTCCTGATCAATGGCCGCGTTCATAAAGAACCCTAACAACATAGGTGCAGGACCATTAATTGTCATCGAAACAGAAGTTTTAGGATCGGACAGGCGGAATCCTGAATACAATTTTTTAGCATCATCCAGACAGCAGATAGAAACTCCTGAATTACCGATCTTCCCGTAAATATCAGGACGAACAGCCGGATCATTTCCATAAAGTGTTACGGAGTCAAATGCCGTAGAAAGCCGTTTAGCCGGCATACCAAGACTCACATAGTGAAAACGTCGGTTGGTACGTTCCGGACCACCCTCTCCCGCAAACATACGTGTCGGATCTTCTCCTTCCCGTTTGAACGGGAATAATCCTGCTGTGTACGGATATTCTCCCGGAACATTTTCCTGCAGTATCCACGTCAACAAATCCCCCCATGCCTCATACTTAGGTAACGCCACTTTAGGGATCTGTGAATGCGACAGGGATTCCGTATGTGTTTTTATTGATAATTCTTTATCCCGAACCTTAAATGTATAAAGCGGTTCTCTGTATTTTCTCTTTTTCTCACCCCAGGATAAAAGCGCTTCCCAGTTATGTGGATCCAGATCCATTTTTACCCGGTCAAACTCTTTCAACAAAAGACTTACCAACTCCTTATTTTCGTCAGAAGGATTCAATTTTTCTTCTTCAATTCCGGATTTGGTCAACTCAGGTATTGTTCCTGAAACGGATTCTATTGTTTTGTAGATCCCAAACAAGCGCTGTGCAACTTTAGCCTGTTCTGCTGCCCAGGCATCATACGCACGGTTATTTTCTGAGATCTCCGATAAATAACGGGTTCGCGACGGAGGAATGACAAATATCTTTTCCGACATTTCACGTGTAATAGCAAACGATGAATTTAATTCTGCTGAAGTTTTTTCAGCCACCTTATCCATTATTACTTTATAAAGTGCGTTCATTCCCGGATCGTTAAACTGCGAGGCGATCGTACCATATACCGGAATATCTTCATCTTTTGCATCCCACATAAGGTGGTTACGCACAAATTGCTTTTTCACATCTCTCAATGCGTCTAAAGCTCCTCTTTTATCAAACTTGTTGATAGCAACAACATCCGCAAAATCCAGCATATCGATTTTCTCCAGCTGTGTTGCCGCACCAAATTCAGGGGTCATTACGTATAAAGCAACATCCGAATGATCCATGATCTCCGTATCGGACTGTCCAATTCCGGAAGTTTCCAGAATAATCAAATCATATTTTGCGGCTTTCAGAATCTCGACGGCCTCTGCTACGTGTTTTGACAAAGCCAGATTACTTTGACGTGTCGCTAAAGAGCGCATATACACTCGCTCATTACTGATGGCATTCATACGAATACGATCCCCTAGTAAAGCACCTCCTGTTTTTCGTTTCGAAGGATCTACCGAGATAATTGCAATTTGCTTATCTGTAAAGTCGATCAGGAATCGTCTCACCAGCTCATCTACCAAAGATGATTTTCCGGCTCCTCCTGTACCTGTTATCCCTAATACCGGTGTTACCGAGTCTTTAGACATAGCATGTACTTTATCCAATAACTCCTTAGAGGCTTCCGGGAAGTTTTCAGCTGCAGAGATCAGACGTGCAATTGTGTTCACATCTTTATCTGCCAATTTCTGCAAATCCAGTTCCGGGTCATTTCCAACCGGGTAATCACTTTTTTCTACCAGATCATTAATCATTCCCTGAAGTCCAAGTGATCTTCCATCATCCGGATGATAAATCCGGGTAATTCCGTATCCCTGCAATTCGCTGATTTCTTCGGGAAGAATCGTTCCTCCACCACCACCGAATAGCTTTATATGACCCGCTCCTTTTTCCTGAAGCAAATCATACATATACTTAAAATATTCCGTATGTCCTCCCTGGTAAGACGTCATAGCTATTGCCTGCACATCTTCCTGAATGGCACAATTGACTACCTCTTCAACACTCCTGTCATGCCCAAGGTGAATCACTTCACAACCGGTAGACTGAATAATTCGTCGCATGATATTAATTGCTGCATCATGCCCGTCAAAGAGAGAAGCTGCTGTCACCACTCTGACCTTATTTTTCGGCTTATAGGGTTCCTGATTTGTCATATTCTTTTGATCTGTCTCATTACGATAAGAGGCAAATTTAATGAAAAAAGCAGGAATGTCAGGTACAGATTATAATATGAATTTACCCGGTATACAATTCAAAAAGACCTCGTATCTTATCCGGTTCATCTCTGAAGGCTGTCCAAAGCCGAATCTATCGTTTCAAACTGAAACAAAAACCCACTTTTCAATAAACGTTCCGGCACCACCCATCTGCTTTTCATTATCAATTCCGGTTCTGTTCGAATGAGAAATGCGCCCCATTTTAATAACCTCTCCGGTAACGGTATTCCCATCGAAATAGCATACTGTTTTCTCAACATCTTCATAAACTGCTCATTATTCACAGGTTCGGGTGCGCTACAATTAATAACCGTATCGCTTATTTTTCCTTCTTTCACCCAAAGAATTGTTCTGTACACATCCTCAATATGAATCCAGCTCACCATTTGTTTCCCATCTCCCTGTTTCCCTCCAAGTCCCATTTTAACAAGCCGTCTGAGCGGTGTCAAAGCACCTCCTCCATCGCCAATAACAATGGCAGTGCGTAATGCAACCTGTTTTACTTGTGAGTGTCTTTCCGAGAAAAAAACACGCTCCCAAGTTTTAGCTACTTTCTCCGAAAAACCATCACCCAAAACTCCTTTTTCTTCTGTCATTGGTTTTATTCTCGAATCCTGGTAGATGGTTGCTGTGCTAAAATTGATCCAAACAGGTGGTGGAGAAGAACACGCTTTTATCATTTCATGTAACAGAATAGTGGTTTCTGTTCTGGACGTAAGAATTTTCCATTTGTTTGTATCAGAATACCTGCAATCAACTGATTTACCCGACAGATTAATTAACATCTCACTATTTTCCAGCGCATCGACAATCCGCTCCTTATCACTCCATTTCACCCCCTGCTTTCCTCTTGAAATACAAACAACATCATAGCCATCAGCTTCAAATCTTTTTTTAAGGTAAGTTCCTATAAACCCGGTTCCACCTGCCAGGATAATTCTTCTTTTCATAACGATTCCAATTTCAATAAGCTAATATCCTTCCTAGTCAGGTTCAGGTACACAAATGCCAATACGATTCCCACAATTAACATAAAATATAGATACATGATCAGGAAGATATACCCTGCTTCATGAACGAATAAAACCGACACACACATGACTCCGATAATCAATGTCCAAAGAATCGACTTTGCATACAACCTGATTAACCGTTGATTTTTTATCCTTCGTTTGAGATGTACAAAAAAACTCAGTAATTGCCATCCTCCCAAGCCAAAATAGAAGATTAAGAATGAAACATACTGATACCCATCAATTACTAAAAAAATAAGAGCCGTTACAATAATCAGTATTTGCATACAATAATCTATTCGCACTATCTTTTTCATATTTATATTTTTAAAGTTTCAGAATTAATTGAAAGTTTTAATTAAAAAATTTTTATTTCATTATCTTCATTACCAGTCCATAGAACCAGTTCTTATCCGTTTTGCTGAATTTATCCAGAAATCCATCTACTGATTCAGAAAACTCAGCGATATCTTTGGTAACTTTTTTAAACTCTAATGCTTCAGCAGATTCTTTTATCTCCACCTGATTCAAATCAGCTAACAAAGACAATACCGGTTCGATTTCTCTTTTTCTTCTTTCCCGGGCAATGTTTCTGGCCACTTTATCAATATTCTTTTCCGCCCTGAAAAACTCCATACGCTCTCCTATACGCGGATCTTTATAAATCAAACCCCAATCAATCAGCGCCCGTAGATTCATATTCGCATTACCTCGTGAAATCTTTAGCTGCTCCATTACCTCATCTGTGGAGAGTGAATTAGCAGAAACTAATAGCAAAGCATGAATCTGCGCCATGGTTTTATTAATTCCCCAACTAGAGCCTAACTGTGCCCATGTATGAATGAATTTATCTTTAGCCTCCTGTAATTCCATGAGACAAATTTATGCATCTTTTTTAATTTTCAAAAATTTCTGAAAGAAAAATCAGAGAATTTAACAATCCACTATTCAAAAGTTTACATTCGCCTCAAAAAATGAGCGTCTTAAGATCCTAATTTTGTAGTATGGTGAAAACCGAATCCATAGAAGCCCTGATACGACTGCTCGACGATCCTGATGAACATATCGTATCTCTTGTTCGTTCCAAGCTTTTGGATATTGGTCCTGCCGCACTTGAATTTCTTCGTACCTCAGTAGATATTTTGGATTTTGAACCTGCCGCTTTTGTTGAAATTGAACGATTAATGCAGGAACTTCAATTTGCAGAAGTAAAAGCAGATTTAATCGACTGGATCAAAAAACCGGAGAAAGATTTGCTGCGGGGAGCCTATCTCATCGCAAAGTATCAGTTTCCAGATTTAGAGTACCACCAACTTAATGAGCAGATTACTTCTATCGAGAAAAAGGTATGGTTAGAACTGAATGGAAAGCTTACCAGTTTTGAAATTGTTAAAACAATTAATGCTGTTTTATTTGACTTCTATGGATTTAAAGGAGCAGAAACACATGATTTTTCACCTTATCACTCGCTTCTAAATACAGTTCTCGAAGAGCGGGAAGGCACTCCTCTAAGTCTCTCAATACTATACAGTATCATAGCCCAACGATTGGAAATCCCAATATACGGAGTAGGATTCCCTAATCACTTCATTCTTGCCTATATGGATGAGTACCGCATTCACCGTCTATTACAGTCCGATGGATCAGGAGGGGTTCTTTTTTATATTGATCCTTTTGCAAAAGGTGAATTACTTTCCCGTGGAAATCTGGAAGACACACTTCAACACTATCAGATGCTTCCACAGCGTCATTTTTTTGAACCCTCTTCACACTCTTCGATCTTAATTCGAATGATCAACAATCTCATTGTATCCTATAACCGACTTAACAGAACAGATAAAGTAAGCGAGTTAGATACTTTAAAAAAGTGCTTTATTTCGTAGTTTTGCACGAAACTTTTACGAATATAACATGTACTTAAAACGATTCTGTCTTGCTCTAAGTTTTTTACTTACTTCCCCAACCTATACACAAATAGATTCCTTATGGAAACAAGCTCCTTCTCTTTCACTTACAGGCTTCGCAGATGTGTATTACATCTATGACTTTAACACCCCTGAAAATTTTAGACAGAATTTCTTTTTCAATCACAACCGACACAATGAATTCAATCTGAATAACGCAGTTCTTCTGTTTAAACTGGATCATCCGAAGTACAGAACCAATATAGGGCTTCACGCTGGAACTTATTCACAAGATAATTACGGGCATGAACAAGTCATGCTTCGCTCTATTTATGAAGCCAACATCGGAATCTCTATTTCAAAACGGAATAAAGTTTGGATTGATGCCGGAATTTTCAGTTCACACATGGGATTTGAAAGTGCATTATCTATTGACAACCCAACCCTTACCCGCTCTTTTGTTGCCGAGAGTTCTCCTTATTATTTGTCGGGAGCCAAAATAACTTATACACCTTCGGAGAAATGGGAGTTCGCTGGAATCATCAGTAATGGATGGCAACGCATTCGCCGGGTTCCGGGCAGCAGTATTCCTTCTGGAGGTACACAAATTATTTTTAAACCTTCAAAACGTTTCCTTATAAATTGGAGTACATTCGCCACATCTGAGTACCCGGACTCATCTCGTAGAATGCGTTATTTCAGTAATCTTTACACGGATATTACTCCCGGAGATCGTTTCAGACTAATTTTAGGGTTTGATATCGGAATAGAAGAACCTTATGACAATCCTGTTTATCCTAAAAGTAAATTATTTTCCACCTGGATAGCTCCTGTTGCAATAGCCCGATTCAATTTTTCAAAAAAATGGGGAATGGCTATTCGGGCAGAGTACTTTAAAGACAAAGACGGAGTAATTATCTACGCTCCTTATCCAAAGGGATTCAACACATTAAGCTCTTCGATCAATTTGGATTACTCACCTATCCCTCAAATCAGTTGCAGAGTTGAAGGAAGAGTTCTTGTAGACGAAAGCAGGGTTTATAGTCGAGGAGATACCTATACGAAAACAAACTTTTTTGTTGGAGTTTCTATTGCAGCCAAATTTGAAAAGATCTGGAAGTAGAAATGAGGTTGTCCCAATTTGGAAAACAACCTCATCCACATAACTCAAGATGTTCTTTTAATGATTCAATCGTTGTGTCGATAATCAATTCCATAAAAACAGACTTGTCATCCGTCGTCTGAGACTTTTCAAGTGCGGAATAATAACGCAAACGTGAGGCGTTATCCCCTTTCAGATTTGCAATCGTATATCCGAAAGACAAAAGTATCAAATTCATTACCAATCGGGATGTACGTCCGTTTCCGTCTATAAATGGATGAACAGTAACTACTCTTTCATGCATTTCTGCTGCGAGAATCACCGGATGCATGATATCTTTGTTTTTCTCAAAAAACACAAATACATCCTCCATTAGCTTGGGGACAAGATAGGGTTGAGCCGGAACGAATGAAGCCCCTCCTATCCGAACCGGTACACTTCTGTATTTACCTGCATTTTCACGGTCAATCCCTTTCAATACCAGATAATGTAATTCTTTCAGCACACGTTCATTTAAGTCATTTTTTTGACCGACCAGATCATACAGGTAATCAATCGCTTCGGAATGGTTAACAGCTTCAAGATGTTCCCGAACGGATTTCCCTCCTATTGTGATTCCCTGATTGACCACCAGATGAGTCTCTTGCATAGTTAATGTATTCCCCTCTATCCGGTTACTTTCATAGGTGTAATTTACGCGAAAATACTCTTCCATTTTACGGATTTGTCCCATATCCAATGGACGATTAGCTTTCCACTTCATTAACAACTCATCACATTCCGAAAGCTTATCTTTCATCCTTTCCGAAAGTCCCTCAATCTGTTCCTGCTTTTGTGCAATCCGATATTTTACAGCATCTTCTGCAAGGATCAATGCTTCTAACCCCACATTTTCATATTGAACTTCTTTAACAATTTTATCACTCAGCCAATGAGCTAGTGTTGTATCTAACGGAATACTTAAAGCAATAGAAAGAGTTACAACGTTTTTTCGGGTTGCTGTTCGTTCACTTCTTTCTATTTTGCTTAGAATAGCCGTATCTATCCCTGTACGCATTGAAAGTTCACTTAGTGTCCAATTGAATTGTTCACGATGTCCACGTATGATTTCTCCGAATGTTTTCATTTGACAAAAAGTTATTTGACAAATATAGTCAATTTTTCGGTTTATTTATTCAATTTGCATATTTTAGCATTTTCACCTTCTAATGATGCCAAAACGCAAGTTTTTAGTACGACTCTTTATGCTGATTATTATTGGTTCAATTGGTTGTGCTGTATACCTCAATTCATCACAATATTTATTCAAAAAAGCATATCAAAAAGAACAAGAAGGAGATTTTAAGGGCGCTATTGAATACCTTTCTAAAATTATTCGTAAGGAGCAAAATAATTTACCTGCTCTTATGAGAAGGGGAGCAAACAAATCAAAAGCAGGAGATTTTCAAGAAGCCATTGATGACTATATGTGGGCATTGGAAATTGACTCTGATAATGTTATGGCTCATTATACTATCGGATTGAATTACTGGAAATTGGACAGTCTCAAACTTGCTGAAGAATATTTATCTAAAGCAATTGAATTAATTCCACCGTTTCTTGTTCTTGAAGACGGAACACCCTCCGATCCTTTCTACGTATATGAATCAGAAATAAAGTATGAAAGGGCTTTCCTTTATTACGAACAATATAATTATAAACTGGCGCTTCAGGATTTTTTGTTTTGTCTAAAAACAAACTACCGATCCGGTGAAGCCGCTTTTTATATTGGTAATATATATGGCATTTACGGTATGTCCGACGAAGAATGTTTTTACTATAAAAAAGCGCTTAACCTAAACTTTGAAGAAGCAAGAACTTACATTCAAGAACATTGTAACAACTAACTTTCTTCTAATGCCTTTTCTATATCGTCCCAGATATCTTCCGGATGCTCAAGTCCGATAGAAAGTCGAATCAGTCCGTCTGATATCCCAACAGACGCTCTTTCTTCACGCGTCAGTTTAGAATGAGTTGTTGAGGCCGGATGAGTAGCTATGCTGCGCGTATCACCGAGATTTGCAGTCAAAGAGAATAGTTGTAGACTGTTCAGAAATGTTTGTCCGGATTGCTGACCACCTTTGATTTGAAAAGTAACAATAGCTCCTCCTGATTGCATCTGCCGTTTTGCCAGTTCGTAATCCGGGTGAGAAGTGAGAAAAGGGTATCGCACCCAATCTACCTTGGAATGCTCTTCCAACCTTCTTGCTATTTCGTGCGCTGATGAAGAATGCCTTTCAAAACGAACACTCAACGTCTCCAACGACTTTGACAGGAGCCAAGCATTAAAAGGTGAAATACAAGGCCCTGTATGACGAGCGAAACCTTCTATCTTTTTTATTAACTCACTACTTCCCAATATAACCCCACCCAGAGACCTCCCTTGTCCATCAATAAACTTCGTGGCGGAATGAATTGAAATATCAGCTCCTAATGGTAATGGTTGTTGTCCAAATGGCGTCGCAAAACAATTATCTACCACTACAGTAATTCCTTTTCCGGAAGTGAGTGCAGTAATCCTCTGCAAATCGATTATCTCCAGTCCAGGATTACTTGGCGTCTCAAGATACACAAGCCGGGTGTTTGCCTGTATTGCTTCTGCATACCCCATATAATTAACTGCGTCAACATACGTGCAGGTAATCCCCCACTTTGGTAGGATTTCCGTAAGTAACTTATGTGTAGATCCAAAGACCGCTCTTGAACTTACAATATGATCTCCACTTTTTAACAACGCTCCTAAAACAGTAAAAACCGCTGCCATTCCCGACGCAGTTGCCCAACCAGATTCCGCTCCTTCTAACAGAGCCATTTTTTCAATAAACTCCGAGACATTGGGATTAGAGTAACGGGAGTAAATATTTCCCTTTTCTTCCTCTGAAAATCGTCTGCGCATCTGTGCAGCATCTTCAAAAACATACGAACTAGTCATATACAAGGGAACCGAATGTTCCTGAAATTCACTTCGGTTCAGTTGACTTCTTATTGCTACTGTTTCTTTTCTCATGTTAGCAAATTGTATGAATACGTAATCGTTACGGTAGCTTTCAGCATATTTGCTACCGAACAATACTTATCGAATGTTAGCTGAAGAGCCTTTTCTACAACTGATTCTTCCGCATTTGTACTCAAATTGAATACAAGATGTATCGTATCAAATACAGCAGGGGTAGTTTCCACCCGATGTGCATGAACATCAACTGATAAAACAGCAACCTCTTTTCTCTTCTTTCGTAAAATATGTATCAGGTCAATAGAACTACAACTAACTAATCCTGCTGCCACTAATTCCATAGGTCGAAATGCAGAATCCGCCCCTCCTATTCCGGAAGAAGCATCAGTGAACAGAACCTGATCCCGTTCGTTTACTACCGCCATACTAAAAGCATTCCCCTTCAAATTCAATGTTAACTTCATTTGTTTACCTTTTATTTATCCAGGAATCAACTCCTTGTTCTTTTGTGCTCCAGTTATCCGTGGGTTCTCTGATAATCCAACAGAAGCGTCTGGTAGAATTGCAAAAAACAAGTGTTTCTTCTTATTAAAATCCATTGCTTTTAATTCACTGAAAAGAACACGTCCTGTTTTATACGCATACTCATCAGATACAAAACGTGTGTACTCCAGCTCAAAGCTCAACTCATTCAGTCCGATTTCTCCTTCCGATGATCCCAAATAGATATCAAGAGAAAAATCATTGGTGAAAAATGTGTCAATCACGCTTTGTTCCTTCTTATACTCATACTGGTAATCAAACAATAAGGCAGCAATATCTGACAAAACAGCACTTGCCGTAGGATAACTTCCAGCACCTTTACCAATAAAAAGCTGTTTATCAGAAAATAGAGCTTCCACAACAATTGCGTTAAACTCATTTTCCACAGTGTAAGCAAAGTGTGTTTCCGGAACAAAGTACGGAGCTACCATTCCTAGTACATGTTTCCCTATTTTTTGCGCATGTGAGAACAGCTTCACCCGATATCCCTTTTCAGCAGCATAATTTAGATCCTGGGGTTTAATATTCCTGATTCCCGTATTAGCTATATCATCCGGTTGAACTGTAATTCCAAAAGCATGTTTTATAAGCAACACTAACTTGAACTTAGAATCATACCCATCGATATCCATGGTCGGATCGCTCTCTGCAAACCCTAATTCCTGAGCTTTGCTCAATGCCTCCGCAAAAGTCAACCCACGATTGGTTTGTGAAAGAATATAATTGGTTGTCCCGTTACAAATCCCTGTAACAGACGATAAACTATCATTATTATAATATTCCTCCAGGTTTCTGATCACTGGTATACTACCACAAACAGAAGCCTCATACAAAAATGAAACCTCATTTTTTCTGGCAAGTTTAATCAGTTCATCCAAATGTTCGGCTACCATCTTTTTATTGGCCGTAACAACATGCTTCCCCCTTTTTAGTGCTTCAGAAACAATCTCATAAGCGGCATTTGCATCATCTATTAATTCAACCACTACATTGATTTCATCATCATCAAGAATAGCATACCTGTCTGTTGTCAAAATATATTCAGACAAGGTTCTCTTCTTATTTTGATCCCGGATACATATCGTTTTAATCTCCGCATCAATTAATGAACTCCGGTTTAACACTTCATAAAGTCCGCCTCCGACACAACCGAGACCAAACAATCCTATGGTTAATTTCTTTTTATTCTTCATTGTATCTTTTACTATTTTACTACACTACTCCTTGCCGTCTTTGTTGACGAAAAATGGTCTTTCTGTATCTGGAAAAGTCATTGTACAGAAAATCTTTAATCAATTCATCCACCCGGACGGTCTCCGTTAAAAATCCATCATGACCATAATGGGATGGAATAACTTCAAAACAACTGTCTGCAATATGTTCTGCTAAAAACAATTGTTCCTCAATAGGAAAAAGAATATCCGTATCCACACCAAGCACCAATGTTCTCGCTGTAATTCGTCTCAAAGCACTTTCTATATTGGTATACTTTCTCCCAACATTATGGGCATCCATTGCTTTTGACAAAGACCAGTATGCATACGCATCAAATCTCTTTACAAACTTATCTCCCTGATATTGTTGATAGGAAGAAGCCCTGAAGTGATCCCTTTTATGCGTAAAATCTTCTCTTTGGGTTCTTGTATAACCCGCGTAACTTCTATAACTCAACATAGCAATGGAACGAGCGGCTTTCAACCCAAATGCTCCTCCTCCGGGAATATTAGCCCGAAATGATTCATCTGCCCAAAGAGCCATTCGTTGTGATTCATTGAAGGCAATACCCCAGGGTGAATGCTGTGCATTAGCTGCAACCAAAATCAGATTTGAAAAACGATCCGGTTCATCAACTGCCCACTGTACAGCCTGTTGCCCTCCCAAAGACGCTCCAATAAGCACCTCTATGTGATTAATTCCCAACTCATCAGCTACTAATTGATGTACCCCTACCATATCATCAATAGTTACAAGTGGAAAATGTACTCCTTTCTGGTTTTCGCAGATTTTTTCATGAGAAGGACCTGTTGTTCCATAGCAAGACCCCAACACATTTGCACAAACAATAAAATACTTTGATGGGTCAAGGGATTTGTGCTCTCCGAAAATTCCGGCCCACCAATCATGAACTTCTGAATTTCCCGTCAGTGCATGACAAACCCAGATTACATTATTCTTCTGTCGGTTCAATTTACCATACGTCGAATAAGCTACTTCTACCTGCCGCAGACGCTCTCCATTCAGAAGGTCTATTGCAGCTTTTACTTTCAGAATCTTCATGTTTCTCTTTTTAGAAAGGTTAGCTCCGGAATACCGGAACTAACCCATCATTCAGCGATTACTATGCTCCCTGCAACTTTTTGATTGTTGCAAAAGCTTCATTAATATCAGTTTTCAAATCTTCAACATGCTCAATTCCAACAGACAAACGCAACCATCCGGGAGCTACTCCCGACGCAAGTTGTTCTTCTGAAGACAACTGTTCATGTGTCGTCGATGCCGGATGAATAATCAAGGTTTTCGAATCCCCAACATTTGCCAGATGAGAAATCAGGTTCAGGTTATTTACAAAACGATCCGCCTGTTCTTTTCCTCCTCTTACTTTGAAAGATAAAACCCCTCCTGCACCATTTTTCAGGTATTTCTTGGCATTTTCATAATACACAGAAGAAGGTAACCCCGGGTAATTTACAGCTTCCACTTCCGGGTGTTCGCTCAACCATACAGCCAGTTTTTGAGCATTCTCAACTGTTCGCTCTACGCGCAGAGAAAGGGTTTCAAGTCCCTGAAGCAATAAAAATGAATTGAACGGAGATATGGCCGGTCCAAAATCCCTCAGCCCTTCAACCCTTGCCCGAATTGCAAAAGCTATATTCCCAAAAGGACTTTCGGCTCCAAACACATCCCAGAAAACTAATCCATGATATCCTTCTGAGGGTTCTGTAAACTGGGGAAATTTACCATTACCCCAATTGTACTTTCCTGCATCGACAATTACCCCTCCGATACTGGTTCCATGACCTCCGATCCACTTTGTTGCTGAAACAACGACAATATCCGCTCCATGCTCGATCGGTTTAAAAATAAATCCGGCTGCACCAAAAGTGTTGTCCACAATAAGTGGAATATCATACGATTTTGCAATCCGACTGATCTTTTCAAAATCAGCAATACTAAATTCCGGATTACCTATTGCCTCCAAATAAATGGCTTTCGTTTGTTTATCAATTCGTTCTTCTATCGATACCGGATCAACTCCTTCAGCGAACCGAACTTCTATCCCCAAACGTTTGAAAGCGACCTTAAACTGATTATAAGTTCCTCCATACAAGTGTGATGAAGTCACGAAGTTGTCACCTGCCTCCAGAATCGTATTCAGGGCAATAAACTGGGCTGCCTGTCCGGAAGCTACTGCTACCGCAGCAACACCACCTTCAAGAGCAGCAATTCTCTTCTCAAAAACATCAGTAGTAGGATTCATGATCCGTGTGTATATATTCCCGAATTCTTTTAATCCAAACAAATTGGCTGCATGTTCAGAATCCTGGAAAACATAAGATGAAGTTTGATAAATCGGTACAGCTCGTGAACCTGTTACCGGATCAGCCTCCTGTCCTGCGTGAAGCTGAAGTGTTTCAAAACGATAATTTTTCGTTGACATTTTTCTAAAATTTTAATGGATTGAATAAAACAGTTAACAGATAGTAAATACACGCGAGTGTCGGGCCCTGACATGAACTCGGTTTATTTACTGCAATATGGAGCTAAAGAAATTAGCTACACATACAGCAACAGCAACAACATGAGTTATGTTGCTGAAACAATAAGGTATTGTTTTGATTGTTCCCTTTTCGGGAAGAAAGTGTTAACCGGATGGATGCTTTTAAGTGTTTCATTTCTCTTTCAATTTATATTCTCCGAAAAATCGGAATCTGGAATTGGCACCGGTTTTCCAATATCAGCGTACTGATACTTAAAGTTGGTTGCCAGTGGGTCTACAAGCCAGTCTCTCGCCACTTCTTTATAAATCATTATTCAAATGAACTTTGACGCTGCAAAGATAGAGTAAAAATAAAATGCAAAACAAACTTTTTTTCAAAAAAAACACTAAAACATTAATAATAAATAAGTTACTCTGAATGATTTACGATTCAAAATGAACACAAAAGCGATCAAATGGAAATTCAACCTGAAGACATAACTTCCTCTAATCTTTGTTTAACGCATCGTCCTCCACCATAATCATCTGATAGTTTAGGATTTTTCCAACAGCAAAATACGATCACGAAACACGTGCCGTCGGAAGTATTGCCAATTTTTTTGTTAACAACACTCCCATTGATGCATTAGCATTCAATAACTCAAAATAGTCTTGTCTTTTCGGTGTCACGTAGAAATACATTCTATTTACTACTATTTAATTATCAAAAATTGATTGAAACACTACACTTTTTAACTTCCACCCCGCGGAAAAATGTTCCTTCTTTTTTCGAGTAAGTTCATTCATTACGTTTGCCAAGAAGACTTATCAATGCTTAATTCTCGACAGGATTTTCTTGACTTCAAAACCAAATTTCTATTAAGTAAACAAAATAAATTATTATGAAAAAAAGTACATTTCTTTCTGGCGTTTTTGGCATCGTATGTGCGCTTGCTACTCATGGACAAAACACTTTCCCTCCTGTAGGAAATGCGGGAATTGGAACACTCAATCCACAAGCACACTTAGATCTGATTGTGAACGGAAATAGTCCGAATACCTATTCTGGATTTCGACTTACCACTCCTTCAATACTCAGTACTACAAGCCCGCTGACAACCGCCTTTCAAATTCGTCGTTCGGGTTTTTCTAATTCATTCTACTCCCTTTTTGTTGTCAAGCCAAACGGAAACATCGGGATTGGTGTAGAACCCAATGATCCACTTCTAGCATCACGCAGACTTGTAGTCACCGACAACAATGTAAACAAGGTTGACCTCAATGTTAAAGGTTTTGCCCTCGTTGACGGACAAAGTGCCTCCGTTCTTTTCGGGGGGACCGGTGGGGAACAATACGGACAATGGGGAATCGAATACAACCAATATGCGACAACGCCAGGTCTGAATTTTTGGAAGCCTGCAGGCAGTAATAACTTCGGGAATTACTATATGTTTATGGCAGACAATGGAAAAATAAGTATGGGTCTTGATCCAAACAATACAGCTACCTATAACGGAGACTATCGCTTGTATGTAAAAGATGGGATTATGACAGAAAAAGTCAAAGTTGCAGTCCATACTACCAACGACTGGGCAGATTATGTTTTTAAAAAAGACTACTCTTTAATGCCGCTCAACGAAGTAGAACGTTTTATCTCGCAGAACGGTCATTTACCAAACATTCCGAGCGCTGAAAACATTATGAATGAAGGAATTGATATAGCCAAAATGGACGCAAAGCTCCTGGAAAAGATTGAGGAACTCACACTGTACATTATTGAACAAGACAAACGAATTGCTGAATTAGAGAATCAATCTAAAAACGATTAATATGAAATTCACTAGAATAATTTCCATATTCGGCGGGTTCCTTATGTGGAATTCAGCCGTCAGTCAGAGCGTGTTTGACTGTCAACCTCAGCTATCAGTAGTGACACAAAACCAAATTTATGTCCCAAATCCATTCTTTTATCAACGATGCATTACTTTCGATCAGAACACCAACTATGTGTATGACCAAACCTCTCAATATCCTTATGCAGACATCCATTTGCGAGCCGGAAAAAGTATCACCATAGAACCCGGTTTCAGAGCCGGACAGTTCGCAAATATTCCCAATCAAGGGACAGGTAGTTTTCTTGCAGATATTGATCCTGAACCTGTAAGTCCGTTCGACGTCGCTGTGATGAATTATCCAAACACGGAGAATATTCTAAAAAACGCGCGTTTTGAGCTTGGTGTAGAATTGCCTGCCACTATTCAAAATGCCATTAACAACTTTCTTTTAGATCAAGCCGGTGCAAAAATCAATCCCTATCTCTCCTGGGAAATCGAAGTAACGGCAGACTTCTATCGTGTGGCAAATCCAAGCGATATCCATACAATTCACGGATTTCACTATGTTCCATACGAAAGTGAAGAATTACCGCTCCCACCCGTGGGAACACCGACAGGCGGACCAACGGGTGCAGGATTCCTTGACCTTTTGGGTGATTGGACTGAACAACCAAACGATTACCCTTTTCGAATTCGGTTTGCCCCACCGGCAACCGGTGATTGGGTTGGGCAAATTCACATCAAGACACCTGGGCAAATTATCTCTTCTACTCCTTTCCCGTTCCGTGTGATACCATCTACGATTCAACCACCTGTCACTGTTGGAGCGAACAAGCGTTACCTTGAACGAGGAGGACAAAGCTTTATGCCACTTGGGAACAACCTAAAATGGCCACGAACCACCTGTCCAATCGATCAGGAATTAGCCGCAGTGATGGGATACAACGGCGGAAGCGCCCCTTCATGGAACAATATAGAACAATATAAAGCCTATACACCCCCTGTTCGCACTTATCGAAAGTTCCGTGAACAAATCGATGCCCTGGCCGACGGAGGCGCTAACACCTTTAGAATGCTTATGGCCCCACAATCAAACGAAATAGAATTTGAGGAGCTCGGGAATTATTATAGACGTCAGCATATTGCCTATGAAATGGATAAAATTGTCTATAAAGCAGAAGAGCGAGATATGTTGATTAACTGGAACATGCAGGTACACTTCCCGTACACAACAGGTCTTTATTGGATTCATTATTGGGATTGGGCAGAAGACCCGAACGATCCAAATGAATTTGGTAATTGTTATCAGTCACTACCGAATGTAAACAAACCCATTGACTTTTTTGAACAAGCGGAAGCCCGAAAATATTACAAGGAACGTTTGCGCTACATTCTGGCCCGATGGGGTTACTCCAATAATATTCTCGCCTTTGAGCTCTTTAGTGAAATTGATCAAATTGGATCTGAAGCTGCAATAAATTGGGCGGATACAACGCTATATACAGCCTATTGCGAATACAGCGCAAGCTCAGAAAACAATGGCGTAAGCGGGTGTTCACTAAATGACCCTAAGTATCAAATTAATCAACAAACAATCCAAGATTGGCAGACTGATATGATTAACTATATGCACAATATCTTGGGTCATGACAAACATCTCTATCAAGTAAGCTATGCCGGTAAACCAGGGGATTTTGATCATTCTTACGTAATACCAGATGTTGACTTCATCGATAGAAATGTATACGATGCTACCATATATCATAATGAAAACAACACTGTTTCTTTCGACTTTCCTAGATTACAGGTAAAAAGTATGTCAATAAATTCAGGTCAAACAAACTATTTCGATTTTTATGGTCGAAAACCAGCATGGTATAGTGAAACCGGGCCTTCCTCAGTAGAATCAAAAGGATGTGATAAGCAAATTGAAATGGTTCGAAATCAATGGAAAATGCTGTTTTCTGGAGTCTCTGGTGCTCTTGATTGGGAAAGTGATATTCATCAATTTAACAATTATGGTGTTTTCGGTAAAATGAACACTTTTTTAACTGGAGTAAATTTGGATCAAGACAAGTGGCATCCAGGAAATACTTCATTAGTGCTTAATACATCAACATGGAATTATTCCTCAGGATGGAATACGGACATGGTTCGCAATGACAAGAGAGGCGATCTCATGTACCTGCGCAAAGGAAATGCAGATGAAGCAATTGGCATGATCACCAATACCACCTACAACTACTATAATCACGGACAACAACCAACAATAAGCTGTTTTGAAAATGAGCCATGCAGTTTTTCATGGGCTTCAACACCAATTGCAGATGCCAACATGAACCAGCAACTTATCTCTTCTCAGGACAAAAAGGGAATGCTACGACTTCGTGGAATGGATGCAACCAAGTACCGGATTGATTACTATTGGTCGCACAATCCGACGAGTATCATTCACACCTCTTACGGCTGGGGACCTATGATCCAACTAGAGTACGATATGGAAGGGAACAATAATGAATATATTATGTTGTTCAAAGCCTCTCGTGTGTGGGAAAAATCTGTGGACAGGGTTGTTGAAGAAGAACGTGAAGAAGTTCAACTAATTCACCAGAATCTCTTCGTTTATCCAAATCCAAGCGATGGCGAGTTTAGGGTCGAATTGAACGAAGAAGTATTTTCTGAAAATCTATCGGTTACTGTTACAGATATGCTGGGTAGAATAGTTTACAAAGAAGAAAATATCCCAAGCAACACATTTGATGTTAGAATAACAGGTAAAGATCCCGGGGTGTATGTAGTTATTGTTATGAGAGGCGAGCAAAAATGGGTCAACAAGGTGATTCTGGAGTAGCTCTTCTTGTTCCCTTGATCATCGGTCAACCCGATATTCTATTCAAGGAAAATCTTTAAGTAAAGAAAGACTAAGAGGCTGCCCCTTTTGAGACAGCCTCTTTCTTTTATCCAATAAAAATGAATTCTAATTCTTCACTCTTTCCACATATTCACCAGTACGCGTATCGACTTTGATACGTTCACCTGTATCAATAAAAAGAGGAACACGTATTTCTGCCCCAGTATCAATAGTTGCCGGCTTCATTGTGTTGGTTGCTGTATCACCTTTAATTCCAGGCTCTGTATAGGTTACTTCGGCCTCAATTGTAATAGGAAGATCTACCAACAATGGCATTTCTTCTTCGGCATGGAAAGTAATTTCACAGATCATTCCTTCCTGAAGGAACAGAGGCTTTTCAATTAATTTTGCCTCGATATTTACCTGCTCATAGTTTTCAGTATTCATGAAAACATACATATTCCCTTCCTGGTACAGGTATTGATAATTACGTCTTTCAATACGAACCGGCTCAATTTTGTGTCCGGAAGAAAAAGTATTATCCAATACTTTCCCTGTTTCAATATGCTTTAGCTTCGTTCTCACAAAAGCCGGTCCTTTACCCGGTTTCACGTGTTGAAACTCTATAATCGTATACAATTTATCATTAAATCGAATACACAAACCATTTCTAATATCAGCCGTTGTTGCCATAAAAATTATTATTGAGTCAAAAATTGCAAATTTAATTACCTGATTTTAAATTGCGAAATAAAAAATCACATCGGACCTCTGATAATACCTTTATCTGATTCCGCAATAAATTGAAGAACCTGCTCTCTCTCCGGACAATCCGGAACTTCAAGCTTAATCTGTTCGATCGCTTTAGACATATTGGTATTCATTACAAACAGGATACGATAGATATCTTCTACCACCTTGATTCCTTCATCAGACATTCCTCTTCGCCGTAAACCGATTGCATTTACACCTGCAAATGTAAGGGGCTCTCTCGCCACACGAATAAAAGGCGGAACGTTTTTACGAATAAGAGAAGCGCCCGCAACAAAAGCATGAGCTCCTACACGAACAAATTGTTGGGTACCCACTTTTCCTTCCAGTATAGCATAGTCTTCAATCACATTATGCCCTGAAAGTCCGGTATAATTTGCTAAAATCACATTATTTCCAATAATACAATCGTGAGCAACATGGACATACCCCATCAACAGGCAATTATTACCAACAACTGTCTTCATTCTGTCACTGGTACCTCTGTGAATAGTAACACACTCCCGAATGATTGTATTATTACCAATTTCACAGGTTGTGTACTCTCCACCAAACTTTAAATCCTGAGGAACAGCACCAATAATTGCACCTGGAAAGATTTCACAGTTTTCACCGATTCTCGTACCTGGGTAGATTACAACATTAGGACCGATTTTTGTCCCTTTACCTATCTTCACATCCTCATAAATAGTTGAGAATTGTTCAACTACCACTCCCTCTGCCAACTCTGCCTTCGGAGAAACTACCGCAAGTTCACTTATCATTCTTTCTCTTTTACAATTTGAGCTAACATCATTGCCTCTGATACGATTTGACCATCCACATAAGCCGTTCCCTTCATATTTACCAGTCCCCTACGAATCGGACTAACCAGCCTCAATTCAAAAACAACTGTATCTCCGGGAATAACTTTCTGCTTAAACTTAGACTCATCAATTTTCAGGAAATACGTCATCCATTTTTCAGGTTCCTCTACCTGATTCAATGCGAAAATACCTCCGACCTGGGCCATAGCTTCCACCTGAAGAACTCCTGGCATTACCGGATTCCCCGGAAAATGTCCCTGGAAGAAAGGCTCATTCATCGTTACATTCTTCATACCGATCACATAGTCCTCTCCCATTTCTGTGATTCTATCCACCAGCAAAAATGGATAACGATGCGGAAGCATGCTCTCAATCATATTGATATCGTAGAGCGTTTTTGACAAATCAAATCTTCTTCCCTCTTTCTCCTGCTTACGGATTTGTTCTTTCAGAACTTTTGCAAACTGCACATTTCCATAATGTCCCGGACGGGCTGCAAGAATATGTGCTTTTATGAATTTCCCTACCAACGCCAGGTCACCAACTATATCCAATAGTTTGTGACGTGCAGGTTCATTTTCAAATTGCATTTTTGTACTGTTCAGTACACCAATACCTCTGATCTCTACTTTCAATTTCTCTTTTCCAAGTAGCTCGGCCAAACGATCCAATTCATCCTGAGAAACGTGCTCCCGTTCTACCAGAACGATTGCATTGTCCAGGTCACCTCCTTTAATCAACCCGTTTTTCGCCAGGTATTCTAATTCTTTAAGAAATACAAATGTTCTGCATCTCGAAATGTGCTCATTGAACTCTTCCATATTGTACATGGAAGCATGTTGTGTCCCTAAAACCGGTGAGTTATAATCCACCATTACGGTCAGACGGTACACCGAATCAGGAATTGCCAAAAACTCAATACCTCTTTCTTCGTCTTCCCAGGGAATATTTGTATTCAACTCAAAATATTCCCGATCTGCATTCTGCTCCTCAAACCCGACCGATAGAATTCCTTCTACAAAAGGATACGAACTACCGTCCATAATAGGCATTTCAGGTCCGTCAATCTGAATCAAAGCATTATCTATCATATTTCCATGCAAAGCAGCTAAAATATGCTCCACAGTGTAAACTCTCGCTCCATTTTGCTCAAGAGTTGTCCCTCTGTTAGTTGCAACAACAAGATCACAATCCGCTTTGATAACAGGTTGACCTTCCAGATCAACACGCTGGAATTTATATCCGTGATTTTCCTTTGCAGGACAAATAGTAACTTTAACTTTTTCACCTGTATGCAGTCCTACTCCTACAAATGAAACCGGTGCTTTCAGCGTTCTCTGCTTTTCGTTCATCGGGTTAATTTTCGTATTTTAAGATTTTAGTTTTTCTTCTATTGCTTGAAGTCGTTTGAGTATCATTGGTAATTTTCGGAAACCAAAATATGACTTTTTGAAATCTTCAATCGGAATAGCAGGCGATCCCAGTAAAACATCTCCTTCTTTTTTAATGTTATTAGGGATTCCACTTTGGGCGGCAACTTTAACTCCATCCGCTATTTTAATATGTCCGGATACGCCTACCTGACCTCCCATCATGACATTTTTCCCAACTTTTGTTGAGCCGGCAACACCTACCTGTGCAGCCATCACCGTATTTTCTCCTATTTCTACGTTGTGAGCAATCTGTACAAGATTGTCCAACTTTACTCCTTTTCTCAGGATAGTTGATCCCAGTGTAGCCCTATCAACTGTAGTATTAGCTCCTATCTCGACAAAATCCTCAAGGACAACATTTCCAATCTGAGGAACTTTATTGTATTCATTTTCCTGGTTGGGAGCAAATCCGAACCCATCCGATCCGATAACCGCTCCTGCATGAATAACGCAGTGTTTCCCCAACACACAATCGGGATAAATTTTTACGCCCGGATAGATTACACATCCATCACCGATCTTCACATTATCTCCGATATACGCTCCCGGGTATATTTTCACATCACTTCCAATGACAACATCTTCGCCCAGGTATGCAAAAGCTCCCAGATAAAGGTTTTCTCCTACAGATGCTGAATCAGAAATAAAACTGGGTTGTTCTATTTTAGGTTGTTTAACTCGGAATTGATTGTAGGCTTCCAATAGCTTTGCAAAACATGCATACGCATCTTCTACTTTAACTAAAGTACAACTTGCCGGGATCTCCTGACGAGGTTCAAATGTTTTGTTTACAATAACAACAGAAGCCCCTGTCGAATAAATATACTCTTCATATTTCGGATTAGCCAAAAAAGACAATGTTCCCGGCTGCCCCTCTTCGATTTTGGAAAGACCTGTTACAGAAACATTTGAATCACCGACGATTTCTCCGTTCAAAATACCAGCAATTTGCTCTACACTAAATTCCATCCTCCAAAAGTATAAATTCTCAACGAGTCTGAATGAATTCTGTTAAGACTTTATTAACAGTGTTTTTTTCAAAGGTGATTCCGATCAAAAATAGATGCTTACAGAAGAGAAAACAGACACTCTTCCCTCTTTTTAAAAACGAAAACAATCAGGGTCTTTTTTCTTCGGTTTTTATTCTGCATTTTTGCGCCGTTAAATTGAATTGTTATGCCAAAAATTTCTGAAAAAGCACATAGCATGCCGGCATCTCCGATCCGGAAACTCGTACCTTATGCCGAGGCTGCAAAAGCAAAAGGTCTTATTGTATATCATTTAAATATCGGACAACCGGATATAGACACTCCTCAGGTGGCTTTGGACGCTGTCAGAAATCTGGACAGAACAGTTATTGAATATTCACATTCGGCAGGTTTTGAGAGCTACAGAAAAGGACTGTCTGATTATTACAAAAAGAATAATCTACCGGTTGAAACCGAAGATATAATTATTACAACCGGAGGCTCTGAAGCACTTACTTTTGGATTTATGTCCTGTTGCAATCCGGGGGATGAAGTTATTATTCCGGAACCGTTTTATGCAAACTACAATGGTTTTGCTATTCAAGCGGGGCTAAAAGTAGTTCCTGTAACGGCATCTATTGAAACAGGATTTGCACTTCCTCCCGTTGAAGAATTCGAGAAAAAAATTACAGCAAAAACAAAAGCTATTGTTATCTGTAATCCGGGAAACCCAACAGGCTACCTGTACTCGAAAGAAGAGCTTGAAAAACTCAGAGATATTGTAAAGAAACATGATCTCTTTTTATTTGCTGACGAGGTATACCGCGAATTTTGTTACGATGGTGCGACACCTTTTTCGGTAATGAATCTTTCGGGGATCGAACAGAATGTTATTCTAATTGACTCCGTATCCAAAAGATACTCCATGTGTGGAGCACGTATCGGAGCCTTGATCTCAAAAAACAAAGAAGTGATGAACGCCGCTCTAAAATTCGGACAGGCGCGTCTGTCACCTCCCACTCTTGCTCAAATTGCTTCTGAAGCAGCACTGAACACCCCTGATAGTTATTTTGAAGAGGTTGTCAATGAATATGTTGAACGAAGAGATATTATGGTGGACGGATTGAATGCAATTCCGGGAGTTTTTTGTCCAAAACCTAAAGGTGCTTTTTATTGTGTTGCAAAATTCCCGGTAGATGATGCTGAGAAATTCTGCCAATGGCTGCTTGAAGAATTTGAATTCAACGGGCAAACTGTTATGATGGCTCCTGCAAACGGTTTCTACTCTACACCCGGGAAAGGGAAACAAGAAGCTCGAATTGCTTATGTTTTGAATAAAGAATCTCTGAAAAATGCCGTAACTTGCCTTGAAGAAGCACTAAAAGTATATCCGGGAAGAGTCTGATGCATGAAATAGAACCATATTATAACTGGAGAGGATACTACACGGCTGAAACCGATGCTTCCTCTCCTTTTTTTGGTCGGGAATACAGTGAATTTGAATTTTCCCAGGCCGTCTATAATTATTTCATTCACCCGCAGTGGGATCATTTCGGCTCTCCCACTCTTTTCATGAAGATTCTTTATGTTGATTACGAGGAAAGCATCTGTATTTTTGAGATGATCGGCGAGTGGAATGACGCGATTAACAACGACATTATGTTTCTGAAGCGAGATGTAATTGAGCAATTAATGGAAGCCGGAATCAATAAATTCATCGTTATCGGAGAAAATGTTTTCAATTTTCATTCCTCTGACGATTGCTATTATGAAGAGTGGTTTGACGAAATTGAAGACGGATGGATTGCATTTGTCAATTTCCGTGATCACGTCCGAAAAGAATTTGAATACGCTCATATTGACCACTACCTTGTCATGGGCGGAGAGTTGGAAGAAGTAGACTGGAGAAGCATGAGCCCTATGGTCTTTTGCAAAAAGATAGAGGATTATGTTCAAAAGCGACTCGAATAATAGCTGCGAGATACTATTTGCAAACGGACACCTTAACGCTTTTCTTCTTCAATTTCTGTCCTCTGCCCAGTTTAAGAATTTTATTAACAACACTTGTACGCACTGCTACAAACGTCATCTGATCTAGCGTATCTATCCGACCGATGGCTTTACCGTCAACACCTACCTGTTTCGTCAGAAACCCTAAAATATCCACTTTATTCACCTTATCTTTTTTACCTAAGGAGAAATACAAGGTTTCCCATAATTGTTCGGGAACAGCCGGAACTTCAAAGCGTGCCTGTTTCTCAACAAAATCTATTGTACGTAAGTACTCTTTGCCCTGTAGCTCTTCTTCTGTTTCCAACACATATACTTCCCCTGACTCAAGCATTCTCGCTGTTCGTCCGTTGCGGTGAATAAAATCCTCTTCTTTTACAGGAAACTGGTAATGAATCACAGCACTGATTCCGGGGACATCAATCCCTCTCGCAGCCAAATCGGTCACAAAAAACACATTTGACGTTCCGTTTCTGAATCGAATACTATTTCGTTCTCTTTCTGTTTGCTCCAAACCGCCATGATAAACCGCCACCGGAAGTCCTTTGTGTTCAATATAATCCGCTAAGCGGTCAACCGCCTCCCTGTGATTGAAAAAAACGACCGCATTTTTTCCTGATTTCACTAACTCTACAAGAAGTGATAATAAAGCTAGTGCTTTATGGTCATGATCCTCTACCGAGATTCTGTAAAAAGACATTCGATCCTCTGGTAATGTAGTCTTGCATTCAACAGTATGATAACCGGAGAGCATGTCACCGGCTGTTGCTGAAACCCTTATGACAAAGGTAAGACGTCCCAGATGCTCTGTAATGAAATCAATCTCTTTCTGAAAACCAAGCTCTGCAATCTTATCCTCTTCGTCCAGAATAAATGCATCAAATTCCTTCCCTTCGACAGACTCTCTCCGAAGGTGGTCCGCAAATCTTCCGGGAGTTGCAAAAACGACGTCCGGTTTTTCGCGCAACTCATTCACCTCTGTCTTAAAGTCATGCCCTCCGTAGCAAACTGTATTGGTCACACCGGACTTCATGGACCGGAACACTTCTGCCAACTGAAGAGTTAGCTCACGAGAGGGAGACAAAACCAAAGCACGGTTCCATTTCTTATCATCTTTTGCTTTCAAAAGAGCCACTAAGAACGCAAGACTCTTACCCGATCCCGTAGGAGCTTTCACTATTGTTTTCGGATACATAGAAGTAGCTATCAGTACTTCTTCCTGAAACGGAAGCATATCGCTACCCGTAGCTTGCCTTACAAAAGCATTATAATTAGTCATTTTATCCACACTGCAAAGAAATACTTTTATTTTTACACTTTCAAAATTGACAGAGAGTAATGGTATTTTCAAAGAAAATAAGCATCCTTATCCTTGTTCTGTTTGTTAGTATAACAGGAATTCAGGTTGCGTTTGTGCCCGGAGTGAAGTTCAATTATGATTTCGATCAATTTTTCCCAGCCCACCACAAAGAGACACAATTCTTTGAAGAGTTTAAGCAAAAATACGGTTCGGATAATGACTTTCTTATTCTTGCTTTTGAAACACCCGGAGGAGTCTTCAACTCCGATTATCTATCCAGGGTAAAATCTATGACTGAGTTTCTGGAAAGTCACTCGTCTGTAATTTATGTCTCAAGTCCGACCAATACAATTCGTACTATACGGGACCCTCTCTCCGGAGCTCTATTTAAAAAAAATCTAATTACCATCAGTGATTCAACTGATTACAATTTCGATTCTACTTTTATTTTCAAGAATTATGAGATCTACGGGACCTTATTCGGGGAAGACCGGAAATCAGTACGGATTATTGCACAACACGAAGAAAAACTAAACGAAGAAAAAGCGAAAGTCCTCCTACAGGATATCCGGGAAAAGGCAGAGAAAGAAAAACTTGACATGCACCTCGGAGGGAGAATTGTTGCTCACGACTATTACATTGCAATGAGTCAAAATGAACTGATACTTTTCATCGGCTCAAGTGTTGGGTTAATTGTACTGTTTCTTGTACTCTCATTCCGTTCTCTAATTGGTGTATTAATACCTGCCCTTATTGTTGCCGGTGCAGTTCTATGGGTTATTGGATTAATGGGACAACTGGGAAATGATTTAAACATCGTTCTGAATGTCCTGCCAACAATTATGATGGTAGTTGGAATCAGTAGTGTTGTTCACCTTTTTGCTCACTATTTTGATGAACTCCGCGGCGGACTCAACAAAACAGAAGCGCTGAAGAAAGCATTTAAAGACGTTCGTAGAGCTCTTATTTTCACCAATCTCACAACGATGATTGGTTTTCTTACGCTAACAACATCCAGTATATCCCCCATCATTCAATTCGGTGCCTTTGCCGCACTGGGAGTACTATTTTCATTTATACTTGCAATGACGGTAATGCCCGCATTACTTGTCTTGTTTAATCCTCCAAAAATTGCTAAAAAATCAGAAAGAAAGGAAAACTGGGAAAAACCTCTCGCCCGTTTCTACGACGGGCTTGTTACCCGTCGTGGAAGAACTGTCATTCTCTTCTCCCTGATTGCTATCGGATCTGTTGTTGGCGTTCTCCAAATCAAAGACAACAACTATATTCTTGAAGACCTGAAAAGTGACCATCCGATGAAGGTGGATTATGCCTTTATTGAAGAGAATTTCGGAGGTGCCCGTCCTATTAATTTCGAGGTTCAATTAACAGATACATCCCGTACTTTCTTTGATCAGGAGGTTTTAGCAGAACTGGACACTGCTCTCCAGGTTATGCAGTCCACATTTAAAACATCACAATTAGTTTCTCCTGTGTTTGTCGTCCAGAATGCCCACATGACGTTAAAGGCCGGAAATCCTTATTATTTCAAAATTCCTGAATCTAAAAAAGATCTATCAAGGATAGAAAGAGAATTTGACCGATTCGTAGCAGACTCTCTTAAGTACGCTATGTTTGACAAAGACATGAAAGCTGCCAGGATTACAGGAACGATGGGGGATGTAGGCTCTCACATCTCAGGACAAATGAATGAAGATTGGGATAATTGGCTTGAAAAAAAGCAATTGAAAACCATTCGTTTTCACCAAACCGGAGGCCCTTATCTGATGGAAATTAATAATAAACTCCTGGTTGGAAATATTGCCCAGGGACTATTAATTGCCATTGTTATTATCGCTTTTATAATCGGTGCCCTGTTCAGATCTGTAAAGATAGTACTCATCAGCCTTGCTCCCAACGTTCTACCTCTTCTAATGATTGGTGCAATTATGGGGTTCGGCGGCATTGATATGAAAGTATCCACCTCCCTTGTATTTACAATTGCTTTCGGGATAGCCGTTGACGACACCATTCACTTCCTGAGTAAATACAAACTACTTCTGGGGAAAGGATATAGTCCTCATGAAGCTATTAGAGAAACGTATATCTCAACAGGAAAAGCTATTATTATTACGTCTATTGTGTTGTCCGGAGGATTCCTGACACTTTGTTTCAGCAGCTTTATGGGAACATTTTATATCGGATTACTGACAGGGTTAACACTTGTTTTTGCAATCCTCACAGATATGACCTTACTTCCGGTATTATTACATTATTTTTCCCCGAAGGACAAGAAAAAGTAAGTAAATTAGTTATTATAGGGTGATTAGCGTATTTTTGCAAACATGAGACAACTTATTATCTTTTTGAGTCTGATTTTACCGATTTGTACCATAGGACAAACAGAGATTTTTTCAGAGGATTTTGAAAGTGGAATTCCCGCGACATGGACAATACTTGACAACGATCAAAACACGGTTCACCCTTCTGTTTCCGAATTCCAGTCTGCCTGGATCACTTTAACAGATCCTGATGATGAGAATAATACAGTTGCCGGCTCTACATCTTATTTCTCTCCGGAAGGTCGAGCATCAAGATGGCTGATAACACCTTCCATTACATTAGGTGATTACGGAAATTTCTTATACTGGAGAGCTGCTTCTCATGACCCCTCGTTTCCGGACTGGTACATGGTATTGATCTCGACAACGGGAACTGCTGTCGAAGATTTTACGGATACATTATTTCGCTTGCAAAATGAATTTCCTTACTGGACGGATCGTTCCGTAAATATTAGTGATTCCGGCTATAACTCTATCCCTGTTCATCTTGCTTTTGTGAACAATACCAATAGAGGGTTTAAGCTATATTTAGACGATGTCAGAATTGATGTGAATGACCCGGTAAGTGTTAAAGAGAATGAACAAATTCACCTGTCGGTATTTCCAAATCCGGCAACAGATTTTATTTACATTCAGACTTCAGAAAGTATTGACAGTTACCAGATACTATCCCCTTCAGGGCAGGTTATCCAGAACGAACTTCCTGAAAACAATCAGATCAATGTGCAAAACCTCTCGAATGGTATGTATTTTATCCGCATAAAAACAGCTTCCGGAGGATACGCTACACAACGATTCCTGAAAAAATAATCCGGCACTTTTCCTTTTTTCAATTACTTCTCTGTTTAGAAGTAACTATTTTGTCGTATTCCGATCACTTTTCACTATTTTTACCCCATGGTTGATATGAAGGAATTACTACACGCTACTTTTCCTGATACGGACAGGGAGAGATGGTTGAAACAGTTGGAAAAAGACCTGAAAGGAATTGCGGTTCAGGATGCTTTGGAATTTGAAGATCCGATAGAAGAAATCGGATTCAAGTCCTACTTTCACTGGTCTGAAAAATTAGCTGATACAAAACAAACAGCTTTTAACTCAACCCGATCGTTTAAAACCAATAATGACTGGATTATTTATCAGGAAACTGCTATCCAAGATACGAAAAAAGCGAATAAAGCAATTTTAGACAATCTGATGATGGGATGTAACGGAATCGGATTTCCCTCATCTAATGATTATAGCTCTATTCTCAACGAAGTTCAATTGGAATATATCTATTCGGACTTTAACATTGCTTCCCCGGAAGAGATGAACGCTATACTGGCTCTTCTTCCGGAACAACGAGATGTCACGTTTTCATTTGACCCGCTGACAGCAGGAGAACCCGAAAAAATCGTTCCCTCATTCAGGCAATGTGCAGATATGCAAAATGTTCGAGCATTTGAAATTGATAATACAGTATTTGCTTCAGCGGGGGCAAATATCACCCAACAACTTGCAATCGTCTGTAGTCAGGTAAAGACGTATTTTGAACTATTGACTGAAGCAGGAGAAAATCCCGATCAGATTGCAGATAAATTACAGATCAAAACAGGAATTGGTTCGAACTATGTATTCGAAATTGCTAAATTCCGTGCTCTCCGGCTTTTACTGGATAATATCCTTGAAGCATACGGTGTAACCGCAGGAAAACAAATCCGTTTAAAAGCCCAGTCCCTGTTTTTAAATAAATCGCTGGAAGATCCTTATACGAATTTACTCCGCATGACAACCGAAGGAATGTCAGCAGCTATAGGTGGAGTTGATATTCTTCATTTGCAACCGTATGACACATGGTCAGAAACAGGTCCGGGATTCTTTTCCTACCGAATGGCAAATAACATCTCCAATATTCTAAAAGAAGAATCATTCTTTGATAAAGTTTCAGATGCAGCCGGAGGCACATTTGCTATCGAAGCAGCAACAGATATACTATCAGATGCAGCCTGGGAGCTTTTCCGGAAGATTGAATCCGAAGGAGGTTTTCTCAAAGCGACAGACTTCATTCATTCGGAGATAGAAAGAGTCGCTAAAACGCGAATTGAGCTTCTGAAAAATAAAACAAACAAATTGATCGGAATTAATATATTCCCAAATCCTGATGCGACTTCATTGATATGGAAAGTTCCTGCTAATTCTCCTGAACCATTGATTCTCGAATTACACAAGGAAGGAGGGGACGCATGAAGATAGATTTTACACAGCGGAAACTAAATAAAACAGCACGTTCGTCGGAAAACGAACGGAAAGAAGTATTTCAAACTGCGGAGAAAATCCCTTTAAAGAACAGATACGATTCATCAGATAATACCGAAAATTGTCAACAGGGGTATGTAAGCGGAATAGCTCCCTACCTTGGAGGCCCCTATTCTACCATGTACACAATACGTCCCTGGACCGTACGTCAGTATGCAGGGTTTTCGACAGCAGAAGAATCCAATGCCTTTTACCGAAGAAATCTGGCAGCAGGGCAAAAAGGACTTTCTGTTGCTTTTGACCTTGCTACGCATAGAGGATACGACTCTGATCACCCCCGGGTAATAGGGGATGTAGGAAAAGCCGGTGTAGCTATCGACTCGATTCTGGACATGAAAGTTCTCTTTGATCAGATTCCTCTGGATCAAATGTCCGTTTCCATGACAATGAACGGAGCAGTAATTCCGATTCTTGCTTTTTACATTGTCGCAGCCGAAGAACAAGGAATTTCTCAGGATAAACTTTCCGGTACTATTCAGAATGATATTCTGAAAGAATTCATGGTTCGTAATACGTATATTTATCCTCCTGCACCTTCGATGAAGATTATTGCGGATATTTTCGAATATACATCGAAAAACATGCCAAAATTCAATTCGATTTCGATCTCAGGATATCACATGCAGGAAGCCGGAGCAACGAACGATATTGAATTAGCTTACACACTTGCTGATGGTTTGGAATATCTTCGAACGGGTATTTCAGCAGGAATGGATGTCGATAAATTTGCTCCCCGCCTTTCTTTTTTCTGGGCAATCGGAATGAACCATTTTATGGAGATTGCCAAAATGAGAGCTGGGCGTTTATTGTGGGCTAAACTGGTTTCTCAGTTTAAACCGGAGAATCCTAAATCAATGGCGCTTAGAACACACTGTCAGACTTCAGGTTGGAGTCTAACGGAACAAGATCCATTTAACAATGTTGCAAGAACCTGTATCGAAGCATTAGGAGCAGCTTTCGGAGGAACACAATCCCTCCACACGAATGCTCTTGATGAAGCGATTGCATTACCAACAGATTTCAGCGCCCGAATAGCCCGTAATACTCAACTTTATATTCAGGAAGAAACAGGTATTACCAAAATTATTGACCCGTGGGCAGGAAGTTATTACGTTGAGAAATTAACGAATGATCTTGCCGAAAGAGCCTGGTCACTCATTCAGGAGGTAGAGGAGTTAGGTGGTATGGCGAAAGCAATTGAAACCGGAATCCCTAAAATGCGGATCGAGGAAGCAGCTGCCAGAAAACAAGCCCGTATCGACAGTGGAAAAGATATTATCGTGGGTGTGAATCGTTTCCAGTTGGAAAAAGAAGACCCTATTGATATACTTGAAGTAGACAACACAAAAGTACGCGAAGCGCAGCTTGCCCGTCTCCGTGAGTTACGGGAAAACCGTAATGAAGAGGAAGTTCAGGCAACTCTTACTAAACTGGAGGATGCAGCCAGAAACGGGAACGGAAATTTACTTGAACTGGCAATTGAATGTGCCCGTAAACGTGCTTCTTTAGGAGAGATCTCACTAGCCATGGAAAATGTATTTGGACGCTACGAAGCTAAAATACGTTCCATTAGCGGCGTTTATTCAGCAGAATCTATGAACGATGCAGACTTTGAAAAAGCCCGGTCTATGTCTAACGAATTCGCTAATCTGGAAGGTAGAAGACCACGGATCATGATCGCTAAAATGGGGCAGGACGGTCATGACAGAGGAGCAAAAATTATTGCTACCTCATTTGCGGACATTGGTTTTGACGTAGATATCGGCCCCTTATTCCAGACCCCGGCAGAAGCAGCGAAACAAGCCGTTGAAAACGACGTACACGTTTTGGGAGTTTCTTCGTTAGCTGCCGGACATAAAACACTTGTTCCTGAAGTCATTGCAGAACTAAAAAAACTGGGAAGAGAGGACATTATGGTGATAGCAGGAGGAGTAATTCCCCAACAGGACTATGACTTTCTTTTCAAGGCAGGAGTATTCGGAGTTTATGGGCCGGGAACAAAAATTTCAAAGGCAGCTCAGGAAATTCTGGACTTGTTAATTGAAAGTGCTAAATAGTTGTGTTGGGGGATTAAAATTGACCGTTAAAAATTTGTTAATCGTCAAATTCTCATTACTTTCGGCATAGTTGTTGGACAAAAACTAAGAAAAACGTATAGCTATGAGAAAATTATTGCTTTTTACTACAATGTTATTAATGGGGGCTTCCTCATTTGCACAAGAGTACGAGGAACTGTTAGTTATGTATGCTGACGGAGACTATGACAAACTTGTCAAAACAGCTGAGAGTTATACTATAAAGGACAAAACGAAAAATGACCCTGTTCCTTACTACTGGTTGGCTAAAGGTCTTTACGCCATGTCTAAGGATGCGGAGTATACATCTCAGGATAAGTACAAAAATGCTTATAAAGATGCTATTACAGCGATCGGTAAATTACAGCGTAAAGATAAAGACGGTTCTATTTACAGTCAGTACAGAGACTTCTTTTCAGAGTTCAAACTTAGTTTATATGAAGTAATTGAGAATGAAATCTCAACAGACAACTATAGTAAAGCATATAGCTGGGTTATTAAAGTTCCGAAAGTAGATGCCAATGACGTAGGATCTAAATACCTTCTTGGCGCTTGTAAATACAGAAAAGGAGACAAGTCAGGAGCAACAACAGAATGGAAAGAGGCCGACAAATTACTAGATGGAATTACTTCTGTTGAAGATTGGGTAGAAGCTGATTATAAAATGTTGGCACTGGCTCTTTCGGAAACAGCAGAATGTTATGTGGACTCCAGAAGACCGGAAATTGCTAAAGAATTAATGAATAAAGGATACAAGTGGCTGGAAGACAACGAAGAATTCAAAGCCCGATACGACGAGATTGTCAACTAAAAAATCAGTCCCGGTTTCGACCGGGATTTTTTTTGGCTCAGTATTTGTTATGCAACTGATATACCCAAAACAAGAACTATGAAAAGATTTCTACACGTATCTGTCATTATCACATTAATCCTTGTAACTACAGCCTGTAAAACATCATTCAGAATATCAGTTTTGACACCTCCTCCGATTTTACTGAACGATAGTACCCGAAAAATTCTCGTTGTTAACAACGTTACAGACGACAACAGCCCGGACAAACTTTTGGCACAAGTGCTGCAGGGTCAACAATACAATGGAAATGTCATGGCATCAGAACAAAGTGTAACCGGATTCATTCGTTCACTTGATGATTCACGCTACCTGAAAGCAATTGCCGGCGAACCAATTTCCTTGCGCAACAACGAGACAATTAACTGGCAAAGGGTTGATTCTTTATGTGCTGTAAAAGGAACGCATGCCATCGTTGAAATTGAACATTTTGACTCTCAGGCTCCGATAGGAGGTACTGTTCTTGCCAATGCCACAGGTCAGACCAATCACCCCCTGAAAGGATGGGCTTATATCAATCTATATATCGCCGGGACACACGAACATGTCGATCGACTGGATGTATACGAAGTGTACAATATGCCCATAACGGGTGGTTTAAATCCGATCGGAATGCTGAATGACGTGGTACGCAAAAGAGAATTGTACGGACACCTCGGATATAGTATCGGTTATAGAATGGGAAGCCTCTTTTATTCAAACTGGATTTGGGTGAGCCGCAGATTCTACAACAAAGGAAGTCGTACACTTCGTCATGCAAAACCTCTAATCCGAAGTGGAAACTGGAGTTTAGCGGAAAGACAATTGGAAATTAGTATTAACAGTCCTAAAAACAAAGTTGCAGGACGTTCCAAATACAATATGGCACTTGTGTATGAAGGTCAGGGAAAACTGGATGAAGCTATAGCAATGGCTGAACGCGCTGCCCTGGAACATGGAACGAAACTGGCATACGATTATATCAACACTCTGAAAAGAAGAAAGGGAATGCGTTCTACGATCGTTCTTACTCAGGATTAACAGCACAGTAAAAAAAGAGCTGCAGGCAAACAGGAGTTTATAGCATTCTTTTTATCTTGCACCGGAATCAAAAAAGAACTGCTTTGAGAGGATTTTTTACCCTTCTTTTTGTATTGGTAGTAGGTACGACCTTTGGTCAGAATACAATTGAATTTCCCCAAACCGTTATTGGAGGAGTAGAAACTCGTCTTCCGGTAACAACTTCCGATAGTTTGCTTGTCATTGGAGATCAAACCTATGCGGTGGAAACGACGGTAGATGGAAGTTCATTTATTACATATACGTTTCATCCCGGAAAAAAAGAGGACTTTTCGAAGTTTCAACATAACTCTGAACCCTCTGTCATCCCCGGTTGGTGGGCTGTTATTCCTCCCCTGATTGCAATTGCTTTGGCTTTACTGATTAAGGAAGTAATCATTTCGCTGTTTGCCGGAATTTTTATTGGAGCAGCAACATTGGGGTTTTACACGGATGGGCTATCCGGCATATTCAGCGCATTTCTTAAAGTGCTTGATCACTATATTTTAACTGCCCTGGCTGACAGCGATCACCTTTCTGTGATCCTCTTTTCTTTACTTATCGGTGCTTTAGTAGCCGTCATTTCGAAAAACGGAGGAATGAAAGGCGTTGTCAACAGAATTGTAAAATACGCTCGAACCCGAAGATCGGGAATGCTATCCACTTACTTTCTTGGAATTGCAATTTTCTTTGATGATTACGCTAATACCCTTGTTGTCGGTAACACGATGCGCTCTGTAACAGACAAATTAAGAATTTCGCGTGAAAAACTGGCTTACATCGTAGACTCAACAGCAGCACCAATAGCTGCGGTAGCTTTTGTAACGACATGGATTGGTGCCGAATTAGGTTATATTACGTCAGGAATTGATAAAATCAATGAGAATGAAGTACTAATAACTGAAGGAGCCTACTCCATATTCATGAACTCACTCACCTACTCTTTCTATCCGATACTAACACTCATTTTCATGTTTATGTTAATATGGAAACGAAAAGACTTCGGTCCGATGTATCATGCAGAAAGGGAAGCTATCGAAAACGGAGTACAATCACCAACCAATGAAGCGAACCCGGATGCGTTAGATACGGAAGAGTTTGAACCTGCTGACGAAAATAAAATACGTTCGTTTAATGCTGTCATTCCTATTATGGTTGTTGTTCTTGGAACGATTGGCGGACTTATATACACAGGAATGCTATCCTGGAAAACAACATTTATCGAATCAGGAATAAGCCTGGGGAACGGATTTTTTCACGCACTGGAAACGCATCAGGAAACATCACTTTCATTTGTTCAACGAACCGGATTAATAATCGGAGAAGCAAATTCGTATGAGGCATTACTTTGGTCATCGCTGGTAGGACTTTCCCTGGCTATTCTTTTGACCACAGCGCAAAAAATAATGAACCTCCGGGATACTATGGACGTAGTTATTTCCGGAATAAAAACCATGATCCCGGCCATTGCTATACTGGTTCTTGCCTGGTCACTTGCACACGTAACCGCAGACTTACGCACTGCTGATGTTATAAAAGATGCATTTGGAAGCACTTTTGCTCCCTGGCTGGTCCCTGGAATTACCTTTGTTCTGTCAGCGGTTATTGCATTCTCTACAGGGTCTTCCTGGTCAACCATGGCACTCGTTTACCCGATTATGATTCCTACTGCTTTTGCTATGGGACAGGAAGCTGTCGGATTCGACGGCATGGCACTTCTTTACAATACTGTAGCTTCGGTGTTAGCCGGGTCAGTCTTAGGTGATCACTGTTCACCAATTTCCGACACCACCATTCTATCCAGCCTCGCTTCTTCCTGTAATCATATCAGCCATGTACGAACCCAAATGCCTTATGCACTTACAGTAGGAGCCGTTGCTTTATTTGTCGGAATTATTCCCGGCGCATTAGGAGTCCCTTTCTATATTACATTTCCGGTAGCCATACTTATTCTGTATGCCATTATTCACTTCTTAGGAAAAAGGCATTTGGAATAACTTTTAGGGCACTCCTGCCGATCTTAACATTTGTAAAGCAGAATTTGATAATCTCCACCTAGTTTTGTAAAAAAACAGCATCATGATTATCAGACCATTTGAAAAAGGAGATGAAAAGCAAGTACTAACCATCTGGCTGGAAGCATCCATCATTGCACACGACTTTATCCCCGCAGAATACTGGAAGGAAAAAGTAAATGATATGCGGGATATTTATCTCCCTTCCAGTAAGACTTATGTTTACAGCCAGGCGGAAGAAGTTAAAGGATTTCTTTCGTTAGTAGATAATTACATAGCAGCACTGTTTGTTTCTCCTAAAGAACAGGGAAAAGGAATTGGGAAAGAGTTAATGAAATTCGCAAAAAACTTATTTCCAGTGTTAGAATTGGGTGTTTACTCAAAAAATGAAAATTCCGTTGCTTTTTATAAAAAACAAGATTTTCAGGTAATCAATGAAAAAGTAGATGAACCTACAGGTCACCGAGAATTGGTAATGCGATATACAGTCTTATGAAAAACTTTCACTCAACTGATCTCCCTCTCTCCCACTTACTGGTTGACGATGATTACAAACGTATAAAAACTACGTTAAAAGAAATACAATTACCCAAGGGTGATACGCTCATGAATCAGAAAGAAGGCATTACAAAAGCATATCTGATCAAAAAGGGGATAATCCGCTCTTTTGTGCACAAAGGAGAGAAAGAAATCACATTTGAATTTGCAAGAGAAAAAGATATTGTCAGCTCAGGATATGGGTATTACTTCGCACAAAAAGGATATGAAAAGTATCAGTTACTGGAAGATTGCATACTTTATGAAATTGATCTGGATAAGATGAAAAAATTATACGCAGACCATATTTCTATCTGTAACTGGGCTCGCTCTATTACTGAATACAATGCTATTCGCACACAAAAAAGACTTACGGATTTGTTGTTTATGACTCCGGAAGAACGTTATACAGATTTATTAGTACACGATAAAGAACTTCTGCAGCGCGTCCCGTTAAAAGATATTGCAGGTTTCATAGGCATCTCTCCGATTTCTCTCAGTAGAATACGAGCAAGAATAACACCGGAATCCCTTCAACAGGAATACCAATATGATTCTGACCCCAAGGTGTAGTTACCCCTCAATAAACTCATAATCTTTCACCTCATCAAAACGTTTATAACACTCCTCCAATGAGAAGTGCGTCAACACCGATTCTACAGAAACTTCAGGAAGTGCTTCCTCTGCTAAACCGTTTTTTACAAAAATAAAATTGAAGCCTAATTCATTGGCTCCTACAAGCCGATACCCCTTCTTACGTGCCAGACTCACCATTGCAACCGGAGAAGCGCCATGATAGACAGGATGTTTTCCCGGATACACATATTCTTTATCGTAGGGAACAACAATATTTCTCATCCCAAACTCAACATGAGTTTCAATCACAACAACCTGAGGTTGTACGACTTCCAATGCATCCCAGACCCAATAATCATTCCCGTCAATATCAACAGACAATAATCCGATCTCACCTTCAAGTCCTGCTTTTTCAACCAGTTGATTAATATTTTCACGTTGCACTTTTGCACAAACGAATACCGGTTTGGAGCCCCATGGGTGCGGATATTTACCGTAAAAGTGATTCCCTCTTTCTATTGCTTTGGAATTCCCGTCTATAAAAACGCCATGCCAACCGAAATTCAAAGCCAGATTTGCACAATTACTATTGATTCCATCATCTGACCCGATTTCAATGAATGTTTTGTTTGTCATCCCTATAGCAGCAAAGATATACAGTAGAAGTCCATCTTCCTCGAACTGGGAAAAAGCTCTGAATCCGGTATCTTTTAAGGCTACATACTCGCCTTTGGCTATCGCTGATCTGTGATTCAGATACAGGGTTCGTTGTGCAACCTGTGTCGCTGCATTAAACCGGTTTCTCACCTTCAGGATAGAAAAATGTTTCTTTAGCCAGTGTTTCACGCTGTATTAATTTCGTTCAATATTTTTGTAGGAAGCTACAATACCTTTTATGAGACTGCTACTAAATCCGGAGTGTTCCATTTCATTCAGCCCCTCAATAGTACAACCTTTTGGTGTAGTTACCAAATCAATCGCCGCCTCAGGATGATAATTATTTTCCATAATTAACCTTGCCGCTCCATAAACGGTATGATTAACGATCTGATTCGCTGTTTTGGAATCAAACCCAATCTGTACTCCCCCCTGCACCATGGCACGCATAAATCGCAAGACAAAGGCAATACCACAAGCTCCCAGGATAGTCGCCGCTTCCATAAGGTTTTCTGGAATGTGTACATTTTCTCCTAATACGTGGAATATTTTATCGACAAAAATCTTTTGATCCTCATTCAACTCATCTAATGTCAAACAAGTAAGAGAAGCCTGTACCTCTGCCCCAATATTCGGCATAGCACGAGCCACCCTGGGTTTTCCCCCTGAAAAATCTTTTAATTCAGCTAAGGTCACACCGGTAGCCACAGATATGATAATATGATTTTCGGTAAGTACGTCCTGTAAATCTTCCAGTACCTGTTGTATATTGTAGGGCTTGACGGCAAGGATCAGTACATCAGACTGTTTCGCCACCGCTTTATTATCCGAAGAAACAGTAAGTCCTTTATCCGCAAGATCCTGCAATGAAGCACTATTTCTTCGCGTTACAAACAAATCTCCCGGGGCTACTGTCTGATTATCCAGTAATCCATTTACCAGTGCTCTTCCCAGATTTCCTGTTCCTATAATTGCAATCTTCTTATTTTCCATCTTTTCTTTAGAAACAGAAAAGCCACCTCTTTCGGTGGCTTTTCAAATGTTATACGATTCATCAGGACTCAAGCTGTAATCCTAAGGCGTTATCATAAATATCTTTTACTTCGTGAATAAATCCGTAATGCTCATCATCCACGACCATCTTACCTTTTGTAACGTGTCCTAATAATAAATAAGGTACTTTACTCTGAATCATGAATTCAATAAATTCACTTTCCTGATCTTCCGAAACAGAAACGACAACTCTCGACTGAGCTTCCCCGAAAAGGAAGGCATCTTCACGTATTTCAGAATCCGTTACAATATCAAACCCTAGACCTCTTGGCATTGACATTTCCACAAGTGTTACAAACAAACCTCCGTCTGCACAATCATGTACTGCGTTTACTAATTCTCCCTGAATCAATCCTTTTACAGCCTCCTGAAGTTCGAATTCTTTTTCCAGGTCAAAATGAGGAGCCGGAGAAGCTTCAATTTTATGGAAAGAAGCAAGGTATTCAGAAGAAGCAATATCATTTACTGTTTCTCCAAGAATAAAGACCAAATCTCCTTTTGACTTAAAGTCAAGTGTCATAACTTTCGTCTTATCAGGAACAATTCCCAACATTCCGATAGTCGGTGTAGGGAACACCGGAACTTCTTTACCTCCAATAACTGACTGATTATAGAAAGAAACGTTTCCTCCTGTAACCGGTGTCTCAAACTTCAAACAAGCCTTCGACATACCTTTAATCGCACCAACAAACTGCCAGTAGGACTCGGGATTGTACGGATTTCCAAAGTTCAGACAATTCGTTATTGCACTTGGAATACCTCCAGAACAAACAATATTACGTGCAGCCTCTGATACTGCAATAGCTGTTCCTGTTTCCGGATCTGCATGTACATATCGGGAATTACAGTCAACTGTCATCGCCAAAGCTTTATCCGTACCTTTCACGTTAACAATTCCGGCATCCGAAGGACGATTGGTTGTCATTGTACGTGTTCCAACCATTGAATCATACTGTTCGTAAACCCAACGCTTAGAAGCAATATTCGGATTGCCCAACAAATGCATCGCAACCTGCTTCAAATCTTCCGGCTCCGGTACATCATCGATAGAAAACTTCTTGTACTCTTCGAAATAAGCAGGTTCCTTATACTCTCTCTGGTATACAGGTGCACCTCCACCAAGAACTAATGATTCCGCAGGAACATCTCCTACAAGCTCATCGTTCATGAAATAGCGTACACGACCGGATTCAGTAACCACACCAATCTCCTCAGCATGCAAATCCCACTTATCAAATATATCTTTAACGATTTGTTCTTTTCCTTTTTGAACCACAACAAGCATACGCTCTTGCGACTCAGACAACAGAATCTCAAAAGGAAGCATATTTTCCTGACGTGTCGGAACGCGATCCAGGTGAATATCCATTCCCACACCACCTCCGGCACTCATCTCACAAGTAGAGCAGGTTATTCCGGCAGCTCCCATATCCTGCATACCAACAACGGCGTCCGTTTTAGCTAACTCCATTGTAGCTTCCAACAATAGTTTCTCCTGGAAGGGATCTCCCACCTGTACTGATGGTAAATCTTCTGCTGACTCTTCTGTAATATCTTTCGATGCAAATGCCGCTCCTGCAATTCCGTCTTTTCCGGTTGCCGAACCAACAATATAAACCGGATTACCTGGTCCTTTTGCTTTCGCTGAAATCATTTTTCCTGCTTCTACAATACCAGCAGAGAAAGCATTTACCAATGGATTCTGATTGTATGATTTATCGAAGAATACCTCTCCGCCTACAATCGGAATACCAAAAGCATTTCCGTAATCACCAATTCCTTTTACAACACCTTTCACCAACCATTTTGTACGGTCTTCATGAATATCACCAAAACGAAGTGAGTTCAACTGTGCGATCGGGCGTGCTCCCATGGTGAAAATATCACGGTTAATTCCTCCGACACCTGTTGCTGCTCCCTGGTAGGGTTCAATCGCTGAAGGGTGATTATGAGACTCTATCTTAAAAGCACAACCAAGACCATCCCCGATATCTACAAGTCCGGCATTCTCCTCACCTGCTTTCACCAAAAGGTGGGGGCCGTCTTTAGGCAGCTGCTTCAACCAGTAGATTGAATTCTTGTACGAACAGTGCTCTGACCACATCACAGAGTAAACACTTGTTTCAGTAAAATTCGGTGTTCTCCCCAGAATTTCCTTTATCATTTCAAACTCTTCAGGTCGCAACCCCAGTTCTACTGCTTGTTCAACAGTCGCTAATGCTTGATTTGTTGTGCTTTCCATAATTCTTTTAAATGCGTGACAAAAATAGTAATAATTCTTTAAACCCTTCGCATAAAACACCCCTACCCCGACAGGTTTTTAACAAGAATTCAACGATGATCTTATAACTTCCTGATAAACGCTAACGGAAGTCCGTTTCAAGGTTATTACGTATATTCGCATCAAACTTAGTAAACAGGTAATTAACTACCTATGGAATATCTGATACCTTTCGCATATTTCTCGGTTCTGATTCTTCTACTGAAAAACTGGAAATGGATGAAATCTCCGTTTCTGAACGGATGGTCTATCCCTCTTTTTTTTACACTTCATACAATTGCTTCACTATTTCTGTTCCACTCCGACATTGCGTACCTTGGTGACTCACCGGTTTTTCTGAGAGAATCAAAAATTCTTGCGAGTGTATTTTACACGCATCCCGGAGATTATTTCAGACTATTGACAGGAATAGGGGAAAATCAGGAAATTATCTATAGTTATCTACGTGAAACGATTCACTGGACACAACAACCGGATAATGTATTCAATGATTCAAAAAATCTGATGCGCTTCAACAGTGTTTTGCAGTTATTCTCTTTCGGCAATGACTATGCGAATCTGATTCTGGTCAACTTTATTTCCATCATCGGACTGAACGGAGCCTATCAGGCATTCCGAGCAATCATCCGGCAGCATTCGCTATTCTTCGAGGGACTATTTTTTCTCCTTCCTTCTTTTATACTCTGGACGTCAGCTATACTAAAAGAGCCCTACATGATTTTAGGGTTCGGATTGTTTCTTTACGGGTGGCTGGAGAAAGGAGAAAACACAAAACAAAGATGGGGAACACTATTAACCGGTGTACTCTTCCTGCTTGCAATTAAGCCATATGTATTACTTTGTTTGATTCCTGCTGTAATTGCAAAATTCATATATGAGATCAGTACTAAGCGAAAACTTTTTTATGCCTTAGGAACCGTTCTACTCATTGCTATCCTCGGATGGGCTGCTACACTTTTACTTCCTCGTAATTTAACCTTTATGATTTCGAAAAAACAACATAATTTTCTAAATCTGACAGAGGGAGGAATATGGATTCTTACAGACAGTGGAATGGTCAGAGTTCCCAAAACCGAAGAACACAAATTCACTTTTTTTATCGAACATAGTAATCGCTATGGTTACCTGAACGAACCTACGGTTGGAGAAACAAGGCGGGACGGAGAGATCCCCCGTGAAGTACAATTGGTTCCAGACTCGACAAAATTGTACATTTTTCACCTCTTAGAACCCAGTGGTAGCCGAATAAATATCACTCCTATCAATCAATCCCACCTCCAACTTATACAAAACATTCCACAAGCCTTGTTTAACGCACTTTTACGCCCACTTCCGAAAGACCCTCCTGATAAAAAGGAGAAATGGTATTTTATTTTCGAGAACATTTTCCTCTACGCTCTTATTGCGTTTGCTCTATTCAAAAATACAGGAAAAATACAGGAAGAACATAAAAGTTCAATTCTGGGCTTCACCATTTTCATACTCTCGATAAGCCTTCTGATTGGCTGGATCACTCCCGTCATAGGGGCTATCATCCGATATAAATTACCGGTTGTCATTGCGCTGATTGGAACAGGCTGGTTACTTTTGTATAAAAATCAAGTCACTGAACGATGAAAAAGACAATCTTTATTACAGGTGCAACAGCAGGGTTTGGAGAAGCAATTGCTCGTACTTTTGCAGCCAAAGGATGGAACCTCATCCTTACTGGAAGACGAAAAGAACGCCTGGACAAACTGAAAGAAGAACTCTCCGGACAAGCCGGTGAAATTTATTGTCTGACTTTTGATGTTCAGGATTACATTTCCTGCCAAAATGCTATTTATACTTTACCCGAAAAAGTACTCGAATCTATTGATGTATTGGTGAATAATGCCGGACTTGCCGCAGGAAGATCTTCTATCGATCAGGGAGATTTGAATGACTGGGATACAATGATTGACACGAACATTAAAGGCGTACTCTACGTATCCAAATTAATCATTCCGTTCCTGAAGAAAAAAGAAAGTGGTCATATCATCAACCTCGGGTCAATTGCCGGTAAAGAAGTTTATCCATCAGGGAATGTCTATTGTGCTACCAAACACGCCGTGGACGCTCTTTCAAGATCTATGCGAATAGACTTACTTCCATTCAACATAAAAGTAACCAACATAGCTCCCGGAGCAGCAGAAACAGAATTTTCTCTTGTGCGCTTTAAGGGAGATGAAAAACAGGCTAAAGAAGTGTACAATGGTTTTACACCTCTTTTCGCCCAGGACATTGCTGACACCGTGGATTTTGTCGTAAGCCGCCCCGCTCATGTTACGATCAATGACCTGCTGATTATGCCAACGGCACAAGCCAATGCAACACAATTTCACAAAGAAATCTAAGTATCATGAAATTACTGTTCCCTTTTCTTTTTAGTATTCTTTTCCTTGTTTCTTCTTGCTTTAAAGGAGAAAAAGCTGACCTTATTATTCACAATGCCCAGATTTACAGCCTCAATCTGCACGGAGACGTTTTTGAAGCAATGGCTATCAAAAATGGGAAAATCATCGAATTGGGACCGGAACGTGAGATACTGAATAAGTACAGAGGCACCACTTTAAATGCAGAAAAAAGGGAAATCTATCCCGGTTTTTATGATGCCCACGCACATATTTTTGGACTCGCTCAGAAAAAATTAAACTGTGACTTGACCGGAAGCCGTTCACTTTCAGAAATTATCAGTCGACTGGAACGTTTTGAAGCACAGAACGGTTCTGATTTCATCATCGGAAAAGGATGGGATCAATCCTTGTGGAGCAATAACGAATTACCGGACAATAGTGAACTCAATGAAATTTTTCCTGACAAACCTGTTGTTCTTTTTCGCATAGACGGGCATGCTGTACTGGCAAACAACGCAGCTCTTCAGAAAGCAGGAATAATTACTGCTCAACCGGTAGAGGGCGGAGAAATAATTATCAATGAAGAAGGCTTGTTAACCGGTATACTCCTTGACAATGCCATTGATCTAATTCGCCCGATTTTACCCGGATTATCAACAGAAAAACTAAAAGAAGCCTTACTGGAATCGCAGGAAGAATTACTTCAATACGGAATCACCAACATCCACGAAGCCGGGATCAGTCTAAACGATCTTGAACTTCTTCAGGAATTGGAAGAAGAAGGGAAATTAAAAATTTCCATCTACGCCATGTTATTTCCAAATGAAAGAGAAATGGAGTTTGCGAAAACAACAGGTGTATTGAAAACAGATCACCTGCATGTACGGTCTTTTAAAATCATTGGCGACGGAGCACTTGGGTCACGGGGGGCCTGTCTCACCCACCCCTACTCGGACGCACCACATACACATGGGTTCCTCGTGCAATCAATCCGGGAAATAAAAGCCATTGCCGAACAGGCGAAAGAGATGGGTTACCAACTGAACGTTCATTGCATCGGGGATTCCACCAACAGAAGTGTTTTGAATACAATGAACGAAGTGATTGGCGACAGCAAAGACCTGAGATGGAGAATAGAACACGCACAAATTGTTCAACCGGAAGACATTCCCTTATTCAAAAAAGGCGGTATCATTCCCTCTGTACAACCTACTCATGCCGTATCAGACATGCGCTTTGTAAGAGATCGAATTGGAGAAAAAAGAGAAAAATGGTCGTATGCTTACCGGTCTTTGCTTTCTGTAAATGGGATACTGGCATTAGGAACCGATTTCCCCGTTGAAGACGTTAATCCCTTTGCTACAATTGAAGCTTCTGTAAACCGAAAAAATCTGGCAGGAGAACCACTGGACGGCTACCTGAAAGACGAAAGCCTTACACTGGAGCAAACCCTGAGAGGAATGACTATCTGGGCAGCAATGGCAGCTTTTGAAGACAACGAACAAGGTTCTCTAGAACCTTACAAGGACGCTACTTTCACGATACTGCACAACCCGATTAGTGAAGCGGTTTCTTTTGGCAACAACTACGCCAAAGAAGTATTTATCAAAGGGACATCCGTTTATCGGTTTGATTAAACGACTGTAGCTTCAAAACAATCTCTCTCGCCTCGACAGCTTCTTTTACGTCGTGTACGCGAAGAATATCAGCTCCTTTTAACAAGGCTATTGTATTCACCACAGTTGTTCCATTTAGGGCTTGATCTGCATTCATCTGGAGTAGTTTATGAATCATAGTTTTCCTACTCACCCCTACAAATAAGGGTCTATTCAGTTTTTTGAGTAACTCCAATCCGTTCAGCAACTCATAATTCTGCTCCAAAGTCTTACTAAACCCAAACCCCGGATCTATGATAACATCAACAAGTCCTTCTCGTCGCAATTGCTCCGTTTTCATTTGCAATTCACAAAACACCTCCGCAGTCACACTGCCATACTCAGCGTTTTTCATAATATCTGTCGGAGTACCACGCATGTGCATCAAAACATAAGGCACTTTCTCGTCGGCACACAACCCGATCAACCTTCCTTCTGCTCCAAAGGAGATATCATTGATAATAGAAACTCCCTCATCCAAAACAGCCCTCCCGACTGTATACCGGAAGGTGTCCGCACTCATCACAATTTTAGAAAATCGTTTGTTCAATTCTCTGACAACCGGAACCAGCCTGTCGATTTCAGTCTTTTCATCCACTTCCCCGGCTCCGGGACGCGTCGAAAATCCTCCCAGATCAATTATATCTGCACCTTCTTGCAACATCTTTTCAACCGACTGAACAACAGCATCAATAGTCTGCTTCCTACTTCCCTCAAAAAAAGAATCCGGGGTCAGGTTTACAACCCCCATAATTTTAGGTTTGTCGAATGTTATAATATTACCTCTGCAATTAATACTCCTCATTATCTGAAAATGTTTATCTTCACCTTTGAAAAACGGAAATTACAAAAATGCACAATACTACTGAGCAATATACCCGCGTGATTGAGAAATCCAGGGAAATTTTTGCCAAAAAGACAAAGGACTACGGTACAGCATGGCGAATTCTCAGAACCAGTTCTCTCACAGATCAGATTTTCATTAAAGCACAACGGATTCGTACGATTCAGGAAACAGGTACTAATAAAGTAGGCGAATCTATTGAAGATGAATTCATCGCAATTGTCAATTATTGTGTAATGGCATTAATTCAGGTCGATAAAGGCAATGAATTGTCGATTGACCTTACTGCAATGGAAGCTCTTGAACTCTATGATCATTACATAGATGCTGCTATGCAGTTGATGGAAAAGAAAAATCATGATTACGGTGAAGCATGGCGGGATATGCGTATTTCCTCTCTAACAGACATGATTTTAATGAAAATCCTTCGTGTAAAGCAAATTGAGGACAATAGTGGTAAAACCATAATTTCCGAAGGAATCGACGCAAATTACTATGACATGTTGAATTATGCCGTTTTTGCATTAATTCACATCGGAGAACAAAAGAATGACTAAAAAACGATACGTATGAGACTACGACCCAATAAATCTGCAAAATTGCTTATTGAAGGGCGTTCCCTTCCTGTTAACATTGGCCTAATTTTACTCAATATCCTTGGACTGGTATTTCTCGCCATGGGCTATCACCCTGCTCATGAAAGTACCCAATGGTTAATCCCCACAGGATACATTGTATTCATCGGTTCATTTGCCGGGCTTTTTGCGTTGAAAGGTCTGTACCTGATGTCGTATGTTGCCCGGGCTTTTGTAGGAGGTTTATTTATTGTTTCAGGTCTTGTAAAAGCCAATGACCCGAAAGGGTTTGCCTATAAGCTGGAGGAATATTTTGAAGATGGTGCATTAGCATATCGTGTTAGAGATTTATTGGGATGGGATAGCTTTACCCTTGAAGGGTTCATCGAATACGCACTTATTCTTTCTGTGATTATCTGTGTAGTCGAGATTGTTCTGGGAATTATGGTTATTCTGGGAGCCCGCATTAAGCTCGCGGCCTGGTTACTTTTGGGAATGATGTTGTTTTTCACAGCACTAACCTGGCACACCAAAGAATGTAACCCGGCAGATACATTTACGAAAAAAATGGAGTTTGCAACCGACTCCCCTCAGGCAATAGATTACATAGCTAAGACGGAAACACGTGAAGACCTTACCATCCTCTCTAATAAAAACGGAAAAGTTGTAGTTGCCGAAACAAGAACGGTTCAATGTGTAACCGATTGCGGATGTTTTGGTGATGCACTAAAAGGTTCTGTTGGCAGGTCATTGACACCACAGGAATCTTTCTGGAAAGACATCGTGGTTGGCTATTTTGTCCTTATCATTTTTATCATGCAATTCTCTCTACTTAAAAACACAAAAAGAGATAGCATTGTACTCAGTGTTACTGCAATGGCAGTTGTCGTATTTTTCTCCTGGGTATTCGGTTGGTATTTCCCAATTCTATTTGCATTCATCACACTACTAGGTTCGATGTGGATCAGAAGAAGTGGTGGCAAATACCTTGGGAATGATTGGGGAGCAATTCTCTTCTCTACTGTTATTACGGTGATCCTTGTCATTTACGTCCTACTATATCTTCCTTTAAAGGATTACAGACCTTATGCTGTCGGTAGTAATCTTATAGAAAAAATGAATGATGGTATTGATGGGGTTGTAGAAAACACTTTTGATTATAAAAATGTAACAACAGGAGAAATCAAAAAAATGACCAATGAGGAGTATATGACTTCTAAAATATGGGAAGACCAGAATTGGGCATTTGATACGATGACCGCTAATGTAATTGTAGAGCCATTACTGCCTTCTATTACGGAACAGTTTGGTCCTACTCTTGATGTTTCCCAGCTTTCCGAATACGACAAACAATTACCTGTTATTGCGGAACTACTTAAAGACAGCTACATAAAGGCAGTTGTCATGACAAGCGATGTTTATGGAATTTCGGATACAATACCGGAAACAGAATTCTTTGCCGAGGAATATGACTCTACATTTGTTCAATCCTCAGCGGTTGTAATTGACCCGGAACTTGGTGAAGTAAAAGTGATTGATTTGATTCTCAACGCCCCTTCAATTTTCATTTTATCTGTTGAAGATATTAAGAATGCCGATTGGAGTTCTTTGGACGAGATCAAGAAAATTGCTGAAAAAGCAAAAGAAAATAACATTCCTTTCATTATGATCTGCGGTTCGGTAAAATCAGAGATTGATGAATTCCGAAAAACAAATGCATTTGATGTGGCAGCATTTACAAACGACCGTATCGAATTAAAAGCGGTTTGCCGTTCGAACCCGGGATTATTACTGATCCAAAACGCTGTTGTCAAAGCTAAATATCCACACAGAGGACTTCCGTCATTTGAAACCATTAAGAAAAACTACTTGAAGTAATTATGAGAAAAAAAACAGTAGCCGGAAACTGGAAAATGAATCTGAACAAAGACGAAGCGGTTCGTCTGTTCGGAGAAATTGAATTGCGCAGTGAAGATGTTCAGGATGAAGTAAACCTGATGGTCTTTCCCGGACACATTTATTTAGATGCACTTTTGACAGCCCGCAGTTACAGTTCCCGCATTCTTATTGGGGCTCAAAACTTCCATCCGGCAGAGAAAGGTGCTTATACAGGCGAAAGTTCTGTAGCGCAGTTAAAACAACTTGGCGTCGATGCTGTTTTGATAGGACACTCTGAAAGAAGAGAATATTTTGGTGAGTCCCACGCTTTTCTGAAAGAGAAAGTAAATGCAGCTATTTCTCATGATCTTATTCCAGTATTCTGCTGCGGAGAACCTTTGGAGATCAGAGAAAAAGGAGAACAGGAAGAATATGTACAGCGACAACTGGAAGAAAGTTTGTTTCATTTACCTGTAACGGATTTTGCAAAAGTCGTTATAGCTTATGAGCCAATATGGGCTATTGGAACAGGAAAAACAGCAACAAAAGAACAGGCGGAAGATATGCACAGTTTTATTCGCTCACTAGTTCAGCTGAAGTATCGTCAGGATACTTCCGATAGAACGACTATTCTTTATGGCGGAAGTTGTAATCCTTCAAATGCCGAAGAGTTATTTTCGATGCCAAATGTTGATGGTGGATTAATTGGTGGGGCTTCTCTTAAAGCAGAAGACTTTCTTCAAATTGCCCGAAAACGATAAACAGACAGATGAATTATATTGAATTCGACATCCGGTTGACCCCAAAAACTCCCTGGTCAGAAATTATTGTAGCCGAGTTAGCAGAACTGGGATGTGACAGTTTTGTGGATACCGAATATGGCGTTAAAGCATATGCTCCGGAAGATCAAATTCATGTAGAAGAGGTCCGGCAATTAGCTGTTTTTCAAAATGAAGTTGAAGAAGTCAAAGCAGAGCTCCTGATCAACACAATTGAAGAACAAAACTGGAACGCAGCCTGGGAATCGGATTTTGAACCGGTTTTTGTAGAAGAACAGCTGGCAATCCTCGCTCCTTTTCATGATGCATCACTGGAAAAAGAACTTACGGTATATATCGAACCTAAAATGTCATTCGGTACCGGTCATCATCAAACCACCTGGATGATGTGTAAAGCTTTGATGGACATGAAATCAGTTCCTTCAGAAATACTCGATATGGGTTCAGGAACCGGCGTTTTAGCTATAGTAGCCGAAAAACTGGGAGGAAAAAAAATTCTGGCTATTGACATTGAAGACTGGGCATACGAAAATGCGATTGACAATAGCTCACGAAATAACTGTCATGAGATAACACCTCTGAAAGGAAATGTTGATCTGATTAACGGGAAATATTTTAACCTGATTCTTGCCAACATCAATAAAAATGTACTAACTGCTCATATGCAGCATTATGCCGAGAGCCTGAACGAGGGCGGCAAACTTTTTCTCAGCGGATTTTTTGTTTCAGACGCTGAAGATTTAAAACAGTGTGCTACAGAAAACGGGCTTACGTATAAAGGGATGCTCTCCAGAGATAATTGGGCATGTCTTGAGTTTATAAAATAAGTTGGTCAGATATCTATTTCTGACGGACACTTGAATTATGTAAAAAATTGCAGGTTATGAAAAAAATTAGCATTTTATTCTTACTCCTTTCTTTAACCACCTCACAGTTATTCGGTCAGTCTTTTTCGAACAATCGTGAAAAGTTTGTCAAGGAACTCGCTAAATTTTTAGCTACGCATGACCCGCAACTTTCCCGTGATTTCATGAAGGACTTTGAACCGATGATTCTTGGCGGGGAATTGTCCGATAATTACTTCAGCCAGATGGTTACTACTTGTAACACAATGGAAACAAAACGATTCAAAGCGTACCCGGAATTTTATAATTATACATTTTCCATTTATTCCTTTGTAAAGACCGAACAGCCTGCTGCCAGTTACAAAGCCTGGCACGAATCCGTTGATAAAATGCTCGATAGTCGAAATGTCTCCCGTTTTAAAGATTTTATCGGAGCATCGGCCAATTTCTTTTCCAATGGAGTCCTGAACGAAACCCGAAATTATCAATGGAAAATCAGAGGTGGTAATTATACTTTCGTCTACGAAAAAGACGGACCTGAAATCCACTTTACAGACGCTACTCTTGCTTGTTATATTATCAATAATGACAACAGAACTAACGACAAAGTTCCTTTTAAGGACAGTGCTGTTATCTATCAGACAACTGGTGCTTATGAAGTATTGAAAGAAAGATGGAACGGTACCGGGGGGAAAGTTACCTGGGAAAAAGTAGGGTTGTCACCTGAGGAAACCTACGCAACCCTTAACGGGTATCGAATCTCTTTGAAAACTACCAATTACAACTGTGATACAGTAACCTTAAAAACGCCCTATTTTTCTCAACCGATCCAGGGAACACTATCGGAACGAACCATGAATTTTGCTCGGGAAATAGACAAAGTTTATCCACAATTTAACTCGTTTGAGAAAAGATTGAAAATAAAAAACATTATGCCTGAAGTAGACTACGAAGGCGGTTTCTCTCTCAAAGGATCTTCGTTTGTTGGTGTCGGTACACAATCCGAAAAAGCATCCATGATTTTCTATCGGAATGGTTCTCCATTTCTGAAAACCAGTAGTCAGGAAGTCTATATTGATGATAAATCAATGATCGCCAACAATGCGTCTATCAAAATTCAGACAGGTCTTAAGGACAGTGTTTTTCATCCGGGAGTAAATGTTACTTTTTTCAGAGATCGTGATGCAGTGGAAATGAACCGGGGAAAAACGGGGATTTCAATGGCTCCATTCATAATGAGTTATCATAAACTGGAAGCATACGTCGACCGGATTATCTGGGAGAGAAAAGGAACTGACCTTATCTTTAAATGGAGTGAAGGAATATCTCAGGAACAACGTATTTCTCGTTACGAATCACTCGCTTATTACAATGGAGAACTCTATGACAAACTTCAGGGAAATGTGTCTGCACATCCACTAGTCGCTTTAAATCGTTACACGTACAAGTACGATGAGTATATTTTGCCGGAAGGAAAAGCAGCCTCTGCACTTGGTAAAACAATTGAACAAGTAAAACCACTTTTGCTTGAGCTTGCCAATTACGGCTTCCTTTCGTATGACATTGATGGAGGAATTGTTACTGTACTGCCCAAAACGGAACAATTTGTAAAAGCTAAAGCTTCGAAAATCGACTATGACAACATTATTTTTGTTTCAGATATGCGTCCTAAAAGTCTGGACGGATACAGCAGCGAAGAGATCGAACGTGATCCGTTCCTGAAACAAATGAAAGAAAAGTATGAAAAAGAAAATTATGCCCGTAAACTGATGCAGGAATTCGGTCGTTTAAATTTGGGAACTCTGGATTTGAATTTACAAGCAATAAACAGGGTCAATATATCTGACCTTCAAAACACGCAGGTATTCCCGGAAGATGATAAAGTGACCATCAAAGAGAACCGTAATTTCCTGTTTAAAGGTTGGGTAAATGCAGGAAGATGGGAAGTACATCTTAACGACGGTGCATTTGACTATACGAATAACAAAATCAATATTTTTGAATCGGACATGGCGTATATGCGTGTACGTCCCCTTCAGGAATCGGATGGAAACAGACCTATCCGTACTTTTTCCAGTATAACGGGAATAAAAGGAGAAATTCTAGTTGACAATCCGGAAAACCGCTCCGGAATGAAAACCGAAGAATTTACCGACTATCCGAAGTTGATTTCCAAAGCGCCCTCTAAAGTATTCTACAATGATCGAAAAATCCACCGGGGCGCTTATGACAGCTTACGTTTTTACTTCACGCTAGACCCTTTTGAATTCGATTCATTAGACAATTTTGTCGAAAAAGCAGCACGATTTAAAGGAGAAATGACATCCGGGGGTATTTTCCCCAAGTTCCGCGAAGATCTAAAAATAATGCCCGACTACTCTTTAGGGTTTGTTCAGCAGGTGCCGGAAAAAGGATATGATTTTTATGGTACGGGATCCCGTTATAAAAACAAAATTGTACTTAGTAATAATGGATTACAGGGAAGTGGGGAAATTGAATATGTTACCTCTTTATCTGTTTCCAAAGCATTTACATTCATGCCCGACTCCACCATCGGGTATGCCCTTTTCACCAATAAAGGACAGGAAACGGGTGTACAAACTCCTGACATTTCAGGAGAAGATGTCCTGATAACCTATGTTCCAAAAGGAAACGTATTAAAGGCGCGAACGACCCAAAAACCTATGCTTTTCTTCGAAAAAGAAGCAAACTTCAACGGGATCGCTTATGTTCGCCCTTCCGGTGTAAAAGGTCGGGGAGCATTTGACTTTAAATCCGCAAATCTCAATTCAACCAACTTCTCATTCAAACGTTGGGATATTGATGCTGATACATCCGCTTTCAAACTTTCAGATCAGGAAGAAGGACTTCACCCGGATGATGCGCTTGCGTTTAAAACGGATAACGTGCAATGTCACGTTAGTTTTAAAGACAGAAAAGGAGAATTCAAGTCCAATGCCGGTGAATCGAAAGTAGAGTTCCCTATCAACCAGTATGTCTGTCACATGGACATGTTCAACTGGTTTATGGATAGTGATGAAATGGAATTGTACAAAGAGAAAGATTCACGAATCGATATTAATACCGACCTGGATTTAGCCGGATCGAACTTCTTCTCTACTCACAAAGACCAGGATTCACTCAACTTCCTTGCTCCCAAAGCCCGTTTTGAGATGAAGTCAAAAACCATTTTCTGTGAAAAAGTAGATCATATTGATATCGCCGATGCACGTATTTTCCCGGATAGTATGAAGGTCGTTATCCGGAAAAAGGCAAAACTGGATGATTTTGAGAACTCGCGCATTGTAGCAAACTACATCACAAAATACCATCAGATTGTAAATGCCACGACTTCTATCACAGCTCGTCGTGCCTATACAGCGAAAGGAGATTATCCTTACTATGATATTGATAGTAACCTCTTCCTGATTCCGATCAGTAAAGTATATTTGGACACTTCTTATCAAACCATTGCAGAAGGAAAAATAGCTGAGACAGCAGAATTCAAGCTAAGTCCTGAATTCTATTTCTATGGAAATGTACGCATGAATGCTGCTGATCCTGAAATGCTTTTTGAAGGAGCTACAAAAATTGAGCACAACTGCGATGCTTTTGCGAAAAACTGGATGAGTTTCAAAGCACGTCTGAATCCGAAGAATATTCAAATCCCGGTTACCGAAGATATGAAGTCTCTCGAAGGCGAATCACTCTCAGCCGGAATTGTCTGGCATTTCTCTCAGGATATTGACAGCACAGAACTCTACCCTACTTTCCTCTCTTCCCTTAGAAACAAAGAGGATAAGAAAGTCTTGACAGCAACAGGTTTATTGCAGTATAACAGAGACAGTAAAGAATTCCAGATTGCATCACCTGAAAAATTATTGAATATCGGTGAAATCGGAAACTATGTCTCTCTCCATACGGGAACCTGCTCGATGAACGGAGATGGAAATGTAGACCTGGGACTGGACTTTTCCGAAGTAAAAGTTGATGCTGTAGGAACGATGAACTATAATCAACAAAAGGGAGAAACGACAGCCAATCTTACAATCCGTATCCGTATGGAAGTAGATAAGAGTATTTTTGAGAAGACCGCAGAATCCATTCTTGCTATGCCGGAACTCAAACCAATGAATTTTGATTTGTCTACTCTTGAATCAGCAACAGCAAACTGGGCAGACGTCAAAACAGCTGATAAATTAAAATCCGATTATACATTAAAGGGAGAAGTTAAAAAGATGCCTTCCGAACTTGAATCTACATTCATTATCTCAGGAGTTAAACTTAGATCCATCTCAAGAGATCAGGAATTCAGGGGGCTTGTTTCTTCTCAAAATGAAGCGGCTTTAGTTAGTATTTACGGAGAACCTGTTATGAAAGCAATGCCGGTTCAGGCAGCTTTCTACAAGACTCCTACCGGAGATCGCTTTGGTTTAAATATTGAAGTTCCCGGAGGAAAACTATATTATTACAATTACGAAGTACGCAAGAAAGAAGGTAAACTATTGATTTACTCTTCTGACAAAGAGTTTGAAGAACAAATTACAACGATTAAACCGGAAAAACGTAAGTCAAAGAACTTTGAATACGATGTTACCGGAAATCCAACGTACCAAAGTTCATTTAAACGATTAATGGAGTAATAACTATGGAGTTTATCATCTTCGGAATAATTGCTTACCTACTCGGTTCAGTTCCAACTGCCGTGTGGGTAGGCAAAGTTTTTTACGGGACGGATGTCAGAGAACATGGCAGTAAAAATGCCGGGGCAACCAATACATTCCGTGTACTGGGAAAAAAACCGGGTAGCATTGTTTTGGCAGTTGATATTCTAAAAGGAGTTCTCGCTGTAAGTGTCCCCGTCTTTTTTTCTTCCGATGGTGTAGAACAAACTACAAACTATCAACTGGTCGCTGCACTTTCTGCCGTTCTGGGACATGTATTCCCCTTATTTGCCGGATTTAAAGGAGGGAAAGGTGTTGCTACCTCACTGGGAGTAATTATTGGTATACACCCCCCTGCCGCAGCAATATGCCTGGGAGTATTTCTGATTACTTTTATCCTTTCGAAATACGTATCTCTCGGAGCTATTCTGGCTGCCCTCTGTTTTCCACTGGCACTGGAATTTATTTTCAAAAACAATTTTATCTGGTTACGTGCCTTTTCCGTTTTACTGGCGTTAGCGGTTATTATTACGCATCACAAAAACATCGGAAGACTGCTCAAAGGCAATGAAAATAAAATGAACCTTTTCCGAAAATAATCGTACCATTTCAATAGAAATTGATTCTTAGGCTCAATTTTTGAAGTAACTTAGTGCAAATTAAGTATTTTATCCGTCTTACTTAAAGTAAAAACGGACGCAATTAATGTGCTAAAACGATGTCAACCATATAAAAAATTCACCTTATGGGTAATAGTTCTGCTGTTATCTCAATTCGCATTTTCCCAGACAGAAGATGAACTAAAAGAGAAGGCTGATGCGTTCTTTGCAAAAGAGGAATTTGTTGAGGCTACTCCCCTATACCTAAGATTACTCTCCTTAAAACCCAGGGATCATAATTACAATTACAGATACGGAACCTGTCTTCTTTTTAACTCGGACAGAAAACAGGACGCCTTCAAATACCTCAATTACGCCGTAAAAGGTGAAGCTGTTGAACAAGAAGCTTTTTATTACCTCGGAAAGGCTTTCCATCTGACCTTCGAATTTAATAAAGCCATCGAATTTTATAAAAGATATAAAGAAGTAGCAGGAAGCAGAGCTGCTATGCATCTGGATGTCGACAGGCAGATCGAGATGGCTCAGAACGGGAAAAAATTGTTAAGCAGGCTCAGCGAGCTGATTATTGAAAGTCGGAGATTAACTGCATTTCAGGATTTTTTCCGGCTTTATGACTTATCCAACATCGGGGGAACCCTGTTGGTTACGGAAGAATTTCAAACCAAACAGGATAAAAAGAACAATCATACACCTTTAATCCATTTTCCGGCCAACCCAACACAAATTTACTATTCCAGCTATGGGGAGGATGGAAAACACGGAAAGGATATTTATGTCCGCCGAAAACTTCCGGACGGTTCCTGGGGTCTTCCACAAAAAGTACGGGGAGGCGTCAATACCAATTATGATGAAGATTTTCCATACATGCACCCGAACGGTCGCTTTCTATACTTCTCATCAAAAGGACATAATAGTATGGGGGGATATGATGTTTTTCGTGCTCCCTATTTTCCTGATGATGATAGTTTTGGTGATGCAGAAAATATGGATTTTGCCATATCTTCTCCAGACGATGATCTTTTTTACGTTATTGACTCTCTGGATAAAAATGCTTTTTTTGCCTCGGCACGCCAAAGTCAGGATGGTAAAATTCACGTCTACAAAATGCGGGTACAGCGCTCCCCTGACCAGATGGTTATTCTCAAAGGACAATTTGCATCAGCGATCAATCCGGAGAATAAATCCGCTTCGATTCAGGTCAGAGATGTCGCCAGCGGAAGAAAAATTGGTTCGTACACATCTAATAAAACGGATGGTGGATATATAGTAACACTTCCCAAAGGAGGTCGTTACGAATACATCATACAAGTGGAAGGCGAACCCGATCAGCATACAGCTGAATTTCAGGCTCCTTTTATGACCGAACTAAAGCCTTTAAAACAGAGTATTGTCGAATACGAAGAAAATGGAGACGCTCTGGTTCGTGTAGATAATCTTTTTGATGAAGAGATTGAAGATGCGGCTTCTATCGTTGCTGAGATTCTTAAAAATAAAGCCCAACTGAAGCCCAACAGCGATGCTTTCGATCTGGATGCCTTAGATAAACTGGAAGACGAGAAGAAACTATTATCCCAGCTAAACCTGGATCGGTATAATTCAACAGAACTGAAAGATATTGCTCAGGAAGATGTCGAACGTCTCGAATTGGAGGCCAAAGAGATTGATCAGGAGTTAAATAAACTACTTATGGTTGCGGAACAGGCGTTACAACAAGCTGCAACTTCTGATTCACTGGCAGACCTGTTGCTACAACAAGCTGCAACCTCTGAAAACCTGACCAAAGGTGAAACGCTTATCGAACAGGCAATTGCCGAGAAAAATACAGTTCAGCGGGAAATCAGGAAAGCGGAACAAGCCATGATTGTTTATGAGGAAATGCGCAAAGAGCAAAAATTCAATGAGCAGTACCTCAATCAATCAAAAGAAGTCGCAGACGTACTTTCTGATGTAAGCTCTGACAATCTGAAAGATAAAGTTAATCAGCTTGCCCGCAATAACGGAGAATACATTAAAAAGCACTTCAACACATCCAATAAACAGTCTGCTGCACAACTACTTTACAGTAAAACGGAAGAGAAAAGCGGAATTTCAGAAGCAAATCAACTCCGCAACGAAGTACAAAAGTTAGAAGAGACCATTCGAAAAAGAAACGAAGAAATCCAAACCCTTGAAAAAACAAAAGAATTTTCGAAGAAAAAGGATATCGAAATTATTGACCGCGAAATTGATCGTCTCCAAACAGATAATCGTGCGGATGAAGAACTTATTTCTTCCAAACAGCGGGAGATAGCAAAAGAAAGCACAAAAGAAAATGAACTGATTGCAAAAAAATCGGCTATTGATAAAACCCGGGATATTACTGATAGTGAAATTTCCAATACAATCTCTCACGATCAGATCAGTAATCGTATCGTTGCATCTTCACACCTCGCTGACCAGGAAAGAATAGATTCTTTTGTAGAAACCACGACAACCGTTCAATCGGAACTCAAACAGCGTATTGAGCAATCTGCTAATAGCTCAGAAAATATAACAACCAACACCGAAACAAAAACGACTCCTACAACCAATAACTCGACAACGACTAATTCAACCACACAGGAAAATAACTCTGATCTTTCTTCTCAATCCCCTACCAGTAAGCAGGTTGCTGCTATCAACCCACGCTTAATGGAACAAGAGAATAATCTTATTTCTTCTGACAAAACACCAGAAGAAAAAGCCAAAGAACGTCTTGCTATTGAAAAGCAATGGGTTTTTGAACTTTCAAAAGAGATCAATCGTAAAGAGACAGAACGTCAAAATAGCTCTTCCGCTGAACAACAAAAAGCTATAACGGCAGAAATAACGCAACTTAAAGAAGAATTAGCAGCTAAAAAACAGTATATAGAAGAACTGAAACCTATTGGCGATCCTCCGGGTGAAGAAGAAGTTATTGCTGAGGCTGTTATTGCAACTATTGCTCCTGATTATACGAGTAAAAATTCAACTTCCGAAAAAATCAATAATGTCCCCAGAAAACTTAAATCCCTGAATGAAAATGATAGGGACTTAGTGAAAAAACTGGAAGAGCATTTGCAATCACTTGATAATACATCCTCAGAAGAGGTTGTTACACAGAAAAAAGTACTGGAAGAAAAAATAAGTGAGTTAGAGCAATCCATTAAAGATCGGGAAAATATGCTCGTACTACTTGGTGAAGCAGAGCCCGAAGTATCTGCTAATGAACCGGAAAATAACTCCAGCGAATTAATCCCTTTCGGTGGTTCGGAAACCCTGAAAGAACGCTACACAAATATTTCTTCTCGATCAGATGCTTCTATGCGTGAGTCGATTGTCCAGCGAGAACATTTTATTCAGGAAGCAGAAGAATTAGCTCAGAATCTTGCATCAGAAATTCAAAACGATCCCGCTAACCAACAGTTACAAAATGAGCTGCAAGGGCTTCAACAAACGATTGCGAATGTAGAAACTGAAATCAAGAAACTCCACGAAACGGAACAACAAGAATCTTTTGCTGCCCGCGAGAAAAAAATCAGTCAACTCAGCACCGAGATCCAAACACTTTCTGATAACTTCAGCCGACTGTCAGAAAGTAGTACTACAGAAAAGGAACTGGACCAACAAATTGAAGAGCGAACTATTCTTTTAAACAAAGTTCGGAAACTACTCACAGTAATTGACAACGAATTGCGTGATGAACCGGAAAACAGCCGCATCCTTGCAAAGCGAAATGAAGTAACCGCTTTACAAGCTGACCTGGAAGAAGAGATTAAAACGCTCAACAAAGCAAAAGTAGCGGCTTATCAAACGGAAACTCAGGTATCGCAACAAACTACTGTTCCAGTTTCGGATGCCTACAGCACTGAAATTGCCAGTACCAGAGAGGAGTTAGAGCGCATGAGTAATTCAGCGACGATTGAACAACGTCTTCAAAAAGAAAAAGAACTGGTTTCTCTTCTGGAAAAAGCACTTGACGAAAATACGTCAAACATTACCAAACACCCGGATAACGAACAGCTTCTGCAACAAAAATCAACTCTTTCAGACTTACACGCTCAAATTGAGGCACGCATTCGTGAACATGAAAATCAACTTGCTATATCAACCGACACAAGTACTCCGTCCAATAATCAGGAAGGAACTACAGACAAAAGAGTAGTTGAACTTCAGCAGAGAATACAGCAAATTGAAAGTACGCAAAACCCTGAGGATACAAATCTTTTGCTCAGTACAAAAAAAGAACTGCTGGCTGCTATTGATGAAGCCATTGAAAGAGCAGAAAAAAAACGCAGTAATGAAGTTGAAAACAGCTCCCTTCAGGAAGAAATCAGCAGGTTAACAACACTGAAAAACAAAACGGAGAATGAAGTCAATGAGCTGGAACAGATACGCCAGTCTGAAAATCTAACTGCCGGTACGCCAGAAAACTTTAGTGCGGATCTGTCAAGAAATCAGGCTGGTGTAGCCGATTTATTTGAAACTTCCGATTCAGATCCTTCTGAAAATCAATTAATAAACAGAAAGAGTCGTCTGGAAGACTACCTTGAAACTCTACAAGAGAAAAAACAAAAGATCAATGATCCCGTTCAGCAAGACAATATCCAAAAAGAAATTACAACTACTGAAACGCAATTAAAAACGATTGACCGATTGCTTTCTGAAATGCAGGTTACTTATCAGCCCAACACAACAAACGTATCAGTAAATCCTGAAATTCGAAACAATCAGGAAAAAGTGGCAACTTCCCGTGCAGAAATAACCTCACTTACTACACAACTTGAACAGTCTGCTACAAACAAAGAAAGAAAGCAACTGGTTAAACAACTTGAAAAAGCAGAAAAGAAGAACCTTGAACTGGAGCAGGAACTACTTTTCAGCCAGAAAGAGGAATTGGCTTCAACCTCCCGGGAATTATCAGAAAACGAGTCATCCGACGCAGTGGTAAATGCCTCGTCTGTTTTATTGGATATAAAAACAAGAGAAACGCTACAGGATATTGAACAAGTGAAAAATTCTTCTTCTAAAAAAGAAAAAACATCGCTGGTTAAACACACTATTGAGCAACGTGATCAGTTAGAAGAACTTCAACAACAGCAACAAACACGCATAAACGAAACCGAGATAGAACAAACATTGTTTACAAACGAAGAACGTCAGAACCTATATGGTACGGAAGAGGAAGAATACCTCCTTCTTCAATTGAAAGAAGAACAAAAACGAATTCAACTGGAGTTATTTCACCTGAAAAAAGAATTCGATACGGCTTCTAAAAAACGAAGACCAAGTATTGAAGTTGAAATCGGTAATATGACTGCCGAATACGATCGTCTAACAGAGGAAATTACAAAACTGGAAGAAACGATCGGTAAAAACCAATCCGTTCACTCAAAACCACCAACGCTTCTCGACAATTTGACCGTTTCTTCTGCTGAAACAACTGCTCAACAAGAAGACAAAGAAATAATACGTATTGCTCAGAAAAAAGGATTCAGAGAATTAAGCAATGATATCAATACACTTCAATTACTCGAGCGTCGACGGGAAAATCTGATTCTCGAATTAGCAGGACTAAAAAGCCAACTCTCCGAAGTCATTCAGCAAGCCGCTCAATCAGTTGACGATTCAGAGAAAGAACAACTGTTGGCAAAAGGTAAGCTCCTTTCCAAAAAAGCAAATGACGCCAATGATCAATTGATAACGACCATTCAGGAAATTGAAGAACTTAACCGGAGAATAGAAGAAAATCCCCTTCTGATCAACGAAGAAAAGGACGTACTTATTTCGATGGCATTAGAAGGTATTCAGCCCATTCGTTTACGACCGGTCGAAAAAGTCTATGTCGGGTTAAATTATAATTCAGGTAACAGCGTCTACAGTCCTTCCAACCCCATTCCGATAAATCCTGAAATGCCGGGCGGACTCGTATACAAAGTACAGGTGGGTGCCTTTTCCAAACCGGTTCCGGAAGATACTTTCAAAGAATTTAATCCGGTTACCGGAGAACAAATCAATAAAGGACTAATTCGTTATACAGTAGGTATTTTCCCTTCCAAAGGAGAAGCTTATCTCGCTCAAAACCGTGTCAGAAGTCTGGGATACTCAGACGCTTTTGTCGTAGCCTATTGTAACGGTGAACGTATGACTGTAGCTCAGGCAGATCTTCTGATTAAAGAAGGAAAGTGCACCCCTTCTGTAAATACGGACAACACCGAAGGAGAAGAATTGCTGGCAATCCATGTAACTGAAAGTTCATCAACTTCTGCTTCTCCCCGCATAAAGAGCACCTATCACCTGGCTCCTGACGCTGCTGTAGCAGATGCAGTAGAGGACGTAAAAGGACTGTTCTTCACTGTACAGGTAGGCGTATACAATTATCCGATCCCCTCATCAAAATTGTACAATATCACGCCTCTCAACACAAATTTATCCGATAAGGGGCAAATCCGCTATTCAACCGGAAAATTTGATGACATCCCCTCTGCCGTCAACCGACGTAATGAAATTCGAAAAATTGGAATCTCGGATGCATTCGTTACTGCTTATTATAATGGGGCGCGAATTACAATTTCAGAAGCGAAAAAGTTGATCGATGAAAGCGGAGAGTCAATTTTGTACAGTAATACGGTACAACAGGAAGTGGATACGGAAGAAGGAGAAACAACTATAGTACGGAAGCCACAAGAAGACAATCGTAAAAAACTTAATCCTTCATTCATCCGAAAAACAGGTATTTCTAAAGAAACCTATACATACTATCCATCCAGAGAATTGGATGTACTTCGAAAATCCGGAATCTGGGCGTATTACGACCAACAGTCTCAGCGAATTAAAACGATTCCTTCTTCCGGTTCAGATGCATCATTAAAAAGCTTCACATCTCAATCCATTAATCTGGAAGAAAAAACGACTTATAAAGGATTTATTGTTGACGAGGAAAACGGACTCTTCTATGAATCCTTGAATGATGTAAATCCGGAAAAGAGTTATCACTCCCTCAGAATAACCTGGGAAGGTGAAGCTACACAGTTACTGGGGACTTTCCTTACTAAAAATACGTATACGATACTGGAATGGGATCCGGATGAGAAGACAATTGTTTTCGGTCCCATGGACTTTAGCACCAAAGAAGAGTTGAAAAAAGAACTCAAAATGGTTCCTTTGATCACAACCGAAGAAAAATTACTGGATTGGGAATAAATAAATCCCTCAGATAAAAGTAAGATTAAAAAATTCTCTCCCTACTTAAAATGGGGTATCTTCCAGATCGTTTGTATTCAGATTGAAGTCATCATCATCGTCCAGTGAGTCCATCCTACTTTTTACTGTGTAGGTATTTACCGGAGGGGTATTGTCTTCTTCAAACCCTCTGTTTGGCGACAAAGTAGGATTGTATTGCGCCATCGGATCATCTGTAAAATCATCCAGGTTCGCGAACTTAACGAGATGCTTCACAAACTTCAGGTTTACCGTATCCAAAGATCCGTGACGGTTTTTAGCGATAATAATATCTCCCCTGTCCTGTGTCGGCATACCATTTTCGTCTTCCATCAATCCATAATACTCCGGACGATAGATAAATGTAACGATATCCGCATCCTGCTCAATCGCTCCGGATTCACGAAGGTCAGAAAGCATAGGCTTCTTATCTCCCCCTCTGGTTTCTACCGAACGGCTCAACTGGGACAGAGCTATGATTGGCACATTAATTTCTTTTGCAATCTCTTTAATCGATCGTGAAATCGTCGAAATTTCCTGTTCCCGGTTTCCTTTACCGGAACCTCCTGCCGTCATCAACTGGAGGTAGTCAATGATGACCAGTTGAATATCATGCTGGCGTTTCAGACGACGACATTTTGCTCGTAAATCAAAAATAGAAAGTGCAGGCGTGTCATCTATAAACAGGGGTGCTTTGGATAATTTACCAATTCGTTCGTGCAGTTGTTTAAACTCATGATCCGCCAGATTCCCTTTTCTGAGCTTCTCTGAGGAGATACCGGTTTCGGAAGAAATAAGACGGTTTACCAACTGTACAGATGCCATCTCCAGCGAAAACACGGCTACTCCCATATTATAATCTACAGAAGTGTTTCGCGCCATCGATAGGACGAATGCCGTTTTACCCATACCGGGACGGGCAGCCAAAACAATCATATCTGATTTTTGCCAACCGGAGGTGATACGATCCAGATCTTTGAATCCGGTCGGAACCCCGCTGACACCATCATTATTTTTAGCTGCCTCTTCTATCTGAAGAATCGCCTGTTTCAAAACATCATCCAGACGATCATAGTTTTTCTTTATATTTCCTTCCGCAATCTGGAAAAGGTCTCCTTCGACTTTATTCAACAGTTCAAAAACATCTGTTGTATCATCGTATGCCATTTTCAAGGATTCGGAACACAGACGAATGACCTCACGTTGAATATATTTCTGTGCAATAATCCGTGCATGGTATTCAACGTGTGCTGAGGATACGACACGATTGGTTAGATTAGACACATAGAATGCTCCGCCAACCATTTCCAACTCTCCTTTTTTTCTGAGATTATTAGTTACCGTCAGAATATCGATGGGTTCGGATGCTCCGAACAAGTCCTGAATAGCACGATAGATTTTTTTATGCGCCTCTTTATAGAAACTATCCGGACCAAGAATATCAATTACATCATTGACAGCATCATTCTCCAGCATCATTGCTCCTAACACCGCTTCCTCAAGGTCCAAAGCCTGAGGAGGCATTTTCCCTATTTCGGTAAGCAGGTTATTAACCGGAGCTTTAGCCCGTAATCTGTCATTGGTTGTTCTTTCCTGCGGATTATCCATAACGCAAATATAGACAAAGTGAATGCCTCTGAGAAATCCTGACTGCTAAATATTTTTAAACAGATGAACTCATGCTGCTGTTCCTTTTTTCTTTTTCTCCTGGTTTTTTCGCATCCGGATATTAAGGAACTCAACCAGCAATGCATAAACCATGGCGAAATAGATATATCCTTTTGGAACTTCTTCTCCATATCCTTCCAAAACCAACATGAGACCAATGGTTAAAAGAAAAGCCAGTGCAATCATTTTTATTGTCGGTCGCTCGTTGATAAAGTCGGAAATTGCTTTGGCAAATAAAATCATCACAATCATAGCTATAATAACTGCCAGAATCATAATAACCAATTCATCGACAATTCCTACTGCGGTAAGTATCGAGTCAAAAGAGAACACGACATCAATCAGGATAATTTGTAAAATAACACCCCGAACAGATGCTTTGGTCGTTTGTTCAACCTCTTCATCAACGCCTGATACTTTAGAATGAATTTCCGTTACACTTTTATACATCAGGAACAGACCACCGAGAATAAGAATAATATCTCTCCAGCTGTATCCATTTCCAAAAAGAACAAATACATCACTTTTCAACGAGACAATCCACCCGATTCCCAACAACAATAAAATACGGGTCACTAACGTAAGTAGCAACCCCGTATTTCTTGTTTTACGCTGTTCTTCTTTTCTGACCTTTGCCGCCAGAATACTGATAAAAATAATATTATCTACTCCCAGAACAATTTCCAGCAAAGTCAGTGTCAGAAGAGCAATCCAACCATCCAAGGTTAGTAGCGCATGAAAAAATTCCATTATTGTTTGCTAATCAGAAATTCTAATTAATGCGCTCTGGCTTTATCCACAGCTTTATCAATGGTACCCAGTGCCTTTTTCAACCCGTTGTTAATTGCCTGTTCCATTTCATCTTCCCTTGAAGTAACGGTAATCGGATTCATCCCTCTCAACCGAACTTCAATACGGCACTGCTGATCTCCTTTTCCGGGTTTATCCCCATTCTGATCCGAAAGATGCACCTCTACCCGTGTAATCATTTCATCAAAACGCTTGAAAACCTCGTTTACACGAGAAGACACATACGCCTCCATTCGCTGGTGGCCATTAACGGTGTTATTGGTGTTAAATAATACTTGCATATCTGTAGCTTTTAATGTTTTTTGAAAGCTACTAAATTCAGTGAATAAAAGCAAGTGAAAACAGGTTCCTTTTTCTTAAATTTTATTAAATCCAAAGGTCTTTGTTACGGATATCATTTTTACTTCTCAAGCATGCATTATCCTTTGACAAAAACTTACCTTTTCAATACTCTTGTATGATAGGTTTGCCCCCCTTCCTCTACTTCAATAAAATACATTCCTTTCGAAACCAACTGAAGTCCTACCACCTCTTTTTCTGTGGTGACTTTTTGTTCGTAAACAATTACTCCCTGCGTATTATATATGCGAAGTAAACTTCCTTTCGACGCTCCTTCCACAATAAATTCCTCTGTGAAAGGATTCGGATAAACAGCTATCTTATCCTGCGGGATTTCAACGGGTTCAAATCCAACGGAAGAATTCGGATCGGACTCAAAAAGATCTACACCTCCCAGATCTCCCCCCGCAAATAAATCATAATTTCCGTCATTGTCCATATCACTGATGGCAAAAGCACTATATCCTTCCATATCGATACTTGCATAGCCGATACTGGAAAAACCAAAATCAAACCCGGGGGTTAAGTTTCCTTCAATACCGGTATAGTAGTCCAGTCTTCCGCTTCTACCTCCTAAAAATAAATGCCATTCTCCTTCATGATCCAGAAAATGAGGAACTGCATACCCATCAGGTGATGATGGAGCTACATCTATATTCCCCAGCATATCGTTTTTCAGTGTAAATTGAAAAGCCGCGGAAGATCCCGTGTTTTTATAATACAGTAAGGTTCCGTTTTTCGTCCCGATTACCAAATCCAACAGACCGTCTCTATCCAGATCCACCAAGGTGGGTGCACTGTAAGATCCCGCAGAAATAACAGTTCCCGTATTGTCCTGAATATTATAAACAGGAGTACTAAAACTGATCGGATTACCCGCTCCCGCTTCATTTATAAACAGGTGAACTTTACCACTTTCTTCTCCTACCAACATATCCAGATCTCCGTCTCCGTCCAGATCTCCAAATGTTGGAATAGCGCGCAATCCAATCCCCAGAGATTTGATTCCGAACTTGTCCGAGTCTACATACGTGAGAACAGGCGCTGCCATGCTCCCTGTATTCTGGAAGTACATAAATCCCGACTCTTTATCAATCGTTGGTTTGTAATTAAAAAAGTTAGCAACAATAAGATCTTTCAGTCCATCACCGTTCACATCCAGAACGACAGGAATACTTCCCGACCCTGCTTCGATCATTTCTTTTTGTAGAAAATCACGTTCCTGAAATACAAACGTAGGATTGTTATTCGTTCCTATATTTCGATATCGCCAAACACTTTTCTGATTTTCAGAAACTATTTTGGCATTAGGTGCTACAATCAGATCTTTAACACCGTCATGATCACCATCAACAAAAAAACCTGCAGGAAACAAACTCAGACTTGAAGGTGTTGAATTAGATGGAAAATTATAGTCAACCGAAACGATCGGTGAATTTGTATTGACACTTGTCCCTCCATTAGCCAACATGACCAGATTAGGGAATGAAATATCTCCGATGATCAGATCCATCACTCCAGAATTATTCATATCCAAAGCGAGAATAGTAGATCCTGCGTGCCGACTGTTTTTTTCCTCAATCAGTAAGGTAGTAGATCCTCCTTCCGATAGTTCAGGGTTATCGACATTACTTCCTCCCGAACCACATGGAAAAAGATTGCTATTTAGGATAATGGAGTTCGTATTTTCATCTTCTCTAAAATTTCCCCAACATTCATTCATTACTACAAATTCCAGGGAGTCCGGTATTCCATAGTTTTCCATACTCATGTTCTTATGGTACTCCATGCGTTCACCACCGATGTGAAAGGTCAAGATGTCTGTATCTCCATCTCCGTCCACATCAACAATCGCCGGAATATCACTTGAACTGACATAAAGATTTCCCGTTCCGCCATTCGCTCCCGGGTATTCCGAATACAACAAGGATTTGAACAGCTCCCACTGATGTCCTCCCATTGCATCTCCCGTATTTTTATAGACTTTTATTCCCCCGATTCCATACGTAAAAATATCCGGGAGACCGTCCTGATTATAATCAACCAGCGCTGCCCGATAACGGACATCCTCCGGAAAGGAAAAACGATATTCAGGAGCTTCCACATAATACTCCCCTGTTCCGTCACTTTTTGATAGAAAAATTCGGATTTGATTATCACTTCTGTCAAAGACAAACAAATCTGTTCGTCCGTCAAAATCCATATCTATCTCCGAGAATTGTCCGTAATTAATTCCCCCGGCCCAGGGCATTCGCATTGGCTGACCTCCCATTCGAACCTCCAGGTATCGGTTTCTTTCAAAACTAAACTGAGCTTTTACCTCATTGGCAACTATAAACAAACAAAAAACAAACAGGTATTTTTTCATTATCCGGACGTTTGTCACTTAACAAAAGATTTTCAATAAAGGTAACTGAATATCTACAAACTTCCAATAGGAGTACTTATCAATCTATTAGTACATCCCCAATAGAAGCCACCAAGTAATAAGTAACCTCTAAAAGGAATAGATAAACAGGTTTTTTAGCTATGTTTGATTAAGCTGGAAATTATATTATATAAAACATGTGTAAAATTATAGTTGAGCATAAAACCAACGAACAGAATATGATCGTCGCTGGCAGGCAATTAATTTCCCAATTTACATGACCATTATCAATCATTACTATTGAGAACATCCTATGATTAAATACGTAACTTTTGGAATAGCAATCTCCTTTATTTCCTGGATCGTCGGAATGATTTGTAATAGCATGCTCATACAAACGAAATACTACGAAAAATTGTCCAATCTGAACTTCATTACAAGCAAATCACTGAATACCTATATTGGACTGAATTACTTTAAATGGATTGTGAAAAACACTCCATTCAGGTTCTTCAATCAAAAAATTCGGCTCCAAAACAAAAAAGCAGAATTAACTGAGATCCGAAAAGAAATGACAATTGCTGAAGTAAGCCATCTGATCGGATTTATATTCGTAACAAGTATTGCTCTATATAAAGGGTTTTCGGATAATTATCTATTCGCTATACTTATTAGCCTGGTGAACATTCCAATGAATTTATACCCCGCTTTGTTACAACAGGAAAACAAAAGGCGAATTGACCGGTTCAGGAAACGAATCGAATAAAAAAGGTCGGACATTATTCATTGTCATACTTTTCTTTTCGTTTTTTCGTTACATTTGAAATGACTAACTGGTTCTGCTTATTTCTTATAATTTTAGAGGGTGTATAAAACTCAGAGTATATGAATATCAGTAATAGTGTCATAAAATCAATACATACAGATGAAAATCAGGACCGTTATTTTCTTTATTCTTGTTGCGAATATATTATTTGCACAAGAAGCAAAAATTGACTTTTTGCCCAATCAACCCTATGATAAATATGAACTTAAAACAGAAGAGGATACAATAACCTTTTATCTTTCTGTAACTTCTCATAAAGGAAACTTGCCCTTAGTTGTTTATGTTCAGGGCTCCGGGATGAATTCTCTATTTGAAAAAAGAAACGAACAAATCGTTTCAGCTTTCGGACATATGACATGGTTTAATGTTGGACAAGAAAAATGCAGAATCCTAATTATTGAAAAACCAGGAGTTAACTACTTACAAAAAGGACCATCAATAGCTTTTGACAAAAAGTTTTCACTTTCTAGTTGGAGTACTACGATTATACATGCTATCAATTATGTACTTCTAAATGAAAAAATAGATACAACCAAAGTTTTACTAGCCGGACATTCAGAAGGTGGTGTAGTCGCGTCAAGTGTAGCTAACATAATGAAAGACAAAATATCGCATATTGCAATACTGGCAGGAGAAGGACCGTCTCAACTTTATAGTCTATATAAATTTGCTGATGACGGAACATTTTTCAATACAGCTGAACACAATATGCCTACCCCTGAACAGCGTTTAACGTATTTAACTGATAAATGGGAAGATATTTTAGCCAACCCAACTAGTACTGACAAGAAATTTTGGGGATTTACTTACCTACGCTGGTCTAGTCTTTTAAAAACATCCGTAATTGATGAATTAGCTGACTTTAATGGAAATATTTTAATTCTTCAGGGAACAGATGATAAGGCAGTACATCCTGAATCTGCTATTGTTTCATATACATCTTTGTTATCAAAAGGGCGAAATATCAGTCTCAAGATGATTGAAAATGCTGATCATTCTTTTGCTATTTCTGGTAAACCGGAAATAGATGGTTGGAAAATGGTCATCGAAAAAACCCTTAACTGGTTTATGCTTCAATAAAAATAGGTCATTCATTTTAGTAAATCTTTTTCAAATGAAAAGTAAAGCTGTAATTCTCTTTATCTCACTATTCAGTGTATTTAGCTCCGTGAATGGACAAACGTTTAAGGCAAATATAAAATACTCAAAACTAACCGCCACTTATAACTTTATTCAAAAATTATCAGATTATTATCCGGATAACGAATACAAACAAATATTCAAAAACTCATCTTATAATACTCCTCATTATTTACGTCTAATCGCACAACTGGATACATTAAGTCTGCAAGAATCATTACCTTTTCAAGGTTACCCCTATGGGCAAAAACAACCTTTTCAAACAATATCTCTCATTGAAAAAAACTTAATTAACTCGAATACAATAGACCATTTTATCAGTCAAACCTTTGGTATCATCCCTAATGATCAATTCTTTGCATTTACAAATATCCTTTCAAATTTTGTCCCTGTCTATCAAGAACTAATTTATCTCCCGAACAAAACAGATTTTGACAATAAAGTTAAAGAACTGGCCTTATTTGTAGAAACAGTAGACTTACACCAATATTTTGAAACAGGTCTTCGTTTTTACGGAACAGAATGGGATAGTTTAGTCCCTATTGATATAGCTATTATTCCAACACTTGGAGAAGGAGGATTTACAGCCACTGCATTTTTAAACAATGCAATTAGCGAAGTACCATTAAATTTTAAGCATAATGACATACTATTTTGTGTTTTGATGCATGAAATTTTTCACTTGCTTTATGATGGTCAATCACTCAAACTAAAACAGGAGATCGAAAGGTGGTTTACTCAGAATCCATCTGTCAACAGTCAATATGCCTATTTATTGTTAGACGAAGCCTTAGCAACAGCTTTGGGAAATGGTTTTGTTTTTGAGGGGTTTACTAATGAAACGGATAAAGAGGATTGGTATAATGTAAAATACATCAATCTTATGGCTCAAAAAATCTATCCTTTAGTTAAGGATTATATCAATAACAAAAAAACTATTGACCAGTACTTTATTGATAAGTACATTGCAGCCTATGACAACCACTTCTCGGATTGGACAAATGAATTAGACCATATTCTGACCTACCGATATATACTTTCTGAAAATCGAAATGATTTCAAATACTTTAGGCAAAAGTATCGATATGCAAGTAAAAGTGTATATCACACAGAAATTAATAAAACCAACTTAGAGAGTTTAAAACAGTCTCCTATTACGAAAGTAGTAATACTGTCAGAGAACTCTGGTGAGAAACTAGAGCTCGTTAAAAACACATTTCCTGAATTAAGAGAATGGTCTTACAACGCTGAAGATGAATTTATTTACACAAGTACTTTAACGGACAAAACAAAATTGATTATTGTGAATAATCCGAATGACAACTTCGAAAAGATATTTGGAGAAACATACAACAACAAGCAGATTCGATAAACATATCAACCATCTATACAAATAGATAAAAGTGTTAACTGATAGAGAAGTGTTTTCAATATATAACGCAGACTGCAAACAGGATTTCAACAGAACGGAAAACATCACACGACAAATGAGATTATTTTTACTCGTAACTTCAATCCTGTTTCTTTCTTATGGGAATACTCAAAACCTATTACCTCCAGAAAAATTACATGAGGACTTTGATTACTTAATCGCTGAATTAAAGGTACAACATCAAGGTCTCTATGAATATATAGATCCGAAACAAACGGGTCTCTTAATTGATAGTATTCGGAATACCCTACGAGCACCCCAAACCCAATTGGAATTTTATGAAAAAGTAAGTCTTGTAATCGGATTAACCAATGAGGGGCATACCTCTGTACATCTCCCTAAACGAACCTTGCGTAAGGTAGGGCTTTCCAAGTCATTTCTACCATTGACCGTGCGATTCCACGAGGGAAATCTGATTATTACTCAAAATTACGGTGAGAATAGTGCCGAACTTAAACAAGGAGCAAAAATCATTTCTGTCAGTACTAAAAAGGTAAATGAAATACTGGATAAAATATATCCTCTAATCACAACAGATGGATTTAATGAATCCTCAAGGCAGGAGTGGGTTGGCGGTTTAAATTTCTCTTTGTTATACCGTCTGATTTATGGTAAGGAAGATGAATTTGAACTGCAGATTCAGGAGTTCGGAAGTGATACAATCCAAACGATATTCCTTCCTGCTATTCGACTTACCAGATTTAAAACAAAAAATGCCCGATTTACAGCAAATTCCTTTGACTATAACAAGTTCAAATTTGAACAAATCAATGACTCGGTTGCCTATTTATGTATCCCCAGCTTTGGTTATGACGATCTTGATTACGAAGAATTTTATCAATCCAACTTCAAAAAAATAGATTCTCTACAGATAAAACACCTGCTTATAGACCTTCAGGCAAATGGTGGTGGAACCGAAGGAAACGAAAACCTACTCTTCGGATATTTATCTGACAAAGTCGTGCAGAAATACAAGCAAGTAACTATGCTCCCCCAGCCCTATCAAAAAAACAAAAACAAAGAAGGATATATTGAGGATAAATGGATATTTGAAGACACCATTGCCAAAAGAGGAGATTATACTTTGTATAGCGATTACTATTCGGATCTGGGATATAAAACCCCACAACAAGAACTTGTTTACAAAGGCAAATTATATGTATTGACAAGTGGAAAAACGTTTTCCGGAGGAGCAGAATTTGCCAGTCTGATAAAAATGACTGACAGAGGATTATTTATCGGAGAAGAAACCGGGGGAACCTATGAAGGCAATGTAAGCGGATATTCGGAATACATACAATTACCCCATTCAAAAATTGAGGTAAAAATTCCGACTGTACATTTTCAAATGAATGTTTCTCCCGAAATAAAAGGGAGGGGAATTATTCCTGATTATAACGTCCCTCAATCCTGGAAAGATTATATGACCGGACAGAACTCAAAAAAAGAGTTTGTCATCCAATTGATCACGAATAAAAATTAGTCCCTGTTACTAAGAATACCTGATTCTCTCCAGAACCAGATCAGAGTCGGAATACCCCAACTCTGTTGTAGTAATTATACGCCTAAACTTAATCCATGTTTTTTAAATATATTTGGTGAACAGGAAGTTATATACTATGAAAACAACCCAGGCCATTCTCATATCATGCGCGATTGGATTTCTTTTTTCTTCTTGCCGGGAGAAAACACATACGGATATACGTTCAGCAAGTAAAACAGACTCCAATAAATGGTCTATCGAGAAATTACGTGATAAAGCAACTCAACACCTGGATAGTAGCCAATGGGATTCAGAGCTATTCAGACAAGACATTGAAACGTATACCAAATATGCTGACATTTTTCAGAGCTACCCATTAAACAAATCACCTTTTCCGGTAGCCGGATATGACTATGCTGTATCCAGCAGACCTTTCGTAATAGAGACAGAAACCGCACTATTTAAAGGTATTCGAATCGGCGAATATGAAAGCCCAGAAAGCGAAAAAATAATCGACAAATTGACTTTATTGATTCTGACAAATGACGAAAATTCAGAAGAAAACTCATTAGTAGAATCCCGAAATTATCCCTACTTAACGGCCCAGGGAACATTTAATGGTAAAGACCACGAATATGACTGGGTGTTTACGGCTAGTCCGGATGGTTTTTCAACTTTATTAGTGAATATGAAACTTTTTGATTTAAGATTTGGAGAAACAATCCTCATCTTCCCCCAGGCGGATCAGTCATTTTTCTATGAACAAGTTAAAGATTCACCCAACAATTACGGAGGAAATATTGAGGAATTCAAAAAGAAACTAATGAATAATCCCAACGTGAAAAATCGGCTGAAATCTGAAACAAACAGCAAATAAAAGCGATTTGTTATTCAACAACTGATGTGAAAAACTACTCTTAACGACTTTCCTAAAGTCGAAATAGAATTGCGATTTTCGTAAAAACACGGAATTTATGCATATTCACTTCATAGCCATAGGGGGCAGTGCCATGCACAATCTTGCCATTGCACTAAAACGTAAAGGAGAGCAGGTTACGGGATCGGACGATCAGATTTTTGAACCTTCCCGGTCGCGTCTTGAAAAAGAAGGTATTCTCCCTCCGGCAGACGGTTGGTTTCCTGATCGCATAACCCAACAGACAGGTGCTGTTATTCTGGGTATGCACGCCCGGGAAGATAATCCCGAACTAAAACGCGCCTTAGAGTTAGGAATTCCAGTTTTTTCGTACCCGGAATATATTTATGAGCAGACGAAAAACCAAACACGGATTGTCATTGGAGGAAGTCATGGTAAGACAACCATAACCAGTATGATTCTTCATGTTTGTAAAGAAAATAACGTACCTATTAATTATATGGTCGGTGCCCAACTAGAGGGGTACGATTGTATGGTTAAACTGGAAAACGGACCTAAATTCGCTATTCTTGAAGGGGATGAATACCTCTCCTCACCCATTGACAAAAGACCAAAATTTCATCTGTATCATCCGGATGTAGCTTTGTTGTCAGGAATTGCCTGGGATCACATTAACGTATTTCCGACATTTGACAACTATGTTGAACAGTTCGATCTCTTTTGTGGAAAAATAGAGTCCGGTGGAACCCTCATTTACAATTCGGAAGACGAAGAAGTCCGAAAACTGGGAGAAAAGTGGTCTTCACACATCCGGACGCTCCCTTACTCTACACCGGATTATATAATCCAGGATGAAACTTGTACTATGACTTATGAAGGAAAAGAATACCAATTGGAAGTATTCGGAAAACATAACCTTCAGAACATGATGGGCGCATTACATGTCTGTCAGTGTATGGAAATTCAACCGGAAGATTTTCTGATTGCCATGCAAAGTTTTTCCGGCGCCGGAAAACGTCTGGAAAAAGTTACGGAAACAGATCATTTTATTTTCTTCAAAGATTTTGCTCATTCTCCATCCAAACTAAAAGCAACAACTTCTGCAGTAAAAGAGCAATATCCGGAAAGAAAGTTATACGCCTATATGGAATTGCACACCTTTAGCAGTCTGAACAAAGCTTTCCTTCCATTGTATAAAAATGCGATGGAAAAAGCTGATTCCGCTATTGTTTACTTTAATCCGGATGTAGTTGCTCATAAAAAATTACCCGAATTATCGATTGAAGAAGTACAAAAGGCTTTTGGAGGTAATGTAATCGTTATGAATAAAACCGAAGACGTTTTATCACATATTCGATCGCAAAGCTGGGAAAACACCTGTCTCTTGATGATGAGTTCAGGAAACTTTGACGGAATAGACTTCAGTGCATTAGGTAGTGAATTGACATAAAAACTTCCCTAAAAAAGATCCGCAGGATATGACATTACGTACAATATCCTGCGGACTCATCAAAAACGCTCTTGTAAATTCTTATTCCCAACCTCCACCAAGAGCACGGTAGATATTGATTTTTGCATTCATTTGTTGCAACTTAATCTCAATTAACTCGATTCGGGATTCTACAGCCTCACGTTGCGTCAATAACACTTCCGCATAGTCTGCACGTGCTGATGTAAACAGGTTATTAGCAATGGTAACCGATTGGTTCAACAGCTCAACCTCTTTTGCTTTTGTCTCGTAACTTTTTGAAAAGTTATCAATCTTGGCCAATTGGTTCAACACATCAATGTATCCGCTTAAAATGGTCTGTTCGTATTCATAAATTGCCTGAATCTGTTTGGCACTTGCACTTGCATATTGCGCTTTAAGTGCATTTCTATTGATTAAAGGAGCAATCAAATCACCTAACAGGTTATAGAATATAGACTCCGGCTTTATAAGATGTGCAGGATTGAACGCCTGCAACCCTACTCCTCCGGAAATTTTGAAAGAAGGATAAAAGTTAGCACGCGCTACTTTTACATCCAGTTTCGCAGCCATCAATTCCAACTCTGCCTGCCGAATATCAGGGCGATTCTCCAGTAATTGTGAGGGAATACCTTCCTGAACAGGTCCGATTGGTAAATTATCAAAGGACTCAGAGTCTCTCACTATCGGTTGAGGAAATCTACCAACAAGGAAGTTTATCTTGTTTTCTGTTTCTACAATTCTCTGACGAATTTCGTATTGAAGATTTTTTGTATTCAACAACTGTGCCTCAAACCGGTTCACTGCTAACTGTGTTACTTTTGCCGCCTCTTTTTGTTGCTTTACAGTTTGCAGTGCACTTCCCTGAATTTCAATGTTGCGCTCTACAATATCTAACAAGTTATCCAGTGCCATTAACTCGTAGTAGGACTCTGCGATCTCTGAAATCAGATTGGTCACCATAAAATTCCTTCCTTCTACACTTGAAAGGTAACGGGATACAGCTGCCTTTTTAGCATTTCGAAGTTTCTTCCAAACATCTATTTCCCAGGAAGCATACACACCGATTCCAAAATCAGAAAAAGGATTCGGGAATGATTTTCCGGGTTCAATTTCCAGTTGCTCATCCACTGCTCCATGCCGGGTATATTCCCCTTCTTTTTCCAGTCCTGCACCTGCCTTCAAGCCGACAAAAGGAAGATATTCTCCCTTACGGGCTTTTATTTCACTCTGACTGATAGCAATCTCCTGCATTGTGATATTCAACTCCTGGTTATTTACCAGAGCCGTATCTATCAGCGCAATCAGGTTAGCATCGGAAAAATAATCCCTCCAACTGAGATCAACGATATTCGTAGTATCTCCTGACTCTGCGTAACTTTCAGGAACATATTTATTCTCATCGCGAAAATCCACTTTCATCGTTTTACAACTCCAAAGTGAAATCAGCAGAAGAGCAATGATTCCTGACTTATGAATTATTCTTATCAACATCTTTTTTACGTATTTTCTTAATAATTCTATTTACCTTATTCACAAAAGATCTCTCAGACATACTTTCTGCAAAATCTTCGCTCAAAGGTGTTATATCTTCATCCTTTATGAGTTTTTTCCCTTCAGCCAGTTTTCCGAATATATAATACAATCCAGGAACGATAATCACACCGAAAATTGTTCCGAATAACATACCTCCCAGAGCTGAAGATCCAATCGTACGGTTACCGATAGCTCCCGGGCCTGTTGCAACAACAAGAGGAATCAATCCCGCAATAAATGCAAAGGAAGTCATCAGGATAGGACGAAAACGAACCTTAGCCCCTTCAATAGCCGCTTCCAATACCGTAGAACCCTGTTGGTGCTTTTGAACAGCAAACTCTACAATCAATACGGCATTTTTCCCAAGAAGTCCAACCAACATGATCAGACCGATCTGCGCATAAATGTCGTTTGCCAGCCCCATAAGTTCCAGGAGCAAGAAGGATCCGAACACACCAGCCGGTAAAGAAAATACAACAGCCAGTGGTATAATGAAACTCTCGTACTGTGCGGCAAGAACAAGGTAAACGAAAATCAATACAACAATAAAAATGTATAATGCTTCATTCCCTCTTCTCGCTTCGTCATACGACAATCCTTCCCAGGCAATATCATATCCTTTCGGTAATACTTCATCGGCTACTTCACGCACTGCATTGATCGCATCGCCACTGGTATAACCAGGAGCAGGAACACCTCTGATCGATGATGATGTGTACAGGTTGAACCGCGTAATTTCATTTGGACCCTGTGTTTTTTTCATCCTCATAAAAGCAGAATACGGAACCATTTCTCCATGATCGTTCTTAATAAACAAATTAAGGATATCCGAAGGCAATTTTCTGTATTCAGGCGAAGACTGAGTATACACTTTAAAGAAGGTATTAAATCGAATAAATCCCTGCTCGTATGTACTTCCTATCAAAATATCGAGATTGTCCATTGCTTTTCCAATCGACACCCCCTTTTGCATCGCCAACTCATTATCTATGATCAATTCATACTGAGGATAATTTGCAGCGAAAAAGGTAAATAAGCCGGCCAGCTCTTTTCTTTTACCTAGCGCTTCCATAAACTCCGCGTTTACTTTATCAAAATCCTGGTAATCAATTGTGCTACTCTTGTCCAGCAATCGTAATGAGAATCCATCTGAAGATCCGTATCCCGGTACTGCCGGAGGTTCGAAATATTCAATTACTGCTCCAAGATCCTTGGTTTTGGCTTCCAATTCCTCAATGATTTCGGTAACAGAGTGCTCTCGTTCCGACCAGTCTTTCAGGTTAATGATACAGGTTCCGGCATTCGATCCCCGACCTTCGGTTAGAATTTCATATCCGGCAAGTGAGGAAACAGATTGAATTCCCTCCACCTCTTCCGCAATGTTCTGTAATTTTCTTGAAATATCGTTGGTTCTTTCCAGTGTACTTCCGGGAGGTGTCTGAATAATAGCATAGATCATCCCCTGATCCTCATTAGGAATAAATCCTGCCGGAAGGTTTTCATTCACCGCAAAAATCCCAAAGGCAAAGGCGATCAACATTCCGTAAGTAATCACTCTCCGGTTTACAATCACTCTCAGTAAACTGGTATATCGACCTGTTACTTTATCAAATTTTCGGTTGAACCAGTCGATAAACATCGTAACAGGTGTTCGTCTCTTTGGTTTACCATGATTATTTTTAAGAATCATCGCACAAAGTACAGGCGTTAACGTAAGCGCAACAACTCCGGAGAGTACAATCGCACTTGCCATCGTGATGGAAAACTGTCTGTAGAAAATTCCTACCGGTCCCGTCATGAAAGCTACCGGAACGAACACCGCGGTCATAATCAAAGTAATGGCGATAATCGCCCCACTGATTTCTCCCAACACTTTCTTTACTGCTTTATAAGGGGAAAGATGTTCTTCTTCCATTTTGGCGTGTACCGCCTCTACTACTACAATGGCATCATCCACAACAATACCAATAGCCAGTACAAGAGCAAAAAGTGTAATCAGATTTATCGTTAAACCGAATAATTGCATGAATACAAAAGCTCCGATCAGTGACACGGGAACCGCAATTGTCGGGATCAGAGTCGACCGTAAATCACCCAGGAATAAAAAGACAACTAATGCAACCAGAATAAAGGCCTCTACCAGCGTGTGTAGCACTTTATCAATGGAAGCTCCAACAAATTTAGAAACGTCATAGTTGATCTCATAATCCATTCCGGGAGGAAAATCGTCTTCTAGTTCTTTGAGTTTTTCTTTTACTCCGTCAATTACTTTACTGGCATTACTTCCGAAGTTTTGTTTCAAGACAATAGAAGCCGCCGGGTATCCGTCTTTATTGGAATAAATATCAAAGAACTCACTACCCAATTCAACTTCGGCAACATCTTTCAGCTTCAGGATTTCCCCTTCTGCATTAGCACGAATAATAATGTCTCCGTACTCCTCCGGCTTATTGTATCTTCCTTTATAAGTCAAGACATATTCAAGCGATTGTGCTGTCTTACCGGAACTTTGCCCCAGGCGTCCGGGTCTACCGATAACACTTTGTTCATCGATAGCATCCATAACCTCTTCTGTCGAGATATTATAAGCCCGCATCCGGTCAGGTTTCAACCAGATACGCATAGCGTACTGACGACTCCCCAGAATCTGAGCACGCCCCATACCACTTATACGTTGAAGTTCAGGAAGTATGTGTACGTTGGCATAGTTATACAGGAATTTTTCATCTGCATTTTTATCTTTACTATACAGGTTAACATACATCAACATACTCGGCTGAATAGGTGTAATGATCACCCCTTCACGTTGTACCAAAGGAGGCAGGTTATTCATCACCTGGTCAACCCTTGTTTTTACGTTAACAACCGCAGCATTGGGATCTGTCCCCGGTTCAAATACGATCTGAATCGTAGCTTCTCCCGCACTGGTTGCATCTGATATAATATACTGCATTCCCTGGACTCCGTTAATCGCTCTCTCCAGAGGAATTAAGGTTGAGTTAACAAGTACTTCCGCACTTGACCCCGGAAACGCAATGAAAATATTTACCCGGGGAGGTGCAATCTCCGGGAATTGTGAGACCGGTCTTGTATTAATAGCCAGGATACCAAGAAAAATAATGGCTAATGAAATGGCTATTGCAAGAACCGGACGTTGAATGAATTTACTAAACATCTTACTGATTTTTTAGGTTCTTACTCTACTTACTCGGCGTGTAGATCATTCAGATCAGATAATACTTTCTGCTGATCTTCGAACTCGAAATGAATCTTCTGATTGTTCTTCACTTTACGAAGCCCCTCAACCAGTATTTTATCTCCTTCCTTCAAGCCTTCTGTAACTACATACAAATGCGGCATTTCTGTCCCAACCGTAATGTGGCGTGATTTCACTACGTTATTCGCATCTACCACGTAAACGTATTTTTTATCCAGAATTTCGAATGTCGCCTTCTGAGGAATCAAAAGAACATCTTTCAGAAAAACAGGCATTAGTATATTACCTGTTTCACCATGTCGGAGGATTTTATCCGGATTAGGGAATGTTGCACGGAAAGCGATATTTCCCGTTTCATTATTAAAATCGGCTTCGATCGTCTCTACAACACCATCCTGTTTAAAAAGCTGATTGTTTGCCATCTGAAGTTTTACTTTCAAAAGACTATCTGATTTTACCCGGGTTATATAGTCGAGGTATTCAGCTTCAGGCACATTAAAATACACCCACATCTTGCTATTATCAGAGAGCTCTGTCAGTAACTCTCCTTCGTCCACCAAACTTCCTAAACGTACATGAAACCGGTTCATTATTCCGTCAAAAGGAGCTCTGATTTCGGTAAATCCAAGATGCGCTTTCGCTAATGCTAACTCAGCTTTTGCTTTATCCAGATTTGCTTTCGACAGCGCCAGCTCATTCTTCGAAACGATATTACTATCTGCCAGACTTTTAGTATTTCCGAACTCTATTTCCGCAAAACTTGCTTCAGCCTGTGCCTTTTGCATTTCTGCCTGATAGATCAAAGGCATGATCTGAAACATCAGCTGACCTTTTTTTACAAATTGACCTTCGTCGACATAAATAGTTTGCAGGTATCCTTTCTCCAACGCACGTATATCAATGTGCTGAATGGAGTGAATCTGACAAACATATTCGTGGTAAATTAGTGTATCACTTTTAACCGGGCTGGTAACTACAAATTTTGCCTCTTCGTGTTTTTCGTGCTCTTCGTGTTTACAGCTTGTATAAAGTAATGCGGTGGTCAGATACATGAGAATTGAAATCCTCTTCATAAATTTCTTTGTTTAAATTGATTATTTTTTGTTCTCTTGTGTTTGCAAATTATCACACAACACATGTATTGATTGAGAATCATTTTATTCAGTAGAGAGTCTCCACTCTCCCATCTGATGCAATTCGATTTCATTTTTGGTTTTTGAATACATGAAACCGAAATACAGGGAAATAAATTACTTCCCGATAAGGACCTGTAATAACAAGTCTTAAATCAATTAAACAAGAAAGCTACGCCAGCAGTGGAAAAGAATAATTCGGGATACTTTTGATCGGTTAAGCAAGGTTTGCTCAAAATGTACTGCTGTATATTCCGATAAGATAACAACTGGTTCTAAACGAAATAAATCAAGCCCCGGATGACGATCCAGTTTTTTGTCAAAACCTTCATTCTCATTTTTCTCTTCCGACTCACCGGAATCAGAAGAAGAATCCCAGGGGGAACCTAAAGGATAAGAGGCATATTGATCCTGGTACGGATTTTCAGAATAACGATCACCTTCCGTACCATTTACAGATGCAGAAAGTAAAATATCAGAAAACTCAGTAGAAACAACGGTACCTGAAGAGTACCCTGCTGAAAAAAAAGAAAAAATAAAGTACAGGGAAACAAGAACCATTGTATTCACCTTATACTCAGACAATTTTCGCATACCTTTTCCTATCACTTGTCTATTTCTAAAGCAAAGGTATTACAAATTGGAAGTTCCATGCAATCATTTATCATTTTTTTGCATTTAATTTCCTGATATACGTCAACTATTACTTTACAGGACGCCAAAAGTTCTGAAGAAGTATGGTTGTATGTAATTCGTTCTTTTGAAGTATCCGGTTGGTTGTTAGCCGCAGAGTAGATGATACAAGGCGGGCGTATGGAAAACTTTTTTCCAGTTTATATAGAAACCGTGTTGTTTGAACAAACCCTCCTTTCAGTGTAATCGCATTGGTGTTTATGGTAAAGTCCGGATGATCGTACGTATAGACCTCTTCTATCTTTTCAATCGAAAGACCGGCACTCTCCTGCTCAAAAAAGGAAAGAAACCTTTGTTGTACCTGCTCATTGGGAACGTTTTCTTTTCCCACCATTCGGTTGATCAGGTTCAGTTCGTTCTGTTTCGTTTTTAAACGTTCTACAGATGTTGAGGCCTCAATTTTCTTTTCCTCCAACTCGTTATTTAAACCGATCAAATCCAGGGTTACGCTAAACGAACGTTTATAGGCTGCCGCTGCAAGAAGCACAAACACAACCGCCAATGCAAATTTCTTTTGTTTAAAGGAGTATTTCGCAAACAAATTCATCGGATTCGTATTCTTAACGTAAATGAAGCATTCTGTTTTTCCGGATTCCGCTCAAAGTTCAAAATCTCGGTTTTAGCTACCCAGTTTTGTTCGTTGAGCCTGGCTATCCATTCATCAATAGAAGCGGTATTATTAGTAGTTCCACTCACATATACCGAAGACTGCTCAAACTCTGTCTTTACTTTTTGTTTCAGTTTCTTGTCGAGTGGAAAGGTTCTGATCTCCACCAGATTTATTGTAGTTGGAAGTGACTTACCTATTCTGTCCAGATAAAAGGATAAGTAATTATGCTTCAAAATTCCACTTGTTGAAATTAACTGGTACTTCCTCTTTATTTCCTGATCCAGCAGGTCTATTTTATTGAGATTATCCGAATAGATCATTATTTCGTCTTCTATTGCCGCATTCTTCTTCAATAGATTTCCCTGGTAGAAATAGTTTGCCAACAATGCTGATAAAAAGAAAACTAACATAAATAATCCCAGTTTTTCAAACTGACGTTTATCCGAAAAGTTGGCTCGTCGCTGTTCTTTTTCCTGTTCATCCAAAATGGAACAACGGTCTTTTTCGTTTAGGTAATTCCACCCAGCAATTGCACCAAATACCTCCTGCCCCAAAATATTTCCCAGAAACTCAACCTTCCTGTCTTTCGTATCCGAAACAGAAAACCCGGTTTGACCATAATCAAATTCAAATCCGGGTACTTTTACAGGGACTGTTTCCAGATCCGGGCGAAAAGCGACAAACGGACCTAAAAGAACATCTACAACCTGATCTTTACAAAAGTTAAGTTTTTCTATCACCTCATCTGCCGGTTCTTTTCGCATAAAAGAAACCAAACGAAGATTTGTAGCATCCTGAAAAGCACTTATGAAATCACTTTTGCTAGCATTGACAATCAGGTTATCTAAATAATTGTCCTGAGGAGCTACTGTCCTGTTAAGTACTCCTTTTCCAAAGAAATGAACCAGAACAGGTAATTTTCGATTTACCTTTTTTTGCAAAGCTTCTACCTCCCGATGAGTCTCAGCTTCGATGGTAATTGTCTTTCCCTTTTTTTTCAGTACAGCAAAATGATATACCGGTACTTTCTCCGTAAATTCTACGGAAATTACCTGTATACCTGTTCTTTTATGTCTGAAAAGCTGTGTCATTAATACGTAACTGTTGGACGAATCAGAATGTGAAGTTTTGATTTATCGCGTGTTTTCGAACGGCTACTAAGTAACCACTTGAGAATCGGGATACGAGACAAAACGGGAACTCCTGACCCTGTATCCCGTTTGGATTTTTTCTCCAAACCTCCCATCAAAATTACCTCACCATTCTTTACTCGCACCAGAGATTCAAAGGTTTGCGTGGACTTATTAGGCGGTGCCGTCGGATCTGACTGTTCCCCAAAATCATTTTGACCAACCGATATTTCCAGAGTAACATGCTCGTCAGCCGATACAAAAGGTTTAATCTTCACTTCAAGTTTTGCCTGGATCGGTGTCCATACTTTCGAACTTTGAACATTGGCATTTCCAACTACATTGGATACCTGTACCCGCTCTTGTTGGTAGTACCTCTCCTCTCCTATTGCAATGGATGCTTCGTGTCCGTTAAGTGTAGAAATCTTCGGCGTTGATTCCATCTCGATAACATTGTTTGACTCCAGAGCCTGAAGAGAAAGGAAAAAGTCAGAAGTCACTTTACCCAGATTTAAAATCCCAAATCCATTAATCGCATCAATAATTGCATTAACGGACGTTGAGTTCAGGTTCATATCAAAGTTCGGAAAGATTTCACCGGAAGTTTCCTGATTATTCGCATCCAGCGCCGCCTTAATTCCGGTCGAAACGGTACTTCCTCGTTGCGAATACATAATTATAATATCTATCTGAACCATAGGAACAACCTGATCAATAGAATACAAAAATGTTTTCAACTCTTCAATTCTACGGGAAGATCCGGATACGACAAAGGCATTTAACTCAATAAACTCGAACAGTTCCAAATCTGTTATCAAGTCCTTTGGAATGGAAGATTTCACATTCTCAATAGTTCGGTTTTCTAACTTTATTAATTGGGTAGATCGCAGTCCTTCGGATTTCTGCTCTCCGATAATAAACGTTCGGTTTTCAAGCTTGTAAGAGTACTTTGTCCCATTCAAAAGTTTCCGTAATAGATCTTCAAAAGAAATATTTGCCACATTTAATGTCGCTTTTCCTTCCGGAACGGCATACAGAAAATAATGTTCATTCAGTTCCTGTGCAGCATACTGTATCAGTTCTCCTATACTCGCATTTTCTGCCTTTACGGTGATCAACCCTTCAGGAGTAGTGACCAACTCAACACCTTCCGATAAACTGAAATCCGGCATTCCTTTACCTCCGTTCGAATTCCTGGCATTTCTTGCTGTATTTTGGGAGACATTATCTTTTTCCGCAGGGGATAAATAGTGAATATTATTTTCATCCGTTGAATAATTCAGATCATTAGCTTTTGCAATCATCTCCATAACCTGCTCAAAAGGACGGTTTGCAAAATAACCGGACACTGCTTTGTTTTTTATCGAAGAGGACACGACAACATTCTCTCCCGAAAGTCGTGTGATTTTTTCGGCAACCTGCAGTAAGGTGTCATTCGACAAATCTACTGTCAGGAATTTATTCGAATTATTATACGCTACTTCAGGATCTTTTGGTTGATATACGGGAACAACCTTTTGAGGTGCAGGCTTCTTTTTAAAAGCCAGAATCGACCCTATAAAACTGATGTTCAACTCGTAATTATTGTACAAAAAGACAAAGACATCTTTAACTCTTGCATCAAAAAAGTTATACGAAACCAAATCCGTCAAAGCGGGGTCTACACTCAGATTCAGGTTATTTTCAAGCCCAATTGAGTTCAACAGATCTGCGAGAGAAATATTGGAAACATTCAATTGCACCTGGTTATTCAACCCTAACTGAACATAGGAGAGTGAATCCAGTTTCTGCTCCAGTTGTGCAGAGGTCATCTGTGAGAATGATGAAACATGAGTTGCAACCACCAGCAGAGCAGTTAACAACAAATGATATATATTTCGTTTGGTATTCATTATCAGTTTTATTGATTCAACAGAAACGGGTAAACTTCCTCAAGTGTCGTAACTCCCGATTTCCACAAAGAGTCTGCCCGTTCACCAATGCTTTTTATTCCTCTGGTAGTAAGCAAGTCTTCGACTCTCATGTTCTGTTCTTTAATGCAATTACTTAATTCGTTATCAATAGGTATAATCTCATAAATAGCTTGTCGTCCTTTGTACCCGGTATAATGACAGCTTTCACATCCTACCGCTACAAAATGTTCTTCCGGAGCATGTGACCTGTCATATTGTAATGGTAAATCAGCCTCAGAAACAGGCGCCAACATTTTACAATCATTACAGAGTTTTCGCACCAGTCGCTGAGCCACCGAACAGTTAATTGTGTTGGATAGAAGAAACGGAGGTACTCCCATATCAATCAATCTGGAGATGGTCCCCCATGCAGAATTGGTATGGATAGTAGACAGCACAAGGTGCCCTGTCAAAGCCGCCCTGATAGCCATCTGAGCTGTTTCACTATCCCGAATTTCCCCCAACATAATGACATCCGGATCCTGACGCAAAAAGGATCGCAAGGCTGCTGTAAATGTCAACCCAATATCTTCTTTTAGCTGCACCTGATTGATTCCTTCCAGTGTATATTCAATAGGGTCCTCGACAGTAACAATATTTCTTTTTTCCTCGTTGAGTAATTTTAACGTGGCATAAAGGGTTGTTGTCTTTCCCGACCCCGTAGGACCAGATATAAGGATGATTCCGTTTGGCTTTTTGATTCCTTCCTGGTAATCCTTTAACTCTTTTTCGGACATTCCTACTGAGTCAATGCTAATGGAGGAAGCATCATGTCCCAAAATCCTCAGAACAATCTTTTCTCCATGCAATGTAGGAAGGATAGAAACCCGAATATCAAAATCACCGTATTGAATACGTCCGTCCTGTGGAAGTCTCTTTTCTGAAATATCCAGATTGGAACGGATCTTTACTTTATTGACCAGTTCGGGATAATTCTCCAACGGAATTGAGTAGCGTTCTATCAAATGACCGTCTATCCGTATTCTTACTCTTCCTCTGTCCTCATAAATTTCAATATGAATATCACTACTTCCCAATGCATCTGCCTCCATGATAATCCGATCGACAAAATCCGTATCTGCATTGATTTTCAATTCAGAAGTACCCCTATGCCCCGCATCTGCCTGACGATAATATGTCCCCAGTGCCTGACGCACAGTTAAAGAGTCTTTCTTTTCCAACACAACCCTTGCCCCCAGAATCACTTCCAACTCTTCGCGAACCAACTGTTCATCCATTTCCTCATCCAGATAGAAGTGGTGTACGTCTCCCGATTTATCCTTCGGAACAATCCGGAAATGCCATGCCAACTCCGACTTGAGAGACTGTTGCAATTCCTGTGTAAGTTCTATTTTCTCTTGTTTATCCAATCAGAAAAGAATTAAAGTCCGGAAGAATTAAAAAATAGTTCAGCGGAATATAGGCTAACAGAAATAGTGCAAAAAAACCTGCATACGGAACCGTTCCTACCTGACGAAACCTACTTATCACCAAAGTAAGGATCAAGGTAAATAGGGTTCCGGAAATAACAAGAAGCATAAACTCAAAGTTGTCTGCAACGGGAGTGATCGCTAATAAGAACAGTATATCTCCCCAACCAAAATAGTCCCGTGTAAGGTTCGTCAGTTTTTTATTTCGAAGAGAAACATATAGCGTCAGAAAAAAAAGAAGGGTAACTACGAATAAACCATTAAAGACAATGATTTGTAGCCCCTGAGGAGAACGAAAGAAAGTTAACGAGACGAAAAGCATCGGTAATAACAGCCAATGTACAGACCTGTACTTCAAGTCCTGAAACACCAGTAGCGACAACAGTGATACGATAATTCCCAAAAACACCAATTGCATATCAATCTTTTTGCACCTCTTTTACCGTCCCTGTCTCATCAACTTCCCAGATATTAAATTTTCCATCTCCGTTGAAATCGACTACGGCTTCGGCCTTGGCACGGAATCCTGTAGTAGATGATTCGATTAACTCTACTCTGTAATTTGCCCGTCCTCCCTCCGTCACCAATTTATTCGGCACATAATCAATATCACTTAACTCCGAGGCGTATTTCGAATATTGCAGGAAATAACTGTACTGCAAGGTATATACATTATTCAGTGCACTTTGTGCTTCAATAGATTTTGCCCTTGAAGCCACGGCCGTCTGGTTAGGAACAACAAGCATTATCAAAATTCCGATCACTGCCAGAACAATAAGAATTTCGGCAAGTGAAAAGGCTTTAACATGTCCTTTCTTTCGGGTGGTATGTTTCATTTGTCGCTTCATTACTGAATCACTTCACTTAGATTAAACATTGGCAGATACATTGCGATCATAATAACTCCCACAATACCCCCTATCAGGATAATAATAATGGGTTCGATCAGGGTTCCTATCAATTTTGTCTGGTATTCAATATCACTGTTTAATTGTATAGTAACTCTTTCAAATGTAGTATCCAACTGGTTAATCTCTTCTGCTATTTTAACTAAGGAGATAAATCTCCGGTCAAAGATAGGAAAATTAGACAAACCCGCATGTAAACTATTCCCCCTGAGAATTTCTTTTCGGGCGTTTGTCAGTGCCACCTCAATCGGATAAAAACCAATCATCTCAGAGACCAGATCCAAGGACTTCACCAGCGGGGTTCTGGAAACCATCAAAAGGCTCATACTCTGTGCAAAACGAGCCAGATAAATTTTTCTAAATAGTTTTCCGAAAATAGGAGCATTCAGTAACAGCTTACCTGTCAGATCACGGTACCACACTTCTTTTCTTTGTGTAACGTGAAGCAATACAATGGTTACGATTATCCCTAGAACTCCCAACAGGATGTAGGAAAAATTCTCTGAAAAGGCAATTATTTTCTGTGTCAACCAGGGCAATTCTTTTCCGAATTGCTGAAAAACTTCCTGGAACATCGGAACCACTGTACTAAGCATGAAATAGAGAACTCCGAAAGTAATCATCAGGACAAATCCCGGGTACGTAAATACACTCACCATTTGCTTTCTCAACTTCACTTTTTCTTCAAAGTATTTCCCCAACTGGTGGAGGACAATTTTCAACTTCCCTGCTTCTTCACCAATCCGGATACTTTGATATTCATAAGGAGAAAAATTTCCACTCTTTCGCATAGCTTCAGAAAGGTTATCTCCTTTAACGATGGATTCCTTGATAAAAAGAAAAGCTTCTTTCTTCGCTTTCTTATCCTGCTCTTCAATCAGAATATCAAGGGAGCGTTTTATGTCCATTCCTGCATCCAACAATGAAGCAAATTCCGAATAAAAATACTCTTTCGCCTTGTCATTCAGGACAGGTCCTAAACGAATATCTGTATTTAACTTCTCCCAAAGACTAGTTGATTGTTCCATCAGTAGTGTATTCCTGAAACCATTCGTTCATTTTTTCAGCCGGGGTCTGTTTCACCGGGAAGTACAAAGAAAGTGGTTCTTGTTCAATCTGAAAGTGGAACGTGATAATTTTTCCTTTTTTATCATCGACAACTTCCATTCCGGTACAGCCGGTCATAAATGGTATTTCTCTCCCTGCACTTTCACGAATAAGAATCCCATCTCCTACATGATAGTCTATCACCGACTGATCAGAAAAAGTGAGAGACACGATATCCTCTTCGGTAATTTGATGATCCGTCGCCAAAAAGAAATCTTCAAACAGTCTTGCTCTTTCCGTGTACCAGGTTGTAATACGAGCTTTTACGGTAACCTCGTGTTGCATCTGTCTGTTGAAAAAAGTAATTGAATTGTACACCATTGCTATCACAATCGAAGTTACAACTATGGCAATCGTTATCTCCATGACTGTAAACGCAGGAAGATATTCTTTTTTATTTTGGTTACCGGACTTCCTGAACATCGTATTTTCTCAAACTCCAGATTTCATTTCCTTTTGTGTTCTTCAACAATATGACCTGACTTGCCTCTGTTTCTTCCATCTCTTTCTTCAGATAGACAGGCTCTGTTCCTTCTTCCAAATCCACTTCTTCATTTTCATAAAGTGATTGTAATAACTTCCCCAATAGTTCAGTTTTCTGCTCCCCCTCTTCCCGTATTTCCTGGAGTGTTTGTTGTGACTGAAGTGTGTTAACATAAATCATGGTGCCAATAGCAACAGATCCGGCTATCAAACTAATAGCAATTACTACCTCAATAATGGAAGAAGCCTGTATCTTTTTATTCCAGCACGTACTCTGCATCATTTCCCTGGGACAAACAATCATGCTAAGCTAGTTATTAAAAAACATACAACAAAACCTGTAAAGGGAAGATGTAATCCCGGCTACTGGATACAAATGATACGATACCGACCCGTGAAGTAAAAAAAGATTACTTTTACAGCAACCGGAAAGCTATGAGAAAGACTTTTTTCACGAATTTGTTTTTACTGGTTCTTCTGAATCTGCTGGTCAAACCTTTTTACATTCTCGGGATTGATGCGGAGATACAAAATCAGGTCGGATCAGCAGCATACGGAGATTACTTTGCTCTGCTTAATTTCAGCTTTTTGTTTAATATACTCCTCGATTTTGGGATTACGAATTATAATACGCGGACTATCGCACAAACTCCGCATGTATTAAAAGGCTATCTGGGACCAATTATTGGTTTACGGGTTCTTCTTTTCATACTCTATACCGTTTTTACACTAGCTTTGGGATTGTTTATCGGCTACTCAGATAAACAGTTATACCTCCTTTCAATTCTTGTTCTCAACCAGTTCTTCGTAGCAGTTCTGCAATACCTAAGAAGTAATTTTACGGGATTACATTTGTTTCGGATTGATGCTCTGTTTTCTGTTTTGGATCGGCTACTCCTGATCCTGATCTGCTCCTGGTTACTTTGGGGACGAGCTACCGATTCGCAGATACAGATTGAATGGTTTGTATGGGCTCAGACTTTTTCCTACGGAATTTCAGCACTTTTGGCACTTCTCATTACTTTCTCACGAATAGAAGTTAGTAGACTACGTATCAAACCTCTGTTTTCAGTGGTTATACTTCGGCAGTCCTTTCCTTATGCATTATTGATTTTACTCATGATGATTTACAACCGAATGGACTCTGTCATGCTCGAACGTATTCATGCAAACGGCTCTGTCGAAGCTGGAATATACGCCCAGGGATACAGGCTACTTGATGCAGTTAATATGTTTGCTCTGCTCTTTGCCGGACTTTTGCTTCCTATTTTTTCCCGAATGCTCAAAAAAAGAGAAAACTTATCCCCTCTTCTGACCAGTTCTTCTCTCGTGTTAATGAGTATTGCAACAATTGTAGGTATTGGCGGACTTTTTTATTCCGAAGCTATTATCAGTGTCCGCTATATAGACGAAATCCAACCCTCTGCTTTTGCTTTCAGCATTCTGATTTTAAGCTTCATTCCCGTATCTGCTACCTACATATACGGAACTCTACTAACGGCTAACGGAGATCTGAAAAGATTGAATCAACTGGCGATGGGTGGACTTGTCCTCAATTTTCTATTAAATTATTTCCTTATTCCTGACACTGGAGCTTTCGGGGCTGCAATTGCAACACTTTTCACACAAACAGCAACCGCCGTTGCTCAGCTCATTCTGGCTTTTAAAAAATTGCATCTTCAGCCCAATCTTCCGGCTGTAACACGCTTCTTTATTTTTATGGTAATCTGTTTTGGTACTTTTCTTTTAGCCACTCCTTACCTTCCATCTTTCATCGGTTTTTTACTCTTGTCTTTCTTGCTTTTCTTAATTGCCATGTTAACAGGAGCCATCCCGGTAAAAGACACACTAAAACTGGTAAAAACCAAGAGCTAACAACCTATTTAACAACAACATAAACTCTAAGTACAAATACTTATTTTACACATCCCTTTTTCCTTTTTTTTCCTTTTTCGGGATAAAGCGTATACATTTGATTCATACTTCCTTACTAAAGGAATATGTTCAACATAGCAGTAGTAGTTTTTGGTAAAAAGACTGTCTCCGGGGTGGTAGGGCAGTCTTTTTTTATGTCTATTTTTTCACTTTACATAAGTAGAAAATGACAAACATCATAATTTCGAAGAGTACATACCGTTTTGTTATAAATTACGTACATATACGTACCTGCTCTCAAAAATATATCACTCTCCCGTAAACAAATTATTTTATTTCTCTTTCATACTACCCTCTTTCTTCAAAAAAGCGGTCACCTCCGAAGTAAATTTGATGAAAAAGAAGTAAAAACATGAAAAGTCTACTGTATCTTATGATTGCCAGCTCCGCACTACTTAGCAGCACTGTAAATATGGATCATGACTCGCATCAGGACCTAAAAAAGAGTATACCACCCTTATCTTTTCAATCCGGTCATGGTACATTAATTGACTCATCACATTTTCAAATGACAACGGAAGATGGCAGCTCTTATTCAATGGACTACAATTCCACCCGTTCTAACAAATCAAATTAGGAAACTGATCTTCTAGTTTCAGTACAAGTACTCGTATTTAATTTTCTACCGGTACTTCCTGCCCTTTCAGTTTAGGTAACCGCATCATAAAGGTACTTCCTCTCTCTTCTTCAGAATCAATTTCTAGAAATCCGTCAAGATTTTCAACAATTTTCTTACAAATTGCCAGCCCAATCCCTGTTCCTGAATAACTCTCTCTCGAATGGAGACGTTGGAAAATTTCAAATATTTTATCGTGGTATTTAGGGTTAATACCTATTCCATTATCCTCAAAGTACAAAACCCATCCTTCTTCCTCTTCCTTCGCATAAATATTGATAATGGGGGATTCGTCTTTTTTCCTGTACTTGATTGAATTACTGATTATATTCTGAAACACCTGTCTGTAGGCAGAAGAAGTTCCCATTAATGAAGGGAGTTCGCCGACTTTGAGTTTCACTTTATTCTCTTCAATACTACTTTTTAATAGAATTTTGACATCTTCTATGACTGCGTTCAGATCAATTAGCTCATAATCTTCTTTCTTGATTCTTCCCGCTCTTGAAAACTCCAGCAAGTCAAGAATGATTGTTTTCATCCTTTCGGCTCCGTCTACTGCATACTGAATATACATTTTCCCTTTATCATCCAAAAGATCATTGTATTTCTTTTCTATCTGCTGTAAAAAACCGGTTACCATCCGCAGAGGTTCCTGCAAATCATGGGAAGCGATGAAGGCAAACTGTTCGAGCTCATTATTCGTCGAAGCCAATTCTCTGACTTTTTTACCCAACTCTTCATTCAGATGGCGAAGTGCTATTTCGGTAGCTTTTCGATACGAAATATCGGAAACAGCTCCAATCATTCGGATAGGACGCCCTATTTCATCTCTGATTACTGTTCCCTTATCAACAACATACACGTATGTACCATCTGCTTTCTTGAAGCGGTATTCATGCGACCAGGCATTTTTCTCATCAGCCGATTCAATGATCCGTTTTCTGTCATTGAGAATCCTCTCTCTGTCGTCCTCATGAACATTTTCTATCCAAAGCCTAATATCCGGTTCCTGATCGGAACTTTCGTGACCAAATATCCGATAGAATCCTTCTCCCCAGTAAAAGACATCCCGTTCTACATCCCATTCGTAGATCGCATCATTTGTAACCATATTCACCGACTGGTAGAGGTCGTTACTTCGCTGAATGGAATCGATATGTTGAAAACGCGTAATAATCAAAGCAGAAAACCTGCTCGATCGTTCAAATATTCGGGTTTCTTCATCCGTCGGGTGTTTAGGTTCTTCGTAATAGTTAGCAAAAGTGGCAATAACATTAGATTCACCATCAAAAACGGGTTGTGACCAACAGGCTCCAATCGAAAACTGTGTTGCCAGATCCAGGTAATTCGCCCATCTTTCGTCAGCCAGTACGTCACTCACAATTACCCGTTTTCTTGTGTAAGCTGCAGAGCCACATGATCCGACATTAGGTCCTATCTTTAACCCATGGATCTTTTCAAGGTATTCTTTATCGAGTGAAGGAGAAGCCAGGTTATACAAATGCCCTGACTCAACACGCAGTATAGACGTTTTCATTCCGGGAAATAATCGTTCCAATCCCGACATATAATAATGAAGCACCTGATCAAGAGGAACATAACCTGCCATCCCCATTCCGAGTTCCATCACTTCTTTTTCCAACTGTTCCACTTCCGAAATCAGTCGTTCGGAGGTTACGTCTTTAATTGCCCCGATTACGCGATAGGCTTTATCTTGTTCATTCCGAAGTATGATCGCTTTATCTTTAACGTAGGAATACCCCTGACCATTAAAGATTCTATATTCGGCCGTCCACTCTCTTTTTCCCTCTTCACGAATTGCAGAACGAAAAGAATCTAATATCTCATCCAGGTCTTCCGGATGAATTTTAGAGTTAATCAAATCGTTATTGTTTCGTAAATCTAACGGTTCAATATTGAAGAAGCGTATAAACCCGTCCCCCAGAAATAACTCCTCTTTAATCAGATCATAATCCCAAATACTTTCAGAACCTGCTCTCATTAGCATAGAGAAGCGTTCATTACTTTTATTGAGAGCCCTTTGTGTTTCAATAAGATCTGTTATCTCAACACTATTAACTACAACTCCCTGAATAGCATTATCTTCGGACAAATTCGTTCCGACCGACTGCACCCAACACCAGGTACCATCTTTTCTTCTAAACCTATATGGTGTGGCATTCAAACGACGACTTGTCTCTAATTTTGCAAATTCAGCAGACAACACCTCCTGATCTCTTGGGTGAATAAACTCTTTTACTTTTTTGCCTAGTAATTCGTCCTCCCTGTATCCCAAAAAGGTTTTAAAATTCGGAGACACATATGTATAAACTCCACTAAGGTCAAGAATAGCAATCATATCCGATCCTTCCTGAACCATTGATTTGAATCGCTTCTCGCTTTCCCTTATTTTTTCCTGAGTTTCTTTTAATTCCTTCCCATCGCGGGCAACACAATACATCCGTTGTTCTTCATTATCCCACTGGGCTGACCATATCACCGAAACCAAATGACCTTTCCGGTGCACATATCGGTTTTCAAAGTTTTTTACTACCAGACCTTCACGGATCAACTTAGCAATACCTTCCGTTTTTTCTCTGTCATCCTCGTATACCAACTCCAAAAATTTCCTTCCTGACAATTCATCAGGCGGATAGCCAAAAACATCCACAGAAGCATTACTTACCCGATCAAAAACACCATCAGCATCTATGGTACATATAACATCGAGAGAAGAATCCAGAATCCGCTGAATTTCTCTTCGGTTTCGTTCTATAATTTGTTGTTTATTGTAGGAATCAGTAACATCTTTTACAGACAAAATATGACTAGAGTCCCCCAGATTACTGTCAAAAAAGGGAATTTTTGATTTAGCGATTTTAAGAATCAGCTTTTCGGTGTTATTGTCAGGTTCAGTGTTATTCATCCCGAACTATTTTTTAGGGTTGGACTCTATTTCTATCTCAAAAGACTCAGCTGTTTCAGATTGACTTAGTATTTTATTGATGATAAGGGTTCGTAACTCACTCTCGGTATAATTTAATTTAGACGAATATTCCTTAATCAACTTATCAAATGAGTTATTCTGTTTAAACAACTCCAGTTTTTCCGTCAACACCAGCATCCCTTCGGGCGCAAATTCGAGAATATTCTCTATCGTATGTAGTAGTTTTTTCTGGGTTTCAATCATTTCCTTTTTCTCAGACATATCTATGCCCAATCCGTAGATACAATTTTCTCCATTGAATGTAAATCGGGAAGCAATAAAGTGAATCGGCTTTTGAACACCCGATTTAGAAGTGAATTCCACATCAATTTCCGTATTTCCCTTTTCCAGTACACTTCTAATCTCTTTTTCAACAATTTCCCTGGCTTCTCCTTCAAAAAAGTCCAAAGGAGAAAGATTACTCATCTCCGAATCGTTGTACTCAGTCACCTCGGTTAATCGTTGGTTCCACAACAAAAATTCTCCGGATTGATTAAAAAGAAAAAAAACATTCGGTAACTGCTGAATCAATTGATTGGTTAAGTTTCTCTGATCCCGGAGATTCTGCTCTACTTTTTTTTGCTCCGTAATATCAATCAACATTCCTTTCAGGTCTATTTTATCTCCGTTTCTCAACACAGAGACCCGATCCTGAACCCACAAATAGTGTCCCTCTTTATGTCTGATTCTATAGTCAAAGACATGATTCCGGTCCTGCCGAATCTCATTTTGGCAAAAACTAACGGCAAACTCCCTGTCTTCGGGGTGAAGAATACTCTCCCAAAATTTTGCATCTGCCATCCATTCGTCAGCTGAATACCCCAAAAGTTTTTCCAGTTGCGGGCTGATGTATGAAAACTCTATTGTTCTTCCATCTGCCTCCCACAGACATCCTCCCACCGAATCGAGTAAGTCACTTAATTTCAGTTGTAAATTAGTAAGATGCATCCCCGCCTCTACTGACGGAGTAATATTTCTGAATACCCCGGATACCTTTACTGGTTTCCCTTCCGCATCTTCTTCTAACCGGGTTTTACTTTCAATAATTATCGGTTTTCCGGATTTATGAATGAATTTAGCTCTGATTTCATAACTATTCTCATCCGAATAAACACCCAACAAGTGTTGTTCTACCCGTTTTTTATCATCCGGGTGAATCAAACTCACAACTTTGTGATGATCAAGAACGAAGTCTTCTTTAGAATACCCCAGTATTTTATATACGCCATCCGACCAATAATAATTATCGGTTTCCAAATCAAACTCCCAATATCCGATATCGGCAATTTGTTCTATTTGTTTTAAAATAGCTCCTAAATTACTCTCCATCACATTTTTAGTTGCCTGAAAATTACAAAATTTATCTCTTCCGATCTAACTTTTAGAAATTTAGGCGTTGTAAAATAATATAACCAATCAACTAAGTACTAGTACCTAATTTACGTAATTAAACGTTATTTCAATCAAAAAGTCGTAAAACACCTCGTATTTTTGGTAATGCAAACACATAAATATCGTGTTTTCATAGTAGTAGTGTTGGAAAAATAGCGAAACGACTCCTGTTGTATCGCTATTTTTATTTTCAGCTACTAATTACGCACTTTTTTTCTCATGATCAATTTCGTTCCTTCTCCCGGATTGGATTTAAATTCCAGATTGATTTCTGCTGCAATTGCACGCTGCTCCAGATTTTTCAATCCTAACCCCGGTTTAATTTCATCTCTTTGAAATCCTTTACCATTATCTTCCACCAAAATAACGAGGTCATCATCTGACAAATCAAAATTACACTCTATCTGTTTACATTCGCTATGTTTGACAGAATTATTTACAAATTCCTGAACCATTCGGTATACGCTATAATGGTCAACCTGTTCCCAGGCTTTATCAGTAATCAAATCGCTAACATTCAGTTTCATTTCCACTTCCGTGACTGATCCCAAACGATCAAACATTGCTTTTAAACCTGCTACCAAACCTTTTTCCAATTCAGGAGGCGTCAGATTATAACACATGGCACGTGTCATGTCAAGACTGGTTTTGATCATTGATTGTGCGTTAGCTACCACTTCATCGCTCCCCTCTGAAATTCCTGAAAGCTGGGAAACATAAAAGTTCAATGCGACAAGATGTTGTGCCAGTCCGTCATGAAGTTCACGCGAAAATCGTTCCCGTTCTCCTTCCAGGGTTTCTTCAACAATTTTCAGTTTTTCCTGTTCGAACAGATACTTCTCCGTTTCATCTTTGATAATGATTGTATAAACTTCTTCACCTCTGAATGTAGTTCGCGCTGCCAATTGAGAAACATATAGTACATTCCCATCTGCTGTGATGTGTCTGAACTGACTTTCCCGCTGGTTTTTGACAGCATACTCCACTCTCCGATCAGACTCGTCTTCTGCAAGAAAGTCTGTCAATTTCATCTGTCTGACATCAGACAATGAACACCTGTATAAATCGAGAAAAGCATTGTTAGTACGAAGTACCTGTAACGTATCATTCACCAACAAAATAGGCAACGGACTCGCCTCAAACAATAAACGAAACTCTTCTTCGGACTGGATTAATTGCTGAATATTTCTTTTTCGTTCTATGGAATAATGAATGGACTTCACCAGGATATTGGTATCACTGTTTCCTTTCAAAATAAAGTCCTGCGCACCTTTTTTAACTGTTTGCAGGGCAACATCAGTATCACTCATCCCCGACATAACAATAATCGGAACCGAGTGAAATTTCTCGGATGCAAATTCGAACGTTTCTAATCCTGAGAAATCCGGCAAAAACAAATCCAGTAATACAATATCAGGAACACTGTCTGCAAGTCCGTCTACTGCCTTCTGCAAACTTTCGAACACGACAATATTACGACTTGAGAAGCCTGAAAAAACGAGAAGTTCCTGCAAGAGAAAAGCATCTCCGGGATTGTCCTCAATAATCCAAACTGTAATCAATTCATTATTACGTGTAGTCATTCCAATACTCTTTTGTCATTTAATTCTACCCACATTGTTGTACCGGTTCGATCTGATTCGACCCAAACTTTCCCTTTGTGAATATCAACAATTCGTTTACAAATTGCAAGTCCCATTCCTGTCCCTTCAATTCCCATTGCATTTTCACCCCTCTGAAAGACCAGAAAAATTCGTTCAAAATCCTTTTCCTTTATTCCTAATCCATTATCCTTCACATACACCTGAACCGTTCCTTCTTTCTGTTTCTGAATAGCTCCGATTTCAACCACCGGATTCTCCGAATCATTGTATTTAATTGAATTACTAATCAAATTTTGCATGAGCTGATTGAGTAACATACGCCCACCTTTCACCTTTGGAAGTGATTCATATATAATTGTTGCTCCGGAGGTCTGAATCTCATTTCTTAATAACACTTTGACGTTTTCCACAATTTCATTCAGATCAACTTCTTCTCCGATTAATCCCCTGCTATCAATTCTCGAGTACGCCAGTAAATCATTCAACAACCCGGACATTCGCTTCGCCGCATCAGTAGAAAATTTGATATATTTCCCTCCCTTCTCATCCAACTGCTCGGCATAGTTACTCTCCAACAAAGTCAGGAAACCTGAAATCATTCTCAATGGCTCCTGTAAATCATGAGACACAATATGAGCAAACTTTTCCAGTACATTATTGGACAGTTCCAATTCTTCTGCACGATCCTTTAACTTACTATTCAGTTGCTGTAATTCTAGTTCAGTCCTTTTTCGCTCAGAGATGTCTCTGGCTGACAAAACAATAACATTTTCTTTTGTGAAGTTCACCCCTGTCCAGGACAACCAGACAACTCTTCCTTCCGCAGTTTTCACACGGTGTATCAGGTGACTTCCTCCATATCCCTCTTTAAGAGATCGTAAGAATAACTCTGTATTCTCCCTGTCCTGATCAATCGCGAAATCAACAATACTCATTTCCACCAATTGATCCGGCATATATTTAAGCACCCTGCCCAATGCCGGGTTAAACCAGATTGGTTTACCATCTTCTTTAATGACACAGAAAATATCTTTTGAAATAGAGAAAATTGTTTGGTACATTTCCTCTTCATTTCGTCGTTTTATATCTCCGGCCCACAAAGGAATCACTTCCTGAATGGATTTCAGTTTCTGATCCCTTACAGTGACATTTTTAACCAAGAGGTTCAAAATCCCTACTAACTCCCCATTATGTACCAACGGAATAGCAACCAGACGTCTTACACCACACATCATCAACACTTCTTTTCTCTCAAAATGTTTCTCTTCCGAAAGATCTTCTAATACATATTCGGTATTACCATTTCCTATATTTTGGAAAAAAGAGTCTGAAGAGGAGATAAACGTTTTTTTCAACGATTTGAAACATTCCTGGTCTACCTCTCCACTGGTGTAATAATTTTTCAGATAAAAAGACTCTTTGGTTAAGGTTGGTATCCAGAGTTCAGTAGCCTCTGAATTTGTTTCTTCTGCAATGATTTTTAAAATATTGGAATACGCATAAGATGTTCCCGTACTCCTAAGCATATCCAGCACCTTCGACTTAAAGACAACCAGACGTTGTCTTTCAACTTCCTGAGTAACATCGCGACCTATTGCAAAGATCAATTGTTCACTTTCAACCCATCTGCCCGACCATTCAATATGAATCAGTTCCCCGGACTTTGATACAATTCGATTCACAAAATTATATACCGCACTTCCAGATGTTTCACCAAACTGATCCTGTGTAACAGTAACATCATCCAAATACACGATAGAGAAGCATGATTTCCCCTCCAGTTCTTCAGGTTTATATCCTGCAATAAACTCAAATGCGTTATTCACCTGTACAAAATCACCCTCTTTTGAGATGGTACAAATAATATCCACAGACTGATCTAAAACAGTCTGTTTAAAAACGAGTTCACTATTCAGCTTTTTATTAGTTTCTTCCAACTCTTTCTTAGCTTCATGTTGAATCGTCACATCTCTGAAATTTGCAATAAACAAAAGTCTTCCCTGATTATCGTTAAAAGTTGTTATTAAGGCCTCTACCCAGATTATGCCTCCTTTTCCATAATTCATCCGGATATGAAAAACAGCTGCGTCGTCTTCTCCCCTGATAATACTTTTTATCAGTTCGTCTCCTTCTGTAACATCTTCATAAAAGATAATCGACCGGATATCGAGTCCTTCCAAAACTTCTCTCGGATACCCCAGCACTCTTCCCGCAGAAGGACTTGCATACTCTACAATCCTGCGTTCGTCATATATAAGTATGCCATCATGAGAATTACTGAGAAGTGCCTGATAAAAACTTGGGTTCTCTTCTATTTTTCGGTGTTTTCTTCTCCTTCCATTACCAGAATCTTTACTTTCCTGTTTTCGTATCTGACCTTTTATGACCGCATATAAAATAAGCGTGGTTGCAGAAATGAAGAAAAAGCCCTTTATATTTTGGAAATACGTAATACTTTCAACATCCTCGTCTCCGAAAATAACCTGAGCCAGAGAGTCACTGAAATATATCCATATCAAACCTATAACTAAATATCCCAGAGCTATTTTCTCGGCTAATTTCATTTATTTTTTCGAATCTATTTCCTGGCTGAAAGTACAACTTTGATTCATGGTTTGCAAACTATTTTATGCTTAAAATCTCCTCCTTTATCTATAGATAATCACGACACTGTTCTATCAAATTCTTAATTCACGAACTCTTTTCCAACCTTTTCACTTCTCACTTTTGTGCGATAATTTATAAAAAGTGGTCTCTTCAAAAAATTCCATCCTGCAGCTCCCCGATACTATTCAATTTATTAGCACTTTTGCAGTATGTCAATATTGGAATTGTTTGTCGGGTATATAAGAACAACATCTCCTCTTGAATTAACAGCAGTATTTACGAGCCTTACTTATGTAATACTTGCAGCAAGAGGAAGTCGGCTTTGCTGGTACTTTGCCTTCGCATCTTCTTCTATTTATATGAGTTTATTCTTTGGTGTTCAGTTGTATCTAGAGTCCATTTTACAACTTTTTTATGTCGTCATGGCCGTATATGGTTTTCTATCCTGGAATACAAACGAATCTTCCGGAAAAATTAAAAAATGGCCTGTAAAGTATCACCTTATCAATGCCGGGTTAAGCCTGCTTGCAACCCTATTACTCGGCTATTTATTCTCCTCCCTAACTGATCAGTCGTCGCCTTACATTGATGCTTTTACAACTACGTTTAGTCTAGCCGCTACTTTTATGGTCGCTCAGCGGGTACTTGAAAACTGGATTTACTGGATCATTATTGATGCCGTATCTACTTACCTTTACTTCTCAAAGGGACTGGAGATTAGCGGAATGTTGATGTTTGTCTATACGATACTTGCTGCTTTCGGTCTGTTCCGATGGTACAAGCAATACCAATTACAACGCGTATGATACGAATTGTGGTTACCGGTCCCGAATCTTCAGGAAAAACAACTCTTGCTACCCAACTATCCCGACATTTTAACTGTCCCTGGATCCCCGAGTATGCACGTGCGTTTTTGATGAAACAAAATGGAAACTATGTTCGGGAAGATCTGGAAATCATTCTGGAAGGTCAACTGAAATCCTGGGAGAAAGTTAAAGGAATGCCGCTTGTCATTTACGACACTGATACGAGCGTATTGAAGGTTTGGCACGAGTTCAAGTACGGCACTAACAACCCGGTTATTGATTTAGCTTTTTCACAACAGAAAACAGACCTTTTTTTACTGTGCAAACCTGACATTTCGTATGAAGAAGATCCTTTACGGGAGAACCCTAATGAGCGTGATGAACTATTTTCACTTTATGAGAACTTACTTGCTCCGCATAAAACGAAAGTCCGCATAATAGACGGAGAGGGAGAAATCAGATTACAAAAAGCAATTGACGCAGTTGCTAAGATTGTTCAATCTCCAACATCTCGGGATTGAGTGGTTTTGATAAAAAAGAACGTACAAAGTCATATTGATCAATCCGTTCTATATCTCTGGGGTTTACAGAAGATGATAAAATATATACTTCCGGAGAAAGTTTCTGCTCCACACATGAGTTAACAAACTCCCACCCTGACATCAAAGGCATATTCAAATCCAGAAGAATCGTGTAATTGTCTCCTTTTTCATTTAAAAAATGTAACGCCCGATTAGCATCTTCGAACGCCAGCACCTCCATTTCTATTTCTAAGCTATTTAATATTTCCCTGGTCAGAAAAATTGATACAGGATCGTCATCTATAATTATAATAGGTCTATTCGTTTTCATATTCTCTGAAGGTTAGTTTTACATTCGTGCCCAAGTCAGGTATCCCGGTTATTTCTACCGATCCTCCTAATAATTCAACTTGCTTTTTCGTTATATACAATCCAAGTCCTTTCCCCTGGCTTACACCGTGATGAAATCTTTTGTACATTCCGAATATATCCTGTTTATACTTATTGGTATCCAAACCAATACCGTTATCCTCAATCAGGACTTCCCAGGATGATTCTTCCGGTCTGTCTTTAAGGACAGCGCTTACCTTTAAAGGACGAACTTCCGATCTGAACTTGAATGAATTTGACAGTACATTTTGGATAATACTCAGAAAGTACTGCTCATTCGTTTTGATACACGCCTTTTTTATTCGTTCATCCCTCACAGAAAGCTCTTCTTTTCTCACACCGATTTCATCTGCAACTTTTTCTATAACAGAAAATGGGTCTACCTGATCTTTAAGTAGTTCCGGACTCATATTCAAAGATAAGATTTTTGTTAAATCCTTCACTACTTCATCCAATTGTTCTGATGATGTGGCAATCAATTTGGTTATATCACGACTTTTTTCCGAACGTTCTTCTATATTATCCAATAGTCGTGACAAGCCAATTACATTGGCTAAGGGAGAGCGTAAATTATGAGAAATAATATAACTAAACTGTAATAACTCCTCGTTCTTTGCCTGCAATTCTTCAATTTTCAGTCGTAACAAATGCTCTTTACTTTCTATTTCTTCGAATAACTTCTTCCTTTCTGTAATATCCCGTATAATAGACTGTGTACCCATTACTTCTCCATCTTCCTGCAGCCCTCTGGTACGACATTCAAACCATCTTTCTTCACCAAAACTTGTGGCGGGAAACTCTATGTATTCCGGAATACTGACTCCCTCAATACATCTCGAATAAATTTCTCTTACATAATTCCGATAATCTTCTCTGACAATATCCATCACTGAAATCTTTCCGATCTGAGATCGGGAAACGGAAAAGTATTCCAAAAACTTCTTGTTCGCGAACGTAATCACCCCGTCCTTATTATCAGTACAAATGGCGTCCTGAATGTTATCCAGCAGATCCAGATATTTCCGTCGACTCTTTGCCAACTCATTCTCCGTAATCTTCCTTCTGGTTGTATCACTATGCTTTATTAAAACCCGATTCGAACCATCATCCAGTAATGAAGCGGTAAAGTTATACCAATTCGTTATTCCTTTATCTACTATCATATACTCCATCTCAAACCAGGGTTCTTCATGCGCCATCACCTTCTTCAACCCAATCAATAATTCATTCGGTAAGAATCCTGAAAAGCACTTTTCTCCTACACACTCCAGATAATCCTGTCCGACTTCCGGACATCGCAATTCTTCATCAGCCTGTATAACACGAAAATTATCCCAGGCCAAATTTGTAAATAAGATTTTTCCCTGTGGACTTAATACAGCAATCCTTGATGTCATAGTAGACAAAATGGACTGGTTAAATTTCACACTGTTGTTTAATTCCTCCTCGTGCTTTTTCTTCTCCGTTATATCAAAACGAACCGACAAAAAGCGTTCTACCTCTCCTTCTCCATTATAAATCGGAGATATTGTTGTATCCACCCAATACAGCTCTCCACTCTTTTTCCTGTTACATATTTCACCTCTCCAAACCCCTCCTCTCAGAATTGTTTTCCACAAATCAACAAAGAAAGTCTTAGGGTGATAACCTGAATTAATAATTGAATGCGTTCTTCCCAATAACTCCTCCAGAGAGTACCCTGAAAATTCACAAAACAAATTATTAGCATATAGAATCTGTCCTGTATAATTCGTTATCGTTACAATCGCCGATTTATTCAACGCATTCTGAAGCGAAGTGAACAAACTGGATATCGAATAATGTCTTCCTCCGATGGTTTCTTCAAAAATTAAAAAACCAAGATGCCTTCCTTCTCCATTCACCTTACTAAAATCATGGAATTCCAACACTCCCACCTCTCCGATTTTCGGAATATACACGGGGTAACTTCCTTTCCACGATTCGCCAAGTGATTGAGCAACCCGAAGTTCTCCATCCCGTATTACACGATATCCCTCCGGAATATAATGCAACCAGCTAAACTCGTCTTCATCTGCGCAAACATCTCTGAAGTTCTTTTGCAGAACAGGCTGAATGTCTTCCTGAAGAAAATCGAAACTCTCTCCATTAAACCCATTTACAAAAAAGCAGTTACAATGCTCCTGAACAAGCTTTTTTAACTCCTCGCCACTAACAGACATGTACTACATTTTTCTTAACCATATTACCTTTCACCATTTTTTATCACACGAATCACATCTTCTACAAATCCGAATCAGAACGCGCCTCACCCCATCTCATTTTTAACAGGTACTCCCTGTACTCATCAACACACCCTGTTTTCAGCTCTGCAACTCCTTAAGCTCAGCATAGCAACACAGCATTAAAAAATGTACCCCCCTCATTTTGGTTATGGGAATACCAGTAGTTTAAGAAGTAATTTCCGGTAGCAAAAAACACCAACAATTGTCGTTTTGCAAACACTTCAATACAGTTTGCAATTACTTTTTGAGAATGCAAGTTTACTGAAAGCAATTGAAGCATCGTAATCAACTCTGGTTATTTTTGTAGTCTACTAACTTTATCAAAGTCCGGTTTATTCAAACAAACATCCATTAATCTTACAATAAAAAAAATGACTTTAATCAGGAATCCAATAGAAAAAGTGATTCAGTTCTTACATTCCTATTAGGTAGCGTAACCGCTTTTTTTGTTCCCTAAGATCCTGAACCATATCTTTCCTGTCTCTCATCAAAATTGTAAACCTAAGTTTCAATGTTACGTGACGATAGTACTTATGAATTGAATATGCCAGAATTCCGGAAACCGGCAATGAGACAAAATAAATCAGTTTTGCCCACCAGGGAAATAAAAAGAAGTGATCCCAAATCGCAATATACCCCAGATAAAAAAGAGGATACATAATAAAACCTATCAAAACAGCTAGTGGTGCATAATATTCAACTTCTTTTGTAATCAACGGAATGACCTTATCCGTTAGTTTAAACTGAATACCGTTATGAATTACCCCATATGCAAATACCGGAGCCATGATAACCAGACCAAAAAACGAAAACAACAATTGTCGTAAAAACATCACTGACCGAAATCGTCTATCCAAAAAATCTGCTTTCAGGGCAAGATGATCCGTCTGCCATTTTATCTCTTCCACTAACTGCCTTATCTCCAACATTCTCTCCGGATTATAAATAGAAACCCCGTATAGTCCATCCCTGATCTTTTTCAGCAATTCAAATTCATCTTTCTCGCTTTTCAGGTACTTTGATGTCAGGATGTTCCGTACCTCTTCTAACAAATAATCATGCAATTTATCCTCCGTCGTTACCAAAACACGCTCCATTCGCTCTCTGAAAAGAGCTGTTAAACTTCTGGATGTCGCAATAAAATCACTCGTATAATCTTCCAAATACTCTGCCGCAACGATAGGTTTATCAGCTGCAACTAATACGGAGCTTCGGAAGCGTTCGGGGCGAGAATAGTTTAATCCTAACGGAACTATTTTGACCCCTAATTTCCCTCCGTTCCTCTTCTCTGCTTCCAATGCGATTCTGGCTGCTCCTGTTTTTAATTTCCGCAGAATACGCTCCTGATAACTCGTTCCTTCCGGAAAAATTACAATTGTCTTACCTGCTTCCAACAACTGATAGCATTCCTCAAATGACTGATCATTACTAACTCCCTTAGCCTTGCCTTCTCCTGCCCTGTTTATTGGAATCATATTAAGCTTACGGAGAATTTTCAACCGGAATCCCGAACTGAAAAATGCCGATTTTGCCATGAAATAAATGGGTTGTCTGCACACAAATCCAACTACCCAGGCATCCATTAATGTATTCGGATGATTTGCTATGATTAGTAAAGGTCCTTTTTCGGGTAGATTTTCACGCCCTATCATACGAATTTCCTTATAGTAAATTCGTATGCCGATGCCAACTATAAATTTCAAAATTCGATAAAGCATCGCGTGAAGTTAATATAAATTTGGAATTTGTAACGTTGCAAGCTGCTTACAGCCTCCTCTTTAAACGTCAAAATCTTACTTTTGCAACTGTATTGCAAAAATTATTTTTTTATTCTATATTTGTTCTATGAAAAAAGGAGTTCTAATAATTGCCGGTATAGCTCTACTTTCTGCCTGTAAAAAAGCAGATATTGAAGCCCCTGTATTATCTGAAATACAGATCAATAATTCATCTCAGTCCGTTCAACTACATCCGGGTGAATCCTTTTCGGTTTCCGGGACGGTTACAGACAACAAAGAACTAAATCAGTTTAAAATTGACATTCATCACGATTTTGACGGGCACTCACACAAATCCATGACGACACGCTATGAAGAAATCAGGATTAGTGATATCTCCGGGACTTCGTATTCAATTAATGAAAGCTTTACTGTACCCGACAATGCATCTTCAGGCACATATCACGGAACCATTACATCTTTAGATAAGGAAGGGAATCAGTCTGAAAATAAACTTTTCTATTTTGAGGTCATCAGTCCTGATCAACCTGTCATGAACCTCACCGTTCCTACTTCAGTTACAGCCGGAAATGATTTGGTTATAAGCGGAACAATCACCGGAACGGTCTTCTTATCACAGGTATTTGTAAAAGCAACTTCCCTTTCCAGCGGTAATACACTTATCAATGAATCTTATTCTATTGCTTCCTCTGAATTAATGACCTGGGATGCACAAACAGACGGAAACTTATCAATCCCAATTCCCTCCAGTGAATCCGGACCTGTAAAAATACGAATCCGGGCAGAGGATCGTAATGGAAATAATACTATATTTGAACAACAAATAGTCGTTAATTAATAATTTCTCTCAGCTTGCACAATATCCCTCGGCAGTTTCGTTAGAGGGATTTTTTCTTTGGAGAAATTAGATAATAATTCAAACTGATATGACAGGGAAAGAGGAGATACAAAAAGATTGGTTCAAAGATTGGTTCAACACCCCCTATTATCACATACTCTATAAAAACAGAAATAATGAGGAGGCTGCCCTCTTTATACGTAACCTCGTTCAGTTTCTGGATATTGATAGTGAAAAAGCTAAAATCCTAGATCTTGCCTGTGGTAAAGGAAGACATAGCATTTATATGAATACACTTGGGTTTGATGTCAAAGGAGTTGATTTATCCGAAGAAAGTATTTTGTATGCCTCTCAATTTGCCAAAGACCGTCTTTCTTTTGCTGTTCAGGATATGCGCGAACCAATGCAGGAAAAGTTTACACATATCTTCAATCTTTTTACCAGCTTCGGCTATTTTGACTCTCAGGACGATAATCAGAGAGTCATGCATGCGATTGATGCTATGTTAGACAAAGATGGTATTCTTGTTATTGACTTCATGAATAGCCCTAAAGTTATTCAACAACTGGTCAAAGAAGAAGAAAAAACGATTGATTCCATTTCCTTTCACATCACCCGTGAACATGATCACCAACACATTTATAAACACATTCACTTTCAGGATAAGGGGCAAGACTTTCGTTTTTCAGAGCGGGTACAGGCATTAACATTGGATGATTTTTCCCGCCTAACTGATGCAACTGGTTTGCAAATAATCCGTACCTTTGGCGACTTTAGCCTGAACCCGTATCACCCGGAGACTTCGGACAGGCTGATAATTATAGCTAAAAAACAAGAATGAGTGCATTTTGGGGAATTACTTTGCTGATTCTGGCGGTTATGTCAGGCGCAGTATTAGTGTTAGGGCTGAAGCAAAAAAACGGATCATCTTTAATTAAACCTCTCTTATCCTTTAGTGGCGGTTTTCTTATTTCCATTGCGTTTCTGCATTTTATTCCCGCAATCTATTCCAAACACACAGAATCTATTGGTGTATATATCCTTTTGGGATTTCTAATTCAGTTGTTCCTTGAATATTTCTCAGGCGGAATCGAACACGGACATGTTCACCCAACTAAAAATGGAAATGTTCCTATTGTTCTTTTCATTAGTTTGAGTGTTCATTCTATTTTGGAGGGAATTCCTCTGGCTGCTGAATTTATTCCGGACGCATTGGGGGTTCACGTTCATGACCATCATGGACATAGTCATAGTCACGATTCGGGGCACAGCCTATTGTTTGGTATCATATTTCACAATATTCCCGTAGCTATAGCATTGACGACTTTGCTAATTCAAAGTGGTTGGCAGCGATGGTCAACGCTATTGATTTTATTTATCTTCTCACTCACAGCCCCTCTTGGTATTCTAATTGGAATAAATGCACCTCATCTTTTCAGTGGATATACAGCAGACATTATTCTAGCCATAGTTGTCGGGATGTTCCTGCATATTTCGACCACAATTATCTTTGAAACATCAGAAGGACATCGTTTCAACCTCATGAAACTAATCACTCTTCTTGCGGGAGCTTTCTTAGGATTATGGTTCCACTAAAGTTTCAATGTAGTATACCAAGGTAAGCTGACAAAAATCATTTTATACTCCCTTCTGTCTGACGATCTTTGCACAAATTTTTCCAGACATGAAATCAGATGTTGTAGAATTAATGGCTCCTGCCGGGTCATACGAAGCTTTAACGGCCGCTATACAGGGTGGAGCGAACTCTATTTACTTCGGAGTAGAACAACTGAATATGCGTACCAAGTCGACGCATAATTTCACGATCAATGATCTTCCAAAAATTGCAAAAATCTGTAGTGACCACCAACTGAAAAGTTACCTTACATTAAACACAATTGTCTACGACCATGACATCAGGCTTATGCAGCGAATCTGTGATGAAGCTCAGGCTGCAGGAATTACTGCAATTATAGCTTCTGATCATGCTGTAATGAACTATTGCAGAAAAATCAGAATGACCGTTCACATTTCGACTCAAACCAATGCCACCAATATCGAAACCGTGGAATTCTATTCTGTTTATGCAGACGTAATGGTACTTTCACGAGAACTGAGTCTTCTACAAGTTGAGGCAATAGCAAAAGAAATAAAAAGACGTGACCTGAGAGGACCTTCCGGAGAATTAATTCGATTAGAGGTATTTGGACACGGTGCTTTATGTATGGCTGTTTCAGGAAAATGTTACCTGAGTCTCCACTCAAACTTCTCATCGGCTAACCGCGGAGCCTGTATTCAAAACTGTAGAAAAAGTTATATTGTTACGGATAAGGATACAGGGCAGGAATTAGAGATTCAGAATGAATATATTATGTCTGCAAAGGATTTGTGTACGATCAACTTTTTAGATCAGATCATTGATGCAGGGGTCTCTGTTCTTAAGATCGAAGGTCGGGGCCGAAGTGCTGATTATGTGTACAAAACAACACGTTGTTACAGGGAAGCTATTGACTCCATTTCCGAAGATTCCTATACGAAAGAGAAAATTGATGAGTGGATGCAGGAGCTTGCCACTGTTTTTAACCGTGGCTTTTGGGATGGTTATTATCTGGGACGTCTCATGGGCGAATGGAACGATGAATATGGTTCAAAAGCAACCAAACGAAAAATATATATCGCCAAAGGTGTTACATACTACAGTAAAAGTAGTATTGCTGAATTTCAAATGGAAGCGCATGATCTGAAAGCAGGTGAAGAAGTATTAATTATAGGCCCGACAACTGGTGTTATTGAATGTACGGTACCTGATATATTCGTCGAAGGGCAAGAAACCGAAAAAGGAAGAAAAGGTGATCGAGTTACTTTTAAACTGAGTGAAAAGATAAGGCCTTCCGACAAACTTTATAAATGGGTTGATGTATGATCCGTGTATCTCAACTCCATGAGAAGTGCATTGGATGTAACGCCTGTGTTGAAGTTGATCGCTTTCGATGGCGGATTACCCGGACAACAGGAAAATGCATCCTGATAGATGGCACCATGAAAAAAGGCTGGTTTTCTGCTTTGGTGGGCGACGACGAACTGGATACGTTGCAAGCTGCAGCGAAGCACTGCCCGGTAAATATTATTAAGTTCGAGAAAGTTTAACTTACTTTTTCCTGAAGAAAAACACTATTAAAACCGGTAACAACAGTAGATCCGCTATTACAGCAAACACCAGACTTAATGACACCAGAAGTCCCATAATAAAAGTCCCCTCGAAATCAGAAAAGAGTAACATTAGAAATCCACTACTGAGAATCAAAGTAGTCAATATAATTGCCTTACCTGTAGAAACATAAGTTACCCGGAGAGCCTCAAGTGTTTTCTTCCCCTTATTTAACTCTAGTTTGAACTTACTTAAAAAGTGAATGGTATCATCAACAGCAATACCAAAAGCTATAGTAAAAACAATCGCAGTTGTAATTTTCAAATCGACACCCAAAAATCCCATAATTCCACCAATAAATAATAAAGGGAAAATATTAGGTATCAATGCAATTACAACCATACTAAAAGACCGGTACAATACCCCCATTAAAAGTGCAATAATCGCACTGGCCAGAACAAGTCCCTGCATCATACTGGCGGACAAAGTCCGCATATTCACATCCAGTAAGTGTGCCGTACCGGTTATTACGGGTCGGATACGTGTAGTATCTACTTCACGTCTGATAAAATCAAGTAATTTCTTATTCTTTTCCGTTACAATTTTATTCCCCCAATCCGGAATTCCTCCACTTATTCGAGTCATACGCCCTGAAGAGTCGATAAGCATTGCCAACAGTTCATCTCCTTTCGCTGTTATCATCCTGCGAACTCTATTAAGTTCCCTATTCGACTCCGGTAATCTGTACCAATCCTTTTGCCCTGCGTGCAGGCTTCTGTTTGCTACTTTTAGCATCGAAGGCAAGGAGTTGATTCTGCCGACCCCATATTCCAACTCCAGGTATTCTTCTATTTGTTGTATTTCAATCAACACTTCTTTATCCCAGAATGATGCCGTACTATCTACCAGTACAATTGCCAGTTCAAATGGTCTGACGCCTCCATAATGCTGATCCAGATAGTTAAAATCCTGTTTCATCGGTGTATCTTCCGAAATATCGTCCATCAAATAGTTATTCGTCTCAATTTTTGAAATTCCGTAAACAGCGACAAGACCAAAAATCAGAAAGCCAGCAGGAATCCATTTACGATAGGTCAACGTATAGCGGAAACACTTTGAAAGAAAGCCAAACCAGACAGGCGTGTTGTATTTACTCTCCCTAACAACTTTTGGAGTACGTGTAAAAAGAAACAATACCGGTAAAACAAAAAACGTCAGTAAGAAAGCCAATAAAACACCTAAAGCCGTGTATATCCCAAAAACCTGTATAGGTCTGATTCCTATTAAAAATAAGGTTGCAAATCCTACAGCAGTAGTAACTGAAGTCAGAAGTGTTGCCATTCCGATTTCTTTCATCGTATTCTTAATCGCTGGAATTTTCTCTATCCCTTCTCTCAGGTTGTCAATATATTTACTAACCATGTGGATCACATCAGACATCGCAACGACAAACATGATACTTGGTAAAACAATCAACAATACATTAATCGGTTCGCGAAAAAGTCCCATCGCCCCTATCACCCAAATCAATGCCCCGAACAGAACAACCTGAGGCAGTAAAATTCCCCAAACAGAACGGAACGCGATAAAAAGGAATAAAATAACAAGAACAACGGACAACGAAACAAATAGCATCATTTCGTTCTGCATTTTTTTGACATAGTACTGTTGTCCGACAGCCCTACCTGTAAGGCGTATCTGATCAAAATTATACCCGGATAAAATTGTCCGAATATCAGCTACCATTGTGTCACATTTCTCTTTTCCTATATAATCTCTATGCTTCAAGAAAATACACAACGATTTAGCGTCAGAAGCAATAAACCGGTTAACCAATTCAGGATGACTGAATATGCGGGCTGAATCTTTATCCAACCGGAGACTGTCCAGGTGTAAATAAGGAATCTGAACTGCAACCCCTCCCGGCAAAAGACGAAACTCTTTAAGTGTTGTTAGAGAAACTACCTGTTCTACATACCTTGCTCCTTTTAAATCATCGGATATTTTTTCTATATCTTTCAGAAAGTTTTCCTCAAAAATGCCTGCCTCCCTTTCTATTGCCAGCAAAATAAAATCATTGTCGGAGGAGAATCTGTCCCTGTAGTCAGCAAAAAAATCGGCTTCGCTATTACCTTTAGGCAGGAAATCTTCAAATTCGTATGTGAATCCAAGGTGCTTCCAATTGTATAAAAAAAAGAGGGTCAGAGAAGTTAATACCAGAATAATCCATCTGGAATATTTTTTTAACTTTTTTTCACCAACCTTTTGAGTTAAGACTTCGTCTATCATTACGGTAAAACTATATAACATTTCAACAACTTCATCCATGAAGTGTTGAGAATAAAACAAGCTAGGTAAAAATAAGTTTTTAACTTTAAGACAAAAAATTAGACTATGAAAAAACGTGTACTATTACTTTCAACACTTGTAGCATTAACCGGAGTGACTCAGGCACAGACCTGGTCGTTTTCAGACGAAGCTACGATAGGAGATGCAATACAGATGTTTGTTGTTGATTCAAATGCTGTAAACTATTCAGCCAGTACAGGAAGTGCTCAAACCTGGGACTACTCTCAACTTGGCGGATACACCAGTAATGACAAAGTAATTGATGTATTAGACGCTTCTGCAAGCCAGTATGCTTCCAGCTTTCCTTCTTCTGCGTTAAATATGATTATTCCCGGATATATGGAAATGTTCTATACAGCTAATGCTTCAGAAAAACAGGGGCAAGGTTTTGTATTGAATATTGATGGTGTAGGAGAAGCTATTATTGAATTCAATACAAATAATCAACATTTGATGAATTACCCGATGAGTTTAGGATCTTCTTTAAATGATGCTTTTGAAGGTACTTTAGAAATAATGGGGAATCCATCTCCTGCTTCCGGAGAAACGTGGGTAGAAGCAGATGGAACAGGGACCCTACTATTAGCAAACAGTACATCACATACTGATGTGATCCGAGTAAAAACAATAGATACTATTTATACAAGTATTACAGTTGGTGTACCTATGCCGGTTACTATTGCACGTGAACAATATGACTATTACAAATCAGGAACATCTACATTCCCTTTATTTAGTCATTCTCGATTTGATGTTATCAGTGCAGTATATAATGTATCATTCGGAGTTGTGTTAAGTTCGGTAAACCCATCTGCTACAGTTGGAATTCAGGACACTAAAATTTCAGAAACAACTTTCAATATTTTCCCGAATCCTTCAAACGGAAACTTCACAGTTTCTCTTCCTTCAACAGAAGACGCAAGAATTCAGATCATTGATGCAGTTGGAAACATTGTAAAAACAATTCTTCCCGTCTCTACAGAAACTGTAGTTAGTTTGGCTACTGAAGCAAACGGAGTTTATTTTGTAAAAGCTTCTGCTAACGGAGATAGTAAGACAATGAAATTAATTGTAAGAAATTAATACATAAAGCCCTCAAAAAACTGGAGTGTATAATACACTCCAGTTTTTTTATTCTCATATCGTTCCTTTTATCTTTGTTTTAGAAAGTTCCCATAAAGTGTTACTTCCTCAAAATGATGGTTGGCACAAACAAAAAAAGGTCAACGTAGCAGGTCGACCTTGATTTTGATTGGAAAAAATGTTCCTACTTAGAGGCTAAATCTCCACTTTGCTCAATAGAGTTAATACTACTACCGTATGCATCACATTTCGCCCCTTTTGTTCCACAAGATGAAACTAAAGTCGCCACAAAAATCCCTAAGAAAGCCAAGGCCAAAAACTTCTTCATATTCCTCAATTTAATTTTTAATTTGGTTGCTTGTTGTCAACAAATATACAACAAAAACAAAAACCGTCAAGAAATGTTTTCCACAATCAATTGATTACAATCGTGAATAAATCTATATTTAACACGTTATTTTACTATTGTGAAAATCATTGCTTACATAGCTTTTTTATCTATCCACTTTACTGTTATAAGTCAAAAAAAGTGGAACGTTACACTTATAGTAACAGACACTGACAGCACTCGTGAAGTGATAAAAAGCTATGCAACGAAAGACACTTCGGGAGTCAGGGATTATGTTGCCAAAAAACTCTTTTCGATTCGGAAAAAAAATCATCCTCTGGCCGGTATTGAGCAAGTTGAACGAGATACAATTAACAAAAAATTAATTTATTACCTATACAAAGGTCCTCTCTTTGAAAAACTAACAATTCGTGTTCTTTCAGAACAAAAACAACTAATAAAAAGGGTTCCCGGAATCAATGAGCGACTTCTGGCTCAGGTAGAACTTTCTTCCGTTGAAATTGCAGAGGTTCAGTTAAAACTGTTACAATATCTCGAAAATAACGGATACCCTTTTGCAAAAGTTTACTTTACCGATATACAACTAGACACTCACTCACCATCTGCTCAACTAAAAATTGAGACAGGACCTGAAGTCAAATGGCATACAATTCACTTAAAAGGCGACCCGAAAATCAGAAAGTCGTTCATTCAAACTTACCTGGGAATTCGTGAAGGAGATTTGTATTCCGAGAAGTTATTCCGTCAGATTACTTCTAAAATTGATCAACTCGTCTACCTTAACAATGAACAAACTCCTCAAATTGCTTTTAGTAGTGAAGGTGCTGAACTCTATCTCTATTTAAAAAACTCTCCTTCAAGCTCAGCAAACGGAATTCTGGGTATCCAACCTAATGAAGCTGGAAAAGTGACTTTTACAGGAGATATTCAGTTGCGGCTCATGAACCTGTTAAAATCCGGAGAACAAATGGATTTATCGTGGAAAAGCCTGCAAGCCGGAACACAACAGCTCGATATCGGAATTAATTATCCTTTTCTATTTAAATCTAACTTTGGAGTTGAGGGAAATTTCCATCTCTATAAACGCGATTCCAGCTTTCTTGAAATACAGGCTCAGGCCGGAATCCGGTATTATATCGGAAAGGGTAGTTTTATCCGTGGATTTTATCGTTATGAAGGATCAAATGTACTCAGCGGAGCAGATAACAACCCAAATTTCAGTACAAGTGAAACCGTCCGGACAAACTTTTATGGAATAGGTATTATTCGTAAGAAAGTAGACTACCTGCCCAATCCAACCCGCGGACTTAATCTGGAATCAAATATTAGTTTTGGAATGCGAAAAGCTTTCCCTATTGACAGTACAGATATCGTAAGGCAAACCAACGCGACAACTTATAAATTCGATCTCGCTATTGAATATTTCATTCCACTTGGTAAACGGCATACCATCCGAGTGGCAAACCTATCTCGTTTTTATATTGCCGATACCATTTATGTGAATGAACAAATCCGATTTGGAGGGCTTAATACACAGCGCGGATTTGATGAAGAATCATTATTTGCTACTACCTTCTCACGTTTCACGCTGGAATATCGCTTCCTGCTGGACAAAAACTCACATCTATTCGCCTTCTTTGATCAATCTATTTATGAAAATACCAGTAGAAATTATTACAAGGATACTCCCTCTGGATTTGGCGCCGGACTTGCCTTCGGGACTAAAGTAGGAACGTTCTCAATCTCTTATGCACTAGGAAGTCAGTTTGGAAATCCTATACAATTACGGGATGGGAAAATTCATTTTGGCTATGTCGCTTTCTTCTAGTTCTTTTTTTTCCTTACTCGTTGCTCTATTCTATTCGTAAGTACTCTAAAAAACAGTTTTGCGTCAGTTTCATTCAGCTTTCTCCCTAACCGTACCGTTTTTCCCTGGTACTCAAAAGAAAGCTTTTCTCCACCTACTACCCAAATAGATCTCTCAAACTGAAAGCCTAAATTGGATTCTTTCACCTCCTCTATTTTAACCTTAGAAATATTCTCCAAAAAATAGGACTGCGCCTTACCATACGAAAAGATGGATCGTTTAATCATCAATACCTGATCATTAATCCGTATTAACTCTTTTCCTTTCAATTGCCATAATGTAGCGCGTCCAACCCGTACAAGAAAATACAACCAAAAAGATAGAAATACAATCAGTACCAATTTCTCTTCCCGCGTATAATCCTTAAATAAGCTATAGATCACATATCCTCCAATCAATACCCAAACCGTTAACCATGCCGATAAGAGATTGTTCTTCCAGGCTACCTTTTCCGGGTAAATGACAAATGTTGTTATGCCATCTTTCTGATCCACATAGGATATTCTTTCTCCGATCCATTTCATACCCCAAAACTACTATTTATTTTTATTGGTATCTATGATTTATCTGTACAAGTCGTGAAGTTTTACGCCATAGGGATATAAAAAAACGTCCTGATTTACTCAGGACGTTTTCCAACTTTCAGTTTTATATTTTACCTGAGAATAGTAACGTGTCCGTTAAACTGGTACTTTTTATCAGAGAAACCATCTGTTGCAGTTATTGTCCAGATATAAACTCCTTCCGGAGCCGGTTCTCCATTTGCATAGTTACCATCCCATTCCGCATCAGCATTATGAGATTCCCACACAACTTCTCCCCATCTGTTAAAAACAAGTAGTTCGAAGTTGTAGACATCAATTCCGTCTATTACCACTTTCCACTTCTCATTGAACTTATCTCCATCCGGAGTAAATGTGTTCGGAGCAAAGAGCAACACGTCACTAACTACTGAAATCTCCTTCGCTATTGAATCCGTACACCCGTATTCATTGGTAACAATCAACGTAACAAGGTAATCATCCACAATTCCTTCTTCGTATTCGATCGTTGGTTCAATTTCTGTAGAGTTTGCCGGATCAGCATCATAGAATGTCCAGTCCCAACTTACCGCATCCCCTGAAGAGAGATTTGTCATTTCAACAACCGGTTCAAACATTGGTACTTTGAATGGCATCCATGAGAAATTGGCGCGAGGATAATCATACACATAAATCATGTCCGTAAATACAGTGTCGTAAACACAACCTGCATTTGTCGTAATGGTTGCTTCAACATCATATACTCCGGGAGTTTCATACACGTGATATAATGAATTCAACCCTGATGCATTTGCGCTATACCCATCTCCAAATCTCACGAATACATTGTTTACTACTGAAGAATTAGTTGTATTTATGAAATTAACTTCCACAGGATAACATCCTTCATTTATATCAGGTACCAGAACAGGATATATATCTGTTGGCCACTCAACAACCACACAACCCTGTGCAACAGGAGAACCACAATTTTCTGATACCGTCACACAATATTCGTTATATGCTTTTTCAGGATTAATTGTAAATGTTCTATGCGTACTAACAACCACACCATCAAGCATCCATTCGTAATTATACACTCCATTTCCGCCAGTTGCCTGTACTTCAAGCGTCACACTATTCTCACGACACTCTACTAAATCCGGTGTTATGTATGTAATCTGAATCGGATCCGGCTCAACAATATCAAAAGCGTCTGTAGCAATACATCCCAGTACGTTCTCAACTACTACCTGGTAGTTTCCTGGAACAAGATCTGTAAAGATATTATTGGGTGAGAATGTCGCTCCTCCATCTATGCTGTAATTAAGACCATTTGTAGCTATTATCTCTACCGATCCGTTATTGGCAGAGTTACAGTCTACATCAGTAATAATCATATTATCAATTGAGACAGGCACAATCGTTACTTCTACAGAAGCAGAAGACAAACAGTTTACCATACCAATTTCATAAGTATATGTTCCCTCCGGCATTGTTGTTGGATCGTAAGGCATCTGGACAACGTTTCCAGAAGGATCCTTCCAGGTTCCGCCTGTATCCGCATCCGGTCCAAGTAAAGGGAACAAATCAACTGGAGCACCGTCTGCACAAACGTCTATAGAAGAGTCATCTCCCGGATCTCCCGGTTCAATGATTGTTACCGTCACCTCGTCTGTTGTAACACATAACGGATGTCCTTCCGGATATACACTTAAAGTAAATGTTTCTGTTCCGGTTACCGTCACGTTCGGATTCAATACAGAAGGATCATCCATATTTGTTGGATCAGTCCAAGAGAAGATAAGGCTACCATTACTAAATGTTTGTAGTTGGGTGGTAGGTGTGGTACCTCCTTGTCCTGACTGGAAAACCAGGTTTCCGTCACAATCATATAATTCGTACGAACATTCGGATGTCCATGACCCCGATGCATTAAACTGCACAGTAATTTCATCTCCGATATTCACAGGTATTTGTACCGTGTTCTGATCTCCTCCACTTGGAATAGTATAATTAGTTGATGTTCCTGCTACTACTACAGTAATTGTATTACCATTCCATCCATCACCAAAAGAATCTAACAACTCAAGCGTAAAGTTACAATTCTGGAAACCAGTTACAGATCCATCCAACTGAACTTGCGCCACTCCGTTAACACCACACTGATCAAAGTCAATTCCTGCATCAGCCTGTGGATTATCATTAACCGTTATGAAAACTGTAGAATCGTTCTGACACTCAAAATTATCAATCACGGTGTAAGTATATGGATAGGTTCCTGGATTTGTTGGAGTTATTGTGATGTCATTGTTGTTATTAGAAATAACAGCATCCGTTGCAGGTGTATTCCAATAAGAATCGGTTGGTCCGTCATTTACTTCAATAGTAAACTCATCAATATCTTCATAAAGACTTGGGTTAACATTAATCGAAAAGCTGAATAATGTTCCGTCATCAGCAGACCAGTTATCCGTAAACAAAATTGTCCACGTACCATTTAAAGGACAACCTAATAATCCTGTTAAAGGTTGAATGGATGCATAATCTCCTGCTGGAAGGGAAGTTCCCCCTGATGCTGCATCTACCCATGTCTGGGTCGCTGAGGGAGTAAAACAATAAGTGTATCCAACTCCTTGAGTAGCCGGATCATCACAATCAACATCATCTGAATGAACCGGTTCACCTAAATATGCACTTCCACCACCTTGTTGATGTAATGTGACCGTCTGTCCGGTTTCGCAACGAACCTGAAGCACAAAATCTCCCATAAACGAGTGTTCCATATTTATACAAACACTCTCTAAATCACTGATATTATCTAATGTAGCACCAGCCACAAATCCTCCTAACTCAAGAGAATTAGACTGTATAACACCAACCTGTTCATCATCCACACAACCATCTTCTATCTCCGATGAATTTGGAAATCCTGTCCATGTAACATCATACGTTTCCGGAGCTGCAGACAGCGTAATAGATTCTCCGATACAAAGCTCTGCCGATGGAGGGAAATTAAGGAATGAGGGAATCGGTGCTACGTAAATACGAAGAGAAGATGAGTTTAAACTCTCACAACCATTTTCATCTGTAACCGTTAACTTCACTCTATACATTCCCGGTTGAGTAAAAACATGTGAAACAGACGGACCATTTGCTGCAGTTCCGTCACGGAAATCCCATTCGTAGTCAACAATATTAAATCCTGATGGAGAATACGATCCATTGTCCTGAAAAGTAAGTGGTTCACCAATACATACAGCAACACTATCCAACGTTTCACCGACTACTGTAGCCAATGCATAAGGTGGTGTACATGGAGGATCACATGAAACATTACCGGCAAATCGTCCCGTTCCTGAACCGTCAGAAATAAATCGGAAAGTCAAACACCCTGAAGTATTTCCCGCAGAAGCCTCGTTAACGATTCCTTCCAACTCAAAACCTGTATAAGTCCCTACTAACGGAGCCGATGTGTTATCCCCGTCATAAACCATCATTACGTCATTTGAACTACCAAAAGGATCAAGACTAAATAAGGTAAACTGTACATAGATGTCATCCCCTGCTGATGGCGGACAAATAGTGAAAGTTATATCTTCATTATTTGAATATCCAGGACCTCCCTGTCCCCCCGAATCAATGATGAAACCATCACATGTACTAAATGTCTGATTGTTTGCTGCAGCACTAACCGTTATATCTGTTTGCGCTAAACCTGTAAGATTTCCACTGAAGAAAAGTATCAGTGAAGTTATAACAAATGTGTTTGTCTTTTTCCAAAAATGTAACATGGTTGCCTAATGTTAATTCAAAATACGTAGTATAAACGTATTCTTACCTAGAATAGTTGCCAAAATTAAACAAAAAAAGATGTTTTTGTTACATTAAATTAATCCATAACTTGCATTGCTATACGCCAGAGCCTACGTCATTAGCCACCGTGGTAGTTATTTCCTGGTCAAATATTTTTTTCATTCCACCCAGGTTTTTCGAAAAAAGAAACAATGTAGCTGTTATATGTAGTAGAAAAATGACACTTTTCCCAGAATCAGGACGCTATAATTTTAGCTGCAATTTTTTCGACGCAATTGATTCCGTCTACTGCAGCAGATACGATTCCTCCGGCATACCCGGCTCCTTCCGCACAAGGATACAATCCTTTTATCCGAATATGTTCCATGGTATCCCGATCACGGGGAATTTGTACCGGAGAAGATGTTCTTGATTCAGGAGCATGCAATACTGCCTCATTGGTATAATATCCTTTCATTTTTTTTCCAAATGCTACAAAAGCTTTTTGTAAGCGTGAGGAGAGGATATCCGGTAGAACTTCATTTAAATTGAAACTTTCCAGTCCCGGAAGATAAGATGTTTTGGGTAAGTCTTCAGACACCCGGTTTTCGACAAAATCAATCATCCGCTGTGCCGGTACTTTTTGTGTCTTACCAGCCGCCTCCCAACAACGTCTTTCGACTTCCTTTTGAAAATTCAGACAGATAAACGGATCATTAATATCTCCCGGTAAGTCTTCAGGTGTAACCTGAACAACAATCCCTGAATTAGAATAGGGATTATTACGTTTAGAAGGTGACCAGCCATTTGTAACCACCTCTCCCGGTTCTGTAGCACAGGGAGCAACTATTCCTCCGGGACACATACAGAAGGAGTACACTCCCATTCCATCCACCTGTTCAACTAAGGAATAACTAGCAGGAGGAAGATATTCATTCTCTGTTTCTCCATGGTATTGGATAGAATCAATTAATTCCTGACTATGCTCAATTCGAACGCCAATGGCAAAAGGCTTGGCTTTTATCTCTATTCCCTTTTGATGTAATAAATAAAAAATATCTCTGGCAGAATGTCCTGTTGCTAAAATAACATTAGAAAATAATCGTCGGGTACTCTTCCCTTCATGGAGATATTCCACTCCTTTGATTTCTTCACTTTCCACTAACAGATCCACTACTTTAGCGTCAAAATGGATTTCTCCCCCGCAAGTCAGTATCTCCTGTCGGATTGCCTCTATAATTTTAGGAAGTCGATTCGTACCAATATGTGGATGTGCATCCACCAGAATATCAGGATCAGCACCAAAAGCAACTAACCATTCCAACACCTTTCTAACACTCCCCCTTTTTTTGGATCGCGTATATAACTTACCATCCGAATACGTTCCCGCTCCTCCTTCACCAAAACAATAGTTTGATTCTGGGTTAACAATATGCTCTTTGTTAATTTTTGCCAGGTCTCTTCTCCGGGATTTAACATCTTTCCCCCGTTCAAAAACAACTGGTTTTAAACCTGATTCGATTGCCTGAAGCGCTGCGAACAAGCCGGCTGATCCAGCCCCCACTATACCTACTTCCGGCGCACCCGAGACATTAACTCCTTGAAAAACGGGAGGAATACTTTGAGGCTCATCACCGGATACAACGGCAAGCTTTAACTGAAACTTAACAGGAGAGCGCCTGGCATCAATCGAACGTTTTATAATACGTATTTCATTAATTTCCTCTACAGGTATACCAACTTCTTTGGCTGCAATTTTTTTAAGTTTTACCTCATCTGCAACAACATCGGGTAATACATTGACCTGAATTTCATGAATCATTATCCTTCAAAGGTTAAAGAGAACCAAACTACCCGATTATATACTTTATCAAATGGCTTTGACAACCGGGTATTATCCTGATACAAAGAATTAACAATACTGTGTGACATTTTGACTTCAAAACCAAACTTAAAATACGGTAAAAAGAAGTCTACTCCAACCCCTATCTGTCCCTGAAAGTCGTGTTTTTTCAGTTTTAGGTACGGGTTTGAAAAAATTTGAGCCACATCCTGTTTTGACTGAAGATCTATCGTATACTGAACTCCTCCCACAAAATAAGCTGCAAAATTATTATAGCGTAACGTTCTGTATTTAATCAGGAGAGGAAAATCGAGATTTGTCGATTCTATCTTTCGCTGAATCATTTCATCTTCTCCATTGTCATCAATGAAATGATAATTTACTTCACGTTCCATAAATGATAGGGAAGGAATGATCCGTAAGCTGACCGTGGGGTGCCCCAGTTTAAAACTTGAAATTATTCCCAGATTAAAACCGGGATAACTTTTTGTTGTAAAATTTACTAATCCCGGAGTGAGCGCAGTATTGGTCGTCGGAATAACATACAAATCAGCTGTATTCAACCCCAACATGAATCCAAAGTGAAACCATCTCCTATCAAACTTTCGATAGTTAGGCGTTTTTAAAGTCTGCCCGATTCCCGTCAGGTAAACAAGAATCAATAGTATTGTAACCAGTGTTCTCTTCACAAGTGACTAACGTTAATTTTGTTCAATTATTGAACTTTCTTCTGCAATAAAGATAAGACTCTTATACTTTTTCTCCCAGGTAAATCGTGGCAATTCCTCCTGAAACAAGATAAGTACGGATATTTTTATACCCTACTTTTGTCAGAATATCAGCAAATTCCTGTCCTTCCGGAAATGCTTCTACCGACTCAGGAAGATACGTATAAGCTGATTTATCTTTAGAAATCATTTTTCCTATAAATGGGATCATGTAACGCGAATAGAAACCGAAAGCTTGCTTCACCGGGAATTTTTTTGGCTTCGAAAACTCAAGTATTGCGGCTGTTCCTCCTTTACTCAATACGCGTAGCATTTCTCCCAACCCTTTTTCGAGATTCTCAAAATTTCGTACACCAAAACCAACGGTGATTGCATCAAATTCTCCATCCCCGAACGGAAGTGATTCGGAGTCGCCCAATGTCATTGAGATGATGTGGTCGACTTTGCGCTTTTTCATTTTTTCACGCCCCTTCTCCAACATTCCCTGGCTGATATCCAGTCCAACAATTTTCTCAGGATTTAACTTTAGTGCCTCCAGGGCAAAATCTCCCGTACCTGTCGCTATATCAAGAATCGTTTTTGGCTTCCCTTTACGAAGTAACTTCACAGCCTTCTTTCTCCACAATTTGTCTATTCCCAATGACAAAAAATGATTCAAAAAGTCATATTTGGCTGAAATATTATCAAACATCTCAGCAACTTCCTCTTTCTTTGATTTGTTTTCAGCACCATAGGGCTTAACAACCTTTTTCTCTTGTCCTTTTATCTCTTCACTCATAACTTAACCTACCATCGTATGACCAGATGGATATTTATAATGCTTACTAATAACTTCTTTCCCTAATAAAAACGCTAGTGTAAGTGTACCAACACGTCCAATGAACATCGCTACAATAATCACTACTTTTCCCGCAGGGGTAAGATCCTGTGTTATACCAGTACTTAACCCTACTGTTGATGCGGCTGAAACATGTTCAAAAACAATATCCATAAAAGTAAACCTGCCCAACTGCAACGATTCTAACTCTGTTATAGACAGAATAAACGGACCTATCAGGTTTCCGAAAATAAAGAACATTAATATGGAGTATGACTTCATAACCAACTCACTGGAAATAGTTCTTCTGAATAATTCTGTGTGTGATTTCCCTCGTATTGTAGAAACTACAGATGCCAGCAATACAGCAAATGTTGATGTACGGATACCTCCACCTGCTGATCCTGAAGAAGCACCTACGAACATCAGGAACAGGAAAAATATCATTGTTGGTAATGCCAACTCAGACGTATCTACAATATTGAACCCGGCATTTCTGGTCGTCATTGACTCAAAAAAGGAGGTCACTACTTTTCCAAATCCTCTTTTATCTGCCAATGTATTGTTGTATTCCGCAAAGAAGAAAACAATAGCACCTATCAAAAGCAAAGCTAATGTGTAATACAGGGATATTTTTGTTCCAAATTCTATTGTCTTCCATGGTGTCTTCATTCGTTCACGAAGCTTTCGCGGTTCGAAAAGGTCAAACAAATAGATCATACCAAAACCTCCCAGGAAGAACAATACCAAAACAACAATATGATACAGGGAGTTTCCTATAACCGCTCCGTTCATCATTCCCCCCGGAAGGATTGATAATCCGGCATTGTTAAACGCAGAGATAGAATGAAAAATAGAATGAAACAATCGAACCTCTGTATCACCGTATACACCTACCGGTTCAACTAACATAAAGAGTAGAAATGTTCCTGCAATTTCAATACCTAAACTCCAGACAAATATTTTACCAAACATGGTTCCTGTATTCAGTAGAGAATCCTTATTTACAAAATCTTCCAGAATTTCGTGATGCTTTAATCCTACTCCAAACTTTGCTATTAAAAGATATAATGCTCCAAAAGCGATCGTATTAAGTCCTCCCAATTTGATCAAAAACAAAACAACGACCTGTCCTTTAAAGGTAAATTGAGTAGCCAGATCAACTGTTGTTAATCCGGAAACCGAAGTAGCCGAAGTAGCCGTAAAAAGGGCATCAATAAAACTCATATCATGGCTCACAATTGTCATTTCAGGAAGCATCAGTAAACTGGTTCCTATGAGTATTATTGATGCAATAGAAATTGTAAAGAGTAAACCGGGATGAACTTTTAACCAGGGTTTAAAAGACCTGTTCTTAATAATCGTTGTAATAACATACACCAGAAAAAAGAACTGGATAAAGAGTTGAGCATTGGTTGCCATTCTCCTTAGCCCTAACCAGGAAAGTACTTCTGTAATAATCAGATCCCCTGTTATATTGTAGAATACACCTTCCACAATAAGGATCATCAAAACAATAAATTCGAAAAGATTGTCTCGTATAAGTTGTTTGGGGTTGTAATCGTATATTACCCGAACAAGAAAACGGACGATATAAAAAACAAAAGCATATTGTATCCAGTCAATTAAAGCAATGGCTTCTTCCGGTGAATGTGGAAATCCATAATAATAGGTTAAAACGCCTATCGCACCGAGTGAAACAAAAACATGCAAAAAGCGAAACAGCCTCAGGACACGATCTTTTGAATCGTATAAAGCTAAATTAATTCGCTCCCTGAGATTTCGTATCATACCTTAATCAATTTGTCGGCTTCGCGAATAAGTTCTTCCTTATCTATGGAAACTACTCCCACTTTTTCGCAGACAATTCCTCCCGCAAGGTTTGCGAAAGAAGCTATCAGTTCAACCGGAACTCCTACTGTGTAACACAATGTTGCCACACTGATAACCGTATCTCCCGCTCCGGATACATCTGCTATATTCCTCAAATGTGCCTGTATATAGTGCTTTTTCTCATCATGTTTGATGAAAACACCGTGTTCGGAAAGCGTTACAAACGTAATCGTGTTATTCAGCCGTTTTTCGAGTTCATTTACTGCATCTTCAAACTCCTGACCAGGTCGAAACTGAAAATCAATATTGAGTCCCTCTTTCAGCTCTTTGAGGTTCGGTTTAAAAAGTGTCACCCCCTGATAAGCAAAAAAATTATCTTTCTTAGGATCAACCGCAGTAGGAATTGACAATAATGTCGCCAATGCAATCACTTCCTGAATTACCCGTTCAGTAAGGGTTCCTTTATTATAGTCTTCGAAAATAATTGCATCAATTCCTGATTCGCAGATAGCTTTCACTCTTTCGATAAGTTCAGTTTCTTCATCTGAATTAACCGGATTTGTTTGTTCATGATCAATTCGCAACAAATGCTGATTATTTCCAATTACTCGCGTCTTTACGGTTGTGATACGATCTGTTGACCGAACAATTCCTGCTACGGACATTTCCTGCAAATGCATCAATTCCAGTAAACGTTCTCCTTCCTTATCTTCTCCAATAACAGAGGTTAATACGGGAACAGCTCCGAGAGCTGCAATATTAAGTGCTACATTAGCAGCTCCCCCCAAACGTTCTTCGTGTTTACCAAAGCTAACGATAGGAACCGGGGCCTCCGGAGAAACGCGACTTACCTTTCCCTGAAGATAGGCATCAATCATAACATCTCCAATAACCAGAATTCGCTTTCCTTTGAAAGACTCTACTATCGTTCTGCTGTCCATCTAACTTAGTTTTTCCAGGGCTTGTTTCATTCGTTTCATTGCTTCGATGAGTTCCTCCTCAGCCGCGGCGTACGAAATTCTAATACAATTCGGATTTCCGAAGGCTTCTCCTGTCACAATAGCAACGAGACCTTCCTGTAAAAGATACATAGCAAGATCCGTAGCAGAATTGATAATTGTATCATTATAGCGTTTTCCGAAGAAAGAAGATACATCAGGAAATAAATAAAATGCGCCCTCAGGAACATTCGTTTTCACCCCTTCTATCTCATTCAGTAATCCCAAAACAAGGTCTCTTCTTGATTTAAATGCCGCCACCATATCTTTCAAAACAACGGGATCTGCTTCCATTGCTGTAATTGCAGCCCGCTGAGTAATGGAACAGGTACCGCTGGTAAACTGTCCCTGAATTTTTTCGCATGCAGCCGCTATTTCTTTGGATGCAGCAATGTAACCAAGACGCCAACCTGTCATAGCCCAGGCTTTTGATACGCCATTTACGGTAATAACCTGATCTTTTATTGAAGAAAATGTAGCCAGACTAGTATGTCCTCCGCTAAAATTGATATGTTCGTAAATTTCATCTGAGATCACAAAAATCCCTGTGTCTTCAATCACCTGTGCCATTCCTTTTAACTCATCGAAAGAATAGACTGATCCAGTAGGATTACAAGGAGAAGAGAAGATCATTAATTTTGTATTATCCGTAATGGCAGCCCCCAGTTGTTCCGGAGTGATCTTAAAATCATTTTCAATTCCTGCCTCAACAATTACCGGAACTCCTTCCGCCATTTTCACAATCTCTACATACGAAACCCAGTAAGGAGCAGGAATAATAACTTCATCACCTTTGTTCACCAGGCTCATTACAACATTTGCAATACTTTGTTTTGCTCCTGTCGAAGTTACAATTTGCGAAGGTTCATACGCAAGGTTGTTATCTCTCTTTAGTTTTCGACAAATACTTTCGCGTAAATCAAGGTACCCCGCTACTGGCGTATACTTTGAAAAGTTATCATCTATCGCTTGTTTCGCAGATTCTTTGATAAAATCAGGTGTATTGAAATCCGGTTCTCCTAACGAAAGTGAGATGACATTTTTACCCTGTGCTTTCAGTTCACGGCTTAGTCTGGACATAGCCAATGTTGCCGATTCTTCCATTGCTCTTAGGCGATCTGATAATACGTCCATATTTGTAAAACTATTTATTGGGACAAAACTACGAATATTGTTGAATCGTTTCCCGATTTTACACGGAAAATGAAAGGGGTTAATTCTGTTACTTTTCACGAAATGTGTATTAATACATTTGAAAAGTTATTTTTGTGATTCAAAATGCGAAAACTATGGAATACCTATTTTATACTGTATTGATTATTGTTCCTGCAGGGATTGTTTTCGGAACAGCATATTTTTTCATGAAGAAATTAGCTGAAAAGGAGCAACGTTCAATCGCTCTTGAACTTCGTAAGGAAAGACAGAAACATGTTCTCCCCGGACGCATTGATGCCTACCAACGGTTGGTTTTGCTAATGGAACGAATTTCTCCCAACTCACTGGTCATGCGTATCCACAACCCCGGAATGCCCGCACGACAACTTCAGGGAGAACTATTAAAAACAATTCGGGAAGAATTTGAACACAATGTTGCACAACAGATTTTTATCTCACCCAAAGCATGGGATGTAGTAAAAAACAGTAAAGAAGAGATCATTAAGATCATTAATATGGCAGGAAATCAAATGGATGCAACCGCAACAGCCACTGATCTGGCTCAAAAAATATTTGAAATCTCTTCCGAAATCACACCACTTCCGACGGAAGTTGCAGCGCATTACCTGAAAGAAGAGCTACAACAACTTTTCTAAAGTAAAAGAGTTATTCTACAATCAGGATTTCGACTTCGTCTTCGACATTAATTACATCACTCGCTCGAAGTTTTGCCCGGATGCGAGATTCTGTTTCGCCATTCAACGAAATAATTCCATCCTGAATCAGTAATTTGGCGTGCCCTCCTGTCTGGGCAATTTGAAGGATTTTAAGTAATTTATTTAATTCAATAAACTCTTCTCCCCGAAGACTAAATTCAATTTTTTGCATCTTTCAATTGTGCTATATAAAAATTCATAACAGCTTTTGCATCAGCGAAAGCATTTCCTTTCCCGCTATGCAGACTTTTTTCAATCTGTGAAACTCGTTGTGAAATCCCCTCCGTCTGATGAAAGTTGTCTATTAGCATTTCTTTCAGAGTCTCTCTAAACCAAAACACTTCCTGATCCAGTCGGTTCTTTTCAAGATATCCGGAAATCGTCATTTGATTAACAAACGTTTCAATAACGTCCCATATCTCTGAAATTCCAGTATTTGTATAGGAGCTACATGTCATTGCTTTGGGTATCCAACTATTTTGATTGGGAGGAAACAAGTGCATAGCATTCTTATACTCATTTCGGGCTCTTCGGGCATTCATTTCGTTTTCTCCATCAGCCTTTGTGATAACAAGAGCATCGGCCATTTCCATGATTCCCCGTTTAATCCCCTGAAGTTCATCTCCCGCACCTGCCAACATAAGAAGTAAAAAGAAATCCACCATTTCCTTCACCATGGTTTCTGACTGACCAACACCTACCGTTTCTATAATGATAACATCATAACCAGCCGCTTCGCATAATAGAATACTTTCTCTTGTACGTTTGGCAACACCTCCTAATGAACCTCCTGATGCTGTTGGACGAATAAACACTTCCGGCATCAATGCCAGATTATTCATTCGTGTCTTATCTCCCAAAATACTACCGCCACTCCGTTCACTACTCGGATCAATAGCCAGGACAGCTACTTTTTTTCCATTTTCAACCAATTCCTGACCAAAAGCTTCTATGAATGTACTTTTTCCTACTCCCGGTACTCCTGTTATTCCAATTCGGACAGACTTTCCAGGATTTGACCGGATTTTATCCAACATTTCCAATGCCTGTTCATGATCATCACGACGTGTACTTTCAACAAGCGTCAACCCTCTGCTCAAAGCTACTTTATCACCGCTTATTATTCCCTTCGCTAATTCATCAGGGTTACGACTCAGGTGTTTCCTGCGCTGCTCCAGCCACTCTTTTTTTCTCTGATCATCCAAATCAAACCGGTTTTGAACAAAAATACAATTAAAGCCGGAAAAACATCTGTAACAACTGATTAATCCTGTCCGTTTTTATGCGCTTTATCATTTCAATTTGTTAAGATTTCTCACTATATTTAGTGCAAAATGACTGAAATATGCTGATAGAAATAAATCCGAATAACATGGACAGCCGTTTGATCCAACAGGCGGTTAAACTTTTACAGGAAGACGGGATCATTATTTATCCTACAGATACAGTATATGCTATTGCGTGTAGTCTGAAAAGCAAAAAAGGTTTGGAAAAACTGGCAAAGCTCAAAAACACAAAGCTGAGTAAAGCTAACTTCTCTTTGGTATTTAATGATTTAAGCCTTTTATCCGATTATGTAAAACAATTTGATCGTTCTGTTTTCAAATTACTGAATCGTTCTCTTCCCGGCCCTTTTACCTTTATCCTGGAAGCGAATTCTTCTGTTCCTAAATTGTTTGACAGTAATAAAAAAGAAGTTGGAATCCGGATCCCTGACAATGAAATTGCAAGAGAAATTGTACGCGTACTAGGAGAACCTCTCGCTACGACTTCTTTGCATGATGAAGAGGATGAATTGATGGAATATTTCACAGATCCGTATGAAATCTACCAACGCTATGACGAAAAAGTCGATATGATTATTGATGGTGGTCCCGGAAGATTGTATGCTTCTACGGTTGTCAACTGTACTAATGGTACTACTGAAATCGTCCGTCAGGGAATTGGTGAATTGGAGTTATGATTGTACTATTGGATGCTGGTAGTTCGAAGACGAAGTTTATTCAGGAGATTTGTGAACACTATTATCCCTGCAAAACAATCGGACTGCATGATTCTACCGAAAATGATATTCTGAATGCAGAAGGAATTATTATCTCCGGAGCTCCTATTCTGTTGTCCGAGGTGGATCCGGAACCTTATTTGCAAAAAGTAAAATGGCTGGATGACTATAAATTACCTGTACTCGGAATTTGTTTTGGTCATCAACTAACAGGGCTTCATTTTGGCGCCTCTATCTCCAGACAGCGGGAAGATCGGGGAAAACAGGAAATAGCCGTGTTGCGTCATAATCCTTTGTTCGAAGATCTGGATACGCAATTTACAATGCAGGAGGATCATTGCGAGGCAATAAGCATTCCACCCGGTTTTGAGCACAATGCTACATCAGACAGCTGTGTAAATGAAGGTATGCATCACAAAAACAGACCTATTTTCGGAGTTCAGTTTCATCCTGAAGTATCAGGTGAAAACGGAATGATTTTTTTGCACAATTTCACTAAACTTGTAGCGCTTTACAAGGATAAAAAATAGATTGATGTTATTAAATCGACTCTGGATAGGTCTTTTTGTTGTTGCTTTCATTACAGCCTCTATAAAACTTCTCGGTTTTGGAGATACGCAGGTTTTCAAGTCAATTGTTGATGCAATGTTTGACAGCTCCAAAACAGCTTTCGAACTTGCCTTATTTCTTACCGGGGCATTATGTCTGTGGATGGGAGTAATGCAAATAGGAGAAAAAGGAGGTGCTTTACATTACCTCACACGAGCTGTTTCTCCACTCTTTGAGAAGCTTTTTCCTGAAATACCTAAAAACCATCCGGCGGTAGGAGCCATGATGATGAATTTCTCTGCGAACATGCTGGGGCTGGATAATGCAGCAACTCCTCTGGGTTTAAAAGCAATGAACCAGTTACAGGAATTAAATCCGGAAAAAGAGAAAGCATCCAATGCGCAAATCATGTTTTTGGTGCTCAATACTTCAGGACTTACAATAATCCCTGTCAGCATCTTAGCTTATCGTATGGCTGCCGGCTCGGAAAGTCCTGCAGATGTATTTCTCCCCATACTTTTAACAACATTCTTTTCAAGTATGGGCGGCTTACTATTTGTAAGCATCCGACAAAAAATCAATCTTCTCCATCCGGTTATTCTTGCCTATTTAGGAACGACTACCGTGGTAGTTGGAAGCTTAATAGCCACTGTTATTTATTTTCCTGAATATACTGAAGTTATAAGTAACGTAGGAGGGAATGTCCTGTTGTTTGGGATTGTTACTACGTTCATTTTACTTGCCGTTCGCTCCAAAATCAATGTCTATGAAACATTTATTGATGGTGCAAAGGGAGGATTCGATGTAGCTATTAAAATCATTCCTTTTCTGGTGGCAATCCTTGTAGCTGTGGCAGTCTTCAGAGCATCCGGAGCAATGGAGTTATTGTTTTCCGGGATCAGAGAAGCTGCAATCTTCATGGGGGTAAAATGTCTAGCATTTGTAGATGCTCTCCCTACAGCTTTTATGAAACCTTTTAGTGGCACCGCCGCCAGAGGTATGATGATGGATGTGTATGCTAATTCAGGAGTTGATTCGTTTGCAGGTCGTTTAGCTTCTGTTTTTCAAGGATCTACAGAAACAACTTTTTATGTTCTGTCCGTCTATTTTGGTTCGGTTGGAATAAAAAATACCCGGTATGCTGCCGGAGCAGGTTTATTTGCTGATTTTACAGGCATAATTGCTGCAATACTATTAACTTCAATATTCTTTACATGTCTTTAGTATGTTAAATTGGTTTAGAAAAAAGAGAGGCTCAGGCATTATCCGAAAAGGGAAACGACATAAAGTTCCCATGAAACCGCTGGATTATTCACCTAAAATAATTTTAGCGTGGACAAAAGCGATTGAAGGAAATGAAGAGATTCAAAACTGGTTAGCTGAAAATGGCTTTGAGGAACTGGCCGTATCAATTTGGGCTTTAAAGTTAAAACAGGACGCTCGTGACTGGTTGATGGAAAACGGATATCCTCATATCATGGCAATGATTAATGCAGCTGAAGGAAATGAACCTGCAAGAGAATGGTTAAAAACACATAACTTTATTCTTTTTTACAATATGGCTCTGGCTATTGATGGAGAAAAGGAAGGATATCAATGGATACAGGCAAATTCCACTCCGGATATCTTTTTATTGACTCAGGCAATGAAAAAGCTTAAAGATGATATTGAAGAAAACCATAATGATATTCATAAGTTTGGAACAGACTAATAAGTAATGGCAAAAACAATAGAGAAACATGATCTGGCTCATTTTGGTAGCCTGGAATTACTAGCCAAGCAGGTAGTAGAAGGATTTATTACAGGACTTCATAAAAGTCCTTTTCATGGATTTTCTGTTGAGTTCGCTGAACATCGTCTTTACAATAAAGGAGAGTCAACCAGACATCTTGATTGGAAACTGTTTGCAAGAACTGAAAAACTGTTCACAAAAAAGTATGAAGAGGAAACGAATCTTCGCTGCCAGCTTGTGTTGGATACTAGTTCGTCCATGTGGTTCCCCATTAACGAAGAAGTAAACAAAATTCAATTTTCAATCTATAGCGCTGCTTCTTTAATAGAACTATTAAGACGCCAAAGAGATGCTGTCGGATTGACAACGATTTCTGATAAAATTAACCTACACACTCCTGCCCGTAGCTCTATTGCTCATCATCGCTACTTATACGTTGAGCTGGAAAAGCTGTTCAGAAACTATTCGGAAGGGAATAAACATACCACAAACTATATTGAAAAACTGCATGATGTTGCCGAATTATGTCATAAAAGAAGTCTAGTTATTCTTTTTACGGATCTATTAGAGAAAAAAGATAAGATTGATCAACTCTTCGGAGCCTTACAACATTTACGTCACAATGGGCACGAAGTAATCTTATTTCATGTATATGACTCGAATTACGAAGTACAGTTCAATTTAGATAACCGTCCATACACAGTTGTTGATATGGAAACAGGTGATCGTATGAAAATTCAACCTAACGAAATAAAAGAAAAGTACTCACAAGCAATAAAAGAATACTTTGAAGAAATTGAATTGCGTTGCAAACAATACTCAATTGATCTCATCTCTTCAGATATTCATGCAGGATATGAACAAATACTCTTTCGTTACCTGGTAAAAAGGAGTAGAATGTATTAATAATCATTCATTTCCTTAGTCTTTATTCATCTATAAATCCCTACATATAAATTCTATAGTATTCTGTAGAGGTATTGATAGGTATTAATTTAAACTTCTAACTCAAGCTCTAAAGTATAAAGCGAGATAGAAGCCCCCCATTATTTCATAGCCAAGTTAAAGCACTGTGGTATTGGTATAATACAAAAAACCCCCTAATCAATTTTGACCAGGGGGTTCTTAAAAG
>NZ_BAAAFH010000008.1:0-12761 GCF_039523435.1 Wandonia haliotis
TCCCAGCAAACATGTGTTTGCTGGGATATAATTATTGTTTATTTTAGTCTAAAACCTGTATCGGTTATTTAGGACTAGTCATAGTCTTCGTACAGTTATTAACCTCTATTTTTAACCTTCTCCGGCAAAGAGGAATTTATTAGGGGAAACCAAATTCGTCTTTACGGCATACATTACTATCCCGGCAGTGTTCTTTACTCCCAGTTTAGACATAATATTCTTCCGGTGTGTATTAATTGTGTGCTGAGAAAGATGAATCATCTCTGCAATTTGTCCATTTGTATATCCTTCTGCAATAAGTGTAATGATTTCCATTTCCCGCTCTGATAGCGTAATTGCCTCACATGAAAATGACTCGAAATCAATATCATCAATATTAATAGAAGCTCTTTGGATGGTTTCTAAAATCTGACCACAGAAAAACTTATTTCCTTTCGCAGTTTCTTTTACCGCATTAACAATTTCAGAAATATCACAGTCTTTCTTGATATAACTGATAACTCCTCCCCGCAATGCATCCACTAGTGTTTGAGCAGACTGTTCAGGTGTTATGGCGACAAAACGCACCTCATTAAATTCGTTTAGTATTCGTGGAATTACATCAATAGAAAAACCTTCGGCAGTGTAATCTATCAACACTACAGCCGGTCCGAAAGCGCGAATCTGCTCCACTAGCTCTTTTTCATTGTGAGCTTCCCCAATGATTGTAAGCCCCTTCTCACTCTGAAGGATAGTCCGAAGCCCGATTCGAACAATATCATTGCTATCAGCAAGAATAATATTCATTAATTAATTTAGATCAATTAAAAACAAATATACTAACTGCTTAGGTTAACAGAGAAAAAATCCAAAGAAATTATTTGCCTTTTTTATTCCGTCATACTCCATGCACTGATAAATCAATGAATTTAATGCACTCCTAACAATTTTAACCTAAGAATAACATCACTTTAACAGGCAAAACAGTTCAATCGGAATACACTACCATTCAGTCAATAAGTTAACCATTCATCTTTTTTTGTGTTAATTATCGTTAATTTTTAGTAACTATGTGCTTCTAAAATTAAAGACCAAAAAATGAGACTTTTTTTTCTTTCACTGCTTATTGTCACTTGTTCTATAGGAGCTTTTGCTCAGGATTTTGTAGTTCGGGGATTTATTTACGAGAAAGAAACAGGGGAGCCGGCTCCCTTCACAAAAGTCAGAGTTGTTGAACTGAATCAGGGAGCTGTTACAGATCTTAATGGTTTCTTCCAGATTCCTAAACTACCTGCGGGGGAATTTACTATTGAAATTACCAATGTTCAATTTCAGACAATTACTGAAAAAATAACTACAGAAGCATCCGGAATTCTTGATCTGCGGTACGAAATGGAGTCAGGAACTGTGCTAACGGAAATAGAAGTTACTGCTGAGGATAAACAAAAGACAACTAATGTACAAACATCAGTTGTAAAAATGGATCAGAAGAGTATTGAGCGAATTCCAAGTATAGGAGGAGAAGCGGATGTGATTTCTGCTTTCAGTATTACTCCCGGTGTAGTAACAACCGGAGATCAGGGGGGACAATTGTATGTACGTGGTGGTACACCTATACAGAATAAAATCCTTTTGGACGGGATGACCATTTACAACCCTTTCCACTCTATTGGTTTCTTCTCGGTATTTGACACTGAAGTGATTAAAAACGTAGATATATATACGGGTGGTTTTAACGCTAAATACGGAGGGCGTATCTCCTCTATTATGGACGTTACTTATCGCGATGGGAATAAGAAAAAATTCGGAGGAAAAATCTCTGCCTCTCCTTTTATGGGACGGGCTGTCATTGAAGGTCCTCTCTACAAGGATAAAAACGGAACAGGAAAGTCGGGAACGTTTATCCTGAGTGCAAAACGTTCTCTTCTGGATCTAACTTCGGAAACGTTATACCCCTGGGTTAATGACGGAGACGGTCTGCCTTTTACTTTTACAGATGTCTATGGAAAAATGACATTCAATGCAGGGACAGGAGCTAAAGTGAGTCTCTTTGGTTTTAGCTTTAATGACCGTGTAAATTATACAAACATTGCTGATTTGAGTTGGAAATCTGCCGGAGGAGGGATGAATTTCTCACTTGTTCCCGGTAACTCGCCAGTATTTATTGAAGGACACCTGAATGCATCCAAATACGAATTAAATCTGGAAGAGAATCTACTTCAGCCCAGATCCAGCTCTATTTTCGGATTTGATCTTGGATTTGACTTTACTTATTTCCTAAAAAACTCAAGTGAATTAGCATACGGAATTAATGTCGGTGGATTCAACACGAACTTTCTAACATTTAATGAATTCGGACGTGAAATATCAGATGAGAACTTTACGGTTGAAGTAAGTGCTTACTTAAATTATCGTCTGGTTAAAAACCGTTGGGTTGTAGAACCTAGTTTCCGTGCTCAGTATTATGCAACATTAGGAACAATATCTCCGGAGCCACGACTTGGTATTAAATACAATGCATCGGAAAAAATCCGCCTGAAAGCTTCCGGAGGAAGATATTCACAAAACTTCACAAGTGCCAGTTCAGATCGTGATGTGGTTAACTTATTCAATGGTTTCCTTTCTGCCCCTACAAATGTTCAAAGTTCATTTGTAACCGAAAACGGAAAAACAATAACTGATATTCGTAACGGGTTACAATATGCATGGCATGCTGTAGCTGGATTTGAAGTAGACCTTACAAAACGTCTTACACTAAATGTTGAAGGATACTACAAAGATTTCACACAGCTTTCAAACATTAACACAAATAAACTGTATCAGGATATTGCTGAATTCAATCAAATTGATGATGTCTACAAAAAAGACTTTATTTTAGAATCAGGACGTGCCTGGGGTATTGATGCCTTACTAAAATACAGTTCGTCCCGTTTATTTGTCTGGACGGTTTATTCATTAGGTAAAGTTGACAGATGGGATGGTTTTACTGAATATGCTCCTGTTTTTGACCGTCGTCACAATGCTAATATCGTTGTTACTTATTTGTTCGGGAAGAAAAAAGACATCGAAATTTCTCTTCGCTGGAATTACGGTTCAGGTCTTCCGTTTACACCAACAAAAGGATTCTATCAGGGTGAATCAATGTCAGGAGGAGTTTCAACAGATTATACATCTACCAACCCCACTACTTTCGAAACCCTTTTGGGAGACTTAAATTCAGAGCGTTTACCGGATTATCACAGATTAGATATCACGGCTAAAAAGCAAATTGAATTCAAGAATAAAACGAACATGGAAATTGTTGTTGGTGTGACAAATGTTTATAACCGTAAAAATATCTTTTACGTGAACAGAGCTACCAATGAGAAGATTTATCAGCTACCTGTTCTACCAAGTTTAGGGGTTAGCTATAAATTCTAAGTATCTATTTTTCCAGATAAGCAAAGGTGATGAAGACAGTTCTTTCGGATTTACGCAAAGGTGACAAAGCTGTAATTACAGAGATTACAGAAGGGACAAGTACACTTAGATTAATGGAGTTGGGATTAATTCCCGGAGCTGAATTACGAGTTGTCGCGGTATCTCCTTTCGGAGATCCTATCGCAATAAGTTTAGACGACTATTCCCTTTCACTTCGTTTACACGATGCAAAACAAGTAGTTATAGAGAGAAAGTAACCACTTTCTTTCTACATTTTATCCAGAACCTTTTTATCAAAAACAATAGGTCCAAATGGTAATATGGAAGCTAGAAATCCATATACATAGATTTTAAATGACCACTTATTTGACATTCCTTCTACAAGCAAGAATCCTATATAAGCCATAAACAATATTCCGTGCGCCCACCCGGTATATTTTACAGCCCAATCCATCTCTGCCATGTACTTTAATGGCATTGCTATTACTAATAGAAGAAGATAGGAAGCGGCTTCGGCATAACCGATTTTTCGAAGTGTTGTATATTTCTTTTCCATAATTCGGAATTTTTGTCTGCAAAATTAATCAGAATCCCCCAATTCGTCACCGAACTTTTTGGGAAAGTATCTGTATATTTGAAACGCTATTAAATAAAAATCGAAAGAATGGGAATCAGTAAGGACGAGTTAGAATTCAATATCAACGAAGATTACATGCGGCTGAAAATTTCCGCTCTTCAAAGAGAACTTGATCAGATTTCACTCGGAGGCGGTAAAAAACGCATAGATAAATTGCACGAGAAAGGTAAGATGACTGCGCGTGAGCGTATTGATACGTTGCTAGATAAGGAGACTCCCCGCTTTGAAGTAGGAGCACTTGCCGGATATGGTATGTACGAAGAGCACGGAGGTTGTCCTTCAGGAGGAGTTGTAATTGTAATCGGATACGTATCAGGAAAACAATGTATCGTTGTTGCCAATGATGCCACTGTAAAAGCCGGAGCTTGGTTCCCCATTACAGGAAAGAAGAATCTGAGAGCACAGGAAATTGCAATGGAGAACAATCTTCCGATTATCTATCTTGTAGATTCAGCCGGTGTTTATCTTCCTATGCAAGATGAAATCTTCCCGGATAAAGAACATTTCGGACGCATTTTCCGCAATAACGCCATCATGTCATCGCGTGGAATCGTACAAATTGCTGCTATCATGGGGTCGTGTGTAGCAGGAGGAGCTTACCTTCCAATTATGTCAGATGAAAGTCTCATTGTTAATAAAACAGGTTCTATTTTCCTGGCAGGTTCATACCTTGTAAAAGCAGCAATCGGAGAAACCATTGATAATGAAACTCTCGGTGGGGCAACAACACACACAGAAATATCAGGAGTATGTGACTACAAATCAGAAAATGATGAAGAATGTCTGATGACTATTCGTGATATCATGGATCAAATCGGTTCATTTGAGAAAGCCGGATTTGACAGAAAGGAAGCAGTACTTCCTAAAAAAGATAGTAAGGAAATCTATGGTATTCTGCCAAAAGACAGAGCCAAGCCTTATAATATGAGGGATATCCTGAAAACAATGGTTGACGATTCCAAATTAACAGAATACAAAGCTGATTACGGTAAAACACTGATCTGTGCATACGCCCGAATTGACGGATGGAGTGTTGGAATTGTAGCTAACAACCGGGACATCACAAAAACGAAAAAAGGCGAAATGCAGTTTGGAGGAGTAATCTACTCCGATTCAGCTGACAAAGCAGCGCGTTTTATTATGAACTGCAACCAGAAAAACATTCCGTTAATTTTCTTCCAGGATGTTTCCGGATTTATGGTTGGTTCAAAAAGTGAACACGGCGGAATTATTAAGGACGGAGCCAAGATGGTAAATGCAATGGCAAATTCTGTAGTACCCAAATTTACTGTTATTGTTGGTAATTCGTACGGAGCCGGTAACTACGCCATGTGTGGAAAAGCGTACGACCCGCGTCTGATCGTTGCCTGGCCAACATCTGAATTAGCAGTTATGTCTGGGGCTTCTGCTGCGAAAACCCTTTTGCAGATTGAAGTTTCTACCATGAAAGCACGTGGAGAGGAAATTACACCGGAACGAGAGAAAGAATTGTACGATACGATTAAGTCACGGTACGACGAACAAATTTCTCCCTACTACGCTGCAGCCCGTTTATGGACAGACGCGATCATTGACCCGGCAAAAACGAGAGAGATTCTTTCTTTGGGAATAGAAATGGCGAATCACAAAAAAGCCGAAAGAGCTTATAATGTAGGCGTTATTCAAACTTGATTTATCATTAGGGAATAATGAACTGGCAAATAAAATCATATAAAGACCTCTCTAAAGAGGAATTTCATGATATTATACAACTACGCATCGCGGTGTTTGTTGTTGAACAGAATTGTCCTTATCAGGAACTGGATGACAAAGACCGTGATGCGTATCACTTATTTGGGCAAGATGATAACGGAAAAATTGTTGCCGTCGCAAGAATTCTTCCGGAGGGAATTTCCTACGAGAAAGACTGGTCAATAGGTCGTGTACTTATATTACCTGAATTTCGCAACAGAAAATCCGGATATGATTTGATGGAAGAAGCCATACGTTTTATCCAAAAACACGCACCTGAAAAACAGATTCGAATTTCAGCTCAGGCGCACCTTCAATCTTTTTACGAAAAAGTTGGATTTACATTTACTGGGAGGGCTTATGATGAAGACGGGATTCCTCATATTGAAATGATATATCCCGCCTCCAACTCATTACCTATTTAATTTTTCACAACGATTACTTTTCTTTTTTCAATCAAGTTTTCCCCTTCTAACGATAGGTGATAGGTCCCGCTTTCCAGTTCACTCATATCAATTGATAATACCTGTCCGGCTTCTTTATTAAAAAATTTCGTATCCCAAACCTTAGCTCCTGCTCCATCATATAATGTGACCTTCAAATGAGCAACATCCAGCATTAAACGAATAAAATGATAGTCTGAAACAGGATTCGGATAACCTTCTGAAAATTTGCTTTTATCAGCACTATTCTGGATAAGAAGTATCGTTGAGTAGGTAAATTGTCCGTCATAATCGACCTGTTTTAAACGATAATAGTTTTGTTGTTCAGGTGAATCATCATTCAATGTATAATACCTTTCTTCCCAAGAAGTTCCTGCTCCCGAAACTTCGCCAATTTTATCCCATACTACTCCATCTCTACTTCTTTCAACATCAAAGCGTTCATTCTGGCTTTCGGTCAACGTTACCCATTCCAGTGTATTCACTCTCTCTTCTTTTTTGAAACCGCTAAAATACAGTAATTCAATCGGTAAAGGGGAACTGATTTCATACGCTCCGATTGTAGGTGGAGTAGCCCGTCCAGCATTGTCGATATCAGCTGATAAGGTATATGTACCTGCAACTAACCAATTATCCGTTACAATCAGACTATCCATAGAGAGGTAAGGAAATAAAGTTGTCGCAGGTTTTATGGATGATGTTTCACCTATAGCATCCAACTCTCCTGTAATTACCGACCAATCCGTTAGAGAGATTCTGCTACCAGTCCAGTATCCTGTATAGTTATTTCCCCCCTCCTCTGTCAAATAGGCGTTATTATTCATAACTATATCTGCAGTATTTGTTTCAGAAGTATAAACTGAAAAATGGTTTCCGGAGCCTCCCAAGCGGGCATTGTATAATAAGTTATTTTCGAAAGTACTTCCTACTCCGAGGTTATCCATCTTAAAAGAATACGTACTCTCCCCTCCGTTAGTTTGTCCCTGAATCAGCACACTATTATGATGAAAATCACCCGGATATTGCGATCGTTGTATCCCTGTAAGGTCATCATTAACAGCTATTACTGTCCCTGATTTATTTACACCAAGTATTACTTCGTTATTCTCAACTCTTCTCCCTCCAAAAGAATGAATTCCCTTTAATTCCGAAAAAGAAGCTGCTCCGACAAAATCAATATCCAACACACTGTTATTGAAAATATTTCCTTCAGCATAAATTCCTGTTAAATAATTACATTTTGAAGATATTAGATAAGCCACTTTGTTATAGCTTATTTCAGAAGAAATAAAATCACCGCTACTATTATTTTCATTTCTGATTCCATAAAATGTTCCAAACTTTCCAGATCCACTGGTTAATGAAACCCCACCGATTCTGTTACCCTGAATAATAATTCCTGCATCTGTCGGAGTCTTAACATGAATACCACACGCAAATCCTCCTGATGCAGTATTCTCAAGAAAAATAGTAGGCGTCTGCATACTTCCTATTGAATTTCTCTCCACCGTTACTAATCCATTCGTTACAAGAATTCCAGAAAAAGAAGTGTTTGCCGAACTATAATTTGATTCATTCACAGTAACGTGGAAGTCACTTATTTGATTACCTGTAATATTCGTTTCCGATGTCAGTACGGTTGTATTAACAAAAACTCCAGCTAAATACCGCGAGCCAATTGTTGTAACAGCCTCCCAGTTTCCTCCCGAACCATTTCCACCAATTCTGTTATTCGCAATTCGAAATGTACCCGCCTCACTTCCTGATGAGGAAAACGGAGTTCCCACACAGATTCCTGCCATATTAGCTGAAGAAAATGTTACAGAAGCCATTTGGTAAATCTGATTTTCTTCTATAATCCAATCCCGATTTCCTCCATCAGAGGAACCTCCTCCCAACCAGATACCATAACGTTTAAAATTAGTGATTGTATTATTTATCAATATATTATCATTATGTTCTTCGGTTCCGGGTACTCCATCACTTGCTATGGCAACATTAGGCATATCAGTGCCAGACAAGGTAAAATGACAATTTTCTACCCTATTATTATCACACCCCGGATCTCCTCCTGACGCATTATTATCCTTAAACGACAGAGTTCCATATCCTCCAGATGTACCTGAGTTAGAAGACTTCAATGTAACATACTCCAGTATATTATTCGATGCATTAATAAAAGTCATAGCCGAAGCTTTCGAATGCACGGAAGTATTTTCAATTGATAATTCAATCGTTGAACCCTGCCCGCTTTGTCTTCCGTCTATAGTAACATTATTCGCCTCAAACAACGAAAGCACACCTCCCGGATAACAACAGTTTCCACTGGAATTATTTGTTATTTCTCCTTTTATTGTAATGTTCGTCCCTCCCGGATGAATCAATACGGAACCATACTGTGCCGCACCTACTCCACTTTTATTCAATTTTGCCTCTACAGGTTCTAAGATTGTTTGTCCGGGTCCATCTCCCACCGTTATAACAATATCCCCCTGATGTGTTCCATCATTAATTTTACTAAAAGCTTCTCCCATATTGGAATAAACTCCATTCATTACTCCAGAAGAGGATGCCACATAAACTAACCCTGTTCTAATAGTTGTTGAAAAGGTATAAGGTCCCGACCAGGTACTTCTATCTCCACCACCACAATCTGATCTTACGTACAGATCATATTCCGTATCAGGTGTCAACCCCGTTAATATGTATGGGTTCGCATTCACACCTGAAACCGAAGGAACTCCGGTAGGAGGATTACCTGACCCCACATATTCTATATCCCATAAACTAGCTGATCCGTTCTCTAACCAACTGATCTCTGCCTGATCCCAAAGAATGGAAGGAGCTGAAATAGTTGTGGGATCAGGACATGATGGAGGACTTTGACAAGTTACCTCTGCCTCCCATCCACTTCTTGAAACCGATCCATCAGAAGTGAATTTTATTGTAATTTCCCCACCTATTGCCGTCGATATAAAAGGATTTCCCACAGGAATCACAGAACCACTATAGTCTGCAATCAATATTGGGTACGTATCGTCAGGCCCATCATAAATGGTCATTTTATCCCATCCTGACTCTGTATTAAAACTCAGAAAATTTATAGAAATCTTATTATTTACGATTCCAGGAATAAAAGTAATAGTTCCTGAAAACGAATTAGTATAATCACTCCCTCCTCCATTATCTCTAAATAACACTCCACAGGTAGTACTCTGAATTGTCCCGTTCTGCATATCATAGAATGGGTGGAGCTGTGCATTTACACCTACTAACATAAAAAAAGTACCCAGAGTACTAATCAATAAACGAATCATAACTGGTAAATTTTAAATATGAAAAAACTTCACGTTATTTTACTATCACCAATTTATTACCCATTCTTGATCTAAAGAAAAATATACCTACCACATAACCATAACCGTACTACTACATTACCACTACATTCACACACAACCAGTTAACACCCTCCCAATAAACAGATAAAGCAGCATTTTTCTTTCTTCAGTCCCCCCAATTAAAAACATAAAAAATCTTCATTTGATATTCGTTTAAACTTATATTTGAAGTATGGACGGCTTTATTTCTTTATACAAAATACTGACAGGAGTGTCCGCAGCGGCGTTACTTATGGGATTAATTCTCTTGTTCCGTTCATTTAAAGACCTTGAAAACAGCAAAAAACACCTTTACATATTAGCTATTGTTAACCTTATCTCTATGTTAGCTTTTCTCTTTAGGGTAAAAGCAGGATACAATACACAATGGCACGAAGTAGTTGTTCTATTTGATAGCAGCATACTTGTATTCAATCTGATCATGGGATACTTTGTCTATTCGGCTCTACGTACCAAACAGTCTTTTTACAAACAAATACAATACTTATTTTTGAGTAGTTTTTTAGCTATATGTATACTTTCTTTTATTTATTTTCTTTCAGGATCAACCGGACAACTTCTTGATAATAAATCTTCAAGCTTTCTTTATGTTTATCCCTTTACTTTAATATTGTATCTATTTGGTAGTTTATATCCAGGAATAATGGCAATTTTCCGAATAAACAATTCTTCAAAAGAAAATAAAAACATTCTCGTACTACTTATTTTGAACGGGTTAAACAACTCGATAGGACTTCTATTGTTTAGTAATAAACTACCTACTCCAAAAATCGCTATTGCCCTTAATATTATTTTCAATCTTGTATTTGCCTATTACATGGCTTACTATTTTCTTTCTGTCTACTTTGTTTCTTCCAAAAAAAACGAACAAAACAAAGAGAAAAATTTCTCAGAAACATTTAGTTGGAATGAGTTAAAAAAGCATTTAACATATTGGGGAGAGGTAAAAATTTACCTGATGAATTACTTCCCAGAACTAATTCAGGAAGTTGATGCTTTGGAATTAACAGAACTTGAAAAAATCCATCTTACGTTAAAACGTTTGAATATAAAGGCAAAGGACATTGCTTCTACAATGAATGTATCAGTGAAAGCTATTGAAATGAATCGCTACCGAATTCGTAAGAAATTAAATAGTGAAACATAAAGACTTATCTTGATATAATTAAAAACCCTCATCAGAAATAAATCTGATAAGGGCTTTACGAGTTATCCTATTCTAAATTATTATTCTATTTTATAAACCTGCGGCATTCAAACGCTCTTCAAGATTATCCATACGTGCTTTTAAAGCAGTATTCTCCTGTTGTAACGTTTTAATCAGTTCTTGTTGCTCCTGTATTGATTCAATTAATATAGGAATCAATTCCGTATAACAGACATAATGTGATCCATCCGCCGCTACATCAACTATTTCAGGAAATGCCTTAATTACTTCCTGAGCAATAACTCCATACGTAGTAACGGTCTTATTCCCTTTTTCAATCTCAACCGGAGCTAATTTGAAATTGTAACTATATCCATTGATTTGCATTAATCGCTGTAGAACACCTTCCAATTCAACAATATTTTCCTTTCTATTGCGATCCGAAGCTGCTACCCAGTTACCTGCATTATCCAGATAAGCTTTAATTGCTGTATTATTATATGGATTAGTATCTACTCCATCGTAATAATCTTCATCATTTATATACAAAAGCGCCGCTGGTTGTCCATCTCTACCGTCTCCAGGAGCCCATATTGTAACAGCATCTCCATCACCATATATACCAGCACTCTCATAAGATGACTCGTAAGAGCCAATCATGAAATACGAACCACCATTTCCAAATGTTTGCGGTCCGGATCCATGTTCCCATACAGGACCATTCAAAAGTACCATAGAATTTCCAACTCCCGATTCAGTTATGGAAATCTTCCCATTAACATCTAACTTATTCATCGGTGCATTTGACCCTATTCCCACATTTCCTGAAACTGCTGAATACTGATTATCACCACTAATCGTCCAGTCTGAATCCGCTTCCATCAAAACATAATTCCCATCAGAAATAAAAAGCGTATCTGCATTAGTAGAAAGACTCTGCAATTCATTCAATGGGTCTGCATCAGCATCATCTACATTATCAATAACAGCTGTCAAAGCAGATTCTGCTGTTCTTGCATACAATGCATAAGGAACACTAAGCAATTGAGAGGTCCCCATTACCGTATATGCAATTCCTCCATTCACATCTATCGAAGTTTCAATAAAATAAGGTCCATTTTCCCAATCTATTGTAGAAAAATTATCTGTTGAAGTTCCTGAACCAATTTCAAGATTGACCAATCCATAAGCATTAGTCGTTGGCGTAAAAGTTTCTGTATAAACAGCAGTACCTCCTACTGTTCCCTGTAAAATCCGGAGCTGCACACCAACTGGTTGATTCGCTACAATCAAATTTGATCCATCCCTTACAACTGCCTGGTATTTTACCCCATCCGGAGCCTGTGCTAATGCGATAAAAGTGGACACTAGCATTGCTATTGATAATATAATTCGTTTCATCATTTATGTGTATTAGGTTATAAACTTTTTATCAGGTGAAAATTCTTTATCTCCAGTTGATCTTTATTAATTATTTTCAGGTAATAAGCCCCTGCAGAAAGACCATCAACCGGAATAACAGTCTCATTATCAAGCAAATTATTTTCATCAATTAGTCTTCCGGATTCATCAATAAGTTGGAAATACATCCCCTCATACTTTTCCGATTTTACAACTAAAGTTTCCGTCATTGGATTAGGAAATACCAAAATAGTTGTCTCACTTTCCCAATCTTCCACTCCTAAAAAATTCCAATTGGTCTGATGAAACCCTTGTGTTAATGTAGTTGTTCCATCACCAATGGTATTTATTACTGGCTCCCCAATTGTGAAATCAACAGATAATGAAGGAGTTATATAAGTATCTCCCTGACTAGAAATTACATCCTGTGCATATAAGTCTAAAGTGAGAAATAAAGTAAAAAAAAGTAAGATTTTTATATTCATAGTATTGGTAGTTTGAGTGCGAAGATACAAAAAAGCTATTCATAGCCAAGTTAAAGCACTGTGGTATTGGTATAATACAAAAAACCCCCTAATCAATTTTGACCAGGGGGTTCTTAAAAG
>NZ_BAAAFH010000009.1:0-5970 GCF_039523435.1 Wandonia haliotis
CTATAGACGGTCTGGATGTTCAGGGAACCGCTTACCGGTATGACCAGTTGCAACGGATTAAGGAAATGCAGGTGTACCGTGCTGTGGATGTAGAGAGCTTATTTGCCTGGACAAACAGCGCAGCGACTGATGAATACAAGACGACTTTTTCGTACGATCGTAACGGAAATTTACTATCTTTAAATAGAAACGGAATCGGAACGGAGCTGGACATGGACAGATTTGTGTACAATTATCATACGCTGGGAGGACAACCATCTAACAGGTTGAACTATGTGGTGGATAATGGTACCGATTATAGCTCGTATGATGACATCAAAACAGGACAAACAACAAGTAATTACACCTACAACAAGATCGGGGAGTTGATCGAAGACGCATCGGAAGACATGGAGTTGGAATGGCGATACGGGGATCACAAATTGTCAAAAATTACCCGTACGGATGCAGCGAGTCCGAACATTACCTTTTTATATACTCCCTTTGGTCAACGAGCCATGAAACTGGTTGAGGGGCGTTCCGGAGGATCACTTACAGGCGACCAAAACTTTACGTACTACGCGTACGACGCCAATGGTCAGGTGATGGCCGTGTATGAAATAGCTTTTCCTACAGATAGTTATAAGCTCAACGAACGCCATTTGTACGGAGCCGAACGTTTGGGCGTGAACTCGGAAGAAGTAACCATCTATCAAGGTGGTAATTTTACTTCCTATACCCACAAAGAAGAAGACGTGGTACACACGGAGGAGAGCGGACATAAAAGATACGAATTAACCAACCACTTAGGGAACGTACTAGCCGTCATAAACGACCGCAAGATTTACAACTCCACAGACCAGAATTACGATCCTGTGCTCCTCTCTTGGAGTGATTATTATGCGTTTGGAATGACCATGCCGGGGCGTAATGGTGGGGTGAATTATCGCTACCTATTTAATGGGATGGAGCATGACGGGGAAGTGTCTGGAAATGGGAATTCGTATACTACGGAGTTTAGGCAGTATGACCCGAGGTTAGGGCGTTGGAAGTCGTTGGATCCGTTGATGGCGAAATATCCGGGCATGAGTCCGTATGTAGCGTTTAATAATAATCCGATTTATTTTGTGGATCCGTTTGGGTTGGAAGGTACCCCCCCAGTAGAAACAGGATCAGAAAATGGAGGAGACACAAGTAATGATGGTGATTGGAAATATCATTGTGACGATGCGAATTCAAGACTAGATGGATGGAAATCTGCACAAACAGGGCGTTATGGTATCGAAGCTAAAAATGGACTTAGACATATTTTGGGGCGATTAAATCAAAAAGAAAATGCGATAAAAGAAATAGAGCAACGTAACCAGCAAAAAAATGAAGAACTTCTCAGAAAAGCTAAGAGAGAAAGTGATCGATTAGACCATTGGATTGAAGAGGAGAAAATTAGTCAAAATGATGTTGAAATTATAAGTGATAGAATATTTTCTATTGCTATTGTTAATGAATGGAATCGCAATGTTAGTGAGAATGTCAAAAATGATTTTGACTTTTACTTGAAAACAGGTCGAAGGGCAAAAAGTGATCCAGCAACCTTAACTAGAGCCAGAAGTGTTACTGATGTTAATGATCTCGTGAATTCCGTTTGGGCAAGACCCTTGGAAACAGGTTATGCAGAATCTCAAGATTGGTTTTGGTCATTCTTTATTACTCCTTCTTCAGCTGCTTTTTCAATGAGATATAGTTCAACAATTACTTCGAATCGTGTTTTCTGGTCAGGAGGAAATGTAGCGAAAAATGCAGCAGCCAATTTTGCAAGAGAAAATGGTATGATAACTTTGGAAATGACAATTACGGGTAGAGTTATGAATACTATTAACCCAATATTACCCCGGTCAGTATCAACCCCTATTTGGAATAGATTATCTCTTAATTTTGCTAAAGGAGCAAAAGGAGAAGCTCATTTTTTTACGACTTCTACAGGACCACGTCCAACAAGTATTTGGTTAAGAGTTGAAAAACCTATTTTAAAAGTGAACAAAGTGCGAATTATTAATCACTGATAAAACTTACATAAGAATGAAAATTTATCAATATCTATTCTCTGCAAAGTCGATGAAGGGGAAAATACTTCGGATTAAGGTAGGTATATATAGTTTAGTGGAGCCGATTTGCAAAGAAAAGTTTTGGATTCATTGGTATGGAGCATATAATTTAGATCCAAAAAACGTAGTTTTTTGGATCTGTGTTAAAACTGATAGGGAAAAAGAAAAGCTTGAATTAGATTTAGATTTAATGGAAAAAATAAGATTTCTTTTAGTAAAGTATAACTACCCTGAAGAAGCTCGAAAGTATGTATATATTGGCTTTGAATCTCAAGAAACAGTGAATAGAGAATCGAATGGTGATTGGTACTTACATTTCAAATAGGGTAGTGGGTAGTGTCTCAAACTATCACCTGAACAACGTCCTTGCCGTCATCAACGACCGTAAAATAGCTTCCGGTTCATCGGGAACAGTATTTTCGAATGATTTCACAAGTGATGTATCCGGTTTGATTGCTTTACCGAATGCTACGTTGACGCATGCAGGAGGAGAACTGGAAGTTTCTGTAACAAGCCAGGGTGCCGGTGCTCAATTGTCGTATACGGGAACGACTCCGGGTAAAGTGTACCGTTTGTACTTTACAGCAGACCTGAATAGTCAGGGGAGTATTGCAGCGCAAACCTATGATGTTCCCACATCCACAGTTACTTCTGAAAAGGTAGCAGGATCAGATGGAGTTTATTATTTGGATTTTCTGGCAAGTTCTTCTCAGACCACTATATCGATAGTGAGTACGGTTGCCGGAAGTCGGACTTTTTATTTGGATGACATGGTGTTGGAGCTGCGTCCGTCTGTATTTGCCCGATCACTAACCTCTAGTTATGCGGGTCTTCAGACATACGGTGCGGGAGTAACAGCCTCAATAGTGGGCCATCGTCTGGAGGTGGATAATCTGAGTTTATGGAATGGAGTACAGTGTGTTTTTCCGACAGAGGTAGGAGAGACGTACACGGTTCACTATACATTGGATCTGGATGGCGGTCCTCAATTGACACCTTTTGTCCGCAATAACATCACATCAGCGAATATTCAGGTGCAGCATATTTATTCGGACGGACGGTATACGTTAACGTTTGTAGCACCAAGTACAGAGACCCTGTTTGCAGTAGAAAACCCGAATTCGGGAACCCGAAAGATGTATTTGTCGTATTTGTTTGTTCAGGACAACAATGCAAGCGTAGTGGATGATTTTCATTACGACCCTGTACTACTTTCATGGAGTGATTACTATGCGTTTGGTATGACCATGCCGGGCAGGAATGGTGGTGTGGGGTACCGTTATCAATTCAATGGAATGGAGCATGATTCTGAGGTATCAGGGAATGGAAACAGTTATACCACGGAGTTCAGACAATATGACCCGAGGTTGGGTAGGTGGAAGTCGTTGGATCCGTTGATGAGTAAGTTCCCTCATATATCACCTTATGTAGGTTTTGCAAATAACCCTGTGTACTATACAGACCCTTATGGGTTGGAGCCTGTGAATGATGGTAATGATGGAGATAGACCTGGAGGATTACCAGAACAATCTGAAAATGGCAAGATTTATACTGGTGATAATGGGGTGGAATACATCGGTACTGATGATGGTGGTTATTCAATATTAGGTAAAGATGTTAGTTATGTACACAATGACACAGGGGGAACTAATGTTGCAGGAAGTAATGATAATATAGAAAACAATGATAATGTAGAAAACAATGATAACCCTCTTTTACCTCCCTCTAAAAACATGGTAATGATTCCAGTGATGAATAGGAAAGTTGAAAGATTAGATTTGAATATTACCAGTTCAGGAGAATTTAATGATTTTTTAGAAGAAAGAACGTCCTTTAAACCAAATTCTACATTCGTTGTTGTTGAAGGAGAAATTGAAGACCCTTATGCGAATGTCTCAACTATTTTAACTGTAGGTGGGGTTGCTTATTCTATTTTAGAATTCACAACTTACAGTAAAGAATTTAATTCTTGGTTAGGGAAAAACGGAAAGATGTATACTGGTTTGGAGGGAAAAGGTCCTAATCAGCACACTGGAAACAGAGGAGGCGCAAAAAATGCGTCTAATAATTATAAAAACGCTGGTCGCGTCGTATTTTGGGTTGCAACAGCATGGTCAGTTTCTAATGTTATTGATGGAGTGGTTAATAATGATACAGATAAAGTTGTAGATAATGCTGGAGATATAGTAATAGGTACTATAATGTATAAAGGAGGGGTCTACGGTTTTGCAGTAGGAGGAACAGCCTTGCTAGTAAATTGGGGATTAAAAAAGGGCTATTTGTCACCTCATGTTGACCACATGAAAGGTAAATCTTTAGAACAGCAAAATAGAGGGAATACTTGTTTTTCTCCTGAAACTAAAGTTTGGAAGTCCAATGGGACATTTGTTTCCATATCTGAAATTGAACCAGGAGATACTCTTTACACATACAATACTATTAGTGATTCCTTGGAACTTGGTGTAGTTAGTAAGAAAGTAAGTTATCTTGTTGAGAGTATTTGTATTGTTAAAATTGGAAGTGAAACAATCAAGGTTACTGAAGAACATCCGTTTTACTCAAACTCAACATGGAAGAAAATAATAGAGATTCAAAAAGGCGAATTATTAAAAACAGATAAAGATTTTATTGAATTGACGGATATTAAAACGGAAACAACATCTGATTCACAAATTGTAGTAAACATCGAAGTAAATGGGCAGCATAATTATTTTGTGACAAAAAGTAAAATTTTGGTTCATAATAAATCCATTAAATAACCTTTAAGATTCTTGATTTTATAAAAGGCTAAAAGAAGAAATACGGGAAAATAAAATAACTTATTTTATATTAACAAATGAAGATCGATGAAAGAGATATATAATTTATTGTTTGTTTTTGAATTTATGACACTTCAAAAAATGTGGGGCAAAAGAAATAATTGGGTTCCGTTATTAGCTTCATTCTCAATGTCATTTACTTTTCTGTGTTTATTGTTGTCATTTTTTCTTTTACTTTATTTAATCTTTGATCTAAGATGGGTATCTATTTTTTCAAATAAAGTAGTAGTGTTAATTATTTTTGGATTAATAATTTTAATCCATTATTATAAATTCGAATATCAACAAAGATATCTACATATAATAGATGATATAAAGAATAAATACCGTTTATGCTTGGGTAATAAATGGGCTAGAATTCTCTCTCAATTGTATGTGTATGGTTCAATTTTGCTGTTTATAATATTGTCTATTGTTTCAACAAAAAAAGGTTAGTAGTGTGGGTAGTGTCTCAAACTATCACCTGACGGTAAAAAGTGTATAAAAAAAGGAAAGCAAAAGATACTCTTTTCAATGGTTCTCATTACAAGTATGACCGCAACGGAAATTGGTAGTGTACCAGATTTATTGATGAATGAAGTTTTTTAATTAATCATTTGTTTTTCAGGTGGTAGAGGAGTTTTTAGCAAGAGTATTTCGATAAGGGTAATCATTAGATTGCCCTTTTTTTCGTGTTTTATTCGGCCTATTATTCAATAATTACGTACTACGTGTATCAGAATTATTGCTCATATGATTTGTTGTAATTTTCAAATGAAAAAAAACGGGAAGACTTTGAAGGGAATTCAACGTCATCTGTGTAAACGATGTGGTTCGACCAAACAGGAAGAATATCGCAATAGAGCCTGTCTTGCGGAAACCAATACGAATATTGTTCTTTTACTTAAAGAAGGAGTAGGAATCAGGAGTATTTCTTACCTATGCCATTGACCGTACAACCAAAGATGTGGTTAGTTTTTCAGTTGGTCGGAGAACTAAGAAAACACTGGGAATGGTAGTGAATACCTTGTTGCTTTCAGAAGCAAAGGAAATCCGGACAGATAGACTTAGTTTGTATTTGGGATTGATCC
>NZ_BAAAFH010000010.1:0-3195 GCF_039523435.1 Wandonia haliotis
CTTAAAAGTTCTTTGAAGTATTGGTATTGATTGAAGTAACAGAGTAAAAAAACTAAGAGATTAATAAGTTACTAAGGGCACACAGGGGATGCCTAGGCTCTCAGAGGCGAAGAAGGACGTGATAAGCTGCGATAAGCTACGGTTAGGAGCAAATATCTTATAACCCGTAGATTTCCGAATGGGGCAACCCACTATATTGAAGATATAGTATCCGAAAGGAGGCGAACCCGCTGAACTGAAACATCTAAGTAGGCGGAGGAGAAGAAAACAAGAGTGATTTCCTAAGTAGTGGCGAGCGAACGGGAAGTAGCCCAAACCGGAGTTGTTTCGGCAGCTTCGGGGTTGTAGGACTACGATATTGACTTAAATATTATAATGGAATGCTTTGGAAAGAGTAACCATAGAGGGTGAAAGTCCCGTACATGAAATAGTATTTATACATAGTAGTATCCTGAGTAGGGCGGGACATGTGGAATCCTGTCTGAATCTGCCAGAACCATCTGGTAAGGCTAAATACTCCTGAGAGACCGATAGTGAACGAGTACTGTGAAGGAAAGGTGAAAAGAACCCTGAATAAGGGAGTGAAAAAGACCCTGAAACTGTGTGCCTACAAGCGGTCGGAGCCTTTAGGGGTGACGGCGTGCCTTTTGCATAATGATCCTACGAGTTACTCTTCGTTAGCGAGGTTAAGGGCTTAAGGTCCGAAGCCGAAGCGAAAGCGAGTCTGAATAGGGCGCTTAGTTAGCGGAGGTAGACGCGAAACCTTGTGATCTACCCATGGCCAGGTTGAAGTTCCGGTAACACGGAATGGAGGACCGAACCAGTAGACGTTGAAAAGTCTTTGGATGAGCTGTGGGTAGGGGTGAAAGGCCAATCAAACTGGGAAATAGCTCGTACTCCCCGAAATGCATTTAGGTGCAGCGTTGGAATAGAGTCTTATAGAGGTAGAGCTACTGATTGGGCTAGGGGGCTTCACCGCCTACCAAACCCTGACAAACTCCGAATGCTATAAGATATGTCCAGCAGTGAGGGCATGGGTGCTAAGGTCCATGTCCGAGAGGGAAAGAACCCAGACCATCAGCTAAGGCCCCAAAGTGTAAGCTAAGTTGTTCAAACGTTGTTCGGTTGCATAGACAGCTAGGATGTTGGCTTGGAAGCAGCCATTCATTTAAAGAGTGCGTAACAGCTCACTAGTCGAGCGATCGAGCGTGGATAATAATCGGGCATAAGTTTACCGCCGAAGCTATGGCATCAGTTTACTGATGGGTAGGGGAGCATTCCATATACGTTGAATGTGTATCGTGAGATATGCTGGAGTGTATGGAAAAGCAAATGTAGGAATGAGTAACGATAATGCAGGCGAGAAACCTGCACACCGATAGACTAAGGTTTCCTGAGCGACGCTAATCGTCTCAGGGTTAGTCGGGACCTAAGGCGAACCCGAAAGGGGTAGTCGATGGCAAACGGGTTAATATTCCCGTACCTGTATATACTGCGATGGGGTGACGGAGCAATGAAAGCACCGCGTACTGACGGAATAGTACGTTGAAGACCGTATCTATATTTCTGGTAGGCAAATCCGCCGGGAATGGAGAAAGTCGATAGTACCACAAGTCTTCGGATGCGTGGATAGTGTGCCTAAGAACTTCCAAGAAAAACCTCTAAGCTTCAGGTATATACAGCTCGTACCGCAAACCGACACAGGTAGTCAAGGAGAGAATCCTAAGGTGCTCGAGTGATTCATGGCTAAGGAACTAGGCAAAATCGACCCGTAACTTCGGGAGAAGGGTCCCCCGACGTAAGTTGGGGCGCAGTTAAAAGGCCCAGGCGACTGTTTATCAAAAACACATGGCTTTGCGAAATCGAAAGATGAAGTATAAGGCCTGACACCTGCCCGGTGCCGGAAGGTTAAGAGGAGATGTTAGGGTAACCGAAGCATTGAATTGAAGCCCCGGTAAACGGCGGCCGTAACTATAACGGTCCTAAGGTAGCGAAATTCCTTGTCGGGTAAGTTCCGACCTGCACGAATGGTGTAACGATCTGGGCACTGTCTCAGCCATGAGCTCGGTGAAATTGTAGTATCGGTGAAGATGCCGATTACCCGCAACGGGACGGAAAGACCCCGTGAACCTTTACTATAGCTTCACATTGATATTGGGTAATTCATGTGTAGGATAGGTGGGAGACTTCGAGGCTGCGTCGCTAGGCGTAGATTAGTCGTCCTTGAAATACCACCCTTGGATTATCTGATGTCTAACCAGTGCAAACTGGGACATTGTGTGGTGGGTAGTTTGACTGGGGTGGTCGCCTCCAAAAGAGTAACGGAGGCTCCTAAAGGTACCCTCAGCACGCTTGGTAACCGTGCGTAGAGTGTAATGGCATAAGGGTGCTTGACTGAGAGACCGACAAGTCGACCAGGTAGGAAACTAGAGCATAGTGATCCGGTGGTTCCGTATGGAAGGGCCATCGCTCAAAGGATAAAAGGTACTCCGGGGATAACAGGCTGATCACTCCCAAGAGCTCACATCGACGGAGTGGTTTGGCACCTCGATGTCGGCTCGTCACATCCTGGGGCTGGAGAAGGTCCCAAGGGTTGGGCTGTTCGCCCATTAAAGTGGCACGCGAGCTGGGTTCAGAACGTCGTGAGACAGTTCGGTCCCTATCTGTTGTGGGCGTTAGATATTTGAGAGGACCTGCCTCTAGTACGAGAGGACCGGGGCGGACACACCTCTGGTGTACCTGTTGTGGCGCCAGCTGCACCGCAGGGTAGCTATGTGTGGATGAGATAAGCGCTGAAAGCATCTAAGCACGAAACTCACCTCAAGATGAGATATCTTTTAAGGGCCGTGGAAGACTACCACGTTGATAGGCTACAGGTGTAAAGACGGTGACGTCAAAGCCGAGTAGTACTAATTACCCGTAGACTTAAATCTCTTAATCTGTTACTTCAATCGCCCAATACCAAAGAAAAGACATTATGTTCTTTTTTTAGAACAACGATTTTAGGTGTCTATTGCAATGAGGTCCACCTCTTCCCATTCCGAACAGAGAAGTTAAGCCCATTCGCGCTGATGGTACTGCCCTTTTGAGGGTGGGAGAGTAAGTCGACGCCACTTTTAAGAACCCCCTGGTCAAAATTGATTAGGGGGTTTTTTGTATTATACCAATACCACAGTGCTTTAACTTGGCTATGAA
>NZ_BAAAFH010000011.1:0-2387 GCF_039523435.1 Wandonia haliotis
GGTTACCCTGTGCATCCATCATGGAGTTGTGTGTACTGGCTGCTTCCTGACCCTGATAGTAATAGTACTGTTCCCCCGGATCATAGGTGTTGTTTGGATCGGTTGGGGTGGGGAGAGCTGTAGGGAAAGGGTCAATCATCAAACGGTTCATATTAGGAGGGATTGTCCAAATTGGATTTTGAGCTTGGATTATTCCGAAGCCGAAGCTGAGACAAACCAATGCCGTCAGTAGTTTCAATCGATTCATTTTTAAAAGTTTAGATTAACAATAAATTTATTTTCGTCAAGAAACGTATTTTTTTTGTTTCGGGTTGGGCTTCGAAGTTCTAATTTCATTAGATTTGGTTCTAATTTAGCTGTTATGAAAAAAGAAATAGGTTCTAAAATCCGACAGATACGGGAATTAAGAGGGTATTCTCAAGAATTCATTGCCAGTAAACTTGGTATATCGCAAAGAGCATATAGTAAGATAGAGATGAACCAAACAAAGCTTGACTGGGTAAAAGTTACCAGTATCGCAGAAGTTTTGGAGGTTGATCCAATGGATATGATTTCGTTTGATGATAATCTGATTTTCAATAATTGTAGTCAATCGGGAAAGTTCGAAAAGTTCATCAATAATATGCCCGATAAACTGATAGAGCAATACGAGTTACGGATAAAATCGCTTAATGAGGAAATAAGCTACTTAAGGGATTTACTTGCAAAAAAAAGTTGATTCAATACTGCAACCATATTCAAAATCAGTTCTAATATCTTCTCTTTGCCAACCCCAACGGCAATATTTACGTTATTTTTATAAAATCAACTGATGTAGATGAATAGGTTTGTTACAGGGCTTTTTTTATTCGTTGTCTTAGCATCTAATGGACAACTTGTATTATATCAGGATGTTTTCAATGGTGGCATGACTGGTGGCGGAGGATCAATGGGAGCTGGTTCTGGAACATTAACGTTTGATATATCTATTGAGCCTGGTAGCGTGATTCGAAAGGCGTATTTTATTGCAGGTTGTGATGGTAAACCTGGTGAAATCAGTGTAGTTCTTAACGGAGAAAGTTATCAATTTGGTGACGAAACGATCTATACATCAGGTTTCAATAGTTTGTATTCATCAATCAACACTTCAAGTGTACATGCAATTGAGGTTACTGATTTAATAAATCCATCTACAGTCAACTATTCTTTATCAGTACCAAGTCAGCAAATAATCGGCAGTCAAGCATTTACAAGTTTTTATTTGGTGGTAGCCTATGAAAACCCTAATTTGTCTCCTGTAGCAGTAAATATCGTTCTTAATCAAACAGATGTTGGACAGGTTATTTCATATTATATAAATGATTTATTACCCATTGATAACTCAAACGATGTTGGATTTGCATTTGTAGGTTCCCATTTTTGCAATAATACCACGGACGGGAGTTTTGTGTACATAAATAACTCAAATCTCGGATTGGTAGGGGGTAATGATGTCAACTCAAACTGGTTTTGTTCAGGCACACAGGGGCATTTTTTTTATCAGAATAATATGTTTGTCGGGCTAAGTGATGATGTTGCTAACGCCATAATGAATGGGGCTGATGCTATCGCAAATATCCAAAGTTATATCCAGAATGGAGACATGCAAGTTGACGTGCGTTTTGTACATCAAAACCCTGTCGGAGACAATCCTTACTCAAATCCGATTATAGCGACTTTTCTCACCTACACCACCCCCTGTTCGTCCTTCCCAACTGATCTAACCGTATCCGACACCACCATCTGCGAGGGGGAACCGTTGCAACTAGGGGCTTCTGGAGGGATCAATTACGACTGGCTGCCGCAAACGGGATTGAGTTGTTACGATTGCCCAAATCCTGCGTTTACGGGGGATAGTTCCACGGTGTACACCGTCCGGATATGGAGTACGGACAGTTGTTCGAAAGTGCTTCCGGTACACGTCAAAGTCAACCCAAAACCGAAGTTTGAGAGTATTCAGATTACCCCTTCCGGGTGCGGCAAAAGCACGGGAAGTATTGTCGCAATGATGGACACCGCCCAAGCACCTTACCAGTACACACTGGATAACCATGCACCGCAACCGGATAGCGCATTTACCGGGCTTACATCGGGGAATTATGCATTGTCTGTTGAGAATGTCCACGGCTGTACCAACGATACTTTACTGACGATACATGAAGAACTATCCGTTACGGCTTCGTTTACCGTCAATCCCATAACGGGATCAGCTCCACTGTGGGTACAGACCGAAAACACAAGCACCAACGCCACGGATTACCTGTGGGAATGGTCGGGCGGGACTACAACGGATGAACACCCCGGCTTTACGCTCGATACGGCAGGGAATTATACGCTTACACTGATTGCGTACGACGGTGCGCCCCACT
>NZ_BAAAFH010000011.1:2529-109497 GCF_039523435.1 Wandonia haliotis
TGATTTCTTCGGCATCACGACCAACGTTACGGTAAGCGGAAAGGTCTCTTTATTCAACCGTTGGGGGAACCCCATGCGCGAACTGGAATTTACCACACAACCACAGGTTTTTGAACCCCTCTGGGATGGAACGGATACCTCGGAGGGCGTGTATTTTTATCAACTGGAACTGAACTCCGATACGGAAACGTATAGTTATAGTGGATTTGTGCAGTTGGTGCGTTAACGGTTATTTCCAAGTTAAGGGAATAATTGAATTTTTTTACACTTACTTTTTATACTCTATTTTGGAATACCCCGAATCTTAGGTAATTCATTGTCTAAATTCTTTCTTATTTGCCAAAGTTTTCAGAACTAAGATCTCTGGCATTTTCTGAATTACAATGAAGAACGTAAATTATTTACGCCAACTGATGGTTACCTTTAGTGAAAATAAAAAGAAACTTCGATGAAGCATTTTTACTATCTATCTGATTTAGGTATAGTTTCTTTACCTGATGAAAAAGAAATTAACAAAATACGAACGGACAAAGAACTCCTTTTAATCCTTGATAGCTGTGTTTGTTTAGATATTGTAAATTTCATTAATCATAAGAAAAATGCTCGGGTTGATAAAGCGAAAATTTTCAGCTTAAAAGTTATGTACAAAAGTACAATGTAACATACACCCCAATTTTTGCTCTAACGGAATTATGCTATGATCGATCAAACTATGAAATTGTAGAAGATAAGCTTTGGGATTTTAAAAATAAGGTAGATTTCGCATTTAACTACCCAATAAAGTTGTTGAAAAGGTTTGAGTTCAACTATGAATTAAACTATAAGGTTTTTCCACGAAGAGAATCATTGAAGGGGTCGATTAAACCTTTTACATCAAATCTCAATCTATACTATGAAGGACTTTTAAAAATTCGAGAACTAGCAAGTCAAGGATTGAGTAAAGAATTTTCTGAAAAGAATATAGTTCATTTTATTGATTGGATGGATAGTGATTTGAATGTAATGCTTGGCTTAGAGTTTAGCCTTGCATTGGAGATATTTGGTGGTAATACTAAATTACTAACGATGATTTCTATTGGATCTAATTCAGAACAAACTAAGAAAAGACTATGGGGGACTGCATGGGATTTATTTCATGCTAGAATGAGTTGTAATCGCCCTCAAATATCTCGAATGGTCGGACGAGAAACAGATCCAATATTTGTTACAAAAGACTATGCTCTTTTTAAAATAATGGCTCCTTCTGTTTTACATGGGATAAGGTTTAATTCTACTATGTTTAAAATTACGCAGAGCAACGAGTATCCACATCATTACTCAAGAGAGTTTATGGATAAGTTAAATGAGAAATTACTTCGATTATCGGTAGATAGAGTTTCAGAAAAAATCGATATTGATGATTCAAATGTCTTATCAATCATAAAAAGCCTTGAATCTAATTTAGAGTAATTTTCATTACTTGATTTCTACATCTTTATATTCAATTTCTTCTTTTGTTATACTATCAATTTCCCTGAATAAAGGAATAAAACCTTGGAAATTACGAGGATTTCTATTCTTTAGAATATCTGTTGCAAACTTGTTCTTTGCTCCATTTGATTCTTTGATTTTATATATGTCTTGAATATTAGTTTCCTCTAACATTCCCTCCTTTTCCAATAGTTCTTTTGGGAAATAATGCTCAATGGCAAAATAGTTGTCATTTTGTTCATCTTTTAAATAATACTGCATTTCATGAGGAACTGGTAAGAGCAAAGCATATATGTTTTTTTCTTTATTAATTTTTATTCGTTGAGACCCTTCTACTAAATCAAATTTGGCATTTTTAAGCGTACCTTTAAACTGAGGAATCCCCTCCCTGTCATTATCAAAAATCCCTATAACAATCTGATCTTCTCCCAATAATGCCAATCCCTCGTAAAGAGTCTTAGCTAATTGATTTGCTCCACCATGTTTCTCGCTTCCTCCACCAACTTTAATCTCCCAATAAGGGAACCTACCCGTTAGCACAAAATATGCGTGTTCCAAAATTTTTGCATCAGTTGGTCCTTCGACTAAAAGTTTTACATCTCGATCTGAAAATATATAGTCATACTTACTAAAAAGCTGTCGTTTAGCAGGTTGTAAAAAAGTCTGTATTCTACGGTTTTTATGGAACATAGAATCTTGCGATTTTCTTACTTTCTTAGGTTGTAGTAAGTCCTGTTTTTGCTTTCTAAGATTTGCACTACCTAAGTTATCTATCGCTATTTCGAGTACTTGAGTGTAGAAATCATTTCCGATTGTTTTTACCTTATCAATTACCTCTACCAATCTATCTTCCATAGACAGTCTGTCACTAGACATTGTAACTGCTAGGATTAAAATTTTATATTTAAGTGCATCTAAATATTCATAGCCTTCTAATTTTTCTTTTTCTTCCAGTTCCTTCAGAAGATCGTTTAGTGCTAAATTGAACGGTTCTCGTAAAGTGATAGAGTCGAAATTGTCCATAAATAAAAAGAAGGGAAAAATCGAAAGCATAGGTAAACTCATTTTACTGATAAGTACCTTGTCTGGAAGACTTGAACTCATTTGCTTAAACCCTTCATAAGTTCGTACCATTACTTTCAATGTTTCGATTATCCCTTGCTTCCTAAGATCATCATCAGTAAGATATAATGCTTGAAGTAAATACCCCATTCCATTGGCTGAAGACCAATATTCCTGCATATTTGAACTCCTTTTAACTTTATCGCAAATCTTTTCTAAGAAAGCTGGCATACTTCGAGACATTCCCCCATAAAACACACCTACATACTGCCAATTAACATCAAAGAAATTAGATACAATTTCATCTTCCAAATCACGTCTATTGTAAAAAATTTCTTTGGCTGCAAAATACTCCATATAAGAGTCATGCCTGAACTTAACATATTTACCGTTGTGTAGAGTAAGAAGTCCAGTATGCTCAATTATATAATCAAGTGCAGCTGGGATTTGTTCAATTTTTATCGTTCCTGAAACAGATTTTAGTTTAAGTTTAAAAAAATCAACAAACTCTTGTTTCGTTAGGAGTTCACTATTAGGCTTTTCGATTAATTCTAATGCATAAGTTCTAAGAATATTTTCCTTTATGGTTATATCCAAGAAATCAATAGACTTATCTACCATAGTCCTACCTAAAAGTAAATTACTGAACTTGTCGTAAATATCGTTAAGAGTGGCGGGGATCTCTTGATTATCTGTTTCCTCATAAAGTATAGACATTAAGGAAATATTCAGAGGTGTAATGGGCAATTTTTCAAGGATCTTATTCTCACGCATAGAGTTCATTAATCCTGCTGCTCTATCCCCATTTCCTTCAAAATATCTTTGAGTAAAGCGTTCTATTTGCTCATCATTAAACTTTTGAATAAAGACATCGTGTTTGTTGGGAGTTTCGTTTGTTTTAAACAAAGATTCAAGAGTGTTAGACCTTGTTCCTAAAAATATTAATACTCCCTTTGAAAGAAGTTCTTGAATTTCATCCTTTATCTTTATTTGAAAATTATCCTCAAATTCATCAATACTATCTATCAGAAGAACGAGTTGATAATCTTTTAACAAGTTATCTTTCGTAATGTTGTTAAAATCTTGATTAAGGAAGTTATCTATTACTAAGCTTAACAAACATAAGTCATCTTCCACAAATGCGTTTCTAATACTTATAGAGTCAACAAAAACAGGTAAATAATGCTTGTCAAGTTCATTTTCATTTCTCTTGACTAATTTTCTCCCAAGTTCATTCAATAATCTTGTCTTTCCTGTTCCTGGATCTCCATGGAGTAGCATCAATGAATCATTAACATCTATCGCTTTATCGATACTAACTTTTGTAAATGCCTTTTTCGTAGATTGTTTGTCTTCTGTTCTCAAGAACAAGACTGGTTCAATAAATATTGAAATTAGCTTTTGGTAAGCCGCTTTAAATTCTATTAATTTCTTAATTTGAAACGAATCCTTAATCCCATTTTCAAACCTCTGTTCATAGGATAATAACTCCTGATCTGTGTGTCTCCAATAGTCTTTATAGTTTTCCTCAATTAAGTCAAGGAGGTCATCTATTTCCCAATATTCTATTAAATTTTTAGATTGTAATTTAGCTTCCAAAGAAGCTTTAAATCCACCCGAAATAGTTGATGATGAGATTAAATATATTTTTGTAAAACCTTCAGAAATCTTTGAATTAAGATAATCGGACATTGTACTGACATCACTATTCTTTAACAGTTTTTCAATAGTACAATGATAATAGGTGTTGAACTCACCAGCAGTAGAATCAATTTTAGCACTTAAAGAAGATTCATTTTCTTTGTTTACTGATGTTCTCCCCATTTTGGGAAGTAAGTTCTCAATCAATAATGTTAATTCATATAATGATATTTCGTCAAAATGCTCTCTCTTGCCTGTCATAATTTATTCTTTGGTTTTTACCAATCCTAAATATCCTTAAAATCTTATAGTTCATATATCATTCTCACTCTGAATTAAATCTTTTATATCGACTTGAAGAATATCAGCAATTTTAAACAATACTTCTAAACTAGGTTGTTTTCTGTTTTGCACATAGCCATTAACAATGTTGTAGCTTTTACCTAATTGATCAGCTAGCCAAACTTGTTTAATTCCCTTTTCTTCAAGAACTTCTTTTATTCTATTCATAAACAAGAAATTTCGACAGTAAATATATGTATTATATAATATAAATACCCCGTTTTACAGTGTATTTATTTAAAAAATGTATATTTAATTAAAATCTTTTCAAATGCTAAAGTACCGTGTCTATTTAGAAAATTATTGGGAAACCCAATTTGATGAATTTAATTATGTCGATTACTCACAACATTTCACAGAAGACAAACCGTGCAACATATACATGGTAGGTATTAGACCCCGAGTAATGATAGATCCTAGGTCTTTTGAAGTGATAAATAGTACTGCTATTATGTTAACCTTCATTATTCAATATGACTTAAAAGAGTATGACGAAAAAAGAATAGAAGTTAAGTTGCCAAGGGAGATTAGTGGCACAGCAAATTTGGTGTCTAATAAACCATATTCACGATTTCAAATTACTGATAATAAAGGAGATATATTTGAAGATATCGAGCTTTTAGGAGACTCTGGAATACATGCAAAGGCTTTTTATGTATTAAGGAATAATCTAAGTGATGAAGATGAAATAGCGGAAATTAATGATCTTGAGGTAGTTTATATAGGTCAATCCCTAAAAATGGATAAAACTCTTTCTGCTATGAAAAGATTAGGACATCATCAGAAAGCTCAAAAAGTGTTAGAAAGATGCAATAGGGAATTTATATACAATGAAGTCTATATTTTACTTTGTTCTTTTATTCAGAAGGTCGATCTAATAACAGATTCTGAAGAATTAACAAAAGTAGATGGACAGGATAAATTATTCAAAGCAATTGAAGAATCGAAAAGCTTGGAAGATGAGACTAAGTTTAGAACGGATATTGCTGAAGCTTCTTTAATTGATTATTTTGATACAAAGGATTTTAATAGTGACTTTATCGGGAGTTTTGGCAGGAAAACACATAAGTATTACAAGAAGTTAATTTTAAGCAGTATCTCAGAGGTTACTCTTGAAGTAGATCTTACGAAGCTTTGTTATATGTATTCACAAACAATAAATCGAAAAAACTATCATTCTGTATCTTATGCACCTCATTCTAATTTCCAAAAAACTATATTAAAATAACCCCCGTAACTTCACGGGGGTTGCTAAAGGGTTGCTTTTTTGCTTTCTAATAATACCGACTTAAAGATACTAAGAATTTAACGGAACAGGAGGATACAAAGACCTAAACCAGCTAAAATAGTTGTAAATAAAGGGAATCCGAAACTATAAGATATAAAAAAAGCCTCCAAATAGGAGGCTTAACTTTTAATAGTTGCGGTCTGGACGGGTCCTTGACCTATTTTTTAATGCCTTTTATTTCAACCACTTACATCTTAGTTCTAAAATCAGGTTACCGAATTGGTTACCGATTTCTTTGTTGGATAATGTATTGTTTTAAAGAACTATGATGCAGCAAATTTAATGAAAATCAACATTTTTACATAGATAAAATGCAATAAATTACCACAAATTTTATGATTGATATGCTGGGAATGTTTATGGCTGATTTTCAGCCTTAATCCAGGATGTATTGTTCGATTTCGGCTTCATTAATTCCCGTGTATTCGCTGAACTCTTTTATAGTAACGAACTGGTGCTGATCCTTTTCAAAGTGCTTTCTGATCTTCTGTAACAGCTTTCTGCCGTATCGCTCACTTCTGCCTGTTAATCTTTGTACATCCTTTGGGTATATGCATATTCGTTTAAGCTTACTCATTCATACATTATCCATACTTAATCCATAGCGTTAACATTGCTAATCTATTACTTTAAAAATTCCAATGATTTTTCAGTAGGTACATTGGACCATACTGAGCTAATATTTTCTTGATAGCACTTTTCTCTAACTTTGCTACCGAACAAACGTTCTGTCTTTCTTAAGTTGTCTCCACTTACATGAGTTCTTTCCGAATTTCTCCTCCAAGTTTTAAAATATGGTAAATTTCCTAATTCATCATATGATTTATCGTCTGTTTTTGTATTTCCTAAATGTTCTATTATGTCATTTGTACCTGCTATTTCGACATCTTTTTGTCGCAATAATGAAATGGAGTAATCAAGTGATTCCCAAAGTTGTGTTATGTTATGACTTCCCGTTTGGTCGAGTAAGGTACCTCTAATCGAATAATAAAACTCACTCGGAAGCTTACCGTTAAACTTCCCGTTATCATCTAGAGCAAACATGTAAGCACAATCCTGATTTGAATGTGAGATTAAAAATGTACTTGATTTTTGAAAGTAAAGGCACTTGAACTCTATTGTATGAAATTCAAATGAAAAAAGTAGTTTACTTAATTCTGATGAAATACATAATTCTTCAAGCTTTTTATGGTTTTTGATGATCATATTACAAAGATATTCATTCTAAGGGGTTGTATAGAAGTTCTTTTTCGGAATAAATACACTGTTACTGTTTTATGCGGAACGGGAAATTTTCAAATGTGATGTGTTGCATTGATTTTTGTGTTGTGCACTGGTGTAATGGTCGACCAGAAAACGGACCTGTAATTATCAACAACACGAATTATGGCAAGACAGAAAGGCATAATCAAGTTGGAAGGAAAAATCGGAGATATTTCCTTCTACAAGAGCAAAGACGGTTTCCTTGCAAGAGAAAAAGGAGGTGTTGATGCTGCTCGTATCAAGAATGATCCGGCTTTCGTTCGTACCCGTGAAAATGGTTCCGAATTCGGATCTTCTGCAAGTTCAGGAAAGCTTTTACGCGATTCAATCCGAACTATGATGCAGAATGCATCAGATAGCCGTGTTACGTCTCGTTTGACTAAACTTATGACGCAGATTAAGAACCTGGACGGAACCAGTGCTAGAGGAGAACGAAATGTTGGAGTTGGAATTGCTGTTCCTGCAGCAAAAGCCTTGCTGAAAGGATTCAATTTCAATGACAAGGCTATTCTAGGGTCAATTTTGTTCAATCCTTTTAATGTTGATCCGGGAACGGGTGTAATTACCTTAGATGACCTCATCCCGATCAATGACTTGAATGCTCCTTCAGGGGCTACGCATATCTCATTAAAAGGTGCCTGGGCAAAGGTTGATTTTGCAACTGGAGAAACGGATGTTCAGGAAAGTAACGTGGTAAACTTACCTATTGATGCTACCTCAACAGATGTGGTGTTAACTCCTGTAGCTGCCGCAGCTGGTGCAGGTACTGATCTGTTTCTTTTAATGGTAGAATTCTTTCAGGAAGTAAACGGGAACCAGTACACGCTCAAAAATGGCGCCTATAATGCGTTGAGTATCGTTGAAATTCAATAATCGAAGTTGTGAATAAAGGTAAATCGAAAGATAAATTGAAATCATTCTTCAAGAGATGTGGACAAGATACGCCTCCCTTCTTTAAGAAGTTACGCATTGCAGGATTGGTTGTAGCAGCAGCGTTAAGCGCCCTTGGTGGGTATCTGATCGTTGGAGGAACAGTAGCAACGGCAATGAGCCAGGCTGCTGTTACCGAAGATTCGGATTGCAAAGATTAGATTGTAATGGCAGGTATGCATCACATAGAGAATGATACTATTGCGGGCACAATCGGAGGAACGATTCTGGCCTTACTTCCACAAGTGAACACGTTGGACGTAACCAGGACGATTATACTGGCTGCCGTAGGCGCGGTGGCCAGTTTCTTAGTTACGCAGCTGTGCAAGTGGTTATGGAGCAGAATCAGGAGTAAATTCTCTCGACTACGCTCGAGACAAATGTTTAACCAAGGTCCGAAAGGACAAAAATCAAAAGAACATGACAAAAAGTGAAACTACGGATGTTAGCGTTAAGGTGCGCAGACGTCCACGATTTAAAGCAGGGTCAGATTTATCTGGCAAAGTAAATAAGGTGGGGATTGATATCAATCAAACTGTGGAAGAAGATTCTGACGCGGAATGTTTGGATATTGTTGTGAAATGGGAAACTGATGCTGAGTTGATGGATATTTCCAAATCATAAACCTACATCTTTTGTTTGACTAAAGGGATACTGGAAATGGTATCCCTTTTTTAATGACTTAAAATACAAAACGCCTTAAAATAATGCTTAGGCAACCAAAAGCGGAAAGTGAACCAATAAGGCAAGGTTTTCATCAATAAATACTATCCAACGGTTGGAGATTTTTGATGAAACCGAAGGCTTGACCTTGCCGTTTGGTGAACGGGGCTAATATTGACTAAGGTATATTTTGAGGATTCTTGATCAGAATAATCCTCTTGGACGAGTTTCAGGATGAAGATCAGGTAATTCGTGTACACTAAATTCCTGTTGGGTAAACACTTTTCTTAAGCTGGTATAAAATGTCTTGCCATTATAGCGATAAGGTCTTTTAATCAATTCCCGAATTAATGAAAGATCAAGCTCATTAATTTCTTCATTGATTAAGATATCATCTGCATTAATATCTGGAGTTGAAATATCTTCTCGACAGAAAAATACGGAATCAGTTACTAATGATTGTCCTAGCACTTTAAGAACAGTGATTTTATGACAGGTGTATAAATCCCTATGAGTAGAAGCGTTGAAATTTATCATTTCAGACACTTGATTAATGCTTGGATAGGGAGATTCTTCATCCAATACAAAATGCTTGATTTGTAATCGTTTAATTTTAAAGTCCCATCCCCATGAATTTAGGAAAGTTATCATCTTAAAATAATCGGCTAGGTGGCGATCATCTGAATGACCGTGAATCTCAGGACGTTTGATTTCTGAGGGTCTATATTTTCTTCGTTGAGGTATCAATTTTTTTAATTTACTGGAACAAAGTTAGGAAAAGCTGGTTATACAGCCTTGAGCCAGCGTTGGGTAAAACGAAAGGAAGCCATGTAGTATTACGGAATGGCTGACTGAAGTGTGCGCGCGAGCCGTCCTGCGAGTGGAGCAAGGGTGGAGACAACAGAAGAACCCAGAGGGGGCTGGTTGGATGCTACTGTTTACAGCAGGGCTGGCGGAGTTTTTGACGAGCGTTGGCAAAGGCAAGTGTGTGGGGCTTGGGGTAACAGGTTCCCTGGGAGCCAAAGTGCCACACTCTTGCGTGGGGTGCTGGAAGTGGCTTGCTGTTGGGAGGAACGACTGCCCTGATAAGTATTGTTTAATTATCCTTTAACAATGATTTGAAGTAAAGGAGTGAGGAGCAATAGCAAGCGACTGGAGGCACAGGATAATCAAAAACTGTGATCAGCCCGATTAGCCCGCAGCGACCCGCAGGCGAGCACAAACACTAAGCAGCGTTGACACCCCAATTAATATGCCTGCCTTTGGCAGAACCTTATAAGGGGCTTGGGGTGGCAGAGTAGCTGCGGATGAGGTGCTGACTGAACCACTGAACAAAAGCAACTGAATAGCTTACAAAGGAATTCTGACGATTAAGCGTGATGAGGGATAACTGCAAGGGCGACCGTAGGGAGTTTATATACCCTTGCAGATATGCTTTTGTGATTGGGGTGAAGGCAAACCGAATACCTTATAACCTGTGTGTAGGAATTACTTCACTTGAGTAATAGTGTCTGCTCTAAACGAAAACAAATAAACTCTGTCAAACTTTGTAATTATTTCGGAAAAATCAAATCCACTAAAACTATTGGAGGAAGATTTACTTCCAAAATCAGAGACCATCAGCAACCAGTTTTCTTGAAAAACCTCGTTGTAGTGTTTAATATTACGTTCTTTTTTATCAATTACCCCTCTAAACCAATCATTATCTATTTGTTCAACTAAGTAAGCCCCAAAGTGCTGCCAGTTACTGAATTCCCATGAATTATCTATCCAAATACTATCAATTAGACTGGATATTGCCGGACGATTCATTTTAGACGATATATGAAACTCAAACCCTTTATTTTTCAAGTACACATCTTCTACCAATTCAAATACGTGGTTGATATACTTATCTTCATTTTTTTTGCCGGATTGGAGAGTAATGTTATTAAAGGTAATTAGTACATAAAGTTTCTCACCGTATTTACTTTCAAATATCTTTTGAGCAGCCTTTATGATTTTGTCCTTATGCTCTTCTATCTTTTTAAGATCAGGATTAATCAATCGGGTGTGTTCTATGGATACTAGTCGATTGTCCTTTAATTTGAGTATGAAATCTGGACGTTCGTTATCTTCAATCTTAACAATATCCTCGCTAAAATTTTTATTTGAAATGAAACGTTCTAAATGGCTACGTTCAATTTGTTTTTTATTCATACAATTGACAATATCGTAAGTAATTATCTATAAACAGCCTAACTAGGATCGATTTTTTAAATTGCTTCAATACGTGCGGAAAACCGTTTTGGACAATTAAGCTGACAGTCAGTCATTTAGTCGGAATCAATATGTCATGTTGTCAGTTTTTTACTGTTTACAGTAACAATTTTTAGATTGGCATTTCATTTGTCAACAAATCAATATAAATTTTATTAATAACCAACCCATTACTACTATGGCTATTTTTACTAAACATGAATTTCAGGCTGTTGCCTTGGATATATCAAGAAAGAAAGGGCAACAATTTGTAAATGAGACCCGGACTTTTTCAGAAAGTACTGCTCGAACAAGCGTTTTTCTATCTCACTCTCATCATGACAAAGTTCTTATTGCACAAGCTAAAACTTTTTTTGAAGGTTTAGGTATTGCCGTTTATGTCGATTGGGCTGACAGTACGATGCCGGAACAAACAAATGGTTTGACAGCACAAAAAATTAAGAGACAAATTCAGAAGAATGACAAGTTCGTATTGTTAGCAACCAACAATGCAATTTCTTCTAAATGGTGCAATTGGGAAGTCGGAATTGGTGATACATATAAACTCTTAAGTGATAAAATCTGTATTCTTCCACTTGCTGATAATAGAAATACATGGGAAGGTAACGAATACTTACAAATTTACCCTAGGATAGAAGCCAGTGAGCTTCTTCAGGATTATTTCAAAGTAATTTATCCAGACGGAAGATCCGTTTCAATTAACGATTGGTTAAATAAATGATTATGGCATTTACAACACAACAACAGACGTTTATCAATGAATTTGTCAAGGAGATAAACAACGGAGACGCTGCAATTTTTGCCGGTGCTGGTTTTTCAGCTACCCATGGTTTCGTAAACTGGAAAGAGCTATTGCGCGACCTCGCGGAAGAACTGAATTTGGATATTGATAAAGAACATGATTTACTCTCTATAGCACAATATCACTTGAATAAATTTACTCGAAGTAAGATAAACACCAAAATTATAAATGAATTTACATCTCTTGGTGCCGCCGGGGAGAACCACAAAATATTGGCTCGACTTAACATCGATACATTTTGGACAACAAATTATGACCAACTGATTGAGAGAACATTAGAATCTGAAGGCAAAACGGTTGAGAAGAAGATAAGAAATGCCGATTTTTCTAGAAACATTAAGAAAAGAGATGCAATAGTGTACAAAATGCATGGTGATAAGGATTCTCCTGATGAAGCAATTTTGACAAAGGATGATTTCGAAAGCTATAATGACAAGATGAAATTGTTCTCGATTGCTCTGAGAGGAGAACTGGTATCAAAGACTTTTCTTTTTCTAGGCTTCAGCTTCGACGACCCAAACTTGGAGTATATTTTAGGTAGAGTGAAAGTGTTGTTAAACGGTAATACACCAACTCACTATTGTTTTTTCAAAGAAATTTTAGAAAATGATTTTAATGATCCGGAACTATCACCTGAGCAGAATAAGGAAAATTATTTATATGCCAAAATTAAGCAACAATTGAAGGTTGACAATTTGATACGATATGGTATTCGTGCAATCATGATTGATGATTATCCAGAGATTACATCAATTTTGTCTGAAATTGAAAAAAGAGTGAAGCGAAAGAACATATTTATTTCAGGGGCTGCTAACGATTATTCACCATTCACTGTAGATACAGCCAAAGATCTGATTCATAGCATGAGTTATACCATAGCAGAAAAAGGTTATAAGATAGTTTCAGGGTATGGTTTAGGCATTGGAAGTATTGTAATTAATGGAGCCCTTGATTATAAGATGAACTCTAATTATAGGAACTTAGATGATTTGCTTATTCTTAGGCCTTTCCCACAGATTCAATCAGGTAAAAAGCCCATTTCTGAAGTTTGGACAGAATATCGTAATGACATGATTTCGAAATCTGGAATTGCAATATTTCTTTTTGGAAACAAATTAGTTAAAGATGAAATAGTACTATCAAATGGAATGGAGGAAGAGTTCGAAATTTGTTTAAAACATAATGTTATTCCAATTCCAATTGGTGCAACAGGTTATATTTCAAAATCGTTATGGGAAAGAGTCATGTTAGCATTTGAAACATATTATCCTTCAAATACAGATTTACATGACGCTATCAAAGAACTCGGTAAGGATAGCCTTACTAAAGAAGAGATTATAATGAATACAATTAAAGCAATCAATATTTTACAAAAAATCTAAATCATGGCAAGAAAAGTATTTACAAGTTTTCATTATCATCCAGATAATTGGAGAGCTAATCAAATCCGCAACATGGGCAAGATTGAAGGTAACAGTATTGTTACCTCTAATAAATGGGAAGAAGTTACGAAAGGAGGCAATAAAGCTATTGAAGGGTGGATTGACGACAACATGAGTGGGAAATCTTGTGTAGTTGTATTTGTCGGTGAAAATACGGCTGGAAGAAAGTGGATTAACCATGAAATAGAAAAAGCTTGGAATGATGGACGCGGGTTGGTAGGAATCCATGTACACAATCTGAAAGATAGCAATGGTAATCAATCAAATAAAGGAAACAATCCATTTGATGGTTTTACTGTAAATGGTAAAACACTTTCTTCAATTGTTAAGTGTTATAATCCTCCATATAACATAAGTACAAATGTTTATGATTATATAAAAGAAAACCTTGAAGATTGGATTGAGGAAGCAATTGAAATTAGAAATAAGCATTAAAATAATCAGCAATGGGAAAGAAAATTTTCGTTTCGTATAAATATCTGGATGCCCAAGTTCAAGATTTAGATATACATGAAGATGTTGATTATGGTTGGACAAAAATTAAAACAAAGGTTACAACAACAGCGAGACACTATGTTGATGAACTGGAAGGACTTTTAGAGGAAGAAGATCATATCTATAAAGGGGAGGATGATGGTGAAGACATGAGTACACTTGCTGATTCAACCATTGCTTCTAAGCTAGGGGACAAAATATTTGATAGTTCTGTTACAATAGTATTAGTATCTAAGGGAATGAAAAACGCTTATAATATTGAAAAAGACCAATGGATTCCATGGGAAATTTCATATTCATTGAAAGAGCAAACAAGAGAAGGAGGAAGAAGTAAAACAAATGCCGTTTTAGCAGTTGTACTTCCTGATCAATTGGGCAATTATGATTACTTCATTGTTGACAACACTTGCTCCAAGTGTAATTGTCGTACTTTAAAAACAAACTTTTTGTTTCAAATACTTCGAGACAATATGTTCAATATTAATAAACCAGTTTTTACCGATTGTACTAATCATGTGGATAATCAGCCGTACAAAGGGGAATCATCTTTTATCCATTCGGTAAAATGGCTTGATTTTGCGAATGATCCAGGTAAATACATAGATCTTGCTTTGGATATTCGTGCAAAACTCGATGAATATAATATCACCAAAACAGTAAAATAAATGGCTCGATATTCTTTTTTCAGTTTTTGTTATGAAGACGTCAAAAACTTTCGTGTAAATGTTGTACGGAACAGCTGGGTTGCAAACAATATGCCCGACACTTTTATAGATAGTTCCATTTGGGAAAAAGAAAAAAGTAAAGGTGCAACTGTAATTAAAAATTTAATAGAAGATGGATTAAAAAAGACTTCGGTAACATCCGTTTTAATTGGAACTGAAACTGCTGGTCGTCGATGGGTGAAATATGAAATAGTTAAGAGTTTTGAAAGAGGAAATGGTCTACTTGCTATTCACATTAATAGAATCAAGAACAAATCAGGTCAGATTTCTTCCAAGGGTTTGAATCCGCTTGACCGACTTGGTTTTCAGGTTTCAAAAGATGGCAAGAAAATTCATTTTTTTGAATTGGTAAATCGTAAATGGCAGTTGTTTCCAGATTTTCCAGAAATAAACAACAAAAAGTCAAATTCAATCTATTTTGATGACCATTGGTGGCGTGGAAACGAATTTGGTGAGTTTTTTCGCTTCTCTGATAAGTTCCCAACCTACTGCTGGAAATCGGATGAAGGACACAGTAATTTTTCTGATTGGATCGAAAATGCAGCAACAAAAGCTGGAAGATAATTTTAATTTCACATTTACACTTTCCGCTGAGCAATCATCATTGTATAAATAATGATAGATTTAATTAAGAAATGATCGAGAATACTATAATATTATTTCCTGTATTCTTACTTCCTTTTATAAAAGTCTTTTCTCAGATGCAATAAGGTTAACATTTGCCAACTTACTATTACCTTTCTTGAAGAAATTCGAGCATATACAATCTCATTTACGTTTATCTTTCGCTTTACTATCAAATGCAATGAGATTGAATAATTCCCGCATCCGTGATCTAACCCGGTTACCGTAAAGTTTTTCCAGTTCTCCTGCGTTGAGGTTGGTGGTTGCGTGGGTTTTGGTTTTGTGGGTAATGAATAGTTCATAACGGCTTAGAAGGATTTCAGCCATAACGTTGCAATCGTTGCCGTAGTGTTTCATGATCTGCTCTACGCCTAGGTCGTCATAACAGAAGATGGTTTTAGGAGTAGCGTGTTTTTGAATGATCTGATGACCATGGGTGTTGAATTCAAAGGCAACTTCACGGGCGGGTTTCATGACATGGCCATGCACTGGAGGCATGAATAGTTTGATGAGGGTCATTAGGGAGGTTTTACCGCAACCAACAGGACCAGTTAAAAGGATTCCTTTGTTGGGATCGATTCCGTGTTTTTGGCAATTTTCTTCATCCTGAATAGCGTAAACAAGTAGTTTGTAAATGACATCTTTATCTTCTTTAAACAACATGAACTGATCGCCATAACGAGACTTACCCATTTTCTCAAGAAACTTCCATGATTCCATGAAGTCATATTGCTTGATGTTGTCTACTATTTTATAAGGGTTGGTCATAGTTCTTGTCTGTTGTGGCATTCAAGTTGTCCCGATTCTGTACTAGTGGGGTTTCGTTTGCTTTGATGATCCAGTTGCGGGCTGCTGCTTCCCAATCTTCCAAATGTGATTTTCCGATTTTCCAACCAGTGGCGCTGTAGTAGTTGTAGAATTTTTCCGCTTCCACTTCGGCAAGCTCAGTGTCCAGAATCATTTCAAAAAAATCTTTGATTTCTTGAAGAGAAGGACGTTTATTCTGTTTATCGTTTTTAAATGTTTCTATTGTTTTAGAAGGTACCACTGCTTGTCCCACAACTTGTCCATTTTTGGAACGACTGTGTATCTCTGCTTGTTCACTACTAGTACAAAAATTGAACATGTACACTTGACTACCCTTGAAGGGATTGTGGGAAGGATCGTACTCCAGGTAACTCCAATTGTGTAGGTCTTTGATGCACCTGTGATACGTTACTTTGGAACCGATTTTTGATAAGCGCATGATTTCATCCCGACTGATAGACACGGGATTTTTGAACCGGGCGAGGTTCCAATATTGGAACAATGCCAGGTACAAACTCACATGGGTTGGGTTTAACCGATTATCCGAAGCGAAGCGTTCCATTGCTGCTGTTAATTGCCTGATGTAATTCATGCATCATTTGTGGTGAATGCGGTTGGCTTGCATGACTTTCAGGATGTCGGCATATTCATAGTAGATTACTCCTCCCATTTTGGTGTAGGGAAGTGTGCCATTAATACGCAAGTTTTGGAGTGTGCCGGGTGAAATATCTAATAGTTCACGGACTTCAGGAGATCGCAACCATTTTTTAGGTTGTGTGGTTGATTGTGATTTAAGTAGTTCTTTGAATTCCTGCAGGAGCTCTACTTTGAACTCTTGCAAGTCTTCTGTTGTTAAAACTGTTGCTGCCATAATTTGTCTTGTTTTGAATTAATCCGTTTTGAGAACGGAAAGACAAATTTGTGGTAATTTGATGAGGTTTATTCACAAGTTGTACCCAAGTTGGGTAAATTATTTTTCATCATCTTCCTCAATTCTTCTGTTTAGCGAATCAGCTAGGGAATCGAGAAATTTTGTGGGGTTTTGACGAATTTTTAGTTCTAACCAGGTGCGGTAATAGTTTCCAAGTTCGATATCGAAAATTTTCTCCAAGTAGGCTGCCATACTTTTGATGTCGGTTTGTCCATTATTGAAAGAGCCGGATTGATGAAGCGCATACATGAGTTCGATTAATGATACTTTACTGCCTGTCCAACGCATCATGTTTTTGGGAATAAATTCGGTGTCTCTGGTGGTGGAATTGAAATCAAGTTTCATGAGTTCATTTTCTAAATGTACCTGGAGGAGGTCGTTAGCAAGGATGGTGGATATTTTAAAATCATGGCTGGTGCAGAATTCATTATCAAACTCGTAAGTGTGGGCATCTAAGCTTAAACGAAGATCTTGCTTTCCTCGAACAAAGTATTTGTGATCAAGGTAGTTGCTACCAGTACGGTAATATCTGTAGAAATCGAGATTTTCATCAAAATAATTTTTGAGCTTATTGAGTTCTATCTGGAGGTATTTTCGCTTAATCTTGATAGAACCATTAGGGCGGTTTGTTTCAATATTATATATGGATATATAGTAAATAAGCCTTGAAACAAAAAGTGGTTTTATATTCTTAAAAAAAGTAATTTCTTCTGATTCAGATAGCTTTTTTCTATTAAGAAAATCAACCTTAAGTTTGGCAATCATGGCCTCACAATACTGCGTACAAACTTCAGATAATTTAAGAATATCATCTATTTCAATTTCGATATCTGATAGCGATTTTTCAAAATCAGAAAGCATGTCACTGTATCTCGTTACCACAAATTTTTCACTCTCTTATTTAGGGGTTAAAGCATAAACCAATAGCCTGATTTAATGCTGGGTTTTGGAAATATTGTCAGATGAAAATTTAATTCTTTGAAGTCTTACTGCGTTCAGAATTGCCAAAAGAGCCACACCTACGTCAGCAAATACAGCTTCCCACATAGTAGCAATACCTCCAGCTCCAAGGATAAGAACTACAAGTTTTACCGCAAACGCGAGGATGATATTTTGCCAAACTATTTTTTTTGTTTGTTTACCAATGTTAATGGCAATCGGAATTTTACTTGGCATATCGTCTTGAATAACAACATCGGCAGTTTCGATTGTTGCATCGCTTCCAAGTCCACCCATTGCAATTCCTACATCACTCAAAGCTACTACTGGCGCATCATTTACTCCGTCTCCTATAAAAGCAACTGTTTCGTTTTTAGCTTTGATTTCTTTTACTTTATTGACTTTATCCTCGGGTAGCAAATCGCCAAATGCATCCGGTATATCAAGTTTTTGTGCCACAAATTGTACCACTGTACTTTTGTCTCCACTTAGCATTGTAATTTTAATACCAAGTGCTTTTAGTTTATCGATGGTAATTTGTGCATCCTGCTTAATCCTATCAGCAATTGTGATATATCCTACAAATTTACTGTCAAAAGCAATGGCGATTGTTGTGTAAATTATTGTACTTGGATCAATGTCATAGGTAATAGAAAATTTATCCATCAGATTGAAATTTCCAACTAAGATGGCTTTACCATTAATAGTTGCCTTTAACCCGTGTCCTGATATTTCTTCAACATCATCTAATTTAATAGCGCTATCAATATCACCAACGTATTCATGAATGGCAGTAGCAACAGGATGAGTGCTTTGACTTTCCAATGCATTGACCATTTGCAAGATTTCATCTTTGTTAAAAGCGGAATTTAATTCAACTTCTTGCACTTTAAAAACTCCTTCTGTCATTGTACCCGTTTTATCCATTACCACATTTTGAATATTAGCAAGGGTATCCAAGAAATTGCTGCCTTTGAATAATATGCCGTTTTTACTACCTGCTCCAATTCCTCCAAAATAACCTAATGGAATACTGATAACTAAGGCGCATGGACAAGAGATCACCAAGAAAATTAATGCTCTGTATAACCATTGGTTAACCTCATAGTTTTCTACAAAGAAATAAGGTAAAACTGTGATTAGAATTGCAAGTAGAACGACAATTGGTGTGTAGACTTTTGCAAATTTTCGTATAAATAATTCGGTTGGAGCTTTTTGAGTAGTAGCATTTTGTACCAATTCTAAAATTCTACCCAATTTACTATCGGTGTAAGCTGTGGTAACTTTTACTTGCACCACAGTATTGAGGTTGATCATTCCCGCCAAAACTGTTTCGCCTTTTGTTTTGGTATCGGGTTTACTTTCTCCAGTAAGTGCTGCAGTATTGAATGAAGCTGAATCAGAAATTAACTCGCCATCCAATCCTAATTTTTCACCTGATTTCAATTGAATAATATCTCCAATATTTACCTTTTCAGCTTTTACCTTTCTCGATTGATTGTTCTCTAAAACAGTAACCTCATCAGGTCGTTGATCGAGCAAACTTTTGATATTCGCTTTTGCTCGAGATACAGCCAAAGTTTGAAATACTTCTCCTATAGCATAAAAAAGCATTACGGCTACACCTTCAGGAAATTCACCAATGACAAAAGCACCTATTGTAGCAATACTCATTAAAAAAAACTCGGAAAAAACTTCACCTTTGCGTATAGCAAGAAATGCATCTTTTATTACTGGAATACCAACTGGCACATATGCCGATACGTACCAAGCTACTCGAATCCAACCTGTGAACCAAGATTGTGTAAAATAAATATCAAAAGCAATGGCAGTTAGTAATAAGCCTAAACTAATAATAGATGGTAAAAACATGCGTAAAATTGATTCATCTCCACCAGAATGATCATGACCAGCATGATCTTCTGCTTTTTTATTAATTTTTTCGTCCAACGAACAACAAGTCATTACACCTTGTTCGTTGTATGTATGTTTGTGATTTGGGTCTGTGTTTATCATAACAGATTTAAAAAAGGGTTATTTAATTTTTTTGAATTTTGAATATTTTGAAATTGTCTGTTGTAAATAGATGAATGAAGTAGGTGCCAGACGAATATTTGTAAAAATCAATATCAATAACGTCAGTATTATTAAATGAAGAGGATTTCAGAACTTCTCCATAAATATTACAAACCTCAACAGTAACAAGCTGATTTATAGCTTGTGAAAACTGTATCAAAAGATTGGAATCAACTGGATTTGGAAAAACAAATGAATTATTGATTAATTCCTCAATCGTTTGGTCTCCGCTTTTATTGTAGGCTAATGTCGAAAAAGTAGCTAGGGCTAATTTTGCATTTCGTTCATAGTATGGGATATTGAAATTACCAAGTGTATCTCCCAAACTATGCCAGAAAGGATTAAAATCTCCTTGATATTCTTCATTGATTCCAATTGCCGATAAATTATTAAGCCAAAATGGTGAATGGTCTGTATTTGAACTTCCTGGATTTACAATTTCAAGATTTAACCCAATAGAATACTCAATATTTGCTTTTTCAGCAATAGAAGCAAGAAACAAAGAGTTTGAAACTGGGCGAACATGAATTTCCGACTTACTATCAAAATTACCATCCCAACCAATCATATCTAGGTTGATATAGCCAAGAAGTGAATCTGATTCAAAATTGAAATTGTTTGTATACGCTGTGCTACCAATTAATCCTAACTCCTCTTCATCCCATAATGCAAAAATGATTGTGTTTGGAAATTGATAATTGGATAAAATTCTAGCTGCTTCAATTACAGCCGCTGTACCACTTGCATTGTCATCTGCTCCTGGTGCGACAACTCCTGTGGGTAAATTGTCATAATGGGCACCAAGTATACATAATCTGTCAGGAAAGACATTGCCGTATTTTATACCAAATAGATTTTTCCCATTTGAAGAAAACACCATTGAATCAATTTCTAATCCGTATTGTAAAAATTTTGCTTTTGACCATTGAAAAGCCTGTTCATTTCCAATATTGTTATAAAGTCTAGTTGGAATAAAAATAGAATTACCATTTATAGTGATTGGCAACTCACCACTTAGTTTTTTGACATTGATGAGAACGGAATCTAAAGAAAAATCTGATAACAGAGTTTGAACTCGGTCATCTTGAGCAAAGGAAGTGCTAGTAAATATTGACTGTATCAAAAATATTAAGACTAATCTCACTGTTTTTAATTTTTATTGCTTTTAGAAACCGGAACTGAAAAACCACGAGGTAATCAGTTCCGGAATTCATAACATTAATTAACTTATCTAATTCATTTTAATGGGCACGATCAAATTCATGATGCTTTTTTCCTCCATCCTGATTGATGGTTAATTTGTCAATCAGGACGTTATTGAAAATGGGATCAAAACTCGACATGACCTAATTTAATGAGTATGTTCTGCTTCTCCTTTCTTTAGTTCAGCCATCAAGTAATAGGCATTGTTCCAAGCAATCTGAACATTTGATTTCAGAGGTGAAAGCAATTTAATTTCGATCCATCCCCTGTCTTGAGTGCCAACACTCACTTCGATAGGTTTAAATCCCCATTCTTTTATATCACTTCCCTTTTCTTTTTCCGCTGTAAAAATGAAAAACTTATCTCCTTCTTTCACTACTGCCGACTCTGGTACAGCAATACTTTCAGCATTAGAAGTTTCAATTTGAGCATTTATATACATTCCAGGAATTAGATAGCCTTTTTTATTTTCAATTTCAGCATGTATGTGGACTGCTTTGGGATTCTGTTCGAAAGATTTACCTACGGAGTAAATTTTAGCAGTTAATTCCTCGTTTGGATTGGATGGAATCGAAAATCTAATATTCTGACCTTCTTTCACCTTATGCATGTCTTTCTCAAATACCATCAAATCTAAATGGATATGCTCTATATTCACGATTTCAAACATGTCAGTTTGGGGCTGCACGTATTGTCCAATTTTAATTTCTACCGATTTTATATTGCCATCAATTGGACTTTTAACTGCGATGTTAGAAAAAACCTCACCTTGTCGAATTTTTTCTGTATTCAAGCCCATCATCTCCAATTGCGCCTCTGAACCACGAACTTTACTTTTCATTCCAAGATATTCCGACTTTATTTTTTGAAATTCCTTTCCTGATCCAACTTTTTCATCGTACAGCTTTTTCTGTCTTTCATAATCTGAGCTCAAGTATTGTAGTTGATTCCAATTACTTGAATACTCTGTTTGTATATCAATTAAATCGGGATGAGATAAGTAGGCAAGTACTTGTCCTTTTTTAACCTTGTCTCCTTCAATTACTTTGATTGTTTGAATATTTGCTCCAAATAGGGCTGTAACTGTTGCTTCATTTTGGGGAGGCACTTCTAATTGACCATTCGATTCAACAAATTCACCCATATTTCGCACCTTCAATGTGTCCACTTTCATTTTAAGTGAAGTGAATTGTTGTTGAGATAAATGAACTTCATCTGCATGCTCTTCTTCGTGCTCTCCGTGGTCATGGTCATGGCCACCTTCTTTGTTTTCTTTACTTCCACATGCCGCAATTACAAGCGACAAACACAGGAAGAAAATTACCTTTTCAATATTTCTTTTCATTTTTTTCAATTTTTATTTAAACGCTTTTCAACAGTTGATTCAATCCATTCGTAAATTCAACTTGCAGCGTAAATTATTTAATGCGTATGCCCTTCTTTTTCATTATGATTATGTTCGTGGTCATGACTATCATGATGTTCGTGTCCATCGTGATTTTCATCATTACCATCACTGTTTCCACAAGATGATGTAAACGCGGATATAACTACTAAGAATGCTAATGTTTTAAATGTCAATTTCATAATTGTTCCTTTTCAATATTATTGATTAATAAGATGTTCTATATTGATTACTGCTATATTATACCCTTTGATTGTGTTGATATAATTGAATTTTACCTCTAGTGCTTGTCGAATGCTTTGAAAATACTCTACGTAATCTATTGCACCATTTAAGAAGCTTTTATGAGCATTATCAATAATCAATTCTGCGTGTGAAAGAGCACTTCCTTCGTAATAATTTAAACTTCCTTGAAGTTTTAATATTTCATTTAGAGACTGCTCATATTGACTGGTCAATGCAACTAGGTAATAGTCTGAATTCACTTGTGCCATCTCAGATTTTATTTGAGCCATTTTGATTTCGGACTTATAAGAACCGTAAAACAAGGGAATCGAAACACCTCCCTGTACCCCTGAAAAACGATTTGAACTTGTAGCAACTGATCCGTTGACCGTTGGGCTACCAATCAATGATTGATTGAAATAACCAATTGATAAATTTGGGAGCATTTTTGCTTTATTTACAGACATTTCGGCTTGAGCAACGATGATCTGTTGTTGAATTGACCTTAGTGTCGGATTTGATTGAATTAATTCTGAATCCAAGGTTGAATTCATTTGCTTTTTATCCAATTTTTGCGGAACGATTTCTGCAATTGAGTTATCATTTAACAAGGATTTTATTCTTTTTTCCTGAATAGAAATATCAACTTCAATTAAACTAAGTTCATTTCGGATCTGCATTAATTGTGTTTCAGCAGAAACTTTTTCAAGATAGGTTCCTTCTTCTGCTTCATAACGAATAGTTGCTGCACGAAGAAATTCAGAGTAAAGTGAGTCCTGATATTCAAGTAAAATTCGTTTATCATGATTATAGGATAACTCGTACCACGCTTGTCTTATTTCTTTACGCAAGTCATTTTCTACAACCGACAATTGTATTTCTCCTTCATCTGTTTTCTTTTCTGCAAGCTTTTTTTGCGAACTATAAACAGTAGGAAATTCAAATGATTGATTTACGTTAAATCCAAAGTCATTTTCCAAACTATTGTATTGTCCGTATTGCACATTGAAATCAGTTTTATCAATATTTATAGCGGATTTCTCTGCAGTTCCTAAATACTGAACATTCATTTTCGTTGAGTTTACATAACCATTGTTTTTTAGTCCAATTGATATGGCCTGTTCAATTGATGTAATTGAAGTACTATCCTCAGTCTGCGCATTTAGAATATTTGTAGGTAGTAGAAATAGAAATAATAGGCCAATTACTGGCACAGCTCCCCCTTTACTCTTACTCTTGTTTTCGATTCTTCTATAAAGAATTGGCAATACAAACAGCGTTAACAAGGTGGCTGAAATCATTCCCCCAATCACAACAGTTGCTAATGGCTGTTGAACTTCCGCTCCCGCAGAAGTAGAAATCGCCATTGGTAAAAATCCTAATACGTCTGTTAAGGCAGTAAGAAGTATCGGTCTAATTCGTCTTTTTGCTCCTAGTTTGATTCTTTCATCAATGTTGTCAACTCCCTCTTCTTTCAACTCGTTCCAACCACTAATCAGTACCAGCCCGTTTAACACAGCTACACCAAATAATACAATGAATCCAACTCCTGCAGAAATACTGAAAGGCATTCCACGTAACCACAGCGAGAATATACCACCGATAGCAGCTAATGGAATAGCCATGTAAATCATTAATGATTGTTTGAATGATTTAAGCGCAAAGAAGATTAACAAAAAGATTAATCCGAGTGCAATTGGTACAACAATTTTCAATCTTTGGCTTGCTCGTTCCAAGTTTTCAAAAGCTCCACCATATCTGATATAATAACCTGGAGGTAAATTCAAATTAGCATCTAATTTCTTTTCAATATCATCCACCACCGATTGAATATCTCGACCCCGGACGTTAATACCAACATAAGTTCTTCTATTCGTATTATCCCTGCTAATCTGCATTGGACCAGGCTGATAACTAATCTCCGCTAATTCTCGAAGTGGTAATTGTGATCCGTTGGGAAGGTTTACAAATAAATTCTTCAAATTATCGATGCTCTTTTTATGTGCTTCGTCCAAACGAACCACTAAATCAAAACGTTTTTCGCCTTCAAAAATGACACCTGCTTTTCCACCAGCAAAAGCTGCCTCAACATAAAAATTAAGGTCTTCAACATTAAGCCCATACTGCGCGATTTTTTTACGATCGTAATTAACTGTAATTTGAGGTAGTCCACTTGTAGCCTCAACTTTCATGTCTGCTACACCTTCAATCGAACTCACTATTTTTCCGATTTCCTCTGCCTTCGCTGCTAATACATCTAAATCTTCACCAAACAACTTAATTGCTAAATCTTCTCGAACCCCTGTGAGGAGTTCATTGAAACGCATTTCGATTGGTTGAGTGAATTCGTAATTTACACCTGGTACTACTTCAACGGCTTCTTTTATTTGATTGATTAAATCTTCTTTTGAAGAAGCAGAAACCCACTCACTTTGAGGTTTTAATATGATAAAACAATCCGCAATATCCATTGGCATCGGATCTGTTGGTACTTCAGCCACGCCAATTCTACTTAGTACATGTTCAACTTCAGGAAATTTAGACTTGATAATTTTCTCGATTTTAGTAGTCGTTTCGATTGTTTCAGTTAAGGAACTACCTGGCTTAAGGATTGCGTGAAATGCAAGGTCTCCCTCATCTAACTGCGGTACAAATTCACCTCCCATTTTTGAGAATGTGAAAGTGGCGAGTCCTAAAAGAAATATAGCGGATGCTCCTATTAACTTTCCTCTTTTAAATGTTTTGCTAAGTGAACGTTCGTAAACACCCTCAAGCCAATACACAAATTTATCTCCCCATGTTTTTTTCTTTTCGCTATTGACACGCAGAAATAGCGCAGACATCATAGGCACATATGTCAAACATAAGATCATTACCCCAATCATAGCAAACATGAATGTCAACGCCATAGGTTGAAACATTTTACCTTCCACACCTTGAAGTGCTAAAATTGGAATAAATACAATTAGTATTATCAACTGACCAAAAAAAGCAGAATTCATCATTTTACTTGATGCTTCATAGGTAATATTATCTCGGTCTTCGCTTGTAATATTTTTTAGGCTAGTTGTATTTTTAATTTTAGAGTATAAGAGAAAAACTGTTCCCTCAACAATAATTACTGCGCCATCTATTATTATTCCGAAATCAATCGCCCCCAGACTCATTAAATTTGCCCAAACACCGAATACATTCATTAAAATAAAAGCGAACAGTAACGAGAGCGGTATGGTTGAAGCAACAATCAATCCTCCACGCCAATTCCCAAGCAAGAAAACGAGTACAAAAATGACGATTAATGCGCCTTCAATTAAATTTTGACTGACGGTACCCGTAGTTTTGGCTATTAGCGTACTTCTATCTAAAAAAGGTTGAATAGAAACACCTTCAGGCAGTGATTTTTGAATTTCTTTCATTCTTTCGCGTACAGCCTCAACAACATCATTCGAACTAGCTCCTTTTAACATGAGAATCATTCCTCCTGAAACCTCGCCTAAACCATCTTTGGTTAGAGAGCCATACTTTACTGCCTTTCCAAATTGTACTTTGCCAACATCTCCTATCGTTAACGGAATACCATTTACATTTTTCACAACGATATCATTAATTTCAGAAAGGCTTCGGATAAGTCCTTCTCCCCGAATGAAATTAGCAAGGTGATCCTTTTCGATGTATGCACCACCTGTATTTGCGTTATTTGCTTCCAAAGCATTGAAGACATCAATAATGGTAATTCCCATCGCTTTCAATTGTTCAGGATCGATTGCAACTTCATACTGTTTAATATCTCCACCAAAGGCGTTTACTTCAACTACTCCTGGTACCATTGCCATTTGTCTTCTTACAATCCAATCTTGCATTGTTCTAAGGTCGGCAGCGCTATATTTATTGCGGAATTTTGGTTCAACTTCAAGAGTGTATTGATAGATTTCTCCTAATCCTGTGGAGATCGGCCCCATTTCTGGTACACCGAATCCATTTGGAATTTCCTCCCTCACTTCCGTGAGTTTTTCAGCAACCAATTGTCTTGGCAGATATGTTTCCATATCGTCTTCAAAAACAATGGTTACAACTGATAATCCGAAACGAGAAACGGATCTAATTTCTGTAACTCCTGGAAGGTTCGCCATTGAAACTTCAACAGGGTAGGTAACGAATTGTTCTATATCTTCTGTACCCAGATTTGGTGCCTGGGTAATTACTTGTACCTGATTATTCGTTATATCAGGTACAGCATCTAACGGAACTTTGGACGCACTCCATATGCCACCAACAATGAGGGCAATTGTGAGTAATCCAATGATCAATTTATTATTTATTGAAAATGAGATTATTTTATTAATCATTTTGACTTATTTATATAATGCAACATGTCCAGAAGAATCAATTCTTCCGGTTAATACTAGGCGAGTGCCTACACTATTTTATAAACAAGTAATTGGAGGTCCCCGATCAGGATATTGTGCTATCCCAGGGTTCGAAATCCCAAATATGAGATAGTTAGCGTAAGGTTTTCCAGATGATTCCGGAATTATAAAAGAGATGTAATTTAAAGAGGATTGTAAATCCGTAGATTTAAGTACTTTATCAATATAGACCTTGCTTTCGGCAGTATAGGTGTAGTGATCTGTATTGCATGAGTTGTCAGAATGATGAAATTCTTCAAGCAGACAAGCTAGATAATCGAAATAATTATTGTCAAAGTGGTCTTCGTGTACTAAATGGTTATGATCTCTATTTTGAGAACTATCGTCATCGTGAAAATGATGTGAATGGCTGTGATGAGTTATTACTTCGTCATGCTCTTCATAACCATGGACGGAATTGCAATGCGGTATTAAATTGTGCGCGAAGCCTAAAGAATACGAGCAAATTAATATTAATGATATTATTGATTTTACAAATCCGAATTGCATAAGATGCAAATATAACAATATCGACACATAATAGGACGTTAATTCCCTAATAATTGACACATTACAATTTATTTTGTTAGAATTTATCAGTAAAAAAGACTAGAATTAGTTGGCTTGATTCAACTTATTGGTTTTTTGTTTACTCCGTACAGTTGTGAGTTTTCTTTTTAGCTTATTCATGTCCTCACTAACTTTATGTTCTAGAACTTGCGCATAAATCTGTGTAGTTGCCAATTTGGTGTGCCCCAATAAGCGTGAAACCGTTTCAATTGGAACGCCATTGGAAAGCGTAACGGTTGTTGCAAATGTATGACGGGCTATATGCATTGTGAGCTTCTTGGAGATTCCGCAAAGGTCTGCGATTTCCTTTAAGTAGGCATTCATTTTCTGATTGCTTTTAACGGGTAACAATTTTCCCTTCGCAATACAGTAGGGATGTTCTGTATACTTTTCAATACTCTCTTGTGCCGGAGGTAAAAGAGGTACATTTGAAGTGGCTCCAGTTTTTTTTCTATTGGTAAAAATCCATTTACCACCATCAATGCCCAGGGCAACATCTGAAGGAGTTAGTTTCTCAACGTCTACAAAGGCGTAGCCAGTGTAACAGCAGAACAGGAAAATATCGCGGACTTCTTCCAGGCGTTGGATGGAAAAATCTTTCTCGGATAGTGTTTGCAGTTCTTTTTCTGTGAGGATCTCACGCGTAACTTTTTTAGTGGAGCATTTGAAGCTGATGAATGGGTTCTTAGTTATCCAGTCATTCATCACAGCCATGTTCATCACTTTCTTAAGGTTCCGGATATACTTCATTACTGTATTATGACTTATCGCCTGATCAACCTTCAGGAAGTATTCAAAATCTACTATGAATTTGTGATCGAGCTCTTGCAGAAAGATATCGGAACGCTTGTAATTATTTTTAAGGTAGAGCTTTAACTTTTTAAGTACTGTTTCAAACTTGGTGTGGGTTGCTTTTACCACGTCTACACCAATCAATTCTTTCATCTGGTCATTGTGGTACTGGAAGGTTTCGATTAAGCTTCTTTGTTCTTCTCCTGTCCCTAGATAACTGTTTTTGATGGTGTCTGCCGTAATAAATTGATCAGTGGCCTCCAGTAAATTATAATGCTTGTGCAGTTCATTGCGAACTTTGTTGAGGTAGCTGTTAAGAATTCGAGCTTCTTCTGTGTTTCCTTTTGCAGAACCTGCAGAGGCAATCCACTTTGTAGGTTCTATTGATCGCTTAAGGGAGAATTGCGCTCGCTTACCGTTTACTGTTATTCTGCAATAGATTGGTGCCTTTCCATTGCGCATTTTGCCTTTGTAAAGCCAAAACAAAATTGTGAATGTTTGATTTGTTTTCATACTATTTGAGTTTTTGGTTACCTTGAAAAATTCATTTTTTGGTATCAAAATCCTTCAAAACGCTACAAAACAAACCTTCTAAATCCTTTTATTAATAAGGGATTCAGTTTAATTCGGTAACCTTTTGCAATGTTACAAAAGAGGTTACCGAATAGGTTACCAACTTGGGTGTGATTTCTTGAATTTTTTGTGATATGCTAAAAACAAAAAACCGCTTAAATACTAAGATTTAAGCGGTTTTGATAAGCTTTGGATTTCTCCTTAGCGGTCTGGACGGGACTCGAACCCGCGACCCCCTGCGTGACAGGCAGGTATTCTAACCAACTGAACTACCAGACCAATATTGTGAAGAACTTTTTCAAGTCCCGTTAGCGACAGCTAACTCATGTTTGTCTCAATACTGTTGTGCCTTTCGTTTAAGGCGTTGCAAAGGTAGGTATAAATTTTGCTTGTGCAAGAAAAAAATGAAAAAAAGTTGAAGTTTTTTTGAAAATTATTTTCAGTTGGTTGATTTTCAATAGGTAGTGTGAGGTGACTTTTTTTGTGCGAAAAGCAAGGAGAGAGGGAGGGGATAACAGCTACCTTATTAACGAAAGATCGTTAAAAACTGGTTCGTTGTACGTGTCGCTAAACCACTGTTCTTTCGTATCTTTGTTAGGTTTCATCTCAAACTTCTTTTTCGCATGGCAGAAAATAATTATACGGAAGATAATATCCGGTCACTTGATTGGAAAGAGCATATCCGTTTGCGTCCCGGTATGTATATCGGGAAACTCGGAGACGGTTCTTCGCCGGACGATGGAATTTACATCCTGATAAAGGAAGTCGTGGATAATTCCATTGATGAATTTGTCATGGGGAATGGTAAAAAGGTTGAGATCAAGATTAAGGACGGGAAAGTAACCGTCCGGGATTACGGACGAGGGATTCCTCTCGGGAAAGTTATCGATTGTGTTTCCCAGATTAATACCGGAGGGAAGTATGATTCCAAAGCCTTTAAGAAATCGGTTGGTTTGAATGGAGTCGGTACAAAAGCAGTCAACGCTTTGTCTTCTCACTTTATGGTCTATTCAGTTCGGGATGGTGAAAAAAAGATGGCCGAATTTTCCAAAGGAGAGGTGTTGCAGGATTATCCTGTAGAGAAAACCGATGAACCGAATGGAACTTACGTGGAGTTTGTGCCTGACGATACGGTGTTTAAAAAATTCGTTTTTAAGCTTCCGTTTGTCGAGAAAATGATTTGGAACTATTGTTATTTGAACCGGGGATTAAGTATTTATTTCAATGGACAGCGCTATTTGTCCAAGAATGGATTACAGGATCTGTTGGAGAATAATATGGATGGCGATCCGTTGTATCCGATCATTCATTTGGAAGGAGATGATATTGAGTTGGCCATGACCCATGGGAAAACCTACGGGGAAGATTATTATTCTTTCGTAAACGGACAACATACAACACAGGGAGGTACACACCAAAGTGCTTTCAGGGAAGCTGTAGCACGGGTAATTCGCGACTTTTACAATAAAAACTACGAAGCTTCGGATATCCGACAGTCGATTGTGGCAGCTATTTCGGTAAAAGTAATAGAGCCGGTATTTGAGTCACAAACAAAAACAAAACTGGGGTCGCAGGAGATTGAACCGAATGGGAAATCTATGCGGGCGTTTGTCAATGACTTTCTAAAAGAAAAACTGGACAATTACCTGCACAAGCATCCGGAAGTAGCTGATATTCTGGAAAAGAAAATCAAACAGTCGGAGAAAGAGAGAAAAGAACTTTCCGGAATTCGTAAACTGGCACGAGAACGGGCTAAAAAAGCTAGTCTTCACAATAAAAAATTACGCGATTGCAGGGTTCACCTGACAGATGTAAAAAATGATCGGAGAGAGGATACGACACTGTTTATTACCGAGGGAGATTCGGCGAGTGGTTCCATCACCAAATCAAGAGATGTTAACACACAGGCTGTTTTCTCGCTTCGGGGAAAGCCGTTGAATTCGTATGGGCTAACCAAAAAGGTCGTGTATGAGAACGAAGAATTTAACCTGATTCAGGCCGCACTGGACATTGAAGATGAGATGGATAATCTCCGGTATAATCGCATTGTGATTGCAACCGATGCCGATGTTGACGGAATGCACATCCGCATGTTGTTGATGACTTTTTTCCTGCAGTTTTTCCCGGATCTGGTAAAAAGAGGGCATGTATATATTTTGCAGACACCTCTTTTTAGAGTGAGAAACAAGAAAAAAACAATTTATTGTTACTCCGAAGATGAGCGAAGAAAAGCTATGGCAGAGTTAGGGAAAAATCCGGAAATTACCCGATTTAAGGGATTGGGAGAGATTTCTCCGGATGAGTTTGCCAACTTTATCGGAGAAGACATTCGTTTGGAACCGGTTATTTTGTCCAAACAGAATAGTATTGAAACCATACTTTCTTACTACATGGGGAAAAACACACAGGAAAGACAGGAGTTTATTATAGATAATCTGCGTGTTGAAAAAGACGAAGTAGAAGAGAAAGAAACGGTAGCCGAAGAATTAATCAAAGAAGAACAGGAATAATATGGCAGAGAACGAAGAGCCTGAAATGGAAGAGAACAACAACCTGCCGGAGAATAATGATGCCGATAATGATCAGGTTGTATCCCTCAGCGGATTATACGAGGATTGGTTTTTGGATTACGCATCGTATGTAATTCTTGAGCGGGCTGTTCCTTCGTTAGCTGACGGATTAAAACCTGTCCAGCGACGTATCCTGCATTCCATGAAAGAAATGGATGATGGCCGTTACAACAAGGTTGCCAATATTATCGGGCATACCATGAAATATCACCCGCACGGGGATGCTTCGATTGGAGATGCACTTGTGCAATTGGGACAAAAAGACTTGTTGATTGATTGCCAGGGAAACTGGGGGAATACCTTGACAGGAGATTCTGCTGCAGCTCCCCGATATATTGAGGCGCGTTTGTCTAAGTTTGCCAATCATGTTGTATTTAATCCGAAAACAACAGAATGGCTGGCATCCTATGACGGACGAAACAAGGAACCTCAGAACCTTCCTGTGAAATTTCCACTGCTTTTGGCGCAGGGAGCGGAAGGAATTGCTGTCGGAATGGCTTGTAAAATTCTTCCGCATAACTTTATTGAATTAATTGAAGGGTCCATTCAGATTCTTCGTGGAAAGAAAGCCGAAATTCTTCCGGATTTTCCAAATGGAGGAATGGCTGATTTCTCGGGTTATAATGATGGATTACGGGGAGGGAAAGTCCGTGTTCGTGCCCGGATATCCAAGCAAGACACAAAAACCCTTGTTATTACTGAAATTCCCTTCGGAACCACGACCACTTCTTTGATTGATTCCATTATCAAAGCAAATGATAAGGGGAAGATTAAAATCAAAAAAATTGAAGATAATACTTCAGCTATTGCTGAAATAGTGATCCATCTGGCTACAGGAGTTTCACCGGATAAGACGATAGATGCATTATATGCGTTTACCGATTGTGAGGTTTCTATTTCTCCGAATGCCTCCATTATCGATAATGATGTACCTCGTTTTCTGGGGGTAAGTGAAATGCTGAAAATCTCTGCGGATAATACGTTGCATTTATTGAAACGCGAACTGGAGATCAGGAAGGGAGAATTAGAAGAACAATGGCATTTTTCCAGCCTTGAAAAAATCTTTATCGAAGAACGTATCTACCGCGAAATTGAGGAAGAAGAAACATGGGAAGGTGTGATTGCTGCAATCGATAAAGGATTAAAGCCATTTATTAAACATCTGAGAAGAGACGTTACAGAAGAAGATATCGTTCGTTTAACAGAAATAAAGATTAAACGGATTTCAAAATTTGATAGTTTTAAAGCAGACGAGGCGATCAACCGGTTGGAAGATGAACTGGCAGCGATTCAGTATAAGCTGGATAACCTGACAGAATATGCGATTGATTACTTTAAAGAACTGAAAACAAAATTCGGAGCCGGTAAGGAGCGAAAAACAGAGATTCGTGTATTCGATACCATTCAGGCCAGAAAGGTTATTATAGCTAACAAAAAGCTTTATGTAGATGTGGAAGAAGGTTTTATTGGCTGGAATCTGAAGAAAGCTGAGTTTGTAGCTGATTGTTCGGAGATCGATAATGTGATCCTGTTCTTCGATACCGGTAAAATGATGGTTACCGAAGTGGCTGATAAAAAGTTTGTCGGGAAAGGGATTGTGTATTGCGGAATCTGGAGAAAGGGAGACAAGCGTACCATTTATCACATGATGTATCAGGACGGGAAAGGTGGTCCTACCATGATGAAACGATTCTTTGTAAATTCACTTACACGTGATACTGAGTATGACTTGACAAAGGGGGCAAAAGGATCGAAGTTGCTATATTTCTCGGTTCATCCAAATGGTGAAAAAGAAATTGTAACAGTTCATTTACGTCCGCGTCCGCATTTGAAGCGGGTTCGTTTTGATATAGATTTCGGAGATCTTCTAATCAAGAGCAGAACAGCGGCTGGAAACAGAGTAACGAAAGAAATTGTTGCCAAAATCACCCAGAAGGAAGTAGGAGGGTCAACACTTGCTGCCAGAAAAATTTGGTTCGATCCGGTTGTCAAACGATTAAATGACGAGGGCAGAGGGAAATTCCTGGGACAGTTTAAAGGTGAGGATAGGATCCTTACTTTGTATCAATCCGGACAATATCGTTTGTCTAATTTTGATCTGGCGACTCACTTTGAAGAAGATCTGATTCACATTGAAAAGTGGCATCCTGATCATCCGATCTCTTGCGTGTACTATGATCCGGAGAGAGATTTACATTTCGTAAAACGTTTTCTTTGTGAAGTAACTAGCGATAAAATGGTTTCGTTCCTTCCGGAAGCAGAAGGGGCGCGAATGGATGTCGTTTCGACAGCATACCGACCGAAGGTGAATATTGTCTTCAACAAACTTTTGAAAGCAACAAAGAATTTGCCGGATAAGGAAGTAGAGATTGCTGATTTTATTGATATCAAAGGAATGAAAGCTATCGGGAATCAGTTGACGAAATTGAAAACGAAGGAGATTCAGTTGGTTGGTCCTGTTGAAGGAGATGAACCATGGCCGATAGAAGAACCTAAGGATCAGAACGGAAAAGAAGAGATATCAGCAGATGACGAAGCTCCCTTTGAAGTGGAATGGGATATGACAAAAGATGACCAGGAGGAGGACGATGAAGAGTCCGGTCAGGCAAAATTATTCTGATATGATTTCCTGAGAGATTAACCTATAGGTCCCGGTATAAACTGAGGACCTTTTCTTTTTATAAACGGTAAGAAATACTTAATATCGAAGGTGACGTAAGTCCCGTTCATTTCTCCGTATATGGGTTTATTGATGTTTTTATATTTATAAGTAGTAGCTATTTTAAAAATGGCACCAAAAGGATACTGGAACGAAGCTCCCAGATAAAAAGTTCCTGCTTTTTCGGTTCTTAGTTCGACCCCCACATTAGCATTCATGGCAGCACGAATCCAGCTCATCCGCAATCCTTCTGTGCTAAACATATTCGGGTAACCGTTATCATCAGTCCGAACGTTACTCGGATAGAAATTTCCTGAAACTCCGTAGGAGGCATTCATAAACCATTTCTCTGACATTTGTACATAGATCAATAAATTTAGAGGAATGTCATAACTGACTACGCCAAGAGTTGTTTGAGAAGAAAGGTTTGAATCAGGAACAGCATAATCCGTACGGTAATTACGACGAACAATATTCAGACCGGTTTCAATAGCAAAACGCTTGGTAATACCAATGCGAATAGTTCCCCCGAAAGAGTATCCCCACAGAGGCGTAACAGTAGCTGAAAAATTATCTTTAGAAAGTGTTTCCGGTCCGGTTCCGAACATACGGATTGGAATGATCGGTTTAACTTGTAGTCCGAAGTAACTTGGGAAACGATTCCGCTTCTGACTCTTCATTTTCTTTTTAGCTTCCTTTTCCTGATCCCACTGACCGTATGTGATGGCAGGCGAGAGTACAAGAAGAAAAAGAACGAATGAGATACGTTTGAGAAGCGTGGTATGTGTACGTTTATTTTTCAAATGTTTCCGTTTTCTAATTTGATGTTCCCTGTTCAATTTGTCTGGTCTTTTCTTCCAGATATACATTTCGTCTGCAGTATCCCAGAGCGGCTAAAGTAACCAGTGCAATCATGAACAAAACGAAAAAATAACGTAAGAATCCACTTTTTATTAGTGGTTTCTTAAATTTTCCTTCCGTCTCATAATTGAGTTTTTGTGTTTTACCAAAATTCTTTTTGTGGATGGCAATGAGATAATACTCTTTTTCGTCTGCTTCCGGGTTGGAGCGTTCGTACCAGATTTTATCTTTTACCAGTAATTGTTCAAAATGATCCGCCCGGTTTTTATCCTTGAAGCGATAAACTACATAATTGGCATCGGAAGGATGCTTGTGATAATTGACCAATCCCAGGTCAAACGGATGTTCTAGTCCTGAATCCATTCGGTAACGTATTCAATTGGTTTACGATGTGCTTTAGGCCATTCGATTTCCGGATAGCCCATGTAGAAAAGCCCCAGACATTTGTCTTTTTCTCCTAATCCGAGAAATTCATTCATGGTAGCTGTATAAACAACTTTCGGAGATGCCCAGAAACCACCAATTCCATAAGCTGTACACATCAAATGCATATTTTGCACCGCACAGGCAACAGCCTCGATTTCTTCTAGTTCAGGAATTCTTTCCTCCGGTTGTCGTTCCATACAGATTGCAATAACGACAGAAGCTTGCAGAGGACGTTCGCGCATACGCTGAAATTTCATCGTGTTAAATGCATCTTCCGGAGTATTGTCAACATACCATTTCGCCAAAAAATCGGATAGTTTATTACGTGAATCATCCATAAATACTTTAAAACGCCAGGGTTGCGTGTTTCCATGAGTAGGAGCCCAGATAGCCCCATTCAGGATTTTTTCTACGATTTCCCGGTGTACCTTTCGGGTTGTATACTGTTCCGGATATATGGTGCGTCTGTCTTTAATCAGATCTGTAATTTCGCTGAGATTATATTTCATATCCACATGATATTTGGAGTACAAATTTACATATAATAGAGCAGAATAAGATCAGGTAAGCAGAATACCCGCAGCAATCGCAATAAAAAGTACAATTTGCGCCCATTTTAGAAAAAGAAGTCCTGTTTCTGATTGGCGAATGAATCCCAAAAGACGATCCGAAAAATAAGCGGAAGCGGTGAAGATAAGCAGAGCCTGTGCAAAGAAAATGAAGCTCAAAAAGTAGGTGTGAAATAGGGGAGAGGTACTGGTTACGGGAATAAACTGGGGTAAAAAAGCCAGAAAAAACAAAGTAACTTTAGGGTTCAAAACATTCATGAGAAACCCTTTAGAGAAAAGCCTGAAAAAGGTAGTCTCTCTAAGGTTTTCCTGAATAGGTTCAATACGATGTGAGGAGCTGAATACCTGATACGATAACCAAAGAAGATAACCAGCTCCAAAAACTTTAATACTCCAGAATATCCAGGGAGTCGTTTTTAATAAACCGGCAGCTCCAAATGCAACAATTGAAGAATGGATAATCAGACCGGAACACAAGCCTGTTGCTATCGCAAAACCAGTTTTAAATCCTTTGGCAGAACTACTGGTAATAACAAGAAGAATATCCGGTCCGGGAGATAGTGTAAGTAAAATACTAGCTCCCAGAAATGATAAAAAAGTATCCGGTTCCATATTCTTTTACTACTGACCGCGCGCTATCTGTTCAACACGATTTTGTCCTTTTCGATACGGATTATTTTCTCTTTATAGAGGTGTCCGATTGCCTTTTTAAACATCTTCTTACTCATACCAAAAGTGTCATAAATCATTTCAGGATCGCTTTTATCGGTTATAAACATGACACCATCATGTGTTTTCAGGTAATCAAGGATAGGATCTTTGCGTTCGTGAGAACTATTTTTCCCCGTCAACTGTAACGCAACATCTATTTTTTCATCTTCACGAACCTGTTTTACAAAACCTCTCCTTTTCTCTCCGATATGAACAGGAGTGAAAATTTCGTTGTGATAAATCATCCCTGAGAAAAGATTGTCAACAATGCATTTAAAACCGAGTTCATGTTCCTCAGTAACAAGAATATTTACCTCTTCGTCGGGTACATATTCAGGGGGGACTGTATCCAGAAACTTAGCTGTTTTTGTTGACCCTGCAAGTCGTTCACTTTCCTGATCATAGTAACAATATACAAGGTAATTTCCACCTTCCTGGATATTTGCTTTCTGTTCCCGGTATGGAATGAGCAGGTCTTTTTGTAGCCCCCAGTCCATAAAAGCACCGATACGGTTCACTTCCCGGACATCAAGAAAGGCAAATTCGTCTCGTTTTACATAGGGCTCTTCAGTTGTTGCGACAATTCTGTCTTCAGAATCAAAGTAAACAAACACCCGGACAACATCTTCTTCCTGAAGCTGTTCCGTACAATAGCGTTTGGGTAACAGGATATCTCCTAACTGTTCCCCATCAAGTACAGCACCGTGAGGTATAATACGCAGTACTTTTAAATCGGCAAATTGCCCTATTATTGAAGTATCAATCATAGGGCAAAAGTACGGAAATACCATGAGAGATAGCGAAGGGTATACAAATTAAGGATGTACCTCTTTATCACTATCGTATTTTGCGGATCGGTAGACCTATTGAGAGGTATAAATTTAGCTCAATAGGATCTGAAAAAGTTAGATCGTGTGAAAGATGAAAAATACCAAAGGAATTAGCAGATAAGTAAAGAAGGAGTTTACTTTAAGCCTAAATTTGTCTTATGAAATTAAAAATTCAGAAAACGGCAAAAGTAGCTGTACAGGGAAATCCGGAAACAGCAAAATATTGTTGGATTGTACTACATGGATATGGACAGTTAGCCGATTATTTTATTCGGAAGTTCAGTTCTTTGGATGAAAAAGAACATTTTGTTATCGCGCCGGAAGGAATACACCGGTTCTACCTGAAAGGAACCTCGGGTAGAGTAGGGGCTTCCTGGATGACCAAAGAAGAACGACAGGATGATATTACGGATAATATACAATATCTTGATCAGGTAGCAGCAGAATTGGCTGCGAATCATTCGTTTGAAAAAGTCGTTGTATTGGGATTTAGTCAGGGAGCCTCGACAGCTGCAAGATGGATTCAGCAGGGACAGTTTCCGATAGATTGTTTTGTACAATGGGCGGGTGTATTTCCTCCTGATCTCGAACTACCAAGTGAGAATAACCGATTTGATACGATCCGGCATTTGGTGGTTATAGGAAAAGAAGATCCCTATTTTAAAAATCAGGACGATCTTTCTCAACCGGAACAAGTAAAACGAGTAAGTAAAGATCCGAAGGTTATTTGGTTTGCCGGTGATCATAATATCTATCCGGAACCTTTGGCAGATGTTTGTAAAGAGATAGTCGGTCAGAATTAAAAAAAACAGGCACAAAAAAAACGGGGAGTTTCATACTCCCCGTTTTTGTATCGTTGTTCGATAGCTTATTTAACAATAAACTTCATGGTCTTATTTCCTTCGAAATTGATAAAGTAGATACCACTCTCAAGGTTTTCTACATTGATTGTCTCAACTGTGTTAGACATTGTAGAAGAATAAACTGTTTTCCCCTGTGCGTCTGTAACTGTTACGTTAGCACCTTCAGCTCCGTTTACTGTAAGTACATCAGAGGCAGGGTTCGGGTAAATGCTAATTGCATTCAATTGCTCTTCAGTCATTCCCAAAACAGCTTCGATATCTGATGCTGAACGAGGAAGAATTCTGTGCTCGTTAAATCCGAATGATTTGATACCTGTAATGTTATAAATCGTTCCCTGAACACCTCCGTAAGCGTATAATTTGTCATCAACGATAACAGAACCATTTGCATCAGAAACAACCCATTCACCAAATCCGTTTACTGGTTGTGTACAAACAACATTTTCAAAACGTACCAATACTGATTCATACTCCTCAACTGAAGCAGCATCAGTTGAAAGAACAACAGGGTTTGGAAGAGCATTTCCTTGAGAAATAACATTAAAAGAAGTTACATAGTTGATCTGAGTAACCGTATTAAATTCAACTACTTTTCCTGTAATTAAAAGTTCATCACCAACACTTGGAGTATTCGCACTGTTAAATACTTCGATTCCAGTCCATGGTCCTTCATCATCCTGAATAAAATATCCATTCTGATAAGTTGCTGTAACAATACCGGTAGTTGTAACGGTTTGATCCATATATGGAGAGTTTCCTGAAGGATCAGTTGTGTTCTGGATATTGTAAATTGCTACTACAGGAGTAAGCGGGCTTTCAGAAACAAGAACATTGTCTATTTGGTATGTACTTCCATCTGAAGCTGATCCAATATATTTGAATGCAAGGTAAACTGTCGATTGTCCGATATAATCTTCAAGATTAAAGTCTCCTGAGTTCTCGAAGTACCATGAGTCAATATCGCTATCCATGTTTAATGAAGCTGTAATATCGGTCCACGTTCCATTTGCAGAAGGATCACTTGTTCCATCATAATCAGTAGAAAGATAAACAACCAAATCATCACCGGCAAATCGCTTTGCATTATCAAAAGATAAAAAAGCCGTTGTAGTTGCAGAAAGATCAATAGCTGGAGATACTAACCATGATTCTAATGCAAGATTTGTTTGTGTTGAGTTTACATAGTTGCTAATACGTGCATTACTTGCCCCACTTGATGTGTTATGGTACCAGGAGAATGTTAATGTACCGCTTGTTGCAGAACCAAATACTTGCCAGTTATTATTAGCAGTAAGATCCGCTCCGTCAAAACGATCACAGAAAATAGCTCCTGCACACAGATCTTCTTCTAATTTTACATTGTCAATCTGATAGGTACTTCCATCTTGATCGCCACCAATGTATTTAAACGCAAAATAGATTGTAGATCCTGCATACGCTGAGACATCAATTGGGTTAGAAGGAACCATTGTCCAAGATGCATCATCCGCGTCAAACCCCGCTACAGCTGTATAATTATCCCAGGTTGCTGTAGTTACATCACCAGCATAGTCTGTACTTATGAATAATTCGATATCATCACCAGGAAATCTTTTTGTGTTGGAGAATGAAAGCATTGGGTTCATTGCCGAAGTTAAATCAATAGCAGGAGATATTAACCAGCTCTCAGTAAGATGGTTTCCTGAACTGAAGTTAGAAACTTTAGCATATCCATTAGACTGGTATTCTTCATATACCCACTCATATCCATTGTTGACAGGAGTTTCTACAGTCCATACATTACCAGATGTTAGATCTGGTCCATTAAAGTACTCTGTAAAGTACGATTGTCCGAAAGACAAAGCCGTCATAAAAACTGACGCAAGAGTTACTACTTGTTTTTTCATAATTTTCCGAATTTAATTCTCATTAACTATAATATCATCTACTTGCCAAGTTGCAGCTGAGTTTGGAGTAGAACTGGTGTATTTGAAAGCAAAATAAACAGAACTATTCCCCATGAATTGACTCAGCTGAATTAATCCTGAAGGAGTCCAGCTGAAACTACCCGGAGACCAGGTTGCATAGCTGGTATAATTTACCCATGTTCCATTTGTAGAAGGATCACTGGTACCATCATAGTCTGTTGAAATCATTAACTGAAGCGCTGGACCGTTATAGTTCTTAGACGATTTAAATTGCAGTCCCGGAGCAGAAGCCTGAGATAAATCTACAGCCGGAGAAATCATCCATACCTCGGTTGTGTTTGTAGAACCGTTCTGATAACCACTAATAACCGCATAGTGATTCCCGGAAGATCCCTGATCAGAGATGTACCAGTTGATTCCTGCTTGCGGGGTGCTGGTTACCACATAGTTGATCCATCCTCCGGAAGTAATTGATTCATCCGAGAAGTTTTTAAACAAGTAAGAATCAAATGGGTTTGCCGTACAACGGTTTCCATTCATGTTAATTTCAGATGGTTTACGGATGTACAATTGTTTGTCGTTATTGAAGACACCTACCACACAAACGATGGAACCATTTCCCTGAGCGACCATTTCGTCAGCGAAATCAGCATAACCGCTTGTTCTTACAAGTGCAGAGTGAGTTTCATCGCAATCAATCAAGGTGCGATTCTGAGTTTGTTGCGTAATGGCATTTGCATACGTATTGTTTAGTTCTGAACCGCTAAACTCAACATTATTGATACGAACCAGTTTTGCCTGATAATCTCCGTTAACAATATCAGCAAGTGTTACATCTTCCGGAGCGATGTGTTTTCCGGTCGCTTGCTTAATTATGTTCTTATCAATATCAACTGAATCCAACTGCAACATTCCGTTATAACTTGAAAGGGTAGTTCCTTTTAGTGCAATTCTAACAGAATCTCCTTCATAAAGTCCTCCGGAAAACAGTGTTCTCAGAACGATTGCTCCCGTAGGATCCTGTACATAGGCATTTTTATAAATGTTTCCGTTTTGATCATCCATCGTGACATTCGCATAGATAGAATAGTCTTTATCAAATCGGATAGGAACATTTCCTCCTGCGGCAAATGTATCACGCAGGTCCTGAAGTGTTAGTAAATGTCCAACAGGGATTTCCTGTACAGGAGGTGAATCAAATTCTTTCTTCACACATGATGCAGCAGTCAATACAAGTGTAGCTGCAAGAACGGGTAATTTTATTTTATTTTTCATACGGATAAAATTCTAAGATTAAAAGCTAAAGCTTACCATCGCAAAGAAGGTAATTCCAAACATATAAGCATATTTAGGTGGGAAACGATCAATGTCATTCGACATGTAACGAAGTTGTTCATATCCACCGGTCTTAAATTTGGTATTATTCAATAGGTTACTGATACTCAGATTTACATTAATATACTGACCACCTTTTAAGCGCCATGATTTTCCACCATACAGGTCAACTGTTATACCTCTGTCAAGTCGAGTCTGATCTAAAATCTGATTCCATTGAGGATCGGATGTTACATAGCCTTCAACAGCTTCTTCTGTTCTTCTGTCCGGGTTTGGATCCAGATAGATGTGATCAAAATAGTTAACATTGAATCCGGCAAACCAATATTTTGGAGAGTTGTACTTCAAACCAATTGCGGCTGCCGTTTGCGGCATTCCTCCGACACGGTAATTTTTTAAGTAAACGGTTCTGTTCTCAGCAACAAGTTCTGAATTATTATCACGGGAAATCGTAGCGGTTGGACGAGAGTTGTAAATGCTTTCTCCATGTGCAAGAACTCCTGTCATTGTAAAGGTAGGAGTCATGTTCCACTCAATACCTAATTCAAGTCCCATGTGACGAGTGTTAACACCCGTCATAGCATAGTTAACAAGTGTATTATATTCATCGTGATAGAAAGAACGCATCCAAACCTGATCTTTTATTTCCGTATAATACAAAGTAAAACGGGTTTTTAATTTGGAGTAACGGATGTTATAGTTCAAATCAGCTGTCATAAGCTTCTCATTTGTCAGACCATTAACAAAGTCATTACGGGTACGGGCAGAAATAAAAGCATTTCTAGCCTGAGGAGCACGCGTTAAATAAGCTCCGTTTAGACTCAGATAGTGTCTTCCCGTAATTTTATACGTAGCACCTCCCTTAACCCCAAAGTTATCGAATTTTTTCTTTTCGGAATCACCCAATGAGTTGTCAGGGAATCGTCCGTTTCTTACGTTACCAGTTCTCCAAAGAGAGGTGTGCGAATAACTTCCTGTAAGATAAACATTCACCTTTTTAAAATCATGCTCTACTTGAGCAAACACATCCTGTTTGTTGACGTGAATGTCGTAGTCATGTCCGAAACGTTCTCCTTCTTTTACAAGACGGTTCGGATTATCGATGTCATTTTGAGATGCTTCCGGATCATCAAGATCTCTTTCGGCAAACTGGTCAACATCAACCCAAAACTCTCCACCTAACAGATCCTGCACTACGCGGAAATTCTTACTGGTATAAAAGTTCGCTGTATATCCGGCTGTGAAATTCGTTTTTTCAGTAAACTTCTTTTCAAATACAGAGTTGAAACCATACTGAATGTGATCGTTACGCATTTCTTCAAGAATATATTTTGAACGCAATCCGGTTACATTATTTCCGGGAGTACCATTCACATTCTCAATGGTAGAAATATTCTTGTAATTGGCATTATACATTCCATCCCAATTTACCTGTCTGTAATTCTCATCTGTCATCCAGCTATTGGTAACCTGATTGAACAAATCACTTCCGGGATCCTGATAACTTGGTAGATAGCGATAATAATCCGGACGAGGGTCACGGGCTTCGTACCAGTTTAAACGTGTTACCCCGTTTCGTCCTCCTGAAACATACGCTGTTGTTGTAAGTTTCATCGTCTTGTTCATATCCCAGTAATGAGAAAGCATTCCCGTAGGAATATGGCTTTTACGAACACGTGAATTGCGTTTTTCGCCATCCTGATATCCCCAGTTGGGATTGTAGTAATTATTGTCTGACAAATCGTAAGCTTCCTGAACAACTAAAGACTGTAAACCTCTGTATGAAGGTGCTCCGAAACCGGTTAGACCGATTGTATGTTTTTTATTGATTCGCTTTTCGATAGCCAGATAGTAAGCCCAGGCATCAAAACTTGTTCCGTCAATATATCCTTCCGAAGCCCACCTTCTTGAAGCAGAGGCAGCAATGGCCCATCCGTTTTTCATCATTCCGGTTCCATGAGAAACCATAACTCGGTGATGGTAAGCACGGTTCGTTCCGGCGTAAGAAACTTTGGTTCCTTTTCTCATAGAGGATGCCCGTGCAGAGATTGAACTATAACCACCTATTCCCTGAAACATAGAGCGGGAAGGAGTAAGACCTGTCTGAACGTCCATGTAACGGGTAACATCATTCAAACCACCCCACATAGCCCATATAGCACGCCCCGTTTCCATATCGTTCATAGGAATACCGTTAATAAGAACAGTGGTATTCATTCCATCATATCCTCTGATACGGAAGCGAGCAGGTCCAAAGCTAAATCCTGCAGTTGATGTAAAAATGTCGCGTGATGATTGTAATAGTCCGGCAATATCCTGTGTACCCATGTCCGACTCTCCGTCGTCGTCTCCAAGATTAAATACAGGAAGCCTGGTTTCTGTAATGGTATTTGACGTATCTTTAGGTAGGGAAAGGGAGTCGGGTTCTGTTTGCCCCCATATACCAAAGCTTGTTAAGAAAAACGCAGCAGACAGCGTTTGACAGTAAATTTTATTCATTCTGCACAATTCAATTTGTGGCAAAATTAACAGGTTCCCCTGAGATATTTTAAGAAATTTTGGTATTTAACGTTTTAATAATGTCCATAACTTGACAAATCCCTATCTTCGCGGAGTAGAATTTTTCATTTTCTAAATGTACAGAACCAGGTATTTTATGAGATCATTAAGACAAGCATCCTTATTGTTTACAGCTGTTTTGTGGAGTTTTTCCGTTAGCTGGTCGCAGGATAAAGATAAGGAGTATTTAGTATCATGTATCGGATTTTATAATGTTGAAAACTTATTTGATACACTCAATTCGGAAAATACAATTGATGAGGAGTACACTCCCGAGGGAAAAAACGCCTGGACTTCCGAACGCTACATGGAAAAATTGGACCGTTTGTCGGAGGTGATTTCCCAGTTGGGAGAGGAGTACTCTCCGGACGGAGTTGCTGTGTTAGGCCTGGCAGAAGTAGAGAATCGTTCTGTAATTGAAGACCTGGTCGCTACAGATCGGTTGAAAAACAGAAACTACGCTATTGTACATTATGACTCTCCAGACAGAAGGGGTGTGGATGTTGGACTGGTCTATAATCCGAGCTATTTTACTGTCGAAAGCAGTAGTAGCCATGTTCTTAAAATTGAAGGAATGGATGACTTCTATACCCGGGATCAATTGTTGGTTTCCGGACAGTTTTTAGGAGAGCGTATGCATTTTATTGTGGGACACTGGCCTTCGAGAAGAGGTGGGGAAAAAAGAAGTTCTCCTTTGAGACAGGCAGCAGCGGATTTGGCCCGATCTATTATTGATTCAATTCAGGTAGCAGAGAACGGAACGGCGAAGATTGTTCTGATGGGAGATTTGAATGATGATCCAACCAATAAAAGTGTAAAGAATAATCTGAATACATGTGGTGATAAGGATGATCTTGAAGAAGGGCAATTGTTCAATGCTTCTATGGGGCATTTCAAGAAAGGAATCGGTACGTTGGCATGGAGAGATACATGGAATCTTTTTGATCAGATGATTTTAACACCTCAGTTAGTGAACGGAGACTTTAACGGACAGAATTTTTATAAGTTTGTTGTGTTTAATAAACCTTTTTTGATGCAATCTTCAGGAAGATTCAGAGGGTATCCGTTTCGTAGTTTTGCCGGAGGACAGTATTTAGGAGGGTATGCTGACCATTTCCCGGTTTATACGGTTCTATTAAAAGAAAAAAAATAAAGATTTGAGACAAATTATCTTAGTTGCAGGTATCGCTTTTTCAGCTGTTACCAATGTTTTTTATTCCCAGATTATTAATTCGGAAATAGAGGTTTCCAATATTACAACTGATGGATTGACAATCAGTTGGGACAACGCACAAAATGCTGCTTCCTATTTGAAATATGGATACACCCGAAACCTTGAACAGGGACAGCTAAATGGAGGGACAACACTTTCTCCTGAATTTCAGATTTCCGGAGCAGGTGATGCACGTTTGATTTATGTACAGGCAATTGCAGATAATGGTTCTGTTACAGATGAAGGAGATACGTTGGTATTTATAACGGCTTCGGAGTCTAGCGGTGAAATCAGAACCTATTTTACAAAAAGTGTCAATACTTCGTATGCAAATAGTGTATCTAATGAAGCTATTCAGTTGAATAATCTGATAGATGACACTTTGATAGCATACATCAACAGAGTGGAAGAATCATTGGATATCGCTATCTATAACTTATCATCAGCGTCCGGTATTTCTAATATCGCCGGGGCCATTAACGCGGCTTATTCAAGAGGGGTACGGGTGCGTATTATCTATAACGAAGATACGGGAAATACAGGAATTGCACAATTGAATTCTTCTATTCCGACATTAGAAAGCCCAGTACCACAGTGGCCGGATGGACATGGTATTATGCATAACAAGTTCGTGATTTTTGATGCAGAATCTGCTGATCCGAATAAACCCATTCTTTGGACCGGATCAACCAATTTTACATCACAGCAAATCAATACGGATGCGAATAATGTAATTATAGTTCAGGATCAGGCATTAGCTAGAACGTATCAACTGGAGTTTGAAGAGATGTGGGGGGGAAGCGGTGCTAATCCTACTATTTCTGCTTCTCGTTTCGGACCGGATAAAAAAGACAATACACCTCATGTCCTTTCAATAGCCGGAAAACGTGTTGAAAGTTATTTTAGCCCTTCGGATCAGGTAAATCAACGAATTATCCAGGCTGTAAATGATGCACAGGGAGATTTGTGTATTAACACAATGTTAATCACCCGGGATGATATCGCAAATGCGATTGTGTATCGTAAGGCAATGGGGCTGGATATACGTGTTTTAGTGAATAGTCAGGGAGAAACAACGGTTTGGGATCAACTGGAGTCCTCTTTGGGGGTAAGATTGGCGAACTATTCAACGGTTACTGGCGTATTGCACCATAAATTGTTAATTGCCGGAGCCGTTTCCAATATGAATCCGTTTGTTTTGACAGGTTCGCACAATTGGTCTACTTCTGCAGAATCACGTAATGATGAGAATACGTTGATCGTATTTGATGAAGATGTTGTAAACAGGTACTATCAGGAGTTTATGGGGCGTTTTGGTCCGATTGCTTCAACAGATGAATTAACCGTTGAAGACGACAATATCCGGATATTTCCGAACCCTTCTCAGGGAAATGTCTTTATTGTGAATGAAGGGAATACAGCCATAACCTCCGTTTCTGTGTATACTCCTTCTGGAAAGAAAGTATATGAAGAAAAACCATCTCCTGAAAGTGAATTACATGAGTTACGTTTAGCTGATTTGGCAGGAGGAATATATTTCGTTGAAATTAAAAGTGGATCTCATTTAAAAACGGTGAAAATTGTTCTTGAGTAAGTGGGTTAAAATAGCAGTTGTATTATCGCTTTTTACAGGCTTTTTTTATTCCTGCCAGCATTCGTATGTCGCATACGAATCAGTTGTTGTGGAAGTTAGTGACAGTTTATCAGGACAAGATAAAATAGAGGAGCTTATCCGCCCTTATTCTGATCAGTTAAAGAGTAAGATGGGAGAACGATTGGGATACGCAGCATGTGATCATGTAAAAAACCGTCCGGAAGGAAATTTAGGAGATTGGGTAGCGGATCTTACGTTGGAACGAGCAACAGTAGATTTTAGAGATTCGGGAGAGGTAAAACTAATTGCTTTGTTTAATCATGGTGGTTTACGTGCTCCGATTGGAAAAGGAGATATTTTGTTGAGTAGTATCTACGAATTGATGCCTTTTGACAATGAAATTGTCTACATACAATTGTTACCGGAACGATGGAAACAGATTCATGAGTACCTGAGGCAATCAGGAGGTGAACCAATAGCTGGATTTAGTTATGCAGATAGTTTGTGGAATGATAATTTTTGGGTGGTGACATCTGATTACCTGGCGAATGGCGGAGATCGAATGAACTTTTTTAAAGAACCTCTTCAGTCAGTTAAAACCGGGAGACTATTACGAGATGAGATCATTGATTTTGTAAGAGAAAACGACACTATTTGTGTGCAAATGGACGGGAGATGGCAGTAGACAGAAGAGAATTTATCCGAAATACAACTGTTTTCGGGGTAGGGGTATCACTGGCGCCCGCATTGCTTGCTTCTGCGGGAAGGAGCTATAAAAAACTGACCATCCTTCATACAAATGATACGCACTCAAGAATAGATCCTTTTCCTGCTAATGATAAAAGGTATGGAAATCGTGGTGGAGTAGTAAGACGAGCAGAGTTAATTCGCCGTATCCGTAATGAAGAGGAGCACATCCTTTTAGTTGACGCAGGAGATGTTTTCCAGGGGACACCTTATTTCAATCAGTTTAAGGGTGAACTTGAAATGAAAGTTATGCAGCAGATGGGGTATGATGCCATGACAATGGGGAATCATGATTTCGACATTGGATTGAATGGTTTTTTGACAGCGTATTCAAATAATGCTACGTTTCCTGTTATCTGCTCTAATTATGATTTCAGTGACACTATTCTGAATGATATTACTATTCCACATAAGATTTTTAAAAGAGGAGAGGTAAAGATTGGTGTATTTGGACTGGGTGTTGAATTGAACGGGCTTGTAGGAAAAAAACTGTACGAGAATACAAGATATCTGGATCCGGTATCAGTAGCTAATGAAAAAGCAACATTTTTGCGCCACGAAGAAAAATGTGATCTGGTAATCTGCCTTTCTCATTTGGGGTACGCTTATAAAACATATAAGATCTCGGATACCTCACTGGCGGAACAAACAGAAAATATTGACTTGATTATTGGTGGACATACACATACTTTTTTGAGTGAACCGACACAGCTGAAAAACAAAAGAGGAGAGAGTGTACTTGTCAATCAGGTTGGTTTTGGAGGAATTAATCTGGGAAGAATTGATTTTTACTTCGGAGACGGTGAGCGTAAAGAGCATTCTAAACTGCTTAGAATAGAATAATTTAAAATTCATTTTCAGGACATAAGAAAGAGGTCGCTTACAATAAGCGACCTCTTTTATTTCTTGTGTATTTATTTTCGGACAATTAGTTTTTGAGAAGAAAGTAACGTACCATCTTTTTCATAGGCATTAACAAGGTAGATTCCTTCTGCTAATGACTCTATATCCATTTCCGTTGCTGCATTTCCGTTAACAGGGAATTGTTTAACCACCTGTCCGGTAACAGTCGTAACTTCTATCTTTTCGATGGTTGCAATACTGGTTACCAGAGAAACTTCATTTTTAGCCGGATTCGGGTACAAAAGGAATGTAATTTCATCATTTTTTTCTATTCCTGTCGTATTGGCAGAGACCGAAACCGTATAACAAGTTGTACTCGATTCACAGGTGCCGGTTACCGAAAGGCAAACCGTATAAGTTCCTGGTTGATTATACGAATGTACCGGATTTTGTGAAGAAGAACTATTTCCATCTCCAAAGTCCCAACTATAGGAAGTGGCATTACTTGATGTACTTGTAAACTGAACATTGAGGAAATTTTGTGTCAATACGAAATCAGCAACAACCGGTGCAGGAGAAGCTAATAACGTATAATCCTCAGTTACCTGACAGCCATCCGCCGAAGTTGCTGTGATCTGATAGGTTCCATTACCTATATTACTCCATTCTTCAATTGATGGTCCGTTTTGCCATTGGTAGGTTATCCCTGAACCTCCCGAAGCAGAGGCTATTACACTACCATCCTGACTATCATCACAACTCGGGTGAGTAACTGTTGCGGATAAGACAAGATTGGAACTGTAAGCAAGGTTGAATGTCTCGTTGACTACACATCCATTGCCATCAGTCGCAGTAACCGAATAAACTCCTGGCGCTAAATCGTTGAGTAATGTTCCGGTAGCTCCGGTATTCCATTGGTAGGAAAATCCTGAACTTCCCAACGCATTTACTGAAATTTCTCCATCTTCATTAGGAGAACAAGTAGGAGAAGTTATCGTTGATGATACTGATAAATCAAGGTCATAGTTCAGATTGTATTGAATAGTAGTGTCACATCCGGAATCATCTGTTACAACCAAAGAATAGGCTCCTATATCTAATCCTGTAAGGGAAGAGGTTGTATTTCCTGTGTTCCATGCATACGTATAGCCGGGAGTTCCTCCGGACACATTTACAGAAATACTACCATTCGTATTGTTTGCGCACAAAGGTTCTGTAACAGTGGAAGTGATTGATAAATTACAAAATTGTGTTTGTAATAATTCTACACAATAATCTTCGGTTTCGCCTGACATAAACTCTCCGCATACTGATGGAAGAGAAGTTACCGGATAATCCTGATACGATAACTGAACACGCATACGCGTAGTTCCTGGAGTAGCACTGGCGGGAATTGTTAGATTGTCGGTTACAACTCCATAACCCGCAGATGATTGATCGTAGACTAATTCACCGGCAGTAAAAGAACCATCCTGATTCAAATCCATCCAGATTCTGGAGTATGTTAGTAACGGCTGTCCGTCAAATCCCGGGGTAACAGAAAAAGGATAGGTAGCTCCTATATCCAGTGAAGAAATAGCAGATAAAGATGCAGGGCGGTATCCGTTATCGTCACCTGATACAACCTGATTCCCGTTGATTTCAAAGCTTTCAATCCATTCATTCTGACTTCCCAATAAACCAGTAACAGTATTTCCTCCGGAAAGTTCACTGAGTAACCCGGCTCCGTCAGCCTGAGAAACCATTACAACCGGAATGGTAATGAGATTACCTTCTCCACCATCTCCCAGGGAAGCAGGAGATGTTCCCTGATTATTTATAATAATAAGACCTGTGGCACCAGCATTTTGTGCGTTAAGCGCTTTCTGCGAGAAGTTACAAGTACCACGAACAGCAACGGCAATATTTCCGTTTATCTGTGCTGCGTTTGTAAGTGCATTACAGCCTTCTTCACTGGCGGCTGTTCCGTCATCTACCAGTATCAGATTACCGTAGGCATATCCATTATCAAGAGTCGCTCCCCAATTATCTGTAAGCGTATAATTTGTAAAGTCTCCTGCTATTCCGGACGGAGTATGTACAGAAACTTCTTCTCCCGGATCTGTTGATGAAGCATCACAATAAGTAAGATCCATGCAAGCTCCGCAACCTGTTGTACTAAAAGTTCCGATCTCCGGAGAAGAATTTGTTTCGTCAGCACATTCAACAGACATATAGTACTCATAAACAGTGCAGGTGTTCAGGTTATTTACCTGTATAGATAAAGTACTGGAAGAATACTGTGTCCAGTTTGCACTTCCTTCTTCTCTTACGAAAACAGAGTAATTGATTACATCCTGAATGGCATCATACGTAAATGTTACTGTATTATCATTCACTGTGGTAATAACGGGATTGGCGGGAGGGGTACATGTTGAACAGGTGGCATCCATCAGTAGATCCATTGAATTTTTAGCATTGAGTCGTCCTCCTGCAATAAACGAATTCGTCATGTTTGCTTTTAGGTCAACACCGTCCATAAGAGCCTGATAAATCAGGTCAGAACCATCCTGAGGATTGTTGAGCACAATATTCATAAATCCGGGACAGGGAATAGCGTACAGCAAAGCAATAACTCCTGCCGTATAAGGACTTGAGAATGATGTACCGGTTGTCGTTGTATAACTGTTTCCGTTTGCTGTAGTTCTTACGCTAATTCCGGGAGCAGGAAAGTCAATGGTTGTAGCTCCATATCCTCCGGCAAAATTATCATTGTGCCCTGATCGTCCAACGCCTACCATATAATCGGAAGGACATGCAGTCGGCATATCACCTGAAACATCTACATTGAGGTCACTGTTGGTGGTTGCTCCACAGTTAACAATCCCATATTTTCCAAGTGTATCATAAAACTGACACCAAATAGGGTAGTTGTTTGGATTTCCTCCGTCAATTCCCCATGAAGCATTTGTTGCCACAATAAAAGCTCCTTCTGTTCCATTCGTTTCGTTGTATTTTTTTCGTAACGAAAGCGGATAATCATACGCTGAGACAACAGATGATTCTGTCATCGAATAACCAACGACATTCATCATCTTTACATCCCAGTTAGCTCCGACAACTCCCAGGTTATTATTCCCCTTGGCACCAATCATTCCGGCTACATTTGTACCGTGCGTGGTAGATACTCCTGTAAGGTTTCCTGAGTTGTTACTAACGTTCCAACCATTTATATCGTCAATATAACCGTTTCCATCGTCATCGATACCATTTCCCGGAATTTCGAAAGGATTGGTCCAACGGTTTTCTATCAGGTCACTGTGACTGAAATCCACTCCTTCAAGTATACAAACAACAATATCGTGTCCGAGTGCGTTTTGTCCCCCTGTGGTAATGTCCCAGGCTTCGTCTATATCCGTATCGGCATCTGCTGTTCCTCCGGTTTGTCCTGTGTTCAGGTGGTGCCACTGCTGATCAAACTGAGGATCGTCCGGAGTGGTGGAGCGTAATTCAACAACATGGTCGTTCTGGGCTAAAGTGATTCCATCCAGTCGGTTCACCATTTTCAGAGCTTCCATTTGAGAAATAGAGAAGGGATTAAATTCAATCAGCCAGGCTCGCATGTGAACCGATAATTGTTTATTGACTTTGAACTCATATTGTATCGGAAGTCGTTGAAATAAAAGTTCAGGGTCTGTATTTTCATCCACCTGAATAATAAGATGCCCCGGAATAAAAGGTTCCTGTTCGGCATTCCTCATTTGTCCCAGACCGGGACTTGCATACGCGATAAGTAGAGTAAAGAGTAGTAATAGTTTTGAGAATATAGAATCAAACATGGTTGCTTGTTTTTTTGGTTCGGGTAAATTTAATACATTTTCACCAAAATTTAAAAACAAGTTTATATTGCTGTATTTGAGTGTTTTGATTCTAGTTTAGAACAATTCGTATTGTTTTTCGATGCGTATTGTCTTTACTCGTGAATCGTATGAAATAAACACCTTGGGGTAATCCGTTTAGGTCTATTGATAACTGATCTGATTGTTGTAATTCTATTTCTTTGACAGAAGTCCCAATGAAATTAATAATTTCTGCATATTCAAACCTGTCCAGATCATAAGACAATGATACTAACCGTTCATTCCCAACAGGATTTGGATAAATTGTTAGTGTTTTTTGGGGAGGTATTTCTGGTTTATGTTCTACAATAAAAAGAATATATGACTCCTGTTTACTTTGCTCATCTGAAATACGCAGTTCTATTTCTCCACTTCCTTCAGTCGTATTCCAAACCGCTAATTTCATAAAACCAAAATCGCCAATAGCAATAGGTTCCATATATGCTGATGAAGGTACTGTATTATAACAAATACGATTGTCACACAATGAATACCCCCAGTTTTCAGGAAGCGTATTTTTTGTAATTTCCCATTTGAGCCAAATAGAAGAGTCTGAGATGTTATCAAAATAAAACTCTCTTGTGATTTCTTCTCCTTTTTTGACTTGCATGGAAATAACTCCTGATTCGGGATGGATGGTAAACAACTGTCCGAACAGGTTCGATCCGAATAGAAGAAAGACCGCAATAAATAATATTTTCAGTATTTGCTTCATTGTAAAGAAAAGATACAAATTAATTGCGATAAATCATAAACTGGAAGGATGTTTCGATAAAACCGTTTAATTTTGTATTCAGTATGAGACGTTTGCAGGAACTTTATAAAAAGTACTATCCCTATTTTATTGATGTGTGGCAGTATATTGCTATTATTCTACTGTTTATAATTGCTGCTTTGTTGTTTCTGTAAAAGGACTTTTAACATAAAGCCGTATATTTATAAAAAAAAGTAACAATGAGATTACTCTTTCTGTTTTTAGGTCTTTTTCCATTCATTTTTCCCGTTTATCAATCCTATGCACAGCTTAATCTTGAGCAGTTGGGACATGTTGATTATTTTCAGGAAAGAAATACATATATCAATGATGTTTGGGGGTATGTGGATGAGACTGGAATCGAATATGCATTAGTAGGAGCCCGATCCGGTGTTTCGGTTGTTTCTCTGGCAGATCCTGAAAACCCAGTAGAGGTGTTTTGGTATGAAGGCGATTTTTCGGTTTGGAGAGATTTGAAAACGTTTGGAGATTACTTATATGTGACAACAGAAGCGGAGAGTGGGTTATTGATTATTGATCTGAGTCCTCTTCCTTTGGGTACGGTTACCGATGTTAGTTTATATGACGGACCTTCCGGAAATACATGGAAGTCTGCGCATAATCTGTATATAGATGAAAACGGATTTGCCTATGTTTTTGGATCCAACAGAGGGCTGGGAGGTGTAATAATACTGGATGTAAGTACAGACCCGATGAATCCGATAGAGGTGGGGGAGTTTGATAACTGGTATGTACATGATGGTTTTGTTCGAAATGATATGATGTATCTGGCTCATATTTACGACGGTTTTTTTTCGATCGTGGATATAACAGACAAACAAAATCCGGTTCTTTTGGGTACGGCAAATACACCGTCAAATTTTGCGCATAATATCTGGCCGGATAATACGGGGCAATATGTATTTACAACGGATGAGGTTTCTGATGCTTTTCTTGCTGCGTATGATGTGTCTGACCCGGCAAATATTGTTGAAGTAGACAGAATTCAATCCAGTCCGGGAGCGGGAATAGTGCCGCATAACGCACATTATTACCAAAACTGGCTGGTTACGAGCTATTATACGGATGGAGTCACCATTCATGATGTTTCGCGCCCTCATAATATGATAGAGGTTGGGAACTACGATACTTCTCCTTTGCAAAATACATTCACACAAGGATGTTGGGGAGCATATCCGTATTTCCCCTCAGGAATCATACTGGCTACTGATATTGAAGAAGGGTTATTCATCCTTCAGCCGGATTATAAATTGGGATCTTACCTGGAAGGTCTCATAACAGATCAACAAACAACCAATCCGTTGCAGGGAGTGCGTATTACCATTGAAGGAAACGATCAGGTCGCGCTTACGGATAACATGGGGGAATATGCAACAGGAATAGTGCAAACGGGGATATTTGATGTTACATACAATAAGGTCGCTTATTACCCGCAAACGATTTCCGTTTCTCTTTCCGAAGGAAATGTTACAAATCAGGACGTACAATTGGAACCAATGCCTGAGTATAGCCTGAATGTGATTGTTGAAGATGCTACTACCGGAAATGGTATTATGGGAGCAGATGTTCTTCTTAGTTGTACGGAAATAGAACACGAAATCGTGAGTAATGGTCTGGGAGAAGCTTCTGTTCAGATGTATTATGAGGTAGAATATGAAGTGGTTGTTGGAAAGTGGGGGTATCGTACAAGTTGTGAGAATATATATATTGATCAGCATACAGGAACACTAACGATTCAACTGGAACCCGGATACTATGATGACTTTACTTTTGATTTTGGTTGGTCAGCCACTTCGGATGCAGAAGCAGGAGAGTGGGTTCGTGATATTCCGCTTGCGACCCTATCGGGATCAAATGCTTCGCAGGACGTTGCATTTGATTGTGGAAGTAAAGCATATATAACAGGAAATACAGGAATAGATCCCAATATTGATAATGTCACGAATGGTACGGTTGTATTGATTTCTCCTGTTTTTAATCTTACAGGTATGTCGGATCCACACGTGAATTACTGGACGTATTTCTATAATATGCATGGTCCTTATCCACCTAATGATACGTTAAGTGTAGTGCTGACGAATGGATTCGTAACAAGCCGGGTGGATTATGAAGCTTTTCCTGATTCTCCTATGGAAGAGTGGGTTCCGAAATCAATACGCGTATCTGATTACATGGCACCTACAGCAAACATGCAGTTGTTTATATCCATAAGTGATTATGCCGAGACGGTCAATATAACAGAAGCGGGGTTTGATTACTTTTCGATAACCAATTCCAATGTATTAACTGTTGAAGAGGAAGAATCGGATTACGGGATAACCATATTCCCCAATCCGGCAGATACATATTTTGAGATTTCTTCGGAAGATCAGATATCTGAAGAGGTTACTTTGTTTGATAGGTCAGGTAAATTGGTACTACAAACGCAGGAAACGAAGATTGATATTAGTGATCTGTCACCTGGTATGTACTTCATAAAGATACAGCTTGAAGGTGGTAAAGTACACAATCAAAAATTGGTAGTACGATAAAATATACTTGATACGATACTAAAAAATCCCGTTCAGCAATGAACGGGATTTTTGGTTGATAACGGATGAGTTTGTGGAAAGAAACAAATTTTATTTAGACAACCATGAACGGAACATCCAACTGTCTTTCTCTTTTTCTCTGATGAGATCACTGATCATGCTGTTGGTTCCTTCGTCATTTACTTCTCCTGATAATTCAAGAATATCTCTTTCAAGAATCAGTAAGTCTTTTTGTGCGTTAAGTAAATATTCCATTCCCGCATGACCGTCCGAAGTCGTTGGTAATTCTTTAATACTCGAATGCGACAGATAATCGGTAAATGTGTGCAGCGGACGATGACCTAATGTCAAAATACGTTCTGCTATATCATCAATTACAACCTGCGTGCGTGTGTATAACTCTTCATATTTCACATGAAGCTCAAAGAAATTAGTTCCCTGAATATTCCAGTGCAATCCGCGAAGGTTTTGGTAATGTATCTGATAAGAAGCAAGTAAATTATTCAGTTTTTCTGAAAGTTCATTTGTTCCCTTTTTCTCTAATCCTATATAATTCATAATTCTGTTTTTGTGTTCCTTTCAAAGATAATGAATTAACTTTATAGTTTTTATTAATACTTTCAATGGTTTAATTTATATTTTCTATGATATCACTGGTTCAGGTAGAATATTTGCTGGCACTATATGAAGAACGAAATTTTCAACGAGCAGCAGAACGTTGTTTTGTGACACAACCGACACTTTCGGTTCAGATCAAGAAAGCGGAAAGACAGCTTGGGGGAAGGTTATTTAACCGGGATGTTACCCCATTGGAACCTACACCGTTATTTATGAAGATTCTTCCGGTTCTTCACCAGCTGAATAATGATATGCGGACATTAAAGCAGAAAGTACTACAGGATACTGATGGGGTAAAAGAAGAACTCAGAATAGGTGTTATTCCTACAATTGCACATTATCTTATTCCCGACATGTTTGGTATTCTGAATGAACAATTAAAAGACTTCTCTCTGAAGTTTGAAGAATATCGTACTGCTGAGCTTCTTGAGTTGTTAGAAAAAAGAAAATTAGATATAATTATCCTTTCCGGTCCATTGGAAACAAAAGGATTCGAAATTCAAAAGCTATTTATTGAAGAGATTGCTTTTTATATGAAAGAACCCAAAAAACTGGATTCTGTACGTGGATTAATTGATGAAGATCCCTGGCTGTTGACGGAAGGAAACTGTTTACGGGCACAAATGATCAACTTTTGTGAGCTAAAAACCAAGGAAACAGCAAAATGGGATTATCAGGGGAGTTCAATAGACGTATTGATTCGGATGGTAGATCGTTATGGTGGATATACATTGATCCCTATGAATTATCCGAAAGATCATATTAATAACGGAAATATTGTTCGAATGAGGGATTCTGTTCCCGCGCGAAGTGTAATTGCAGGCTATCACCGGAAAAATAGTAATTATGATGCTCTGGTGAAAATAATTCAGGCGATCCAGGCTGTTTATGCCAATGACGCTTCAAAAGACTGGGAGTTTATTGATTGGCACTAAATCAGAAGAACAAAGGAGGTTTTCTGAAGTCGTATTTTACATCTCTCAACATACTTGCATTTGCAGATATACTCAGAACGAATCCGGTAAATGGACCTACAGCATTCCAGCGGAAATTTAAACTCCAGCAGTGAATGTTACGGTGAATGTTTACAAGTACCTGCGTAAATTCTCCTCTGTTAAGGTCATAAGTACCATTTGTTGAAATACGCCACCTCGGAGTTAGCGATAATTCTGCATTGTATGCCAGCGTATGTGTAATATTATCAGGAGCAGGATTATTTACCGTTGGATAACGCCAGTTCACAGTATGAGTAAGATTGATCTGCCAGGGAATCCGGTAATCAATTACCTGATGCGGGAACATTGCATATTGATTAAAGTCCTGATTCCAGTTCTCTTTGAGTAGCTTTTCGTTTTCGTTTTTAATCTTCTGCCCCTCACGACTGGTAAGTGTAAATGTTGTATTAATATTCCAATTGATAAACCTTCCGAGTTTATTGCGCTCCGAGATAGCAAATTCTTTTCTGGAGATTCCCGTTGAGTCGTCCCAGTCATACAAACTGAATATTCCTCCGGCGACAATGCTTATTTGTTGGATAGGTTTGATTCGTAATTGCAGGTTCAGGTCAGAAAGCTGCATGCTATCTTTTAACAGGTCATAAGAACCGGTGACAGATAATCCTTCAATTAAACCAAGACTTTTGGTTCCGGTAGAATCCCGTTTACTCGGGAATTTCATGTCCAGTACGCTGTTTAACCCGAAAGTAATTAATCCCTGATCGCGGTTAGAGCCCTCTTTGTAAAGTGAGTTTTCATAAGGCGAATAGGTGACTGCATTTCCGTTTGGACCTACAAAAGCGGATCTGTGATTCGTTAAGCTGGGTACATAACGGAACCCAATAGTAGGGCGGGTTACATTTCTAAAACGAACATTCTTCAAACCAACAATTCGGTACAAACTATAGATGGAATTGGTCATATTCAACTGAACACTCAAATTTTGCCCCATGAAAAAACCGGAAAGAGAATCTATTTCAGTCTGGTTCGTTCCCGGATTGTAACGTCGTTCTGTTGCCTGAAAGTTCCAGAAATTTGTGTAGTTAACCGTAGGAGTGAAGTTCAGTGTACCGTTAAACGCTTTCAGGGTGGTTGTTAGATTCATCTGATGATTTACTCCATTCAGAAACCTGCTTCCGATCAGGTTGGCATATTGAGAAGTAAAAAGAGAATCATTAATATTTGCCTGATTTTTTACTTCGGCATTATAGGTGAAACCAATTTTTTCAAACCATTTTTCGCTTCCGACAGCTTTTTTACTTCGAAAGATCTTAAAAGGGAAAATCCGACTCATCGTAAAGTTAAGAGTAGGAGCATCTATGAAAATATTTCCGGTTTGTGAGTTTTGATTGGCACCTACTTTTAAACCTAGATTATACGGTTTTCCGGGAAACAAACGATTAACCGTAATACTTGATTGAAGCGCGTTGTTAAATACGTTTTCACTAAGTGGATCAAGTGTGTTCTGCGTATTGTTATCGGATACGAAATTTACACTGGCTCCAAAGCGCCAGTAGGGGTTCGCTTTTGTGTCCTGCGTATGGGTCCAGTTCAGTGTAAACTTATTGAGTTTATTTTCGCTTGGAAAAGGTTGTTTTAACTGTAAAAAGTCAATGCGGGCACTACCCTGTGATTTGTAACGAATATTATAGTTGGTCTGGTTGGCAAGCCCCCACGATCCTCTTGAAAAAATAGTACCGAAAAAAATAGTTTCAAAATTTTGACCGATTGGAGTGTAAAAACCAAGATCCTGAAGACCAAATCCATTCTGTGATACCGGGATGATTTGTGGAAAAACCAATCCTCGTTTTTTTCCTGATGAGGTAGGGAAAAAACCAAAAGGAAGAGCCAGTGGAGTAGGAACTCCATTAATCCACAGGTTGGCGGGACCGGTTACGATTCTTTTTTCAGGAACCAGTACGGCACGCGACAACTGAAAATGAAAATGCGGATAATCAAGATCGCAAGTGCTGAAACGTCCTTTCTCAAAATGAATTTCTTCATTCTCTTGTCGCTTGGCGCGCTCCATATACAGAAAACTTTCATCCTGTTGAATGCGTGTTTCTTCAATAAAGGCCTTTTTTGTGTCGAAATTGAAGCGCATTTTGGCGGCTTTCACCTCTTGTCCCGAATCGACAAACAAAGGTTCTCCCACCCGATTACTATCAGCATCAAGTGTATAAGTTGCTGTTACCTCATTCTTTTCAAGGTCAACAACCATGTAGTCCGCTGTTAAAACCGTTGTTCCGAATGTGATTTTTGCTTCTGTAAATAAGTGTACTTTTTTCTCCCTGAGATCCGAGTAAATACTGTCTTTGGCAGAGTAGAATATAGGTTCATCCATCGAATCATCTACCCTGTAAATTCTTGGTTTTACAGTTAGTGAATCAATCCCGGAGGTAGACAATGAATCTCCCGGGTTGACCATTGTACTGTCACTTTGCCCCAACGTGTAACCATTGAAAAATAGCAATGTTATAATTATCAACAGGTAAACGAGGATAATTTGCGCTATGGAACAGTTTTTGGTCAATACTATCTTGTAATTTTGTCTTATGACAAGCATTTTAACGATTGCAAAACTAAAAAATTACCTTGCTTGATGAGTAAAAGAGTTCTTAACATATCAATTTTATTTTTTGCGGCACTTCTTTTTTGTCCTGTCCTGTTGGGACAATCTTCTTTTGGAGATGATTCTGAGCGGGGAATACGAACGGTTGTGATTGATGCAGGACACGGAGGAAAAGATCCTGGAGCGATTGGGAAAATCATGAAAGAAAAAGATCTCGTTCTGAGTGTTTCCCTGAAATTAGGGGAGATGATCAAGAAGAATTTTCCCGATGTAAAAGTGATTTATACGCGCGACAAAGACGTTTTTGTGGAATTGTACCAACGTGCAAAAATCGCGAATACAAATAATGCGGATCTTTTTATCTCGATTCATGCAAATGCTGTAGAATCAACAGCGCCCTACGGAACGGAAACATTTGTTCTTGGTTTACATAAAACAGAAGCACAAAGAAAAGTTGCGGAACGGGAGAATGCGACAATTTATCTGGAATCAGATGGTGGAGATAAATACAAAGATTTTGATATGTCACCGGACGCCATTATAGCTCGTCAGCTAATGCTTGGAGTATATTTGAATCAAAGTATCAATTTCGCTTCTATGATTCAGGGAGAGTTTAAGTCACTGGGACGAAATGACAGGGGAGTAAAACAAGCGGGGCTTCTTGTGTTGTACAATACGACCATGCCGGCCGTTTTGGTTGAGTTAGGCTTTCTCTCAAATGTAAATGAAGAGAAATACATGAACACGAAAGCAGGACAGGAGAAATTGACGAAATCTGTTTTCAATGCTTTTGTAAAATACAAAAGTCATATTGATGGTGTTGAGTATATGATTTCACATACGGGGGATGAAGAGGATTCGGAGGCAGTAACAATTCCCAAGCAGGAGAATAAACAAGAGCCTGTAATCGTTAAAGAAGATTCATATTCAAATGACGATGTGGTATTTCGGGTTCAGATTGAAACATCTCGTTCAAAACTGGCAAAAGATAGTCCTAGATTTAAAGGACATCATGTATTTGAATATTTTCAGGACGGATTGTATAAATACACAGTCGGTGCTTTCGCAAATGATTTTGATTCAGCGAATAATCTGAAAAAAGAAATGAGAAAGAAGGGATACGAATTTGCTTTTGTCGTAGCTTTTCAGGGGAATGAGCGTATTAATTTAGAAAAAGCTATTAAATTAGCAACAAAATAGTAGAGGTTTGAAAATATCAAAGGAGTTTAAAACCGGTCTTATTGTAATTTTGGCAATCGCTATTCTGATAGCCGGAGTCAACTTTTTAAAAGGGGATAATTTTTTCGGGGGGAGTCCTGAGTATTATGCTGTTTTTGAAGAATCCGGTTATTTGGAGCCCTCCAGCGCGGTAACGCTAAACGGAGTAGCTGTCGGAACAGTTAAAGCAATTTATAATGACCCGGAAGATCTTAGGAGAGTAATTATCCGCTTTTCGATTACCAAGGAAGGACTGGAGCTGCCCAAAGGATCAATCGCAGAGATTACTTCTACAAGCTTATTATCGAAAGGATTGATTCTGAAACTGGATTATGAAGCCCAGGATGGTTTTCATACGGTGGGAGATACTTTGATTGGTAGTGTGGCTCCTGAATTAACGGATGCCGTAACAGCAGAAGTTTTACCCATTAAGGAAAAACTTGAACGTCTGATGTCTTCTGTTGAGAATATGGTTGTTTCGGTCAATGCCTTTTGGGATACGACAGCCGCTCAGTCTCTGGATGGTAGTCTTCTGGAAGTTAAAATTGCCATTGCACGATTCGGAAATCTGGCGAAAAACCTCGATGAAATGGTGATTCGTGAGAGCTCGCGTCTAACAGATATTTTTCAGAATGTGGAAAGTATTTCAGCGAACCTGAAAGCGAGTAATGAGAAAATCAGTAATATTATAGGAAATGTATCCAACCTGACAGATACACTGGTTACAGCTGATTTTGCCGGAGTGATTAAAAAAGCTACCACAACGCTTGAAACCATGAATACAGCGTTGAAAAATGCGGCCGAAGGAAACGGAACATTAGGTAAATTATTATACGACGAACAGCTTTACAACGAGTTGGTTAACACCAATAAATCGCTTCAGGAATTGGTTGAAGATATTGAGCTCCATCCTGAAAAGTATATTCACTTCTCCGTATTTGGTAAGAGTGAAAAAGGTGTTAAATTAACGAAATCTGACGAAGAGAAACTTCGTGAATTACTGAAAGAACAAAACAATAAATAAGACATGACGATAGTTTTATTTGCAGTACTACTTCTTGTAGGAGGAGGCTTTTTTGCGGTGAATGTGTTGAAGATCAGAAGTAATATTCTGTTGGGTAGAGATGTCGACCGTACGGATAAGTCTTCCGAAAGATGGAAAACCATGCTTTTGGTTGCTTTCGGACAGAAAAAGATGTTTCAGCGACCTCTTCCGGCGTTGTTACACCTCGCAGTGTATTCGGCATTTGTTATTACACAAATTGAACTGATAGAAATTGTAGCTGACGGATTAACGGGGAATCATCGTCTATTCATGTCCTCTTTGGGCGGGTTTTATACGTTTATAATTTCATTCATTGAAATTTTGTCTGTTTTGGCTTTTGTAGCCACGTTTGCGTTTTTAGCAAGACGAAATTTACTGAAGGTTCCGCGTTTTGTGAAAAGTGAAATGAACGGGTGGCCAAAGTTAGATGCGAACTTGATTCTTATTTTCGAAATCATTCTGGTAACGTTCATTTTTATGATGAATGGAGCGGATGAAGTGCTATACAACAGAGGGTTGACACACGCAAATGGAGTAGAGGGAGTTTCCGGAAGTTTTGGGTTTGCGGTTTCACAATTTGTTGGTCCTGCTTTCTTCGGAGGAATGTCAGAAGGAGCTTTACACGTTATTGAACGCATCGGATGGTGGGGACACATTGCAATGGTATTTGTTTTCCTGAACTATCTGCCTTTCTCAAAGCATTTCCATATTTTGTTGGCATTTCCGAATACATATTTTTCCAATCTGGAGAAAAAAGGAAAGTTTACCAATATGGAAGCAGTTACAAAGGAAGTAAAGCTAATGTTGGATCCGAACGCCGATCCTTTTGCTGCTCCTGCTCCTGAAGAAGGAGAAGTTCCTCAACGTTTTGGTGCCAGAGATGTTACTGATCTGACCTGGAAAAACTTGTTGGATGCCTATACCTGTACTGAATGTGGAAGGTGTACAGCTGCGTGTCCGGCTAATCAGACAGGCAAAAAACTTTCTCCCCGTAAAATTGTCATGGATACCCGAGACCGTTTGGAGGAAGTAGGAAATAACATCAGGAAACACGGAAAAGAGTACGACGACGGAAAAAGCCTTATTCACGATTATATTACCGAAGAAGAGATTTGGGCATGTACATCCTGTAATGCGTGTGTTCAGGAATGTCCGGTAAACATTGATCCGTTGAATATAATTATGGAATTACGTCGTTATTCGGTGATGGAAGAGTCAAAAATGCCTGCTGAATTAACGGGAATGTTGACTAATATTGAAAATAACGGAGCTCCCTGGCAGTTTAGTCCGTCTGATCGTCTGAACTGGAAGGACGAAGCATAAAAAGGATCGTGTATGAAGCTGGAGGAAAAAGTCGAAAACGGAGTACATGTCAGTCCGGTATTACCGGAAAGCGTAAAGAATTACCTGATAGATATTGACGGTACCATTTGCGATGACATACCGAATGAAGAGCCGGAAAGAATGGCTACAGCAAATGTATATCCTGATGCACTTCAAACGTTAAATAAATGGTTTGCGGAAGGTCATTACATTACCTTTTTTACATCCCGGACGGAAGAACACAGAGAAGTTACAGAAGAATGGCTGAAACGTCATGGATTTAAATACCACGGACTTTTGATGGGGAAACCTCGCGGTGGAAATTACCACTGGGTAGATAATCACATTGTCCGTGCAACCCGATTCGAAGGTAAGTTTACGGATCTGGTGGAAAAGAAAGTTACGATACAGGTTTTTGAAAACGAATGATATGAGTGAAAGTTTAGTAGTGCCTACTATGGCAGAAATGATGGCAAAGGGAGAAGCTCCTGAAATCCTTTTTTGGGTAGGGTGTTCAGGAAGTTTCGATGACCGTGCGAAAAAAATCACTCGGGCAGTTGTGAAGATACTTAATCACTGTAAAGTGAATTTTGCTGTTCTAGGTACGGAGGAAAATTGTACCGGAGATCCGGCGAAAAGAGCAGGGAATGAGTTTTTATTCCAGATGCAGGCCTTCATGAATATTGAAGTACTCAATGCGTACGAAGTTAAACGCATTGTAACGGCATGTCCTCACTGTTTTAACACATTAAAAAATGAATATCCTGAGTTAGGTGGAAACTACGAAGTAGTGCACCATACACAATTGATTCAACAATTGATTAACGAAGGAAAACTAACCTTGAAAGACGGAGGAACCTTCCGCGGAAAACGAATTACGTTTCATGACCCATGTTACCTTGGACGTGCAAATGACGTTTATGAGGCACCTCGCGAACTGATCGAAAAATTGGATGCTGAGTTGGTCGAAATGAAACGTTGTCGTACGAAAGGATTATGCTGTGGAGCAGGTGGTGCACAAATGTTCAAAGAGGCTGAAAAGGGGAATAAGGAAGTGAATATTGAACGTACAGAAGATGCATTGGAAGTGCAACCTAATGTCATTGCAACCGGATGTCCTTTCTGTAATACAATGATGACAGACGGTGTGAAGAATTTTAACAAAGAGCAGGAAATTCAGGTTCTGGATGTTGCTGAGTTGATTGCTCAGGCCGGAGAATTATAAGTATGCAGCAATTAGAAGTTCATTTTACCAGAGATTTGTCACCTGAGAGTAGAGTCTGGGTGTACCAGTCCGACAGACGATTAGAAGAAAACGAGCAGGAACAATTGTCTCAGGAAATAGATGCGTTTGTCCAAAATTGGGCAGCGCACGGTAATGGTTTATTTGCTGATTTTACGTTTGTTTCCCCCTATAATTTAATTGTTGCGGTTGATGACTCCAAAGTTCCGCCAAGTGGTTGTTCCATTGATGCCTTTGTTCGATTTTTAACGGGTTTAGGCGCAAAACATTCCATTGATTTCTTTGTGAGAATGAAAGTTGTGGCTTTTGATGGTAATGACTGGAGTCAATTAAGCTTTGAAGATGTCTCTGAAAAGGCAGCAAATATACGTATTATAGACCCGACAATTGATCGATTGAATCAACTGGTTAAGAGCGGGCTGACAGAGCCTCAGCATTCCGGACTGAAAACACTTTTCTAAGATTTTTACAATCCAATTTTTTTGATGCTACGAGGGAGTATTTCTTGTTAGTAGCAAGTGAAATACCTGTTTTTTATCTGTGAAAAACGGAGAAGAATTCAAATAAAGTGCTAAATTCACTGACTATAAACAAGTTGTATTTATAATGAAAAAGAATATTTTAACCACTTTACTATTGGGATGTATGATTTCTCTGGTGACCCGGGCACAAGAAGAACAGGCAATGCATCCGGTTCTCGATCAACCTGCCGCGGTTGGTATTTTTACCACGTTTGAACAGTTGAAGACCAATAGTCCGGACTCGGAGTATAAGCTGAATATTGATCCGGCTTTTAACATGGAAAGAGCTAACTTAATGGAGAGGGCAAAAGGAGTGCCTGTAATCACTTCATCCGGAGAAGAAACAGGAATTCGTCCGACAAAAATGTTCGCATATTGTGATGGAGAGGATGTATATATCGCATACGGAACTGCATTCTATAAAATTGAAGACCCCGGGGTTTATTCAGTTTTTACGTATGTTTCCGGTGCATCTAACGGAAGCTACGGATCAGCATCAACGAGTTCGCAAGACTATATTCTTGATATGAATTCAGGAAAAATTTACCGTTTGAATAACGGAATTATGAAAAAGTTGATTTTGAGTAATTATCCTGATTTATTGGAGAAATTCAATAGCGATAAAATGAAGTCTACGATGATTCGTTGGTACGTAACAGAAGCAAATAAAAAATCCAAAAAGTAATAGTCTTATAGATTAATCATCCGAAAGAGCTTCCTTTGAGAAGCTCTTTTTAGTTTCCTCCGAGAGTAAATAGGCCTACAAATCGGGCTTTTCTTGGTTTTGTTCCCTCGACAAATAAATAAGGACTGCCATCTTCCTGAAGCATTGGATAATGCGGGTTGTGTTTGCGGGTATTCTTTTTCGAGAAGGTAAAATCATGTACGAGTTTGTTCTGGAAGAAATGACGTATTTGTTCGGTATCAATCCCGATTTCTGCTCCTAATTGCTGCGAAAAGGGGAGTAGTCTGGAGTAACTGATACTTGTAATACCGCTACTGTACTTTCCATATAGCGTTTGACTGAGATCCTTATAGCCGTATTTCGAAGGATAGTTAGCGTCAGTATGACGTATTCCTCCTCTTGTTTCTCCTGTCCATAGACGAATATGAGCACCAATACTATTTAACGAATCCATATAAAAAGCATGAAGCCCCGCACTCCGGAAACGATCTCTTCCCTGACCTCCGAACAGGTCATTTTCAAATTGAAGCGCAACACGTTGAAACTGTAAACCGAATCTACCCGAAAGTTGCGCTGTTTTTCGATTATCCCAATACCAGAGGAAACTATAGCCAAAAGCTACAGAGCGTTGTGATTGGTGAAACAGAGGATTTACAAACGTTCTGATTTCACCGTTTCTTTTCCCGGCAAGACCAATAAGACTAATATGAGTTCTGTTCTCTATGAAATTTCCTTTGGGACCGATTCCGGTCAGATAAAATGAACTTTGTGTCCCAATGTTAACCTGAGAAAAGGACGTTAACCAGAATCCGTTTAAATTGATCCCTATGCGATTAATCGGAGTACCTACACTAAGTACCAGTTGAGCCTGTATCCCGAATACATGGCGCTGAGCAATAGTTACCGACGATAGCAGGCATAGGAAAAATAGTATACGTAAACGTTTGGTCATATTGTATTCCAAACAAAAAATATTCCGAAGTTAATTCACTTCATACGCTCCTATATCCGGTCCTGTTCGTGGAGTACCTTCTATATCACTTCCTGTCGCGTATGTAGAAGAACCATTATTATTTAACGGTGAGGGAAGATTGAATTTGAAATCGTTTTCTTCAATGGAGACAAAATTCGGATTCTGATTCCACAAACAGTTCAGGAACTGTGGATCGGTATAAACATCACTATTCTTTATCAGGCAATGGTCAAAGGTATAACTCATTTGAGGATGATCTTCCAGATCAATACTTAGCTCATTGGTTTGACCTCCATAGATTACACAGTTGGCAAAGAGAGCTTCTTCAATGGCTCTTACGTAAATCGTATTTCCGTTTTTAAAATAATTCTGAAGAACAAATAAAGGAGTGGTTCTTCCGGGAGCATTATAATTAGCAAATGTACAATTGACAAAGTTGTATCCTCCTCCTGCAAAGAGATAGGCCGAAGCTATTCCTGCATTATTGATTACACAATTTTCCATCTTTAACCGTGCTCCGGCTACCGGATAAACACCAAAATAACTCTTATTGAAGATCTTTGTGTTTTTGACTTCAACTGTATAGTTAGGGGCAGAGGTGGCAGTAGAGTCAATCTGTACACCCACTTGTCCGTTTTTAATAATAGCATAGTCGATATCCGAAGGTCTTGCCTCTACAAAACGAAGTCCGTACCATTGTCCGGGTACTTCATCATAAAAACTTTCAAGACGGTCTCCCTGAAATACGACTTCGTTTCCGGGGGCTCCCTGAACAGATAAACTTCCTTTATAGACAAGAAAAGTGGCATTTTTATGGAAATGTATTTTTGTTCCGGGAAGTAATGTAAGGGATTTTGCCGAGTCCACAGCGGTATATCCGTATACAAGGTGGGGTTTGTCAGTGGGCCATACACCTTCGGTTATATCCCGGTTATGGATATATACGTCCTGTCCCCAAACAGCGAGGTATAAGTACTTGATTTTATTTCCGCGGGTAAATCGAATCGAATCCAGATACACCATCGGATAATTTCCTCCGTTTACATCCAACGTTACATCAACAAATCCGAAAAGACTGTCTTTCCCGTACATTTCAATATCCTCATGCACTACACCGGGAGCTCCGTCAAAATTCAGGCGAAAAGCAGAATTATCTCCTCCCATCAGCCGGATTTCATCAAACTTTATTGATCCGTTATTCCCATTATACACCTTAAAATGCTTTGTTGCAGATCCGATAGTAGTGAAAACCGTGTCAAAAAGTAGGGTATCTGTTGAAAAGGAAAAGTCACCATTTACAAAAATAGAGTCCTTTTTACAGGAGGTAACCAATACTCCGGATAAGACCATAAAGAAAACCAGAAATCCGAAAAATCTATTCATATTCCAAAGCTATGTAATTTTTGTCGAATACATTACTAACGTAAAGTTTCTGTGAATATGATTTTTCAATGAAAAAAAACAGTATTCTCGAATATACAGACATGTAAAAACTTTCGTTGAAGTTTCTAAAATATGAATATATCTATAACACACTAACGTGAAAATGTGATATAAAAGATAATTGTTTATATTTACTCAGCTTACTTTTAATAACTGAAAACCAATAAAATCTGATTACTATGTCTGCAAAAGTATTTTTTATCCATGGGTGGTCTGTCAGAACTACTCAAACCTATCAGGCGCTACATTTGAAATTAGCTGAACAGGGATTTGAACTGAAAAATATTTATCTGGGGCGATACGTTTCTCTTGAGAATGAAGTGGAAATCCGTGATATTTCAAAGGCGATGCACAGAGCGCTATCTGAGGAGTTAGGAGGGGACTGGTCTCAGCCGTTCCACATGATAACGCATAGTACAGGAGCGTTGGTGGTGAAACACTGGATCTTGAATTATTACAGAGGAACTTTAGCCCAACATCAACCATTAAAAAATGTAGTATTTCTGGCAGCACCTCATTTTGGCTCGCGGTTAGCGCATCACGGGAGAACCATGTTGGCAGAAATTATGGAGTTAGGGGAGACGGGTAAGAAGATTCTGGGAGCATTGGAGTTGGGTAGTACTTTTTCATGGGAAGTAAACGAAGGCTTTTTCGATCCGGAGAATTGGGAAGATAAAGGAATCCGTTTGTATAACCTGATCGGAGACCGGGTAAAACAGGATCGGTTTAAATCAAAAATATTTCCGGCCGCATATGAACCGGGTTCGGATATGGTGGTTCGTGTTGCTTCAGGAAATCTGAACTTCAGGAGGTATGTGTTCGATAGTAGAGATTTGAGTTTTGCCAAACTGAACGAAATAAAGGGAATTCCGTTTGGTGCTCTGTATCGTTATACACACTCCAATGAAGATTTTGGTATCATGAATAGTATCAAAAGGAGAACAACACTGAATGACCATCAGGCTTTACAGTATATTGTGAAATGTCTGAAAGTTGATAATGATGCGGCATATACAGCGGTCTACAATGAACTGATTGAGGCAACCCGGGAAACAAGAACCAAACGACAGGGATTTGCTCAACTTGATTTCCGTTTCAGAGATGATGATGGAAAACCGGTTACGGATTATCTGGTTGAAATAGGAGCTATAGTTAACGGAGTAGAAAAACCTTCAAAAACAGTCGCACAATTACACAAAAACAAGTTGAATCCAAACCATCTGACAATATTTATAAACCTGAAAGAACTTGAGCCCGAATTGAAGTATTTCATCAATATAAAAGCAGTTTCTGAGTCAGACCTATATGCTTATCAACCCAATCCGTTGACAATTGAGATGGTTTCCAATACCATTACAGAATTGATTGCTGAAGATCATACAACACAAATAGATGTGATATTGGCGCGCGTTCCATCGGAAAATTTGTTTGTATTTCACAAAGGAAATGATCCTGATTTACATGTTACCTGGGACCGCTCCGGAAAAGTGAAAAAGACGAAAGGAAAAATAGCGTAAATGAAAAGTGACTAAAAAAACAAAGGAGAGTCAACGGGCGTCAACTCTCCAATGAAAACTTATATTTTACAACTAAACCTGTCTCAAATTTACAATAAAAATTAAAATCACAAAAAAAAATCGGTTTTTTTTTAGTGGTCATAAAATTCAGGTGCTTAGTTGTTTACTATTCTGTCTTAGTGGAATTCATAATCTGTTCCGGGAACCGTAGAGAAAGAGTTCGGACCTAAATCTTCGGCATAAGCCCGCTTGTCCAGTTTTGGGGAAACGGGAGAATGTTTTTGAAGGTATTCTTCGATTACCTCATGAATTGTATATTCTTTGTATTCGATGTCTTTTAGATTCGGCATACGACATAAATTGTCTTCTGCATCACCCGGACGTTCGCAGGCAGATACCGTATAATAGTTGTCATCTTCGAGTGGTTTTCCGTTAACAGTAATACGTTGGATGCGCTCTCCTTTCGGATTCGTACTGATAAAGTTTACTTCCATCCCGGAGAAGCGAACCAGCCATCCGCCAAAACGCTCTGTAGGGTTTTGAGCGAATGCATTATGCATTTCTTTTTCCAGCCATTCCCGTATTTGTTTACCGGTTGCTTTACCAGTCTTTACCCGTTCATTAACCGGGAGTAAATTCCATAAATTTAATCGTGTGATGGGAGCAGGTTTACCATCTTTGGGAACAATCGGATTACCAAACCGGAAACCATTGGAAACGGAAATGTCAGCTCCTGTTTTCCATCTTGCTGCATCAGTAATCAAATTATCCAAAGGATTTTCTACCGTTAAGTATCTGTAAAGAGGGACATTTGTATAACCAATGACTGTTTCAAGGTTTTCTTTATACGGAGCTTTTGCTTTTTCAATTAATGCGGCCAGCTCAGTATCCGCAGGATAAATTTCCGGATCGACATCCATTAGTTCGTAAGTGTCACCAACCAGTTTTCCATTTACAAAATGTAAATCCAGTTTTCCAACAAATGAACCAAAAGCTCCGGGTTCCGTTACTTTTGCATACTTTCCTTCTATTAACTCCCGGACACGTTCGTGTGTATCATTACCTAAAATGTAATCTACATCTTTCGCCAGTTCGTTATTGGCCAATTCAACTTGTTTAAAAATTCCCAGATGGGTAACAAGGAACACAAGATCCGCTTTTTCCTCATATTTTACTTTTTGGATCAGTGCATGCGTTTTTTCATCAATAGGTGCAAACTCCATCCCTTTACTGAAACTTGGATTTTGCCGAACGGGTACATCCGGATCATTGATTCCTATAAATCCTAAACGGATTCCTTCAATTTCTTTTATGTAATAAGAAGGGAATAGATTCTCTCCGTCCGCTTCGTGGAACATATTTTGAGCAATAACGGGCGTGTTGTATGCATTCAGTACGTCCAGCATTTTTTCTTTTCCATACACGACCTCCCAGTTACCCGGAATCAGAAGATCAAAATTCATCATACGTACCAGATCCGGGAAAATAGAACCTTCCGATAAGGTCGCATAACCACTTCCCTGGATAAAATCTCCTCCGTCTACCACAAATGTACGTCCCGGATTTTTCTTGCGTTCCTGATCGAATAATGTTTTGATGTGTGCCAAACCGCCACGTTCCCTAAAAATAATACTATCATTCTCCCAAAACAATTCCATGTGGGGAGAAAGTTGTCCGTGAATATCTGCAGTTTGCAGAATAGTGATGGTTAATGTATCGTTTTGCTGCTCTTTGGATTTGTCTAAAGAAACAGTTGGTTCCAGACTACATGATGTGAAAAGCCCGGAGAGAATAACTCCCGAAATTAAAAATGGTTTAAACATAACGAATTGATTTTTAGTTTGTCTACTTGTTTCGAATGAAATAAGAAATAGATAATCACGTCTGATCGTTTGCAAAATTAGTGGAAAGAAAACCAAAATAGTGTGACAATTGTCACGTAACGCAGTTGTTTGGGAAATAGCTGTATTTTTTCATACTGGTTTTGTAATTTTGGCACAGAATCAAATTCACTGATATGCAGGAGAGGTTGAAAAAAATACTAAAGCCCAAAAACAAGGTGCTGAATCCCACGTACAATTTTAAACTAAAGGAAGAAATTATTCTACGGGATTACCTGGCTTTGGAACGGACACGCCTGGCAAATGAAAGAACACTATTGTCATACATACGGTCCTCCATATATTTGTTGCTGGGAGCGGTAACTTTCCTGCAGTTAGATAGCTTTGATACCATTCACTGGTTTGGATACCTCACATTAGTATTGAGCGGTGTATTTGCAATTATTGGTTTTGTAAGATACTACCGCTTAAAATTAAGATTGGAACGGGAATACTTCAGTAAGTCAAAAGAATAAGGAATTAGTACAAGTCTGAACTTTTGAAAAAGAGACTCTCCAAAACGGGGGCGTCAACATCAAAAGAGTAGTTAACATCCGCTTGTCCAATTTCAGAAGGAAAAACAAAACTTACTTTACCGGATTTATTCTTTTTATCATTGGTCATAAGAGAAAGAAGTTCCTGCTTTACGGGAGTGAAATCCGGAAGAGGAGGGAAGTGACTGGCTAACACCGATTGTATCCATGCCCTGTCAACTTCATTTAATACGCCCGTTTTAAATGCCAGTTCAGCCTCCATAGACATTCCCCAGGCAACGGCAATACCATGCGGAACAGGAGATTCTGTACCGAGCAGATATCCTTCAATTGCATGACCGGCAGTATGCCCAAAGTTGAGTAGTTTTCGAATTCCGTTTTCTTTAGGGTCAGCAAGAACGATCTGATTTTTTATGGCAATACTCTCAATAATATCTTCTTCTGTAATTTGTGAAGGTGTTTTTGCGTGTATTGTCTTCCAGTGTGTTTTGGAAAATACAATCGCATGTTTAAGCATTTCTGCATACCCGTTTAGCCACTCTGATTCAGGCAATGAAGATAAAAATCTTTTGTCGATGTATACGGCATCCGGTGTGTTGAATACACCGAGTTGATTTTTATAAGGACCAAGATCAATACCTGTTTTTCCGCCAACGGAGGCATCTACCATCGCTAATAAAGTGGTCGGAATATTGATAAAGTGGACTCCTCGTTTAAACACAGAGGCGATAAAACCTCCCATATCCGTAATAACACCACCGCCCAGATTAATAATAAGATCCGATCGTCCCACTCTGTATTCGGATAAAGCCTCCCAAACCTGAAAAGAAACTTCCAGTACTTTATTTTCTTCGCCTGCCGGGAGTAGCATGACTTCGGCATCGGTTAGTTCTTCAAACTGAGTGATTAGAAACTCCAGACAGTATTCGTGTGTGTTTTCGTCTACAATAATAACTTTTTTTGAATCGCTGAACCGGTTAAGTAATTGACTAAAAGAACTTTCTTCAATGTTTCCGGCTTCAATTGTATAGTTATCCGATTGTAAAGTGTGAATTGGCATACCTGTTTCTTTGTGAAATTTGATAAAAATCAGTTCAAAAATCGTGAATCTTTTATGAATTGTATCGGTTTTTCGAATTAATTTTGGCCCATGATTTCATTCGAAAATACAAAGATCGCATTTGCTGCTAAAACGAACAAAGATTTACAGCAGGCATATAACTTATTCAAGTTGGTAGGAAATCCCACTTTGGTTAAGTTTGGTAAGTGGTCCACAGATATTGCCCTGAAATTGCATCTGCCGATAAATGGTTTGGTTAAAAAGACCATTTTCCGTCAGTTTTGCGGAGGAGAAACGATCGAAGAGTGCCGGGGAACAATTAAGCAATTGGGTGAGTTTGGAATTGGTACGATACTGGATTATTCGGTAGAAGGTAAAACAAGCCTTGCGGATTTTGAGGCGACAACAAATGAAATCATAGCGACTATTCACGAAGGAAAAAACAACCCGCATATTCCTTTCTCCGTATTTAAGGTAACCGGGATTTCCAGATTCGGCATTCTGGAAAAATGTAACAATCCGGAGAATGAGCTGACTCTTGAAGAGAAAAAAGAGTTTCATGGTGTTTTGACACGTGTGGAACGCATCTGTCAGGCGGCTTATGAAGCCAGGATTCCGGTCTTTATTGATGCAGAGGAAACCTGGATTCAGGATACGATAGATCGTCTTGCAACTTCCATGATGACCAAGTTTAACAAGGAAGAGGTAATTGTTTACAATACCGTTCAGATGTACAGACATGATCGTCTTGAACATATCAGGCAAGCAGTTGTCGAAGCCCGGCAGAACGGATACTTTTATGGGGTAAAGCTTGTAAGAGGGGCTTATATGGAAAAAGAGCGTGAGAGAGCTAAAGAAATGGGGTACCCGTCACCGATTCAGAAAGACAAGGCTGCATCAGATAACGACTACAACCGGGCGCTTGAATTACTGATGGATGCAATTGATATATGTGCTTTGGTGGCAGGTTCGCATAACGAAGAAAGTGCACTTGTATTGACACGATTGATTACGGATAAAGGAATTGATAAGTCAGATAAGCGGGTGTATTTTGCACAGCTTTTGGGGATGAGTGATCATATTTCGTATAATCTGGCACATCACGGATTCAATGTAGCAAAGTATGTTCCCTACGGTCCCGTAAGGGAAGTAATGCCGTATCTGATCCGAAGAGCTGAGGAAAATACTTCTGTTGCAGGACAGACCAGCCGTGAATTGACATTAATAACTAAAGAGCGGACACGAAGAAAATCAGGTAAATAGCCCTGTTAACATTTTGTTAAAAACGAAACCACTCTTTTTTCAGTTCGTATATTCGTCAATACATAAGCTTGTAAAACTTAAAAAAATTAACATGAAAAAGTTATTATTTTCTTTAGCAATTGCCGGAATCGGTTTCTTTATGAATGATGCTACAGCTCAGGAAGTAGCTGCAGGTGCAAAAATTGAATTCTCGAAAGAAGTTCACGATTACGGAACAATCACTCAGGGTGGTGACGGTACGTGTGAGTTTGAGTTCAAAAACACTGGAAATGCACCATTGATTATCCAAACGGCGAAAGGATCTTGTGGTTGTACGGTTCCTAGTTATCCAAAAGAGCCTATCGCTCCGGGAGCAACAGCTACAATTAAAGTTAAATATGATACCAATCGTGTAGGACCAATCAATAAAAGTGTAACAATTACTTCGAATGCTACGAATGAGCCTACGAAAGTAATTCGAATCAAAGGTACTGTAAATGCTGCACCACAAGGAGGTGCTCCTGTAAACAAAGCAGGTGCTCCGAGTGCAAACTAAATAATACGAATGAAGCTATTTTTTGCGATCATACTAATAGCAACGAGTTCCGCCCTTGGCTTTGGCCAGGAGGCGGAACTTCGTTTTGATAAGAAGGTACATAAGTTTCCGGATACAGAAGAGGGAATCACGTTGATACATGAATTTTCTTTTCAGAATAACGGGGACGCTCCTCTGGTATTTAAAGACTATAAGGTAACCTGTCCCTGTACAAAAGTTAAATTCCCTTCGAAACCCGTACTACCGGGAGAAAAGGGCACGCTTGAAGTTACCTTCGATACCAAGGGGAAATCGTACTATCAGGATAGAATAATAGAGATTTTTTCCAACTCAAAAAAAGGAACTGAAAAACTCAGGATTAAAGTTTTTGTCAAGTAAATGGAAGAATATCTCAGACCAACCTTTATCCTCGACTTTACTTCACCGGAAGTTCAGGAGTATGTTAGTGAATTCAGAGAGTTAAACTCACTGGAAGAACAAGCCAAGGCATTATACCTGAAAGTGCGTGACGGATTTCTGTACGATCCATACCGTCTTGATTTACGACCTGAGGCTTTGAAGGCATCTGTAATTCTGAAAAAAAGCAGAGCATGGTGTGTGGAAAAGGCAATCGTATTTGCGGCGGGTTTGAGAGCTTTATCTATTCCTTGTCGTTTAGGGTATGCAATCGTACAAAATCATATTGGTGTTGAGCGACTGACGACGATTCTACGCTCAGAGAAAATAGTATTTCATGGATATGTGGATGTATTGTTAAACGACAATTGGACAAAAGCGACTCCGGCTTTTGATCACAGAACCTGTTCCCTTTGTGAAGTACAACCGTTGGAATGGGATGCTGATGAGGATTCTTTGTTTCAGGAATACAGCGGGAAAGGCAAGTTTATGGAGTATCACTATGATTATGGTACTTTCCCTGATGTTCCCGTAGAACTGATGAATGAGGAAATGAAAAAGTACTACCCCCATCTTTTTGATGGCACACATACCAACTCAAGACAGTTTTCTTTTTACCATCTGTGGTCTCCGAAAGACTGAAAAAAACGCTTATTCTTATTGATGTACGGAGTAACCTAACCGTTCAATTGTATTTACAACTTCTGTATCATTGAATTCACCCGAAACCGCAACGTTGCCGTTTTCAAGTTCAACTTTTACTTCATGGACACCTGAAAGTTTACCAACAAATTTTTCGACTTTTTCGACACAATGACCACATGTCATTCCTGACACTTTATATGTTTTTGAGGGCATACTATTCGTTTTTTACAATTAGTCTACTACAACAACAAGGTACTTGGAAATTTTCCAGAAAGTTCCCGGATCTTTGATAGAAATAACCTTTGTTCCACCTTTGTCTTCAATACTGTAAGATGAAGAAGGGTGATCACTTACTATCCGGATTTTCTTGCCCACTATAGTAATAGACTTGTTTTTATTTTTGTCAATCGCTGTAAAATAGTCTTCGTTGAATCCATCTTTAATAGAAGTTTTCTTCCCGATTCCGATAAAACCACCTTCCTGTACAACAACATTATTTTCTTTTAGTTCTTTTAATGAACCATATACATAGAATACCTGATTCAATTCTTTCATAGTTTCCAGCGCAAGTTCTGACTGCTCCATGTAAGCATCAAACAATTTTGAATACTCACGATCAAGATCAGCAAGCTCAGACTGTAAAGAAGCGATCATTTCTTCCTGTGAACGCACCTGCTCGGCAAGTCGGGCAACCATTGACTGCAGATCTTCAATCTGAAGATTTTTATCTTCCAGTTGTTTGTTCAGTGAATTTACTTTTCGGATATTTTCTTCACGTAGAAAATTAATATTCTGGATTTCCTGAATAATCCACTGTTTATCCTCCTCAGTCATATTGATATCACCGCTTCTCAAACGGATTTCATGCTCTTTATGACTGATTTTGGCAACATTCTCCTGAATTTCATTAAATGTAGAGATCGACTCATTAAGCATAGAGTCTTTTTCCTGCATTTCCATCTCAAGCAGACGAATTTCATTTTTTAGTTTGGCAACTTCTTCACCATTTCCCTGAGGAACATCCGGAGTTTTGTCTGTTTTACAGGAAACAAGGAATACAACTCCTGCTAAAATTATGTTTGTTAACTTCATATTGGTCTGTTTGTCTTCCAACAAAACTAACTATTTATCGCCTGAAAAATTTTATCTTTAGCCAAAATATTGATTTTTATTCGTTAAATAACTCTAAAATAAACCTGTTTTCATGAAGTACCTTAGTTTATTAGTTGCAATTCTTACAGGAGTTGTTGTTTCGGCACAGTCTGTATTGTATAAGTTGGGAATGTCAAAACCCCAGACACATTACTTTGAAGTTGAGATGATACTAACAGACTTTAAAACAGAAACGCTCGATTTGAAAATGCCGGTTTGGGCTCCGGGATCATATCTGGTACGGGAATTTCCGTCAAATGTCAATTTGGTGAAGGCGTATGATGAAAAAGGAAACGCACTTCAGATAAATAAGACGGATAAGAATACATGGAAAGTAGAGGCGGGAAAAGCTAAGAAAGTAAGAGTGAATTATGAGGTATACGCATTTGATCTGACTGTTCGTACCAGTTTTTTGGATCTGACGCACGGATACATCAATGGTACAAGTGTTTTTATGTATGTCGATGGGTTTAAAGAGCTTCCCGGAGATTTGATTATTACACCTCACTATTCATTCAAAAAGGTAACAACGGCATTACCAAAAAGAAGTGAACAAGTAGCAGCTGACGGTACTTTCCTGTATCGTTTTGATACTTTTGATCAGTTAGTGGATTGTCCTATCGAGATTGGGAATCAGATCGAGTTTTCTTTTACTGCGGCAGGAATTCCTCATCACGTTGCTATTTACGGGGAAGGAAATTATAACATCGAGCGATTGAAACATGATATGGCTAAAATAGTGGAATCCACTACAAATATTTTTGGGTTTAATCCAAATGATGAGTACTGGTTTATTATTCACAACACGACCAATGGTGGGGGAGGACTTGAGCACACAAACTCAACAACGTTAAATGTGCGTCGTTGGTCGTATGAAGGTTCCTCATACCTGGGATTCCTTAGTTTGGTCGCTCATGAATATTTTCACTTGTGGAATGTAAAACGTTTACGTCCGATTGAACTGGGACCGTTTGATTATGACAAAGAAAATTATACATCATTGCTTTGGGTGATGGAAGGATTTACATCATACTATGACGAGTTAATTCTTCGAAGAGCGGGATTTTATTCAGAAGATGAATATCTGAATAAACTTTTTGCTACGTTGAATGCTGTGGAAAACCAACCTGGAAATAAAATACAGCCCGTGGCACATGCGAGTTTTGATGCATGGATCAAAGCTTATCGTCCTAATGAGAATAGCTATAATACAACGATCTCTTATTACAGTAAAGGGCAATTGATCGGGTTGGTATGTGATGCCATGATTATTGATGCGACCAATGGTAAAAAATCACTGGATGATTTTATGCAGGTGATGTATGATAAGTACTACGTCAAAGCAAAACGAGGATTTACCGAAGATGAATTTAAGAAGGAAATGGAAGCAATTGTCGGTAAAAAACTCGATCAATTCTTTGAAGACTATATTCATGGAACGAAAACGATTGATTACAACAAGTATTTGTCCATGGTAGGTTTACGTGTAACGAATAACGGAACACCGGAACCTTTCTTCGGGACTTCTCTTTCGGAAGATAACGGAAAGTTAATGGTAAAGCGAGTGCAGTCCGGAAGCGCAGCAGAAGCGGCAGGAGTCAGTGCAAATGATGAAATTTTGGCCGTAAACGGATTCCGAGCCAGTCAAAAAGGTTTCAGTGATTACCTGGGGTCTTTAATGATGGGAGATGCATTCAAGTTACTGGTTTCCCGTGATGATGTTTTGATGGAGTTGGATGCTTATATGGGAGAAATTATCAGAGCTCAGTACAGACCCGCTTTGATTGATGAGGCAAAAAAGGAAAAATTATTACGTTACTGGTTAAGAGAAAAATAGAGAATGCAATCAAAAGCACAGACGGTTGAGGCCTATTTTCAGGAACTACCTGAAGATAGAAAAGAAGCCATGTCAAGACTTCGGACTACAATTCTTGAGAATCTTCCAAAGGGTTTTGCTGAAATTATGAGTTATGGTATGGTAGGATATGTTGTTCCGCATGAACTATATCCTGCCGGCTACCATTGTAACCCTGAACAACCACTTCCGTTTCTGGGAATGGCATCTCAGAAAAATGCGATTTCATTTTACCACATGGGAATGTACGCAAATCCGGAATTACTGGATTGGTTTGTGCAGGAGTATCCCAAATATTGCTCGCTGAAACTCGATATGGGGAAAAGCTGTGTTCGGTTTAAAAAACCGGACAAAATTCCGTTTGATTTAATTGGTGAACTGGTACGTAAAATGTCTCCTGAACAATGGATTGAAATCTACGAGAAAGAAGTAAAGAGAAAATAGTTTCGTACTGATTTGATGCTACTTTTATACGGCATGTGGATTATGATCGATTTAGTATCAATTCATGAGTATAGTGAAGTTTCAATCCGATCGTATTCCCTTGGAAAATTGGTAGAAACTACATCCATAATTAAAAGCCTTTGTTGGTATTTATCCCGAGACATATCTGACTGAAAAGCCCCGAAAAAACGGGGCTATATTCTTTAGGTTCCAAACTAAAAACGTTACGGATTATAAACACCGTTAAATAAAATAACTCTCCAACCGTCCGGATCTTCATACGTTTCGCTTTTGCCTTTCCAATAAGGGTTTTCAGGCTCTACAGGTAGTATTCCCGTTCTTTGAATACGTTCATTGGCTTTTTTGTATTCATCCGGATTGTCGTAATAAAACACCAGTAAGTTTTCTTTTGTAGGCTTGGGTAAAGGAGTTTTATCTACGTGTTGGGTAAACTCCAAATGATAGGTTTTATCGGGCATTCCCAACATCACACCATCATATCCCAAATGATCCTCGAATTTTCCCAACACCTCTAACCCTAAGGTCTCCTGATAAAATTTTACAACTTCAGTAAGGTTATTGGTTGGTCTTGCTATTCTAAATTGTACAGCTTTCATTTCGTTTTTGTTAGTAGAAGTTTTTAAATTCGTTTCATTGTTACAGGAAGTAAACAAGGTTGATGAAATAGCCATTGCTATAACACCTAAATATTTCCGTTTCATAAAATTTGTTTTACTGTTACGGAACAAAATTCCTGATAAAAACCAGAGCAAACAATTACAGAAATTCGGTTTGTGTTGTCAATTTTCCTGTTTGTTTTGATAATGAACAGGGGATATGCCTTTTATGCCTTTGAAAAAACGGGAAAAAGCAGAAGTAGAAGCAAAGCCTAATGTGTCGGAAATAGATTTTATAGAAAGCTGGGAATACTTTAATAGTAATTCGGCCTCCAGCATAATTCGGTTTTGGATGAGGGTAAGCGCAGATACACCGGTCTGATTTTTTACACATTCGCTAACGTATTTTGACGACAGAAACAGCAAGTCTGCATATTCCTTTACTGTTTTATATCGGTGGAAATTCTTGTCTACCAATTTCCGGAATTCGTACATTACCTGATATTGCCGGTTAATGAGTTTATCGGAATTTAAAAGGCATATTTCACAAACTCTGTTATACTCATATAATATTTGCAAGACATACAGGCGTGAAACTTCAAGACAGAATGGCGATTGATGTTCTAATTCTTCCTTGATCTTTTTGAATTTGTATACTATATCGTTGAAGTTGCTCTCTTCCAAATCGAAAATTGGCGGATAATCGGGATTGATGAACAATAATTCTTCCATAATCTCACTTTTTACAACCCCTTTCTTCACGAAATCAGATTTAAAAAGTAAGAAATACGCGTCAAAACCTTTGGGAAAATGTTTAACAGAAAAAACAGTGTGCGGTGGAACAATAGAAAGCGCAGATGATTGTATTGAAAAGTCGTGATGACCAACCGTAAGATCACATTTACCTTTTGTGCATAAAATAACCAAATGAAAATTGAGCTTAACTGCATCAATCGGTTTCAGACATTCGTTCACACGAAAGACTGAACAGGAAGTATCTTCCGCATCGCCGGGTTGCAAGCACAAGTGTTTTTTTATGAAATCTTCTATTTCTAAAAATTGTACAGTCATTGGTTTAAAATATTCCCGAAAAATTAAATGTAGATCCCAAATAAATAGATCAACGTTTATTCAAAAATACCATAATTATAGAGTAATATATGGATATTGACCGCTATTTAGTTTTTGGTAATCGTACTACTTATAAAGTATTTGATAATCACAACAAATGATGCCTGCGACAGTTGTCCTTTTGGAAGTTCACAGCGAAAAAATTTACCTCAGATTAGCCGTGGAATACTGTGAAAGTTGTTGAAAAAGCTAAAACTTTATTTTAAATTACTTTCATACGGCATGCGGTTCATGATCGACCGGCTTAGTGTTAATTCATCAGCATAATGCAGCTCCGACCCAACAGCAACTCCTCTGGAAAGTGTGGAAATAATTACAGGAAATTCTTTTAGTTTTTTGTAGAGATAAAAGTTGGTGGTATCTCCTTCCATTGTAGCATTGAGTGCCAGTATAATTTCATGTACTTCGCCGGTTCTTGCTTTTTCAAGTAATGAAGGAATGTTTAGATCCGAAGGTCCTATCCCTTCCATTGGAGAGATAATACCTCCCAATACGTGATAGATTCCTTTGAAAGAAGAAGTCGCTTCTATAGCCATGATGTCACGCAAATCTTCAACAACACAAATCACCGAATGATCCCGTCTCGGGTTGAGACAAATTTCACAGATTTCACCGTCAGAAATATTTCCACAGGAAGAGCAGGTTTTTACTTCTTTTTTCATGCGGGTAAACGCATCAGAAAATCGTTTTACATCTGATTCTTCTTGTTTTAAAAGGTGCAACACAAGACGAAGAGCAGTCTTTTTTCCTACTCCTGGAAGAGAGGCCATCTGTTCAACTGCCTCTTCAATATATCTGGATGGGATATTCACAGCACGAAGGTACGCAAGAATAAAAAAATAGCGGCTGAAAGAAAATAAAAAATGCACGGACTATACAGAAATCCGTGCACTTAACTACGTATATAAATCAATTACTTGTTTTTCAGAAGATCGCGAATTTCACCGAGCAACACTTCTTCTTTGGAAGGTGCTGGAGGCGCAGCAGGAGCTTCTTCTTTTTTCTTTTTCATTCTGTTAATTCCTTTCACCAAAAGGAACATAAAGAAAGCTACGATAATGAATTCAAGTGTTACACCAATAAAATCACCGTACAGCACACTCACTTCGGGGGTGGTTATCTCTCCGGCATCATTTGTGACAGCTTCCCGTACGACCCATTTCCACTGGCTCATATCTTTTCCTTGAATCAATCCTACTAATGGCATAACCATTCCCTTTATAAAAGCTCCCGTTACTTTCGTAAAGGCTGCTCCCATAACAAAACCGACTGCCAGATCAACCAGATTGCCTTTCATGGCAAAGTCCTTAAATTCCTTAATAAATCCCATGCGAATAAATAATTGTGTTAAGCCGAAAGTAGTGATATTTAGTATGAAAATCCAAATGTCCGGGCGAAAAAATATAAAACTGACAACCATTTTGTACCACGCTTGTTTGTCTTTTGTATCTTTCGAAAAAAATAATGAGATGATCAGAACAGCTTTATTATTACTCTTTACACTTGTTGTTATTCCTGTTTTTACCTATTATTTTGATGATCCGTTACAACCGGAAATTCAATCGGTTTTAACCGGGTTGTTTTATATTGCAGGAGCAATTGCAGTGTATTGTTTTGTTGTAGGAGAATTGACAAAGAATTATTCACAGGTAGATAAATTATGGAGTATCTCACCGTTGATTTATGCCTGGTATATCGCACATTCTGTTGGTTACACCGAACGCTCCGTATTAATGGCTGTAGTGGTGTCTCTATGGGGAGCACGTCTTACATATAATTTTGCACGTAGGGGAGGGTATTCCTGGAAATTCTGGACAGGTGAAGAAGATTACAGGTGGCCTGTACTCAGAGAAATGGCACCGTTAAATCGTCCGTGGGTATTTTCACTTTTTAATCTGTTATTTATTTCGGGGTATCAGAATGCTCTGATTCTGTTATTTACACTTCCTGCGCTATATGCCGTACAAACCAATACACCGTTAAACTGGTTGGATTATACGGCTGCATTTTTTGTGCTCTTCTTTGTTGTAATTGAGTTTATTGCAGATCAACAACAATATGACTTTCAGACAGAAAAACATCGTCGGATAAAAGCAGGAATTCCTTTGGAGGGAAAATATGAGAAAGGCTTTGTAGCCGAAGGACTTTGGTCGGTTGTCCGGCATCCGAATTATATGGCAGAACAATCCGTTTGGATTTCTTTTTATTTCTTTAGTGTGGCTGCTTCGGGAAATTGGTTAAACTGGTCTGTTTCGGGAGCTTTATTGTTGGTTATTCTGTTTAAAGGAAGTTCTGATTTCAGTGAGAATATATCTGCCGGAAAATATCCGGATTACAAAGAATATCAGCAAAAAGTACCTCGTTTTATTCCTTTTACAAAGTAATCCGAAAGGATGAGTAGTACAGGTGTCAGAAAAACAGCACTCGTAACCGGAGCTTCTTCCGGGATAGGTTTAGAGATTGCCGAATTGCTGGCTTTGAGAGGATATGACTTGTTTTTGGTTAGTAATGACGAACAGGGATTGAAGCACGCAACCAGTCGGATACAGAAAACAGGAATAACTGTCTTTAGTCACTGTATGAATCTGGCGGAAGAGAATGCAGCAACAAATCTTTATTCGTTTATAAAAGAACTGGATGTTGACATTGAAATACTGGTAAACAATGCGGGCTTTTTCTTTTTTAAAGAATCTGTACAGGTTGATCCGGAACAAGCTGGGCGAATAATAAATTTGCATATCAGAACGGTTTCTGAACTGTGCATTCTTCTGGGGAAAGAAATGAAAGAAAAACGAAGAGGGTATATATTGAATACTTCGTCAATTGCTGCTTACAAGGCATTTCCCGGGATTGCGTTCTACGGAGCGACAAAAGCCTATATCAAAAGTTTTTCGCGCAGTCTTCGTTCAGAGTTAAAAGTGTATGGGGTTCATGTAACAACGCTTAGTCCCGGGGCAACAGCTACCAATCTATACGATGGTAAAGGTGTAAATGTGGAGTTAGGAAGGAAACTGGGGGTAATGATGTCTGCTCGTTCTGTTGCTAAAGCCGGAGTCAGAGGGTTATTCAGAAATCGATCTAACGTAGTGCCGGGTGTTTTGACAAAAGTTATGCTGGGGGTAGCTGTTCTCATTCCGCACGGGCTTATTTATCGGGTTGTGAAAAGAGGAGGATGGTTGAAATAACGTAACTTAACAACATAATAATCAACGAAACACTACAAAGTGAAAACAATGTCGTATCTTTGCACCCAATTTTAAATAAATTTATGACTTTTAACGAATTAGGGTTACGGCCGGAAGTTCTTCAAGCTCTTGAAAATATGAACTTTACAACACCAACACCTATACAGGAGAAAGCCATACCCCACCTTTTGTCCGGAGAGAGTGATTTTGTGGGATTGGCGCAGACAGGAACGGGGAAAACAGCAGCATTTGGATTACCACTTTTAAGTATTATCGACTGGTCGAACAAATTTCCTCAGGGAATTATTATATGTCCGACCCGAGAGCTATGTCTTCAGATTGCAAAAGATTTAGCTGCTTTCGGAAAATATCTTCAGCCGGATACCGTAGTTGCTGTATACGGAGGAGCTGACATCAGGAGGCAGATCACGCAAATCAAAAAGGGAGCAAACATTATTGTAGCTACTCCAGGTCGTTTGGTTGACTTGATCAACCGTAAGGCTATTGATCTGAACCGTATAGAAACGGTTGTACTGGATGAGGCAGACGAAATGCTGAATATGGGATTCAAAGAAGATATCGACATGATTCTTAACCAGACTCCCGATTACAAAAATGTATGGCTTTTTTCAGCGACAATGCCGAAGGAAGTTGCACAGATTGCAAAGAATTATATGTTAGATCCGTTGGAAGTTTCCATCGGGCATAAAAATCAGAGTAACGAAAATATCGATCACATATATTATGTGGTGAAAGAACGTGATCGTTACCTGGCATTGAAACGATTGATTGATGTTAACCCTGAAATTTTCGGACTGGTGTTTTGTCGTACGCGAAGAGAAACACAGGATGTCGCTGAAAAATTAGGAAAAGAAGGGTATAGCGCGGAACCATTGCATGGAGATTTGTCTCAGGCACAGCGTGACCGTGTTATGGATCGTTTCAGAAGAAGAGATTTACAATTATTGGTTGCTACTGACGTTGCAGCTCGTGGTATTGACGTAGATAATATTTCGCACGTGATCAATTATAACCTGCCGGATGATATTGAAAATTATACGCACCGGAGTGGTAGAACAGCACGTGCAGGACGTAAAGGAGAATCTCTTGTTTTGATCAACCCAAAGGAAAAGTTCAAAATTAAGGCTATTGAAAAGCAGATGAGAACTACGTTTACGTTAGGTGAGATTCCTAGTACAGAACAAGTGTTCCAGACGCAGTTAAATTCAATTGTTCAGAAAGTAGTGGCAGCACCATTACGCCATGAAGAATTGGATGAATTCATGCCTCAGATTATTGAAATGTTTGAAGGACATTCCAAAGAGGAAGTGATTCAGCAATTTGTAAGTGCTGAGTTTGCAAGATTTCTTGAGTTCTATAGAAATGCATCAGATCTTAATGCTAAAGCCTCGAGAGATGATAACGGAGGAGAGCGAAGAGAAAGAGGAAGAAGAAGAGAAAGCGATGGGAATGCACAGCGTTACTTTGTAAACCTCGGACGCAAGGACGGACTGAATCCAGGAGGATTATTGCGGGTAATTTGTGACGAAACAGGTTTGAATTCAAGTGATATTGGTCGTATTGATATTAAAGAAGCATTTTCATTCTTTGAAACAAAACCTGAATTAGCGAACCTTATTCTGGATGCATCGCGCAGAGCAGAGTTTGAAGGGAAATCACTCAATGTCGAGTTGACCAAGGATTCCGGAGGCGGAAGATCAGGAGGTCGTTCCAGAGGTGGTTCATCATCATCTTCGGGAGGAAGACGTTCAGGAGGATCAAAGTTTGGTTCTAAAGGATCATCATCAAAGTCCGGAGGATTTAAAGGTAAAAGAAGTTCAAAAAAGTCATATTAATTTAGTGCATGGAAATCAGAAACATCGCAATTATTGCACACGTTGACCACGGTAAGACAACCCTGGTTGACCGAATGATCGAAGCAGGTGAAAGTTCTCTCGAAAAGAAAGAATCGGGAGGAGACCTGATAATGGATAACAATGACCTTGAAAGAGAAAGAGGAATTACAATTGTTTCCAAAAATGTATCCGTTCAGTATAAAGACACTAAAGTCAATATTATTGATACTCCGGGTCACGCCGACTTTGGTGGTGAGGTAGAACGTGTATTGAATATGGCTGACGGTGTTTGTTTGTTGGTGGATGCCTTTGAAGGACCTATGCCACAGACGCGTTTTGTACTTCAGAAAGCACTTCAGATTGGTTTGAAACCATTGGTTGTGATCAATAAAGTGGATAAGGACAATTGTACTCCGGAAGAAGTACATGAAAAAGTCTTTGATCTGATGTTTGAACTGGATGCTAATGAAGAGCAGTTGGAGTTTGCAACGATCTACGGTTCTGCGAAGAACGGTTGGATGTCAGAAGACTACAAGCAGCCTACTGATAGCATTACACCCTTGTTGGATAAAATTCTGGAGTATTTCCCACCTCGTAAAATTGAGGAAGGGAATACGCAAATGCTGATTACTTCTCTGGATTTCTCTTCCTATGTTGGACGTATTGCAATCGGACGATTGAATCGCGGAGAATTGAAAGAAAATATGCCGGTTATTCTGTCAAAAAGAGATGGAAAGCAGGAAAAGCACCGTATTAAAGAGGTATTTGTTTTCGACGGAATAGAGCGTAAAAAAGTATCTGAAGTACAGGCGGGAGATGTTTGTGCGGTTACAGGGATTGAAGGTTTTGAAATCGGAGATACAATCTGTGATGCTGAAAATCCGCAACCCTTGCCAAGTATCGCTATTGATGAACCAACAATGAGTATGTTGTTTAGTATCAATGACTCACCTTTCTTTGGTAAAGAAGGTAAGTTCGTTACATCACGTCATATTCAGGAGCGTCTTGAAAAAGAATTGGAAAAGAACCTTGCAATGCGTGTTGAACAAGGTGCAACAGCTGATAAATGGGTTGTATTCGGTCGTGGAGTAATGCACTTGTCGGTATTGATTGAGACAATGCGACGCGAAGGATATGAGCTTCAGGTAGGACAGCCTCAGGTAATCATTAAAGAAATTGACGGAGTAAAATGCGAGCCTGTTGAGGAGTTAACAATCGATTTACCGGAAGAGCATTCGGGAACGGCTGTTGAAGCAGTGTCGAAGCGTAAAGGAGAAATGACGGATATGGAACCGAAAGGAAATCGAATGATTATTCGTTTCCTTATTCCTTCGCGCGGAATTATCGGTTTGCGTAACTTCCTGTTGACACAAACAGCGGGTGAAGCGATCATGACACACCGTTTCCTTGAATTCCAGCCTTACAAAGGAGAAATTCCGGGACGTATGAACGGATCATTGATATCGATGGAGCAGGGATCGGCAATTCCTTATTCATTGAACAACCTTCAGGAAAGAGGACGTTTCTTTGTAGAGCCAAACCAGGAAATCTATGAAGGACAGGTGATCGGAGAAAATTCACGTCAGGGAGATCTTGTTGTGAATGTCACAAAAACGAAAAAGCTGACAAATATGCGGTCTTCCGGGGCAGACGATAAGGTCAAATTGGCACCCCCGAAACGATTCAGTCTGGAAGAAGCATTGGAATATATTCAATCAGATGAGTACGTGGAAGTTACTCCGCAAACAATTCGTTTGAGAAAGATTTTATTGAAAGAGCACGATAGAAAACGTGCCGGAGGAAAATAGGTACAAGGAAAAATGAGTGGGATTTCCCGCTCATTTTTCGTTTTGGGAATCAAATTTGTTAATCAATTGTTGATAACAAATCCAAAGGCGGAGGAAAACACCTTTTTCCTTTCGTATCTTTAGAAAAGCAAATGTAGGCGTATGTTTGACAGCGAAGAGGAAGAGTACAGAGATAGCGCTTTTTACGATGATTTAGAGCGGTTTGAGACCATGATAAAGAATGGTTCTTCGGAGTTTTTTGATTCGGATCGTCTTGAAATGATGCTTGATCATTTTATCATGAATAACCAGTATCGGAAAGCATTGGCATGTGTAGATCATGCGCTCTATCATTTTCCGATGAATACAACCTTTAAAATCCGTAAGGCTCAGGTGTTGTCCGGAGGAGGTAAGTTGAATGAGGCACTGAACTTACTGCTTGAAGTAGAACGCTTTGTTCAGGAAGATCAGGAGTACTTATTGACCCGTGCATCTGTTCACAGTCAGCTCAGAGATTCTAAAAGTGCTGTTAGGTATTTTGAAAAAGCATTGGCGCAAAGTTCCGGAGAGGAACGGGATGAAATCTATGTTGATTTATCGTTTGAATACCAGGCACTGGATGATTATGATTCGGCGATCCGGATATTGACGGAGGCGGTTTCAGAGAATCCGGAGAATGAAAGTGCTGTCTATGAACTGGCATATTGTTATGATCAGAAAGGAGATATAGAAGAAGCGGTTAAATGCTACGAGGTTTATCTGGATTTTAACCCGTATTCATTTACTACCTGGTATAATCTGGGGAACGCCTATTCGAAAGCTGAAAACTACGAAAAAGCGGCTTGGGCATACGATTACAGTATCCTGATCAATGATAACTTTACTTCGGCTTATTTTAATCTGGCGAATGCCTATGTTTCTTTGAATAAGTTCCGAATGGCGATTGAGTGCTTTGAAAAATGCATGGAGCTGGATGGAGAAGATGCTGTAATTGTAAATTATATTGCAGAAGCATACGAACAATTGGAAGAGTATGATCTGGCTTTACATTATTACAGACTCAGTCGTGAATTAAGTCCGGAACTTCCCGAACCCTGGTTGGGAACCGGAATCGTTCTTGATTTGCAGGGAAAAGAAAATGAGGCTATTCATTTTATCCGAAAAGCAGTTGAACTGGAACCGAACAATCCGGATTATTTCCATGTGTTGGGAGGATGTGAGCTGAAAGTAGGGGATTTGGAAGCTGCAGAGGTAGCCTACAGCAAAGGACTTGCTCTTGATCCGTCAAATGAAGACCTGCTGATTGACTATATCAAACTTGTCGCTGTTAACGATTTGGAAACAGGCGTCGAACGGCTTGAGCAGTTTATAACAGAAAATCAACTGGAAGGAGTATCTAAGTTACTGTTAGTCAAATTGTACTGGATGGTTGGTAAACAATCAGATGCATTATTACTGTTTAAAGATCTTGTCTTTTTGCGTCCTAATGTGGCGAAAAAACTATTTTTACACTTTGAAGAGGCTGAGATGATACCTCAGTTTATTCAATTGTATGAACTAATTGAAGAAAAATAATAAGATGAATTTTGAATTGCCTTTTATTCCGAGCAGAAGTAGTAGACCCCGAAAAAAAGGGGTTACCATGATGATGGATAAAGGATTGGGATTGAAAGAGACCGAATTGTTTATTGAAGGGAATGCCCCTTATACAGATATCGTGAAGTTTGGATTTGGGACTGCTATGGTAACTCCAAATCTGGAAGAGAAGTTGAAACTCTACAAGCAGGCAGGGATCCGTCCGTATTTTGGAGGAACCTTGTTTGAAGTATTTTATGCGCGTGGAATGCATGAGGACTTTTTCCGACTTTTGGATAAATACGATCTTGATCTGGCTGAGATATCTGATGGTTCCATTATCATTCCACATGAGGAAAAATGTGAATTGATTGCAAAAATGTCTAAGGACAGAACAATCCTTTCCGAAGTGGGGTCTAAAGATTCAGGGATTCTGATTAGCCCGGGAAAATGGATTAAGAGCATGAAAATGGAGCTGGAAGCAGGTTCATGGAAAGTAATTGCTGAAGGACGAGAAGCAGGAAATGTTGGTGTTTTCCGTGCTAACGGAACAGCACACACCCTGTTGATTAATCGTATTATTAAAGCGGTTAATCCGGATGATATTTTGTGGGAGGCACCTCAGAAAAACCAGCAGGTTTGGTTTATAAAGCTCTTCGGAGCCGATGTGAACCTGGGGAATATTGCTCCTAATGAGGTAATTCCCTTGGAATGTCTGCGTCTTGGTCTTAGAGGGGATACATTCTTTGAAAGTTTACCAAAAGATGTAGAAGAGCGACTTCGTCAGCGAAATGATGAAGATGCAGTTGAAGAGGAGGAAGAAGAACAGGAATAATTTCGTATTTTTAAAGAAGAATAGAAAACTATTCTGAAATACGGTAATTATTGCGTTATGAAAAAGGTTTCAACAGGTGGGATTGTACTACTGCTGCTTTTGTTCGCAGCTTGTCAGACGGAAACGGATACAATAGTTTCTTCCGATCAGTTAATTTCAGATGTTCCTGATACGGATCGGTTGGATAGCTTAATAGGGGAGGTACAAAGTGTGCTTATTGGCAACCTTACTTCTGCCATTGAGAAAGAGGGATTTGAATCTGCCGTATTATTTTGTAGTAGTAAAGCCCAGAACCTGACAGATTCGATGTCTGAAGTGGTCGGTGCACGAATCAGTCGTGTGTCGGCTCAGAATAGAAACGAAAAAAATGCTCCTGACGCATACGAGAAAGAAGTTTTACTTGCTTTTCAAAAAGGAAAAGAAAGTGGTAATATGCCGCTATCCCAGATTAATCAAACACAACATACGTATTATAAACCTATTTTAATAGGAATGCCTGTTTGTTTGAAATGCCACGGGAATGAAGAAGATAGAGATCCTGCAGCGTATGCAGTGATAAAAGAATATTATCCGCATGACAAGGCTATTGAGTATTCACTTGGTGATTTCCGTGGAATGTGGGTGTTGGACTACGAAGGATTACTGGATTAAGAAAAATGGAAGATAGTTTTAAGCATAAGGGGATGAGAAAAAAACTCATCGAGGAATTACGTTATTTTGGTATAACAGAAGAGCGTGTTCTGGACGCGATGATGAAAATCCCCCGCCATTTTTTCTTAGACCTTGCTTTTGTAGAGCAGGCATATTCTAATGTCGCTTTTCAGATCGGGGTAGGACAGACGATCAGTCACCCGCGAACGGTTGCCTACCAAACTCAGTTACTGAATCCGCAAAGAGGACAAAAAATTCTTGAGATTGGTACAGGGTCAGGATACCAGACAAGTGTCCTGTGTGAAATGGGGGCACGTGTATACAGTATGGAACGTCAGAAAGAACTCTTTATAAAATCGAGAAAAATTATTAGTCAGTTGGGGTATACTCCGAAACTGTTTTTTGGCGATGGCTATAAAGGAATGCCCTCGTATGCTCCGTATGATGGGATAATCGTTACTTGTGGAGCTCCGTTTATTCCCGAAGCTTTGGTGGAACAGCTGAAGCCCGGAGGAAAGATGATCATTCCGGTAGGAGAGGGGGCTAAACAGATTATGCACCAGGTAACAAAGAATCCGGACGGAACGTTACAAGTAGATCAGTTTGGTGAATTCTCTTTTGTTCCTATGTTAGAAAAAGTGGCAAAGTAATGATAAATTGGGTCACACTTACTGAATATTACGATCCGATAAAAGCTCATTTCGCACGCATACAGCTGGAGGCTAACGAAATTCCCTGTCAGTTGAAGGATGAACAAATCGTTTCTGTAAATCCACTTTATGCTAATGCTGTTGGGGGTATTAAACTGCAGGTTCCCGATTCTTATATTGAAAAAGCGTTGCAAGTTATTCGGGAAATGAATGAGCTTCCGTATATCGATAAGGAAGGGAAAGCGATTCAATGCCCAAAATGTGGGGGAACTAATGTTACCAATGATTTTAATGATATTTCCGGGTTCAGGAGCTTTATAGCAATGCTGATCTCGTTTGCTTTTTCTGTCTGGCCTTTGTACAAAAAGGAAGTGTACTACTGCAAAAGCTGCAAAAGAACTTTCGGAGGGTAAAATTAGTTTCCGCCTTGCAATTGCATTAGGTTAGAATAAATACCATTTTCGATTTCCATAAGGACTTCGTGTTTTCCGGATTCAACTACTTTTCCATTGTCAATTACGATGATTTTGTCGGCTTTTCGAATCGTTGACAGACGGTGCGCAATGACAATACTGGTTCGACCAACCATTAGTTTATCCAGAGCTTCCTGAACCAGTTTTTCCGATTCGGAGTCTAAGGCACTGGTAGCTTCATCCAGAATTAGTATAGCCGGATCTTTTAGAACAGCTCTGGCAATGGCAATGCGTTGCTTTTGTCCTCCGGATAACTGGATTCCGCGATCACCAACTTCTGTATTAAATTTATCAGGGAAACTTTCGATGAAGTCAAATGCATTCGCCTGACGTGCTGCTTCCCGAATTTCTTCTTCTGTAGCATCGGGGTTACCGTATGCTATATTTTCCCGGATAGTTCCTGAGAATAAAATGACTTCCTGAGGAACAATTGCCATTTGACTTCTCAGGTTTTTTACCTCAATAGTATCAATGGAGTTATTATCAAACAGAATTGCGCCGTCCCGGATAGTGTAATAATTCAATAACAGGGAAGATATAGTTGACTTCCCGGCACCACTCGAACCAACAAGAGCGATCGTTTCTCCAGGCTGCGCTTCAAAAGAAAGTCCTTTTAAGACTTCCACATCAGGTCGTTGCGGGTAAGCAAAACGGACATCTTTAAACTCGATTTTTCCGTGCAACTGAATTTCCTGTTTCCCTTTTAGCAATTCCTGCTCCGAAGCTTCTTCAATAATATTCATTAAATGTTCGGTTGATCCCACTGCTTTTTGAATGGAGGCGAATAAATCGGGAAGAGAACCGACAGAAGCACCTAACATCACAGTAAACATGATAAAGGAGAAAAAGTCAGCCAAACTCATAGCTTGCTCAACCTGAACCATGTGAACACCTTTCCAGATGATGAAGATAATGGCTCCGAAAAGACATAGAAAAATGAAAGAGACAAAAATTCCCCGCCAGTTTCCACTTTTTATATTCAACTGACGGATCTCTTCGATGGCCTTTTTGAATTTAAGTAGTTCAAGGGCTTCGTTGGTAAATGATTTTACATTAGAGATTCCTATCAGACTTTCTTCTATAATCCCGTTGGACGCAGCAGCGGAGTCTTGCGCTTTTTTAGATAGTCCCCGAATGAAACGCCCGAAGAAAACAGCAACAATAGCCATTACCGGAACCGTAGCAAGCATAATTAATGCTAATTCCCAGGATAGAAAGAACAGCCAGATAACGACTCCTAAAACAATGACAACCTGGCGAAAAAATTCAGCAATGGTTGTACGCATAGTTTCCTGAATGAGGTTCAGGTCTCCGGAAATCCTGCTGGTGAGTTCGCCCACTTTGTTTTTATTGAAAAAATCCATGGGCATATGGATAAGTCTGTTAAAGGCAACATATCTGAGATCCCGAAGTGTGTTTTCAGTTACCCGGGTGAAAAGAATAATCCGGAAGTAGGAAAAAACAGATTGTAATAGAAACAAAATAAAGAGTGCAAATGCAATTGAGTTAATACTATCCAACTGCAGGAGAGAAGAACTCTGTTCAGGAGAGCTAAGGTCTGCCATATTAGCAGGAGAACCTAGCAATTGCCCCATTAGATAAGGGAATAATAATCCGACAGAGCTGGAAAAAACGAGAAATATCCAGCCAATAATGAAAGTCCCCTTGTAAGGTCCGATGTAGGAGAAAATTCGTCTGGCTTTAGCGTATGAATCCTTAGATAGTTTTATTTTTTCCTTTTTATCCTTATTCGGTCTGAGCATGCTGAGATTCTTTTCCACAAAAGTAGTTGACAAAGCCTTATTGACGACTTTTTTCTACTTTTTTTAATAATTTTGTTGCTGTGTCCAAATTTATACTATCTTTGCAGTCCGAATTTGAAATACGAATTGATAATAATAAAAGGTCATGAAAAGGACGTTTCAACCATCAGTAAGAAAAAGAAAGAATAAGCACGGTTTCCGTAGTAGAATGGCAACAAAGAATGGTCGTAAAGTACTTGCTGCGCGTCGTCGCAAAGGTAGAAAGAAGATTTCTGTTTCTGACGAAGGTAATCACAAGAGATAAATAAACTCATTATAGGTGTGAAAAGGGGTTTCCTGTTAGGGAACTCCTTTTTGTGTTGTGTATCATTTTTTGATTCCTGATTGACCTGTGTTTGGATGTGGGAAAAAGAGATTCTGTATAAGAAGTAGAGTAGTAAGAAAAAAAGGGTGCGTCTTATCGCACCATTCTTACATAAACGACTTTTTTGGTTTCGAAAAACGCTTCATCGAAGAACTTGGTCAAATCGACGATTTCCATATCCTGTCGGATTCCTTTTAATTCTTCCGTCAGGTCTCCTCCTTTCAGATAAAAGATCCCGTTAGGATAAGAGTTGTTTTGCTCTTTCAGAAATTTATTATTGGTCCAGGGTAAAAAACGGGGCATTGCTGTAACGGCTCTGCTCACGACAAAATCAAATTTTTCTTTGATATTTTCAGCGCGCTCATGAGCTGCGCGTACGTTTTTTAATTCCAATTCGGCGGCTACTTCTTTTACGACTTTTATTTTCTTTCCTATAGAATCCACCAGAAAAAAGTGGCATTCGGGGAATAAAATAGCGAGGGGAATTCCGGGAAAACCTCCACCGGTTCCAATGTCCAGTATTTTTGTTCCGGGTCTGAAGTTAATGACTTTGGCAATTGCCAGTGAGTGTAAAACATGACGCTCATAGAAATCATCCATATCCTTACGGCTGATTACATTAATTTGATTGTTCCAGTGTTCGTAGACCGCTTTTAATTGGGCAAGCTTTTCGTGTTGCTCGTCGCTGAGATCGGGAAAATATTTATCAATCAACTCCATGCGGCAAATGTAAGCATAAGCAGGAAATGAATCGATAAAACGATCTGTATATCTGGCGAGGGAAAAATGAAATTATTCGTTCGTCAGTAGTTTTCAAACGCACCCAGTCCGAATAAAGCGAAGTCATAGCGTGAAGGATCTTTGGGGTCAAAAGAATCCAGAGTGGCGTGAATTTCGTCCAAAGCTTTCCAATCATTCTGTTTTCTACTCAGAATTCCTAGTTTTCGGGCAACATTTCCGGTATGTACATCCAAAGGAATTCGAAGTGAACTTTGCGGAATGGAGTTCCATATTCCAAAATCAATCCCCCGGTCATCTTTTCGTACCATCCATCTCAAAAACATATTAAGTCGTTTGGCTGCACTTCCTGACATCGGATTACTGATGTGTTTTTCTGTTCGTTGTAAATGAGGGTAGGAGAGTAATGTGGTTCTAAAGTGAAAAATATGTTCCTTTATGGATGGTGTATTGGTTACTGAAAGAAACATGGTCTCCAGAGAGGATTCTTTCGAATAGTGTTGTTTTAGTGCGGAAAAGAAAAAAAGTAAATCTTCCCGGTTAAAAGTCCGGTGTACAAATTCAATCTTCTGCCAATCCTCTTCCGTTGTGTTTAATAAAAAATCATGTGGCGAGTTTTCCATGATTTGAACCAGTCTCTCGCCATTATTAATTATACTTCTCCGATTTCCCCAGGCAATTGTAGCCATTAACAATCCAATGATTTCGATATCCTGCTGTTTTGAAAACCGATGGACAATCTGAATGGGGTCTGTTTGAATAAAATCAGGACGATTGTACAAATCCGCTTTTTCGTCCAGTAATACTTTTAATTCTTTTCTATTCATTTTGCAGAAATCAATTGTCCGTCCGTCATCGTTAATGAGCGGTCAGCAAGTGCTGCCAATTCGGGATTATGTGTAACAATGATAAAGGTTTGGTTAAAGTCTGAACGAAGCTTACCGAATAGATTGTGTAGTTCAGTAGCATTTCCACTGTCCAGATTTCCGGAAGGTTCGTCCGCAAAAATGATGGAAGGATGATTTATTAAAGCCCGGGCAACTGCTACACGTTGTTGTTCTCCTCCGGAAAGTTGTGAGGGTTTGTGTTGAGCGCGATCTGAGAGGCCTAAATAATCCAGAAGTTCCATTGCTCGTTTATCTACTTCTTTTTTTGATTGACCGCCATTGATATAAGCTGGAATGGCGGCATTTTCCAAAGCTGTAAACTCAGGAAGTAATTGGTGAAACTGAAAGATGAAACCCAGTTTTTCATTTCTGAATTTAGCCAATTCATTAGAAGATAACGCAAAAGGGGAGATGCCGTCGATTGATAAAGTCCCCTGATCAGGTTTTTCCAGTGTTCCGAGAATTTGCAGGAGAGTTGTCTTTCCTGCACCGGATCTACCTACGATAGAAATAATTTCTCCCTGTTCAACTGTCAGGTTCAGGTCTCTTAGAACGGAAAGCGAACCAAAACTTTTTTGTATATCAGAAGCTATAAGCATAACAGCGAAATTACTACTTTTGTGGTAATCACGGATGGCAGGTAAAAAATTAAATACTCAAATTTGTTTTTATCAGTAAATTAGCTATCTTTGCGCCCTTAAATTTTAATTAGTTGTATTATGAATAGTTACGAAACTGTTTTCATTTTAACTCCCGTTTTGTCTGAAGATCAGGCAAAGGAAACAGTAAAGAAGTTCGAAGACTTGATTGCCGCTAATGGTGGTAAATTAGTTTCAAGTGAGGATTGGGGACTAAAGAAATTAGCATACCCTATCCAGAAAAAAACTACAGGATTCTATTTCTTGCTTGAGTTCCAGGTGGAAGGTACTGCGATCGGTAAGATCGAGACAGAATTTAAACGTGATGAGCGTGTAATGCGTTTCCTTACTGTTAGAATGGAAAAAGACCACTTGGCATGGGCTGAGAAGAGAAGAGTGAAAATGGGTAAAACCGTAGAAGCTTAATTTATTCACCTTAAAAAAACATTGAATCATGGCAGATGATATCAGATATTTGACACCGATTAACATCGACATCAAAAAAGAAAAGTACTGTCGCTTTAAGAAAAGCGGAATTAAGTTTGTAGACTACAAGGATTCTAACTTCTTGTTGAAGTTTGTTAATGAGCAGGGAAAAATTCTTCCTCGTCGTGTAACAGGAACTTCGGCTAAGTACCAGAAGAAAGTGAACAAAGCTATCAAAAGAGCTCGTCACCTGGCGATTCTTCCTTACGTAGGAGATATGCTTAAGTAATTTTTGTTGAATCCGAAAAATTTGAAAAGATGGAATTGATACTTAAGAAAAACGTAGATAAACTTGGATACAAGGATGATGTCGTAACGGTAAAGCCAGGTTATGGACGTAACTTCCTTATTCCACAGGGATATGCAATTTTGGCTACTCCTTCAACGCTTCGTGCGCATGAAGAAATGCTAAAGCAACGTTCCCACAAGGAAACAAAAGTTAAAGAAGAAGCTCAGGCGCTTGCTGCTAAATTGGACGGATTGACTGTTACAATTGGAGCAAAAGTTGGTGAGAATGGAAAAATATTTGGTTCTGTTAACACAATCCAATTGGCTGACGCTTTGAAGAAGATGGATATCGATATCGATAGAAAATCTTTGAAAATCAAAGATGAGCCGATTAAGGATGCAGGTACTTATGAAGCAGAAGCAAACCTTCACAAAGAAGTGAAGCAGGTTTTCCACTTCGAAGTAGTTGGAGAATAAGTAATAGAATATTACAAAATATAAAAAATCCCGGAAGTTTTCTTCCGGGATTTTTTTGTGCTCTATTTATTCTTTTCTGAAACTTACTTTATGCATATCAGGAAGAAAGTAGGCTATACTACCGATCAGTGGAAGATAGGAACAGATGTGATAGATATATGTTACAGAAGTACTATCAGCCAACCAGCCGAGTACAGCAGAACCCAGTCCCCCCATTCCGAAAGCGAAACCGTAAAATAAGCCGGATACCATACCTATCTTTTTAGGGAGTAATTCCTGAGCATATACCAGTATAGCGGGAAAAGCCGAGGAAATGATCAACCCGATAATCACAACCAGAATAGCTGTCCATTCAAGGTTGGCATAAGGAAGAAGTAAAGTGAAGGGAGCTGCTCCCAGAACTGAAATCCAGATAACGAGCCTACGACCAAATTTGTCTCCGAAAATTCCGCCCAGTAAGGTTCCGACAGCAACAGCGATCAGAAAATAGAATAAATACACCTGTGCCTGCACTTCTGTTAAACCGAACCGATCCATTGTATAGAATTGGAAGTAACTGGTAATACTGGCTACGTAGAAATACTTTGAGAAAATAAGTACAAGTAAAACGATAATTGACCCGGTAACCCGAAGTCGGGAAAGTTCCGGTATCAAGATGTCTTTTTTCGGACGACGACGGGCAATTCTCAAACTTTTATCATACCAGTTTCCTATAAAACCAAGAGTGATCTGCGCTAAAATGGCAAAAATGACAAACCAGAGAAGATAGATTTGTCCTTTTGGAATAACAATCCAGGCAACCAATAGTGGTGCTAATGCTGTTCCTGCATTACCTCCAATCTGAAATACGGATTGTGCAAAACTTCTTCGTCCTCCGGAAGCAAGAAAAGCTACGCGGGAAGATTCCGGATGGAAAATGGACGACCCTATTCCGACCAGAACAACAGAAATTAATATCCAGTAATAACTGGGGGCATAAGCCAGAAGCACAATTCCTGTCATAGTAAACAGCATTCCGATAACCTGAGAGAAAGGTTTGGGATGTTTGTCTGTATAAGCCCCTACAACAGGCTGAAATATTGAAGCAGCTACCTGATAACAAAGTGTAATTATCCCGATCTGTGTCATGGATAAATCGAATTTTTGTTCCAGTCTGGGGTAAATTGCAGGAATTACGGCTTGTAATAAATCATTTAGTAAGTGTGCAAAACTAATTGCGATAAGTATAGCGTAAACCGGTTTTTGTTTTGTTGGATTTGCTTGTGAAACCGACATATCTTTTTGTTGCAAAAATACCGGAAATCTCTATGCCAAGGACCAGATTACATCGTTTCATTACGAACTGTTTGAGGTATTCTCTTGCAGTAGAATGAGTACCAACAGATTAGTGTAAACAATCATTTTAGTCTATCTACACGAATCTGTTGGTCGTTTTCGCTTATACTAATCCGTTTATGTCTATATTTTCATTGACATCTTCATTGTAATCAACTCCATCAAATCCAAAACCGAACAGGTTTAAAAAATCAGATTTGTAGCCGTTCAGATCACCTATTTCAGGAAGCGTTGATGTGTCAGCTAATTTCCAAAGCTTAGTAATTTCATTTTGCACATCTTCTCTCATTTCCCAGTCATCTATTCTGATTCTTCCTTTAGTATCCAAAGGAATTTCATCTTTTATATACAAACGTTCCCTGAACAAACGATTTATCTGTTCAATACAACCTTCGTGAAGATCTTTTTCCTTCATGGTTTTATATAAAAGGGAAATGTATAAAGGAATTACTGGTATGGCAGAGCTTGCCTGTGTTACCAATGCTTTGTTAACTGATATAAACGCACTGCCCTCTAAAGGTTTTAGTAAATCCTGTATTTCGAATGCAGTAGCTTCCAGATGGTCTTTCGCTTTTCCGATAGTTCCTTCGCGATAGATGGCTTTCGTAACTTGTGGACCGATGTAGGAATAGGCTAGTGTCATTGCCTGATCCGCCAGAACATCAGCATCAATAAGGGCTTGAATCCAGAGTTTCCAGTCGTCACCTCCCATTACTTCTACTGTATTGGCAATATCTTCTTCAGAACAAGGTTCAATAGTCACATCCGAAACTATTCCGGTATGGAAATCTACTGTTTTATTGGAAAAAGTCTGACCGATAGGCTTGAGAACAGATCGGTGCGTAATTCCTGTTTTAGGGTTTGTTTTTACCGGAGAAGCTAAACTGTAAATCACCAAATCTATTTTTCCCAGGTCTTGCTTTATGAGGTCAATCGTCTTCTTTTTGATTGCATCGGAAAAAGCATCTCCATTGATACTTTTTGCATAAATTCCGGCATTGGCAGCCTCTTTTTGAAAGGCAGCACTGTTGTACCATCCCGGAGAGGCAGTTTTTCCCGAAGAAGGTGGTTTTTCAAAGAAAACACCAATTGTAGCTGCATTAGCCCCAAAAGCACTGGTGATTCGGGATGAAAGTCCAAAACCTGTTGATGCTCCGATAACCAGAACCTTTTTGGGACCGTCGATGATTCCTTTCTTGCGGGTATATTCAATCTGGTTCAGAACATTTTTTTCGCAACCAACAGGGTGTGAGGTTAAACAAATAAAACCTCTCATTCTCGGTTCTATAATCATTTCGTCAAATTTTATTTATTAATCAGGTGTTTGTATAAATATGAGCCACTTATCTAAGCTAAAGGTACATTTTTATTTTTCATTACTACAGAATCCCTTTTTGGACTCACCTTTTTAATGCGCCGTAATTTTAACAGTTTATTAATGTTTTGTGTTGATAGTGTGGTGTTTAAACGATTTCACTATCTTCACTGAATAAGAAATAGAGGTTGCAAAAATATAAGAATGGTACGATTTTTAATTCTGATTGTCATTTGTTTTTTTAGTATTGAACTGGTTTCAGGTCAATTAACTCCTACACAAACGGTTTCTATTCCCATGAGGGATGGACAATTTTTAGCTGGGGATGTGTATATTCCGGATCATTGTTCAACCTGCCCGGTTGTATTGATTCAAACACCGTATGACAAGAGCAGTTTTGAAAATGGGTTACCTCTCGGGTATTTACAGAATGTTAATACGAGCCCTTATATATGGGTAATTGTTGACTGGCGTGGATTTTATGCTTCCTCATCAGCTGCAGTTGCTCAACCTGATAGGGGGGAAGACGGGTACGATGTAATAGAATGGATTACGCAGCAAAGTTGGTCCAACGGAAAAGTTGGGACCTGGGGACCTTCGGCTTTAGGAGTAATTCAATATCAAACAGCGCGGGAACAGCACCCTGCACATATTTGTGCTGTTCCTCTCGTTGCGGATCCACAGACGTGTTATCAGTGCTATTTTTATGGAGGAGCTTTAGAGGAATCACGTCTTGCAACAATGGATATATTAGGCTATGGTTTGTCGCCAATGGTACTGTCAAATCCTTATTATAGCATTGCCTGGCAATATGTAGAAAACAATGGTTGGTATCCTCAGGAAATTTCTATTCCGACGTTGCAGATAGGAGGTTGGTATGACCATAATATTGACCAAATGATGAGCTGGTACGAAGCAACGCGCAATGAAGCAGCTGTATCTGTAAGAGATAAGCAATGGTTATTGGTGGGTCCGTGGGTTCATGGAGGAACAGGAGCCGCATATGTAGGGTCTTCTGTACAGGGCGAACTAACGTATCCGGATGCAGCATTTCGGAGTGATATTATGGCACGACAGTTTTTTGAGTACCATTTGCTGAATGATGCGAATGGTTGGGAAAACACTCCTTTAATTACGTATTATGAAACAGGTCTTGGTAGTTGGGGAGGAACAAATGCTGTTTCGATAGAAAATGAGTCGAATGGAATCCTTTATTTGAGTGATAATAATCGATTACAACACGAATTAGGAATCGGGGCTACGGGTTTTGTTTCAGATCCGGGAAATCCTTCACCTACTATTGGTGGACAGACCTTGACGCCTTTGTTGGATCAGGGACCGTATGATCAGACATCACTTGAATCGCGAAATGATGTAGTGACTTTTTCTTCTCCTGTACTGCAAAATAATTACACAGTTTCCGGTCGAGTGGTTGTAAAGCTATATGTTGCATCAGATCGTCCGGATGCTGATTTAGTTGTTCGTTTAGTTGATCAGTATCCGGATGGAAGAAATATGCTGATTAATGATGGGATAAGAAGAATTCGCTTCAGAAATGGGTATAGCGAGTCGGATGAAGCATTTATGCAACCCGGAGAGATTTATGAAGTGGAAGTAGAATTACCTTTTGTGAATTATACATGGAATAATGGACACCAAATAAAAATTCTGGTCAGCGGGAATAGCTCGCCACGCTGGGATGTGAATTTACAGGACGGCGGGGAGATGTACACCGGGAATCCGGGAGTTTCCGGAACATTGATTATTCATCATGACGAAGGTTCGCCTTCTCGGGTCATGTTACCCGGAGAAGCTTCTCCATTACTTCTTCCTGAAAATAATGCAGAACATTTGCTGCGTGTTTATCCGAATCCGGTAGAGGACAAACTTTATTGGGTATCTAATGAGCAGACAGTGGAAGAGATTGCTGTTTTTGCTGTAAGCGGGAGAATGCTTCGGAGAATAGCTCCTGAGCAGTCAAATACCATTAGTTTTACAGAGTTTCCCTCTGGGATTTATTTGGTACAATTTAGAACGGCAGAAGGTATCTATACACATAAAGTTACCAGGAAATAATAGAAAACAGCTCTTACAGGGTTTGTAGGGAGAGCGAATATTATTTGTATTTTCGGAGCAAAAAACGGCATGTCCCAATTCGTCATACTATCTGTAATTTTAATCTATTTTGCTGCATTGGTTCTCCTTGCTAGATTGACAAGTGGTAAAGGAGATAACGAAACTTTTTTTACCGGAAACAGAAATTCAAAATGGTATGTCGTTGCTTTTGGAATGATAGGGGCTTCATTATCCGGAGTGACATTTATTTCCGTTCCGGGATGGGTTGAATCATCGGGATTTTCCTATATGCAGATGATCCTGGGGTATATGATTGGTTATATCGTCGTAGCTTTTATTTTACTTCCGCTGTATTATAGAAAAAATCTGTCATCCATCTATTCGTATCTGGGAGAGCGATTTGGTAAACGAACTCATATAACCGGAGCATCCTTTTTTTTAACCTCCAGAGTGTTAGGTGCCTCCCTGCGATTATTTTTAGTAGCAGACGTATTACACTATTTCGTTTTTAGTGATTGGGGGGTACCTTTCTGGCTGACAGTAGCTGTGACACTTGTCTTGATCTGGGTGTATACCAACCGGGGAGGAATTAAAACAATTATCTGGACAGATACTTTACAAACATTCTTTATGCTTCTGTCTTTATTTCTGGGAATCTATTTTATTTCAGATGCGATAGATGTAAAAGAGGCCGGAATCTGGGAGCAGGCAAGCCCGGTAAACTGGTTTGTTACAAATGATCCGAATGCTGCTAATTATTGGTGGAAACATGTTCTAGGAGGGATGTTTGTAACCATAGCCATGACAGGAATGGATCAGGATATGATGCAGAAAAATCTGACTTGCCGAAATACAAGAGATGCTCAGAAGAACATGATCACATTGGGACTGGTATTAATTGTTGTAAATCTGGTATTTCTGATTCTGGGGGCTTATTTATACGCGTATGTGGATGCCAATCCTGCTCTAATGGCTGAATTTTCTTCCATTGATAAATCATTACAGGGTGACCGGTTGTTTCCAATGGTAGCACTAAAGGGAGATTTGGGAAGTACATTTGGCATTTTGTTTATTCTCGGATTGATAGCAGCAGCTTATTCGAGTGCAGATTCTGCGTTAACCTCTCTAACAACTTCGGCAAGTGTTGACCTTTTCAGGGTAGACAAGCTGGAAGATAAAAAGAAAGCATTGAAAATCCGAAAAATTATTCATGTTGTAATGACAGTAATTTTATTCGTGACAATTTTACTGGCAGCGCGTTTTAAGGAGCAAAATGTGATTGCTTCTGTTTTTTCAGCAGCCAATTATACGTATGGCCCGTTGTTGGGGTTATTTTTCTTTGGAATTTTCACGAAAAGAAAACTGAACGACAAATGGGCCTGGCTGGTTTGTCTTAGTATTCCTATTGCTATATTCATCTTCAAAGAAAACTATGAAAAAGTTGTTTTTGAAGAATACCGTTTCGGTTTTGAGTTGTTGGGAATTAATGGTTTGCTTTGCTTTATCGGTTTGTTTTTTCTTTCAAAACCGGGTGTGAAAACGGTTGGATAGTGGTATTTTTATTTACAATGTAAATCAATTAACTGATTGACTTCATCTCCATACATTATAGTAAAGTCATTCGCATTTGCTCGATAAAGATCTTCACAGGCCTCATTAATTTTTCCCAGTTGTAAATAAACTAAAGCTCGGTTTCGATATGCATAAGAGTTTATAGGGTCGATTTGTAGGGATTGATCAATATCCTGAAGAGCACCTGTATTGTCTCCAAGTTTATGTTTTGCATACCCCCTGTTATTTAAGGTAAAGGAGTTATTTCCAAATTTTGTTAAAACTATGTCAAAGTAATTCAATGCCTGAGAGTATTCTTCAAGTTCCAAATAAATAAATCCTAAGTTAGAAATTGATGGATAGAAGTCTGGATCTAGCTGAATAGCTCTTTCCAGATATTTTATAGCATCTCTTTTCTTCCCAAGATCTGAATATGCGCTAGCCAGGTTGATGAGTATTCCAGTATCAGAAGAGTCTATTTTATAGGCTTTCTCTAAAGTTACAGCAGCATTTTCATAATCTCTCACAGATAATTGAACCGCTGAGATATTTAGGAGAGCAGATTTTCTACTTTGATCATCCTGCGCCAGCTTAAGTTCAATATTGTAATCATCGTATGCTGCTTGAAACTCTCGGACCTCTAGTAGTAAACGCCCCCTGTTGTTATATAAAATACCGCTATCAGGGTACATTAAAATTGTTCTGGTGAATTGGTCATATGCTTCCTGATAATAGCCTTGTTCATAGAAGCTATGTGCTGAGTAGAATAAGAAAGTATAATTGGTCGAATCTTTCTGAAGTTCTTGTTCTGTTAACTTTTGAAGTTTTTCAAATTGTCCGGAATCGAATAGTGAATCAAGTGTCTCAATTATCGGATTGTCTTGAGCAAGAATAAGCGGAGTAGAAAATAATAAAACTACAATAATTAGAATTTGTTTCATTTGTTTATCCTGTAGGGGTCAATATTATAATCGTTCTAGCAATGCTGTATTACTTCTGGTTCTAACGACTGTTGGCTTCGGTAGATGTTAGATTAAACCTCCGTATTTTCGAATGCAACTTTCCCTAATACCAGGAAAAAAATGTGCCCAGGACTGGACTCGAACCAGCATGCACTTAGTGCACTACCCCCTCAAGATAGCGTGTCTACCAATTTCACCACCTGGGCAGGGCTGCAAAAATAGAAAAATCTTTTCATATTCATTCGTAGAAATAAAAAAATCGGAAGAGTTCTCTTCCGATTTTTCATGTTTTCAGTACAACAGGATATTACTCCTGATTTCTCAGTTGTTCAATTTCCTCTTTTAAGGCATCGACTTCTTGTTTTAGCTCTTTAACAGCCTCAATAAGAACCGGAACCAGGGCATCATAATTTACTGATTTATATACTGTATCGTCTCCTTGATTTTTAAAAATTGCTTTTTCATAGATCATTTCAGGGAAAACAGCTTCGACTTCCTGAGCGATAACACCATATTGAACCCTTGTTTTGGTCTCAGATTGCATTTTACTATCGTTTAACCCAATTTTTGAACTGGAAGGGGTAGTCAATACATATTTTGTTCCTCTCAGTAACATGAGTTTATCCAAAGCAGATTCTATAGGTACAATATTACTTTTTAAGCGAATATCAGAAACTGTATTCCAACCACCTGTTGATAAACCGGTTCCTTCAACACCTACATCAAATGTAAAATAACCCGCCCATCCGTTTGTTACATCGGTTGTTTGGCCATAAATACCATTAAAACCAATTCCATAAGTTCCGATAGCCAGACCACTAACAGATGCATTAGCACCATAAACACCAAAACCACCTCCGTTAGTAGCCTCACCGACTACCCCGTTAAATCCGTTTCCAAGAATTCCATGGCCGGCCGTTGTTCTCAGGTTATTCCCATAAACAGCTGCTGTTCCTGTAGCTGTAGAGGGTATTTGACCTGAAATCCCGTATCCTGCACCGGAGTTAGATCCCAGAATAGCTGAGTTATTGGCTGTTGAGCTATTCGTTTCAGCTTGTAATGCAGCAAATGTATTCGCTGCATTGGTACTTTGTGCCCGTATAGCTACACCTGTGCCACTATTAGTAGCGTCAATACCAAACGATCCATTTTGCGTTGTCGTTACTGTTAGCGCACGGTTTCCGGATGCGGTTGAAGTATGGTTAATTTCTACAGCACCGGAATTGGCAGTTATCACGCGTCCTGCTCCCGGACCACCCTCGTTGTAAGCTTCGTCTAATGTGTTTGCTCCTGTACCACCTGTTCCGTCTTGTGCTACAATATTCCAGCTACTACCGTTCCAAACATAAGATATTCCATCGGTGCTGTTGTAGTAAGCATCATTTAAGCCAGGGGAGGAGGGAGCACTAGTTAATGTTCCCAGCCAATTTAAAGATATACCGTCATTTCCGGCAGTTCCCTGAGGTCCTTGTGGTCCTGCCGGACCCTGCGCTCCTGCCGGTCCTTGTGCTCCAGGATCTCCCTGTGGTCCCTGTGCCCCGGTGGCTCCTACAGGTCCTTGTGGTCCCTGTGCTCCTGCCGGACCTGTTAGATCGGAAGTTATTACGGTAGCGCCACTTCCATAGGTAATGGTAAGTGTTCCGTCACCATTATCAGTAATATTAGTAATTCCATCTCCAGCGGTTCCCTGAGGTCCTTGTGGTCCTG
>NZ_BAAAFH010000011.1:109507-725643 GCF_039523435.1 Wandonia haliotis
CTGTGCCCCGGTGGCTCCTGCAGGTCCTTGTGGTCCCTGTGCTCCTGCCGGACCTGTTAGATCGGAAGTTATTACAGTAGCGCCACTTCCATAAGTAATGGTAAGTGTTCCGTCACCATTATCAGTAATATTAGTAATTCCATCTCCAGCGGTTCCCTGAGGTCCTTGTGGTCCTGCTGGACCCTGCGCTCCTGCCGGTCCTTGTGCTCCAGGATCTCCCTGTGGTCCTTGTGCCCCGGTTGGTCCTGTCGGTCCTTGTGGTCCCTGTGCTCCTGCCGGACCTGTTAGATCGGAAGTTATTACAGTAGCGCCACTACCATAGGTAATAGTCAGCGTTCCGTCACCATTGTCAGTTATATTTGTAATTCCATCTCCAGCGGTTCCTTGAGGTCCCTGCGCTCCGGTTGCCCCGGCTGGTCCTTGAGGTCCCTGAGGTCCCGTAAGATCTGAGGTTATTACGGTAGAACCACCTGCATACGTAATGGTCAGTGTTCCATCTCCATTATCAGTAATGTTTGTAATTCCTTCTCCTTGAGTTCCCTGTGGTCCTGCAGGCCCCTGTGGACCTTGTGGCCCGGGATCTCCTTGCGGTCCCTGTGGTCCGGCATTATTATTCGTTGTATAAGTAATACCGTTTTCAAAGATAAATGTGCTGGTGCCGTCTCCGTTATCAGTAATACTTTCTATACCGTTTTTGGCTTCTTCTGCGTATAGGGCATAAGGAACACTCCATAATTGTTGAGTTCCCATGTCTTTATAATCCGTTCCTCCGGCAATGTCCAATTCTACCTGTAGGAAGTGATATCCTGTTCCCCAGTCAATAGAAGAAAACAGACCGGAGTTATTATCAGGGGTTCCCTGACCGATGATCAAATTAAACAAACCATTCTCGTCGGTACTTGTCACATGTGTCTCACGATAGGTAAGATCTCCGTCAAAAGTGTTTTTTATAATGCTGAAACGTACGCGAATCTCTTTTCCTGCTACGGGCATTCCGTTTATATCAACACCTACTATCTCTTTTCCGTTAAGGTCGACAGCAACGGCTTGATAATTGATTCCTTGTGGTGGTGCTTCTCCGACTTGAGCAAATGTCCAACCGAAAGCCAGTATCGCTGCAATTGTTAGAATTTTCTTCTTCATAGTATACTAAGTTTTTTGGGTTTTAATTAATTAAATCGGGAGGATTTCTTTTGATTTAGCAATATACCGAAACCTAACAGTGCTGAGTGATATAAGTTTCGGGACATTTGTGCATTGACATCATTTTCAATTTGCGTAATTCCCATTCCGAAGCGATATTCAAGACTGATTGTAAAAGCATCATTCAGATACGCTTTAAAGTTAGCCAGTCCATGAAATCCGAAATCGAAGCGCTTTAAAGCCTGAGTTTCGGAAACAGAATAACGAACCTCACCAATATGTTGTTCCCCATTCAACATGTACCCTGCGCCTATACCAACCCCCGGAGAAATAGCAAATTTGCGGGTGTTTAGTACACTATATAGATAGGCAACATTTAAATCGAGATAATTCATTTTCCATGAAAGTGATGTCCCTTCAAAATCAGATTTGGCTCCGGCCTGTCTGAATAATAGTTCGGGACGAATGGTATGATTTCTTTTCGTGAAGCTAAGATTGGCACCGAAGGAATTATACATTACATAATCCAGTGTTTTGTCTTTTGATCCACCAGAATCTTTAAAAATGAAGGAGGAAAAATTCTTTCCACCAACTAGGGTAATTTCTTTCAGCTGCATATTGTCCTGAGCATGATTCACTCCGTGAAAAAGCAGACATGAAGCAACCGTAAAAAGGATTTTTTTCATGAGTTATGTAAATTAGTGTGTGACAATAATTTTAGTACTTCCGGCTAGTTTTTCAGTAGTTAAGATATGAATATGGTAAGTTCCCGACTCGGCACCATTTGGTAGTTCTACTAATTTTCGGGTACCTGATACGGCAGAACCTTCTGTTACCTGTTTTCCATTCATGTCGAATAGAACAAAAGAATAGTCTGTGTCTTCAGGTAAACTGGTGTTTAGATAAAAAGAACCCGTATTAGGGTTGGGGTATATTTCCAGATCAATGAGTTTTGAAACGCTTCCGTTTGTTAATTGAAGGGGCTGTTGAAATCCCTGATGAATTTTCGAATCGGATGAAGTTTGCGTTCCTGTGATCGAACTTTGTCCCGTACTTGAAGATAAATAAACATTTCCTGTTGTTATTGTGCTTCCTGTAGACGATAGTGTACTTCTTTTTATGCTTTGTGCAGATAATTGACAACTAAAAAAGAGGAAGAACGCAGAAACCGTAGTGTATGTTACCAGTGAGTGTTTCATAGTTTATTAAATTAACTTAATGAGTAGTAAGAAAAAATTAACGCTATGTTGATAATTGTGACGAATCTAAATAAAATTATTTACAAAGTTGAATGGAAAAAGTTAAAAAACAGGGGTTTTTAGACTAACTAATTATTAGTCAGTAGGATTTGTATGCTGATTCTACTCGAAAACATAAATATAGGCTTGTTTTAGGCATAGTTTGGCCTATAAATCAGAAGAAATTTGCTTAATTTTATAGTATGTCAAACATTGATTTAATTATTGAGGAAAGAGCCTCGGATATAGGAAACTTTTTGGTAGGTAGGCTATTGCCATTCAGAAAGAAAAGGATGGTAGGACCATTTATATTTATTGATCATATGGGGCCAGCTCATCTGCCTCCCGGAGAAAAATTAAACGTGGGTCCGCATCCGCATATCGGATTGTCTACACTTACTTATCTTTTGGAGGGAGTGATCCGGCACAGAGATAGCCTTGGTACGGATATTGAAATACGTCCGGGAGCGGTGAATCTTATGAAAGCCGGAAAAGGAATTGTGCATTCTGAAAGAACTCCACCTTCACATATTGCCGAAGATAAAATAGTACACGGACTTCAAATATGGCTGGCACTTCCGAAGGAAATTGAAAACTCTACTCCGGAATTTACACATGTAGAAGCAAAAGATATCCCCGTTTTGAAAGAAGAGCATTTGTCAATACGTTGTGTGTTAGGAGAATTTGGAGGAATGAAATCTCCGGTTCCTATGCATAGTCCATCCTATATGCTTGAGTTGAAAGCTGACGAGGATGTGGAAGTAAATATCGGAGATGAACTTTTTGGTGAAAGTGGTCTATACGTAATTGAAGGCTCTGTTGAAACAGACGGACATGTCTTTGGTGAAAAACAGCTTTTGATAGCAAAAGAGAGTACTTTGTGTTCTTTTACATTAAAGAAGAATAGCATGGCATTTATTTTTGGCGGAGATAAATTTCCGGAAGAACGTTTTATTTATTGGAATTTTGTCAGCTCGGATAAAGAAACGTTGGAATCTGCAAAAACGAAATGGAAAAATCATCAATTTCCTGATATCGAAGGTGAGACTGACCGGGTGCCTTTGCCTGCAGAAAAAAGATAGTTATTAAGGATAAGTATCTTATGATGTGTGTGTTATGGTGGTTTTTGGTAATGAAATTACTACTAATCACTTCATTTTTTAACTATTTTTTGCAAAAATTATATATTTATGCAAAATAAATATAGTCATGCAAATCAGGTTGTGTCCGAAATGTGGAAATGAACGTATCATAAAGAGTGGGGTAGTGGCTGGAAAGCAGCGTTATCACTGTAAGGAATGTAATTATTTCTTTACAGTAGCCAAGATGGGGAAACGTATCGATAATTATTATGTAGTTAAAGCATTGCAACTCTATCTGGAGGGGATGAGTCTGAGAGAAATAGAGCGAATACTGGGCGTTTCACATGTGACAATAAGCAATTGGGTGAAAGAGTATAATCTGAAAAGAGTCCCGAATCAACAATATCATCCTGCCTATAAAATCGTAAATCATTCGGAACTCATTCACTATCTTTCAGATAAGGAACGCCTGGAGGGAGCAGGTATGATTATTACTGAATTGGGAGACAAATTTATGGTGATCCGCTGGGAGCGATTCAAGAAATAGCTATACTATTTACAAAACTATAGTTTAAATTTTTTTCATTGGCGATTAAAGTAGAATTTGAAACACGAAAACCAAAAGAAAGGTTTGTTGTGAAAAATTCAGCCTATGAAAAAGTGGTTATTGTGTTTTTTTCTGATTCTACTACTACCTGATGTGTTTCTGGCACAGGGATCTCCGGATTACGGTTCTGGTATTCGCTTGAATATTAGCAATGATGGATCAAAGTATATCCGTATTCTGGCCTGGGGACAGGTCTGGCTTCAATATGCAGATAATAAGGCTAGTGATGAACGACCTGTCGAATTGTCACTGAGAAGAGCAAGAGTACTGACCTATGCCCAAATAACACCTAAGTTTTTAATTCTGACTCATTTTGGTTTGAATAGTATGAATTCATCGAATATGTCTTCTGTTGGAAAGGGAGCCAGTTCACAACTATTCTTTCACGATGTTTGGGTTCAGTATCAGTTACATAAAAATCATGAAATAGGTGCTGGTTTACACTACTGGAACGGTGTTTCCCGAATCAATAGTGCAGGGACTATCAATTCAATGACTTTAGATAATAACAGACAGTCCTGGTCGACATTAGGATTGTCCGATCAGTTTGCAAGACATTTGGGAGTCTATTTTAAGGGGAACATCGGGAGTTTTTTCTACAGGATGTCGGTAAATGAGGCTATAGCTAATAGCCTGGATGAACGAAATCCTGCGGATTATCCCGATGTAGCAATTTATGGAGGAAGACGCTATCGTGGTTCACGGAGTGCAGGCTTGGTTTTTTCTGGTTATTACGAGTTTGCCTTGTTGGATCACGAAAGTAACTTCCTCCCTTTTCGCGCTGGAAGCTATCTGGGAACAAAGAAAATTCTGAATGTTGGGTTAGGGGGATTGTATCATCCTAATGGAGTTGTTCGACAGGTAACAGGTGAATTGGAATCCGAGGATGTAACAATGTTAGCTACGGATGTCTTCTGTGATCTGCCCGTGGGGAAGAGAAATGCAGCTGTGACCGTGTATGGAGTTTATCAATACAATCACTATGGACGAGATTATTTGTTTGGTCCTTATGGAACAGGAGGTTTTGTTTATACAACTGCTGGATTTGTTCTCCCATCGGATAAAGCAGTAAGGATTCAGCCATATCTTCATAGCGGGTACTTTCACTATACGTCAACCATTGAAGACCGATGGGCAGTTGGTGTAGGTACTAACTTGTATCTGAACGGACATAATTCTAAACTTACGCTGGAATACAAATACGAATCATTTGGTTTGCAACCTGTGAATTCGGTCACTCTCCAGGCAATGATTTACTTATAATCCCAAAATTTCTAATTATGAATACAAAAAGCCGTGCTAAAGCATATTGGAAAGAAAACCTGAGGTACCTGCGTGTACTATTGATTATTTGGTTTCTGGTTTCCTTTGGTGCAGGAATTATTTTCAAAGATTTCCTGAATCAATTTTATCTGGGAGGTTTCCCGCTTGGATTCTGGTTTTCACAACAAGGATCAATATATGTATTTGTCATCCTGATTTTTATTTATGTCAGGTTGATGAATAAGTTGGATAAGAAGTATGGATTTGATGATTAAAAAACAGAAACTATGACTACTCAAATGTGGATATACCTCGTAGTGGGGATAACTTTTGCTCTGTATATTGCTATTGCTATCTGGTCCAGAGCAGGATCAACCAAAGAGTTCTATGTGGCAGGAGGAGGGGTCTCTCCACTCGCCAACGGAATGGCTACTGCTGCTGACTGGATGAGTGCTGCCTCTTTTATTTCAATGGCCGGGATAATTTCTTTTATCGGGTATGATGGAGGAGTCTATCTTATGGGGTGGACCGGAGGTTATGTACTATTAGCCTTGTTATTAGCGCCTTATCTCAGGAAGTTCGGGAAGTTTACAGTACCGGACTTTATTGGAGACAGATATTACTCAAATACAGCCCGAACGGTAGCCGTAATTTGTGCTCTTATTGTTTCGTTTACTTACGTGGCAGGACAAATGCGTGGAGTTGGTGTTGTATTTTCTCGATTTTTGGAAGTGGATATAAATACGGGAGTGTACATAGGAATGGTTATTGTACTATTTTATGCAGTACTCGGAGGTATGAAAGGGATTACGTATACACAGGTAGCCCAGTATTGTGTGTTGATCTTTGCTTTTATGGTTCCGGCGATTTTTATTTCAATTCAAATGACAGGAAACCCGATTCCTCAAATTGGTATGGGAAGCACAGTTGCAGATGGCTCGGGGACTTATCTTCTCGATAAATTAAATGGTCTTTCAACGGAATTAGGATTTGCCGAGTATACCAGTGGAACAAAGTCTCTGATCGATGTATTTGCCATAACTGCTGCTTTGATGGTAGGTACTGCAGGTTTACCCCACGTTATCGTACGCTTTTTTACTGTAAATAATGTGCGTGATGCGCGAAAATCAGCCGGATTAGCTTTATTGTTTATTGCAATTCTGTACACTACGGCACCAGCGATAGCTGTTTTTGCCCGTACTAATCTGATTGAGACCGTATCGGAAAAACCATACGAGGAAATGCCTGAATGGTTTCATAACTGGGAAGAGACAGGAATGATTCAATACTCGGATAAAAATGAAGACGGAATCATTCAGTATGTGGCAGATAAAGAGACAAATGAACTGGTAGTAGATAATGATATAATGGTACTGGCAAATCCTGAGATAGCTCAGTTGCCGGATTGGGTAATAGCTTTGGTTGCCGCAGGGGGACTTGCCGCTGCGTTGTCTACAGCTGCGGGATTACTGCTTGTTATCTCTTCTTCTGTTTCACATGACTTATTAAAGAAAATGGTCTGGCCGAATATTACAGAAAAAGGTGAGTTGTGGGCTGCCCGAATATCCGCGACTTTTGCAGTAGTTGTAGCAGGGTACTTCGGAATTAATCCTCCGGGATTTGTAGCGGCAGTAGTTGCTCTGGCATTTGGTTTTGCTGCAGCGTCATTTTTTCCTGCCATTATCCTGGGAATTTTCTACAAACGGATGAATAAAGAAGGAGCGGTAGCGGGGATGATAGCAGGAATGTTGTTGATGCTTTTCTACGTACTTAAATTCAAGTTTGGAGTCTTTGATGGAGGAAAAGAAGCCGTTGAAGCTTTAAAGCAGGATTGGTGGTTTGGTATTTCCCCGGAGGGATTCGGAACTGTAGCCATGGTGTTTAACTTCATTGTCTCATTGACGATTAATCAGTTTTTCCCTGCGCCACCCGAAGAGGTTCAGGAAGTCGTGGAACAAATAAGAATTCCGTCCGGTGCGGGCAAGTCTGTTAGTCACTAAAAACTGAATAAAATTGTTTACCTTTCGGGAACTTAAGACCGGAGTATGAAAACACGTAAGGAGCAATTACTGTTTGTGTTAGGGGGAGTTCTTTGGCTTTGTTTTAATGCTCCCCTGGTATTTCTTTATAATTCTCATACGTCCGTTTTTGGGTTCCCGAAATTTTATGTCGTATTATTTATACTTTGGCTGTCGACGAGCCTGATTATTTATCTTTTGTTAAAGAATCGTCGTGGGTAGTATTGCAATCATAGTATTACTGGTCCTTTACCTGGGCTTGTTATTTATCGTAGCCAGGTGGGCTGAAAAATTCCGCAATGGAAAATTGCTTACAGGACCGTATGTGTATGCGTTATCGATCGCTGTTTATTGTTCCGCCTGGACCTATTATGGAAGTATTGGTGTCGCAGCTACATCAGGGTTAGATTACCTGACAGTCTATGTTGGGCCTTTGATTGCTTTTCCTTTCTGGTATCTTATTATCCGAAAGATAATCCGGATATCAAGAATTAATAAAATATCCAGTATTGCTGATTTATTAGCATTGCGCTACGGAAATAGCAGGTCAGTGGGTGCCTGGGTGAGTTTGTTGATTATTCTGGCTGTAATTCCATACCTGGCTCTTCAATTAAAAGCCATTTCCGAAACATTTCATGTTGTTACAAATACAAATGAAACGAGCTCGTTTCTGGTAGATTCGGCTAGTTATGTTATTCTGATTATAGCTGTTTTTTCTGCATTTTATGGGAGTCGGTTTTTTGATGCTTCTGAAAAACGCCCGGGAATGATTGCTGCTGTTGCATTGGAATCAATTCTGAAACTACTGTTCTTGCTTCTGGCGGGAATATTCGTAGTATACTTTGTATTTGACGGAAGTACGGATTTATATAACAAAGCTTCGGAGTTGGAAGGATTTGCAGAAAAAAACAGGATTGATGGAGCGGAAGGTGCTGTGAATTGGTTTTCCCTGTCGCTTCTTTCTTTTCTTTCTTTTTTTCTACTTCCCCGGCAGTTTCATGTAAGTGTAGTAGAGAACCGCAAAGAAAAACATCTGAAGACTGCTGCCTGGCTTGTTCCGCTTTATTTGTTCTTAATCAATCTGTTTGTTTTTCCGATTGCCTGGGGAGGAAATGTGCTATTTGAAGGAGAACAGGTAAACGCTGATGTGTACGCGCTTCTGATTCCTCAATATATGGATAACCAGGTAATCACTCTACTCGTATTTCTGGGTGGGCTTTCAGCAACCGTTTCTATGACAATAGTAGCCTCGGTTAGTTTGAGCGTTATGCTGACGAACAACCTTATCTTACCTTTTGGTTTGTCAAAACGGATTCATCGTCCGGACTTCCATCCTACAGCATTAATTGTGCGATTTCGTCAGATAGGAATCTTTCTTCTATTGATGCTGGCCTTTGTGTTTTACCGCAGTTTTGCTATGGATTATTCCATGGTTTCGGTAGGGATGATTGCATTTGTTCTGATTGCTCAGTTAGCTCCTGCTTTTTTCGGTGGGTTGTACTGGAAAACGGCAAACAGAAAGGGAGTGCTATGGGGAATGCTGACGGGGGTATTGATTGTATTGGTTTTATTGGTGCTTCCTGCTGTTTTGAAAGCGTTTAAAGGGTATGGACTATTAGAAATAGATATGGATGAATTTGGAGCGGCAGGAATATTGGATACCATTGGTATGGGCATCCTTGATCCGATTCCGGCTGCTTTGTGGTGGAGTTTACTGTTCAATACATTCGTTTTTGTTGTAGTTTCAATTCTGGCAAAAACAGATTACAGACAGCGCAATTATGCAGAAATGTTTGTAGATATTGATCACTATGTCGACTCCCACATCAATGCTTTTGTATGGAGAGGAACAGCCTATATCTCAGATGTTGAAAAAATTCTCGTACGCTTTTTGGGAGAAGAGCGAACACAAAGAGCGTTACGGATTTTCAGACAGAGAAATCAGATCGCACCTGAAGAAGATCTTGCTGATGCAAGGTTCATTAAGTTTGCCGAAAATTTACTGGCAGGAAGAATCGGTACTTCTTCAGCTCGAATTCTTATTCAGGGTGTAACAAAAGAAGAAAAGATCAGTCTGAATGAAGTGCTTCGGATTCTGGAAGAATCAAAAAGACAAATCGAACAGAATAAAGAATTGGTAAAGGCGGGAGAAGAACTTCGCAAGTTGTCGGAGCATTTACAATCAGCTAACGAGGCTTTGTTGACAAAAGACAAGGAAAAGGATGAGTTTCTGAACATTGTGACGCATGAACTCCGTACGCCGATAACTGCTATCCGGTCGGCAAGTGAAATTTTGCGGGATGACGATGAACTTCCAGAAGAGTTTAAAAATCGTTTTTTGGAAAATATCATTGTTGAATCAGATCGGTTGAACGGATTGATTTCAGAAATACTCGATCTTGAGCGATTTGATTCGGGAAAGAATGCTTTGAGTTTCGAACAACAAAATCTGAATGAAATACTCAACTCTGTTTTGGCTACATTGAACCACTTGTTTGTGTCAAAAAATATTCGCTTGATCAGGAATGGGTTGGAAGTGAATACTCTGGTCTGGCTTGATCCGACGAGAATTCATCAGGTATTTACAAACCTCGTAGGAAATGCACTTAAATATGCGGAAGGAGAACCTGCAATTATTGAAATATCTGTAACTTTAAAGGATGGGGTGCAAGAGGTAGAAGTTAGTAACAACGGACCGAATATACCTGAGGAAGAGTTGGATTTAATTTTTGATAAATTTTACCAAAGTGCTGATTCTCGGTTGAAAAAAACGCAGGGAAGTGGATTAGGTCTTGCGATATGCAGGAGAATCATTTTAGCACATCATGGTAAGATATGGGCAGAAAACAAAAAAGAAGGAGTAGCGGTTTGTTTTTCCATTCCGCTGGATAGTAGAGAAAAACCGGAGGATAGTTTGTAGGATATGAAAAAAATTGTGATCGTAGATGATGAGCCTTCTATTTTGATGTCACTGGAATACACATTCAGGAAGAATAAGTTTGATGTATTTATTGCAAGAGACGGACAAGAGGCTTTGGAGTTGTTGGAGTATGTTGAACCGGATCTGATTCTTTTGGATATAATGATGCCAAAAGTAGATGGGTATCAGATTCTGAAATTTATCAGAAATCATCCTGTTTTAAAAGACGTGAGAGTTGTATTTGTTTCAGCTAAAAATAAGGAACAGGATGTTTCAAAAGGTCTGGAAGCAGGAGCTGATGCGTATGTGGCAAAGCCCTTTTCACTTAAAAAGCTGGTTGAACAGGTGAATGAATTACTTATTAGCTAATCGAAAAATAAATGAAAAATCAACTTAACGAAACACTAAAAAGAAGTATAGAAGAACCGGACGAATTCTGGAAAGAACAGGCCAGTAAGCTGGAATGGAATGCTGTTCCCAAAGACATTCTGACTGAAGAGAATGGACATAGTGTATGGTTCAGGGACGGAAAAATAAATCTGTCGGAACAGGCTTTAGATATTCATGTCCGGAATGGTTCAGGAGACAGAGTGGCTATGATTTATGATTCACCTGTTACCGGTACCGTTACAAAATACACCTATCGTGAATTATTGGATAAGGTAGCTCGTTTTGCCGGTGTCCTGAAAGCACAGGGAGTGGAAAAGGGAGATCGGGTTATTATTTATATGCCTATGATTCCGGAAGCAGCAATTGCTATGCTGGGATGTGTGCGGATCGGAGCTGTTCATTCGGTTGTTTTCGGTGGATTCGCAGCGCACGAATTGGCCGTGCGTATAGACGACTGTCAGCCCAAAGTACTGATTACAGCAAGTGGCGGAATTGAAGTAGATAAAAAGATACATTACATTCCGATAGTGGAAGAAGCAATAAAACAAAGTGTTTATCCACCACACTCTGTTATTGTAAAGCAACGATTACAATTTGACACGGTTCTTCCCGGGGGATGGTTGGATTTTGAGTCTGCTGTTACGGATGCTGATCCTGTGGATGCGATTCCGGTGGAATCTGTTCATCCGTCCTATATTTTATATACATCCGGAACTACAGGAAAACCAAAAGGAATCGTAAGGGATACCGGAGGATATGCCACAGCGCTTCGGTTTTCTATGGAATATATTTACGGAGTTAGTCCCGGAGAAGTATTTTGGGCAGCCTCTGACGTTGGATGGGTGGTTGGGCACAGTTACATCGTTTATGCTCCTTTAATTACGGGATGTACAACAATCATTTACGAAGGAAAACCGGTACGGACTCCTGATGCAGGTGCTTTCTGGCGGGTTGTAGAAGAACATGGTGTTCATGTAATGTTCACAGCTCCTACGGCGATTCGCGCAATGAGAAGGGAAGATCCGGAGGGGAGTCTGATTCGGGAGCGTCAGTTGAAGTCATTGAGGACACAGTTTCTTGCCGGAGAACGTTGTGATACACCTACATTGTTATGGTTACGGGATCAGTTGGGAGTTCCGGTTATTGATCATTGGTGGCAGACAGAAACAGGTTGGCCTATTGTTGCTACCTGTATGGGAGAAGATCATCCCAAAGAAAGAGCAGGAGCTGCAGGGAAAGCGGTTCCGGGATATGCAATAGAAATTGTTGATGAATCAGGAAAGGAAGTACAGGTCGGTACGGAGGGATATGTTGTGATTCGCCAACCATTACCTCCTGGAAATTTACTGACGATCTGGAATAATCCTGAACGTTTTAAAGCCGGATATCTGGAGCGTTTTCCCGGATATTACTTTTCAGGTGATGGAGGAGTAATTGATGATGACGGGTATATCACGATAACGGGTAGGGTAGATGATGTAATAAATGTTGCAGGGCACAGGTTGTCTACCGCTGAAATGGAAGAGGTTGTCGCAACTCATTCAGGAATCGTTGAATGTGCTGTGGTAGGAATAACTGATCAGTTAAAGGGGCAGGTTCCGATAGCGTTGATTGTAACCACCTCCGGAGTAGGAGAGGAAATTGAAAAAGAAGTCAATCAATTGGTGCGGAATACAATAGGCGCCATTGCTACGTTAAAAAAAGTGTATCGGGTAAAAAGATTACCAAAAACAAGATCCGGAAAGATTCTTAGGAATGTATTGAGAGATGTCCTGAACGGAAGAGAACCACGTATCCCATCCACGATTGAGGATATTACAGTAGTAGATGAATTGAAAGAAGAGCTATAGTATTTTAGCAAAATATATCTTTTCTTTTTGTTTTGCATTCTCTATCTTTAGCCGGAAGATATAACGAAAAACTATGCTATTATGAAGTCGTATCGTATACAAAATCTGGAATCCTATTTTAAACAATATAAGAAGTCAGTTAAGAATCCGCAGAAATTCTGGAGCAAAATTGCAAAAGAAGAATTCAGTTGGTATCGCAAATGGAATAAAGTTCTTGATTTCTCTATGCACGAGGCTAAGTTTTCGTGGTTTGAAGGAGGGAAACTCAATATTACAGAAAACTGTATAGACCGCCACCTAAAAGAACACGGAGATGAAATCGCTTTTATTTTTGAAGCCAATGATCCTAATGAGCCTGCAAAGCACATCTCCTACCATGAGTTAAGTCGTGAGGTGAATAAGATGGCAAATGTTTTGCGAAGCCAGGGAATTGGTAAAGGAGACCGGGTATGTATTTATTTACCCATGATTCCGGAACTGGCTTATGCGTTGTTAGCCTGCGCACGAATAGGAGCGATTCACTCTGTTGTTTTTGCAGGGTTTTCTGCATCTGCTCTGGCTTCCCGAATTAACGATTCTTCCTGTAAGCTTTTAATTACGAGTGATGGCGGTTACAGAGGGAATAAAACAATTCATTTGAAATCTATTGTGGATGAGGCTCTTCAAAATTGTACATCCGTAGAAAATGTATTAGTCGTAAAAAGAACCGGTGAAGACCTGAATATGGAGGAGGGGAGAGATCTTTGGCTGGAGGAACTGGTGGAGAATGCTTCTGATCAGGCGGAACCTGAGGTTATGGATGCGGAAGATCCTCTGTTTATTTTATATACTTCCGGTTCTACGGGAAAACCAAAAGGAATGGTACATACGACCGGAGGCTATATGGTGTATTCCGGTTATACATTTAAAAATGTATTTCAGTATGAGCCGGGAGATATTTATTGGTGTACAGCCGACATAGGATGGATTACAGGACACTCTTACATCGTTTACGGTCCGCTTTTAAACAGAGCAACATCTATTCTTTTCGAAGGAATTCCTTCTTACCCGGATCATGGAAGATTTTGGGAAGTAGTGGATAAACATAAAGTGAATCAGTTTTATACAGCTCCGACAGCAATTCGTGCTTTGGCAAAAGAAAATCTGGAATGGGTCGAAAAATACAACCTTTCCTCTCTGAAAGTACTGGGGACAGTTGGTGAGCCAATTAATGAAGAAGCCTGGCACTGGTACAATGATCACGTTGGAAAAAAACGTTGCCCGATAACGGATACCTGGTGGCAGACAGAAACAGGGGGAATTATGATTGCTCCGATTCCTTTTACTACTCCTACAAAACCTACTTATGCGACACTTCCTCTTCCCGGTATTCAACCGGCTTTGATGGACGAAAATAAGCAGGAAACAGTAGGTAATCAGGTATCCGGAAGTTTGTGTGTCAAGTATCCGTGGCCTTCTATGGCAAGAACGATCTGGGGGAATCATCAACGTTATATTGAGACGTATTTCAGTGCTTATCCGGGAATGTATTTTACGGGAGATGGCGCATTGCGTGATGAGGTAGGTTATTATCGTATTACTGGGCGTGTGGATGATGTTGTGATCGTTTCGGGACATAATCTGGGAACAGCTCCTATTGAAGATGCGATTAACGAACACCCGGCTGTTGCTGAGTCAGCTATTGTAGGTTTCCCTCATGAAGTGAAAGGAAATGCTTTGTATGGGTATATAATTTTGAAAGAATCGGGAGAAGGAAGAGATCGTGATAATCTGAAAAGGGAAATCAACCAGTTTATAGCAGATCACATTGGACCAATTGCCAAACTGGATAAAATTCAGTTTGTTGAAGGTCTGCCGAAAACCCGATCCGGAAAGATCATGCGAAGAATTTTGCGAAAAATAGCAGAAGGTCAGCTTGATCAGTTTGGCGATACGTCAACACTACTCAATCCGGAGATTGTTGAAGGAATTGTTGAGAACCGACAGTAAAACTTTAAAGTCTTACTATATATTAGTTTCGAGTAATGATTCAATTTCCTGCATAAGAAGCTGTCCTTTGTCCGAATTGTACCACTGTTGTAATTCGTTCATTACTGTTGGAAGATCAGCGTTTTCAGCTTTCAAACGAGCCAGAAGTTCCTGAGCCTGCACGGGACGAGGTCCCCATGTGAATAAATCATGGTCATTGGTGTCACGAACAATTAGTTTGGGAATAGAGCGACCGCCGTTTGTGAGATAGTTATCCATAAACTCGGTATTCTTATCCCGCAATACAAATTCAATGGAAATTAAAGGATTTAATTGTGCCAATTTGTAGATGAAAGGCACGTTGTGGGCAGCATCTCCGCACCAGGGTTCCGTAATCAGAATCCATTTTTGTGCAGAAGAAATCGCCTGTACTTTTTTTTCCAGACTGTCCGTGATAGTCAGTGATTTTATCCAGCGATTCATCCTGGATTTATTGAGTTTTACATAATTCAGGTACTCTTCATTTTTGTACATTTCATTGTCGCTTTTTCCTTCTAGGATAAAGTCAAATAAAGCGTTGTACTCTTCCCAGGTTAGTTTGGAATACGTTAAAACCATTTTTTTCGTCTAAAATAAATTAATAAAAGGATCGCCAGAACGATCATAATTATCCAAACTGCAAAGTAACCGAATTCCCAGTGTAATTCGGGCATTATTGTGAAATTCATTCCATAAATTCCGGCAATAAATGTCAGGGGAATAAAAATGGTTCCGACCATCGTCAAAACCTTCATGATTTCATTCATTTTATGGCTGAGTGTTGCGTAGTACATTTGCGCCATACTTTCGATAATTTGTTTGTTGGTATCTGTTTCGTCAAGTAAGCTTTGTGTAGAGTCTTTCAAATCTCTGAAGTAAGGTTGATTGTCCTCCGCAATAAATCGGGGAAAGCCATTGTCCAGGCGGGAAACGATCTCTTTAATCGGGAAAATCAGTTTTCGCAGGAAGATTAAAGTTCTTTTTATGCGTTCGATTTTATTCAGACTTTCCGGTTCGGGCGAATTGGTTACTTCGACATCCAGTAATTCACTTTCTTCGGTGATTTTTTCCAGAGAGGTAAAATAACTATCCAGAATAACATCCAGTAACCGGTATACCAGATAGTCCGCTTTTTTTGTTCTTAGTATTCCGGTGTTATTCTCAATCCGGTCTCTTACTGTCTGAAAATGATCAGCTTTTCTTTCCTGAATAGATAATACAAAGTTTTTTCCCAATATAAAACTGATCTGTTCTGTTCGCAAGGCGTCTGCTTTATGAGAGGGAATAAAGCATGTAAGTGAAAAAAAGAGATAATCTTCAAATTCTTCCACTTTCGGACGTTGTGAAAGATCTAGTATATCTTCTCTTGTTGTTCGGTGGAGTTTGAAAATCTTTCCCAATTCGAGGAGTTCGCTTTCTGTGGGAACCCGATGCATATTTAACCACATAACACCCTCTGTATTCAGACTTTCTTCGATATCCTTCAGGTGAATGTTTTGGGTGATTTTTGAAAAGTTTTCAGGTGTATACGAATAGATCTGACAGTTGTTAATCTTCATACAATATATTAGTTGATGTGTCTATGTGAAGATATAAAAAAAGGAGGTTGTTTACAACCTCCTTTTCAGATCATTCTATAATCATGAATTAGAATCTCCATCCAAGGCGTAAACCTCCGATGAAGTTGTGTCCTAATGAAAGCATAGACGCTGCAGATCCGGTAACCGGAGTTACAGTTTCTGTTGTTGTTCCTGCTACTGTTACAGAAGTAGTAACATCTTTGTAGGAAACAGAAGAAACTCCCCATCCAAATTCAGCTCCAAGGTAAACGTTCTGTGCAAAATACCAATCTACACCAGCAACGATATTACCTCCGAACATGATTCCCGGAGTTTTTGTTTCGTACTGAAATTCATCAATCCATGTATTGTTATCAGAGTTTTCTCCGAATTGACGATCAATTGCACCACCGATAACGAAATCAATCCCTACATAAGGAGAAAGTTTCTCCAGTTGAGAGAAGTGATACGCAGCTCCGATAGAGAAGTTGTACGCCATTGATTTTGTCGTAACTGTTCCTACAGAATCTTCATAGTTCATTGGTGCCGCAACAGATCCGTAAAAGTTCTGTTTTGAAGACATACTGTTGAAAGTAGCTCCCAGACGAAGAGAAAGATTGTCCATTACAAAGTAACGGAAACGAATTGTTGGCGCAGCAAATGTATTACCAGACGCTGAATTCAAACTAACCTGCCCTTCCAAAGAGAAAGGATTTGCTCCATCAACAGGGCGCTGAGCAAATAAAGATCCAGTGGTTGCAATTACTGCAAGGGATAAAATTAATTTTTTCATAATAAAGTTTTTTATCTAATACGGATCAGAGGCACAAAAGTTACAGCAGGAAAATTTTACAGAATAGGGATTATCGCTGACCAAATATAGAACTACCAACGCGTACCATGGTACTTCCTTCTTCTATAGCTAGTTGGTAGTCTCCGCTCATTCCCATTGATATTACGGAAAATTGATCTGTGTCTGAAAAATATTTTTCCCGGAAGTACTCAAATTCATTTTTAAGGTGGTGGAACTCTTCGCGTACCCGGGATTCATTGTCTGTAAGTGTTGCCATTCCCATAACTCCGCATAACTTAACATTTTCCATTTCCTGATAAGCGTCCGAATTTATCAGTTCTTCTACTTCAGCTCTCGTCATCCCGAATTTTGTATCTTCTGTTGCAATATGAAATTGCAACAAACACGAAATGATCCGGTTATTCTTTTTGGCCTGCTTGTTTATTTCTTTAAGCAATTTCAGAGAGTCTACAGCGTGAATCAGATGAACAAACGGAGCAATATACTTTACCTTATTAGTTTGCAAATGACCAATTAAATGCCAGTAAATGTCTTTCGGAAGTTGTTCCTGCTTTTCGGTGAGTTCCTGAACTTTATTTTCTCCAAAATGACGTTGTCCGGCAGCATAAGCATCCAGAATCATTTCTGCCGGTTTTGTTTTTGATACGGCGACCAATGTAACACCGGAAGGAATGGTTTCCTGTATTTTTTTTAAGTTGTCTTGTATCATATTGGAATATATAAAAAATTAATGAATGGGATAAATGGTCAATCCGCTTCTTAATTTAGGTTCTACCCAGGTTGATTTAGGAGGCATAATCATGTGTGCATCCGCAACCATTTTCACTTTTTCCATTGTTACAGGGTATAAGACAAAACCTACACCCTGAGGATATTTACGCACCTGTCGGATCATACTCTCTACACCTTCTTCACCGCTTACGAATTCAATGCGTTCATCCGTTTTGAGATCTTTGATACCTAATAACGGATCAAGGATATAATCGGTTAATATTTGGGCATCCAGTTCCTTTACAGGATTTTCAGAATTAATGATCTCTGATTTACAGGTAAGTTTATACCACTTTTCTTCGAGAAACATCATTATTTCGTGTTCAGCCGAAGGTATTTGTGAAAGTGAAGGTTCTATATGAAAATTTATTTCTAATGCTTCTCTGAAGGTGTCACAATCCAACCCGTTCAAGTCTCTGGCCACGCGATGGAAGGGAAGAATGTCTAACCGATTTTCATCAATGAAAAAGGCTAGAAAATACTGTGAATTAACATTTTTGACTTGCCCGTTCTCCCGGTATCTTTGCGCCAGAATTGCAGACGAAGCTGAACGATGGTGTCCATCTGCGATATACGTCTCATTAATTCCTTCAAAACAGTGCTTGATTTTTGCTTCATTTTCTCCGGTAACAATCCACAACTCATGCTTGACACAGTCCGTTGTCGAAAATTCGTATTCGGGACGCTCGGAGCAAATTTCTTCAAGAAGTGCATTCAACGCCTCGTTAGGCTTGTGTGAAAGAAGAACAGGCTCCGCATTAAATCCTGTGATATCAAGGTAATTCACAAATACCTCTTCCCGGGATGTAAGGGTTGCTTCATGTTTTTTTATTTGATCTTTCTCATATTCTTCGACAGAAGCTCCGGCTATAACACCTGTATAAACCCGTCCTTTTTTAGTTTGCCGGTAGATATAGATAGCTTCTTCTTCGTCTTTTTCGAGAAGCCCCTGTTCAAGAAATTCCTGATATTTTTCGCGAACCCGGGAAAATCGTTCTTCTGAATTGGGAAGTGTTTTATCACTCAAACCATATTCAGGGTTGATGATATGCATAAACGTATATGGATTCTCTTCCAGTTTGGCATCCATAATATGTTTTTTGTACGTGTAATAAGGACGCGTAGCAACCAGGTGCGCCTTATCACGCGGAGGACGCACAGCATGAAACGATTTTATCTTAACCATAGTTTTATAATTCGGCCGAAAATACTAAAAACTTTTTGCCTTCTGAAGACAACTCTACACTTTGTCATGAAAAAAGCAGTCCGTTGAGACTGCTTTTTCCTGAAACAAAAATACGATATATTTTATTCTTTTTCTTCTTCCTTTTCTTTTTCAACAGGGAAAAGTTTCGGAGCATCCGGTACATCCTGCAAACGATCCAGTAATTCCTCCAATTGACCTATTGAAAGACTTTTTGCTATTATTTTTTTGTCTTTGTCAAGCAGGAATACTTTGGGAGTAGCATAAATGTCGTAGTGTTCCGAATAATTTAAGGACTGAACATTCGTGTATTTGGGAATAAACTGACGCCAGTCTTTGGAAGCTGCGTCATACAGTGACTGCGTAAGACCGACATTTATAAATGAAAGGTTATTGTCGTGAATGAACTTTTTCCATTTTTCAAAATCTTCTCCCGTTGCTTTACCAACGGCAAAAATCTCGACGTTTCTTTCTTTGAATTTCTCATTATACAACTTTGCCAGTTTAGGCGTGTCTTTTTTACAATGCCCACATTCCGGATCCCAGAAATAGAGAATAGTATAATCTGCATCAAGATCATAGAAATTGAGCCAGTTCACATCTGTTGTGTCACGTAGAGAAATGTTTGGAGGGCGAACACCAATAACAAGATGTTGCAGAATTTCAGCGCGCTCGCACATCGTTTCCAATTTATCTTGTTTCATCCAGGTGGCGATTGAATTTCCTTCTTTATATCCGGGGCAATAGTATTTCAATGCCATTTCGACAAATACTTTATCGTGTCCCATTATTTTTGAAGTTTCATATTTATACGTGATGAAGTGTACAACGTATTTAAACATTTCACTTCCCGGTTGCAGACGATCAACAAGATCGAAAGCATACTTTACAACCGTATCCGGGATTTGGATCAACATTTTGTCACTGAAATAATATTCCAGTTTATTGTGAAATACTGGAGTATTCACAAGTCGATCATCTTTGAGATCAATATTATCAAAGTAGTGAGCTCTGAAATAATGATAGGAGAAACTTGAATCTTTCAGACTCCCATCTTCGTTTTTAGGAGGTTCAGGTATATCAACATCTCGTGACATGTTGATGATTTTAGAAACAAAGGTTTCCGGATTTTCCTGCACAAGTTTATCCTGATATGCCTTTACTTCTTCTCCCATCTTTTTCACTTCCTCTTTTCCATTTTCTTTTTTGGAAGCTGCTTCTGATTTTTGACGCATTTCTCCCATGTACCGGATATAATCAATGAAGAGCTTATTTTCCTTTGATTTCTGAACTTTCATGGAAGGAATGAAGTTCGGATACGTAAAACTGATATCAATCTCTTCTTTGTTATAAATAAATTCAGCATATTTTTGATCGGGGAAGTAGACGGCCATAATTCCCGGGTCATGTTTACTCCCGTCAAATACAACTACTCCGTTTTTCATTTCAGCTGTATCGGCCATATATAATTTATTACCGACATAGCGAATCAAATTTATCGTTGTGTCCTGATGTCCGGAAATACGAAACTTGATCGTCTGGGCAGAAGCCCCGAATGTTATGACTAACAGGGTAAGCAGAAGTAATCTTTTCATGTTGATTCTCATTTTATATCTATCTGTTTTTCTGTAATTAAAGAATACCAATTTACTTAATAGCTGAAATTATGCCAATTTAATACACAAATTAACATTTTTTTAACCGTGTTTAGTCAGACTGATTTTTCGGATGAATTGACGCTTCACAGTTATATAATTTAACAGAACAATACCACTTACGATTACGAATAATAGTAAAATCGCTTGCCAGGCAATGAATTGCTCAACGGGAAGACCTGCTTCGGAAAGATACCCGTCAATAATGTATTTAATCCCTAAAAAGCTGGTGATAGAAATGAAAAACAACCATCCGAACAATCTCAAATAATACCTCAGAAAGGTGTTGGTTAGCTCGTTGGGGTGATACCCGAGACGAAGAAGCGTTGTGATTTCGTAGTCAGATTTTGAAATAATAATCTGTGAATACTGAATAACTAATAATGCACTGAGAATAATGGTGACAGCACTAATGATAAACAATACAACGAGTACCGCACTCAGTATGCTTTTAACTTTGGTCAGAATCAGGTCATTTTTCTTAATATCCAGGTTCATGGATTCAATGACAGCTTCCAGTTTACCATAGGCTCCATTTTCCACTTCTACCATAATTTGTGAGATCGTTTGTTTTTCTACATCTCCACATTTTTCATTGGCATACTTGATAAACTCCAAAGGTACGAGCACAGCACTGACTTGATTGGAAAATCCTGTAACACGGGCTTTATAGTTCTCTTTTATTCCGTTTCCGGAGATATCAATTCTAAAATTAAAAGTCATGGCAAGATCTTCCGAAACTTGTGGGATTCCGTAAGAAGCAGCGAATTGATTCAGCATTACCATAAAATCCCTGGGCATGACAAGAGGAATAAAATCATCTCCCTGTTTCCAGTTCCAGTTATCGGTTTGTATATCCATCAGCTCAGGGTGAACCGCCTGCACAAAAATGTCAGTTCTGAAATAGGGCAGCCCTTCTTCTTTCATCCCTAAGGAAATTCCGAAGCTGTTATTGATTACCGGTTCAGCTTTTTTTATGAAACTTTTTTCCCGGATGGTAAGAATTTCCTGATCGCTGAATGTATTAGATCCTAAACTCAAGGCATCGAACTTGGATACCTTTTTTTGGAGAATAAGAACATTAGCACCTAATGCTTCTTTTCCCCCTCCAAGTTGACGGGATGAAATATAATAATGTGCACTGCTCAGCAGGAACAGAAAACCAAGTAAAGCTCCTGCCGCTGCAATTATAAATTGTCTGTTGTTGCTATGTCTGAATAATACGTCTCTGAGCATACCTTATAGTTTTAGTTCACGATCAAATTGAAAACCGAATTTTTCACCCAAAGAGGTGAGTACATATCCACCCTTGTTGATGTCCGTTATTCGGTTGATAAGCTGCAAAGCTATTTGTGTGTTTTCTTCGTCAAGATGGGAGAAAGGTTCGTCCATGATCAGCCATTCGAAAGGTTGGAGAAGTGCACGGACAATTGCAACACGTTGTTGTTGTCCCAACGAGAGGGTTCCGCATTTCTGATCCCATTTTTCGCCAATCCCTAATTCAGTAAGAAAACCTTTTATCTCATTTACTCCGAAAGGAGAGCCCAGTTTACTTTTGAGTAATAGATTTTCTTTTACCGAATAGTCAGGAAATAATTGTAAATCCTGAAAAATGACAGAAATACCTGACTGGCGTATTTTAACCCATTCATCAAGTGAAAGCGTACGGATGTCTTTTCCATCAAAAAGAATAGTGCCGTCATAATCATCTCGTAATCCAAGTGTGATATTGGTGAAAGTCGATTTTCCTTTACCGCTGGATGCGTTTAATAGTATTTTTTCTCCGGGAACCAGGGTAAAAGAAGCCCCCCAGATTGATTCCGGTAGGTGTTGTATATCCCGTAAGGGATGTGGAAGAATTGTTTTGAATTCTATGTTCATGGCACTGGTTTTAGACGAATATACCAACTATTGTACCAAATATAGTGAGATACTGTGAACGGATACTGATGTACGGTATCCTCCAAAAGTGATTCGTTTTGCTGCAGAGTTGGTTTTAAATGGGATCAAAGATATCCTAACACCTCCATTTTCAGGAATGATCTTCCCAAAACGCTATTTATCATGATTTCTAATTGTGTAAACGTCGTATTCTTTCCGGATTATAAAAACAAAAATTATATTTGTTTACCATGAAATCACAAACGGGAATCTACTGGTTAGCTCAGTTCATAGGTTGGTTTTCTTACTCTATGATCATTTTTCTTGTACTGTATATTGATAATAAACTGACAAGAAACGGAATTATTCTTCTATTTTTATTTTCGGTTCTGGGGATTCTTTTCTCCCATGGAATGCGCTGGGTTTTCAGAAGGTTTGATTTTTTTAGGTTTAAGCTAAACCCTTTGATCCCCAGATTACTATTAGTTGCTTTGGTTAGTAGTATTTTGTTTCAGGGGACTTATGCATTACTTTCCTTGGTTATCAGCCGATCCAAAGCTCCCGATTCTATTCTGGAGATTATCGTAGAGATTTTACTGATTATGTTTCTTTTCCTGATCTGGATCCTTTTTTACTTCTCTTATCACTATGTACGCAAATCAAGGCTGGAGGAAATTAAGAATTTGCAATTGGCCGATTCACAGAAGGAAATAGAACTACAAAATCTTCGAACACAGTTAAATCCTCATTTTTTATTCAATGCACTTAATAGTATTCGGGCATTGATAGATTTGGAGCCTAAACTGGCAAAAGATTCGGTAACCAAATTGTCTAATATCCTTCGTACTTCGTTGTTGTTTGGAAGAAAGGAGTTAATAACACTGGAGGAAGAGTGTAATTTTGTTCGGGATTATCTTGATCTGGAAAAAGTGCGTTTTGAAGAACGATTACAGGTCGAGTGGATGATAAATACTCAATTATTGGGAGAAACCATTCCTCCTTTAATCTTACAAACGCTTGTAGAAAATGCGATTAAACACGGCATTTCTAATCTGAAAGCGGGTGGGGTCATAAAAATCAGTGCTGAAAATACAGGACGAGAATTGGTTTTAACCGTAAGGAATTCAGGTACAATCCAAAATAAAGTGGATGTTGGAGTAGGGATACAAAATACAAAACGAAGATTAGCGTTAACCTATGGTGATAAGGCTGACTTTACACTACGGGAAGCAGACAATATGGTGGTAGCGGAGATCCGCTTAAAAAAGGAAACATGAAAGTAGTTATTGTAGATGATGAACGTTTAGCTCGTGCGGAATTAACGCAGTTACTGGGAGAGTATGACGATGTACAGATAATTGGAGAGGCTAAAAATGTGGACGAGGCAACAGATTTGTTGAAAGAAAAGGATGCAGATGTTGTTTTTCTGGATATTCAGATGCCTGAAAAGAATGGCTTTGAATTGTTGGAACAGTTACCTGCCTGTCCGGATGTAGTTTTTGTGACAGCGTATGATGAATATGCTATTAAGGCATTTGAGGTAAACGCATTGGATTATTTACTAAAACCGGTTGATCCGAAGCGTCTTTCTGAAACACTGGATAAATTGCGACCACGTATTTCGTCTGAAAAAGAAGAAAATTCAGACGAAAAACCGGGTAAACTGAGTATTTCGGATCGTATTTTTATAAAAGATGGTGAAAAGTGTTGGTTTGTGGAATTGGACAAAGTGCGTATGTTTGAGTCCGAGGGGAATTATGTAAAGGTACATTTTGACAATTTCCGTCCGTTAATTCTACGTTCGTTAAATAATCTGGAAGACCGACTGGACAGTAAGCACTTCTTCAGAGCAAATCGAAAGTATATTATCAACCTTAAGTGGGTTTCCCGTATTGAAAGTTGGTTTAACGGAGGACTTCAGGTGGAATTACGGGAAGGGGAAAAAGTCGAAATATCCCGTAGACAAGCGATTAAATTCAAGGACTTAATGAGTTTGTAGCGATACAAAATATTCAAACTTTGTGAATATAGTTCTGATGGTCAAAAGTAATATGTTTTTCAACTGTAAATTACTCCCAGAACAATTCGGAAGCTTGTAATCCGTTTATAAAATCTTTGGCGGGAACTCTCTTTTTACCTTCCATCTGAAGTTCAAGAATTTCAAGAGCTCCTGTAGCACAGGCGATAAAAAGCCGTCCTTCTATAACCTGAACTTTTCCTGGTGTTTCTGATGTACCTGTTTCGGCAAGAACCGTTTTGAAGATTTTCAGTGTTTTATTTCCGTTTTCCGGCCAGGAAGTCCAGGCAGTAGGGTAGGGAGATAGCCCACGAATGAAATTGTGTACTGCTTCAGCCGTCTGATTCCAGTTGATTTTACAATCTTGTTTGAAAATTTTAGGAGCATCTTTTAGCTCATCCTCTACATAGGCAGATTGTGGTGTACCTTTTGCTGTATTTTCGAAAATTGCCTGTACGGTCTCAAGTGTTACTTCAGCACCTAAATGCATCATGCGATCATGTACTTCTCCGGCAGTTTCATTTGGACCGATAGGCATACTTTTGCGTTGAATGATCTCTCCCGTATCAATTTCCTTTTCAATAAAGAAAGTTGTAACCCCTGTTTCCTGTTCGCCGTTTATTACGGCACGATTAATAGGTGCTGCTCCTCTGTATTGCGGAAGAAGAGATCCGTGCAGATTGATCGTTCCCAAAGGAGGCATACCATACACAGCTTCTGGGAGCATTCTGAATGCAATAACGACGAATAGATCCGCATTGTATTGAGCTAACTGCTCCAGAAATTCAGGGTCTTTCAGTTTTACAGGTTGTAATACAGGGAGATTGTATTGCAGTGCACATTTTTTTACGGCAGATTCAGCTAGTTTCTGACCTCTTCCTGCCGGTTTGTCGGGTACAGTTACCACTGCGGCAATCGAGATTTGATTTTTGACTAAATGTTCCAGAATTGTAGCTGCAAATTCTGGGGTTCCCATAAAAATTATGCGTTTTTCTTTCATGCTATGCGTCCGGTTTTTGTCCAGTTAAAAAAGCGAAGATACACCAAAGATACAATACCCAGGGTGGCAAAGTAGATATATTCAACATACCAGATGCCGACAATATCCCATTGCAGAATGTAAATAAACAGGTATGCGGAGGAGAGGTAAACTCCTGTTGAAATAGCTTCAATAGCGAGTGAAGCCATAGTATTTCCGGAACCTGCTACCGTATTAAAATAGACAGAAGTCAATCCAAAAACGAAAATTGCAGGTGCAACCTGTTGTATGATGTACACACTATCTCCCAAAACAACTTCGTTAGGATTGATCATGGAAATCAGAAAATCAGGATATAGAATCGCTCCGTGGAAGAAAATGAGTAGGGTCACTGTAACTAACAATTGTATCCTTCTTTGTACAAGTGGAATTTCGCCTATCCTGTCAGCTCCTATAAACTGACTGATATACGTCTTGGTAGTGGCAGCAAAACCAAAAATAGGGACAAAAGCGAGGAAATAAATGGATCGTATATTCTGACTGATTTCAAGGTTATGACCTCCCATTTGTTCGATCCAGGAAAAGAAAACGGTCCATGTACCCAACGTAATACAGCCCTGTAACATAAGTGGCCACCCGATCGAGAAGAGTGTCTTAAGGGCGTGCAGGTCAAAATGAAAGTTTTTAAATAAATTATATTCCCGAATCCATTTTCTGAGTAGAAAATAAAACAACAGGAAAATAAAAACAGTAACTTCTGCCAGTACAGAAGCCAATGCAGCTCCTTCCAATCCCATTTTCGGAAGTCCTAATTCCCCAAAAATAAGCCCGTAATCCAGAATAATATTAACAGTACTCATCAAAATGGAACTGACAAATACAATTTGTGTTTTTCCCGTAGCCATAAGGAAAGACATCAAAGCAAGGGAGCTGAGACTGAAGAATAAAGCAAAACTCCGGATTCCAAGAAATTCTCCCTGAGCTTCTGCAATAGCAGAACTGTAGGAATAATCCAGTAATAGTCCCGGCATTACCTGACTTAGAATGAGGTAAAAAACGAGTGCAAGAAGTAACAGAGATAGTACCCCTGTTTGGAAAAAGCGAGGGATTACTGAAACCTCATTTCTTCCGATGAAACGTGCTTTTGTAATCTGCATAGAGTCTCCGAAACCTGCTGCAATCATATAGAATGTTACATACAAAAGTCCTGCATTTCCAGCGGCATCAAAAGACACCGAATCCAGACGAGCCAGAAAAGCCATGTCCGTAATTAATACAATAGACTGGACAAAATTACCTACCATAAGCGGGAAGGCAACTTTTAATATCGATAGATACCCTGTTTTAAGCATACAGCTGTTTCTTATAAAACTTCAACTACAAGACCTTTCAGGTATTCTCCTTCCGGGTGAAATGCGCTGATAGGATGGTCTGCCGGTTGGTGCAATTGTTCCAGTATTCTGACATTTCTTCCGGATTCAATAGCTGCGGCAATAATTGTATTGGTAAATAATTGTTTATCTACAACCTGAGAGCAGGAGAAGGTAAACAAAATCCCCCCTGATTTGATTTGGCGCATGGCGTGCGCATTCAATCGTTTATATCCCTGAACTGCTTTGTGTCTTGCATCGCGATGTTTTGCGAATGCAGGAGGATCCAGTACCATGATATCATAATCCTCTTCCAGTTCTTTCATATAATTCATAGCGTCTGCTACAATGGATTTGTGCCGCTCTTCCAGTTTATTAAGACTGACGTTGTCTTCAGTAAGAGCAATGGCTTTCTTCGAGCTGTCAAGTGAATGAACCAATTCTGCTCCGGTAGCCAACGCGGTAATAGAGAAACCACCTGAGTAACAAAAGGTATTCAATACTTTTTTTCCACGGGCATATTTGGCTAATAAGGCTCTGTTTTCGCGCTGATCTACAAAAAAACCGGTTTTCTGACCGTTGATCCAGTCTATGTGAAACGCATGCCCATATTCATAAGCTGTATGTGGTGTTTGAGCTGTTCCGAACAAGTACTCATTTGTTGCATTCACTCTGGCAGGCAGAGTATCAGCACTCTTGGTATATACCGCTTGTAGCCGGTCTCCGAAAACAGTCTGAAGAGCAGAAGAAATCTGGTCTTGTACTTTGTACATGCCGATACTGTGACATTGAATAACAGCAACGCCATTAAACCAGTCAATGATCAGACCGGGAAGATTATCTCCTTCTCCGTGTACCAAACGACAAATGGAGTTCTTGTTGTCAAATAGTCCGGCTTTTTCCCTCAATTTTACAGCAAGTTCAACACGTCTTTTCCAGAAATCAGAATCAATCTCTTCTTCTTCAAGGAAACTAAGTACACGAACTGTAATTGTACCGTTTTGATAATGACCTTTTGCCAGAAAACGACCTTTCTCGTTCAAAACTTCCACGATATCACCATCTTCGTAAGCCGATGTGATCGTTTTTACTGCTCCTGAGAAAATCCAGGGGTGACGACGAAGGATACTGGCTTCCTTTTGTTTTCGAATAATTAGACTCATACGAGTGCAAAATTACGAATAAGGAATGATTTGGAGACCGAAAAAACAACGGACTATTCAACAGCTCTGTAGTCGAGCAGTGTAACGTGTCCTCTTCGTGTGACTTCGTTGCCGTTTCCATCTTTAAGGCGAAGAACATACATATAAACACCTTCCTTGGCTATGCTTCGGTCACGCGTAAGACCTTCCCACCCCTGTGCAGGGTCATTGGTTCGGAAAATGGTTTGTCCCCAACGGTCAAAAACAGTGAACTCATAATTGGTGAAATCAAATAAATTGACTACCGGACGGAAGATCGGATTTTTACCCCCAACGGTAAAGGCATTGGGAATATAAATCAATGGTTCCAAGACTTCACAGGAAGAATTAGAAGTACTTGTTTCACTTATGTTTAGTGCATTGGTTCCTTCTACCGCTACTACGAAATAACAAAAACGACCATTCGAAGTAGAAAGATAATCTTCTACATTGTCCTCATAACTGCGGGAGTTGGGAGGTAGAGTCGCGATCGGAATTGGGTCTATAACATTGGTTAGTCCCATTACCCCACGATGTATCTGGTAACCGAGAATAGGTCCTTTCCAGTCCTTATACAAACTCCATTGCAGATATACTTTCATATTGTTATCATCCGCGAACGTTTCCAGAAAAATCGTTTTACCGATGTTGGAAGCAAGGCTGGGACGACCACAGCTGTCAATTGCGACCACCCGATAGGTATAACTCTGTTTGGAAGGATTAACTTCTTCGTCAATGAACAGTTCTTCGTTTGCAGTAACAGTTCGCGTTTCAATATCCTCAAATACTTCGTCTTTTTCATTCCAACGTTGTAGAATAAGAGCTCCATCATTAATCGGAAGACTGGTTCTGTGTTTAATCAAAACACCATTTTCCTGAACCGTAGCGGTTGATAGATAGTGAACATCGGGATCATCCGGGCTGACGATATCAAGACAGATACTATTGGAAAAAGCTGTTTTTCCTTCATTCGATAAGGCTTCGATAACAAAACAATAGCGTGTGTCTGTTTCTACATCTATGGAAATGCTACTTTCTGGTGTTGTTTCCAATTGTGCCCACGGATTTCCGGAAGAATAACCAAATATCCGATAGATTTCAACTCCTTCATCCCAACTAGCATATTCAGTCCAGCTAAGGTCAACCTGTTGATCACAAATATCTAACTCACCGCTGAGAAAATTAGTGCGGTGTACATTTGCTTTTGCTGAAGTCTGAAAAGTAGGGGGGATTTGTGGAGTATAACAACTGTCAAAAGCAGCTACAGAGAAAGAAAGGGGACCTTCTCCCGTAGGAAAGTCTCCGGTAGAATACGTCGTCGATCCGATTCCCCATAATGTGTCCAGCTCAGTGTAAAAACCATTTTCATCCTGTGCATACACAATGTATCCGTAAGTATCAGGTGCTTCGTTTTCATTCCAGGTAATTTGAACTTGACCGGAAAGTGTATCAATAGAAACCGAATAAATTTCAGGGATGTTTGGTCCGATCTGATCCTCAAAATTGTCTCCGTCTGTATTGGAAACAAAAGAACAGGTTTCAGTTGGTAAACTAACTCTGTAATTCAGGAATGCCGAACAGATATCTATTGTGTCTGTATGACTGGTTAAACCAAACCTGACAGAGTCTACGACTGTCCACGTTCCGGTGGGATATTCCCGTTCAATGTAATAATAATCGTTCCAGTTGGGTGACTGAGGTGTAGAAGGCGTATTCCATTGGATAACAGCTGTTCCGTTTCCGGGGTTGTTCAATACCATAAAAAGAGAGGAAATTGTATCGGATGAAACTGCTGTGGCTCCGTTACATCCACTTTTTGTAATGATATAATAGTCTTTTGAGGCGGTATTTCCCCCGGCTCCTACATGAACAAATGTATTGGAAGTGATTGTGTTCTGCGTAGCCAGTAAACCATCCTGAATACTATAAATTTCGTAGCTGTCAAATGCTCCCCCCGGATCTGTTGCTTCTTCCCACGTAATACGTGTATCTCCATTGGGTTGTACCTGAATACATTCAATTTCGGAAGGGGGCAGTACACTACTGTTTTTTACATTTATCGTTACAGTAGCATAACGAACAGCTGGAATTTGACAAAGGTCATCTTTGACTTTAAAAACAAATGAATAGGGGACACTACTTTGTGCATTTCCTGTTGCTCCGATCAGATGATTACAGTCTGTCTGCCATGAAAAGTCAACTTGCGCGGAAGGAGTTCCACTTACCGGAATGGGAGTATTAAGTGTGGCACAAGGAGGATTAGGACAACCAATAGTTGCATTCGTATACCCAGCTCCAAATTGAGCACCTGAGGCAGTTATTTCAACCGATTGAGGGGTTCCGTCCTGAAGCAGATCGAAATCTTCTGCATAGATGGAAAAGTTAACAGGGTCTCCTGCAAAAACATCAATTTCATAAGAATTTCCTGGAAACGGAGCTGTTACCTGAGGAGGAGCATTTGGTGTGGCACAACTTTCTACAATAACCTGAATTTCACGCTGTATTTCGGAAATAAGAGTTCCGTTTCTGTAGGATTGTACAAGTACTTTTAAAGCGTAATTTCCAATTGTAAATGAAGTGAAACTCAATTCTCCGGTCTGGGAATCAAGCGCTGCAGGAATGTTTCCCGGGTTGATGGTAGCATCCGGAGTTGGGTTATTATATGCAAATCCGGGTTCAAAAGCAACCGGAGCAGGATCAGAAGGTGGAGTATAAGCTGTGGTGATCAAATCCAAAGGAACGCCCCATGAAAAGACCATCGAATCCAAATCCGGGTCATACGAGTTTTGATTGTAAACAAAAGGAGTACCTGCGCAGGCAACTACAAACGGGTTTTCAAAGAACCGGGGAGATGAATCATTACAGGTTCCGTTCGCTCCGGTAGAAAACATTTTGGCAACAACTGTAATCCCAACATTTGTAGGGTTCTGAATATTTGTGAGATTCTGGCTTCGTGAAAAACTCTCATACGTAAAAATCCAACCCGCCGCTCCGGGATTGCCTGGGAGCATAATATTGGAACTTCTGTAGGTTATTTTCTCAAGCGCACCGCTTCCATTTCCGGCATTAGGTCCCGAGCCACATGAAAAGGGTAGAGGACCACCTCCAACTTGTGTACAGGAGGGAGAAAGATCCTCCCGCTGGACAAAACTCACACCAATACTATTAACAGAAGGATGGTTCCAGACATCAATCGTTTCTACACCTGTTGATACGTCAAAGCCATTACAATCCCTGTAAACGACAAGTTCAAAAATATAGGAGCCATTTCCCTGACAGGTCCATGTGATCTCTCCTCCCATAATGTGAGTTGACCGGGAAAGAAAAGGAATAAGCCCGGTGATCAAAATCAATACTATGTAGCTGTATAGTTTTGTCATCTGATGTAAAAACGTGAAATTGATAGTTTTCGTATGGATAACGTGTATTTTCAGTGTAAGTTGCTTACCCGACAGTTATGATTGAAAATGTTTCCCATTTCAGATACTTCTGAGCCAATTCCCGGATTTGTTCAGGAGAAATGGTCTGTATTGTTTTCATATACGTATCAAAATAGGTCGTATCCAACTCATACCAGTTCAGAAAAAGAAACTGATTCATCATGGCAAACGGTCCGTCTGTACTTTTTAACATTTGCCCGATCATATAGTTTCTGACCAGTTCCAACTCTTCTTCGGGAACCAGCTCTGTTTGCAAGCGTTCAATTTCATGCCTGATCTGGAAAAGAGCATCTTCTTTTACTTCAACGCCTACTTCTGTAGCAATGTAAAAATATCCCAGGGATTTCATCGAAACAACTCCGGAACCGATTCCATACGTATATCCTTTGTCCTCGCGGATATTTGACATTAATCTACTACCGAAATAACCTCCCAATAATGTGTTTACTACATCAAAGGCAATATAGTCGGGATGTTCGGGAGTGAAAAGCGGTTTTCCGATACGAATGGCAGTTTGCAGTGCGTTTTCTTTTTTCTCTTCGAAAAATCCTGTTTCAGGGTGGAGTTCAAATGCGGGTGGTGTCGGAATATTGATTTTCAAAGGTGACAGGTCGTTTATCAGCTTTTCTTTGAATGTGTCGTCAAGATTTCCAACAACATTGACATCCATCAGGCATTGTTTGAAGTAGCTTTCGTAAAAATCAATACAATCCTGACGACTGATCTCATCAAAGTCCGGTATGTCTGCATTGCTGTCAAACGGAGTGCCCTGAAAAAGATGATTTATGAAGAGTTTTCGGGCTTTTACCGCATTTTTCTCCATATTGACGATAAACTTCTGTTTTTCTATTGTCCGGTGCCTTTCAAATTCATCTTCAGGGAATGTAGCGTTGAAAAACGCATCTTTAACAATTTCGAATATAGAAGCAATGTTCTTTTTTAATCCGTAGATAGTTAGTGAACTGCGTTCCATTGCCATTTCACTTTGTACATAACCGCCAAAAAAGTCAATAGACACCTGTATTTCCTGTTGTGTTTTTGTTGCAGTTCCGGACAGTAATAAATCGGCCGTAAATCCAGCTTGTAGAGATCTGTTCTGGTACATCTTTCCGGCAGCAAATTCAAGTGTGATTTTTACGGCATCTTCGGGAATATTCTCGATGAAATAAAAAGGTATTCCCGAATCACTAGTTCTGGTTGACGGAGTAGCTAACTGAATGTGTTCAGTAGAGTATATTTCAGGGGCTTTTGTTCTATCAGTCATATTTCAGGATTTCTTGGCAATAACTTTTAAACAGGAACAGTTTGTTTTGGTAAACAGAGCAGGCAGTAAAGACTGAATCTGTGTGGTGGTTACTTTCTCGTATTCCTGATGCTCTGTATTTACCAAATTTGCATCTCCGAGTAATTCCATAAAAGAAAGATTCATAGCACGGGGTAAGAGTCCCATATCAGAGAAAGTTTTTCCGGTTTCCCATTTATTTCTGACTTTAGCCAGTGTGTTTTCAGATACACCATTTATTTTTAGTTGTTCAAGGGTTTCCCACAAAACTGTATCTACTTCCTCAAACGTGCTTGTATCTTTTAATTTACCGGAAATGATCAGTAAACCGTTATCAATTGAACCCGTAATATAGCACGAGATTTCTGTCGTTAGTTGTTTTTCCGACACAAGTGATTTGTACAGAACCGAAGACTTACCTCTTCCCAGTATGTCAGAAAGAAGATCAGTTGCATAATAAGCACTTTCACTTCTTGCGCCCATTTTAAAAGCATAGTAAAATGCATGAGCCGGAACACTTCGTTCAATGGATAATTCGCGATATTCCGTTTGCACAGGTTCCATCGGTAAGTTCCTGAAAGGTTTGGTAACAGAACTGATATCTCCGTACCATTTATTTACCTTATCCTGTACATAGGCTGATTCAAAGTTCCCTGCAATTGTCAGAATAGCATTGGAAGGGGAGTAGAATCGCGAAAAGAAAGACCGTACATCTTCCATTGTGGCGTTTTCAATATGACTGATCTCTTTACCAATAGTAGCCCACCTGTACGGGTGAACTTTATAGGCCAGCGGACGAAGTTGTAACCAGACATCTCCATAAGGTTGATTCAGGTAGCGTTGTTTGAACTCCTCAATAACTACGTTACGTTGTACTTCCAGACTTTTGTCCGTAAAAGCAAGACTCACCATTCTGTCAGATTCCAACCAAAGAGCCGTTTCGAGATTTTCTTTGGGTAGAACATCATAATAATTGGTGATGTCGTTAGAGGTAAAAGCATTGCTTTGTCCGCCTGCGCGTTGTAAGGGAGCATCAAAATCCGGAATATTCACTGATCCTCCGAACATGAGATGTTCAAAAAGATGTGCAAATCCGGTTTGCTCAGGATTCTCGTCCCGTGCTCCTACATCATATAGTGTATTAACAACAGCCATAGGGGAAGTTGCATCCTTGTGGAAAAGAACCGTCAGACCGTTGTCCAGTTTGAATTTTTCGAATTGAATCATAAATGTTACCAGTCGAGTTTATCGGAAAGTATTTCTGTACGTGCTTGTTTGTATTCGCTGAGAATTTCTTGCATAATCTTTTCAGCAGGTAAAATGGTATCGATTAAACCGGAAATTTGCCCGATTTCAAGTTCTCCTTCTTCCAGATCCCCTTCAAACATTCCTTTTTTAGCTCTTCCACGTCCTAAAAGAGTTTTCATTTCGTCCGTAGAAGCACAGTTTTTATAAGCCTCTTCTACTTTTGAGAAGAAAGGGTTTTTTATCAGGCGTACCGGAGTAATTTCTTTTAACGTCAACATCGTATCTCCTTCTTTTGCCTGAACAACACTTTCTTTGAATGCCTGGTGAGCACTGGATTCTTCCGAAGCTACAAAGCGGCTTCCGATCTGTACAGCATCTGCACCAAGAGTCATGGCGGCAAGCATTCCCCGTCCGGTTCCGATCCCTCCGGCAGCAATTAAAGGAATATCCAGCGCCTTTTTAACCATGGGGATGAGGCAAAGTGTTGTTGTTTCGTCACGCCCGTTATGTCCTCCTGCTTCAAAGCCTTCCGCTACCACAGCATCAACGCCTGCCTCTTGCGCTTTCAGGGCAAATTTTACGGATGATACAACGTGAACCACTTTAATTCCATGTTCTTTCAGTTTTCCGGTCCATGTTTTCGGGTTCCCTGCGGAAGTGAAAACAATAGGAACTTCATACTTAATAATCGTTTCAATATGTTTATCAATATCCGGGTATAACATGGGAAGGTTAACGGCAAAAGGTTTGTTTGTAGCCGCTTTACACTTTTTTACATGATCTTCCAGTATTTCGGGGTACATCGAACCGGATCCGATGATTCCCAGACCACCTGCATTAGAAACTGCTGAAGCAAGTTCCCAACCTGAACACCAGATCATCCCTGCCTGAATAATGGGATAATCGATCGAAAAAAGTTCTGTTATTCGGTTTGCCATTCTGAAGAATTTTCTGTTTGCGCAAAAGTAACAATTAAACCGGATTAGTAGAAAGAAGAGCTAAATGCTAAATTTCCTGTGTTTTAGGAATTTTGCCACACAAATGGTTATATTTGTAGGAGATAGAAATATGCTCAGTTTGAAGTCGCTGAAAAACATTTATGAATTGTACAAAACCATGGAACGCGAAAACATTATGTTGTCGTTCAAGGGGATAGTGACTTCGGAATTACTGACTTCTGTTTTGCAGATTATGGAGTCGAAAATGGAGCATATTGAACAATCTCCCAAGGTTCGTAAAAAAGTGTTTAATGTGTTGGTAGAGTGCTTACAAAACCTGTACCATCATATTGATCCTGATGATTTAAAAACAGGTGATTTTCACGAGTCGGATGCTGCACTTTTTATGATAGCTCGCAATGCGGACAGTTATGAAATAAAAACGGGGAATTATATTCCGGTCCATCAGGTGTCAGGATTACGGACTAAATTGGAACTGATTAATTCGATGTCCCGGGATCAACTGAAAGAGTATTATAAGGAGGTACTTACCGGGGGAGAGGTTTCTGAAAAAGGAACGGCAGGACTGGGGATGATTGATATTGCCCGGAAATCAGGAAACAAACTGGATTACGAATTTTTACCGATAGATTCAGATGACAGTTTCTTTTGTTTAAATGTAAAAATTGCTTAACGAAATAAATGATGAATAACATGGAAAACCTGGTAATTGATGGAACAGCAAAGACACCGACTGTAAATTTTGATAAAGGTAGTGGGGTGCTGGTTCTGCAAGGTAGATCAATTCCTGAAAATTCAATAGATTTCTTTAAACCATTAAATGAGTGGGTAGACACCTATAGTGTGGCTCCGCAACCGGTTACAACAGTCGATGTTCGGCTTGAGTATTTTAATACTTCTTCCTCAAAATGTATTCTCGATTTCTTTAAAAAACTGGAAGCATTGAACGGAAAAGGTACGGATGTAAAAGTAAACTGGTACTTTGAAGAAGATGATGAGGATATGGAAGAGGCGGGGGAAGATTACCAGGCCATTATATCTCTACCATTCCAGATGATTGAAGTAGAGGAGATTTAGTATGAACTCTCCTTTAAAAGTTGGTATAACCGGAGGGATAGGTGCCGGAAAAACATTTGTATGCAGGGTGCTCGAGAAAATGGGGTATCCTGTTTTTTATTCGGATAAGGAGGCTAAAGAATTAATGAATGCACACCCCGGTATTGTTGAGGAAATAATAGCACTTGTTGGAGAACAGGCGTACGAAGATGGCGAATTAAATCGTCCTTTTTTGGCGGAAAAAGCATTTGAGAATAAAGATTTACTTTCCCGTATTAATGCAATTGTACATCCTCGTGTACGAGAAGCTTTTGCCGATTTTGCGGAACAGAACGCCGGGTTCAAAGGAATTGTTTTTAATGAAGCAGCTATTCTTTTTGAAACAGGAGCTTATAAAACGTTTGATGCGACTGTCTTGATAACAGCTCCCGAGTCTGTTCGTCTTAATCGTGTTGTTGAACGTGACACAATTCCGGAAAGTCAGGTTCGTTCACGTATGAATAATCAATGGAAGGATGAGGAAAAAGCCAAATTAGCCGATTTTGTGATTCATAATGACGGTACAACTATGTTGTTACCGCAGATAGAAAATATGCTTATAAAACTTGCAGAAATAGGCAAACGAACTTAAAAGTCAATATCCAGATTGAACATGCGCTGTAACATGTTCAGATTAGGATTTTTTTCTGCTAATGCTTTAAATTTATCAATTCCGCTATAGAGACTATTGGCTGTTTTTTGTTCTTCAACGACTTTGAAGTCCAGTTTTATTGACCAGTTATTTAATTCCTTCCGAACAAACTGAATCAACTCACCCTTTTCATTTTCCAGAGTGCTGAGCTGTATGGTATTGTCCAGTTCAAATAAAATATGATTATCAGCGATGATTCTGGGGTCACGTTTTACAAGTGTAGAATGGAGACTTGGACGTCCTTCGTTTTGAATTTTATAGGCAAAGCGTTTCCAGGCCATTTTCAGTTCATCTATCCCGAAAGGTTCACTGGGACGATTGGAAAAATCCTGAATTTCCTCGTCTTGTTGGCTGTTTTCCTGTTGATTAAAGGACTGTTTGAGTGAAAAGTTGGTGGTATTTAGCTTTCCTGTTGGTGCTGCAAGTACTTTTTTCTCCTTCTTTTTGAACATCGTTTCAATGCTCACCGTATTTTCAACCGGCTTAACAGGAGTTTTTCGTACTTTTTCTCTGATTTTCTGACCCGTAAAGGGGATAATGTCTACCCGGTCAGTCAGGCCTTTTTTTTTTCCAGTTCCTCCTTTAGGGAGCAAAGCTGCATAAGAGCCAATTCTACCAGCAATCGTTGATTCTTTGAGGATTTATAATCAACATCCGTTTTATTCAAAACATGTAATGAACGGAGAATTGTGTGTGTATCCGTCTCTTTCGATTGCTCAATGTATTTTTGCTGAATCGTCTCTCCGACTTCCAGTAATTCTTTTGTCTGGGGATCTTTACAAACCAACAGGTTTCTATAGTGTTCAGCTAATCCTACGATAAACTGATGACCATCAAACCCTTTATCCATGATTTCATTGAAGAGAAGAAGTGCTCCCGGTATATTAGCTTCATTAGCAAATCCGGTTGCTTTGAAGTAATAATCATAGTCCAGAATATTCAGGTTGTCTAAAACAGCCTGATAGGTAAGATTATTACCGGAAAAAGAAACAATCTGATCAAAAATAGACAAAGAATCCCGTAATGCTCCGTCAGCTTTTTGAGCGATAAGGTGCAATGCATCGGGGTCTGCTGTTATATTTTCATTGACAGCTATTTTCGACAAATGATTGGCTATATCTTTAACTTTGATCCGGTTAAAATCAAAAATTTGACACCGCGAGAGAATCGTGGGAATAATCTTGTGCTTCTCCGTTGTTGCCAGAATAAAAATGGCGTGCTTCGGAGGCTCTTCAAGCGTTTTCAGAAATGCATTGAACGCAGCTGTAGAGAGCATGTGAACCTCGTCAATGATATAGACCTTATGCGAACCTAACTGGGGAGCGATACGCACCTGATCAATAAGGCTCCGAATATCGTCTACCGAGTTATTGGAAGCTGCATCCAGTTCGTAAACATTCAACGAACTTCCCTCGTTAAAGGATTTACACGACTCACACTGGTCACACGCCTCAATATTCTCTGTTCGGTTGAAACAGTTCAATGTTTTTGCAAGAATACGGGCAGTACTCGTTTTTCCGACCCCTCTTGAACCACAAAATAAAAAAGCCTGTGCAAGATGATTGTTTCGGATAGCGTTTTTCAGTGTAGAGGTAATAGCATGCTGACCAACGACAGTATCGAAGGTTTGCGGTCTATATTTCCTTGCTGAAACAACAAAATTATCCATGCTTCAAAGTTAGTTATTTTTATGGCTTGCTCATTCGAAATGAAACAAAGTTTTTAACAACCGAATTTTCTCTTTTTTCAGGGTTTATCTTCTTGCTCACAATCAAATATTTTGTCCAGCTGGATTCGTTCAATACGGTTTCCGTCACTAAACAAAGAAGAGATCATGGCTTTGGCTATATCATCACCGGTAGCTGGTTTATAGTTCTTAAATAACCTGATAGCGTTAAAGAAACGAAGTGTTTTGACAGAAATTTTCTCCATGATACGTTTATCTTTTCTGTCTCCTGTGATAGGACCGGGTTGTAGAATTCTGATCTTTGAAAAAGAAAGCTGTTCAACTGCATCTTCCAGTTCTCCTTTAATTCGCGAGTAGAAAATAGAAGAGGAGGAAGATGCACCGAAAGAAGAGATAAGGATGTAATTTTTTACTCCGTTTTCGGCAGCTGTACGAGCCGTTTCATATTGGAAGGTATAGTCAACTTTGTATTGGTTTTCGTTGCTTCCTGCTTGTTTTCTTGTTGTTCCCATGGCCGAAAAGAGAACATCTCCCTGAACCAATCTTTTCCACGTGTCAGGAGTCGTAAAATCGACCAGGTGTGCTGTTAGTTTCGGATGCGAAAAATCCGGTTTTCTTCTTGAGAAAGTGATTACTTCAGCAAAACGATCGTCGTCAAGTAATTGTTTTACTAAAGCTTGTCCGCTTACCCCTGTAGCACCAATTACCAATGCTGTTAACTTACTCATTTTGTTTTAGGAAGATTTCGTACGTAGATGAGCTTATTTCGTCCTTTTTGGCTATCCCGGGTTTCTATTTCAAAACGCCCGATTGAATCAATAAGTGGGGTTAATTTTTCGAATCCATAGTTTCTGGAGTCAAAATTAGGCTGCTTTTTCAATAAAAGTGTACCTACGTCCCCAAGAAAAGCCCATCCTTCTTCATCTGCTGCATCAGAGATGGTAGCTGTGATTAACTTGATTACTTTAGGGGTTATTTTATCGACAGGTTTCTGAACTGACTTCTGTGAAGTTCTTCTGTTTCCATTCTCCGGAGTGTCTGTTTCCTGAAGGATTTCAAGGTAAATGAATTTATCACAGGCAGCAATGAACGGGTTGGGTGTTTTCTTTTCTCCCATTCCATACACTTTCATTCCTGCTTCACGCAGCCGCGTAGCCAACCGGGTAAAATCAGAGTCGCTGGAAACCAGACAAAAACCTTGTGTTCTATTAGAGTAAAGGATGTCCATTGCGTCAATAATCATCGCAGAGTCGGTCGCATTTTTTCCGGTAGTGTAAGAATACTGCTGAATAGGGGTGATGGCTGCTTCAAGGAGTACATTTTTCCATTTACTCAGTTGGGGTTTTGTCCAGTCACCATATATACGTTTGATGGTTGGATTACCATATTTGGCAATTTCAAGCATCATGTTTTCAATATATTTAGAAGGTATATTGTCACCGTCAATCAGGACGGCTAAGTTGAGATCTTTTTCCATGTTTGCTAATTTACACTTTTTTAAGCAAAGAGTCTCTGCAAAATTTTACTCATAGAACAAAGAGCGATTGCCCCAAAATATAGTTGTTGTCGCAGAGTTTTTTGAAAAGGTATTCGGTAGTTGAATCGGGAAGAAAAGCAAGCAAAAGAATAGTATTAGAATGATTGAAAGGTAGATTTAACAACTCCTTTTCCGTTTCAATCCTTTTAACAGGAAGGTTGTCTGTAGTAAGAATCGATTGTGTAAGTTTTGCTTTCGAACCACGCCCTGCAATAAGGACATTACTAGTGGTGAAATGGGCTGCAAAATGCTGTAGTTTTAATTGAAAAAAGGATTTTTGTTCATAGATCAAAGAGTTGCGGGAAGTTCTTTCACTGTGTTCCCGCCACAGATGGGTTATTTTGTTTGTAGAGATTATGGGGATCCCTGCCCGAAACCATTTTAATACCAGATCATAATCTTCGGGATAGACTAATCCTTCAAATCCACCAATTTGGTCGATGCAGTCTCTGTGACAGAGCCAGTTTGGAGAAGCGATAACACATTCGCGAAAAACCCAATCCCAGTGTGTATGAGTACTACACAACTCATTCAACCAATCTTCATATTTCTGATAGCCTTCTGATAAAATTCCTTCTGAAAAATAACGTACTTTTCCTGTTGCAATATATCCCGATTTTTTATCTAACAATTGATAGAGCGTTTCGAGTTTATCTTCAGGCATAAGATCGTCTGCATCCATTCGCGTAATGAATTGTCCGGTAGTTTTTGAATAGGCGAGAGTAAGCGCGGGAATAATACCTTCACCAGTATTAGAGAGAACAGTTATCCGATTATCTTGTTGAGATAGTTGTAGTAAGATGTTCAGCGTTTCATCTGTGGAGTGGTCGTCTACGGCAATCAGTTCCCAGTTTTGAAATGTTTGCTTTTGTATCGAAGAGATACATGCCGAAATATATTCTTCTTCGTTTCGGGCAGTGAGTACTATGGATATTTTTTCAGGCATAAAAAAACCGTCCCTTTCGAGACGGTTTCAAAGTTACAAACTCTTTTATCTTATTTGATGATTTTCATCTCTTCAATTAAGTTGGTTGCACCGGCATATTTATCAACGATGAACAATACAAAACGAATATCACAAACAATAGTTCGCTGAATATTTGGCTCAAAGTAGATGTCTCCACTCATAGCTTCCCAGTTTCCGTCAAAAGCGGTACCAATAAGGTTTCCTTCTGCATCAATTACAGGGCTTCCTGAGTTACCACCTGTGATGTCATTATTCGTTAGGAAGTTTACGATCAATTTTCCGTCTTTGTCCGCATATTGTCCGTAATCTTTGTTTTTCCATAAAGTACGAAGACGTTCAGGAACGGTAAATTCATAATTTCCAGGAATTTCTTTTTCAAATATTCCGTCAATAGTTGTTACATAATCATACGAAACAGCGTCTTTAGGTTCGTAAGGAAGTACCTGTCCGTAGGTCAAACGCATCGTAGAATTAGCATTCGGATAGAATTTTTTGTCCGGTTGCATTTCACGAAGTCCTTTTACAAAAAGACGGTAGGCTTTGTCTTGTTTCTCGCGTGCTACCATTAGCTCTTCACGACTGTTTACTTCACGAATGGATGTAAGAACAGAGGAAACCAACTGATAAAGAGGTTCTTTATCTAATGCCTTTTTAGTAGGGTTTTCAAGAAACGCGTCAAATTTATCTTTGTTGAAGAACATAGAAGTTTTTCTGACCTTAGCGACAAATTTAGAGAAGTCTCCCTTTCCTTTTTTACCTACTGATAGAATATATGCTGCTTGCTGGTCTTCAGGTAGCTCTTTGTAATAACGGCTGTACATTTCAGCAATGATTTCAGCTTCAATATCAGCATTGAATTTTTCAAAGAAAGCTTCACCGCGCTCTTTCATGTTAGCCACATTGGCTTTGATCATATCAGCATCTCCTTCTTCAAGAGCGTTTCCAAGTCCAAGCATACGGTACGCAAACAGGTTGACATCAACAGAGAAAATTGCTTCATTGATAAATACAGAGAAAGCATTATAGTTGTCTAAAACTTTGTAAGATTCTTCCATATCAGAAAGAACAGTTGCATACTCAGCTTTTCCTTTTGCAAATGCCGCAAATTTTGCTTCTAATGCTTCTTTTTTCCCCTGAACATTATTGTTTTTCAACTGCTCAGTTTGTCCGATGAAATATTTCCAGTAATTTGCTACCTGAGCATATTTTGAAGCATATTTCAGGTGAACAGCCTCGCTTTGATCCATGTATTTTTTCATGATCTCAAGCTTCTTGGCGCGAAGTTCAACACGTTTTGGCTGATCCAGTGTAATGGCTTGCTTTACACCAAAAGAAGATAGGAAACGATCAGTAGACCCAGGGAACCCCATAACCATAGCGAAATCTCCTTCATTAACTCCTTTCAAAGAAACAGGAAGGAAGTGTTTCGGTGTCAGAGGATTGTTTTCTCCTGAAAACTCAGCAGGCTTGTTTGATCCATCTGCATAAACACGGAACATAGAGAAGTCACCTGTATGACGTGGCCATACCCAGTTGTCTGTATCATAACCGTATTTCCCGATGTCCGAAGGAGGAGCTCCTACCAAACGAACGTCCTTGTAGGTTTCTTTTACAAAAAGGTAGAATTCGTTTCCTTCGTAAAAATCACGCACGAAAGCTTCGTAATTGGTTCCCTCAATAGCCTCGTCAGTAAGAATTTTAGAGACTTCGCGGATTTTCATAGCGCGCTCCTGAACCGACATGTTTTCGTTCAGTTCTTTTGAGATAGCTTCAGTAACATCCTCCATACGGATGATAAATGTTGCTGTCAATCCTGGAATCGGAATCTCCTGATCCAATGATTTTGCCCAAAAACCATTTTTCAGGTAGTTATTTTCTTCCGAAGACGCTCCGGCGATAGCATCATATCCGCAGTGGTGATTGGTTAATAATAACCCTTTGTCAGAGATTACTTCTGCTGTACAGAATCCTCCAAAGGATACAATAGCATCTTTCAACGAAGCATTATTTATATCATAAATTTGCTCCGGGGTCAATTTAAGACCGTGTTTTTTCATGTCCTCATAATTCCTGTTTAACAGGAAAGGAAGCCACATACCTTCATCAGCTTTCAGGAAGGTTGTGAAAGTGATGGTAAGCAATAACAAGAAAGCTTTTAAATTCTTCATTTGGTTTTTATTAATTTACTACTACTAATCGGTTTAACAAATTCTTTTCAAATTGTTAAAACACGATTGGCAAAAATAAAGGGTTTTCCCGTATTTCGGGAGAAAAGACAAGGTAATTTATTCACGAATGACCGGAGTTGTCAACAGAGAACCGTTTGAGAGTTTGTGTAAAATTGTGTATTGTTGACTCATTTCTTCTTTGTTAAAAGCTTCCTGTTCAAATAAGATGATCGGTTGGTAACCTTCTGTAATCAGGTTGTATATTACCGGTTCGTCCGGAATAAAATCAAAGGAGGGAACTCCGGTGAAAAAGGTATAGGAAGGGTGGAGGTGTTTGGGGGTATTGAAGAAAATGGACGATTTTTCAGAAAATGCTAATTGTTCGATTTCCATAATCTGATCATACTGTTGTTTATTTTGGTTGAAATAGTACTGATGTTCTACGGATGTTTTCGGAAAATGTATATTTCTGAATTCCTGAAGTCTAAGGTTGTGAAAGGAGACGAAAAGAAGAACAAGCCCCAGAATTATCCGGGTAATGATAGGAGAGAAGCGTTGTTGGATCGATTTTCTGAGTTCTGATATGAAAAACGCCAGTAGGTAGTATAGTAGAAAGAAGACCATAAAAGTAAACAGTGGCATTTTCGTTTGGGCGATTGAAAAGAAAAGAAATACAGCCAGTATCGGTATAGAAACAAATATTCGTCGGGAATTATCTTTTTCTTTAATTAGAAAGAAAAGGAGTAAACCAAGCCATACTATAAATACAGCGGGAAATTGAATTTTCAGATATTGGTGCCGTAAGTTTTTAAGATAATACCAGGAGTCACCACCATGTCCTTCCACAACAGAGGAGAAGTGAAGTTGATTCAGTTGTATTTCGTGTACATACTCGGACGGAAACTGATAATAACAGTACAATTGCCAGGGTAATACGATAAGTAAGGTAATGATGAATGCTGTAATAATGTGCTTAACGCGTTGTGCGGTAATTCCTTTTTGTACAATAAGAAGAAACCAGGGGAGGAATACGATTAGTCCGGTTAACCACTTGGTCAGTACGGCCATTCCGGCAATTATTCCGATGCAATACATCGTCTTTTTTTTGTCGTTAAACCAGTATTCGGAAAGCAACCAAAAAGAAATAAGTACCAAACTGACAAATATGGCGTCATTATGATCTGTTGTTTCCTGTCCGGTAGACAGATTATTGGCGATAAACGAAGTAGATAGAAGTACAGCAAGTGTAAGACCTGTGAAATTACCTGATAAGTTCTTACCAAGTCTATACCCACCGAATATAGCAAACGAATTCAATAGAATAGAGGGAATTCGAACAGCAAAGGCAGTAGAACCGAATAGTTTGATGGAAAGTGCCATCAACCAAAGGAAAAAAGGCTGTTTATGTAGCCAAATATGGGAGTAATTCCAGTTAGTAGTATTTGTTATACCGTCAATGGAAGGGAATAACATCGGTGTGAAGGGCTGCTCAGACATGTTTTTTGCTACCAGAGCATGAAACTGTTCGTCCCATATGTGAAGAAAGCTCTCGTTGGATGCTATGAAAAACTTTAGCAGTAAACTAAGCAAACAAAGTAAGAAGACTAAATAACTACTTTTCATGTTTCTTTAATCACGTACTTACAATGTTGCAGGGATTGTAAATTAACGTATTATACGTATCAAATATATCATTTATATTCCTGTAAGACTTTTTTGCTTCCCAATTTTACGGTAATTTATTATCGCTAATGTGGCAGATGTTTTCTTCTTCTGTTCATTTTGCTATCTATTTTATTGAGCATAATGGTTTGTGTATGGTGCGTATCCCTTAGGATATGCACTATACAAAACCTAAGTTTACAATCATTAACTTGTATAGTATTAATTCAAAGAACGAAAGAGAGGAATAAGGCTCCCTTATATACGAGGATCAACTCCGTCAACATTGAAAGTCCCCTCTCTTTTCTACTTTAAATTCGAACGGTTCATTGGACACAAAGTCTGTTTTAAGGTTGTTGAATTCAAGTAGTCTCGTTCTTCAAATCTTATGTTATGAATAAATAGTAATTATTATGATGAAAATTACCGAAGTGTAAATCCTGTGCTTTTAAAAAATAATTGATTATTTTCTTGGATTTTACCACGGTTCATTGTCGTCTTTAGTTTTTATTTTCTAGTTCTCTATGAAATATTCTCGAAACATATATTTTCTATTTTGTTTATAACCAGTTAGTTCAGATAAGATGTTAAGTTCAATTAAATCTTTAATGAGCCTGTTGGCTGTTGAAGGAGAAATCTGTAAGAGCTCTGAGACTTGTTTGGAATCTGTAATGGGAACTTGAAATAGTTGTTTTAATAACAATTGTGCTTTTTCTACTTTGCTTCCTAGTGTTGGTAATCGTTTAGTCTCAATATCTGTTTTTAAAGCAATAATATCTTTAAATACTTGGATGGATTCTTTTGATGTTTCTATTACACCAACTAAGAAGAATTTGATCCATTGAGTCAGATTACTTGTTAAACGAACCGTCATTAAGTTGTCATAGTAGTAGCCTTTGTTTTTTTCAAAAAAGTCAGACAAGTAAAGAGATGGTTTCTTTAATACATTATTACTTACCAAATAGAGAGTAATAAGTAATCTTCCTAATCTACCATTTCCGTCAAGGAACGGGTGGATTGTTTCAAATTGATAATGTACAATAGCTATTTTGATTAGATGAGGGACGTGATATTCCTCCTCATTAATAAACTTTTCTAAATCACTCATTAATTCTATCACTTCAGAATGATGAGGGGGTATGAAAATTGCGTCTTTTAGTGTAGCTCCAATCCAGTTTTGACTTGTTCGAAATTCGCCAGGGATTTTATGCTTTCCTCTAACACCAGATAAAAGTGTTCTATGTGTGTTTTTAATTAACCTGTTTGAAATAGGAAGCTTTTCTAATTCTTCAATAGAGGTATTAATTGCTTTTATGTAATTCTGAACTTCAGCCCAGTCATCTCTCTTTTCAGGAGTAATGTCTTCTTCTTTCACAAGAGCTTCTTCCATGTTAGTTTTGGTTCCTTCAATTCTACTTGATGTTGTAGCCTCTTTAAGAATATGCATTGTAATGAAAAAGTCAACATCAGGAATTATTTGAGAGAATGCGTTTAACTCTCCTATCAACCGATTTGCTTCTGCGAGTAATTTATTTACTTCGGGGGTTGAAACGATCCATTCGTGATTAATTTTTTCAGGAGAGAATGATTTGTATTCTATCTGTTTGATTTACTTTCCTGAAATGAAATCTTGTAAATCCATAGTTTCGAAATTTGTTAATAATGCAAATATGTGGATTTATATTTTTATTAATCTAATGAAATGAAAATAAGATGGAGGCTTATTTTCATTTTATAGAAGTAGGGGAGAACAAGCAATTACTTATAGTAATTGTGCCTGTTGCACAACCCAGCGTGTTGATAAAGATATAAATAAACTGGATAAATGATAGCTTTGAATAATTACCTTAGTATATGCAAGGAAAAAAGCATTAGCAGGAGAAATTGTTTACTTCATTTTCGTTGAGTTCAAGGATTCCGAAGGGTAATTTCTATCGCCACCTTTCAGAGGTGTTGGATTTACGGTTTTTGTATCATCAAAAACATAAAATACAACCTTTATAGACTTCATCTAAGCAACCCTGATTTTTGGTAAACTTTTACCAAATGAAAAATGGAAGGCTCTTAAAAAGGCTTAAAATCAATCATTTTTTTGATTTTGGGAGGGTTGTGCAACGGTTACCATTGTTGTGTGCAGTATTTTTTTTAATTCCAAGGTCCATTTGTCGTTACATTTATTGTTTTTCCGTCTTTGTCAATTTTATATAATCCACCTGCACAGCCTAACCAAATATTTCCTTTTTTGTCTTTCAAAAAACTCATTGTAGAAGTTGGAACTTCATAATTTATGAACTCATTGTTTTTATAATTGTAAACTCCGTTGCTTGTTGAACTAATCCATAAATTGGTTGAGTTGTCTTTGTAAATTGTGAAAACATCACTTTTGTCCAATCCATTGATATTAGGGAATTGAACGATTATATTTCCATCATACTTGTTTAAACCGCCATTCCCTATACGCTTGGCGGTGTCTGCATTGTCTTTTTCTGCTACTCTTGTTCCAATCCAAATGTTTCCTTTTTTATCTTCTACTATGGTTTGAACATTATTCGAGTTCAACCCTTCTTTTGTAGTGAAATAAACAAACGAATTTCCGTCAAATTTACTTGCTCCGTAACCGTCTCTTCCGAACCAAATATTCCCTTTAGTATCTTCAGTGATTGAGGTTATCCAATCTTTGGTGTCCGGATTGATTTTGGTTTCAATTTTCGGATAAGGAATTGGGAAATTTTGAAATTGATTTCCGTCGAATGTACAAACTCCGCCCCAAGTTCCAATCCAAAAATTTCCTTTACTGTCAATATACAGATTGCTTATCGTATTACTACAAAGTCCGTCTTTTTCTGAATAATTAGTAAACGTTTTTCCGTCAAATTTTGATATTCCTGCCCCTGTTCCAAACCATAAATTACCAGATTCATCTTCAATGACGTTTGTAACTCGATTGCTTGGCAATCCGTCTTTTGTAGTTATGTAAGTCAAATTACTCCCATTATATTTAGCAACTCCTTTTTCTAAAGTTCCAAACCAAAGATTTCCTTTTGAGTCTTGAAATGTTTCTATTACATATTGTCCAATTTGTTCGTTTTTTTTCTCAATTTCGACAGTCCCGTTTTTCCTCTCTTGGGAATTACAAGAAACTGTTAAAATTGTCAATAATGATAAAAGTAAAATCTTCATTTTTGGTTTGGTTTTAATATGACGCACAACGGTAAATTGTATGAGTAGTGGCAGATTGCGTGGCACTTTCTAGTCAAACCGCTATGCAGTTTGAGCGGGCTACAAAACTCCGAATTGAGCATTTACCCGCTATTGCCTATGAGCCATTGTTATGGGCTGTGATTTATAATTTTAATCTTTTGTTTTTCTTGTTATATAATCTACAATGTATTCAACTAATTCGTTTACAATTTTTTCTCGATTTTCTTTGTATTTCCCATATTCATTAAATCTCTCAATTTTTTGGTTTTCATCCCAAATTGTTTCAATTGATTTTTTCAACCAAAATGTGTGAACAAGATTTTGTTTGTCATTTTTTTTGTTAAAATCTAATTCTCCAATGAATAATGAATTTTTTCTGTGGGTTTTCTTCTCAATATTAAAGGCTTCAATTCCAATCGTTCTATTTTTGACAGTAATAAAAATACTAAAAAAAGGGTCTTTTTGAATCCTAATATTTTGTAAATCTGGTATAGAACTTAATTTTGCTATAATGTTTTCTTGTAAATCGTTTATTATTGAAATTAGTGCGTTTTCGTAATTCTTAACTATCTCGGAAGCACCTTTTATTCCATTATCTAAAATTAATTCTTGGATTTCGTTTTTCATTTTGTAATTAACAGTTTGGAATGTTTCTCTTTTTATCAGGTTTATATATTGAGCCAAAGATTGTTCAATAATTGGAATGCTTAAACAAACTTCTTTACATTTTTCCAACCAAGTTAAAATGTCATTTTTATATGTTAAGCAAAAATAGTCAGAACCATTAGTTAGTTCTTTACTTTTATAATTGTCTCCGATTTTTGTGAGATAAATAAGTAAGGTTTTTCTATTTTTATCTTCTTTTAAATAATCTAAATAACGTTCCAATTGCTCTTTTCCCTGTTTTGCATTGAACTTATTTTCAATTATTATTTGCCATTCACGATTTAATAGTAAGATGTCTAATCTACATTCTTGCTTTCTATATTTTCCAATGTTTCGCTCTGTATATACTTGAAGTTTATTTAACTGATTAGGAATAATTGCATCTTTCCAAAATGCAGATTCTTTCTTTTTTTGAGCTAAAAGACTAATAAAAAGATTTATAAATTTATCGCCTTGACCGTGCGAACCTTGAGGATTTAATAATTCAGCAATTAATGCAGAGTGAGTTTTCTCTTCATGAGTTTCTCTATCAAGAATTGAAAAAAGATTAAAATTGTTTCCTTCTTTTTTTTCTTCACTTTCGTATGAATCAACAATTTCATTAGCTTTTCTTAGAAAATCTTGCATATTTTATAATGGTTTGTCTATTATTCTGGTGCGTTTATTTTCATTGCCCATAACGTTTTAGCTATGCGCAGTGTCCCGCAGGGCATTGCGTATAGGTTTTGTTGGCAGTAGTATTTTTATTTTTCTTCTTCTACTTCTTCAGGTTCTTCCTCATCAAAAATTTCGGAAACTTCATTGAGCATTTTCTTTAAACTTTCTTCTTCTTCCTCTGTCATATTTTTGAACTCTGTATCTTCAACAGAATTATTTTGAAGCAACTGCTTAATCATTTCTGAATAAGTGAAGTCTATAGCAACAGTACCTTATTGAATCTTTACAGTAATTTCATTGTTTTCTTCTTTGTTGAATATTAATTTCATGCTTCACTAAATTTTTTAAGGTTATATTTTTTCACCCTCTTTTTTATCGAAGATTTACCTCCATCAGTTATTGCAGCAATATGATCTACTACTGGAATTCCTTCTATGTGACCTTCTAAAGGACTAGACTTGATAATTAGTTTATTGCTTTGATTTCTGCAAAGTATAACGTTTTGAGCATCTGCGAGCATAGGAATCGTTGCATTATGTGAGACAAGGATAATCTGCTTCTTCATCTTTATTTTTTTTACTGCTTCAACTAATCCTTTGTTAATATAATTGGTAGCTAGATTATCCTCAGGTTGATCAATAATTATTGGAGCACTGTCTTTGTCATACCCTAGAATAATGTCTAGTATAACTGAAGTTTTCCATCCTGGGCTTAACTTATCAAACTCTCTTCCATCTTTGGTGATTATTTTATATTTCTTTTTATTCAATTCCTCAAAACTTGAGTATATTTTATTTTCAAAATCATCATAATCATAAACCTTTGGTTTTCTTTTCATGAAATTTGATTCAAAAAGTAGTTCAGGTGTGAGAGATTTGAAATCTGAAACTTTTGTTTTCAAATAACGATTAAGAGACTCTACAAACTTCTCTTTATTGAGAACAAAATCATTTTCGATATATAGCTTATGTCCCATTGATTCAATTTCCTCTGAATCAAAATTTAAAGAGTAAGTAGCAATAATATTTAAAGTTTTGTGAAATTTACGATAAGCTCTAACGTACTTTTTTAGGGACTCTTTAAGTTTGACAAAGTTTTGGCTTTTCGATTGTTCTTCTTGATTACTATGCTTTAATAGTCGATTGTAATCCTCTTGGTTTTGCTCCAATATAGATCTAACCAATTTTTCCTTTTTAGATATTTTTAGAGCACTTGTTAATTCAGATTTTAAAACTTGAATGCTATCTGAGTCATGTTGAATGAATGGAAATCCACTTAGAAATTTATCAATGTCATCAAGACTTTGAATAAATTCGTCATATTCACCTTTTGAAAACTGTATTTTTTCTAATTCTAATTCAGTAGGTTGAAGATTGTTATAAATATTCGTTTCTAAATTGTCACGAGTTATAAGTCTAGATATTATTGGAATAGTAAGCAATGTTTTGCTTTCCTCTTCAATAATTTTGACATTTTTAATTAATTCCTGAATGTTTGATTTGAAACCTCTTAAGCCATTATTGATGCTCTTTTTAATTTCATCATCACCAGGAAATACCCGTTTGATAATATCAATATTTTCGATTTTATCCTCACTGATATTATTAACAACACTCATTATGTAATTTTGAGATAGATAGTGGGGAGTCATTCCAGAAGGATTGACAATATTTATTTTATCAATTTCATATTGGTCATAAACTGATTCTTCTGTGTTGTTATTCAAAGATTTAACTATCGATTCTACTAATAATGTTTTACCACTAGATGAACCTCCAATTATGACATTAAGTCCTGATGAAAACTCGACATCAATCTCAATATTTTCTCTGCTATGGTTAACTGATTGTATATTCTCTGAAAAGTATTTAGGTTTGGTAGGCGAGTAAATTAATCTTGATCTCTCCGATAAAGAAAGTCGAAGACCATTAAAAGTCGGTTTTGCAAGCATCCAAGTTGGATTGAATGGTTGTTTGTCTTTTCCGTTTGGATAAATAGATGGATTATAGTTGTCACTGCATGTTACAAGATTTACAAAATCATTAATTCCAAGTTTTTTGAAATACTCTTGAGTTTTCTCTAATCCATTATCACCTCTTGCTGTAAAACCTTCAAAATGATTATAATAAACACTTTTCTCTAATGTACTATCTAATTTTGTTTCTTTCGATATGGATGTATTGAAGGTAGCATGAGATTGTCCACCATGTGGTAATAGCATGAATTCATATGAATCGAACTTGTTAATTACGTCTTGAATTGAAGGGATATTTGGGTCAAGTTTTTCTACAACTTTATTTGGATATAATTGATCCAATCTTTTGTTAATATCATCAATGATATCCCCATTGATTTCTTCTAGGTCAAAATAAATGTGACAATGATAGGCTGGTCTTTCAGGGTAATTTTTAATATGTAATTCAACTCCAAGAATCAAATTGATGCCCTTATCAACAGCGTTAAGGTAAACAGGTTTGTTTACTACATTGTGATCAGTAATTGAAATCAAAAACTCTGATTTTCCATTAAACTCATGGATTTTTTCAACTAATAAGTCCAAGTCATAACCTTCATTAAGGTTATTAGGGTCATCAGAAGTATGTATATGTGTATCTAAGTAAACGGGATTCATTAATTTCTAAATTCTTTGGGATTTCAGATTTTTGTCAACTGGAAACCATAGTCGGTTGTTTGCAAATACAGTGTCGGATTTCAGGTGTGCAATTAGATTTGAAATCAAAAATGAAAATGACAGGTCGTCAATATCATATAAGTACCCTCCATCTGAAGGATCATTTTGATTCCAAAATTTGTAGAATTTATCTTTATTGAAACTGATATGATTGACCTTAAAACTATCTTTATTTACATCATTATTTATGGAGTCTTCAGCATTTCTAATAGCATTTTGTACAGCATCACTATTATTGATTTTTAGTCTTTCATAGCCTTTGTATGAAAAGACTCCATTAAATAGCGGTTTTTCATTGTTAGTTCTCGCATTATATACAAATTGACCTATTTCATTAGCTTTTCTAACTACTTTTTCTGTACCCTGATTTTTAATATTTGCTTTTACTTCTATAATCGCTTGAACTGAATCAGCTGTAACAATTGCAAAATCACCTTCCTTGAAAAGTACAGGAAAGTTTGTATCGTATATAATAATGTCTATTTGTTTACTTGCTTTATGTTGGCCTCTCACATTCGTCTGTTGAATAACAAAGCCTGATGCAATTGCGTACCGCTCTGGAAGAAACCTTTTAATAACACCTTTAAGAACAGCCTCTTGATACCTTCCATCTTCGCCCCAGTGCGAAATAAGAAGTCTAACCCTATCTTTAATAGCAAGAAGTTCTTTTGTAGTTGTTTTATGAAAATCGATTGTATTCATGTTATTTTTATTACTGCCAACTAGCGTATATATACCGTGTGGTTGTTATATCTTATATAGCCACTGTCCAGCTAAGATAATGAATCAAATGTATATTGAATGTTTTGAATATCTGAAAATATGATCGTTATGTCTAGTTCTATTGCTGTATTACTGCTGTGTCCCAAAAGGGTTTGAATATACCGCAAGTCTGTTTCACTTTCCAAGAATGGTAGTACGGAGCAGTGGCGTAGTCGTGTGTGCAGTCAAGAAATCAGAGAAATCAGCGACTAAAAAGCAGCTACTTTTATTTAGGTGGTTGAGTTCTGCAAAACCATATTACGTGAAAGCGGGAGATCCTTCACAGACCTCCCGCTTTTCTAAAAAGTTTTATCGGACCTAGAGATTATTTATATTCTTGTAAGACTTTTTTGCTTCCCAATTTTACGGTTATAAAATCTACATCCAGTTTGGGAGACCGGGCAGGAGAGTATTCCCTTCCATAGTAGATGATCTGTAGATGTAATTTATTCCATAATTCTTTTGGAAACCATTTTTTAGCATCTTTTTCTGTTTGCTCCACATTTTTTCCGTTGGTCATTCCCCAACGTGTTAGCAGACGATGAATATGTGTATCAACAGGAAAAGCAGGAACACCAAATGCCTGTGACATGACAACTGAAGCCGTTTTGTGTCCCACTCCGGGGAGCTCTTCCAATAAATCCATGTTTTCAGGAACTTCACCATCGTATTTGTCTATCAAAATTTGTGATAGGGTATAGATTGCCTGCGATTTTCGGGGAGAAAGCCCGCAGGGACGGATAATCTCCTTTATTTCATCCACGGATAATTTGACCATATCAAACGGATTGTCGGCACGTTTAAACAGAATGGGAGTGATCTGGTTGACCCGGGCATCTGTACATTGCGCAGACAAAAGAACAGCGATTAACAACGTGTAAGGATCTTTGTGATCAAGAGGAATAGGAGTTTCCGGGTACAACTTCTCCAATTCTTCAATAATATATTCAGCTTTTTCCGCTTTCGTCATTTTCGTTAATTTTAAATCCGTTTCGTAGAAAGTTCATGAATTCGGAAAACCCTTTTTTACTGGTAAAAACGCCCAACATGGTTTTGAAAAGAGAAGGTGTATTCCGGTTGTGTTCATTGGTTTCCTGTTTTCTGGGTTGCAATTCAACTCCTTCCGGATGATTTACAGGTTCTCCGTCTTCCAGTTCACTGAGTCTCTGTTTGAAGGAAGGTTCGTTTCTTACAAGTGAATCCGCTTGTGCAAAATTTCGTTTGGCTGCTTCCATATACCCCAGTTTCTCCATGAGAAGTCCCAGGTTATTCAACGCAACAGCATCTTCGGGATCTAATTTAACAGCGATTTCATAATCTGTAATCGCTCCTTCCGTATCACCAAAAAAATCGCGAACATACGCCCGGCTGGAGTATCTGTAGGAATATTCCGGGTCGAGTTCGACAGCCTTATTCATATCAGCGAGAGACTCCTTTTTTTTATTCAGGTGAAGAAAAACAGTTCCTCTCTCACATAATAGAACCGGATTGTGAGGATCTTCCTCCAAACAGTAATTTAAAAGAATCAATGCTTCTTCCGGTTTTCCGTTTTTCAGTAAAACGATTGCTTCTTCGTGCTTTTTGTTGCTATACATTTGTTACCTTCGGTTTCTGAATTCTTACAAAAATATGGACTTTCCCCAATATCGACGTTATTCAAACGGTTCTTCTTATTTTAAAATCCTGGATGATCGCACTTTTATTGAGTATCAGGTAGTAGGAAACCGGGTGTTTGAACACCGTATTACAGCCCGACAATATCCGGAAATTCTGCGCATCAAAGAAATGCTGGGATTAGAGTTGCCCGGAATCGAGGTAGCAGACGGTGAACATGTCGAGAGTTTACAGGCTAGATAAGTGTTTTGGGGATACAAGATATTTGTAAGACTCTGTCCAATAGTTTTTTCGAAAAAAAACCTGTCAAATCAAGGGAAAACAAGAAAAGAACCGTACTTTTGTAGCCCAATTTTTGCAAACACATGATCGATACAGAATTATTCGTAGCCAAAAAGTTATACCCGTTTCAGGAGAAAGCCGTTAATACGATTGTTGATGACTTAAAGGAGAATGGTGCGAATTATAATCTGTTGTATCAGTTGCCTACAGGAGGGGGGAAAACGGTTATCTTTTCCGAAATTACCCGCCGTTATATTGAACACTGGGGCAAAAAAGTATTGATTCTTACCCACCGGATAGAGTTATCTGTTCAGACAAGTAAGCAGCTGTCCGCTATACGGGTGAATAATAAAATCATAAACAGTGAAGTAAAAGAACTACCGGATCAGGATGAGTACATGTGCTTTATTGCGATGGTTGAGACACTGAATAATCGTCTGAATGAAAACGATAACTTTATAGAAGATATCGGGTTGGTAATTGTGGATGAGGCGCATAATAACAGCTTTCGTAAAATTTTCCAGTTTTATGAAGGAGCCAATATTCTTGGTGTAACCGCAACTCCGTTAAGTTCGAATAAGGCGTTACCTCTGAATGATAACTATGATAAGTTATTGGTGGGAGAGAGCATACTTTCACTTATCCAGGGAGGATATCTTGCTGATGCTGATACCTATACGTACGATGTCAATCTACATGGTTTGAAAATAGGATCAAATGGTGATTTTACGGTAAGTAGTTCCGAACTGGTGTACGGAAACTATTTTATGCAGGAAAAGCTGTTGTTTGCTTACGAAGAAGTGGCAGTAGGGACTAAAACACTTATTTTCAACAGTGGTATTGAAACTTCTGTGCGTGTATACGAAACATTTAAGAAGCGTGGTTACCCGATCCGTCACCTGGATAGTACTTTTAGTGATAAAGACAGGAAAGATATTCTGGAGTGGTTCAAGTATACAAAAGACGCAATTTTATCTTCTGTTGGAATTCTTACGACTGGTTTTGATGAACCGACGGTTGAAACGATTATACTGAATCGTGCTACCCGTTCGTTGACATTGTATCACCAGATGATTGGTAGAGGTTCACGAAAGTTACCTAATAAAGATCGTTTCAAGCTAATTGATTTGGGGAACAATGTTCGTCGTTTTGGTTTGTGGCAAGACTACATCAATTGGCAGGACGCATTCAAATTCCCGGATCGCTTTCTGGAATCAAGATTGTCTGAAGAGGATGATATTCAGTTCGAAGTAGAGTACGAATTTCCTCCACACTTACGTAACAAGATTGATGAAGAGTTTTTGAATGCTTTTTCTATGAAGGATACGTATTATGAGTGCATCGACAACGGTCAAAAAGGAAAAGATGCAGTTGAGTTAAGCGTTCGAAACCATGCCGATGCGATTATTAAAGCCGTAACCAACTTTTATGACGGATTGGAATTACAGGAATTTCTACAGGAGCACGTTGAACACCGACTGAAACAATATACGAAGTGTATTTCCAAGAGTACAGCGAATTATTTTAAGTACCTGATGGAAACGTATAATCGTCAACTTCGTCAGATTCTACGGAACGAACTTGATGACGAAGAGGAAGACGATGAATAGGAAATTAACCCTTTAAAATTCCACCACATATTCCGCTACTCCAAAAGAGGGACATAATACAGAATCGAGATGTATTTCAGTGGCCAGGTTTACGATATAAAATCGCACATATTTATTCCCGGCAACTGCGCAGCTTAGTGTATCATTATAAACAGAACCCGTGTATTCGTATGAGGTAATCGGACAGCAATCTTCACAATCTGTTCTGCCGTTTAATTTCTGAATAGTAACCTGATCGGCTGTGTTCTGCGGATTAACGTTCCGGATAATCCATTTAATCTCGGAGCGAGCCTCTACCGAAAAATTGTGCACGTATGCTTCATTAGTAGATAGCTGCGAAAAATAGATGGTAAACTCTTCCGAAAAATAGTCACTTTTTTCAAATACAATGCGGTACTCTTCCGATTTATCCCGTTGAAAGGTAATGCTATACTTTCCGGTAGCATCACTTGTTACAGAAGTTACCAAATCTGGGAGCCCTCCACCTGCGGGGATTTTAAACAACTTAATGGTTCCGCTTTGAAGTCCTCCTCCCAATGAACTGTCCGATATAGTTCCTTCAATAGTGAATTCAATCACATCCTTTTTGCAGGAAGAAAAAAGAGAAAAGAGGATGAGAAAAGCAACAAATCTCATGATACAATTTTCAGTAAATATACGAATATCATCATTGCATTCTGAACATTTAAGGCAGAAACCCTATCTTCGCAATCGTGATGAAATTTTTGCAAAGCATAGTGATTAGTATGGTCGCTGCCTTTATGGTATCGGAGAATCATTCATTTTCTCAAACTTTTCTGTTCAAAGGACAGCAGAGTTTTCAGAACGAAGTAATCTGGTCTGTGTATTCAAATGAAATTTATCATGGAAACAGGTATTCAGGAGGAGCTTTATCTTACACGATTATAGATAATCAATTGTATGTTGGTTCCGGAAGATATACTGATGATTGCGCTTATACGATTCGGGACAACGAAATTTTTATTGGAAGAAGTAGTTTTTCCAATGATTTGGTTTATACGATCAGAGAAAATAAAATTTATGCCGGAAACAGCACTTATTCCGGGGATATATTGTTCACCTATAACAAAGGAAAAATATACCGGGGAGACTCAACATTTTTGAGCGACATACTATTTACTGTTGAGGAAGGTGAAGACTTTGACCTTCGTATTATAGCTTGTATAATCGGACCCTTTTAATTCAGATTAATTATGAAGATAAAAATTACTTTTTTCTTATCTGTATTTCTTGTGTTAGCAGGTTTTTCATCTGCTCAGACGGATCGTTTATTAACAGATGGAAAAGATTCTGTTATTGTTTTTTCAGAGAGAATTCCATCAGAAGTTTCAGATACACTGGCTTTTGTGAATTTTAATGGAGGAAATGTAAAATTGGTCGAAAGCAGAAAGGCAATTCTTCTCAATTTTAATGACCAGCACAGAAGGATTCTCTCTTCATCGGAAGTAATAGAGCTCCAACTCAATGATACTGTTTTTTCTCTGACAAATGTAGAAGATATCCTGATTAAAAACCCGGGTGTAGGAGAAGTCCTGAAGTTAAATCTGACCCCGATCATTAATGGTGAATCAGCTAAATTTGAAGATGTTAGTTCAGGAGGACTTAAGTTGACAATGCTTGAGAAAAAACCGGAGGAACCTGTTTTTAAAGATGACAGAGTGGTATTTGGTATTTTATTTTTGGTACTTGCTGCTATTTTTTATACTTCGTCAAAGTCGAACAGCCGTTTCTGGACGCGTTTTTACACAATCATTCCGGCATTATTCCTTTGTTATTTTATTCCTGCGATACTGACAACATTCGGATTGATTTCGTCTGAACATTCTCGTCTGTATCCGATGGCAAGAGATTATTTATTGCCGGCCAGTTTGATTTTAATGACCTTGAGTATCGATTTGAAGGGCTTAATTAATCTTGGACCGAAAAGTCTTATAATGTTTGTCGCAGGAACAGTTGGAATCATTTTGGGTGGAGTAGGAGCTGTCTGGTTGTTCTCTATTTTTAGTCCGGAGACTGTTGGTGGAGAAGGTAATGAAGCTACCTGGAGAGGGTTGGCGACGTTGGCAGGAAGTTGGATCGGTGGTGGTGCCAATCAAACAGCTATGTTCGAAATCTACAAATACAAAGAGTCTTTATATGGGGCTATGATTACTGTGGATATTGTTGTGGCAAATATTTGGATGGCTTTGGTTCTTTTCGGAATTGAGAAGCGTAAAAAACTGGATAAATGGTTGAAAGCAGATAATACAGCGATTGATGAGTTGGTACATAAGATGGATGCTTTCCAGAAATCCGTTTCCCGACAAGCGGGAGTAAAAGATTATATGATTATGGCCGGACTGGTATTCGGAATAGTCGCTATCGCACACTTTTCAGCAGGCTATTTATCAGATTTTTTTGCCAGTAGGACGGAAACACCGGAACAGGATACATTGGCCAATTATTTTTTCTGGTTGGTTGTTTTGGCAACTGTTTTCGGGTTTATTCTTTCGTTTACAAAAGCAAGAAATCTGGAAGGAGTAGGAGCGTCAAAAATAGGATCGATTTTTATTTACATTCTTGTGGTAACGATCGGAATGAAAATGGATATTACACGTATTTTTGAAAATAAACTGCTTATCCTGGTTGGATTAGTCTGGATGGCAATTCATGTCGGGATACTGGTATTGGTTGCCAAGTTAATCCGTGCTCCGTATTTCTTCCTGGCAGTAGGTAGTCAGGCAAATGTTGGAGGAGCTGCTTCAGCTCCGGTTGTAGCAGGAGCATTCCACTCGTCATTAACTACTGTAGGAGTTATCATGGCAGTGTTTGGATACTTTGTTGGAACAGTTGGTGCAATAGCCTGTGCTGAATGGATGAGGATTGTAGCTCCGTAAAGGGATAGAAAAGAGAGATTATCTATAACAAAAAACACTGTTTCCGAGGAAACAGCGTTTTTTTATACATCAACCGGAAAGGAAGAAGGTTTTACTCTTCCTCTTCTTTCTTTGTTTTTTTCGGTTTTTTATTCTTTTCAATATCGATTTTCAATTCCTCACCATTTTCACCAAGGTCAATTTTAATCGAATCACCTTCCTGTAGATTGGCTTTGATAATCTCTTCTGCCAAAGGATCTTCAATATATTTCTGAATGGCCCGCTTCAATGGTCTGGCTCCGAATTTTTCATCATACCCTTTATCTACAATGAAATCTTTAGCTTTCTCGGTCATGGTCATGTCATAACCAAGATTGTTAATACGACCGTATAGTTTGTTGATTTCAATATCAATAATTTTATGAATGTCTTCACGTGTAAGCGACTTGAACAGAATCATGTCATCAATACGGTTTAGGAATTCAGGAGAAAATGCTTTTCTGAGAGCATTCTGAATCACACCTTTTTGTGCTTCTTCTTCCTGATCCTGTTTTGCTTTTGTTCCGAATCCAACTCCTGTTCCAAAATCCTGAAGTTGACGGGCACCGATATTGGAAGTCATAATAAGAATCGTATTCTTAAAGTCAACTTTTCTTCCCAATCCATCTGTCATGTGTCCGTCATCCAAAACCTGTAACAACAAATTGAAGACATCCGGATGTGCTTTCTCTATTTCATCAAGAAGAATGATAGAGTAGGGCTTACGACGCACTTTTTCCGTTAATTGTCCTCCTTCTTCGTATCCGACGTATCCGGGAGGCGCTCCAACCAGTCTGGAAATCGAGAACTTCTCCATATACTCAGACATATCTATTCGAATAAGAGCTTCCTCGGTATCAAAAAGATACTTGGCAAGTTCTTTGGCTAACTGCGTTTTTCCCACTCCTGTTGGTCCAAGGAAGAAGAACGATCCGATGGGTTTATTCGGGTCCTTAAGTCCGGCACGGTTTCGCTGAATCGCACGAACCACCTTTTGCACGGCTTCGGACTGACCGATAACGCGTTTGTGTAATTCCTCTGCCATCGTAACCAGTTTTCCGCTTTCGGATTGAGCAACACGTTGTAGAGGAATTCCTGTCATCATGGATACGACTTCAGCAACATGCTCTTCAGTTACCTGAATACGGTGAGATTTGGATTCCTCTTCCCACTTGGTTTTGGCTTCTTCCAGTTTCTCCTGTAGTTTTCTTTCCGTATCACGTAATTCAGCCGCTTTTTCATACTGCTGACTTTTGATAACATTATTCTTTTCTTCCTTGATCTTCTCAATATCTGCTTCGATATCAATGATTTCTTTAGGAACATTAATGTTGGTGATATGGACGCGTGATCCCACTTCATCCAGTGCATCAATCGCCTTGTCAGGCAAGTGACGATCCGAAATGTAACGATCCGTCAATTTGACACACATCTCGATCGCTTCCGGAGAGTAAGTAACATTATGGTGCTCTTCGTAACGTTCCTTAATATTATTAAGAATCAGGATGGTTTCTTCAATCGTCGTGGGTTCAACCATTACTTTTTGGAAACGTCGTTCCAAAGCACCGTCTTTCTCAATATACTGGCGATACTCGTCCAATGTTGTGGCTCCGATTGCTTGCAGTTCACCCCTTGCCAAAGCAGGTTTAAACATATTGGAAGCATCCAGAGAACCACTTGCTCCACCAGCTCCGATGATCGTATGGATTTCATCAATGAAAAGAATAATATCCGGAGATTTTTCAATCTCACTCATTACGGCTTTCATTCTCTCCTCGAATTGTCCTCTGTATTTAGTTCCTGCCACAAGAGAGGCAAGATCTAACGAAACAACGCGTTTGTTAAAAAGTACACGGGATACTTTTCGCTGAACAATACGTAGTGCAAGACCTTCGGCAATAGCACTTTTACCAACACCTGGTTCTCCGATCAGGATAGGATTATTCTTTTTCCGTCGTGATAAAATCTGGCTAACACGTTCAATTTCTTTTTCACGTCCGACAATCGGATCAAGTTTCCCCATTTCGGCCATTTTAGTAAGGTCGCGACCGAAATTATCCAATACAGGAGTTTTGGATTTTGAGTCTGTTCCTTTACGTTGCCCGGGGGTACCGTATCCGCCGCCTTCCTGTGGGTCTTCATCCGAAGCTCCGGGAAATTCGGACTTAGGTAATTTTCCTTCTTCTAACATAAGTTCAAGTTCGTCTTTAACATTTTCATATAAAACGCCATACCTGTTCAATAAACGGCAGGCGAGGTTGTTCTCATCTTTCAATATTGACAATAGCAAGTGCTCTGTTCCGATAAGCGGGCTTTTAAACAATTTAGCCTCCAGATAAGTAATCTTCAGAACCCGTTCAGCTTGTTTAACCAATGGAATATTTGTCATTGAAGTATTGGTTGGCTTTGCTGTTTTTAACAACGTACTTTCCAATTCTTTGCGTAATGCCCCAAGGTCCACATTAAATTCCTTAATAAGACGTATTCCAAGACCTTCGCCCTCGCGAATCATCCCTAATAATATATGCTCAACCCCTATAAAATCGTTTCCGATGCGTAAAGCTTCCTCTCTACTGAAAGAAATCACATCTTTGACGCGGGGAGAAAATTTTGCTTCCATAATTTACCTGTCATTTTTGAGTTCCCGATAAAACACAGTACACTCAGTTTACCAAAAATATAATTTAGTTTCTCAAAAACCGAAAAAAACAGATGCAATTTTCAACAGAATTTTGTTTATAAAATGCCGTTGCGTTTGGTTTTTGTAGCTATCTTTTGTGTATTTTCGAAACTTTATGGAATAGCAAACAATTTCCATGCAAATCTAAAATGATGTCAAAATGGCAGATGGAGAAAGAATAATACAGATTAACATTGAGGATGAAATGAAATCGGCTTACATCGATTATTCGATGTCGGTAATTGTTTCACGGGCGCTTCCTGATGTTCGGGATGGTTTTAAGCCGGTTCACAGAAGGGTTTTGTATGGAATGCAGGACCTTGGAGTTTATTCGAACAGAGCGCATAAGAAATCAGCAAGAATTGTAGGGGAAGTGTTGGGTAAATACCACCCTCATGGTGACTCTTCAGTATATGATACAATGGTTCGTATGGCACAGCAATGGTCTTTGCGCTATCCATTGGTGGACGGACAGGGTAACTTTGGTTCTGTGGATGGTGACAGCCCGGCAGCAATGCGTTATACAGAAGCCCGGTTGCGAAAAGTCGCTGAAGAAATGTTATCGGATCTGGATAAAGATACGGTAGATTTTCGTCCAAATTTTGACGAATCCCTTCAGGAGCCTTCTGTTCTTCCTACTAAAGTTCCCAACCTTCTTGTAAACGGAGCTTCGGGTATTGCTGTAGGTATGGCGACAAATATGGCGCCTCACAACTTGTCTGAGGTAGTTGATGCTACTATTGCATATATTGATAATCGTGATATTGAAATCGCTGAATTGATGCAGTATGTGAAAGCTCCTGATTTCCCTACCGGAGGTATTATTTATGGATATGAAGGAGTAAAAGATGCATTTGAAACAGGTCGTGGACGTGTTGTGATGCGTGCGAAAGCTACTATTGAAGAAGAAGAAAACGGTAGATCATATATCATTGTCAATGAGATTCCTTATTTGGTGAATAAGGCTGAGATGATTAAGAAAACAGCCGATCTGATTAATGATAAGAAGATTGACGGTATTTCTGATATTCGTGATGAATCTGACCGTAACGGAATGCGTGTGGTTTATGAATTGAAACGCGATGCAATTCCAAACGTTGTACTTAACAAGTTATTTAAGTATACGCAACTACAGACTTCTTTCTCTATCAATAATATTTGTTTGGTAGACGGACGCCCTAGATTGTTGAATTTGAAAGAATTGATTCATTATTTTGTTGAGTTCCGTCATGAGGTGGTGATTCGCCGTACTCGTTTTGAACTGAAAAAAGCTGAAGACCGCGCACATATTCTGGAAGGACTTATTATTGCTTCGGATAATATCGACGAAGTTATTGCTATTATCCGGGCTTCCAAGTCTCCTGATGAGGCGAGAGAAAACCTGATGACAAGGTTTGAATTATCGGATCTTCAGGCGAGAGCAATTGTTGATATGCGTCTTCGTCAGTTGACAGGACTTGAACAGGATAAATTACGTGCTGAGTACAATGAATTGTTGGAAATCATCAAAGATCTCAAGGATATTCTTGATCGTGAAGAACGAAGAATGGAGATTATTAAAGATGAGTTAGCCTACATAAAAGAAAAGTATGGTGACGAAAGACGTTCGGTAATAGAGTACTCAGCGAGTGAAATGAGAATAGAGGACCTTATCCCTGATGAGGAAGTGGTCGTTACTATTTCACACGCCGGATATATTAAACGTACCAATCTTGCTGAATACAAAGTTCAGAACAGAGGTGGAGTGGGATCAAAAGGTTCTACGACAAGAGATAAAGACTTCCTGGAGCATCTTTTTGTAGCTACTAATCATAACTACTTGTTGGTCTTTACAGAAAAAGGACGTTGTTTCTGGATGCGGGTATTTGAAATTCCTGAAGGAAATAAGACTTCCAAAGGACGTGCAATTCAGAACCTCATAAATATTGAGCAGGATGATAAAGTAAAAGCGTACATCAATGTAAATGATCTGAAAGATCAGGAGTACGTGGAAAATAACTTTATTGTTATGTGTACAAAGAGAGGGGTTATTAAGAAAACTTCTTTGGAGGCATACTCTCGTCCTCGAACAAATGGTATTAATGCAATCAACATTCGCGAAGACGATGAGTTGTTAGAAGCAAAATTGACCAACGGTTCAAACGAAATTATTCTTGCTGTAAAATCAGGTCGAGCAATTCGCTTCAATGAATCAACTGTACGACCAATGGGTAGAACGGCTTCCGGAGTGAGAGGAGTTAACATTTCAGAAACTGATGAAGTAATCGGAATGATTTGTATCCAGGAAAACTCAGAAACGATTCTGGTAGTCTCCGAAAATGGCTACGGTAAACGATCATACCTGAACGATCCTGAAGATGGAGAGCCTGTATATCGTATTACGAACCGGGGTGGTAAAGGTGTGAAAACATTAAATGTTACAGATAAGACTGGTCCGTTAACAGCAATCAAAACCGTAACGGATGAGGATGATTTGATGATTATCACACAGTCCGGAATGGCGATTCGAATGCATGTGGCTGATATTCGTGTTATGGGACGTACAGCACAGGGAGTAAAACTGATCAACCTGAAAGGAAAAGAAAGTATAGCTGCTGTTGCAAAAGTTCCACGTTCGGATGAGGAAGAAGACATGTATGACGAAGAGAACGGCGGAGAAATGAATGATAATGGCACTATTGTTGATGATAACAACAGTGTAGAAGAATAAGGTTAAATTGTAAATTATGAAAATAGTTAAATATTCAGCCGTAATTTTGACGGCCATGATGATTACAACAGGTGCATTTGCTCAGAAAAAAAATGAGACCAATGCTGCTATGGATTATCAATCGTATGAAAAGGCTTTGATGTCGCAGGATTTGGATGGAGCAAAAAAATCGCTTCTTTCAGCTAAAAACTGGATTGATGAAGCTGTCGAACATCCGGATACGAAAGAAAGTGTAAAAACTCTTTTCTACCAGGGTAAAATTTATCTTGGGCTTTCTATGTTGGGATTGATGAGTGATGATGCAGAGCTAAAAGAGCTGGCAACAGAAGAAAATGCACAAAAAGGTATTGATGCATTGAAAAAATCCTACGAATTGGATTCAAAAGGGCGCTACCGTGACGATATCAAAACGATGGCTTTTATGGTGCGTGAGCAGTCGATTCGTGAAGGAGTGAAACAATTCCAGGAACAAAAATTTGAACAGGCAATGGAATTGTTCGAAACATCTGTTGTAATGATGGATGTAATCGGACAAACGGACTCGTTGGCTATTTATAATATGGCTTTGGCTGCAGATCGAAGTAAGAACTTCGAGAAAGCTTTCGAATATTATGATAAAGCGGCTCAGGTAGGATACAATGTACCAGGATCATATACATTAGCATCTAACGCTTTGCGCGAGCAGGGTAAAAACGACGAAGCTTTGGCTTATGTAAAAACAGCCCGTGAAAAATTCCCGAACGATCAGGATTTGATCATCCAGATGGTGAATATAGCACTTAGCTCAGGAGATAATGAAGTAGCTGAGAAAAGTTTGAACGATGCGATTGCAAAAGATCCGGAAAACAAGCAATTGTATTTTGCAATTGGTACCGTGTACGATCAGTTAGGGAAAAATGAAGAAGCAGTAAAATCATTCGAGAAAGCGATTCAGATTGATCCTAAGTATGAAGATGCAGTATACTCATTGGGAGCACACTACGTTAACCTGGCTGCAGCTCAATTTGAAGAAGCTTCTAAAATGAAGTTAGGTGATCCTGATTATGAAGCATTGAAAAAAGAATCGGAAGAGAATTATAAGAAAGCAATTCCTCATCTTGAAAGATCATTAGAGTTGAATCCTCAGAATGTGGATGTAATGAATACGCTTTTCCAATTATACAGAAAACTTGGAGATAGTGCAAAAGCACTTGAGTACAAGAAAAGAATGGATGCGTTGAAAAACTAATTAGTAGTATCGTTAAAAAAGCGGGTTCGGAAAAGAATCCGCTTTTTTTTGGATTGAAATTTGTTGTATATTGTTCAAAAAGAAAAGAATGAGACAAATATTATCATTGATTGTAGCTGTTCTGTTAATAGGGACAGGTTACGCACAGCAATTAAAAATTGATGCGACTCAGGCCAAAGTTGCTTTCTATTTTCATGGGGATAAAGTAGATGGAACGCTCAGTGGTTTTGAAGGAACCATAAAATTCGATCCGTCAACTCCTTCTTCTGCTGAAATATCAGGAAGTGTAAAAGCAGGTACAATTAATACCGGAAATAAAATGCGGGATAAGCATCTGGCTTCTTCTGATTTTTTTCATGCAGAAAAATTTCCTGAGATTCGGTTTCGAGCAGTTGAGGTGAAAAAGGAAGGGGAAAGCTATACGGTTAGAGGTAAATTAACGATTAAAGATACCCCACGGGAGGAATTATTTAAAATGTCCGTGAAAGAAGGGAAGTTGATTTTTACTTCGACCATTAATTCGGCAGATTACGGAATTATGGAGAAAAAGAAACGAGAAGATTCTCAAGTTGATATTACAATAGAGATTCCGTTATTGTAAGTGATACTTTTTGTAGTTTTGAGTCCGTCTTATTAGGCGGACTTTTTTTATGTGTAAAATTGGAATTATAGGTGGAGGTGCAGCAGGTTTTTTTGCTGCAATACAGTGTAAGTTACTGAATCCGGAAACAGATGTTACCATTTTGGAGAAAACCTCAAAAGTTTTAGCAAAAGTTAAAATTTCGGGAGGAGGAAGGTGTAATGTAACCAATGTGGAATCAGATCCGGTAAAACTGGCGACAAAATACCCTCGTGGAGAACGTCAACTGAAGAAAGCATTTCGGAATTTTTCTACGACAGATACTATTCGTTTTTTTGAAGAGAGAGGTGTTCCTTTGGTTGCTCAGGAAGATGGTTGTATTTTCCCGGTATCACAGGACTCTCAGTCGATCATAGATTGCTTTCTTAATGAGTGTAACCGGTTGAATATTGAAGTAAAGAAGAACTTCAGGCTGGATAAAATAGAACAGGTTTCCAACGGTGGTTTTACGCTTATAGCAGAAAATGCAAACTTGTTTTTCGATAAAGTGATCATCTGTACCGGAGGAGCTCCCAAAAAGAGCCATTTATTGTGGTTGGAAGAACTCAATCAACCGGTGATTGATCCGGTTCCTTCTCTCTTTACCTTTAATATGCCCGGAAATCCGATAACAGAGTTGCAGGGAAGTGTTGTGAAACATGCAATAACTAAAATTCCGGGAACTAAATTAACAGCAGAAGGCCCCTTATTAATTACTCACTGGGGTATGAGTGGTCCGGCTATTCTTGCACTATCAGCCTGGGGAGCAAGAGTGTTGGAGGAAGTTGGTTACGAATTCAAAGTAACCGTGAATTGGACCGGAATTAAAAATGAAGAAGAGATCCGAACCGAATTGAAATACTGCGCAGAGCAAAATGCGAATAAAAAACTGGATAAATTCGGTGTTTTTGGTTTGACACAGCGACTTTGGAGTTTTCTTCTGGATAAATTCCAAGTCAATAAAGAAAAAGCCTGGAAAGAACTGAATAAAAAAGAATTCAACCGATTGGTAAACGGATTGATGAATGATGAGTATCCTGTTTCCGGGAAAACTACCTTCAAAGAAGAGTTTGTGACTGCTGGTGGAGTTGACTTATCGCATGTGAACGTTAGTAATATGGAGAGTAAGATCATTCCAGGATTACATTTTGCAGGTGAAATTCTGGATATCGATGGTATAACTGGTGGGTTTAATTTTCAGGCAGCCTGGACAACGGCCTATCTGGCGGCAAAAGGAGCTGTTTCCTGATCTTCATTTACTCCATCCTTTTGTCTGCTGGTAAAAAAAGCAGGGATTCCCCTCTGTTGCTACAAGTGTTTTCTTTTGATTTTTGTTGAATAATGGTTGTTCTAATACCATTGACGATGAAATCAATTAAAAACAAATAGCTATGAAAAGCGTAAAAAAAAGCAGACTTTTACTAGTAGTATTATCAGGAGCGTTATTAATTTCTTGTAACAGAGAAGGGTGTATGGATTCTTCGGCTTTAAATTATGATGCCGAAGCAACAGTAGATGATGGAAGTTGTGTTTATACTGAAGATGTATCTCAACCGAGAGAAAATCATTACTATTCGCTTGTTTCTCATAATGGAGATACTTTAGAGCAAGGTTCTGTACCATACCTATATGGATTAGCACAATCACATATGGATTTTGATAACTATGTCTTGTCATTTTATATAAATGACTCACTAACAAATGGAGTATTAATAGGAGGTTCCTGTCTGATTAATGAAGATTTTACGCTTGTTGATAGTGAGGTAACAGGGGGAGTTGACTTATATTCAAATCGTGTTGGTATCCAATCATACTTAACTGGTGGTATGACATACACGAGTCACACCGGACATGTTAGTATTCAAGATGTAGAAATACACGATTTTCATCCAGGTGACCAAGATGATATAAACAAACGAATCACACTTACTCTACGTTTTGATGGTACATTTCATACAGATAGTTTAGAGACTGTACCTGCTACTTTAACTATGGTTTTTAGTAATTAGGAAATTCTCTGAAAAACTAGTTTAAGTTTAGTCAGCATTGAATTTTATTAAGTGCGTTTTGTGATTCTTTACAAAACAAAATTTCACCTCAGAAAGTTGTAATTGCATGGCTTTCTGAGGTAAATGCGTTAAAAATACATCGAAGTAACCTCTTTGGATTGAATAATAAGCACAGGAATTTTATACTTATTAGTGAGAAGTCCCTGATGGAAGCTATCCAAAGCGGGAATAAGACTTTCCGTGTGATAAGCAACAGCTATAAGATCTGCATTGATCTCATCGGCGTATTTCAGAATTTTAGAGGAGTAACTCCCTGAAGTATCGAACATGTGAATAGAAGCATTCACTCCAAGGTTTTCAAACTTATCCTCAACCAGTTTAATTCTGTTTTTCATTTGACGGGACAAAATTTCATCCCTTTGGTTTTCAGCTATAACATGTACTTTTGCATTAAATAGATAAGCAATGTCTGCGGCAAAAGAAATAATCTGAATACTTTCTTTCGTTGTATCAATAGGAACAATAATGTTTTCGATCTTTTCAGGAGGTGTAGAGTCCTGAACGATATAAAAGGGAAGATTGGTACTTCGAATAACCTTAATAGCATTGGAACCAAATACTTTTTGAAGCCCTTTGGCTCCATGTGTACCCATAATTACCTTACTGCAATTGTATTTTTCCGCAATCCGGTTAATATCTTCAAAAATAGAACCCGTAGTAACAAGGGGAGTGATTTTCGTATCGTATCCTGTTAAATCCAGAGAATCGACGTAATCCATCATTTTGTTTTGCGCGGCTTTTACTTTGGGTTTGTCATCCACTAAGTGCAGAATTAATAATTCTGCTTTGGCAACCTTGGCAAGTAGAAGGGCGTGCCTGACAGCTGCGTGGGCGACCGCTGAAAAGTCGTGAGGAACGAGATAAATTTTCGAGTTCATAGCTACAGTTTAATAACGGTTATTTATTGAATAACGATCTTTTCAATATAATTATTCAATGATGTTTTAATATGCACAAGATACAATCCTTTTGGGATATGATCCAAATTGATTTTAACAGCTTTGTTCACAGGGTCTTGTGAATAGATGGTTTTACCCTGAGTATCAATTATAGAAATAGTAAAACGAGCATCGGAAGCTTCTGAAGAGACCTCTACAGTAAATTCTCCTTTATTGGGATTGGGGTAGATGTAGAGTTTTTCAAGTACGTTTTCAGTAAGTAGGAGTGGAGTATGTCCTTTTTCGTAAACTGAGACATTGTCTATGTAGGTATTGTTTCCTGATCGGTTAATATTTTGGAAAACAACAGATAGGTTCTGTCCGTTTACTCCAGTGAGGGAATATTTTCCCGTTCTCCATTGATTTGCATCGGGGACGTTATCCCAGAAAATAGTAGCATCATAAGCAAGGTCAAGTCCGGTTAAGAAAGAGAGCGTATCGAAATGTGCGGAAGAACAACCTTCGGCAAGAAGAATATATAATGTGTCCTGTACGTGAGAGGTAGAAGATCGTCTCAGGTAACTGTAATCAAACTCCAGAAACAGAGAGTCACTTTGAGAAGGAAAGGAAATGAGGGGAGAAATGAGTTCGTCACGTTGGTTGGCATTTGGACCATATTGATAACCATTTATCCAGGCAGATTGTGTTCCCCATGTTTTGTTAGGAACATCAACTGTCGACCAGGTTCTACTTCCATCAGGATTTGCAACTATCCAGTCTCCCGCACCGAATCCGTGCTCAAAACCATCCAGAAAAGGAATGTCTTTTGTCGGGCGAATATTAAACCGGTAAAAACGGGTATTGTTGATGAAATCATATTCCTCCGTTCCATTACCCAATTCTGCGCGAATAACTAATTCATTTGCTCCTGTTTGGTTACTCGTGAGTATGGGGATATCTATTTGAACGGTTTCTCCGGGATTAAGTGTACCTGTCCAGTTTATAAATTGTTCTGTTGCTCCGTTTAAAGAATAAAAGACACTGAACTCTGAAAGAACTGTCATTCCGGAGTTTTCAACGACTGCATAGGGTTGTAGTGTTGATTGACAGAGTACATCCATATTTTCATAAGTGGAGACAGTTTTAAGGTTCAAATCAAGAAATGCTGCCAATGGATCTGTTGGGGTATAATTTTGTGCAAGATGGAGAAAAGCGGCATGTGCATCAATCAAACCCATTCCATATGTATTGTCTTCACCTGGTATGCCCAAATCAATAGCAGTTAGGTATAATGCCCACAAGATTTCCTCTCCGCTAACATCTGGAAAGGCTTCCTTTAAAAGTAAGATTACTCCGGAAACATGTGGGGTAGCCATGGAAGTTCCGGATAAATACGCATATTCATTTTGGTTGTACGCACTTCTAACATTTTGTCCTGGGGCAACTACTTCAGGATGAATGATCAGAGAGCCTGTTCCCGGACACTGTTTAGGCCCGCGACTTGAAAAATCAGAAATAGGAAATGGATAACTTAAATTCGCATTTACAGAACCTACCGAAAAAGTATTTACCTCCGATGTATTAATTCGTTGAGGGGCAGAAACGGTCGTGTTGGACGGCCCGAAATTTCCTCCGGCGAAAACATTGGCAATCCCCGCTGCTTCAATGGCATTCATAAGGTCAACAACAACTCCTTCACATTGCTCCTGATCTGCTCCGTCGTACCATCTCCAACTGTTATTGATTACATCCGGAACATCATGTGAGGTTGAGATGTCTCCGTCGGGGTTTAGTGCCCATTCAAAAGAGGACATCATATCTGCAAGCGTAGGAAGACTTTCGACGGTAGTTCCGATATGGTCATTTGCCATCCAATAGGCGTTGAAAGCAATTCCAATAGTGTCGTTTGTTGCTCGTTCCAATCCGGCAACAGTTCCCAGTACATGCGTTCCGTGACTGCTTCTTTGGCCATTAGGTACATCAGCGAATTGTCCGTGCCAGGTTGCCGATTCAGATCTGAAGTTTCCAAGATAGCGATCTGCGAAAGAAGGATGTCCCGGCCATACTCCTGTATCGTAAATGAATACCTGCCTTCCTCGTCCGGTATAGCCCATATCCCATAGAGGACGTACGTTGCAAGCTAGTACACCGGGTTCAACTCCGTTTTCCATCTTTTCGGTAGCCGGCTGAATAAGTGGTTTTTCATGCCATGTAAAATGATTGTTCTCCAGATGTATAGAGGCGATCTCATCAAATTGTTCCAACTCGGGAAGTAGCTCGGAACGTATCTCACAAATAATTGCATTGATAATCCAGAAAGTTTGAATATTACTCACTCCCTGTGGATGTTGCACGAAAAAATCCCGTACGTTTCGTTGTTCCTTTCGCGCAATACCCTGAAGTTCTGTGATTAGTTCCGGAACGCGATCGGTTATTCCCTTTTTTTCCTGTTTTTTCTGAGTATGAAAACTACGGGAATCAAATTTTTGGGTGAATTCAATCCGAACTCGAACAAATTGATTTTGGGAGTGTAGAAGATGGTTGGAAAGTGTCTCGTCTATTTTAGATTGAGTGAATGCTTGAGTTGAAAAAAACAAAACAAGAACCAAATGATAATATCTCATATTTGTGGATTTAAACCAAAAATAGAGTAAATTTGAACCTCTGCAAAATTCAGTATATCAATTTTATGAGGAGTTTAGGTTTTATTGTGTTTGTGATACTGTTTCTATTTGTTTTGGATGCCTATTTATGGTGGTCATTGAAGAAAACACTATACATGGGATGGTACCGTTGGCTGATTCCACTTTCCAGTCTGATATTACTGACATCTTTCTATTTTGTTTTCAAAAGAGCCGGTGAAGGAGGGCATAATGCCATTTATTCATTGAATTTTATTGTCGGTCTGACATTTGGTATTGTCATCGCTAAGATTTTAATGGTTACCGTGTTTTTTGTAGAAGATGTCGTACGTGTGGCATTGTACGTTGGGGAACAATTCTCCTCGAGAGGACATACAGAGTTGGTCGGGAGGCGTGCGTTTGTAAGGAATCTGTCTCTGGCTGTTGCTTCTGTTCCTCTGGCAGGAACATTATGGGGAATCACACGGGGGAAATACCATTACATGACAAATCGGATGGACCTTTATTTTGAAGATCTCCCGGAAGCTTTTGATGGTTTTAAAGTAATTCAATTTACAGATTTTCACGCCGGAACATTTGATCATCCTTCTGAAGTAGCCAGAGGGCTGGAATTATTGCAAAAGGAAGAAGGGGACGTGATCGTGTTTACAGGAGATGCTGTGAACAATCGTTCTGAAGAATTAGAGCCTTTTGTGTACATGTGGAAACGCTTACATGCGAAGTATGGTAAATTCAGTATTCTTGGCAACCATGATTACGGACATTATATCTCATGGGATAGTGAAACGGATCGTATAGAGAATTTACAAAAGCTATTTGATTACCAAAAGGAGGCTGGTTTTGATTTGTTACGAAATCAACATCGGGTTATCGAGAAAGAGGGAAGCAAACTGGCGTTGATAGGTGTTGAAAACTGGGGGAATCCTCCTTTTCCGCAATATGGAGATTTAGATAAAGCAATGGACGGTGTGCCTGCAGATTGTTTCAAAATTCTTTTATCGCATGATCCGGATCACTGGGAAAAAGTCCGACAACATCCGGAGAAAATTGGATTAACGTTAAGTGGTCATACCCACGGAGCGCAGTTTGGAGTAGATATACCAGGGTGGAAGTGGAGTCCTATAAAGTATCGTTACAAGAGATGGTTGGGACTGTATGACGAAGATGAAAGGTATCTTTACGTGAACAGAGGATTTGGTTTTCTTGGTTTTCCGGGAAGAGTAGGGATGCGACCTGAGATATCTGTATTTACCCTGCGTAAAGGAGCGCGTAAATCTATATAAAGTACTTATGTTATCATACAAAAAACGCTACTCAATCTGAGTAGCGTTTTTTATTTTTAGCTATATCTCTAATGCTCTTTGGAAGCCAGATAACGTTCTGCATCTAGTGCAGCCATACATCCGGTTCCTGCTGCTGTAATAGCCTGACGATAGTTTTTATCGGCAGCATCTCCTGCAACAAATACTCCGGCTACATTTGTTTTGCTTGTTCCGGGTTCTTCATATTTAATATATCCGGTTTCATCCAGATTAATGTAATCTTTGAAGATATCCGTATTTGGTTTGTGACCAATCGCAACAAAGAATCCGGTAGCCGGGATATCCTGCTCTTCTCCTGTAACGTTATTTTTTACACGAACACCAGTTACAACATCGTCTCCTAAAACTTCTACAGTCTCGGTATTGAAAAGAATTTCAATGTTTGGTGTATTCTTCACGCGGTCTGCCATAATTTTTGAAGCACGGAACTCGTCACGTCTGACTAGCATGGTAACTTTTGTACAAAGCTTTGACAAATAATGAGCTTCTTCACAGGCAGAGTCTCCAGCTCCTACAATAACAGTTTCCTGACCTCTGTAGAAGAATCCATCACATACAGCACAGGCTGATACACCACCTCCGCTTTGCAGAAATTTCTGCTCGGATGGAAGTCCCAGATATTTAGCAGACGCTCCGGTTGCAATTATGATCGTATCGGCGTGAATTTCTTTGTTATCGTCCGTCCATGCTTTGTGAACTGATCCTGAAAAGTCAACTTTGGTAATAAAACCTGGTCGAACAACTGTATCAAAACGTTCTGCCTGCTGTTTTAGCTGGATCATCATATCCGGACCCGTTACTCCCTCAGGATATCCCGGGAAGTTCTCAACCTCATTGGTCGTCGTTAATTGCCCTCCGGGTTGAAGCCCCTCGTACAATATTGGTTGCATACTGGCTCTTGCTGCGTAGATGGCTGCTGTATATCCCGCAGGACCCGAACCTATAATTAAACAAGATGTTTTTTCGATTTCGCTCATATTTGTAAGTATATTCTCGTTGAAACCTACAAATTTAGTAATATTCTCTCGTAAGATGTGTGATTTTTGCTACAAAAGGAGGAAGGCTAAAAATTTTTTATACCCATAAAATAATACCACTTGAATCCCGTTATAATAGTACCGATTAACAAAATGTAAAATTGTGAGCCTATGCAAAAAGTATTTACAAATTCAATTGCTCCAAAGGATCAGGAGTTGAAAGAAGGTCCGAAACGTGCTTCATTAGATTTGATTTTAGCTTTTTCTAAGTCGGTTGAAGTAAAAAAGTCATCCCATAACCAATCAGTCTGTGTTCACTTGAACTGATTAGGGGAAAGAGAGACAGGCCGGCGAAATTTTCGCCGGCTTTTTTGTGTTCGATATTTTCAGGACAGCCTTTGATTATTTTTCTATTTTTGCGTAATTCACAAGCTATTATCAATAGTTATAAAACAAAGTCCATGAGGTCATTTCTTGACTATTTTTTTCTTACACTGAAAGGAGCTGCTATGGGAGCAGCAGATGTTGTTCCAGGGGTTTCCGGAGGTACGATAGCGTTTATATCAGGGATTTATGAAGAGTTACTGACAGCGATTAGTAATGTTAATTTAGAGGCGTTACGTAAACTAAGAAAAGAAGGAATAAGTGCCGCGTGGAGGTATATTCATGGAGACTTTTTGCTGGCTTTGTTGACAGGGATATTTATTTCGGTTTTAACATTGGCAAAACTCATTAAATTTCTCTTGGAAAATCATGAAGTACTGATCTGGAGTTTCTTTTTTGGTTTGGTATTGGCCAGTACCTGGCTGGTGGGGAAGCAGATTCAATCCAGAAAACCTGAGGTTATTGTTGGTTTTCTTCTTGGAGCCGGAGCAGCGTATTGGATTACAACCATCGAGACAACAGCTGATGTACAGGCAAACTGGTACTTCTTTTTAAGTGGAGCAATAGCTATCTGTGCAATGATTTTACCGGGAATTTCAGGGTCGTTCATTTTGTTATTGATGGGATCCTATCACGCAGTTATAGAAGCTATTCATGATCGCGATATGAAATTGATTGCAATTTTCGGAGCCGGGTGTGTAGTAGGAATCCTTAGTTTTTCCCGTGTTCTTAAATTCCTTTTTAGTAGGTTTAAAACGGTTACACTTGCTGTTTTGACAGGTTTTTTATTGGGATCATTGAATAGGATTTGGCCATGGAAAGAAAATGTAGGGAGTGCTCCTCTTACGATTCACTCGGATGGTAGAGAAGAGTGGTTACAGCGCAATGTTAGTCCGGATAATTTTTCCGGAGATTCGCAATTGGTAGGAGCTGTTCTTTTAGGTTTGGCGGGAATGGCAATTATTATCCTTCTTGAGCGATTTGCTTCCCGAAAGCAGAAATTAAACTAAACTTTTCGTTGAAAGATGAACAAATACGGTTTGATCGGAAGAAAACTGGGACATTCTTTTTCTGTTAATTTTTTCTCTGAAAAATTTAAAAATGAGAATATTGAATCAGTTTACTTAAATTATGAGTTGAGTAATATTGATGAGATTAAGTCTGTATTATTGGAGGAGAATCTGAAAGGATTGAATGTAACTATTCCGTATAAAGAAGCTATTATTCCTTTTTTGGATGAATTGACTGAAGAAGCAACAGCAATAGGTGCTGTTAACACAGTTCTGTTTCGAGATGGAAAAACGATTGGAGCCAATACAGATGCGTTTGGTTTTCATCAGATGATAAAGCCTTTTTTGCTGAATACACATCACAAAGCGCTTTTGTTTGGTAATGGTGGAGCAGCAAAAGCTGTAAAATATGTACTTGAACAGATTGGTCTCGAAGTTCTGGTTGCTGCAAGGTCACCACGTGAAGGAGAGTTTCGTCTGGAAGATGTCAATGAATTAATGATCCGTCACTGCGGGGTTTTGGTGAATTGTACTCCGGTTGGAATGTTTCCGAAAGAAGATTTGGTTTTGAATATTCCATTTGAAGCAATACATTCAGATCATCTTGTTATTGATTTGATATACAATCCTAAAGAAACTATATTCTTAAGAAGATCAAAGGCGAATGGAGCAGTTGTGTTGAATGGAGAAACAATGCTTAGAGAACAGGCGTTACAGGCCTGGAAACTTTGGAATGAATAATGACACTACAAGAACTTATAGCAGAAGGAGAACATCAGCAACAGGATTTTAAATTCAGAGTAGATGATGCGCGAAAAATTGCGAGAACAATGAGTGCTTTTGCTAACTCAGAGGGAGGTAGGTTACTTATTGGTGTGAAAGATAACGGCAAAATTGCGGGGGTTGATCCTTCGGAAGAGATTCATATTATTGATGCGGCTGCTGATATGTATTGTACTCCTAAAGTTCCTTTTACAACTGAGGTGTGGCAGGAAGGTCACAAGTTAGTTTTACTGGTGTTTGTTAAGCCTTCGGAGGAAAAACCTCATAAATCTCCTGATGAAGAAGGGAAGTGGGTGACGTATGTCCGGGTTGGAGACAATACCTTGCTGGCAAATAAGATTCTTGTCAGAGTGTGGAAAAAGCAAAAAACAAACATTGCGCAACCGGAAGAAATGTCACAACCACAGCTTGATTTTTTAAGATTGATAGCTTCGCAGGAAAAGTCTACATTATCTTCTCTGTATCGAAATAGTTCATTAAAAAAAAGAGATATTGATGATCTTTTGGTCCTTTTTATTTGTTGGGGGCTGGTAGAACAGCAAATCACACCGGAAGGGACGTTCTATCTTTCAGTGTAATAGCTTTGTAAATCAGGCGATAAGTAAAGTTGCTTATTTGAGGTTTATTGATGCTTACTCTGATGACCTTCTCAATTTTTTATCTTCATTTTTTGGTCATCTCTTTAATCAGTCTAAATAGCAATGTTTTTTTAGCATTTATTTTTAAATGGGGTGACAAATTATTATTTTCGCAATCCACATGTTTAATAAGTTAAATTTAAAAGAAAACCCGCTGTAATTATGGTATTTGATTTGGATATGATCAAAAAGGTTTACGAGCGTTATCCGGAGCGTATTGAGGCTGCGCGTAAGATGCTTGGTAAACCGATGACTTTGTCGGAAAAAATTCTTTACGCTCACCTTTGGGATGGAACCGCTTCAGAAGAGTACTCTCGTGGAGGTTCTTATGTTGATTTTGCCCCGGATCGTGTCGCGATGCAGGATGCTACTGCGCAAATGGCCTTGCTTCAGTTTATGCAGGCTGGTAAAAAAAAGGCTGCGGTTCCGTCAACAGTTCACGCGGATCACTTGATCTTGGCAAAATTAGGTGCTGATAAAGATTTACAGGATTCCTTGAATAAAAACAATGAAGTATTCAACTTCCTGTCATCTGTATCCAATAAATACGGAATTGGTTTCTGGAAACCGGGAGCAGGTATTATTCACCAGGTTGTTCTTGAAAACTATGCTTTTCCGGGAGGAATGATGATCGGTACCGATTCACACACGGTAAATGCGGGTGGACTTGGAATGGTGGCTATCGGTGTCGGTGGTGCTGATGCGGTAGACGTTATGGCAGGTATGCCATGGGAACTGAAGTTTCCAAAACTTATTGGTGTTAAATTAACAGGTAAACTGAACGGTTGGACGGCTCCTAAAGATGTAATTCTTAAGGTAGCAGGTATTCTTACTGTAAAAGGTGGTACAGGATGTATCGTAGAATACTTTGGGGAAGGTGCTAAGTCACTTTCAGCAACTGGTAAAGGAACGATCTGTAACATGGGTGCGGAAATAGGTGCTACAACTTCTACTTTTGGTTATGACGATTCAATGCGTCGTTATCTTGAAGCAACAGGACGTAAAGAAGTAGTTGAATTAGCTGATAAAATTGCAGATCATCTTACAGGTGATGACGAGGTTTACGCAAATCCAGAAAAATATTTTGATCAGTTGATCGAAATCGACCTTTCTACTTTGGAGCCACATGTGAACGGACCATTTACTCCGGATCGGGCAACACCTGTTTCTCAGATGAGAAAAGAGGCGGAAGCTAACGGATGGCCTATGAAAGTAGAGTGGGGATTGATTGGTTCATGTACCAACTCTTCTTACGAAGATATTTCGCGTGCTGCATCTATTGCTCAGCAGGCGTTGGATAAAGGTTTGAAACCAAAGGCTGAATTCGGTATTAACCCGGGATCGGAGCAGGTTCGTTTTACAATCGAACGTGATGGATTTATTGGGTTGTTCGAACAATTGGGTACAAAAATATTTACAAATGCCTGTGGACCATGTATTGGTCAATGGGACAGAGAAGGAGCGGACAAAGGAGAAGTGAATACAATCGTTCATTCTTTCAACCGTAACTTTGCAAAACGTGCAGACGGGAATCCGAATACGCATGCTTTTGTTACCTCTCCTGAAATGGTAGCTGCTTTAGCTATCTCCGGAGATTTAGGGTTCAACCCGATCACGGATACATTGACAAATGACAAAGGAGAGCAGGTTAAATTGGATCCTCCGACTGGATGGGAACTTCCTCCTAAGGGATTTGATGTAGATGATCCGGGATACCAGGCACCTGCAGAAGATGGATCTGGTGTGGAAGTAGTAGTGAAACCTGATTCTGAACGTCTTCAACTTCTTGAAAGTTTCCCGGCATGGGACGGTAAAAACATTACAGGAGCCAAGTTGTTGATTAAAGCGCAAGGTAAATGTACAACGGATCACATTTCTATGGCTGGTCCATGGTTACGTTACCGCGGACACCTTGACAATATCTCTAACAATATGTTGATTGGTGCAGTGAATGCATTCAACGGAGAAACCAATAAGGTGAAAAACCAGTTAACTGGTTCTTACGGAGAAGTTCCGGCTACACAGCGCGCCTACAAAGCCGCAGGTATTCCTTCGGTTGTAGTTGGAGATCACAACTACGGAGAAGGTTCTTCCCGTGAGCACGCAGCAATGGAGCCACGTCATTTGGGAGTACGAGCAGTAATTGTTAAGTCGTTTGCACGTATTCACGAAACCAACCTTAAAAAGCAAGGTATGTTAGGGCTTACTTTTGTAAATGAAGCAGATTACGATAAAGTACAGGAAGATGATGTAATTAACTTCCTTGATCTTGATCAGTTTGCTCCAGGGAAAGCACTTTCGGTGGAGTTTGTTCATGCGGACGGTTCTAAAGATGTAGTTTCTTTGAATCATACCTACAACGAACAGCAGATTGAATGGTTTGTGGCAGGTTCTGCACTGAACTTGATTAAAGCTGAAGCTGCTAAAGGAAAAGCATAAGCAATAAGTAATTGTAAAGATAGAGTCCCCGTGTTTTGACACGGGGACTTTTTTATAAATATCAGGTGTATTTTGTACATTTGAGACTTAAATCATTTAGACTATGTCAGACGACAAGAAGATAATTTTTTCAATGCACCGCGTGTCAAAGACGACACCAATGGGCAAGCAGATTATTAAAGATATTTCTCTTTCCTTTTTTTATGGAGCGAAAATCGGTATTATCGGTTTGAACGGATCGGGTAAATCTACCGTATTAAAGATTATTGCAGGTCTTGATACCGCGTATCAGGGAGATGTGTCAATTGTGGAAGGCTATACTGTAGGGTATCTGCCTCAGGAGCCGGAACTGGATCCTGCCAAAACGGTTAAGGAAGTTGTGATGGAAGGGGCACAGGAAACAGTTGATGTTTTGAAAGAATACGAAGAGATTAACAATGCCTTTATGGATGAAGAGGTATTGAATGATCCTGATAAAATGGATAAGCTAATTGCCCGCCAGGGACAGGTACAGGATAAAATTGATGCGCTTGATGCGTGGGAATTGGACACAAAACTGGAGCGAGCTATGGATGCTCTGCGTTGTCCTCCGGACGACCAGATTGTTGAACATTTGTCAGGAGGAGAGAAACGCCGTATTGCTTTATGTCGTTTGTTGATTCAAAATCCGGATATTCTTTTGTTGGATGAGCCTACCAACCACCTAGATGCAGAATCAATTCACTGGTTGGAACAACACTTACAACAATATAAGGGAACGGTAATTGCAATTACGCACGACCGTTACTTCCTGGATAATGTTGCCGGTTGGATTCTTGAATTGGACAGAGGAGAGGGTATTCCATGGAAAGGGAACTATTCTTCGTGGTTGGATCAGAAATCAAAACGACTTCAACAGGAAGAAAAACAGGCTTCGAAGCGTCAGAAGATGTTAGAGCGTGAGTTAGAGTGGGTACGAATGAATCCTAAAGGACGTCATGCGAAGAACAAAGCGCGTCTGGCAAATTACGACAAGATGATGTCTGAAGAGATGAAGGATAAAGAGTTAACGCTTGAAATTCCGATTCCAAATGGTCCGCGTTTGGGAACCAATGTAATTGATGCCATTCATGTAGCCAAGTCTTTTGGAGATAAGTTGTTGTATGATGATTTGAATTTTAAACTGCCACCGGCAGGAATTGTGGGGATTGTAGGGCCTAATGGTGCCGGAAAAACTACAATTTTTAAAATGATAATGGGAGAGCTACAACCTGATTCAGGAAACTTTGAAGTAGGGGATACCGTTAAAATCGGATACGTAGACCAGAATCATAAAGATCTTGATCCTGAAAAGTCTGTAATTGATGTGGTTTCAAACGGATTAGAATTTGTTGAAATAGGTAACCAAAAAATCAATGCGAGAGCTTACATTTCGAAATTTGGTTTTGTAGGAGGTGACCAAAGCAAAAAGGTTGGTGTGCTGTCCGGAGGAGAGCGAAATCGTCTTCATCTTGCAATGACAATGATGACAGAAGCAAACGTATTATTGCTGGATGAGCCTACCAACGATATTGATGTGAATACATTACGTGCTTTGGAAGAAGGAATTATGAATTTTGCAGGTTGTGCTGTGGTTATTTCTCACGACCGTTGGTTCCTGGATCGTATTTGTACACATATCCTGGCTTTTGAAGGCGATTCACAGGTGTACTGGTTTGAAGGATCTTACTCGGAGTACGAAGAGAATAAGAAAAAACGATTGGGAGACACCGGACCGACACGTATGCGTTATAAAAAACTAATGAAAGATTAGTATGCAGAAAGAGCATCTGATAAAATTAGCTAATACAAAAATGCCCTTTGGAAAATACCAGGGGCATTTTTTGGTGGATTTACCTGAACCCTACCTTGTTTGGTTCCGGCAAAATGGCTTCCCAAAAGGAACCATAGGAAGTATGTTGGAAGAAATGCTGGAAATAAAAATTAATGGATTAGAACACTTGATCCGACCACTCATTCGGAAGTAGAAAGTGAAAGAACAACCTGGAAAAATAGAATTGAATCCACAGGTAGATGATTACCTTGTCAATGGTTGTATGCGTTGCAAATATGGAGCGACACCAAAATGTAAGGTAAATGACTGGAGAGAAGAATTAGAAACACTCCGGCAAATTGTTCTGGAAACAGGTCTGAAAGAGGAAGTAAAGTGGGGAGTACCTGTGTATACCAATAAAGGGAAAAACATTGTTTCAGTCAGTGCATTAAAAGAGTCTGCAACTATTGGCTTTTTTAAAGGTGCTTTATTGGAGGATAACCAAAATATCCTAGTGCAACAAGGAGCAATACAGGCAGCCCGAATAATTAGGTTTACCTCGTTGAATAGTATTAAAACTCTGGAAAAAACGCTGAAAGCATATATACAGGAAGCGATAACCATCGAAGAAAGTGGAAAGAAAATAGTATTTGGTAAGCAAAAGGAAGTACTTCCTGAAGAGTTAATACAGGCTTTCGAGAGTGATCCGGGGTTAAAAAAAGCTTTTTATGCATTAACTCCGGGGAGGCAAAGAGGTTATATAATTTATTTTTCGCAACCTAAACATTCTGTAACAAGAAGCAGCCGGGTTGAAAAGTGCAAACAACAAATCTTTGAAGGAATAGGGTTGAATGATAAATATAAGAAGTAGAACCCGATAGTTGGATACTTTGAATTATTTGTACCAAATCGTATTGTAGAGCGTTAGATTTATTAAAAATCATCTGGTATGATAGAAATTACAAGACGAAAAAGGCGATCAGTTTTCAGTAAACTTAAATGGTCTGTTGTTCCCGTTTTTATCTTTGGTTTTTTATTCGGAGCCTGTAAGAAAGACAGTGCTATAAAACCAACGGGAAATAATCTGGCAAAACCGGTATACAATCAGGCCTATAGTGAAAATCATGATCCGGATACTATAGATGATATCGTCAGTGAAGCGAAAAATGCATACGTCCTTGTGGATCCGTTTATGCCGGGTGTTGCTGAAAAAATTCCTTCTATTCAGGCGAATAATAATGAAGTAGGAGGCTACATTAGTATAGGAACGGGAGAAAGTTGGAGAAATGATTTTCCGGATCTGGTACCATTTCTGGTAACCACGCAATGGAAAGAGTGGGAGGGAGAGTTTTTTGTAAAGAAAACTACTACAGGAATTCTTCAGGTTATGAAGAGGAGAATTGATCAATTAGCTGATTGGGGCTGCGATTGGGTCGAGTTTGATAACATGGACTGGTTTTTTGATGAAGATCTTAAAAGCAAATACGGAATTGAAGTGACAAGGTCGCAGGGGATTGCGTATTACCAGGAACTTTGTGAGTATGCACATACCAAAGGACTGAAATGTATGGCAAAAAATCATGTTGTTGAAGCAAATAATTTTGACGGTGTGCTCTACGAATCCTATCGAAAAGAAAAAAACTGGTGGGATCAGGAAGGTGCACAACACTTTCTTGACGCAGGTAAGTTGGTAATTATCAATCATTATGACGAACCGCGCCCTAATACTGTATACGCCGAGTATATAGACCTTTACAATGAAGGAGTTTCATATATATGCGAGAGTTCGAAAGAAAAAAAGTATATTCATTATAATCAATAATAAAGAATAAAAAAATGTCAATAACAAATGATACGGAATGGATAGGAATGCAAAAGGCGGGGCAGGCAGTTGCGCATACATTGCGGGAAATGATGAATTACGCGCAACCAGGAATGAGTACAAAGCAATTGGATGAATACGGAGCTGGAATCTTAGAAAGTTTTGGAGCTAGATCAGCTCCCTATCTTACGTATGATTTTCCGGGATACACCTGCATTAGCGTGAATAATGAGTTCTGTCATGGAATTCCCTCCGATAGCAGAATAGTTCAGGAAGGAGACCTTATAAATATTGATGTTTCGGCTGAACTAGACGGATTCTGGGCGGACAATGGAGCTTCATTTGTGTTGGGAAATGACATTCATAATCATCAAAAGTTAGTTGACGCTTCCAGGGAAATTCTGCATAAAACTCTTGAAAACATTAGAGGTGGTGTGAAAATTTCAGATATAGGTCATTTGATGGAAACAGAGGCTAAAAAGAGAGGGTATAAGGTCATTAAAAATCTCGCCGGACATGGAATCGGAAGAAGTTTGCATGAACAACCTGATGAATTACTGAATTACAAAAACCGTTTTGATAAGAGGCGTTTTCGTAAAAATTCAGTCGTAGCAATTGAGACTTTTATTTCTACAGATTCATTGTATGCAGAAACTTTACGCGATGGTTGGACCATGGTTGGAAATAAGGGAGGATTTATGGCACAACATGAACATACAATTGTGATTACCGATGGAAAACCGGTAATTCTTACAGAGGCGAATGAAATACTGAAGTAACTGGTTATGAATATACAGGCAGAACACTTTTTTGAAGAAGCAAAGAAATGGAAAAGCGAATTTCTCATGTTGCGGGAGATTATCGGGGAACATCCATTACTTGAAGAGGAGTACAAGTGGAAACATCCTTGCTATACTTTTGAAGGGAAAAATATTGTGCTTATTCACGGGTTTAAGGAGTATTGTGCCTTGTTATTCCATAAAGGAGCTTTATTGAAAGACCGGAAAGGAATTTTAATTCAGCAAACCAGTAATGTACAGTCTGCGCGGCAAATTCGCTTTACCAGCGTTAAACAAGTCTCAGAATTGAGATCAATCATCAAAGAATATCTGGAAGAGGCGATTGAAATAGAACGATCGGGGAAGAAGGTGCAATTAAAAGAAGTTGCTGATTATCCGGTCCCGGAGGAGTTCCATAAAGCATTACAAGAAGATAAAGCCTTGAAGGCGGCATTTAATGCATTATCTCCCGGTCGACAAAAGGCCTATTTATTTTATTTCAATCAGGCAAAACAATCCAAAACCAGAGAAGCGAGGATTGAAAAATACTATCAACACATTTTAGATGGAAAAGGAATCAAAGAGTAAAGGACGGTTATAAGAAGAGGGTTGAAAATAATTCAAAAGAGCCGAACTTGTTTTTTTATCGTTTACCTACCTTTGCGGGCATAAATGAAATAATGACCGGAGTAAATAATACAAATCCGGGACTAAAACGAAAACTTCCGCAATGATAAAATATGATCCTAAATCCTGGGTGTTACACATTCTATCCATCCATAAGAGTGATACCGTCAGAATGTTATGGAAAGAATTACTGTACATGGCAATTCTTACTTCCATTCTTACGTATATTGAAATTACCTACTTACCCAATGCAAAGTGGACAAAGGACTTAATGGCTGTGTATTCCCTGGTTGGTTTCGTATTGTCCCTTCTTCTTGTTTTTCGTACCAACACAGGTTATGAACGATGGTGGGAAGGTCGAAAGAAATGGGGAGAATTGGTCAATAATACACGTAATTTAGCCATTAAAATAAATGCAAGTTCAGTTTCAGATGAGACCAAGTCCTTTTTTCGCCGTATGATTCCCAACATTACCTACGCTGTAAAAGAACACTTACGCAACGGCGTTGTTTTGGAAGAATTAGATCTTACAACCGATGAGCGAAAACTATTGGATGAATCATCACATATTCCCAATACACTGGTGAACGGTATGTACAATCGGCTTGAAAGAGAAAAAAAGGTAGGGAATATTTCTGATGTTGAAATGATGATAGTGGATACTAATCTGAAAACATTTGCCGATATCTACGGAGCTTGTGAGCGCATCAAGAACACACCGATTCCATACTCGTACAGTTTGTTTCTAAAGAAATTCATTGTACTCTATGTAACTACGATGCCATTGGCTTTCATCACTTCGTTTGGTTACTGGTCAATTCTTGTTGTTGTATTCGTATTCTATGTGTTGGTTTCTATGGAAGTGTTGGCAGAGGAAATCGAAGATCCTTTCGGAAGAGATGATAATGATTTACCAACAGATGAACTCTGTGAGAAGATCAAAGCCAATTGTGAGGAGGTTTTTTCAACAAATTTCCCAGAGAAATAAATAAAATCCAAAAACCTTTCGTTTTCGTAGTTGTTATAATATGAAAAAGAAAGATATGAGAGGAGTACAGTATATTTTACTCTTACTGATGTTGTGTTTGAGTTCTGGTCTGTTATCACAGGAAACAGTCAGAAAAACAGAAGAAGAGTGGAAAGAAGAATTAAGCCCTGAAAAGTATCGGATTCTGCGTGAGAAGGGAACAGAACGTCCTTATACCGGTAAATACTGGAATAATAAAGAAACAGGGATGTATCATTGTGCAGCCTGCGACAACCCATTGTTTTCTTCTGAAACGAAGTATGACGCAGGTTGCGGATGGCCCAGTTTTTATGAAGCTATTGATAACGGGAATATAAAGACAGCAAAAGACCTGTCCCACGGAATGCAACGGATTGAAATCATGTGTGCTAAATGCGGTGGGCATCTGGGACACGTTTTTGATGATGGTCCCAAGCCGACAGGATTGCGTTATTGTGTGAATTCTGAATCACTGGAATTTAAAAAGGAGGAAAAATGAAACAGGTAAGTGTGCTTTTTGGATTATTTTTGTCCATGGCAGGACTGAATGCCTGTATGTCCCAAAAGTCAGAAGTAAAAAAAATGGAAAAAGAACAATCAGTAAAGGAGAAAGAGATAGATACTAAAACCGAATCAGCTACTTTTGGAGCCGGTTGTTTTTGGTGTGTTGAAGCGTGTTTCGCAGATCTGAAGGGTGTTATTTCCGTTACTTCCGGTTATTCAGGAGGTCATAAAAAAAATCCTACCTACAAAGAAGTGTGTGAGGGGACTACCGGTCATGCAGAAGTAGCGCGTATCGTTTTTGATCCTGCTATCATTTCTTTTGAGGAGTTACTGGAAGTGTTTTGGTTTGTTCATGACCCGACTACGTTGAACAGACAGGGGAATGATATCGGAACACAATACAGATCTGTTGTCTTTTATCATTCGGATGAACAGAAAAGGCTGGCAGAACTATATAAGAATAAACTGAATGAGTCCGGAGCGTTCGATAGTCCGGTTGTTACAGAAATTTCTCCGTTGACGAATTACTATGCAGCTGAAGATTATCACCAGAATTATTTTGAGAATAATCCGGAAAACCCTTATTGTAATGCCGTTGTACGTCCTAAAGTAGAGAAGTTCAGAAAGGTTTTTAAGGACCGTTTAAAGAAATAATTCCTGTTTCCCATATTCTCCGGTATAATTCGACTCGTTTTTTCCTTTAGTCAGGGGATTTCCTTATTTTAGTCGCTGTAAATAGTAGGAAAGAACAGAGTTATAACATGAATGTGACAAAAATAAAGTTTGGTACGGATGGATGGAGATCCATTATCGGAGAAGATTATACAACACAAAACGTAGCAAGAGTTTCTGAAGCAGTAGCAGTTTGGTTACTGGAGAATTACGATTTACCTTCTGTAGTTCTTGGTCATGACTGTCGTTTTGGAGGAGAATTGTTTTTGCAAACAGCAGCTAAAGTGTTTGTAAAGAATGGAATTGCTGTAAAATATGCAAAAGGGTTTGTTTCGACACCGATGGTTTCCCTTGGAGCTGTCCGATACGAAGCTTCTTTAGGGATTGTTTTCACCGCTTCACATAACCCTCCCGGTTATAACGGATATAAACTGAAAGCACATTACGGAGGACCTCTTTCTCCGGCTAAAGTACAGGAGATAGAAGACGGAATTCCGGATCATGCAAATGAATATCGCGATTTTACCTGGGAAGAAGTACTTGAAACAGGACTTGCATCTTCCGTTGATCTGGAACGCGAATATATAGATACTGTTCGTAACGCATTTGATTTGGAAGCAATCCAAAAATCGGGTGTTCGTCTGGCTTTTGATGCAATGTACGGAGCAGGACAAAATGTTGTTCGCCAGATTCTGCCAGATACCAAAGAATTACACTGTGAGCATAATCCATCCTTTAAAGGACAGGCTCCGGAACCAATAGCAAAGAACTTACAAGAACTTTCAGCTTTTATCAAAGCCTCTAAGTCCATTGATTGTGCTTTAGCAACAGATGGTGATGCGGACCGGATTGGTCTGTACGATGCAAAAGGAGAATTTGTAGACTCGCATCATATCATTTTGCTACTGATTCATTACCTGGTTAAATATAAGGGAATGACAGGGAAGGTTGTAACGGCTTTCAGTTGTACCCCTCGTATTGAGCGTATGTGTAAACATTACGGACTGGATCACGAGACAGTTAAGATCGGATTTAAGTACATCGCCGGAATTATGGTGGATGAAGATGTTCTGTTGGGAGGAGAAGAATCCGGAGGAATTGCTGTGAAAGGTCATATTCCTGAGCGCGACGGAATCTGGATGGGATTAATCATCTGGGAATTCATGGCAAAATCCGGAAAAACACTCGATGATCTGATTGAAGAAGTATACGAAATCGTCGGAGCATTTAAGTTTGAAAGAAGTGATTTATATATTACGGAAGAATTAAAACAAACCATTATTGCAAATTGCAAGGCAAACAAGTACACTTCTTTTGGTAAATACCAGGTGCAAAGAGTTGAAACTACTGATGGTTTCAAGTTCTTCTTTGACGACGATCGTTGGTTGATGATCCGACCTTCCGGTACGGAGCCCGTTCTCAGAACGTATGCAGAAGCTCCTACATTGGAAGAGGTTCGCGAGATTCTTCGAATTTGTGAAGAAACGATTACTCATTAAGTTATGGCCGGAAATACTTTCGGTACTTTGTTTCGCTTAACCACGTTTGGTGAATCACATGGCGTGGCGATAGGTGGTGTAATTGACGGATTTCCTGCCGGCTTTTCAATTGATATGGAAGCTGTTCAGGAAGAACTGGACAGACGAAAGCCGGGGCAGTCAGCGATTGTTACGCAGAGAAAGGAGTCGGATACGGTTCAATTTTTATCCGGAATTTTTGAAGGCGTGACAACAGGAGCGCCAATTGGTTTTCAGATTATTAACGAAAATCAAAAATCTTCCGATTATGAACATCTGAAAGAAGTATATCGTCCTTCTCATGCTGATTTCACTTATGATAAAAAATACGGACACAGAGATTACAGGGGGGGAGGACGATCCAGCGCACGGGAAACAGCTTGTCGTGTAGTAGCCGGAGCATTGGCGAAGCAATTTCTTACTGAAAAAGGAATTGATATATTTGCTTTTGTAGATCAGGTGGGGAATATTCGTCTTTCTGAAGATGACCGGATTGATCTTTCAGAAACAGAAAGTAACCCTGTGCGATGTCCTAATGCGGATGTAGCGGACAAAATGCAGGTCCTGATCAGGGAAGTCAGGAAAGAAGGAGATACTGTGGGTGGCTGCATTCGCTGTATTGTTCAGGGAGTTCCTGTCGGATTAGGGGAACCTGTTTTTGACAAATTGCATGCTGATATAGGGAAAGCCATGTTATCGATCAATGCTGTCAAAGGATTTGAATACGGTTCAGGTTTTGAAGCTGCCGAAATGTTAGGTTCTCAACACAATGACCTGTTGAATCCGGATGGTTCTACACAGACCAATTTCAGCGGAGGAATTCAGGGAGGAATATCGAACGGCGAAACCATCTTTTTCAGAGTTGCATTTAAACCGGTAGCCACACTTATGAAAGATCAGCCTTCTGTGAACAACAGGGGAGAAGAAGTTATTGTAAAAGGAAAAGGACGACACGATGCCTGTGTGGTTCCGAGAGCAGTTCCAATTGTAGAAGCAATGGCGGCTCTTACCATAATGGATCACTGGCTTCGGTATAAAGCTATAAATTAAAATAACCTATGACGAAAGGAAAAAAGAAACTGGCATTACATTGGAAAATATTAATCGGGATGTTCTCCGGTGTGTTGTTCAGTCTGATTTTGGTAAACACAAGTTGGGGGAGTGAAACCGTTGAAATTATCGTTTCGGACAAATCAACCGAAACATCCCGGGCTGCTTTATTCGTACAGCATTGGATTAAACCATTCGGGAATATGTTTATCAACGCACTGAAACTGATTGCTGTTCCTTTAATCCTGGCGTCATTAATAAAAGGAGTATCAGATCTCAAAGATATTTCGAGTTTATCAAAGATGGGATTTCGCACCATCGGTACATATATTACTACAACTGTTATTGCTGTTTCTATTGGTTTGATCGTGGTGAATATTATCGAACCCGGAAAATCCATTACCGAGGAAACCCGGAACGAATTGGTGGCGAGTTATAGTTCTGACGCGGATGAGAAAATTAAGTCGGCAAATAAAGAAAAAGAAGCAGGACCTCTGCGGGCATTGGAAGATTTAATTCCGGGTAATATTTTTGCCTCCGCTTCGGACAATGGAAATATGCTACAGGTTATTGTATTCGCTATTTTCTTTGGTATAGGGCTCATTCTTATTCCTGCGGATAAGTCGGCTCCTGTGAAAGCTTTTTTTGATGGGTTTAATGAGGTAATTCTTAAATTGATTGACCTGATTATGTTGGCAGCTCCTTACGGGGTCTTTGCTCTTTTGGCAGCATTAGTTGTTGAATCTCCCAGTGCAGATTTGTTTAGTGCCTTGCTGTTATATGCAGTAAGTGTTATCATAGGATTATTGTTAATGATTATTATCTATAGTGCTTTGGTCTACTTTTTTACAAGAAAGACTCCCCGTTATTTTATCAATGGAATCTCTCCCGCACAGCTCCTTGCTTTCAGTACAAGTTCTTCGGCAGCAACTCTTCCAGTTACAATGGAAAGGGTAGAAGAACACCTCGGAGTTGATGAAGAAGTAGCAAGTTTTGTATTGCCGATCGGTGCAACAATTAATATGGATGGAACGAGTCTGTATCAGGCTGTGGCGGCCATTTTTATAGCCCAGGCATTTGGTATGGATCTGAGTTTGACAACACAGCTCGGAATTATTGTTACTGCTACTTTAGCCAGTATTGGTTCGGCAGCTGTTCCGGGAGCAGGAATGGTTATGTTGGTAATTGTTTTGGCGCAGGCAGGAATTCCCGAAGCAGGATTGGCACTTATTTTCGCGATTGATCGTCCTTTGGATATGTTGCGAACCACAGTGAATGTGACAGGAGATGCGGCTGTTTCTATGATTGTTGGAAATTCAGTTGGAAAATTACGCGATCCGAAAGCAAAAGAGTGGAATGATAATTATGGAGTAGAGAAATAAAGAGAACAAAATTTACTCTTCTTCCTCCGAATAACTAGGAATCGTTTCTTCTTCCTGCGTAGCTTCCGAATTGGATTGTGTTTCTTTCTGTGTTTCTTCCGGAAGCGGTACGGGTAAAGTTGTATTTGTTGTAAATAACTCAGGCCGTGTCGGACGGATTTCGGAATGCCAGATAAAATGTTCTGTTTTTAACTCATTTCCCGGTATCTTTTCCATCCCATAGAAAACGCCTTCCGGATTATCAAAATTTGTAAGTCCTACAACCTCACCGCTATCCAGGTACAATTTCATCTCACTACTTACCAGCTTATTCATTCCTGATCGGGTTACCACAACAGCAGTGTCATTTTCTTTCTCTTCTTCCGGAAAGTAAAGGGTTTTAGCATTTCCCTGTACATGGAGTAGGTGCAAGTCTCCGTCTTTGAAATAACCATCCATTTCACGACCGGAAACCTGATTATAATAAAGTCCAGAATCAAGTTCAGAGACAGACAGAGCTTTTCCTTCTATTCGTGCATGTTTGATGTGTTTGGCATCCCGTTTAACAGTGATAAAATCACCATTTAACTGATTGTTGTCATTCCAGAGAACAGGCATACGATAGAGACGCAGCAGGGAATCTGCACCCGAATAGGTGAGGGAATCACACACTCCCTGATATTTCGTAGAGAATATAGCTACTTTATAATAGGCTTTCATCGTTTCTATCTCATCCAGACTGTCAGAAACTGCAAAAAGAGTATCTGCATTAATATAGGTTGTGTCCTCTTCCTGGAAGAAAATAGCATACGCTTTATCAGTAAGTAGTTTTGTTCTTTCCAATCCGTTGGAATACATGTAATGACTTCTGAACTCTACATTTTCAACCGAATCTCGTATCCGGACATTCCCGATTCCTATTGAAATTTCATCTTCTGACTGGTAACGCAATGTATCTCCGGCAATTAATTGCCCCGGACGATGAATCTCAGCCGAATCAATAAATTCGCCCTCATTATTGGCCATATTGAAATAGCCTTTATGACAGAATATGTCAGTAGTGTCCTCTTTTTGGTGAATGTGGGTCTTTCCAAAGAAAAACAATTGTTCCTGAATACTATTGAATTTCATCGTATCAGTGACAACATGGTATTTCTCATCGTCAAAAACAACATCTTTCCTGAAGAAGAAATTTTTTGAGTCCGGATAGTAGTAACCTACTTGAGAAGTGAGCTGGTCACTCCGTTGGATATGAGTAATTGTACCTCCGTGTCGGTAGATGGCAGCACCTTGTGCTGCATCATATTCCATCGTATCTGTTTCCAATTTGTATTCTCTGTCCCGGACACGTACATTTCCCCAGAGTTTCGCTTTTTTAGTAGTACTATTGTAATATAGGGAATCACAAAAAAGGTTCAGAGTATCTTTTTTATTAATATGAACACGGCTGTAGGCATGTACTTCTCCTGTTTTGTCATAAAACAAGGCTGAGTCGCAATACATAAGATGTCCCTGATACTTGAACCGTACATTTCCTATCAATTTTTGATATTCTTCCGAAGTATTGATGATCAGTTTATCCGATCCGGGTAACAACTCAATAAGCCTTTGCCCTGTCAGGTTATTGACAAGAAAAAAAATTGCGCTTAGGAAAAGCGCAATTTTAAGATATGTGAGATTGAATCGTATCAATTTCTGTTTCTGTAATCCAACGTTTGCGCGCGGTCAGGTCCGACACTTACAACTGTGATAGGTACTTCAAGGTGTTCCTCCAGATAGGCGATATAATCCTTCAACTCCTGGGGTGCTTCCTTCATACTTCTCAATTGAGTAAGATCTGTGTTCCATCCCTTTACTTCTTCATAAACAGGTTTTACATCAACACTGTCTATATCATAAGGAAGATAATCAATTTTCTTGCCATCCATGATATAATGCGTACAAACCTTGATTTTTTCGAAGATACTCAAGACATCTGCCTTCATCATAGAAAGCTCTGTTACGCCATTGATCATGATCGCGTAACGCAAAGCAGGAAGGTCAATCCACCCGCATCTTCTGGGGCGCCCGGTTGTTGCACCGAACTCTCCTCCTTCAACCCGGATCTTCTCTCCGTCTTCATCGTGAAGCTCGGTAGGGAAAGGTCCGGAACCAACGCGTGTACAATACGCCTTAAAAATTCCGATGATATTTCCGATTGTATTAGGAGCTACACCTAAACCTGTACAGGTTCCGGCAGATACTGTGTTGGAAGATGTTACATAAGGATACGTACCGAAATCAATGTCAAGTAGTGTTCCCTGCGCTCCTTCAGCAAGTACTGAACGACCCTCTCTCAGACAGTTGTTGATAAATGTTTCACTGTCAACACATGTCAGATTCTTCAGGATGTCAATTGCTTCCATCCATTCTTTTTCAAGCTCTTCCAGGTTATATTCGAAATCCTCGTGATGTTTCAGAATTCCCTCATGTTTTTCAACAAGCGCATCATACTTTTCTTTGAAAGTAGGCAGGAATATATCTCCTACACGAAGTCCGTTACGTCCGGTCTTATCCATATAGGTCGGTCCGATACCTTTTAGAGTGGAACCGATTTTCTTTTTTCCTTTAGCAGCTTCGGATGCGGCATCGAGAAGCCGGTGCGTAGGAAGAATCAGGTGTGCTTTTTTAGATATAAGGAGGCGATTCTTGATGTCAATATTGAAAGGAGCCAGTTTTTCCAACTCTTTTCTGAAAATAACAGGGTCTATTACAACACCGTTTCCTACCAGATTCAGTACATTTTCGCGGAAAATACCTGAAGGAATCGTATGAAGGACGTGTTTTATTCCTTCGAACTCCAGTGTATGTCCTGCATTGGGTCCTCCCTGAAATCGGGCAATTACATTGTACTTTGGTGTAAGAACATCAACAATTTTACCTTTACCTTCGTCTCCCCATTGAAGACCTAACAAAACGTCTACTTTCATGCGTCTTGTGATTTTAATTTAGCTAGTGCTGATGAAAGATCTGCACTAATTGTGAATATTGAATTTAACTTAGTAACAATCAGAAGTTGGTCTATAACAGGAGGGATAGAGCAAAAAATCAGTTCACCTCCTGTATTTCTAATTTTTGTAAAAAGCTTCAGGAACAGGTTAATTCCCGAACTGTTCATTGCTTCTAGAGCAGACAAGTCAAAAACAAATTGTTTATGAACAGGAAGATTTTCTTCTACGACATCAATCAAAGGGTGGTCGTCATTATTGTTCAGGATTTTTCCTGAAATAGATACCACCAACACGTTATCGTGCTTTTCTATGAGCGGAGTCTGATTCATGCTTCTTTGTCTTTCGACTTGTTTTTCTTAACTCCGTAAAAATAGAGGGAGTGGTGTTGAATCTCTACACCGAAAAGTTCTTCCACAGTTTGTTTGATTGCCTGAATACGAGGGTCACAGAATTCGATGACCTCTCCGGTATCTGTGCAAATCATGTGGTCGTGTTGTTTGGAACCATGTGACTTCTCAAATTGAGCCAGATTTTTTCCAAACTGATGTTTACGAACAAGGTTACAGGCGAGCAACAAATCGATTGTATTATAAAGTGTAGCACGGCTTACCCTGTAGTTTTGATTTTTCATTTCGATATACAAAGTTTCAATATCAAAATGACCGTCATAATTATAGATTTCAGCAAGTATGGCAAACCTTTCAGGAGTTTTCCTGTGCCCGTTTTTTTCCAGATAAGCGGAAAAAATATTACGAACTGTCTCTTGTAATTCTTCCTTCTGCATAGCGCAAAATTAAGCCGTAAAGCTAAACATTTTACTTGGATTTAGTGTAATTTTTCAGAAATTATTCTTTCTCTACCGAATAGCGTTCTACTGTTTTCACTCCTTCAACTAATTCAAATTTAGAGATCAGTTGCTCCAGATGCTCCTTATCGTATACGAGTACCTGAATAATTCCTTCAAACATACCGTCATGGGCTTTAAAGGAAATTGATTTCATATTGACACGTTGTTGTTTAGATATGATGTCGGTGATATTATTGACGATTCCCAGGTCATCATGCCCGATAAGACGAAGTGTTGCTTCTCGTTCCTGAGTATATTGGTTTTTCCATCTTGCCTTTATGATACGATACGCATATTTGGACATCATCTGTGTTGCATTGGGGCAGTTATCACGGTGAATTTTAATTCCGTCATTGATAGTAATAAAGCCAAATATATCATCGCCGGGTAGCGGATTACAGCATTTTGCCATTTTGTAATCCATATTTTTGAAATCTTCACCGATGATAAGAGTATCCTCTTTGAGATTGATTTCTTTGATGGCAGATTTCTTTTCCCGTGAGTCTTTGATCTTCTCCATTGGCAGTTGAAGAAGTCCGTTTTTCAGCTCCAGTTCTTTGAGCCTTTTCAGATTGATTTTTCCTTTGGCAATAAGGAAGTACAAATCAGTTGCAGAAGGAACATTGAAATATTTTTCCATGAACGTAATGTTCTCGGAAGAGAAAGGGATATTATACTGGTTCAGTTTTCGTTCCAGAATTTCTTTTCCGTCTCCGCCTATTACTCTTCGCTCTTCCTTCAGTGCCATTTTGATCTTCTGCTTGGCACGTGCGGTTGTTACCATTTTTAGCCATTCTTCCTTGGGCTTTTGTTTGGAAGAAGTTATAATTTCTACCTGGTCACCACTTTTTAATAAATGGGAAAGAGGGACCAGTTTGTTATTTACCTTGGCTCCGAGACATTTTTCACCGATTTGCGTATGGATGTCAAAAGCAAAATCAAGCGTTGTAGCTCCATTCGGAAGAACGCGTAAATCTCCTTTGGGGGTAAACACATAAATCTCGTCTGTAAACAGATTCAGTTTGAATTCATCTATAAATTCCAGTGCATTTCCTCCTTCCGTGTTTTCAAGAAGATCACGTATTTCTGCAATCCATCGGTCGAATTTGGTATCCCCACCTTTCGACTCTTTGTACCGGTAATGAGCTGCGAATCCTTTTTCAGCTATTTCATCCATTCTTTTGGAACGGATTTGTACTTCTACCCATTTTCCGGTAGGACTCATTACTGTTGTATGAAGTGACTCATATCCGTTTGCACGGGGTGTGGAAATCCAGTCTCTCAAACGATCCGGATTGGGTTGATAGAAATCTGTAACCAATGAATATATACGCCAGGCAGCAGCTTTTTCATCTGCCTCCGGAACATCTACAATAATACGAACGGCAAAAAGGTCGTAGATTTCCTCAAAAGGAATTCCCTTCTTTTGCATTTTTCTCCAGATTGAAGAAATAGATTTGGTACGAGCTTTAATTTCAAAGGTATAACCTTCTTTTTCAAGAGCAACTTTAATAGGATAGATAAACCGACGTATAAACCGATTCCTTACGTCTTTTGTCTTTTCCAGTTTCTCTTCTAACTCTGAATAAATTTGGGGTTCCTTATACCGAAGAGCAAGGTCTTCCAACTCACTTTTGACTGAATAAAGTCCGAGACGATGTGCTAAAGGTGCATACAGAAACAAGGTTTCGCTGGCAATTTTAAGACGCTTGTCATAGCGCATACTTCCCAGTGTACGCATATTGTGAAGGCGGTCGGCCAGTTTAATCATTACTACCCGGAGATCATCCGAAATAGTAAGAATCATTTTTCGGAAATTTTCAGCCTGTATGGAGAGATTCTCGTCAAAAACCTCCGGAATCTTTGTCAGACCGTCAATGATCATTCTAACCTTGGGACCGAACAAATCTTCTACATCTTCCAGTGTTATATGAGTATCTTCTACGGTGTCGTGTAATAAGGCACAGATGATAGCCGTAGGACCCAGCCCCATTTCTTCCGCACAAATTCTCGCAACAGCAATAGGATGATAGATATACGGTTCTCCGCTTTTCCTCCGCATGTCTTTGTGTGCTTCTACTGCTACATCAAATGCCTTTCGGATGAGACGAGTATCTTCTTTATCCCGCTTATCTTTACTGGCTCTCAATAAGCCTTTAAATGCGTTCAGAATTTCCTTACGTTCTTTTTCCAAATCAATTTCAGGTGCAGTATTGCTCATAAAAACTCACAATTTTTCAGGATTCATACAAAGATGCTAAAAAATAAGGTGTAAAAATTAGTTCTGTTTCCGGAAATAACGAACAGTAGAATGCTGAAAAGTACAGAAGGCATTTTTTGAAAGAAAGGATTGGAATGTAAAGTAAGAGGAAGTCTGTCGAATCTTCTGTATTTTTGTCGAAAATATCTGAGATGGGAAAAGAGTTGTTTGGAAATTTTCAGCAGGTAAAGGAGAGGGTTACGTTCCCTTATGAGTTTAACAGCGAGTTGTTGCGTATAAATGGATTTGAAAAAGAGTTTGTCCAGAAGGATAAGCGACTGTTTATCTCAGGTAATAATACATTTTGGAAAACCTTTGACTTTGCATCTTTTCTTACGATGATTGATTCGGATGTTGCTAAAGCGTTACATACATGTAAAGGTGGTTTTTCAGGTATTGTATACGATGAAAGTGAACAACAAATTCTTGTTTTCTCTGATTCATTCGGACTCTTTCCAATCTATTTTGTTCATGATCCCTATAAAGCGTTTTTTAGTTCTTCTTTAAGACGGATACTCGATGAAGGGATTATCGAAAAAGAAATAGATGCAACGGTGCTGTTGGATTATTTTCGTTTTGGAAGTTTTCTGCCGGGTACCACATTGTTCAGAGGAGTTCACCAACTGAAACCGGGAAACTATCTGCGGATTTCTGAAGATCATTTCTCAGAAAACACTTATTTTTCGTGGAATAAACGCTTTATTTCAAATTTTAGTTCCGTTGAACAAGTGTTCACAGAGATAGATAATCTAAAAAATGGACTTGAAGAAATCGAATATACTCCAATTGTTCCCAGATTTAAAGAGTTCAGGGAGTTTACCGACACCATTGATGTGCCGTTCACACCTTCTGTAGTAACCCGAATTTCTCAGCCCGGTTGGAGTGAAGTATTTGCTGCAAAAGAGATCTTTGAAGGTTTGCCGGAATTAAACCGGAAGAAATGGCCCATGAGTTTTTCTCCTGCTCTTCGAACAATGATTTATCGTTTGGGGTTATGGAGGTGGAAAGGACTGGAAGGGCAGTGGAAGAAAGAAAAACTGCAACAAGAATATTGGGATATTGAATTTTTGTATCAGTTCGAATATCAAATAATTAAAGATGTTTATTTAAAGAAATTATTTAATTGGGAGGAATGGCCGAAAAATGGTGTGTTTACTTTTCTTCATGATCAGTTGGGGTATGGAAAAGATGGATATGCATACCCGGTTTTTGGTCGTCTTTCGTTAGCAGAAATCTGGATCTCTCTGTTAAGTATTCAAGTTCCTTTTTTGCGTTACCTATTTCAAAAGGAAGATGGTACAATTGATTATCCCAACCTTGATAAAGAATTATATATGTATGTAATGAGTGTTCCTGATGGTTTGAAAGAGCCGGAATATCAAGGTAATCTGGCCAGCGTATACGGAAAAGATACATTACCGGAAAAAACGACTGTTTTAATGGATTTTATTTCCGAAGAGGACTGGACTGCTTTTACCTCCGGAATACAGCATCTACCTTATTGTAATCATAAAGAATTGTTTGCTCTGGTGCAATCAAATAGTGAGAAATATCAGCATATTTTAATTTTGGGAATTTGGCTAGATCAGGTGATGAATCAGGGCAATTAATTGTTTTACAGTAGTCTATGTGAGTTTAGGGGCTTTTATTTAAAAAATTATATATTTGCTTAAATAAAAGGAGGGGAATCAATGGGGAGAGTTTTGATTTTTAAGCTTTTTATAGGACTGCCGTTACTACTTCATTTAATTAGTTTTTCACAATCAAGTGTAACGCGTATTTATACGGACCATAATGGCTTTTTTACAAGTGCTGTAGGTAGTCCTGTATCTGTTGATGTGGCAACACATCATTTATTAGCTTTTCAAACGGGTGGGACTGTATGGTCTACAGGAGTGGATGATGTAACGTTGACAACGAATTCAGTGACTTTTTCAGCACAAAGTTTTCAGGCCATGCCGGCATCGGTTAATGGGAATAACAGTAGTGCTGTAATTGGAATTGGTCGACAGTATGGCGGATATATAGGGTCGGGAGGATGCAACCCTTCTGTGGCACCACCCTTCGGAAGTAATGTATCAGCCTATTTAACGGATGGAACAAATGGATTGGATATTTCTACTGCTATTTTTAATATCGGAGGAGACATTGAATACGGTGTTTCGGCAATTGCTGATGTATCCATAGGAGATGGTATTCCGGATATACTGATTACACAAACGGGAGATCTGAACAGTTTGGTCGGAGATCGATTCCGCTTTTTGGACGCATCAGATAATATTGTAGGTAACGAGGTACAGGTTAACTTCTCCGGAGTGGATATTGTTGCAAGACCGTATTGGAAGTTCTATGATCTGAGTGATTTAAGTTGCGGAGCCTCTACGGCAAGTACGCGGGATCTCCGGCTTCTTGTGTTTGACTTTGCTGACCTGGGAATAACCACATCCAACTATTCGGATATTGTCAAATTTCAGCATCAGATGACTCCTAACAGTGATATTGCATTTGTTGCATACAATACAACTTCAATAGATATTATGCCTATAACGTTGCTGTATTTTACAGCAGAAATGAAGGGTAGAGAAGTTTATTTGAGCTGGAAAACGGCTTCTGAGCTTGATAATGATTACTTTACGGTAGAGCGCAGTCAGGACGGTATTGAATGGGAAAAAGTAATTAGACACCCTGGGGCAGGTAATTCTCAGGAAGAAATTAGTTACGAAGAAGTTGACCTTCAGCCTTTACCTGGTCTTTCTTATTATCGATTGAAACAAACTGACTTTGATGGAACAACTTCTGTTTCTGATATTGTAGCAGTAAATTTTGAAGACAAAGCGACCGTCGTTTATCCTAATCCGGTGGAAGATGTTTTATTCATCCGCGGAAAAAATCTAAAATCATCTGAATTATTTATTTCTAATCCTGTTGGGCAAGATGTAACAACGATGATTCCGATTATTTCTGCCGGAAATAATTTACTCCAATTTGATAGCAGCAAATTAAAATCCGGATATTATTTTATCCATTGCAACGGAGAGGTTTATCCGTTTCATAAACAATGATTTGAAGATAATTTCTTCTGCTCGTTTTTTATACACGACACTATTTCCTCCTATCCCTACCATCTAAGAAGCCTGGAGCAAAAAGGCAACAGTTAGATAAAAAAGTCGTCAATTGTATAATGTTAACCTGTTTCTATGTTTAAACGAAATCTATTATTACTGGTACTAAGCCTGAATATTTTTGTAGTATTCGGACAAAATGAAGCCAATAACTGGTATTTTGGATATAATGCCGGATTAAGTTTCAGTACAGATCCTCCGACACCTCTTACCAATGGTGCACTGGTTACAGGAGAGGGAAGTGCTGTCATTTCAGATGTAAATGGTAATCTGTTGTTTTATACAGATGGAAGTACAGTCTGGAATGCTAATCACGTAGTTATGCCTAACGGAACTGGGCTTTTGGGAAATAGTTCCTCTGCACAATCAGCAATAATAATTCCGAAACCGGGAAGTTTAACTAACTACTACATCATTACTGTTCCAGTGAATGGAACAGTTGGTATGCGATATTCTGAAGTGGATATGACCTTAGATGGTGGTTTAGGAGGAGTATTACCTGCTAACAAAAATACCTTTATGTTTCAACCCTCGTCAGAGAAAGTAACAGCTATTAAGCACGCGAATGGTGTATATTATTGGGTTGTGGGACGAGGAAATAGTTCGGACAGAAATTATTATTCTTTTTTGATAGATTGCGAAGGAGTTAATTTAACACCTGTAATATCATCGAATGTAAGTTTGACTAATGGAGAGAATTGGGGATATCTTGTAGGTTCTCCGGATGGTACTAAAATTGCATCTGCGAGTAGTTCATCAGGAATTGAAATTGCTGATTTTGATAATTCAACAGGGCTTATTTCTAACAATTTGTTTTTAGGTTCTTTGAACTATTCTGGGGTGACGGGAGGAAACTATGGTATCGCTTTTTCATCCAATAGTACCGTTTTGTATGCTTCAAGTATACATTCCTGGGCACTGGTCCAATGGGATCTTACAGCTGCAAATATACCTCTTTCAAATACATTAATTGGTTATACCAGTGGTAGTGGAGGAGCACGGCCTAATTATAGAGGTGGTGCATTACAATTAGCGAAAGATGGTAAAATATATGTAGCGGAAACAGGATTAAGTTCCCTGGGAGTGATTAATTCTCCTAATACAATTGGTACTGGTTGTAATTTCGTCAATTCTCAGGTGTCCCTTGGTGGACGTGTGTGCAGATTAGGACTACCTCCTTTTATGACCTCCCTTTTTATGGAAGAATCAGAAATTATAACTTCAAACGAATGTGTGGACGATTCCACCCATTTTTCTGTTAGTGGAGCAGGAATCCTGGATTCGTTGCGATGGAATTTTGGAGATCCTTCCTCTCCTGATAATGAAAGTAATTTAGTAAACAGTGCACATGTATATTCAAGCCCCGGACAATATACAATTACTTTGATTCGGTATTTAGATTGTATTTCAGATACAACAATAGCAGATATAACAATTCATGATTACCGAAGATCGACAAGAGACATTAGTTTGTGCAGACAAGGAACGTATACTTTACCTGGTGGAGGAATAGTAAGTCAGTCGGGTACGTATTATGATACGATTTCTTCCCAAACAATTCCTTATTGTGATAGTGTTATCACAACTATAATTTCTATCCCGGATGTTAATTTTACAGTGTCCGATGATGATACGATTTGTCGGGGTCAAAACACTCAACTACTTGCGCAGGGAGCCATGGAATATAGTTGGCAGACGGACCCCTCATTAAGTGCGGATGATATTCCCGACCCTATAGCCACACCTTCGGCTACAACAACATACTATGTGACGGGAAAAGTTCGGATAGGGAATAACTTAGTTGAAAACGGGGATTTCGAAAATGGAAACACAGACTTTAGTTCTGGTTATATGTACGGTGATCCTGATGCAATATCCGGCCCCGGTTATTATACAGTGAACACGGGTGTTACTAATACCTGGTGGCCTAACTGTGGAGACCATACCTCTGGAGCTGGAAACGCTTTAATTGCAGACGGAGCGGATGGTACATCGGGTGTTCCTTCCGGAACTAATATTTGGTGTCAGAATGTATTAGTAGAACCTAATACAGAATATGCATTTTCTTTGTGGTTAACAAATGCCAATAGTGCCGGAGCGACTTCATTACTTGATTTTTCTATTAATGGAGCACAGATAGGAGCGACACAACAAACATTGTTGGCATCTTGTCAGTGGAATGAGTTTTATGTGATATGGAATTCAGGTAGTAATACGGTTGCTAATATTTGTGTTAGCGAATCATCAGGAACGCAGCCAGGAAATGACTTTGCTATTGATGACATTTCACTGTACAAACTTTGCGATGTTGTGGATAGTGTAACTATTGTAGTAAGTGATCCGCAAATACAGGTTGATGATCAGAGAAATGTTACCTGTTTTGGTTTGAGTGATGGAAGTGTAACCGTTTCCTGTACAGGAGGGTTTGAAAATTATAGCTACAGTTGGGATTCAACGCCAGTACAGAATACGGCTACTGCAAGTGGTCTGCCTGTGGGAGGATATACTGTGACAGTTGTGGATCGGTTTAACTGTTCAGTTAGCGAAAGTATAACGATAACTGAACCGGACGAACTAGTAGCGATTGTTTCCGGAGTTTCAAATGCGTCCTGTTTCGGTTCAGATGATGGTACTATTGAAGTGGGAGTCACCGGAGGAACTGGGCAGTACATCTACAGTTGGAATACAACTCCTATTCAAACGACATATATAGCGAATAATCTGGAAGCAGGGAGTTATACGGCTACAGTAACAGATGAAAACAATTGTTCTGCGACCGTCACTCAGGTGATTACTGAACCAACAGAAGTTGAGGTGACAAGTACTCAGATAAATCATGTTTCGTGTTTTGGTTTAAGTGATGGGAGTACAACTGTTGAGGCTAGTGGGGGAACAGGTAATCACACATACGTTTGGAATACGAATCCTGTACAGAATGGAGCAACAGCTAACGGGTTGAGTGCAGGAACCTATCAGGTGACTGTAACGGATGAGAATAATTGTACCAGCAGCCTTGAAATAGAAATTACGGAACCAGATGATTTACTGGTAACATTGACCTCTGACGAGATGCTGGTATGTCCCGGAGAAAACGTCACTCTCTTGGCAGTAGCGCAGGGAGGTACTCCAGGTTATACAATTAACTGGAATAATGGTTTACCTGTCGATCAATGGAGTCCGACAGTAACGATGACAACCCCGGAAACTTATTCGGCTACTGTCACTGATCAAAACCAATGCTCTGCTACTGCTAGTATTACAATTGATGTTGTTGTTCTTCCTATCGCGAATTTTAATGGAAGTAATCTGGTAGGTTGTGCTCCGCTTGATGTTCAGTTAAATAATTTATCTACAGGTGTGTACGCCACCTGTGAATGGGAGATTGAAAATGAGGGGGTAATTACTGATTGCGGTACCGTAGAAAGACAGGTAAATTCATTGGGGTGTCACGATGTTACCCTTACATTATATACAGTTGAAGGGTGTTCAGTAGATATTACGATGGATAATTACATTTGTGTTGAACCACAGCCGGTAGCCAATTTTTCAGCCAGTCATTATGATTTAACAACATTAGACACAGAAATAGAATTTACCAATCAATCCCTTCATGCGACAAACTATGAATGGGATTTTGGAGATGAGTTTGGGTATTCTAATGAGGAACATCCGACGTATGTGTACAGTTATGAAGAATCTGATGTATACCTGATAACTTTAATTGCTTCGAACAATATTGGTTGTGCTGACACAACTTATCAGGAAATCAGGATAACAGAAGAAGAGCTGTTTTATGTTCCGAATACCTTTACACCAGATGGGGACAAGTTTAACCCGGTGTTCAAACCGGTTATCACTTCAGGTGTTGATATTTATGACTACAGGTTACTTGTTTTTAATCGCTGGGGTGAAATTCTCTTTGAATCATATCATCCGGAAGTAGGATGGGACGGTACTTATGGTGGTATACCATGTCAGGACGGAGCGTATATCTGGCAAATAGAAATGAAATCAACGGAAAGTGATAAGAAAAAAATTGTTACCGGACACGTTAATTTATTGAGGTAACCTGGTCCTTTCGCAGGAATGAAAAAGGAGCTTTGTACAAGGCTCCTTTTTACGTAAATTGTAATGCTATTTATTTTAGAAGACCAATTTCACGAAGTCTTTCTTCGAGATACTGACCAGCTGTAATGTCCTCATATTGTTGAGGGTTTTCTTCTGTAACACAACTATCCAGACAATTCAACTTCATTTCGGGACGAGGATGTAAAAAGAAGGGGATCGAATAACGACTGGTTCCCTGCAAGGCTACAGGTGGATTTACTACCCGGTGTGTAGTAGAACGCAGACGATTGTTTGTTAATCGTTGAAGCATGTCTCCGACATTAACAACAATATGATCTTCAATCTGTGTAACAGCTACCCATTCATTTTTCTTATTCAAAACCTCCAGTCCGTCTGCAGATGCCCCGATAAGTAATGTAATCAGGTTGATATCTTCATGTTCACCTGCACGCAAAGCATCCGGGTCGGGATTAACAATAGGAGGGTAGTGAATCGGTCGTAGAATACTATTTCCGTTATGAATTTTATTATCAAAATAGTTCTCATCAAGTCCTAAAAATAAAGCCAGAGCAGATAATATAGAACGTCCGGTATTTTCAAACGTCTTATACGCATCTTTTCCTGTAGGTAGAAATGAAGGTAGCTCATCAACAGAAACATTCTCCGGATATTCTGAACGAATCGGGTCGTTATCTTCCACAAATTGCCCAAAATGCCAGAATTCTTTTAAGTCTCCTGTCTTTCGGTGTTTTGCATGCTCTTTCCCAAATGATGTATATCCTCTTTGTCCTCCTAATCCCTGAATTTCATACTTTAGTTTGGTCTCTTCAGGTAAAGCAAAAAAGGATTTTACCGAACTGTATAAACGATCAATGAGGTCATCACTTATTCCGTGATTTCTGACAGCTACAAATCCAATTTCTTCGTAAGCGTTACCGATTTCACGAATAAACTTATTTTTTCTTTCCTGATCTCCGGATAGGAAATCGGATAAATCGACAGAAGGAATTCCTTGTGGTACTTGCATAATCTCTAATTTTACGTTCTCAAAAGTAGAGAAACTTTGCTAGTTTACCAATAGTAATTAAAGTGAGAGTTTTTGTATCAGATGATTCCCTTAAGTTGTACTACTTTGATAGGAAATCAGGCAATTTTATTCGAGTCCTCAAGAAGATCGTTTAACCGTTGAAACTCTATTGGTGTTAACTCTCTATATTTGCCTACAGGAACGTCCAAATGAATATTCATAATACGAACCCGTTTCAGTTTTTGTACTTCATATCCCAGATATTCGCACATTCTACGAATCTGACGGTTGAGTCCCTGAGTAAGTATAATACGGAATTCGAAGCGTCCTAATTGTTCAACCACACATTTTTTGGTTACTGTGTCAAGAATAGGAACACCATTTCCCATTTTTTGGATAAAATCTTTTGTAATCGGTCGATCTACTTTAACAATATACTCTTTTTCGTGGTTATTGCGAGCACGAAGAATTTTATTGACAATATCCCCGTCATTGGTAAGAAGAATCAATCCTTCACTGGGTTTGTCAAGACGTCCGATCGGAAAGATTCTCTTGTGATAACCAATGTAGTCAATGATGTTGTCTTTTTCAACTCTTCGATCTGTTGTACATACAATGCCTACCGGTTTATTGAATACGAGATAAACAAATTCATTTTTTTTGGTACCGACTTCTTTTCCATCTACGCGAACTTCATCGCCCGGAAGGACTTTGGTACCTACTTCAGGGACTTTACCATTGATAGTAACCCGATTTTCTTCAATGAGTTTGTCTGCAGCACGACGGGAACAATATCCCACTTCACTGAGGTATTTATTAATCCGGATTGCTTTGTCGTCACTCATGTCCGCAAAATTAATTATTTGAAAGGAGTCAAAGTGGAGAAATCAAAATATTTTCGTAAATTCTCAAAAGGAGAAACATTTGGTGTACTTTTGAACGAATAAGTTAACCACCATTAATTATGAATGCGGAAGATGAAAACCAGGAGGAACTGGTAGCAAGAATCCGGGAACTTGAAGAGCAGCTGGCTGGTCTAAAGGATCAGTTACGAAAATCTCATTCTGTTGTTAAGGTTCCCGGGCAACTACAGGATATTTTTACCGAGGCAGAGAAGCGGGTGGATTCCTATTTCAGTGATTTGGAAATAAATCCTGAGAAGGGAATGATAGATATAGACGGGGATCGTTATATACTGGTAAGAGCTTCCGCGCTTTCATATGATTTCATTCATACAGTAACCCGGATGTATGCGGATAGTTCTCCGGAAAAGGCTTTTGAAGAAGGAAAAAATTTCCTTTTCGATATAGGACACGTCATCGGAAGGGAAGACGCGAAACTATTTCATCAAAAGATAAAAGTAGATTCCGAATTAGAGAAACTGGCAACCGGACCTGTTCATTTTGCATACACCGGGTGGGCTTCGGTCATTATACATCCTGAAAGTAAACCGGTTCCGGGGGATGACTTTTTTCTCAAATACAGTCATCCGTACTCTTTTGAAGCAGATAGCTGGATTAGTAAAGGAGAAAAATCTTCTCAACCGGTTTGTGTCATGAATGCAGCTTATTCGGCTGCCTGGTGTCAGGAGAGTTTCGGAATGCAATTGTCGGCTGTCGAAATTACCTGTAAAGCAAAAGGGGATGAGCAATGTACATTTGTTATGGCACCACCTGACAGGATCGCAGATTACCTAAAGGGATACCAGAAGGCGGAAGACGAAGAAATAAAAGTACCCTTTTTCTTTGAACGTAAACAGATCACTGAACGACTCCGGGAGAATGAACAGCTTTTGCAAGATGCTCAGAAAATGGCCCGACTGGGAAGTTGGTATTTTAATTTGCAGACAAAAAACCTGATCTGGACGGATGAGTTATACAGGATCTTTGAATTTAAAAATGAATACAACCCGGATTTATATCAGAATTACCTGAGTCGTTATACACCGGATGAGTTGCCAATTCTTAAAGATCATGTAACAGCCGCTATAGAACACAAGAAAAAATACAATTTTCGTCATTCGATTGTCATGGATGATGGACGGATAAAATGGGTGTATTGTCTTGGTGTACCGGTTGAAAATAAAGAAGGGGAAGTGGTTGCACTGAAAGGGATTGTTCAGGATATAACCAATGAGGTTCAAAAGGAAATAGAGTTAGAATCCTTTTTTGATTTATCTGTGGATTTAATGGCCGTTGCTAATGATAATTATTTTGTAAAGCTCAGTCATTCCTGGAGTGATTTACTGGGCTACTCGCTGGAAGAAATGTACTCCCGACCAATAACTGATTTTGTACACCCTGATGATGTAGCTGTAACAAATGAAGAAATTAATCATTTGAACAATGGAGAAATATCCCTTCACTTTGAGAATCGTTATATCTGTAAGGATGGAAGAGTGGTTGTACTATCATGGAGTTCAGCACCTCATTCGGCAACCAACCATGTGTATGCAACGGCAAGAGATATTACAGAACAAAAAGCGGAGGAGGAGCAGTTAAAACTAACCATCTCTGAAAAAGAGACTTTGCTACAGGAGATTCACCACCGGGTTAAAAATAATTTGCAGGTTATCTCCAGTTTGTTATCACTACAATCAAAAATGAATGAGGAGAATCTAGAGTTGAAACGATTGTACGATGACAGTATTAACCGGATTAAATCAATGGCTTCTTTACATGAGTTGTTTTATAAATCGATAGATAGAGATCGTATTAATTTTGAGGAGTACACTAACAAACTTGTACTGGATCTATTGTATTCATTCAGGGGAGAAGCACATAATATTCGACCTGAGATCATTGTTCGGGATGTTTTTGTAAATCTGGATACAGCAGTACCTTTAGGGTTGTTGATAAATGAAATCATAACGAACTCTCTGAAACATGGATTTCATGGAAGAGAAAATGGAAAGATTTATATTCGCCTGCAAAAAACAGGTAATGGAGAATTGTGTCTTGAAATCGGAGATAACGGAAGCGGTTTTACATCGGGGATAGATATTTCAGAAGCCGAATCAATGGGATTAATCTTAATTTCCAGTCTTGCCGAACAATTGGAAGGTGAAATTAAAAGAGACATGAACAGGAAAGGGACGCATTATACATTACGATTCAAAGAAATCATTCTTTAGTAACTTCCATTCCATCTACGGATAAACCATTCGGTTCCAAACAGGGCGATGAGTAAGAAGAATAACCATTTCAGATCAATACTGTTTGAGAATGCTGTTTCCTCAAATTTACGGGAAGCAATGTCTTCACGTTCACGAAGAAGAGATTCAACAGTTTCCAATTGATCAGCGGGTACGAAAGTCCCTTTTGTTTGTTCTGAAATATCCTTTAGAAGGGTGAAATTTGCCGTAAGGTTCAGTGATTCTGAACTTGACTCTGAAATAATCAGGTCACCCAGTTTTGTGTAACTTTTTCCTTCAAATTGGGTGCTGGCTTTCCATTTATAGGCTCCTGCTTTTAGTTTTCCAAGTAATAATGTATAGTCTTCCAGGCGTGTTCCGAATGTGTAATTTGCAATTTTAGTATCATCAATATCCATTAGCGTAAGTTGAATCTCAGGTTCAGTGATACGTTGGAAAGCATCGTTATAAAACTCGGCTCTGAAAACAAGATCTTCCCGATCCGAAGAATTAGAAGGAGGGAAGATTCGGAGTTTGTCCCGGTTTGATTTTACAGTAAGGTATTGTAATGTCTTATCCCAAAGTTCTTCAAACGCAGTATTGTCTGTAAATCGATTGTATTCAAACAATTTCCATCTCCAGATTCCTTCACCGTATAACACGGCACTTTTCTTATTTCCATTTTCAAAAAAGGTGAGAAGAGGCTTATTGGTTGTTACTGTACCTATCCGTTGGTAGAAAAGTGTATTACCTTTGTCGTTGATGGACTGTGCATAAGGAACTGTTAACGGAGGGAAGTTTTCAATACGGTTGGAAAGTTTTTCGGAAAATAGAATCGTAGTAAAGTCGGGATTCTTATGCGTTGTTACAAAGTCTGTTTTTCCGGGTGCTACACCACCTACACTAAGGGATAACGGACGTAGATCTGAGCTCGCCGTGAGCATTGCCAGATAAGGTGTGGATGAGGTTCTTACTTTATTCCACAATGACAGGTTTGCAGTAGGATTATGAAAGATAATCAGATCACATTTAGGGACTTCATTAACTTTTCGGGCATCTAATAAGTTCAAGTCCGTATTCTGATCTTTTCTCAGAACAGATTGTAAAGCACCCAAATCAGGATGTATGCCTCCATATAAAATGGTTACTTTTCGTTTACTCTCTAATATTTCGATATAGTGAATCTTTTCGTTATTCTTGAGTGTAAACTCTTTTTCATCTACAGATACGAGTGCTCGCAGAGATTGTATTCCGGGTTGGTTCGCTTCAATCATAAACTCTTCCGAAAAAGAGAAAATCTGATCAGAGACAAGGATCTTTTTTTCTGCAATATTCTTTTCTCCGATAAACAAGGAGATATTTAGTTCTTTCCCCTTGAGCCGTGTAGCATTTCCTTCAATTTTAACAGGGAATAAGTTCCCTCTGAAAGCAATCTGATTCGCTATGATACTATGAACGGCAGCATCTTTTTTGGTAATCGTATCACCTGTTCCAATAGTGAATACGGGAGTGAATTTAAGCCGCTGCGCTTCAAATACGGGATTAATTCCCCGGTTGAAGTTTCCATCGGTTACCAGTAGAATGGCCCCGGGATTTTTGTTGATATATAATTCACGAATATGTCTGAAAGGGAGTGACAAGTCAGTAGCAGATCCAGAGAAAGAGTTTTGAAGACTATCGGTAACTCCATCCGAAAAGGATAAACGTTTGATATCAAATTTATCAGACAGACGATCGGATAATTCGGTAAGTTTTTGGTTCAGTTCTTTTTGTATAAAAACGGAGTCTGCATAATTCAACATGGAAGCTGAATTGTCGGTAGCAATAAACAGGATTGGTTTTTCAGTTCTGTAGCGTTTTCTTTGAAATATAAGCCCGATTAAAAGCAAGAAAATGATAAAGATACCTAGCGAACGAAGCGCAAAAAGAATCTTTTTAATGAGAGGTGAAAAGCTGGAATCTTTTCCTTTGAAATAGTAATACCAACTAACGGCAACAGAAAATAGAAGAGCCGGAAGTAACCACCATAAACTAATCTCGGAAAGAAGCTTCATGTCGTAAAAATAATGAAAAGAAATGGTCTTTGGACGGACTATTCATTAGGGTTTTTTCCTTCGGCCTTTAATCGATCAAGATGAGCAGTAAGTTTATCTCCTTTCAGCTCTCTTCCGTTCCAGAAATAACGTCGTCCGATTTCTTTTCCATTTTCGTCGTATCCCATCCACCAACCATGTTTCAGGTTGTTTTTGTAGCGTTCAATAATCATTATTTTTCCATTCGGATGGTATTTTTTTACGACACCGTCATAATTTTCATTTACATAGGTTCCTTCTGATTTAAGTGTGCCATTCGGAAAGTACTCTTTCACTTCGCCACTTAACTTACCGTTTTTATAGTGGTATTCCTGGGCAACTTGTTGTGTTTTTTGTTCTGCGTGTTCGGGTATGTAATAAATTGTTTTTTTTCCGTGAAGTGTACCGTTCTTAAAGGTTTCTTTATAACTTGTATGACCTGAAGGAGCAAAATGTGTCCAAACCGAATCTTTTTGTTGATTCACGTATTTTCCGTAAGCCATAAGTTTTCCGTCTTCTTCGTACATAACGGCCCGACTGACCGTACCATTATTCTCGAATTGCATGATGGCCTTTACTTTTTTGGAAGGGTAGTAGTACGTAAATTTTCCAAATGGTTTTCCATCTTTAAATTGTCCTTCGTATTGAGGCACACGGCTATTTTCAAAAAGAACGATCCATTTACCCTGTTTTCTTCCCTGTGCGTCAGTTTGGTTCGGACCTTGTGATAGAAGCGTGAAGTGCGTGCTGACGGTTAGAATGAATACCAGTACTTTTATGCTGTTCATAGTTTGAATAATTTTATACAATCTGCTAATTTATCACAATAATAATCGGATTTTTCAATCGCATCTTTTTCTTTTCCTATTCTTACAGTTATCATGCCAAGATTCTTTCCGAAAGCAATGTCCGAATCTGAATCACCAACCATAATAGATTTGGCAAAATCAATTTCGGGAAATAATTCTTTTGCCTGTAGTCCCATTCCGGGTTCCGGTTTCCTGAATGAACTGTTTTCCACTGCCAGTTGAGGCGCATGTAGTATCGCATCGAATTTTCCACCTGCACTTTCAATCTGTTTCCTCATATAATCATGCACTTCAGATAAGTTACATTCTGTCATGTAACCTTTTCCGATACCTTGCTGATTGGTAACGACAATTATCCGACCAAATATTTGGGAAAATCCGGCAATAGTATCAGGTACTCCGGGCAAAAAAATAAATTCTTCCGTATGTTTTACATAACTGCCAACAATACGTTCATTTATCACGCCATCCCGATCAAGAAATAGCGTCCAGGTTTTGTCTATTGTTTGATTATCTAATTTCACGTTGTGCTTTTTCGTAATCTTCGGGGATTCCTATGTCAATGAAATACCCTTCCATTTCTAGTCCACAAATTTCCGAACTCCCGGCTAATTTTTCAAGGAAGTCTTTTTCAAAAGAGAAACGCGAGGGGAAATCCAGTTTTCTGAATTTTTTCAGATCAATGAAGTAAACTCCTGCATTGATTAGCGCATTTTCAACAAGCCTTTTTTCATTAAACCCGATGATTTTTTCCTCATGCAGAATAACTTCTCCGTAACGATCTCCGGAAACAATCCGTTTTAATGCCAGAGTACAGGTAGCATTTTGGGAATAGGAACGTTTGATGAATTCATGAAGGTCAATATCAAAGAGTGTGTCGCCATTTAAAATTAGTGCGTATTCACTATCCGGTATTGATTCGACAGCTAGCTGAATAGCTCCACCTGTTCCCAAAGGCTGTAATTCTTCAACATAGCGTAGGGCAGAGGGAGTGTTTGGTTGATCAAAATAATTTATAATACTCTCTTTTTTATAGCCGACGCTTACAATCAGGTTGTTCATCCCCTGTTTTCTCAGGCGATCTATCAGAATTTCAAGAAAAGGTTTTCCGTTCACCGGAGCCATGGGTTTGGGTACGTCCGGAACAGCAGATTGAAGACGGGTGCCTTTTCCTCCTGCCAGAATAATGCAGGGGATAGTATTTATGTATGTACGGTCCATTTTTCTGCTCCTGTTTCAGTAAATTGGTAAGGAATCACTTTCCCTCCAAAATCATTCAATGCACGTATTACATCATATCTTCGGGTTCCGGCAGCGTAGAATATCATAAAACCACCACCACCGGCTCCGGATATTTTACCTCCCAGTGCTCCTGCTTTTCTGGCAGCTTCATAACATTGTTCAATCCGTGGGTTACTGATACCCTGTGCCATGTTTTTCTTGTTTAGCCAACTTTCATGTAGCAAGTGACCAATTTCATCTAACTCTCCCTTCAGCAGGGTTTCTTTCATGGAAAAAGCTTTTTCACGAACTACATGCGTTGCCTGAAGCGAGGAAGATTCTCCCTTACGGATATTTTGTTGTTGTACTTCAATAATATTTGCTGATTCCCGGGACGTTTCCGTGTAATACAAAATCAGGCAGAAAGCCAGCTCATTTCGCAATTTTGTTCTGACCCGTAAAGGGTTGACAATCACATATTCATTCGCTCCAAATTCCATGAAGTTAAAACCACCAAAAGTAGCAGCGTACTGATCTTGTCTTCCTCCCGCCATTTTCAGATCGTTGCGTTCAATTTCAAAAGCGAGACGGGCAATATCATATTCTCCAAGAGGTAGTTTTAACCATTCGGTGAAAGCAGTAACCATGGCCACAACAAGGGTAGAGCTGGTGCCTAATCCCGATCCGGAAGGTACATCCATCGAAGTGACCAATTCAAAAGAAAGGGGCTGTTTAGTGAATTCTTTTACAATTCGGTTATAAACTCCTTTTTGAAGATCCAGTTCTCCAGTGATATCAAGTACTTCTGTACTTTCCAGTACAATACGTTGGTTGTTGTCTTCCGAATGAAAAATGATCTTTCCATCCGTTCGGGGAATGATCGTTGCGTGGGCATATCGGTTTATGGTTGCATTCAATACAGCTCCGCCATATTGATCTGCATAGGGGCTGACATCAGTTCCCCCACCTGCCAACCCTATTCGAAAAGGTGCGCGTGCTCGAATGATCATTTGTTTGTAATTAAGTTAAGTAACTGATCTGTAAAAGAGGACCAGGAGAATTTCTCCTTTTCCGTAGTAACGTGTGAGCGGAACTCTTCTTCTTTGTTTTCACCAAAATAGCGATCTATTGCTTTTCTGATTTCATGCTCATCCGGTTGAACCACATAACCTACATAATCGTGTTTAACCATTTCAGGAAGTCCGCCTGTCTGGGTTACAATCATAGGGCAGTTAAACTGATAAGCAATTTGTGTTACACCACTTTGCGTTGCTGATTTGTAAGGCTGCACAACAACATTTGCAATACTAAAAAAGTACTTTACCTGGGAGTCAGGGATAAAAGAGTCGAACAGGTGAATATCGTTTTCCAGCTGCTTCGACTGAATAATTTCAAGGTATTTCTCTTTGTCGTTATAAAATTCTCCGGCAATAATTAGTTTTACTTCTGAACGGGAGTCCGAGCCTGCATAAGCGTTCAGCAAAAGGTCAAGCCCTTTGTAATCCCGGATTACGCCAAAAAATAAAATGTATTTCTGGTTTTCAGGAATATTCAAGAATTTTCCTGCTTCTTTTCGGGCAACAGGAGTACCGAAATTATCATATAAGGGATGTGGACAGAATTTTCTTGGTTTTTGTGTGTCAAATGTGCTGAGATCTTTTGCTACTGCATCAGACATATAAATAAAACCGTCTACAGCTTTGAGGAAATAACTCGTGAAAATACGGTCTCCCGGACGTTTTTCATGGGGAATAACATTATCCAGAACAGAAATGACTTTTGTTTTTTTTCGAATAGATCCAAAACGTAAAACGGATCCTAAAGCCGGTCCCAGTAGTGGAATCCAGAATTTGGAAATAATCATGTCCGGTTTCTTTTTCCGGATCTTTCTGCCTGCCACTAACCAGGAAAAAGGATTTACGGAATTAATCCATCTGTGTATTGTAAGATTAGTGGGTGCAGGTTCGTCAGAATACTGCGTTTTTCCCGGGAAAAATAATTTGGGATACTGAACCGTAAATGAAACAATTTCAACATTGTGTCCTTTTTCGATTAATTCACGTGCAAGCCGCTCATTAAAAGAGGCTATTCCTCCGCGAAACGGATGTGCAGGACCTATGATGATAATACGCATTAAATCTCTTTTTCAATTAGATAATGGTTACGCGTGGTTGAGTTTCTTCCGATTAATTCAGCAGTAAATCCGGCAAGGAAAAACTGAACACCCATGATCATGGATGTTAGCGAAATGTAAAATTCAGCACGACTGGCAATCAATCTATTCGTCTTATCAATAAAGAGCTTTGAAATCCCTAACCAAAATGCAAATGCGAATCCGACGATGAAAAGAAGTGTTCCTATAGCCCCGAAAAAGTGCATGGGTTTCTTGGAGAAGCGACCCATAAAAACAACAGATAACAAATCGAGGAAACCATTCATGAAACGGTTGAGTCCAAATTTGGTAGTACCATACTTTCTTGCCTGGTGGACAACGACTTTTTCTCCGATTTTTGTAAATCCGGCGAATTTTGCCAATACTGGTACATATCTGTGCATTTCACCATAAACTTCCACACTTTTGACAACGACTTTTTTGTAGGCTTTTAAACCACAGTTAAAATCGTGTAAACTAATTCCTGTGAGCTTACGGGTTGCCCAGTTAAATAACTTCGTAGGAATTGTTTTAGAGATAGGGTCATGACGTTTTTTCTTCCAACCCGAAACCAGGTCGTAATCCTCCTTCATGATCATGTTATACAATTCAGGGATTTCATCCGGACTGTCTTGCAAGTCCGCATCCATAGTAATAATAACCTCTCCTTTGGCAGCTTCGAATCCAGCAAACAGAGCAGCTGATTTTCCGTAATTTCGCTGGAACTTAATTCCTCTTACTTGTGTGTTTCTGGAATGAAGCTGTTGAATAACTTCCCAGGACCGATCTTTTGATCCGTCGTTAATAAATAGAATCTCATAACTGAATTGATTGGCAGTCATTACTCTTACGATCCAGTCATGTAATTCGGGAAGCGACTCCTCTTCATTGTAAAGAGGTACCACAACAGATATATTCAGTTCATTGTTTTCCACAGTACGAAAATTGCTCTACTCGCAAATATAGTTCTTTAATTTTTAGAGAGAATTGAATATCGGATGAATTTAATCCCGGGGAGATCAGGAAGTGAAATTTTTAGGTGAAAAATAGCAGGATAATTAAAAATGATTGTATTTTTATCAAAAAAATGATAACTTTACCGTCATGAACTTAGGGGCAAATTTAAAATTACTACGAAAGCGTTTCAAGAAATCCCAGGAAGAGATTTCCGGAGAGTTAGGACTTACAAGAAGTAGTTATAGCGGATACGAGAATGGAGTGGCTGAACCGAATATGGAAACGATTTTGAAAGTTTCTGATTATTATCGTATTCCGGTAGATGAATTATTGCGTCGTGATTTTAATGAACTGAAGGAGCCCGAATGGGAAATTATTGAATCAGGAATTTATACGGATGTAAAAGGAAGTCGGTTGAGAGTGTTGACTTCTATGGTTGATGCGGAAAATAATGATTTGATTGAATTAATCCCTGAGAAAGCCCGAGCAGGTTATGCTGTCGGGTATTCGGACCCCGATTACCTGAAGGTATTGCCAACTTTCAGTTTACCTTTCTTGTCGAAGGACAGAAAATACCGTTCTTTTCCGATAAAGGGGGATAGTATGCCGCCTGTAGTAGAAGGTTCTTATGTGGTTGGTGAGTTTATCCAGAATTGGAATTCTGTAAAAAACGGAACTCCTTATATTGTTGTTACCAAGGATGAAGGAATTGTTTTTAAAATCGTGAATAATTTGCTGGCGACAGAAAAGTCGTTTCAATTGTGTTCTACCAATCCTTTGTATCCTCCGTATATGGTGCATGCCAACGATATTCTGGAAATGTGGAAATTTGTTAACTATATTTCTCCCGAATTACCAGAAGTAGCAATTCCGGAAAATGATATTGCAAAAACAGTAAAAGGGATACAGAAAGAAGTAAGTGAACTGAAAAGTATGCTTCGCAAAGTTTAATCAGTAGTAGTGCTTTTACTTCTTTTTTTCCATTCACCAATATTGGTGGATAAAGTGAACATATTATTAAAGCCGGCGGCTGAAATTACATTAATGCCATACTGGATCTGAAACTTTTTCATCATCAGACCGAATCCGAATGAAAATCCGGCTACACCTGTTCTGTCCACGACCTTCATCTCTTGTCGTTGATGGTAGTCGAATGCTGCACGGATATGGATATACTTTCCAAGAATCGTTTCTAATTGAAACGTAAAATGTCTCCCTAATTTTTCGAAGAATCCGGCTTTTTCAACTTCGGTTAACTCACCCGAAAGAGGATCGACAGTTGGTTGTGCATTAGGATCATTATAGGTTAAATCCCATTTGTGTAAATGATGCATCAATACAGATATTCTGAACGGGGCATGCTTCAAACGGTGGGATACACCCAACATAGGATTGGCGGCAATTGGTTCTCTGTTTTTTGAAGTATATCCGGCCAGTTGAACACCTGCATTACGCACTACTGCAGTAACAACAGTACGTTTATCCGCAAAATTGAATGTTCCGGATAAATCAGCTGATATGCCGAAAGCCTGATAGGTTTCAAGTGTTGAAAATATAAAATTCAAGTTTGCTCCGACAGAGATAATTTCATTTAATTTATGACCATATCCTGCGCCAACGATCACATCTCCTGCCGTAAAATTTCCCGCAACTTCTCCATTTGGGAGCGTTAAATCCATTTTTCCATAGGACATATAGCGGATATGACCACTGATCATGCCTGAATTCTTTAGTTGATGAGCATAGCCGAACTGACCATAATTCAGCCCACCTGAAAGGATACTATGACTGAAAGAAGCATTCTTATGGTGAGCAGGATTTAGTAGGGAAGGAGTAGCTAATCCAAGTGTTACATCATCGTCAACCGCTGTAATAAAGTCTTTACCGAGTCCTATTGTACGGGCAGAATAACCAAGATTGAGAAAACCGAAAGTAGATTGCCCTCCAATCTGTCCGTGTACCCAACTTGCTGAAAATAAAACTAAAGCAGCAACAATTCGTAATGACATGAAATAAATTTTTCACCTAAGTAACGAGCGAAATTAACAATTATTGACTGTAAACAAAAAAATAACCGGCTTACAAGAGAAATGTAAACCGGTTACCTACTGTTTTGATGCTGGTTTTATCAGAATTTCATTCGAAGCGATAAGATAAAGTTTCGCCCTGGAGCTGCCAGTCCGGAACTATAGGATCTGTATCGTTGATTGGTGATATTCTCGATTCCACCTGTTACTGTAAAAGTTTTATTGATGTCATACGACATACGAAGATTCAAGGTATACCAGGATGGAGAATAAGGGTTTCCATTTTCATCTTTTGCGTAGATGAATGTTTTCCCCTGTTCTTCAACTGGCAACTCATCAAATGACAAACCACCGTTGTAGACAGCATAAGCTTCTACGCGTACTTTAGAATTACTGTAGTACAGGCGGGTTTGTCCGAATAAGGGAGCAGCATGTCTGGATCTGCTTCGGGTTCCGTTATCCATTTCTTCTTCTCCGTATTGATAGTTAATATGAGATGAGATTCCGAAACCGGCAGGAAGTTTGACGTCTACACCTGCCTGAATTCCCCAAACATAAGCCGAAGCTGCATTTTGTATTGCCTGAACCTGACTAAGCTGACCGTCATACACAATACTGTCTTGTCCGTTTAGCGTGTAGTCTCTTCTTACCAGCGCATTTGTCAAATAGGTGAAATATCCGGTTGCGTCAATTTTCATCCAATCTCCAAACACTTTAGCTATACCAAGGTCAGCATTGTAGGCATATTCGGCCTTTAAGTTCGGATTTGGAACAATTACACTTCCAGGTTCTGAATCAAATATTTTCCCCAGATCATCAATGTTAGGTGCACGATAACCTGTGGATGCATTGAATTGAATCGTCCACTTTTTCGAAGGGTGAATAACGAACCCAAGATTTCCATTTACAGCACCGTTATTTAACGAAGCCTCAGTAAAAGGTAATGTGAAATTGGTAGTATCAAAATCAGCCTGGATCATAAAGTGGCTATACCTGGCACCTGCGTTCAGAATAAATTTTTCATTTACTTTGTACTGATACGAAAGGTAAGCCGCATAAGTAGACCACATAGAGTTCGGGTATCGGGCAGATGTAGATGAGCGTACACCTGTATTTATGTCTTCCTGAACTCCGACTGAACTGATGTCATTGAATACCCCTTCCAGTCCGTAGAAAAGTTTATGTTTACTACCACCCAGATTTTTAAAGAAATCAGCATTTAGTGAATAAGCGTGAACTTCTTCCGTCCGGGTTCTTCTTCTAACATTATTGAACTTTCTGTCAATACGACTTTCCTGAAAGTATTGATGAGCTAAACGAATCATCAGTTGATCATACATCTTTCCGCGCGCATAGTTCGAAATAGTCAGGTTATTCATCATCCAGATTTGAGGTCCATATCGCCATTCTGCTGACTTCGGTGTGTTTCCTGATGTTTCAATTAATCGATCATACCGATCATAATCTGATGTGGTATTCATGTGAAAATTATAATAAAACTCCCATTTTTCTGAAGACTTGAAACGAATTTTCTGCATAATACCTGTTTGAGTAAATCCTGAATTCAATTGTGTTTCAGGATCTGAGTTCGCTTTTGCCACATCCATACTATCTACTCGTTCTACCGTAAAAGTACGTAGATAATCATCGGTTCCGTGAGAACCCATTTTAAGGTCTCCATACCGGTTGAAGGAAACAGAGGTAAGTGAGGCCCATTTTTTACCTCCGACATTGATGTCAAAATGCCCCGCAAATTCATTGTTTGCTGAGGCATAACGTGCAGCGGCACTTCCTTTGGTTAATGTTTTTCCATCAACTGAAAATTGTGGTTTCAGGGTCTGAAAACTCATAACACCTCCGATGGCGTCACTTCCATACATGACCGATCCGGGACCGAACATTACTTCTGCTGATTCAATAGAGAAAGGATCAATTGAGATAATGTTCTGTAAGTTTCCACTTCTGAAAATGGCGTTATTCATACGTACACCATCAACGGCAATAACCAGACGGTTTGTTGCAAAACCACGGATCATCGGGCTACCGCCTCCTTGTTGACTTTTCTGGATAAAAACTTCGCCAGATTGTCCCAGTAAGTCGGCGGTTGTCTGAGGGTTCTGAAGTGCTATTTCTTTTGCACTGATTGTTTTGATTTTTACCGGAACGTCACGAGATAATTGCTCAGAACGGGAGGCGGACACAACAATGTGATCCAACATAACCGAAGTTTGTTCTAACTCAATAGTGAGACCGGCACTTTCGATGGTGGTAAAATCGGTTTCTATTTCTTTGTACCCAAAAGAACGGACGAATATCTTCTCTGCATCAATAAATGAATGCAGATTTATCTGTCCTTTGGCATTTGTCGTTTTTACTAATTCGGGATTTTCCCTGTAAAATGATGCGAACTCTACCGGATTTCCGGTTTCTTTGTCCACAACTGTGGCTATTTGTGAAAAAACCTGTTGTGCGCACAAAAGCAACACAAAGGTAAGAATACTATTCTTCATGTTTTTACTTTGATTTTTTACTTCGTTAATTTTCGCTTGATTGCTAATCAAAGATTTGAAATAGGAGGGGGAGTAGGAGGTTTATTGGTAATACGTTGAATGAATTTAGTGAAAGAAAAGGAAAATTGTTTTTCGAGCGGAAAAAGGACTCGATTGAATTGTAAGACGTCTGTAGTCAGGTAGTTCAAATCTTTTGAATAAGAAAACAGATGCTTTTTTTCAGGATCTTTTTCTGTTTTCTTTCCGAATGACACACTACAAAGCGTATTTAACTTGTGGTTTAATTCGGTTTCGGCTTTATCCCACCAGCAAACAAACGTAACAGAGTCTTTGGTTTCGTTTCTCCAGATTATATCATACATCTGTCCATTGTACTCAAATTCATGGTCATGTTTCCAGTTCAATTTTTTAGATTGTTCCTGCGAAAAAGCAAAATGTACCAGATCCTCTTCAGGCGTTTCGTGGGCGATCATCCACTTCACCTCTTTGCGTATAGTCTTGATTTCCTGTTGAAAATAATATTTCAGTCCCCAAAAGGGAAGGTACAGGATCACAATGAGAAATATGGATAAAAGTCCTCTCAACTATTCATAAATTTATCGTACAAATATAGAGAATCATAAAACAATCAGTACTATATATAAAGTATAGTTCTTCTTCATACGATGTAAACATGCATCAGGAAGAAATTAAATTCTATATTTGTAAAGTTTTAAATCCGATGGAAACACAAGTTATTCTCAATAGCCGGCATTTTGATCTGACGTTAAAGCGTTTATGTCACCAGCTTATCGAAAACCACGGCGATTTTTCAGGCACAGTATTGATAGGGCTACAGCCCAGGGGGGTAAACGTAGTTACCCGTTTGAAGCTTCTTTTGGAAGAAATTTTGGACAAGCCGGTTCAATGCGGATCATTGGATATAACTTTTTATCGGGATGACTTCAGAAGACGAGAACGCCCGTTAATTCCCAGTGCAACCAATATTGATTTTGTTATCGAAAAGAAGAAAGTGGTATTGGTAGATGATGTTCTTTTTACCGGAAGAACAATTCGTGCCGGGTTGGACGCTATGTTGGCTTTCGGACGCCCTTCAGGTGTTGAATTACTTGCTTTTATTGACAGACGATTCAAACGCGAATTGCCTATTCAGGCTGATTACGTTGGTAAGGCAGTTGATACGCTTAGCGAAGAACGAGTTTCTGTTGAATGGCAAGAAATAGAAGGAGAAGATAAAGTAGTATTGTTTACACCAAATAAGCTGAATGGATAATTTAAGTGTAAATCATTTGATCGGCATAAAAGATGTCACACGTGAGGATATCGAGTTGATCTTTAAAACGGCAGATAGTTTTAAGGATGTTATCAACCGGCCGATTAAAAAAGTTCCCTCATTACGGGATATAACAATTGCCAACTTGTTTTTTGAAAACTCTACGCGTACCCGTTTATCCTTTGAATTAGCCGAAAAGCGTTTATCTGCAGATGTTGTCAACTTTAGTGCAGCCTCTTCTTCTGTTAAGAAAGGAGAAACGTTGGTTGATACGGTTAACAATATACTTTCAATGAAAGTGGATATGGTGGTAATGCGCCATCCTAATCCCGGAGCAGCAAAGTTTCTATCGGAACGCGTGAATGCGCGGGTTGTTAATGCAGGTGACGGAACACACGAGCACCCTACACAAGCTCTTTTGGATGCTTATTCCATTCGGGAAAGACTGGGAAGTGTTGAAGGTAAAAAGATTGTAATTGTAGGTGATATTCTGCATTCACGAGTAGCTCTTTCTAATATCTTCTGCCTACAGAAACTGGGAGCCGAAGTGATGGTATGCGGTCCGACAACATTAATACCTAAGTATATTCATGAATTGGGTGTTAAAGTGGAGCATAATCTTCGCAAGGCACTGGAATGGTGTGATGTGGCAAATATGTTACGCATCCAGTTGGAACGTCAGGATATCAAATATTTCCCTTCACTGCGTGAGTATACGATGCTTTTTGGACTGAATAAAGAGATCCTGGATTCACTGGATAAAGAAATTATTGTGATGCATCCCGGTCCGATTAACCGGGGAGTGGAGATTACATCTGATGTAGCTGATAGTAAACAATCCATTATTTTAAATCAGGTAGAAAACGGGGTTGCCGTTCGTATGGCTGTGATTTATCTTCTGGCCGGAAAAATTGAGCGGTAATTCGGAAAAAATATTACTTTTGGGAAAAGTCGATCCGTTATGAACTATATTATCGAAAACCCTGAGAATTGCTCTATAATTACTTCAAAGGTTGATAAACTTGATGCCACAAATGCTACCGAACTTAAAAGTGAATTGGTGCAATTGAATAAAAATGGCGTTAATAATATCATTCTTGATCTAGCTAACACAAAATATTGTGATTCATCCGGGTTAAGTAGTATCCTGATCGGGAATCGTCTTTGTAAAGATTCAAGTGGGTACTTTGTTCTTTGCGGATTACAGCCTACAGTGGCTAAATTAATTTCAATTGCTCAATTAGACCGGGTATTAATGATTGAAGAAAGCAGAGATGCAGCTGTGGATAAATTAGCTGCTCTGAATGTGAAAATCGGTTCATGAAATTTGAAATAACTGTTCTGGGATCCGGTTCTGCTTTACCAACTCTTACCCGGAGACCTTCATCTCACTTTGTTAACTGTAATGAGCGCTATATACTCATTGATTGCGGAGAGGGAACTCAACTTCAGCTTCGTAAATATAAGTTGAAATTTCAGCGTATTGATGTAATATGTATAACCCACCTGCATGGAGATCACTTTTTTGGTCTTGTGGGGTTATTATCCACTATGCATTTGCTGGGAAGAGAAAAAAAACTAACTATTATTTGTCCGGAAGGACTGGAGTCCATTATCCGCATGCAACTGGAGATAGGAGGTGGAGCATATCTTAGTTTTGAAATTGAGTTTAACGAACTCAATTATCCAGCTTCAAAGCTGGTTTTTGAGGACAATGTTCTTGAAATACATTGTTTTCCGTTAAAGCATCGTGTTCCGACACATGGTTTTCTGATTCAGGAAAAAGAACGCTTGTATTCACTTGATAAACCTGCTTTTGACCATTATGGACTTAGTATAGCTCAGATTCCTGCCATTCGTAGGGGAGAAGATATTGAACGCGAAGACGGAACCATTATCCGTAACAAAGAGTTGGTTTTACCTAAAGAAAAACCGAAAAGCTATGCCTATTGTTCGGATACGATATTCAGAGAGAATTTAACAGAGCATGTTTCAGGTGTAGACCTGATGTATCATGAGGCAACTTTTCTTGATAAAGATAAGGATAAAGCGAAGAAAACTTATCATACTACTGCTGCCCAGGCCGGACAACTTGCTAAAAAAGCCCGGGTAAAGAAACTGTTGATCGGTCATTTTAGTACGCGATATTTGGATGTGCAGGGGCATATTGATGAAGCAGGTCAGCATTTTGAAAATGTAGAAGCAGCAGAAGAAGGAAAAGTAATTCGAATATGAAAAATCAGGAGTTTTTGAACCGGTTGAGAGAGGAAATTTCACCCGTTAGAGAAGATATTATTAATCATCCGCTATATGCTCAAATACAGACTATTCGGGATGTAAGATGTTTTATGAAACATCACGTCTTTGCAGTGTGGGATTTTATGTCTTTATTGAAAGTCTTACAAAATCAACTCACATGTACCCGGGTTCCATGGCTTCCGTCGGAAGATGGAGATACAGCATGGTTGATTAACGAAATTGTTGTAGGAGAGGAAACAGACGAAGATGAAAAAGGGGTGAAAATGAGTCATTATGAATTGTACTACAATTCAATGAAACAGGCAGGAGCTTCTACTACAACAATTGATACTTTTATTACTAAATTAAAACAAGGTATTAGCGTAACTGAAGCTTTGGAAGATTCTCTTATTCCTGGTACGGTAAAAGATTTTGTGAAATTTACTTTTGCTTGTATTGAAGAAGGTAAAACACATGTGTTAGCAGCTGTCTTTACGTTTGGAAGGGAAGACTTGATTCCTGGAATGTTTATTTCTATGATGAAAGAAATGCAACAATCAGGTTCAGGTGAGATGAATAAGTTTGTGTACTACCTTGAACGCCATATTGAGGTAGACGGTGGACATCATGGAGAATTAGCATTACGTATGACAAGTATGTTGTGTGGTGATGATGCTGAAAAATGGGAGGAAGCAACACGAGCTTGTGTGTTGAGTCTTCAAATGAGAAAACAATTGTGGGATGGTGTCTTGCATCAAATTCAAACCGAAAGAGTTACTTCTGATTAATCTTTTTGAATCCATGAGATCGTTTGATACATGAAAAAAGAAGTTGATAATTTGTTGATAAAGCAGAAATTACCTATCTTTGCGCCCTATTTTAAAATTCTCGTCCGGCAGAGAAAATTGAATTATTGTTAAATCCTTTCAGGATGCCGGTTGCCTGAAATACAAAGAAATAAGCCGAATGGCAAAAGAACAAATTACAGAAGGACTTTCTGATTTCGATTGGGAAGCAGTATCGCAAGGCGGATACTCTACAGCGAAGCGTGAAGAGTATTCTCAAATGTACGACGAAACTTTAAATGCTATTGCAGAGAAGGAAGTTGTCAAAGGGAAAGTTGTTGCGATCACTAAAAAAGAGGTAGTGATAAACCTTGGTTACAAATCTGAGGGGATCATTCCTATTAACGAGTTCCGCTACAATCCTGATCTTAAAGTTGGGGATGAAGTAGAGGTGTACGTAGAATCACAAGAGGATAAATTTGGTCAGCTTGTTATCTCGCACAAAACAGCTCGTACTCACAATGCATGGGAGCGTGTTAACGAAGCGCTTCAGTCAGGAGAGATTATCACTGGTTATGTGAAATGCAGAACTAAAGGTGGTCTTATCGTTGATGTATTTGGAATCGAAGCATTCCTTCCAGGTTCTCAAATTGATGTTAAACCAATCCGTGATTACGACGTTTACGTTGGTAAGAACATGGAGTTCAAAGTGGTTAAAATCAATGCTGAGTTCCGTAACGTTGTTGTTTCTCACAAAGCACTTATCGAAGCTGAGCTTGAAGAGCAGAAGAAACAAATTATCAGTGGTCTTGAAAAAGGTCAGGTATTGGAAGGAACAGTTAAGAATATTACTTCATACGGAGTATTCATTGACTTGGGTGGTGTTGATGGTCTTATCCACATTACTGACTTGTCATGGGGACGTGTAAATCATCCTGAAGAAATCGTTGAATTAGATCAGAAATTAAATGTTGTAATTCTTGATTTTGATGATGATAAGAAACGTATTGCTCTAGGATTGAAACAACTTCAGCCTCATCCATGGGATGCTTTGGATGCGAATCTGAATGTTGGAGATAAAGTAAAAGGAAAAGTTGTTGTTCTTGCTGACTACGGAGCATTCGTTGAAATCGCTCCTGGTGTAGAAGGTTTGATCCACGTTTCAGAAATGAGCTGGTCACAACACCTTAGAACTGCTCAGGATTTCCTTTCGGTAGGAGATGAAGTTGAAGCAGTTATCCTTACATTGGATAGAGAAGAGCGCAAAATGTCTCTAGGTATCAAACAATTGATGCCAGATCCATGGGAAGGAATTGAGTCTCGTTATCCGGTTGATTCTCGTCACAAATCTAAAGTTCGTAACTTTACTAACTTCGGAGTATTTGTTGAGTTGGAAGAAGGTGTAGATGGATTGATCCATATCTCTGACCTTTCATGGCAAAAGAAAATCAAGCACCCATCAGAATTCTGTAAAGTTGGAGATGAGCTTGAGGTAGTTGTTCTTGAAATCGATAAAGAAGGAAGACGTATTTCTCTTGGACACAAACAACTTGAGGAGAATCCATGGGAAGTATTCGAAACTATCTTCGGAGAAGGTTCGGTACATCAGGGAACAATTGTTGACATGAAAGATAAGTCAGCTATCGTTTCTCTTCCTTACGGAGTAGAAGGTGTTTGTCCGGCTAAGCACTTGAGAAAAGCAGATGGAGCAAACGCAAAAGTTGACGAGACACTTGACTTTAAAGTGATTGAGTTTAACAAGGATGCTAAGAAAATCGTTGTTTCTCATACAGCAACATTTGAAGAAATCGAAACAGAAAAACCTTCTTCTAAGAAAAAAGGTGGTGACTCTTCAACTTCAAAAGCTGTGAAATCAATTAACCAAAATCAGGAAAAATCAACACTTGGAGATTTGGACGCTTTGGCACAATTGAAAGATAAAATGGAAAACGAAGGAAATTAATTCCGGTTGATATTTTATAGTAAGAAAACGGTTGGCTTTTAAGCCAACCGTTTTTCTTTTATCACTACATGCAAAATTATTTCCTAATTTTGCACTATGAAAATTTTGTATTTCTACGACCCTTTATGTGGGTGGTGTTTTGCATTTGCGGGTGCAGTGAAACAACTAAAGGAAAAATATCCTGATTGGGATTTCGAAATTATATCAGGAGGAATGGTAAGAGGAGTAAATGAAGGACCTATTGGTAATATGTCCTCATATATTCTTAGTGCTCTGCCTAGGGTAGAAGAAATGTCCGGTGTAAAATTTGGGGCTGCATACAGGGAGGTGCTCAAAGACGGAACACAGAACACCTCTTCGGTACCGCCATCAAAAGCATTAGCTATTGTTAAAAAACACTTTCCCGAACAACAATATTCTTATGCCGAAGCAATGCAACAGGCATATTATATAGAGGGACAGGATTTGACGTCCATCGAAACACATAAGAAATTGTTTGCTGATCTGGGACTTCCAGTTGAACTACTCGAAAATGAATTCGATAGTGAGGAAGCGATGAAATTAGCATTAGAAGATTTTCAATTTTCAGCGAATTGTGGGATAACAGGTTATCCGGCATTGGTAATTCAGAAAGGTGAAGAATATTTTCTTGCAGCGAAAGGTTATACTTCGTTTGAGCAATTAGCGAATGTCGTTGATCGTATTATAGAATAAACTAATTATCAGTCAGTACATTTCTGAGTACTTCTTCGTACACATCTTCTCCCCGGTAAAGGATGTTTCGACACCATTCGGTTTTGAGATCAATTAATTCTTCATCGGTTAATTGCCATGCGATATCAGAATCCATGAGTCGGTCTCGCAGTGTATTTAAAGATAAGGCTGCAGAAACGCTGATATTAAAACTTTCGGTAAAACCATACATAGGAATGCGTATAGTTTCATCAGCAAGATCAATAGCTTGTTGACTTAAACCGTCCTTTTCGGTTCCGAAAACGAGAGCAACAGGTTGTGAGAGATCCAGTGTTTTTAGTGTTTTATCAGCGTAAGGAGAAGTGGCTATAATTCGGTAGCCTTCTTTTTTTAGTTGATTCAGGCAGGATTCCGTGTTTTGATTTTTATAATGATGTGTGGTCACCCATTTTCCTGCTCCCATCGCAACTTCACGATTTACTTCATATTTTTTTTTATCAGCAATGACGTGAACATCCTGTACCCCGAAACAATCACAGGATCTTACCACGGCACTGGCATTGTGAGATTGATAGATATTCTCCAAAACAACAGCAATATGTTTGGTTCGCAAGCCGGCCAGTTTTTCAATTAACTCCCGTTTGTTATCTGAAACCATATGAAGCATCCGGGTCATAATTTCATGCTTCTGCTTGTACGTGATATTCTTCATCCTTCGTAAAATGAAAAAGGAGACTCAAAATGAATCTCCTTTTTAGAGTTTTTTAAGCTACTGAGATTAGCCAACTGTCTTGTTCAATTCAGCACCAGCTTTAAACTTAACTACTTTTTTAGCAGCGATTTTGATCTCTTTTCCTGTTTGTGGGTTACGACCTGTACGCGCAGCACGCTCAGAAATTGAGAAAGATCCGAAACCGATCAAAGAAATACGGTCACCTTTTTTCAAAGCCTGAGAAGTAGCGTTAATAAATCCGTCCAATGCTTTTTTAGCATCTGCTTTAGACAATCCTGCGTCAGCAGCGATAGCGTCAATTAATTCCGCTTTGTTCATAGTCCTTTTGGTTTTTTAGATTGTTAATAAAAAATTACTTGAAGCAAATATATACGAATAATCAAGCTATACAAGTATTTCAGGGAAAAAAAATATTTAAATGTTGATAATTTTGGCAAAATGTGGATAAATGACCGGATTTTCCAGTGTTTATAAGCTTTTTGGGTATTTTTAATTGCAAAAAACAGAAGTCTTTTAGTTAGGTATAATTCGATAAATAGGGACTAATCTTCTATAAACAGTGCTTTTCTTTCTCACAATTCAAATCAGATGAATTGACTAAAATTTAATCAAAAACGGATAACAAACAATTTATCAGATGGTTTACGATGTATAATACTGATTCGAAAAGGAAAATAAGGGGGGTGAAAGGGAAAAGCTTCTATTTTTGTAGTATGAAAGTTACTGTACTTGGTTCCGGGACTTCGCAGGGAGTACCGGTTATCGCCTGTCAATGTGAAGTATGTTTATCTTCCGACCCGAAGGATAAAAGACTCAGAGCATCCGTTATGATTGAACATGATGGAATGAATTACTGCATCGACAGTGGACCGGATTTTCGCCAACAGATGTTGACAAATGATGTGAGATCTCTGGAGGGAATTTTATATACGCATGAGCACAAAGATCATATTGCCGGAATGGATGATGTGCGTGCATTTAACTTTCTGCAACAACGTCCAATGGATTTGTATTGCAATACTCAGGTAGAAGAAGCGCTGCGTCGTGAATTTCACTATGTTTTTTTACAGGACGGCTATCCCGGTATTCCAAAAGTAACAATAAACAGAATCTCTGCAGATGCTCCTTTTTTATTAAAGAATGGGTTGGAAGTACAGCCGATAGAAGTGTTGCATTATAAAATGCCTGTTTTAGGGTTTCGTATCAATAATTTCACCTATATCACTGACGCGAAGACGATTTCAGAAAAAGAGAAAGAGAAAGTAAAAGGGACAGAAGTATTGATTATAAATGCTCTACGGTTGGAGCCTCATTTGTCACATTTTAACTTAGAAGAGGCTTTGCAGTTTATAGCTGAGATAAACCCTTCAAAAGCTTACATTACACACATTAGCCATTTATTCGGAACTCATCAACAAATTACAGATCAATTACCGGATAATGTTTATGCTGCTTATGACGGATTGACAATCGAATTATAATTGTTATTTTCCTTTTGCTTTTACAACGATTAGTATCGTGTAAAGCATGATTTTAAAATCCAGCGCCAGTGACATGTTCTTCAAATAAAGAAGATCATATTTCATGCGTTGCAGCATTTGATCTACATTCTCGGCATATCCATATTTAACTTGCCCCCAGGATGTAATTCCCGGACGGACTTTTGTCAACTGCATAAACTGAGGTTCTTTTTGTACAATTTGATCAATGTAAAATTGTCGTTCCGGTCGTGGACCAACCAGTGACATATCTCCTTTTATTACATTGATAAACTGGGGAAATTCATCCAGTCGTAGTTTGCGCATTATTCTTCCTACCGGTGTAATACGGGGGTCATTGGAGCTGGATAACTGCGGACCTTTGGATTCTGCATCCGTATACATTGTTCTGAATTTGATAATCTTAAAAGGAATTCCGTCTTTACCAACTCTCTCCTGAAGAAAGAAAATAGGACCCTTAGAAGAAGTAAGAACAGCAATAGAAAGAACAATGTATAAAGGAATGAGTAAAATAAAGGCAATTAGTGAGAGAACAATATCAAATATCCGTTTTAAGGCTTGTTGCCAGAAAGGCATAAATTCCGAATTGACTTCCAGAAGTAAAGCGCCAAAAATGTTGTTCATTCGAACCGACCCTGAAATGATATCATACATGTCAGGAATTAATTTAATTCGAACAGGATACCCTGAAAGAATTGATATAATACCTTTGAGTTTTTCATGTTCGCTTCGATCCAGGGCGATGATAACCTCTTCAATTTCCTGCTCTCTGATCACTTGCTCTATTTGCTTTACATGACCGAAGTAGGGGAGTTTTTCTTCTAAAACGGTATCAATCCCATTCAGATTGACAAATCCGACAAAACTATTTCCCATACTTTTGGGGAGGGCTTCCAGTTCTTCATAAATCTGTACCGCTTTTTCACTTCCCCCAATCAGTAGGGTTTTAAAGCCTACTTTCCTTGTCTGAATACGTCGGACAAAATAGCTGGTAAGTATATAACGGGGGATAATGGTACAAATAAAATGAATAGCAAATAACCCAAGAATAGATTTGTAGTAAAACTGGTAACTGTATATGTCGTCATCCAATAATAGGGCAAAGAAGAGACCTATGCTTCCTGTAAGTGTTGCCGTAAATGTCTGACTGAGGATTTTAAATCTGTGCTGGCGTATTACATTCTGATAGGTTCCGATGATATAGTATAACAATATCCAGAATAAAGGGATTACAATACTACCTAACCAAAAAGTAGGGTTAGTAGAAAACTCAGCCTGTTCGATTTGAATTTTTCTGAAATAATAAAACGCTGCCCAGGCAAGTGCTGCAGAGCAATAGTCAGTAAGAACCATGAACAGAGCAGGGTAACGTGTAATCATGCGAGCGTCAGAAGTGTATCAGTTTTATATTGTCGATGATTGCATAACTATCAGACATGCCAGTCTGAAGAATACTGGTAAAGAGTAATTGAAACTGATTATAATTTACACTATAACTAACGATTTCCCGGATATCAATGTACATCTTTTTCCAAACGACATTCCCTTCATACTGAGTATTCAATAGTACGTGAGCATTTACATTAAATCCATCCTGATTAATTGCTTTTACAGACGTTAATATCGAGTTAGTATTGTAGTAATCGATTTCAATATACACATCCTGACCTTTTGGGATGTTCCACATATCAGTTGTAGCTGCTTCCCAAAGTGAATCTGTGGTATTTAGATCCACACGACCATAAAAATTACCGTACTTTAATATTTCAGGATCATTGTCTTTATAAAGATCTGTTTTACTGTAAATAGTTGATTGTATTTTTACAGACGCATCCTCAAAATCTTCAATCCAGAAATTAAGCCCTGAAAAATAACGTGTCACAGGTGTTACTGTTGTAGTATCCAATCGTGTAAAATTAATCTGCTCAGAATACACCTCTACGAACGGGTAGCGTACTTTACTTGCCGAAATTCCATTCTTCCGCACACCGGCTACAATTTGCAGCTTATGAGATCCTTCGTAGTCAAGCGGTAATTTACAGGGAAGTTCAAAAACACCCAGTAGTTCACCGTCAATATAGACCCAGGCATCGGAGAAGTTATGAGTAAGTTCCCCCTGAAGACTAGAGGCAGAAGGGTTCTCCTCCAGGATGAAGTCATTAATTTTAAGAAACGTTGGTGGATTTACGTCTTTTCCGCAGGAATAAAGCAGAAAAACACCAATTATGCTTACCAGTAGTTTATTCATTTCGTACAATTCTCAACTGTTAAACGTAAAAAAGAATTAATTATTTTCGGTAATCAGGTTTCCCGAAAATTTTAATTTCTCCAGGATTTGGTGAGCAATCGAAAGTGCAGCATAGCCGTCTTCTATTGTCACAGCAGGAGTTGAGTTTTCATTAATTGCCAGAGCAAAGGAGCGAAGTTCTTCTTTTATCGCATTTGTTTCCTGAATGTCTGGTTTATCAAATTGAATTTTTTTCGAAGGTTTCCCCGGTCCGAGATCCATAACAATATCAAAGGGGTCTGGTTCTCCCTGTACGTCAGTCATAGTAACAACTTCCATCTCCTTCGTCAAAAAATCAACACTCACGTATGCGTCTCTCTGGAAAAAACGACTCTTACGCATATTTTTTAAAGAGATACGCGAAGCCGTTAAGTTAGCGACAGCCCCGTTATCAAACTCTATCCGTGCATTGGCGATGTCCGGAGTGTCGCTTACCACAGCTACTCCAGATGCAGAAACACGTCTTACGGATGATTTTACAACACTCAGTATAATATCCAGATCGTGAATCATCAGATCAAGCACCACAGGAACATCACATCCTCTGGGGTTAAACTGAGCTAATCGGTGTGTTTCAATAAACATGGGTTTTTCCAGATACGGCAATGCAGCCTGAAAAGCAGGATTAAATCGTTCTACATGACCGACCTGCACTTTTACATTAGCCTCATGAGCGAGATTCATTAGAGTTTTTGCTTCTTCCGGAGTTTCAGTTATTGGTTTTTCAATAAAAACATGTCGTGAAGCTTTTAAGGCCATCGAAGCACAATCGAAATGAGCCAATGTTGGAGTGACAATATCTACCACATCAACATGTTCAATAATCTCTTCAATACTGGAGAAAGCTTTTGTGTTAAACTCCTTAGCTACCTGCGCAGCCTGTTCAGGATTAGGGTCATAAAAACCAACAAAATCATAAACATCCTCCAGTTCTTTAAGAAGACGAATGTGAATCTTTCCCAAATGACCTGCTCCCAATACTCCGACTTTCAGCATACCTTTTAATCTGTTTTTTACAAAAATAAAGTTTGAACCTACTACTTAACTAAGAAAAAACCGAATGTTATGAACAAAAAGGCTTGAAAAAGTACCGTTTCAGTGGAAATTCCCTGTCTTATTACCTTTTTATATACTTTTGCGGGTATGAGACTGCGATTGGATTTACAGTATGACGGAACCGGTTTTTTTGGTTGGCAAATTCAGCCTGATGTGATTTCTGTTCAGGGTACGATTGAAGATGTTCTCACCCGGTTAAATAGTGGGAGTCCGGTTGAAGTTATGGGATGTGGAAGAACTGATACAGGGGTACATGCTTTTCATTATGTAGCGCATTGTGATTTTTCGTTTAAGGGAAATCTTACAGATCTTAAATGGAAAATGAATACGATGCTTCCTTCTTCGATTGCTATTCTTTCTGTTGAATCCGCTGAAGAGCATTTTCATGCACGTTTTGATGCACGTTTTCGAACGTATAGGTATTTTATTCATCAGGTAAAGAGTCCGTTTGAAAAATCGTTTAGTTATTACTATCCGCATACGTTGGATGTAGAGGCCATGAATAAAGCCTGCTCTTTTATCATAGGCCAAAAGGATTTTACTTCCTTTTCAAAACTACATACAGATGTAAAAACCAATGACTGTGAAGTAACCGGAGCAATGTGGGTAAAGGAGGGGGATAAAATCTATTTTGAGATCACAGCTAATCGTTTTTTGAGAAATATGGTGCGTGCAGTGGTTGGTACTTTACTTTTGGTCGGAGAAGGTAAAATCAGTCCGGAAGAAGTAGCTGCTATAATTGAGAGAAAGGATCGGGGAGAGGCTGGAAGAAGTGTCCCGGGTTGCGGACTGTTCCTTTGGAGAATAGAGTATTAGTGACCAGATTGAAATAATAACAGTGTAATGTGGAATAATCCGGGGAAATAATTTATGGAAAGCGTTCTCTTTTCCTGAAATGCTGTGTATTTTTGTGGCTGTGAGTAAAGAAAAAAATAGCGAATTTTCTGTTTTTAAACGATTATTCCAGGCTACCCGTTCATACAGGTGGCTTTTCATAGGAGCGTTTCTGGTAACTATAACTCTGGCTGTTTTGGGGCCGTTCAGACCTATGCTGATGGGAGAAATTGTAAATGAATTTCTGAATAACCCGGGGCAAAAAGATCAGTTATTGTTTTGGATCGCTATTCTTCTAGTGATTTTATTTGCCGAGGCACTGTTCCAGTTTCTTTCATCCTATATGTCTAATTTATTGGGGCAATCCATCATTTTGGATATGCGGAAGAAGTTGTTTAAGCATATCGTGTCCTTCCGTATGAAGTTTTTTGATAAAACCCCGATAGGTTCGTTGGTTACCCGTCTTGTTGCGGATATAGAGGCAATCGCAGATGTTTTTTCACAGGGATTGATTAATATTTTAGGAGATATTCTGGCTTTAGTAGCTGTCGTTTTATTCATGCTTTATGATAACTGGCAACTTACTTTAGTCGCTTTGATACCCATTCCGCTTTTGATTTTGGCAACCCGTATTTTTGCCCGTGCAATGAAAAAGGCTTTCCAACAGGAACGGTTACAGGTGAATCGGTTGAATAATTTTGTTCAGGAACGGATAACAGGAATGGCCATTCTCCAGATTTTCAATCGACAGAAAATTGAAATGAATCATTTTCAGGAAATTAATAAAGAGCACAGACAGGCGCATATCAATGCCGTGTGGGCAAACTCTATATTTTTCCCGATTGTCGAATTACTGAGTTCTATATCCATAGGAATGCTTGTTGTTTGGAGTGTGATTCAATTAGAGTGGGTGGATAGCGATGAGCATGTTTTCGGAGAAATAATTGCCTTTACTTTGTGGATTCACATGTTGTACCGTCCTATTCGCCAATTGGCGGATAAGTTTAATGTATTGCAACGCGGAGTTGTTCGTGCAGAACGTGTATATGAATTACTGGACAGGAGTGAGCATATTCAGGATGACGGGAAAGTAGACCAATGTGATTTTTCGAAGGAAATTACTTTCAAAAATGTTTGGTTCGCTTACAAGGATGAAGATTGGGTTCTTGAAGATATAAACCTGACAATCAAAAGTGGCGAAACGGTTGCTTTTGTCGGTGCAACAGGAGCAGGTAAGTCTACTATAGTTAATCTTCTGGGACGTTTTTATGAGTTTAAAAAGGGAAGTATTGAGATTGGAGGGGAATCCATCGTTGATATCAACCTGAACTATCTCCGAAAAAACATAGCTATTGTATTGCAGGACGTGTTTCTGTTTTCAGATACCATTCACAATAATATAACACTTGGAGATCCATCTATTTCCCGTGAACAGGTAATCGAAGCGGCAAAAGCTGTAGGAGCCCATGATTTTATTATGCGCCTGAAAGATAATTATGATTACAATGTAGGAGAAAGAGGAGGCGTGTTATCTGTCGGGCAACGACAGTTACTTTCATTTATACGCGCTTTTGTATACAATCCGAAGATTTTGGTTTTGGATGAAGCTACTTCAAACGTTGATAATGAATCGGAAGAACTGATTCAGCGAGCGACCGAGAAGTTGACAAAAGGAAGAACTTCTATTGTTATTGCTCACCGACTTTCCACTATCCAGAAGGCGGATAAAATTGTTGTTATGGAGCATGGACGAATAATAGAAAGCGGAACACACCAGGAGCTTCTGGAAGAGAACGGACATTATAAAAAACTGGTCGATTTACAGTTCAAGTAATTACTGTTTCATAGAATAAACCGAAGAATAGCCTTTAAAATAACAAGTCAAGTAAAGAATATTAAATTTGCAGGACAAACGAATTCATACGTAATGGCACAGAAACCAAGTATTCCAAAAGGTACACGAGATTTTTTACCCGCAGATGTGGCAAAACGCACCTATATTTTTGAAACGATTAAAAATGCGTTCAGAAAATATGGTTTCCAGCCCATTGAAACTCCTTCTTTTGAGAAAAGAGAGACATTGTTGGGGAAATATGGAGAGGAAGGAGATCGATTGATTTTCCGGATTCTCAACTCCGGAGATAAAATGAAAAAAGCTGATTTGAACGCTTTGGAAAATGATAATCTGGCTGTATTTGCAAATTCATTATCTGAAAAAGCATTGCGATATGATTTAACAGTTCCTTTTGCACGATTCGTCGTTCAGCATCAGAATGAAATCTCTTTTCCTTTTAAAAGATACCAGATTCAACCCGTTTGGCGGGCAGACAGACCGCAGCATGGCAGGTATCAGGAATTTTATCAATGTGATGCGGATGTTGTAGGAAGTGATTCGTTACTCTACGAATTAGAGTATATTCAGCTTTTTGACGAGGTTCTTACTTCGTTACACATTCCTGATTTCACGATTAAAATCAATAACCGAAAGATTCTTTCCGGAATTGCTGAAATCAGTGGGGAATCGGAACGGTTAATTGATATGACAGTTGCGATTGATAAGCTGGATAAAATTGGTCAGGATGGTGTGGTGAAAGAGTTGGAAGAAAAAGGTATTTCCGCTGCTGCTATTGCAAAAATCACACCCTTATTCGATTTGTCAGGGTCAAACTCAGAAAATTTGGAAAAAATACGCGGGTTTTTGGCTGAAAGTGAGATTGGTCTGAAAGGAATTGAGGAACTAAGCTTTTTATTGGAGCAGATTGAAGCATTGGGATTAAACCGCGCTAAACTCGAATTTGACGTAACACTTGCCCGCGGATTGAATTACTATACAGGCGCCATTTTTGAAGTAAAAGCAAATGGTGTTAAAATGGGAAGTATCTGCGGTGGTGGAAGGTATGATGACCTTACCGGGCTTTTTGGAATGTCGGGAATGTCCGGAGTTGGGATCTCTTTTGGGGCAGATCGTATTTATGATGTATTGACCGAATTACAGCTTTTCCCTGCCTCATTGGAGAAAGGGTTAACCCTATTGTTTGTAAACTTTGGTGAAAAAGAGCAACAACATTGTTTAAAATTACTCAAAGAGGTCAGAGCTAACGCTATTGATGCGGAACTGTACCCTTCATTTGATGCTAAAATGAAGAAACAGATGAAGTATGCGGATGATAAAAAAGTAGAGTTTGTTGCTATTGTCGGAGAGGAAGAAATGAATGATGGACTTATTCAACTGAAGAATATGGCGACCGGAGAACAGGAGGAATTCAGCCTGGAAGAGATGATAGATTTTTTAGTGAAAAGACATAATGCATATTAGTAAGATGAACACATTTACCATAACGAAGGAATACATTACACTTGATCAATTACAAGATGTTTTATCAACTAATACTATAGTTGAATTAAGTCAGGAGTGTAAAGAGGCAGTAGAGAAGTGCAGAAATTATCTTGATCAGGCTGTTTCAGGACGAGAGGAGTTGATTTACGGAGTTAACACAGGTTTTGGTTCTTTATGTAATACGGCGATTAGTGAAGATCAGCTGAGTTTGTTACAGGTAAACCTTGTTCGTTCTCATGCATGTGGTGCGGGAAAAGAAATAGATCCGGAAATTGTACGGATTATGTTGCTGTTAAAAGCCATTGGGCTTTCAAAAGGACATTCAGGTGTGCAATTGGCGACTGTAGAACGACTTTTGTATTTTTTCAATAATGATATACTTCCTGTTGTATATGAACAGGGGTCTCTGGGAGCTTCTGGAGATTTGGCCCCATTGGCTCATTTGTCATTGCCTTTATTGGGTGAGGGAGAAGTGTTGGAAAAAGGACAGCGGAAATCTGCCGGTGAAGTACTTCAATCACATAATCTTGAACCGATTGTTCTTCAAAGTAAAGAAGGTTTGGCTCTATTGAACGGAACACAGTTCATGAGTTCTTTCGGGTTATGGAGTGTATTACGTGGACGTGAAATTTTGCAGGGAGCGAATAAAATTGGTGCAATTTCTCTGGAGGCGTATGACGGAAGAAAAAATCCGTTTAATGAAAATGTAAATGCAATTCGTTGCCAGGAAGGACAGATGGTTGTTGCTGCAGAGTTCCGTAGATTATTAGCGGGTAGTGAATTGATTGATCGGGTGAAAGTGAATGTTCAGGATCCGTATTCATTCCGTTGTGTTCCGCAAGTACACGGAGCTTCTTTTGATGCTTTAAGTTATGTGTTTCAAATTATTGAAAAAGAAGTGAATGCGGTCACTGATAATCCAACTATTTTTCCGGATGAAGACGAAGTGGTTTCGGCAGGGAATTTCCACGGTCAGCCTCTTGCGTTATCAATGGATTTTTTAGCGATTGCAATAGCAGAACTGGGAAGTATTTCTGAGAGAAGAACCTATAAGTTGATTAGTGGGACCAGAGATTTACCGGCTTTTTTGGTTACCAACCCCGGACTTAATTCCGGATATATGATTCCTCAATATGCGCAGGCATCTATTGTGAGTCAGAACAAACAACTGTGTACACCTGCCAGTGTCGATACCATTGATTCCAGTAACGGACAGGAAGACCATGTGAGTATGGGGGCTAATGCGGCAACAAAATTGTACCGTGTAATAGATAATGTTTTTTCAATTCTTGGGATTGAGCTAATGAACGCATCTCAGGCTATTGAGTTTAGAAGACCGGGAAAAAGTTCACCTGTTTTGGAGGAAATACTCCATTTGTTCCGGAAAGAAGTACCTTTAACGGAGAATGATACCTATATGCATCCAAGAATGGAGGCAAGTAAGAATTTTGTAAAGAACGAGTTATGGAAAATCAATTTGTAGAAATAGAGAAAGAACAGAATCAGAATAAACGGCCGTTATTTTTGACGGTTCTTGTAATTCTTACCTGGATATGGACGGCGATTTCAATCATGAATAGTTTTACCGCACTGGTAAATGGTCCAATGGATGATGAAATGATGAAAGAGCAGGAATTAGCGGCTGCTAAGACGATTAGTGAGCTAAAAGAGAGCGGACAGGATGGAGAAGAAGGCGAGTTTGTGCAAATGATTGAGCTGGGACTTGAAAGAATGAAATACGTCAACGAAGAAGCATTTATACGTAACTACCTGACGATTCTTGTTGTTTCTATTCTGGGTGCGATAGCTGCCTATCTGATGTGGACACGGAAAAAGACAGGATTTCACCTGTACATTATTTATACTCTGGCGTATATCGGTATGGCATACCTGATTTATCCGGCAAGTATGGTTATTAATATGGAAGTATACATCAATTTGTTGATAGGAGGTTTGTTTGTGATCCTGTATTCGAGGAATCTTCACGCGATGTCCTGATTTTGTAAGTGATATCGCTATTAATTCACTACCTTTGCACCAAATTTTAGAAAAATATGTTAACAGTAAGCAATTTATCTCTTCAATTCGGAAAACGTACCTTGTTTGATGATGTAAACCTTAAGTTCCAGAATGGAAACTGTTATGGGGTGATCGGAGCAAACGGAGCCGGAAAATCTACTTTCCTGAAAATCCTTTCCGGAGAGCAGGATCCTACGAGAGGTTCTATTGATCTTGAGCCGGGGAAACGAATGGCTGTTTTGAAGCAGGAGCACAACGTGTTTGACGAATACGAAGTGTTGAAGACTGTTATCATGGGGCACAAGCGTCTTTATGAAATCATGGAGGAGAAAGATGCTTTGTATGCCAAACCGGACTTTTCGGATGAGGATGGAATGAGAGCATCCGAACTGGAAGCTGAATTTGCTGATATGGAAGGTTGGAATGCAGAGACCGATGCAGCAAGTTTATTGTCTAATCTGGGAATTAATGAATCGTATCACTACATGAAAATGGCAGATGTTCCTGCTGAGTTGAAGGTACGTATTCTATTAGCACAGGCACTTTTTGGTAATCCGGATGTCTTAATCCTGGATGAGCCGACGAATGATCTGGATGCAAGAACAATTGCCTGGTTGGAGGATTTTATTCTTGATTTTAAAAATATGGTGATTGTTGTTTCTCACGACCGTCACTTTTTGGATGTTGTGTGTACACACATCTGTGATATTGACTATAGTAAAATTCAATTATTCACAGGAAACTATTCTTTCTGGTACCAGTCTTCACAGTTGGCCGCACGCCAAAGAGCGGACAAAAACAAGAAGAATGAGGAAAAGAAGAAAGAACTTCAGGACTTTATTTCCCGGTTCTCAGCGAATGCTTCTAAATCGAAGCAGGCTACCAGTAGACGTAAGTTATTGGATAAGTTAGACCTGGATGAAATTCAGCCTTCATCCCGACGCTATCCCGGAATTCAGTTTTCGCAGGAAAGAGAAGCCGGAAATCAGGTGTTGAATGTTTCAAACCTGAGTGCAAAGGGAGAAGAAGGGGAAGTGCTATTCAAGGATTTGAATTTTGTGATGAATCAGGGGGATAAAATTGCTTTCGTTTCTAACAATTCGAATGCAATTACTGCCTTATTTGAAATCCTGAACGGTAATAAAGAACAGGAATCAGGTGAATTTACATTCGGAACAACTATCTCAACAGCGTATTTACCAAGTAATAACAGCAGCTTTTTTGAGGACGAGATTAATCTGATTGATTGGTTGCGTCAGTATGCTCAGACAGACGAAGAGCGCGAAGATGTTAATCTTCGTGGATTCCTGGGACGTATGCTGTTTACCGGAGAAGAAGCTTTGAAGAGTTCAAAAGTTCTTTCCGGAGGAGAGAAAATGCGTTGTATGTTGTCACGTATGATGTTGGCTAAAGCGAATTTACTTATGCTTGACGAGCCGACAAATCACCTTGATTTGGAGTCTATTACAGCATTAAACAACGGAATGCGTGATTTTGAAGGACAGATTTTGTTTAGTTCTTATGATTATGAGTTGGTGAATACAGTAGCGAACAGAATTATAGAATTGACTCCCAATGGAGTGATTGATAAAATGATGCCTTACGAAGAATATCTCAAGGATGAGAAAGTTGTGGCACAGAAAGAAGAGATGTATGCGTAATGCATTCTGAATAATTATAGAGAAAGAGAGGTGATAATAAGCCTCTCTTTTTTGTTTATATTTTTACAAAAACAAATAATGATGCATACCCTGGAAGAAAAAAAAGCAGCATTTGAGAGATTGTTGAATATTATGGACGATCTAAGAGAGAAATGCCCCTGGGATAAGAAGCAAACGCTTGAATCTCTTCGCCACCTGACAATAGAAGAAACATACGAATTAGGAGAAGCTATTTTGTCAGGAGATATGAATGAACTGAAAGGGGAAATTGGAGATCTGTTGTTACACATGGTATTCTATTCGAAAATAGCATCTGAAACGGGTGATTTTGATATTGCTGATGTATTACATGCTATTTGTGATAAGCTGGTATATCGCCATCCACATATTTATGGTGATGTTGAAGCCTCGACAGAGGAAGAAGTAAAGGCCAACTGGGAAAAATTAAAATTGAAGGAAGGTAAAAAATCTGTTCTTCAGGGGGTTCCTGCAGGTTTGCCGGCAATGGTAAAAGCAGCTAGAATTCAGGAAAAAGTAAAGGGTGTAGGTTTTGATTGGGACAACCGGGAACAGGTTTTTGATAAGGTGAAAGAAGAATTGGACGAATTAAAAGAAGAGATTGATAAGGGATCGGATCAGATAGAAGATGAATTTGGAGATCTGTTATTCTCTATGATTAATTATGCGCGATTTATAGGTGTTAATCCGGAAAATGCGCTGGAAAAAACCAATAAAAAGTTCATTTCACGTTTTACCGCAATGGAAGAATATATAGCAAACGATGGTAAGCAGTTCGCGGAGATGAACCTGGAAGAGATGGATACATACTGGGAAAAAGCTAAAAACGAACAACTTAAAAATCAATAATCGCGACACAAAGTTTGTTGATAGAGTAAACAACGTGTTTCGTGCGTTAAATTTTCCGGTTAGTATAAAATAAGCAGTATAATTTTTTGGCGAAATTTGATAAAACTTCTATCTTGGCACAACAAAAAAATATAACTATGAAAAAGAACTTATTTGTTTTGGGAGCTGCTGCTTTAGTTTTGGCTTCTTGTGGAGGTCCAAGTGACGAAGAAATGAACAAAGCTGCTCAGTCAATGTGTGACTGTGTAGAAAAGAAGCGTGCGGAAGCTGATCCGGATGATTTATTTGCTACTGACGATATGCACTTTGCTTTTTGTGCATTGGATGTTGCTGTTGATCACGGAGTAAACTGTGCTGATGAGTCGTTTGCAAAAGCTTTGGATGGAAAATGTCCTGAATTGAACGAGCTACAGAAAGAGTACGCTAAAACAGCTGAGTAAAAAATGGTACGTTGGTTATTTTTTTCTTTACCCGTTTTCTTTTTGTTGAGCTGTGGTTCGACAGAAGAAGAGAAAAATGCAGCTGAAATAGCCTGTTCCTGTTCCCAAGACAAATCTGTTTTTGGTATAGCGAACTGTTTTGCTTCTGTTGCAGATAGCCTTGGTGTTGATCCGGCTTCAATCGGATATGATAGGGCTTTCAGAAAGCAATGTCCGGAAACTTATGATAGATTGATGGACTTTTCGAAAGGGAAAAAATGAACTACGTAAGCCGTAAGAAATAGAAAAGACCGGAATTTTATTCCGGTCTTTCTTTTTATCTGTTTGTTGGTAATTATTTTGTTTCCGGCAGTTTTTCCGCGAGCATTAAATAAGGCTCAAACATGTGGTGTTGGAAAATATTCTCCTGAGCGTCTTTTGGAAACGAAGCATAATATTCAACATCAGGCATAAGGACAACAGGAATTCCTGCCCGGGTATAATAGATCCCTCTGGAAAATTCAGGTTGTACATATTGAGGTTTACTTTTTTGTATTAGTTTTCCAGTTCTGTATCCCAGTTGCTTTTTCACATTTTTCCGGGCTTTTTTGGTAGACTTATCCATACTGTTATAGGCACCTTTTAGAGCCATTCGTACAAGTAATTTTTGTTTTTTCAGCATAGGTTTTACATATCTGAAAGGATTGGTTGTCGCAAAATCTTCTGAAGTCTGGACAGTAATCGGAGTTTCCGGAACCCAATCTTCCGGATTTACGACCGTGTAAGACCAGCCTCCAAATGTTAAATGCTCATAATCATAAGCAAAATAAAGGTTTCCTGGTTTGGGTGCAGCACTGGCATACGTTTTAAATACGATATCGGCCGGTAGTTTTCCGTCCTTTTGAAGATAACGCAGATAGGCAGTAGTAAGGTGAGATAGAGCACCTCCCTGACTATGACCAAAAATCAGAACATTTTTTACACCCGTTCGGTAGCAGGAATCAATTTTTTGTACAATATCAGAAGCCATTGATCCCAAACCAAACGTCCATCCGGCATGAACCGTTGCATCCGAACGTTCCGCCAGTTTATAGTTGAACGTTAGTGAATCATTAATCTTAATTTCTCCACGGGCTGGAATCATTGCGGCATAAAAGTTGGCCAACCAACTCAATGCTTCAGGTGCTGTACCACGAAGACTTATACCGATTTCATTTTTATCCTTTCGCATCCAGAGATCCCAGCGATTTAAAAGACCTACAACAGGGGATCGGTATATGCGATCATATTTATCAGATCTGAAAACAGCGTCAGGAGTAATAGTATCCTTTTGAGCGGCATTCATTTTTAATGTTTCAATATACTCTGTTTTTGAAAACCCGGAAGACAAGTCATTGGCAAGTAGAGTCAAAGCAGAGATGAAAGAGAGTAGAGTTAATATGTATCGTTTCATTTAACGTTAAATTAAGGAATAAACAAAACTAATAAGTTTCAACTCAAAATACGATAAATTCGGAGGAATTAAAAAGATTGTTCGACCTTAATTTTTTTTCTTTGAGAAGTATACATATTGAGATTGTTTCCCTCTTTGTACACACAGGAAGGAGCCAGACGTTGTGTATAGTTTAATCGCATGGATTCTGCATAAGCACCGCAGGAATGAATAACAATATGATCTCCTTCTTTCAATTCGGGGAGGGAATAATTTTTTCCAAAACAATCTGTTGATTCGCAACTTGGACCACTAAGTGTGTACGTTTGAAATTGAGTTGTTTCAGAATGCGGTTGCATAGGTGAGATGTGATGTCTTGCACCGTACAAAGCCGGTCGCATTAGGTCGTTCATTCCCGTATCCAGGATTACAATTTTTTCGTCCTGTCTGTTTTTAATATACTGTACCTCCGTAATCAATTTACCACATTGACCGACAAGACTTCTTCCGGGTTCAAGGTACACATGAGGAAAACGATCCTGTGGAAAATAAGGGCGGATGGCCCGCATCCATCCGGTAAAGTTTGGTATCATTTCGTTATCCGGATCATCATAATTTATTCCCAATCCTCCACCTAGATTGACATAATCAAATGAAAAGGAAGAAGGCAGGGTTTGAAAAAAGTAAAGTACAGACCTGCTTAATTCTTCAAAATAGTCCATTCTTGTGATCTGTGATCCGACATGAAAGTGGAAACCACAGGGCAGGAGAGTAGAGTTCCTTTCAATAAGTTTCTGAATTAATCGGGAAGCTTCTTCGGTGCTGATTCCAAACTTATGATTATTCCCACCGGTTTGTATATGTTGATGGGTATTGGTGTAGACATTTGGAATAACCCGCAAAGCTATTTTAGTTGTACATTCTGTTGGATAAACCGAAGAAATATACTCCCATTCGGAGAGTGACTCACAATGAATAGTAGCAATATTTAATTGTAAAGCTTCATCAATTTCACGTTTCGTTTTTCCGGAACCCGCGAAGGCTATCTGATAAGGTTGGAAACCATTTGTTAATGCCAGTTTAATCTCGCCAATTGAAACAGCGTCTATCCCAAAACCATATTTTCGGATGCGTTCCAGTATATACGGATTTGTATTAGCCTTGATTGCATATAGTAATTTTATGTTATAAAGTTCTGCTGCAACCTGAGCCTGTTCAAGTGTAGTATCCAGCAAATTCATATCATAGAGGTAATAAGGCGTTTCCATCTGATCTTTTTTAGACAAAAATAAATCAGAAAATTCAATATTAAACCATTTGTTAAAATACAAACAAATTAACTACAAAAACAAACTATTCTCCATAATTCAATACGTTCAGTTGTAAATCATAAATAATAGAGAAATGTTTTTCATTTTTCACACCATTATAGATGTAGCGAATAGAAGCTTTCTGGAAGTACCCGGTCAGGGGAGGTTCAGAGTTCTCCATTTCAGACTGGAGTTTGGAGATACGCTTTTTCTCCTTTCCAGTCGTTTGCTTTCCAGAACGGATAGTCTTTAGAATAATCTTTCTAAGCTTTGTATATTGTTTTAAAACCTGTTTATTAAGATCTTCTGGGAAAGTAGTATCGTTATACTTTTCTCGATATAAAAATGCAGCATAGTATTCGTCTCTGTCCGAATAGAGAGAAGGGTAGGCAAGTGAAGTGATTTCTAGTGGGTACTCTCGTATAAAGGAAAGTTCAGAAAAGTTGAATAACTCATAGTTTTTCTTGTCTATCTCTTTTTGGAGAATACTATCGATAAACAAACTAAACTGAACCTGAGCTTTGTGTTTCAGCGAATCCTCCTGTCCGTATAAGAATGAAAGTGAGCAGAAGGTAAGAACCAGTGAAAGGATGTTATTTTTCAATTTTTGTCAATTGTTGGATTACATACGCAGCAGCGTGTAATCCGAAAAGAGCCGGAATATAGCTGATGGTTCCGTAAAATGATTTCTTAAAGTTCGTTCCATCTGTCATTTTCAAAGAATCTTCTTTTTGGTGTTCCGAAGAGAAAACAGCCTTAATCCCTTTGTTAATATTTTCTTTTTTCAGACGTTTTCGAAGATGCTTGGCCATTTTACAATTGACCACTTTTGAAATGTCCCGTGTCTGAACTTTTGAGGGGTCCATCTTTCCACCTGCTCCCATAGAGCTGATAACTTTGAATTTATTCCTCTTACAGGCAATGAGCCAGGTAAGTTTGGGAGTGATAGAATCAATACAATCCATCACATAGTCGGGCTGGTATTCGGTTAAAATTTCGCCAACTCTTTCCGGTTGAACGAATTCATTCAGAACATGTAACGTTATATCCGGATTAATATCCCTGATGCGTGCTGCAAGAACTTCTGCTTTGGATTTTCCGATAGTAGATTCCAGTGCCGGAAGCTGACGATTTTTATTGGTCGGGTCAAAAACATCTCCGTCAATAATAGTCATTGTTCCGATTCCGGATCGCGCAATAAATTCAGCGGCGTATGAACCAACTCCCCCGAGTCCACAGATGAGCACATGACTTTTTTTTAGATTCTCAATCGCATCTTTACCAATCAAAAGCTCAGTTCTTTCCAACCAGTCCGTCATAGTTTTACATCAAAAAAGGTGTGTGTATTTTGTACTATTTTTTTTTCGAAAGCTTCCAAAGATACGTTTTTCAATTTAGCCGCAAACTGAATTAATTTATTAATTTCTGCAGGTTCTTGCTCATCTGTTTCTAAAAAAGTTTCCGTATCAGGAAGAATAGAATAGATTTCTTGTATGGATGGAGAACTGAGAAGATACGTTCCAAAACTCAGTTTAATCCCTTGTTTGATTATCATTTGAGCTACTTGCATCTTGCTTCGAAAGCCATGGACTACCATAGCAACGTTTATCCATTCCTTTTTTAAGCTAATTAATTCATTGAAAGCTTTGACGCAATGAATGATAACCGGTTTTCCTGTTTTTTCAGCGAGGGCTAACTGTAAACTGAGAATTTCTATTTGTTCTTTTAGTGAAGCTCCTCTTAGTTTATCTAATCCACATTCACCAACTGCAAAGCAGTTTTTCCTGTATAGTAGTTGTTCCAGTTGTAAGCAGGCCTCCGCAACGGAACAGTTCATAGTATTCGTTTCCCAGGGATGAATACCTACTGAAAAAGGAGCATCATAGTGAATTGCTTCATGGATTTCTCCGAAAGAAAAACTTCGAATAGCATCTTTCGCTGGTATATGAGTATGAATATTCCTGATCATCTTGGGGTAAAATAAACAAAAAAACCGCACATTAATTAATGTGCGGTTCTTCTATTGTTTTAATCAGGGATTTTTATTCAATAATGATCTTTACAACATGATTTCCTTTTTCGGAAGTAAATGTCATAAAGTAAATTCCTGAAGCGAAATTAGAAATATCAAGCGATTCGTTGAAAGAACTCATTGGTTTGATGTTCGAAAGAATAGATTCTTTACCATCTGTCGTAACCAATGAAATACTGATTTCAGCATCCTGAATATTATCCAGAGAGACAGTTACTAATCCTGAAGCAGGGTTCGGGTAGACAACAAGATTGTTGATAAAATTCTCCGCAACTGATACGTTTGGACAATCTTCAACAGTGATAGTTTCTGTTGCTACTCCTGTACATCCTTCAGGTGTTTCATAAGTATATGTGATCGTATGTGTACCTTCTCCTGCAACTGATGGATCAAATGAACCAGCATTTACTCCTGTTCCTGAATAGGTTCCTCCAGCTGGAGTACCACCCGTAAGTACAATTGGATTTTCTTCGTTATCACAAACATCTTCAAAGGCAGTAAGCGTTACTGTAGGGTTTTCATTTACTGTTACAGTTACCTGATCAGTTCCCTCACAACCATTTGCATCTGTTCCGGTTACGGCGTAAGTAGTTGTTGCTGTTGGAGTAAAGGAAACACCATCCTGTACACCATTATCCCATACATATGTATCAGCACCTGAAGCAGAAAGTGTAACTTCTTCTCCTTCACATACGGAAACATCAGCTCCTGCATCTACTGAAGGAGTTTCAGCTGTTACAGTAATCTGATCAGTTCCTTCACAACCGTTTGCATCTGTTCCGGTTACTGTATAAGTAGTGGTAGTCGTAATCATAAATGCTACACCATCCTGTACACCATTATCCCATACATACGAATCTGTTCCCGAAGCTGATAGTGTAATTTCGGTTCCCGGACATACGATAAAGTCTGATCCTGCATCTACTGTAGGAGCTGGATTAACAGTCACTACTATAATATCACTATCTGTACAACCGTTAACATCTGTTCCTGTTACACTATATGAAGTAGTGTTGTTAATGATGAACGGAACACCGTCCTGTACACCATTTGTCCAAACATATGAATCTGCACCTGAAGCAGAAAGTGTTATTTCATCACCTTCACAAACTGTAAGGTCAGCTCCTGCATTAACTATTGGGTCTGGGAATACATTTATTGTTGCACTTCCTGTCCCTGTGTTTGTACATCCGGTCGCATCTGTTACAGAAACGATCGTATATGTTCCAGGTGTAGAAATGTTTTGAGTAACACTTGCAATAGGCGCACTTTGTGGGAAGTTGTTAGTTCCGTTAGAAGCTATTAAATCCCATGGTCCGGTTCCTGTTAATGTAATCGTAACAGGAGCGTCTCCGTTAGAACAAATATCACCTCCTCCGGAAATTGTTGCTGTCGGAGCTTCAGTAATCGTTACCGTAAAACTAGCCTGATCCATTGGGCAGGAAGCTGTAGCAGCAATTGTATTCGTTACTTCATAAGTTCCAGACTGACTGTTTGCTAAATCAATAACTCCTGTTGAAGTATTGATTGCTAACCCTGTTATATCAACACTGAATACACCCGCACTTGCTCCTGTTAAGAAAACCGGAGAAGGGTTAGACTCTGATTGACAATATTCAGTTTCTGCATAGGTAAATACAGCATCAGGAGAGCTGGTAATTGTTAACGTATTAGTTTGTGAACTTGGGCATGTACCATCAGTTGTAAATGTAATTTGATAAACCCCATTCAAGCTGCTTGTCATATCGATTTCACCAGTCGCAGTATTTGCAAATACAAGATCCGGAGAATCTACCGTAAAGGTTCCTGTAGCATTTACAGTTGGAGTTTCGTTGGCTCCTCCTGAACAAAGTGTTCCTGAAGCATATGAGAAGCTAGGGTCATCTAATGGATTCACTGTAACAGTAATCTGATCGGTTCCTTCACAACCATCTGCATCTGTACCAATCACATTAAATGTAGTAGTGGCAGAGATGTTGAAAGGAGTCCCGTCTACTACACTGTTATCCCAGACATAGGAGTCGGCTCCGGATCCTGATAATGTAATTTCATCCCCTTCACATACTGTAAAGTCTGTTCCGGCAACAACTGTTGGGAGTGCGTTCACAGTAACGGTAATATCTGCCTGATCTTCACATCCGTTTGCATCTGTAAGAACAGCTGTATAAGTAGTTGTAGCTGTTGGTGATACAACAACAGAAGTTCCTGTTCCAATGCTGGCTGCTCCTTCAAACCATTCTATTGTTCCGTTTCCGGAAGCAGTCAGTGTTGCATTATCACCGTTACAAACTGTTTGATCAGTTCCAACAGTAATTGTTTCCTGAGGAGTATTAGATAGCGTTACAGAATACGTTTCTGAACACCCGTTACCGTCTGATTCTACATAAACAGTGTAATTTCCTGCACTTAATCCGGTAAACGTATTACTTGCTGAAAAATTAGTTCCATCCAATGAGTAACTATAAGGAGCGGAGCCACCACTGGTTCCTGTTATTTCAATTTCTCCGTTATCATTTCCACAAGTCAGATCAGTTGTGTTTACAGTTGCCGATATCGCGGGGTTTACAGTTACCGTGTAGTAAACTCCTCTTGTCTGACAAGAACCTGTTGCGAAAATATAGACTCTATTGGTTCCAGTTTGTGTAGTTGTTAATGTAGCAGTTTCACCCTCTTGTTGGTCATAGTATGGTTGGCTCGGAGGATCACTTGTAAGATACCACTCATACAATGTTGCATTTGTTGAGCTACTTGCATCAACATTAAATACACCTCCCACACACGCTGTAGCATCTTCAAAAGTAGCAGAAGGTGCTGGAGTAGGATCAGAAGAAAGTAAAACATCCATTAAAAATGCATTTTGCGATGGATTTCCTCCGATGGTATATTCAGCTCCAGTATACATCCATGTTCCGTTAGCATAGAACATTGTAAAATCATTACTTGCGGGGTTTATACAGTATAATGCAAATGTATCCAGTGGATTTGTATACGACAATTCATAACCTACATAAAATGAACTGGTCACAGCAGTAGGTGTTGTAAATTCTATAATATTATACTGCCCGGGTGTTAAATCAGCTAATGGAACTACTTCTGATCCAATGATAGAACCGGGACTTCCCGAGGCATCAGCATATACGTTAAAGGTAACAGATCCCCCGCCATCAGATACTCTGGAAGGGCCTATTACGATTCCTCTTACTTCCGTTGCAGAAGGTGCAACATATCTTTCAGCCCATGCTTCTACGTTGAAGTTTGAAACACCATCACTATAGATTAGGTTTCCTGCAAAATAACCTGCTGTTGGTGAAGAAATGACAGTGAGTGGATCACTTGTTCCATAATTTCGTAGTGTATCACAACTCTGTGCATAACTGAAGTTGCTCAGAATGGTCACTACCATAAAAAATAATGAGTTAAAAACTATCTTTTTCATATTAGTCTTGTTTAATTAGATTGATTGTTTTCAAATTCTTCTTTTCGAACTTGTTGCTCAGGAATAGCTTCCAGATTAGCTCTTTTAATGGACTTATATTCCTTATTTATTTTAGAAGCAGGTGTTTGTTTAGCTTCTATTTTTTCTTTTGGAGCCTTAACTCCGGTAGAAGAAGTTGATTGTGATGGATTCACTTCGTTGTTTTGTTGAGCGAACGAAATAGAAGCCATAGAAAATACAAAAAAAGTAAGTGCAATTGACTTTTTCATAATAATAGATTAACAGTTTCGTCGACGAAAATACAGGTTTAATTTTGATTCGAATTTGATTGTTAATAACATGACTCTTGATTGTGAATAACCAGGAATCAATTTCACAAACAGAGCAGAAAACATGACCTTTTCCTGATTTTTGTCTGTTTTTTAACAAAGACAGCCGAAAATCAACAGTATAAAACTAAAGAGAATCAATACTCTTTTGCGAATCTAATTTTTCAAGATACGAATTACGTGTATTTTGGTTGGTTTGAATTCTTTGTAAATCTGATTTCTGGACTTAGAAAGGAACTAATACATTCTACTTTCTTTTTCAACAGATTCAATCGTAGATTAATCAGTATTTTACCGTGTACTGGTTTTTGCTTAATTTTTTTCACCTTACAGAACATTTTAACTTACCAGGTGTTTGACTTAAAAATATTCTGATGCAACATTTCATAACCTTATTTTTTGTTAGCTTCTCATTCTTTTTATGTTCTCAATCCGGAATAATAACCGGGCGAGTTTTTAATGAAACCAATAATGAGCCAATTCCTTTTGCCAATGTCGTGGTTTCAGAGTTAGGGATAGGAGCAGTTTCTGATATAGACGGTAACTATAAAATAGAAGGTATTGACCCGGGGGTGTATACTATTAGGTCGAGTTGTGTGGGATTTGAAGAACTTATTTTTGCTGAAGTAACGGTAACTATTTCACGTACGCTCCGATTAGATTTTCCACTGTCAGAAAAATCAACCGTGTCTAATGAGGTTGTCGTCCAGGCTACCCCCTTTCGACGCAACGATGAATCACCAGTAAGTTTACGGACATTGAATGCTACTGAAATAGAGCGTTATCCTGGGGCGAATCGTGATGTGAGTAGGGTAGTGCAGGCTTTACCTGGAGTTGCTCAAGTACCTGCTTTTCGCAATGACATCATCATTAGAGGTGGTTCGCCAGGTGAAAACAAGTTTTACTTAGATGATATTGAAGTCCCCAATATTAATCACTTTGCCACGCAAGGAAGTAGTGGAGGCCCAGTCGGTTTGCTGAATGTTAATTTCATTCGTGAAGTTGATTTTTACGCCGGTGCTTTTCCAGCGAATCGTGCAAATGGGTTGAGCTCGGTACTCTCTTTTAAGCAGAAAAGAGGAAATGATGAAGCACTAATTACATCCTTTACAGTTGGATCAAGTGATTTTGGTTTGACTTTTGACGGACCGATTGGGAAAAAAGCAAACTTTATTTTCTCTGTTCGTACATCTTATCTTCAATTATTGTTTAAAGCACTTCGATTACCTTTCTTGCCACAATACACTGATTCACAATATAAAATCGATATCGATTTGAATCAAAAAAATCGTTTGACTTTTATTGGATTGGGAGCTATTGATAATTTTCGGTTGAATGAATCGGTTAACGATGGTGTTACAGATGAAGAAACGTTGAAGCGTAACACCTATCTGTTAAATAATTTGGCTATTAATGAACAATGGAATTACACAGTGGGAGCTAAATGGACACATTTTTCAAAAAATTCATATCAGACTGTTGTTGTTTCAAGAAATATGCTTAAAAATACAGCCGTTCGTTACTTAAATAATATTCAGACCCCTGAAAATCAATTACTGGATTATGCTTCATTTGAAGCTGAGAACAAATTTCGTTTTGAGCACGATTGGAAGAAAAATGGATGGAAAATAAATGCTGGATTTGGTTATGAGTATGCACGCTATAACAACAATACGTTTAATATAGTATCAATTGGGAATCAGTTGCTTCAGATTGATTATCAATCTGATTTACGATTGAGTAAGGGCTCAATGTTTGGACAAGTTTCTAAAAGCTTTTTTAACGATCGATTTAATACAAGCTTTGGTTTAAGAACGGACGTATCTGATTATAGTAGTGAAATGACGAATCCACTTAATCAATTGGCTCCAATACTATCCTTATCATATCGTTTAACTGAGAAATGGGCGATTTCAGGAAATTTAGGACGATATCATCAGCTCCCTGCATATACTATCTTAGGCTTTAGAGATAATGATGGGAATTTAGTAAATAGGAACAATAATTTGCGCTATATCAGTGTAAATCATGCTGTTTTAGGTATTGAATATATATCAAAATGGAATGGGCGTTTTTCAGTAGAAGGTTTTTATAAAGTATATGATCGTTATCCATTCTCTTTACGAGATTCAATCTCTCTTGCGAATATTGGTGGTGACTTTGGAGTTGTTGGTAACGAAGCCGTATCCTCTACATCAAAGGGGCGTTCAGTAGGAGGTGAATTTCTCTATCAGCAAAAATTGATCAAGGGTTTTTATGGTCTTCTTGCGTATACATTTGTGCGCAGTGAGTTTCAAAATAAAGTTGGAGAATATGTTCCATCTGCATGGGATAGCCGTCATATTCTTTCGATGTCTGTGGGTAAAAGCTTCAAAAAAGGCTGGGATATTGGAGTTCGTTGGCGTTATTCTGGTGGTGCTCCTTACACACCCTATGATATTCAAACCAGTTCGTTGCAACAGGTATGGGATGTCAACGGACGGGGAGTTTTTGATTATAATCAGCTTAATGGTAGGCGTCTGGGTAGTTTTCATCAGTTGGACATCCGTGTAGATAAGAAGTTTTTCTTTCCGAGATGGAGTTTAAATTTTTATTTGGATATTCAAAATGTGTATAATTATCAGGCTGAGTTAACACCTATTTTAACAGTAGTTCGAGATGAAAATGGTCAGCCAGTAGTTGATCCGAACAATCCTAATGCTTATTTAACGGAACAATTGACCAATTATACAGGAACGGTGCTTCCAACAATCGGAATAATTATTGAGTTTACGGCTAAGAAAAAATCCAAAGAAGGTTAAGTATCTAAACTCTTTCTAAGATCAATTTTTTCAATGTATAAATTTAGAATAGATGAATTGGTTTGAATTTCAATCCATCGAATCTGATCAATGCCGATAAGAATCCACATCTCAAGAAAATGACCTCTGCAGGAAAACAAATGTACCCGATGTCCCAGACTTAAACGAGATCCAATAAATTCTCCTTCCTTTTTCAACAGGTGTAATCGTTGATTAATAGAGAGTTTATTGAATTCTTTTGTTGTCATATTGTAAATTTACAAAAAAGATATTTTTGAACCTTTTCTTAATAGAGGTGTACAGAAGGTTGTCAGTCATATATTGAACTATGATACAAACTGTTTTTTATAGCATTTTCGTTGTTGTATTTACACTGTTCCCAATTGTTGGCAGAACTCAACAGGAGGAGAAGAGCAGACTTCAAAATACTTCGGTTGAAGAGGTTGAAAAAAAAGAGAGGGATAAAGGACAAGATCGCTATAAGGCGAAAATGGAAGATGCCTATCTGAATCAACCTGTTCGTAATGCGGAGAATTATTGGGTTGAATATACCTCTTCTGCCAGATCGGATCAAAAAGTTAATGCTTTGCAACAGGCATACAAGCTAGCGCCTGATGACAGAAGAATTGCAGGAGAAATGGCGGGGTATTACATACGTACTCAACAAAAAAATGCTGCAGCTCCTATACTTTCTTCTCTGGTGGAACAGAACTTCCTTACGGGTGATCAGTTACTTTATGGTCAGGACATTCTCAAAGCGGTTCCGCTGGATGGGATATTGATTTGTAACGGATTTGATGATACTTATGCAGTAATGCAGCAACAAGTGAATCATCAGTTTAGAACCGATGTAAAAGTAATGAGTCTGGATTGGCTCCTGATCCCGGATTATAGAAAGTCCTTAGAAGGGGCTGGATATTTCGTTCCGGAATCGAAAAGTGTAGACGCCTTATTTCTGAGTGAATTTGTGAATCGTAATCCCGAATATAATATAGGGATCTCACTTTCAGTTCCTGTTCAATATACCCGACAGTTTAAAGAAAAAGTGATTTCCGGTCCTGTTGTTCTTGTAACAGGAGGAGTAAGCCATTCTTTTGTTATGGAGTTGTTTGATAATCTGGAGCTAATTCGCGAAAAGGAAGTAGATGAGAAAACGAAACGATGGTCTGCCAATTATTTACCCTACTTATTTGCCTACAGAAAAAGGGCTCAGCAAGAAGGAAAAACGGATAAAGTGAAAGAAGTTGAACAATTGATCCGGAAAATAAGTACCTGGATTGATGAAGCACAACGAATTGAAGAACTATTGAAATAAATGGGATTATTTTCCCCTTCATATAAACAATTGACTGATGAAGAACTGATGAAATTATCATCAGAAGGGAATGCTCGTGCTTTTTCTGAACTTTATGACAGGTATGCAAAAAAATTACTGAACTATTTCTTTTTCAGATTATGGAAGGATCGGGAGCGATCAGAAGATCTGGTTCATGATCTGTTTACGAAAATCATTAATAATCCGGATCTATTTGACCCGAAACGGAAGTTTAAAACATGGGTATATAGTGTTGCGAATAATATGTGTAAGAATGAGTATAGGAAAGAATCCGTTCGATCAGGAATGCAGTCTACAGAAGAACTGGAAACAGATATTCGATCTCGTGATACCGATGTGTTGGAGGATATACACGAGAATGAGTTTAAAGAAGCCCTGAACGAAGCATTGGATAAAATTGACGATAAACATAGTGAAGTTTTTGTTTTACGGCATTTTCAGGAGATGTCTATAAAAGAGATTGCAGCTATTCTTGAGTGTAATGAAGGGACGGTTAAATCTCGCTTGTTTAATGTGACAAAGCGATTGGCCGGAGAGTTACAGGTGTTTAATCCTCTGTTAAATAGAATATAAAGGAGCACATGAAAGAAGATATTTTAGAAATACTGACCAGACAATATAATGAGTTAACTCCGGAGCAGTTGAACTCTTGTAGGGAATTATTCAAAAATGAACAGGAATTTGAAATACTGAAGAATATGCTCATACAAACAAAGGAAGAAGTGATCCGTGAAGAAATAACTCCCTCTGAAAAAATGAAAGAGAGTTTAATGGGGACATTTGACCAAAAGTGGAAAAAAGAATCCGCTCCCTGGTGGAAGTGGAACATTAGTACTTCAAACGGTCAAAAACCTTTTTATGCAAGACCCTTACCTGTTGCAATTGCTATTGGTTGTTTATTGGTTATGGTTTTACCTTTTATCCCGGTAACAGAGAAAGATAATTCGCAGATAGCAAAAGTAGAGGAGAGTGCGGTACAACGGACAGAACAATTGGTTGATTCTGTTATGAGAGAAAGAAATGGGGGGGGGGGTCCGGAGATAAATGTGCCGGCAAGAGAAGTATTGGCTGCTACTAAAGAGCAAGACCTTGAGTCTGGTACTATTCAGGTTGCAGCAGATACAGTTTCGTTAGAGTTGTATGAAGAGAAAAAAAATGCTTTCGTTGCAAGTAGAGAGAGGAAGACTAAAGATGCTGATGAGTATGCTCAATCACTGGCGCTGGCAAAGGAACAAGAGGTTCCGGCGGATTTAAGCGCGAAGCAATTTATGAACTATTCCGGAGCCGTTTCGGGTATTGAAAGAGAAGTGGAAGAAACACATGCCTTTACTCTTTCTCAAAATGAGGCAGATGTCTTGTGGGGGATGTTAGAACCGGCATATTAAGTGTCTATTTGGGTTTAACTATCTGATAAATGTGAAATTAGAAGAATAGAAGAGCGGTCGATACGTATCAAAAACAAAAGCAGGTTTATCATAAACCTGCTTTTGTTTTTAGTATAAATACATCTGATTAATAATAAATCAGACGACGTACTTTTGCAACATACTTAGCCAATCGGATTACTTGTTTTGTATATCCGAATTCGTTATCGTACCAGGTATACAGAACAACATTCTTACCGTCATTAGAAACAATTGTAGCCGGTGCATCATAAACCGAACAGCAGGTGTTTCCGATAATGTCGTTACTTACCAACTCTTCGTCAACCGAATAATAAATCTGGTTGACAAGATCTCCGTTTAAAGCAGCATCACGAACAACAGCGTTAACTTCTTCTGTTGTAACATTTTTACCTAACGAAAGACTCAAAATAGCCAAAGATCCGTTTGGTGTTGGTACACGAACAGCGTTTGCTGTTAATTTATCCTGAAGATCAGGTATTACTTTAGTAACCGCTTTTCCGGCTCCTGTTGAAGTAATAACCATGTTAATAGCAGCCGAACGACCTCTTCTTGGTTTTTTGTGCATATTATCCAACAAGTTTTGATCGTTGGTATAGGCATGAACTGTTTCAATGTGACCTTTTTCAATTCCGAAATGATCATTTACCACTTTAAGAATAGGGGAGATGGCATTTGTCGTACATGAAGCAGCTGAGAAAATAGTCTCATTATCAATATCAAGATCTTTATGATTGATCCCATAAACGATATTTGGAATCTCTTTTCCGGGTGCGGTAAGGATTACTTTTCCGACCCCTTTGGCTTGCATATGTCTTGAAAGAGCTTCACGATTTGTAAATACTCCTGTATTATCAATTACAAGAGCATTTTTAATACCGTATTTTGTGTAATCAATATCTTCTGGATTATTGGCAGAGATCATGTGTACTATCTGACCATTAATAATCAATGCCTGATTTTCCGTATCAACAGTTACAGTTCCTTTAAAAGCACCGTGAACTGAGTCCGAACGCAATAAAGAAGCTCGCTTGATGATATCTGCATCTGAAGAACTTCGTGTTACGATAGCGCGTAGGCGAAGCTGCTGTCCTTTTCCTGCTTGTTTAATTAATTCACGTGCAGCCAAACGACCAATTCTACCGAAACCATAGAGAACAACATCACGTGGTTCGAAATTTCCTTTTTCCTCTCCGATAAAATCAGCAAGAATATCATTCAGGAAATCAGCTTTAGAAGCATAGTTGGATTGAGCAGATAACCAGTCACTGGCTAACTTTCCGATATCAAGTTTTGATGGTGCTAAATCCATTTTCAACAATTCTTCCGCCAATTCCGAAGTAGTGTAAACATCAATAGGTTTGTTTACTACTTTTTCTGCATACTCATGCAGGTTCAGAATCTCTGAAGTTGTTGTGTCAATGAGGTGGTTTCTGAACAGTACAAGCTCAATCCCTTTGTCGTAAAGCAATTGACCTGTTTTACTGGACAGCTTGACAGCCGCACGCTCTCTTCTTACATGCTCTTTCAGCTCATTTTCATAACCGATTGCTGCTTCCATAATTTTTAGTTAAAGTATTTGATTTTGAATTATTTACAAGTAAAAAGGGCCGCCGAGTAGGCAGCCCTGAAATTTTCTTTATCCCAAATAAGCTTTCAACAGCTTATTACGCGACGTATGCCGCAGACGTCTGATCGCTTTTTCTTTAATCTGACGAACACGTTCCCGCGTCAGGTTAAACTTCGAACCGATTTCCTCCAGGGTAAGACCGTGGTTCATTCCAATTCCGAAGAACAAACGGATAATTTCACGTTCTTTATCAGTAAGAGTGGATAATGAACGTTCGATTTCACGTTGTAACGATTCGGCCATTAACTGTGAATCAGCTTTCGGAGAATCGGTGTTTGCCATTACATCCATCAATGTACCTCCGTCTTCAGCAGAAGATAGGGGAGCATCCATAGATACATGACGACCTGATACATTAAGACTTTCCTTGATTTTATCTTCAGGAACTTCTAATGCTTCTGCTAACTCTTCCGCAGAAGGTGGTCGCTCAAATTCTTGCTCAAGACGTGAGAACGCCTTGTTAATTTTATTCAAAGAACCAACCTGATTCAATGGTAAACGCACGATACGTGCCTGCTCTGCCAAAGCCTGAAGGATGGATTGACGAATCCACCAAACAGCGTAGGAGATAAATTTAAATCCACGCGTTTCATCAAACTTTTGAGCAGCTTTTATCAATCCGAGGTTCCCCTCATTGATAAGATCCGGTAGGGTCAATCCCTGATTTTGGTACTGTTTCGCTACCGAAACTACGAAACGTAGGTTCGCACGAGTCAGTTTTTCCAACGCTAGTTGGTCACCTTCTTTAATACGACGGGCAAGGTTTACTTCTTCTTCAGCTGTGATAAGCTCCTCTTTACCAATGTCCTGCAAGTATTTATCAAGTGACTGACTCTCGCGGTTAGTGATTGATTTTGTGATTTTTAGCTGTCTCATTCTTTTCCTTTCTCTTCTTTACAACTATAAAAGTTTTGCAAATTTACGGCAAAATAACACGTTAGTCAAATAAATCTTACGTGATTTTTATTATTAACTTAATACGTTCTTAAAACGTCCTTTACACCTCACGTTTCTCATTCATTTTACAAACCAAAACCTATATACTCTTTTCTGCCGCTTTGGGTTACTATTTCCAGTAAGATTCCTCCATTTTTTTTGTTCAACCTACTGGTTAGTGTTTCAATATCAGAAACTTTCTCATTATTAATTCTTGTTATGACCATCCCCTCAGTTAATCCCAGAGACTTTAGTTTGCCGGGACTGAGAGATTTTATCTTGACTCCCGAATCCAGATTTAGCTCTTTCATCTCTTTTGCGGATAACTTCTCAAATGTAGCTCCCAATACAGCTTTTGGAGTTTCTGTTCTTGCTACAAGTTCCGTTTCTCCTTCCTGATTCTGTAAAACAACTTCTTTTATACTCTCGCTTCCCCCTTTGTGGCGAACTGTGATTGAGAGTTTTTCTCCCGGACGGGCCTTTCCAACCTCTTCCAGTAACTCAGATGAAGAATTAACATTTTTAGCCCCTATTTTAAGGATGACATCACCATCTTTAAGTCCTGCTTTTTCGGCAGCGCTTTTAGAAATTACTTCTGAAATATACACCCCATGTGTGTTTGGTAAGTTCTTACTTTCTTTCAATTCCTGATTGATGTCCATAATCCGAACTCCCAAAAACCCTCGTTGTACAACGCCATAGTCAATAATGTCTGACATTACTTTAGCAACCAGATTTACAGGAACAGCAAAAGAATATCCGGTATAACTTCCTGTTCGGGAAGCTATAGCTGTATTGATTCCGATTAGTTCTCCATTTGTGTTTACCAGAGCACCACCGCTGTTTCCGGGGTTTACTGCCGCGTCTGTCTGAATAAATGATTCAATAGGGAAGAGGTTTTGATCCCCGTTCTGACGAAGAATGTTAATGTTTCTGGATTTAGCACTGACAATTCCCGCTGTTACAGTGGATGTCAGGTTGAATGGATTTCCAACTGCAAGTACCCATTCCCCGATTTTGACATTGTCACTATTCCCTATTTGAATTGCGGGCAGATGATTGGCTTTAATTTTCAATACAGCCAAATCGGTAGAGGGGTCTGTTCCGATAACCTCTGCGCTGTATTTCTGGTTGTCATTTAATGTGACCTCAATTTCACTGGCATCGGCAATTACGTGATTATTCGTGACAATATATCCATCTTCGGATACTATAACACCGGAACCTGCTCCCTGACCGTACAGGTTTTCCTTTTTCCCGGCACCCGGACCGTAAAAGAATTCAAGAATAGGGTCACGAACAATTTGCTGACGAACGACCTTAGTGGTAACGTGTACGACCGAATGGATCGTTCTTTCACTTGCGACAGTGAAATCCGTATTCATTTCAGCCCCTACAGGCATTACACTGGTAGTATGAACCGGATATTGCGGAGAAGTGGTTGATTTCTCCGTTAGTGGACTAGTAGTGTTGAGTTGAAAAATAAAAACCAGTCCGGCAGGGATAACTCCCCCTAACAACCCCAAACCAAGATATTTCATATTTTTCATGTGTATAATATTTTAACGTTCTACATAAAGATAACCATAAACAGAGGGGAATGTTACTGACTCCGTGTTAAATAATGTTAAGCACCTGACTGGTGTAATGTCTTGCTTTTTTGTATGTTTGCACCGAATTATTAAGCTGTAATTTTGAACCGATTTATTATCTTTCTTCTGGGCTTTTTATTAGGGGGTATAGTTATCTATGTTCTGGGTGATTTCTTTCCCCGGATCGTGATTAATCATACTACGATTAAGAAAGAAAGTCACGACAGGGAGAAAGCAGATACCATATTAGTTGTTAATGCCTCAAAGAAGAAAGTAGAAAAACAACCCGAACGGCAAAAAGAAGTTGTTTCAGATACGCTATTGATTGTAGAGGAGAAACCGGAAGATTCTATTCCTGTTGATACGATCTCTGCAGTTGCGGAAGACGTGGATGCCGAGGATATTGTAACGGATCGTTTATTAGGTAAAAAAACGGTATTGCTTCAGAATTTTCCTGTTTCCGGAGATACAACGGCTTCAGGAAAGCTGGCAGAGAAAGTAGGCGAAACCACTTACTTTAATAAAAAGATGATGGTTGAGTTTTGGGAATCACCCATTGATTTTATGGGGTACCGTCTTAATAAAACGACATTGGTTTTATATGGGATCTCACCACAGGAGTCGTTTGAGCTGATTTATCAGAATAAAAACACATTGCTTTTTCAAACGGAAGAAACGACGATTCCGATGATGAAAACAGAAAAATATACTTCTATTTCGTTTTAAATAATGACTATTCATTTTTCTAAATACCAGGGGACGGGGAATGATTTCATCATGATTGATGCGATTCATTCTGATTATCCGGAACTCACGGAAGAGCAAATTCGTTTTTTGTGTTCGGGAAAGTTTGGTGTGGGGGCAGATGGACTGATTCGTTTGGAAAAGAAACCGGGAGTTGATTTTTATGTGAATTATTATAATTCGGATGGTTCTCAGAGTTTTTGCGGGAATGGAGCAAGGTGTGCTATTGCTTTTGCTTTTTCCTGTGGAATTGTTTCCGACGATTGTCGGTTTGGAGCAATAGACGGGGTACATGAGGGGGAAATGCTCCCTGACGGAACTGTTCGTCTGAAAATGGGAGAAATTTCCGGATTCAGGAAAATAGAAGAAGATTATTTTCTGGATACAGGATCACCACATTATGTGCGTTTTCTTGAACAAGAAACTTTTCCGGATATCGTAACATTTGGTAAACAGATTCGCTATAATGATGAGTTTTGTGCAATCGGTACGAATGTGAATCATGTTCTAGAGAAAAAGGACGGTACACTTTGGGTGGAAACGTATGAGCGTGGAGTTGAAGATGAAACGTACAGTTGCGGCACAGGTGTGACCGCCGTTGCACTTTTGCACGGTAAGATCAGAAATGAGCAGGAGGGAAGTCGTACTATTGTTACGAAAGGCGGAACACTAAATGTCCGGTGGAAGATAAATGAACAGGGGGCGTATGAAGAGGTATGGTTGGAAGGTCCTGCCGTACTCGTTTTTAAGGGAGAGATAGATGTTTAAGTGGACAGCATCCAAAATACAGAAAGAAGCTGATTTTGTTTTTTTAGAGGAGGGTATTTTTCTTTGGGTGATTAACTGGAAGCTTATACCGCCTCACATAGCATTGTCTAAGAATGGACGGTATTTTTCGGTTACCATAAAAGAAGCACAGGTTGATAAAGAGATTCAGGCATTAACCCGGTTATTTGAGAAAAAGCAAAAGCCCGTTTTTTTTGTTCGGTTTAACGCACGGATTCAATTGGAAGAAAGAGAATTGAAAGAGGGGTTTCAAATTGAACTTTCAGACGGTAGAACGTGTCTGGAACCTGTAAATAAAGTGCTTTTTGGAGATGCTGAACAATTTGATACCGTTGCCGATTTATTGGCTGCACTGGATGCGTCCGGATTGATAGAGTCGGTTCATGTACCAGCTTACACAAATGAGGATCAGATTGGGGTTTTTGAATATAGCAAGAAAACGGTTGCAGGTTTTATAAATTCAAAACGATTGGAGAATGCGATTACAAAGTGAAAAAATATATCTTCGGGCTGTTGAGTCTTCGGATGCAACCCGAATTATGTTGTGGGAGAATAATCCCTCGTTTTGGCATGTGAGTGAAACTGAAATTCCCTTTTCTTTACACGATATTCATCATTTTATAGAAAATTCGCAACATTTTCGTCAGACCGGACAGCTACGTCTTATAATCTGTCTGAATGAAAATGATTTGCCTGTGGGGTGTGTAGATTTTTATGACGCAGACTTCAAACACAGGAGAGCCGGGATAGGGATTCTTATTGCTGAACCGGAAAACAAGGAGAAAGGATACGCATCTGAAGCGATACGACTGTTGGCAAAATATGGAAGAGATGTATTTGATTTTCAGCAAATTTATGCGATGATTTCCGTGTCTAATGAACCTAGTCTTCGCCTTTTTGAAGCGTGTGGGTTTGAAAAGAGTGGTGTTTTGAAATCATGGAGGAAAACAGGTAAGAACAGAGAGGATATTGCATTTTATCAGTTAATTTTGGAAGAATTATGAATCGTTCGAAGGTAATCGTGTTGGTTGTGTTGGTCATTGTGGCTGTTGGGGGGTATATTGCTTATCCGTATATTAAATTATTCCTGGCTGCTCAGGAAAAAACGATCAACAGTTCTGAGAAAACGATTTATGTATATCCGGGAACTGATCTTCAGGGATTAAAATCCCAATTGAAGGAGGAGGGGATTATTTCTGAAGAGACTTCTTTTGATGAACTTTCTGAGTATAAGGGATTAACGGATTCATTGGTGGCTGCCGGAAAATATGTTATCGAAGCAGCATATCCTGTGAAGCATTTGGTGTATGGATTTCGTCTGAACGCTCTCGGGAACGGAAATGCGGAAGTGGAAGTTGATGTTACATTCAATAATTGCCGTGATTTGTACGATGTTTCCGGTAAGGTGGCGCAGGCTCTTGTTTTTGATAGTTCTGAGTTGGTATTTTATTTAACAAAACCGGAAACAGTAGCGTTTTACGGATTTAGACCCTCTACATTCGGTTCTATGTTTATCCCCAATACGTATAAAATGTTTTGGGACACACCTGTTGAGAGTTTTGTAGCACGTATGGCAGAAGAGTTTAAGTCTTTCTGGAATGAAGAACGTGCGCGAAAGGCAAAGTTACTGGGATTGTCAGAAAGTCAGGTTGTAACACTTGCCAGTATCGTATATCGTGAGCAGGGGATTGTTTCTGAAGAATGGGCGACTATTGCCGGATTGTACCTGAACCGTTTGAAGGATAACTGGAAACTGGAGTCCGATCCTACTTTTCGTTATTGTTGGGGGCGTGAACTGGATGGTGTTCAACGTTTGACCTATAAACACAGAGATATTGATTGTCCGTATAATACCTATAAATATACAGGATTGCCTCCCGGACCAATTTGTATCCCGCCTTCCGGTGTCGTAGATGCTGTTTTAAATGCCGAAAAGCACAATTACTATTTTATGTGTGCAAAACCAGGAGGAGAGTATAAGCATAGTTTTGCGCATTCGTATAGCGACCATTTGAAAAATGCCCGTGTCTATCAACAATGGCTTTCAGCTAATAAGATTAGATAGGTAGATAGCTTTTAACTATGCAGTGTTAACTATTTTTTGTGTTTTTTCTTTGTAGTTAATACCGTGGTAAGTATTTTTGTAGTATGAAAATTGAAGAAGCTATACAGACAACCTTCAAAGATGAACGATTCAAGGCGATGATAAATCTGAAATACACCGCCAATTGGATGAATACGCATCAGAACAAAGGTTTAGAAGAGTTTGGTCTGACAATTCCGCAGTATAATATTCTTCGAATCCTTAGAGGATCCAAAGGTATGTCACTTTCAGTTAATACAATCAGAGATCGAATGGTGGAAAAATCACCCAATACGACTCGATTGATGGATAAACTTATTGACAAGGAATTGATTGAAAGAACGCGCTGTGAGAAGGACAGGAGAGTAGTGTATGTTATGATCACTGAAAAAGGGCTGGATCTTTTGAATGAAATTACTATAAAGTTGGGGGATTCATCCGATTTTATGCGGAATATTACACTAGAGGAAGCGAGTTTGATGAATGAACTTCTGGATAAAATAAGGAGTTGAAAATGAAGATTGTTGTTGTATCAGGAACTTATCGGGAAGGAAGAAAATCTCATGGCGTGGCAGTTTGTCTTAACCGGGAGTTATTATCGCTTGGTTATACGACCGAGTTGGTTGATTTAAAAGCATATAATTTACCGGTTCTTGAATATATCTATGCAAAACATCCTGCTCCAACCGAAGCGATGCACAAGCTTCATTCAATTTTTGATTCGGCAGATGCTTTTATTTTAGTGACGCCTGAGTATAATGGTGCGCCGGCTGCTTCTCTTAAAAACTCGCTTGATTATTTCAGAAAGGAGTACTACCGAAAAGTAATGGGAATATGCACGGTTAGTTCCGGAGCCCTGGGGGGAATGCGAGCCGCGACCTCTTTACAGCAAATGGTATTATGGTATGGTGGAGTTCCGGTTTCACAAATGCTGACGGTTCCTAAAGTACAAAATCATTTTGATGAAGAAGGAAACCTTTCAGACTCAGAATTTAAGCCAAACATTGATAAATTTCTCGAATCATTCCTCTGGCTATCCGATGCCGTAACGGTCAAACGGAATAGCTGATTTAACTTTATTTTACAGGGTAAATACCTTATATTTGGGCATGAAATTTTACAACGGATACGTAATAATCCTTTTTCTCAGTCATTTTTTATTTTCAATTCACGGGCTTAAAGCTCAAAATGAAACAACTGGAAATAATAAATTGTCAGGCAGGGTCTTAGATGGGGTTACAAAACAACCTTTGGACTTTGTGAATATCACATTATTTACTGCAAAAGACTCTGTTCCTGTAACAGGTGGGATTTCGAACATAGAGGGGCTTTTTTCCATTTCGAATATTCCAAGAGGGGGTTTTTATGCGCGACTTAAATTTATTGGATTTGAAGAGAAAATTATAAGTGATATTCAATTCAAAGGGAATTCAGAACACCAAAAACTAGGAGACATATTGCTTGAGAATGCGGACAATGAATTGTCGGAAGTAGTTGTGGAAGCAGAACAAAAAATGTTGGAAACAAGCATTGACAAGAAAGTTTTTAATGTGGAAGAAGATTTGTCTACTCGTGGAGGAACGGCAAATGATGTTCTGAGCAATGTTCCATCTATTGATATTGACCAGGATGGTCAGATTTCGCTGCGGGGAAATAGCAATGTAACTGTATTAATTGACGGAAGACCAAGTTCTCTTTCGGGAAGTTCAAGGGGAGCGATTCTGGATGCTATTCCCGCTGCTTCAATCGAGCGGGTGGAAGTTGTTACAAACCCTTCTGCGAAATATGATCCTGACGGTATGTCCGGGATCATCAATATTGTTTTGAAAAAGAATAAGTTGAGAGGGTTTAATGGAAACATTGATGGAACCTATGGAACGGGAAATAACTATACAACGGCTGTTGGTGTTAATTTGAGAAACGATAAGTTCAATGTGTTTGCCAATTACAGTTACCGGTATTATGACGGGTATCGGAACTTTTTCTCAGATCGTGAAAGAGAACTGGCATTTGGAACTGAATTTCTTAGTCAGGAAAGATATGGACGTGATAATAACAACGGTCATACGGGAAAAGCGGGATTTGATTACAGGATAAAGGACAACCACATCATCGGGATGTCTGCAACAGGTTCATATAACAAACGGACGCGCGATGGATTATTGAGTAATACGTTGTATCTGAATGGGGTAAAAGATTCTGTCTGGCAGCGTAATTCCAGTGAACCCCGTACGAGTCAGAGTTTTGATCTGAACTTGAATTATCAGTGGACATTTAAGGAGAAAAAAGGGGAGATGATCGCTGATTTTAACCAGTCCTGGGGAAAGAACACAGTGAAAGGGTACTATGATGAATACGATTTGATGGAGTGGACCACAAATCCGGCTCGTATGGAGCAGTTGGATAACCCTACTATGAATACAGTCTTTTCAGGACTGGTAGATATCGTGCGGAATTTTAAAAATGCTATGCGTTTGGAAACAGGAGCTAAAGCTATTGTCAATACAGACGACAGAACACAGTTCAGAGAGATTTATGATTTTGAAACAGCGGATTTTTATCCGGATACGAATATCAACAATAGGTTTAAGTTGACAGAACAGATTTATGCAGTGTATGGAATCTTTGGTCATCAGGTTAAAAAGTTTAAGTATCAATTAGGAATACGTCTTGAACAGGCATTAGTGCGACCGGAATTGATTACAACCGGAGAGAAATTTAAGAATGATTATTTCTCGTTCTTTCCTTCAGCACACCTGGCTTATGAATTAAAGAAAAAGGGAGAGTTGTTTTTGAGTTATTCAAGAAGAATAAACCGACCGTCTTCATGGAACTTGAATCCTTTTACCGAGTACTCGGATCCGTTCAACTTACGTATGGGGAACCCGGCTTTGAAACCGGAATACATCAATAGTTTTGAAGTAGGATACAATAAGTCGTGGAAAAAACTGACGGTTAATGCAACGGGGTATTACCGACACTCAACGGACGTGATTCAGCGGGTTCGTACCTATTATCCGGATGGAACCGCTGCCACTGTCTTTGATAACCTGGATAAAACCATGAATTACGGAGTGGAAGGAATAATGATCTATCGTCCATGGGACTGGTGGCGTACAAACTTTTCGACAAATGTTTATCAGAGTTTTCTGATTACATCTAATCCTGAGCTACAGAATAATTCAGGATTAAACTGGGGCTTCAAGTTGAGTTCTGCTATTGATTTCTGGAAGAAAACAACAACCTTTCAATTGAATTACCGCTATAATGCTCCGCGGGTAGTGCCACAGGGACTTGTTCAGTATAAACCGGCAATTGATTTGTCTTTGCAACGTCAGTTTCTGGACAAGAAATTATCCGTGACATTGCGTATCTCGGATGTATTTGACTGGCAGGGGTTCTATATGTTAGTTGAGAATCAGAATGTGTGGCAGGAGTCGGAATACAAATGGCAGTCGCGCAGATTGTTCCTGACGGTTAGCTATCGGTTTGGGAAGCTGGAAGTAGGAAACGATAGCAGACGAAGAAGAGGAAGTTCCGGAAACGGAAGTGGTGGAGATATGGACTTTTAAAAAATATAAAGTATGTTGACAGGAAAACGAATTTTAGTAACAGGAGGAAGCTCCGGGTTGGGAAAAGCTATGGCGGCTTTATTTATCGAACGTGGTGCACAGGTGTTGATTACCGGACGTGACGAAAGTAAACTTGCGAAAGTCGCAGAAGAATTGAAGTGTTCTTATGTGACAGCAGATGTGTCGAGTGATGATGATATTTCCCGTACGTTTGACTGGATTGATTCCAACTGGAAGGGATTGGATGTTCTGATTAACAATGCAGGGATTGGTTCCTTTTCCGAATTAGACGGTTTAAACAGAGCAGACTTTCGCGAAGTTTTTGAGGTAAATGTGTATGGAGCTGCAATGATGGCTAAAGAAGCTGTGAAACGATTTAAGTCAGAAAAAATACAGGGTGATATCGTAAATATTGCGTCGACAGCTTCTCTGAAAGGTTTTGCCAAAGGATCGGTTTATTCGGCAAGTAAATTTGCATTGCGTGCGATGACTCAGGCTTGGCAGGCAGAATTACGTCCTTTTGATATTCGTGTTATTCAGGTGAATCCATCTGAAGTTCCGACAGCTTTTAACTCTCCGGAACGCACAGAAAGAGCGTTACAGGATAAAAAACTGACCCCGGTAGAAATTGCACATACGGTTCTTTCAACTCTTGAAATGGATAGAAGAGGTTTTATTCCCGAAGTCAGCGTTTTTGCTACGAATCCTTTTTAAGCGACTTGTTTTTCAGAGCGCTTAGTCGGTTTGCAGGAAATTCCCAGAACAGATAGTGCCTGGTCAAATCCGTTTGCTGTATTACTGCGAATGCGTCTTGCATTTGTCATATTGGGCATTTTTCTGGTGTTCTTTGTCGTTTTCATGGTGTATGTATTTGTTATTCTACAATAAGATAATCAAATTCCCTGCCAAACCAGTCATTCTTATGTAAAAGGTGTCTCTTGGTTAGTGTGTGGTGTTATTTTCTATGTAAACTGAATCTTTGTCATAAAAAACGTCCGTTTTTTCTTGAAATTTCTATCTTCATGACGTAGTTTTAAGAAGATGACAAATCAACTCGTACTCGCTTCCCAGTTTCTTCTCCTCAGTTTGGCTGTTTTCCATCCTGTTGCGGGATTATTGTACGAGTATTTCAGTGATGTGAATGATCCTTTTTTGATTCGCTTACTCTTTTCGGTTTATTGTTTATTGGCTCTTTTATTGATTATTGTTTCCCGAAAAGTACGAAGACATCATTGGCGGATTTCGAGGATTACTTTTGCTTTATTGAGTTTACAAACGTTTTACCTTACATGGATAAATGAAATTAACCCTGCTTATTTTGCTACTATTCCGATAATCGTCGTTTCGGCTCCTATATTTTTTACCCGGTACAGATTGTTGGTGCCTTTTTTATCCTTTATTGTTTTACTTACCATCGTTTCGGGAAGTTATTATGGGATTAATGAAGACACGATTTTTTTCTTTTTATTGGTAGGATTAAGTCTTCCGGTTTCCTTTTTTAATCTGTTCCTGTTCAGACGCATTATTAAAAAACTGCAGTTTAGTGATTATGTACTAAATAATATTGATGCGCTTGTATTGGCATCAGATGCCAGTGGAGAAGTGACTTTCGTCTCTAAAAATGTAAACCGTATTCTGGGGTACAGTCGTCAGGAAATATTGAACAGAGGATGGTGGGATGTGCGTATGCAACGAAAAGTGACAGATGAAGAATTAACGCATTTCCGGGATCATATTAATGAACGGGCTGATCGGGAAGATGGTTATGACTCTATGGTGGTTACCAAAGAAGGGTCGGAAAAGTGGTTTCACTGGAAAGTAGTCAGCCTTGGGAAAAAATCAAAAGTAGGGGTAGGACAGGAAATTACGCGAAAAAAGAATGCCGAAAACGAACTAAAGAAACTGTCGTTGATTGCTCGTGAAACGGATAATATTGTATTGTTATTAGGAGAGGGAAATACCATTGAATGGGTGAATCCTGGTTTTCTGAAAGTGACATTATATGATGAAACTGATGTGTTAGGGGCAGACACTTCTTCGTTCTTTTTTGAGCAATCGGATAGCCCCGAGATATTCCATTCGACTATTCATGCTGTGTATGAAGATCGTTGTATGCACTATGCTGAGTTACGTCTGAAAAAGAAATCGGGAGAGGAATTTTGGGCCAATATCAGTTTCACACCGATTCTTGAAGAAGGCAGAGTAGCGCGAATTATCTGTATCGGAAGAGATAGTACCAAAACAAAAGAAGCCGAAGCCCAGATTCGGCTGTATAGTGAGCGATTGCGTACACTTCATAAACTGGATCAAAAACTGCTAAAAGCTGATAGTCTGAATGATATCTTTAATGAAATTATTATCAACGTTAAAGGGTTTGGGCTTCCTTGTAATCGGGTTTCCATTGCGATCTATGAGTTTGACGAAGAATTTGTTAATGTTATTTCCGGTGATCCGCAGGGATCAGTAGCGGAGATTATAATGGACAAATTACCTATAGGAGATTTTAAACGTTCCATACACATCCTGAAGAGTGCTGAATTTATTGTAAATGACTTGGATAATGCTAACGAAAGTGAGCTTACTCCCAGTCAGAAATATCTGTATAAAGATCATGGAGTGGGGGGATACATTAGTTTACCGATTCGCTATAATAAAGAGTTGGTCGGTTCGTTGAACTTCGGAAGTACAAGTGCTGTTGATTTTGATGCGGAGACCATCGACTTTCTGAAAGAAATTACTTCTGATGTTGCTTTAGCGGTTTATCAGTTCCGCTTGAAAGAAGCTATCCGGGTTAAAAATGCAAAACTGGAGCAGCGCAATAAAGACATAACAGATAGTATTAATTATGCCCGAAGAATCCAGAATACATTTTTACCATCTCCTCAGGATCTGGAAGAATATTTTGATGATAGTCTCGTGTTGTTTAAACCTAAGGACAAGCTGTCGGGAGATTTTTACTGGGTGGAGGAAACACCCGATGCTGTTTGGGTGGTTGTAGCGGATTGTACCGGTCATGGAATTCCAGGGGCATTGGTGAGTTTGGTAGGGACGAATATTTTGAACCAGGCTATTTACGAAAAGAAAATGCAAACTCCGGATGAAGTTCTGGCTTACCTAAACTTAAAGGTTATTCGTACGTTTAGTAGCCAGAACAAAGAAAACGGTGTAAATGACGCCATGGATATAGGAATTTGCTGTATTCGCAAAAATGAAGGTATATTACTTTACGCAGGTGTTTTGAATGATTTGTATTTAGTCCGGAATGGTGAATTACAAAGTTTTAAATCTTCCCGTTACCCAATAGGCCTGAAACCTGAACGCGTATTCATGGATTTCGAAATGCATCATATTTCGGTACAGCCGGATGATCAGTTTTATATGTTATCTGATGGATTTACCGATCAGTTTGGTGGAGAGCAGAATAAAAAATTTGGTAAACGGAGCCTGAAAAGGTTGATTCTTGAAATTCAGGATTACCCTATGCCTGAACAGTTACGTATTTTGCAAAATACGTTTGACCTATGGAAAAAAGATCACGAACAAACTGATGATGTTGTTCTCTTAGGGTTCAAAATCAAACAGATAAAAAAATAATTGGTTGGTTTTCTCTGGGTAAAGTTGTATTTTCGTCGTGAAAAAATAACCCTTAAAATTACAAATTATGAAATTAGGTAAAGCAGTAATGCTATCTATGGGAATTCTATTCCTTGTATCGTGTGAAACAGAAACTCCTGAAAAAGGCGTAAAGTATAATGATGATCTGTTGAATATGATTGATCGTTTGGATGATAAAGTAGAGAGCATGAACGATACATTTGATGATTATGTTGCAGAAGAAATGAATGCAGGGCTTTCGGATTTGAAGAAACAGGTTGAGACAACAAAAAAAGAAGTAGAAGATCACGGAGATTTCTTTGGAGATGCTGCACTTCAGAACGCTGCTATGGGATATGTTGACGCTGTAGCGAAGTCTGTTCCGCAATACGAAGAACGTGTAAAAATCGAATCAGTAGATGATGCAGACTATACTGATGATATGGCAGATAAATCGTACGACTTAATGGATGAAATTCAGGATCGTATTGATAATGCAAATAAGAATCTTATCGAAGTACAACAGAAGTTTTCAACTGATCATAACTTCCTGTTGGTAGATAAGGAAAAGTAAAACGAGATTAATAGTATAAGTTGTAACAGGCCGAGTCGTATAGATTTGGTCTGTTTTGTTTACGAACAGAGTGAATAAAACAAATCGAAGAAATCTGCCCAATATTCATCCAGACCTTTTATTTTTTCTGCTAAAAAATCCATGATTCTTTCGTGATCTGATTCATTAAACAAATTCACTCCTTCTAAAGTCCATTGCATTCGGTGGGAGATAGTATCAGTAGTGAGAGAGTAGGAAGGAAGACAAACCATTTCATTCCCGATGGTGGATTCAAGGAGGAGTCGTGTTTCCATGAATTGCTCCCAGACAATATCACGGACTCCCTCGTCCTTCATTTGGATATCTATGGCAAAAAAAGCTTCTTTCCCCGTAGCTTCAAGCCGAAAGAAAATACCTTTAATGTTTGAACGGTAATGTAACCAGTTTTTACGCTTTCCGGTAGCGGAGCGCTGTTTTTCCATTTTCTGACGAAACTTTTCCCAAAAGGCCGTCTTATATTCTTTAACTTGTTCCCGGGTAAACATGCGCAAATTTACAATTCTATTCCTTGTGTGATAAATATCACATGGCTTTTACTTAAACTTCTGTAAATTTGTTTTATAAAAAAATAGGTATGCGATTTGTTAGTACGTTGATAGTAGTATTGTTTTTTGCAGGTTGTCAGGCACAACAAACTTCGGTTCAGGAGCAAGCAAACGGGGGAACAGTTCTAAAACTTGATAAAGCAGCTTTTGCAGAGAAGATTGCTGAGGAAAATATACAGTTTGTAGATGTACGTACTCCGGGAGAATTTAATGCGGGACATATTAAAGGTGCTGTTAATATTGATTATACCAGTCCCGATTTTCCGGATAAAATTCAGCAATTGGATAAAGATAAACCGGTTGCAATATACTGTCAAAGTGGGAATCGTTCGGGACGAGCTTCAAAGGTTATGTTAAGCCTTGGATTTAAAGAGGTTTATGATCTGACAGGTGGGTATTCACATTGGAAATAAGTATATTTCATAATACGTTGTTTAGGTTGAAAAAGCACACTCGTTTGAGTGTGCTTTTTGCTTGCCGGGTCTAGAAGTAAGTGTTGTCTTCCTCCTTAAAAAACTTACTATCTCGCGTATTCTTCTGAACAGCAATGGCAGCGAATAAAGAGAGAGTAAAAGCCATTCCATAAAATCCTTTTTCACTTAAGGATAGATCAGCATTGCGTAGCCCGACCACAAGCAATACAATAGAGGTCAGCGTCGTAAACCAACTGATTCCATAGTAAATATCTGTTACCTCAATTCCTTCGGAGCGGTCTCTTACACATTTTTGTACCGAAATAGCTGAAAACAAGCCGAATAAGATCACGGTAAAATAATAGCCTTTTTCATTGAGCAACATATCCGAATTCCATAAACCGATACAATACGAAACTAAACCTGCTCCAAGAGCTACCCAGGATGCTCCAATAAATGCAGGGGTTGGTTTCATTCCTCTGGTTTGCACTGCTCTTTTCGAAGCTTTATTTTCATGAGTTACTGTTACATTCATTTCATCGTTTGTCATACTATTCTGTTTTTAAGTTCTGAGACAAAAGTGAGGCATCTGTGTTATTTGAACAAACCCATTTTTGTAATTTAATTACTATATAATTTGTGTTTTTAATTCTAAATAATCTATTAAATAAGTAAATTAGAATATTTTTATTACGATATATGAATGATATTATAGCTATAATAAATCTCTTAACTACCACCGAAAAGCAGAAGTTTATTCGTTTTTTGGATAAAAAAAACAAGCGACATGACACGCGAAATATAACTTTGTTTTCAGCAATTGATAGAGGCGAAGCGGATTTAATTCGACAAGAAATAGGTACAAATGCTTTCAATGTACTCAAAAAACGCCTGATGGATAATCTGATTGATTTTTTAGCGAACCTCAGTCTCGAACAAGAAGCTTCATTGGAAGTACAACTCATGAAAAGAATTCTGGTTGTTCGTAAATTGCTAGACAATCAACTAGAGAAAAAAGGCTTTAAACTGCTGAAAAGGGCAGAGGATATGGCTATCGAAGTCGGGCAATTAACCTTATTGAATGAAATTTACCACACGTATGTTGAATATTCACATTTACCTGAAGCTCCGGATCAGGAAGAGATTTTTGAGAAATTGAAAAGAAATACGGAGCAATTCATGGAACAGGAGCGGTTAAATATGGTTTACGCCATGGTGAAGAAAGCATTTAGTGAAAACACAACCAAAGATATTGATTTGGATATGCTTGTTAATGAGGCATTTGTGAAGTTTGGAGGAGATTCATCAATGACGTATACCTATAAATTACTCAGCCAGATAGCGCAAATAACTGACATTGTAGCAGAAATGAAGAAGGATTATTCTGCTATAGACTTATTCTTTGTTGAAAAACTCGAACTGCTTGAAAGGAGAGGGGAGAGACGACATCCGAATTATCGTGTTGAGTTGATATATCATATCGCTAACATTTACTTTCGACGTAGAGATTTTAGAAAATGTAAAATCTATCTGGATCGTTTAGAGCAAATCATCGACTCTAAATCAAATCCGAAACATTATGTTAAATACAAGAATTTGGAAGCATTGTATTACAATTATACTGGTAGTTATGGTAAAGCCTTGGATATTCTTGACCCTATACTAAACAATAATTCCCACGATGATACAATGAACCCGCGTTTAGTTGTTGTAATGATTGAACTCCAGCAAGGAAATTACAATGCGGCCAGAAAACATTTATTTCGTTTAACTCACAGTGATCGTTGGTACGAGTCAACTATTGGTATCGATTGGACTTTACACAAAAAGTTTCTGGAAATTATTCTTCTGATCGAATTACAGGAATCAACGCTCTTAGAATCGCGTATTCAAAGTTTGGATAGGACATACGGTCAAATATTAAAATCCGGAACAACCAGAAATGCCTATAATTTTTTAAGACTGATCAAAAAAATGGTAAATAAACCGCATATCGTAGAATCTGATGAATTCAGACTGCTTGTGGATAAAACAATTATTTGGCGACCCAAGGAAAGAGAGGATTTGTTTATGATGAGTTTTTACGCCTGGCTAAAAGCTAAAATGGAGAAGAGGAATGTGTATGAGGTTACATTGGAGTTGGTGAGTGATAACTGAAGCGGAACGGTTTAGATAATTCTATTTAACATAATATTAATTATAGGACAAAACAATAGAAAGTCGCAAAAACAGCCGTGAATCGTTTGTCAGCTATAATTATATTATGTAAAATAGTAGCTCCGTCCTTGGAATATAGCTTTGCAGTTCATTCTCTTGGGAATTTATGACATCGTTTCTATGGAACCGGAATTTTGTCCTATAATTTGACATTATGTGTAAATAGCCGCACGCCCGCGCTGTGGGTTTTGTCAGAACGTTTATGGGTGCCGTAAAAATTACAAACTGCCACGAGATACAATTTGTACCGTACAAGGCCAACGCTCGCCACCGCGCATTTGCTTTTTTGCCACCGCGCAGTAAAGCCTTTTTTATTTAAAGATGGTGTTCGCTTGGCATACAAATCGGCGCTCACGGAGTTTATGATATGTTCGTTTTTGCCTTGATGCAAAAAGAACCAAAAAAATCAAGACAAAAATAAGCTTGCATATTCCGCTGAAAACGGACAGGTGTTCCGTTTCAAAACGGACACTTTTCTCAAAAACTTTCGGTTAAATTAATTAATTTTTTTTTACTGTTCTTTTCTAAATTTTCTCATGGATTCCCCTTGCAATTCTATTCTGTAAGAACCATTAGTTAATCTATCTAATATTGCATCGGCAATAGTGGGTTCCTTAAAGCAGTCAAACCAAGCCTTTACAGGTAGTTGTGAGGTGATTATTGTGGATGAACTTCCATGGCGCTCATCCACTAGGTCCAAAAGCATATTACATTGTTTATGATCAATTTGTTTGAGCCCAAAGTCATCGATAATTAAGAGTTTTGTCTTGGCTAATTTGTCCATAAACTCAAAATAGCTGCCATCAGCCTTGGCCAGTGTCATACGATCCAGTAGCTTATTAGCGGTATAATAGATGGTTTTGAGTTCCTGGCTACAAGCTTGGAAGCCTAAAGCACAAGCAATAAACGATTTGCCGACTCCGGTGGGTCCTGTAATGATCAGGTCTTTTGATTTTTTGATCCAGTCCCCCTGCTGCAAACGCAAAAGCATGTTTTTATCCATTCCTCTGGGTTGATGAAAATTGATTTGTTCAAAAGATGCTTGTTGTTTAAATCGGGCCTGAGTGATCAGGCGTTTTAGTTTTTTATTGTACCGATTCTCGTACTCTGCTTCGATAAGATGAGCGATAAGCTCATCTAAGGAGAAGTTCTTCTCCAGGCATTTTCGGTAAGTTCCCGGTAGGCTTGTGCAAATCCGTTTAAGCGCATGGTGTGCAGCTTTTCAAAAGTGGCATTAATATTCATATCTATTGGTTTTAATTAAAATGTTCTTTTCCTCTGATGTTGGTGTGTACTTGTAACTGGAATAAGTCTAAAGGTTCTTCTTCCAGATCAAAGGTCTTGTTGTTCAGGGTGTTTTTGATAAACTTATACTGCAAGCAGTTCAGTTCAAGTGCCTTTTTGCAGGTTTTTATATAGTCGGACTTGGGGTGTTTTTTGGCCAGATTCAACAGTCCCATACAACTTCGGTAAGCCTGTTCGGGATGATCGCGACTGTCCAGGACCTTAGTGATGAGCTGTTCTACTTCAGGGCCTATGGATCGGCCCCAGCGGATAAAACGATCCGGGGTCCATGCAGCCTGGAAGTGATGATGGGCCGGGCGATGTTCACTCTTTGTGGTATATTTATAGGGGGTGTGGTCGCGCCGGTGCAGCGCAACCCTTTGGTGATCAAAATAAGCCTCCAGGTAACGGTCGGTATAGATGACCCTGAGCTGTTTTCCCGTATACTGAAAAGGGACACTATAATAATGTTTGTCTTCTTTTAAATAAATATGATGATTGTATTGCACCTTGAGTTTGCAAAAGTGTTTTAATTCATACCATGTAGTGGGCAGCGGCTTTAACTCTTTTTTCTCCACCTGGTCAAAGAGCATTTGCCGGCTAAAGGGTTTGTTTTGAAAAGACTTTTGATTGTGTTTATCCAACTGATCCCAAAGGGCTTCATTGAGTTCTTCTATAGAATAAAAGACCCGATGGCGCAAAGGGGCATAGATACGCTGATAGGCAATGCGCACAAAGTTCTCCGCTAAGGCCTTGTCTTTTGGGTGTAAAGCTCTGGCCGGTAAAATAACGGTTCCGTAATGCGCGGCAAAATCCTGATAGGTCTGATTGATTTCAGGTTCGTATTTATGGGATTTACGCACCGCAGCACGTAAACAATCCGGGACAATGGCTGCCGGAGCACCTTTATAAAAACGAAGGGCATTTTGATTTACGGCCACCCAATCCGCTTTCTTTTGCGAAGGGACTGCTTCAATATAACACAGCTGGCTACAGCCAAGAACACTGACAAAAATTTCACAAGCTTTTCGTTTACCAGTGGTCCGATCCGTGATATAAAGTTTCTGTCCTGCAAAATCCACAAAGAGCTTATCGCCAGCCTTATGTTCCATATGCATACTGACTTTGCTCTCTTTACGCCAATGATAATAATGATGGCAAAATTGGCTGTATTCATAGCCTTCTTTATGGCCCTGTCGGTATTCTTCCCAAAGCAGTTGCAGGGTGACCCCTACCTTTTTAAGCTCCTTTTCAAAATAGGGGAAAAGCTTTTCTAAAGCAATGTATCGGGGGTTTTGGGTTTGCTTCCTGATATTGAGTAAGTGGATTAGCTCACTGTCACTCATCCCGGAGATTCCCCTAATGGGAAGACCACTGCTTTTAAAACCCGCAATATACTGGCTGGCTGCGGTTTTACCGATGCCTACAATTTTAGCCGCCTTTCGGCCACTAAGCCCTTGCTCAAAATATAAACGTAATAGTTCGCGTACTTCTCTCATACCTATCGGAATGTTGGCCATTATCCTTCGTTTTATAAGTTAATGGCTCCAAGATGAGAAAAGTGTCCGTTTTACTCCGGAATGGCTGTCCGCTTTAAAACGGAATCATTGTCCGTTTTGAAACGGAACGGGTGTCCGTTTTAAGCGGAATATGCAATAAGCTTCAGCGCGCCCTGTCCAAATGCTTGAAATTCTGCCAAACGAACCCCGATTATCATCGGGAAACGACAAGCGCCTTTGGCGAATTTCTACGCATTTGGCCATTACTCACAGGATTTAGTATTGATTTTCAAAGGAGTTCATGAACCCTCCGGGTTTCCCCCCAACGCCGGCCCGCATTTTTGTCAGGCCAACGCGCTTTTCTATTTTACATAATATCCGGTTAATCCACATTTATTTAACGACCGGTTTCTTTCTCTTTTTAGAGGCTTTTTCCGGGATGGTTACTTCGTTTTCTTTCTGTTGCGGTTCAATGGTAATGACCAGTTTACGGCTTGCCGTAGCGATATTGATCTCCTGCCCGGGTTCAAATCCACACTCCTGCAACCACTTCCCCATCAACCGTATTTCGGGGAATGTTACCATGTAATTCCACGCTAGTTTTTCTCTTCGTTTCAATATTTTGCTGTACACCTTCATGCGCCGTGTTTTTGCAGAATTTTTCATGCTCCTGTATTTTTGTTTCCCTAAAGTTGGTCAGCTTTGCAGAGGTATCCTACACAACAAATTTGTATTTTACAGCCGTGAACCGATGAATTTTATGTTTTTTACATATCTTTAGATGGGCGATTGTTTTACGGAATAATTACCTTTACCTGCAACATCCTTTAAACGTATGTAATTCTTTTGTTTTAAGGGGTTTGGAAGTAAAAACCAGACAGAGAATGAACTAAAAATACTATTTTGAGCTATGACACATGCCACTAAAAATCCCAGAATACACCAGGGCCGCAACGTGAAGCGTTTTCGTGAAATGCTCGGCATCAAACAGGATGCTTTGGCCTTCGAACTGGGTGAAGACTGGAACCAGCAAAAGATCTCCCTTTTGGAGCAAAAAGAAACCATCGATACTCCCCTACTCTCACAGATTTCCGAAGCTCTGAAAATCCCCGTCGAAGCCATACAGAATTTTGATGAGGAACAGGCGGTGAATGTGATTGCGAATACTTTTGGCGATAATAGTATAGGATACCAGAAGAATGAAAATCCCATTTTTAATCCTGTAGATCAAATTTTAAAACTGCACGAAGAGAAAATTGCGTTATACGAACGGATGCTGAAGGAGAAAGATGAAATGATGGCGCGGTTGGAGAAGTTGGTTGGGGGGTGATTCTTCTAGAAACGTAAAGTAATAAGTTTAGATAGAATTGTCATCCAATTTACCAGCGATCTGTCTTTCATATATTTCTTGTATCTCTCTATTAGGAGCACCGCTTTTTTCTGGAGAAATATCGTGTTCAATCATAATCTTTATGGCTTGGGTTATTGTATGCCATGCAAGGTTTTGATTTTTAAAGCCACTAATAGGTTTCCCTTTGAAAGGCATAGCGGAGAATCGCTGTAGGTTTATCTTACCCTTTCTTCCCCATTCATAATATTCTAAAATGATTGGAACGATTTTTACAGAAGAATTATCACTGTCGTATCTTTCGATGGCATCTTTAATTTCGTTTTCAATGACATATTGTGTACTGAAGAGATTAGGACTTACCATAAAAAAGACAATATCTGCCTGATTGAATCGTTCTCGAATACGTTCATCCCATAGATCACCTGTAATTAGATTTTCACAGCACCAAGGTTCTTCGATTAGTCCCCAATCTACTAATGGTCGCAAATACCGTTCAAAAATATGTACTTGAGCTAAGTCATATTTTGAATATGAGATGACTACACTCTTTTTCTTGATTGGATTGTCAATAAATTCCATATACTCCTTTAAATTAAAATATTTCTTCTCTTTTTTATTAGGGTTTTTAAAATCTTTGAATTTCTTCTCTGAAAAGATATGTTTACCTACAGTTGCATTTTCTTTAAGTACCCGAGTAGAAATAAAATCTTCACCATTTAAAGTTACCATTTCCTCCAACTCAAATCCTTTATTGACTTCTAAAATATACTGACGTACCTGATTTATAAATAAGGGTTTATTCTTAGTAGTTTTTGTTAAATCGTAGATATCGATACAAGCATTCCCTTCTTTATTACCAAGCCTGAATTTTATCATAGCTATCTCATCTGTGTTTGGGTTTTTAATCACAAGAGCGTCTTTCCAATAATAGAAAAGATCATGGTTTGTATTTAACGGAAAAAGTGTGCCGAAGTGCTGGAAAATATCGAGGATAACGTTTTTGTGGATAAATCCCTCGTACTCAAACCTTCGATAAGGGGTTTGTTTGTTGTTCAGGAATAAATTTACTTTATCATCGGGACTTTTAGGAAGATAAAGAGGAGCTATGAACTTATCAGACCCTGGATGCTTGAAGATCATTTTAAATTCCTGCATCATCGCTAATAGATCATCCACACTGCTATTATCTTTACCTAGAACCGTTACAACGTAATCTCGGTCAAATTCTCCTTTTTTTTCGACGAGATTTTCCAACACCTTGTATATATTTCCTGTTACCCAGCTTTTATCAATGTATATTTTTTCATTCTTCAGTTCGTCAGTGTACAATAGCATACCCACCCTTTTCAGATAGCCCACCAACCGTCTACATTCAGCTTCGTCAAAGGGGTTATCCTCATCATTGAGAATATCATTGCAATAAATAAGAAATTCCTGCAAGGATAAGATCGGTTTTCCATCGTATGCTGAAATTTTTTCTTTTATTGGCTCATAAGTTTTGGGTAGTCTTGTACCAATGATCTTCATCTTATCAAGCATTTCCCCGAACAGATTATCGAAATGATCTAAATTTCTTTTTGGTTTAATCGACACGTTTATTATATCAAATATGAATGGATATTGTTCTTTGATTTTAGCATTTTCTAAGAATTCGATATCTGAAGAATCCGCTACTTTATTTTGAATCACCAGTAGTTGGACGTTATCGTCTTCATCTTCTTTGATTTCAACATCAAAAGCAAAATTATCGGCTTTAATTCCCTTCGTATGAAATTTTATAGAATCCAACCAGTATCTCAATGGATAATCTTGCGTTTCAATTTCCACCTCGCTACCATCTTTTGTCCTCTGGTGTGTCGTTCTCGAATCTAATTTATTGGTTTTCGTATCCCATAATAGAAGATAAAGTGTATTGTTATCATAAAACAATTGATGTGTATCATGATAATAGTCATGACCTCCAAAGTCAAAAACACGGAGTACACATTTTTCATCTATGCCCTGGATCGTATGTTTACTTTTAATTGTCCTCTCATCCATCCATAGCGTAGGTAGGTGCTCCTCATCAAGTCCAATTTCCTGATTCAGATATTTTAATAGTGTAGATTTTCCAACCTCGCTATTACCGACAAGAATAACCTTGATATCTTTATTTTTGTATTGACCTCTTTTTTCGATATCCTCAAATGATCCAATGACCGCTTCTGTCCCGATATCAACAAAATTCATTGAGGGGTATTCCAAAGGATTATTAGCAATGTTTAACGTATTGATTTCCCACTTATCATTGCTTATTCCAATTCTCTCTATAATATTCCTTATAGGTCTAAGGTCCTTGATAGAATTATGATGTAAATCCAGGGTTTGAATACTGTGAAGGGCACTCAAGAACTCAACTTTGTCTATTCTATTATTACTAAGATTCAGCTCTTTCAAATTCAACAGATCGGTTAGGAACTCAACTCTCGAAATCTCATTGTTGTTTAAATGAGCAAATCGTAAAGAGGTCAACTTATTAAGTCCTATCAAACTCGTTAATCGGTTGTTGCTGATGTTTAGATGTTCCAGTTTTTTTAATTTCGTAATTGGAGACAGGGTTGAAATGCCCCATCTATTCCATTTTTTATCTTTAAACACATTCCAATCCCCACCACAAATCAAAGTCCTTAATTCCGACAACTGACTGATAGATTCGGGAATGACACTAATATTATTGGGTTTTCCCTTGTTACTGCTTGTTTCACGTTGCCAAGTTCCATCCTCATAAATTGCCCATTCATTGCTTAGTATCAATTCCTCAAGATGTGTGCACTCAAACAATTCCGGAATAATGGTCAAATCACTCAATCCGCAATTTCCTAGATCAAGTTTTTTCGATCTTGTTTTTAAACACTCTTCGATTAACAAGCCAATTCTTGATAGATCCGCTCGTTCGACCTGTCCACTAAATCTTATGGTCTTCCGACGAGTTTCATTCCAGACAGGTTTTATAAACGGTAAATACAGAATGCGACTACAAAGTGCACTGAAATTATCGGGATTCTCTGACTTTACACCTAACTTCCTAAAAAAGTGCAGTACTATATCTTCAAATCTTTCTCCATATTCATTATCATATGGAAAAAGGTTTTCTCGTACTTTCTTCCTGTGATTTTCAGAAAGCATCGTAAGGTGATCTTTTGGGGATTCTAAATACAGCAGTGCCGCTCTGATACTATGACTCAGAGCATTAAGATCTCCAGTAATTTTAAATTTGATTAGGTTTAAGAACCAATCTGTTTGCCGCACGGCTGACTGTGCTAATACACGTTTATCCCTATACTTGTTCCAGATGTTTTTATGATAAGCACGGTAGTCAATATAAGCAATCAATTCTCCACAAAGCGTTGTGAATTCAAGTTGCTTTTCTGATAACTCAGACTTAAAAAATTCTTGGAAAGTCTGTTTCGAAAACTTAAATTTATCGAATAAATCTTCATAAAAATTTCTCGATTCGGAATCAAAATTAATGAACTCGTGAAACTTTTTTACAGCCAAATCAAAATAAAAGTTCTTTTCGTATTGTATATTTTGAACAATTTCATTTTCAACAATCGCTGAAAGTTCAGCTTCGATTACCATCTGGGAACTTGGTGTATCAATATCAAAAAAATGACTCTTTAGTGAAGAATATACTTGCTTATCCATACTACAAAAAGTTAACCGAATACCTTCAACATTTTTATTTTCATAAAATGCAGAACGCATAATATTTAGACTTAGATGCGGTTGGAGTTTACCTGCTCCCGTACCTAATATTGGAGTAGCTATTTCCCTAATATTTTTTAATTCCGATACCTTTTCTGCAAGCCGTTTCCCTATTAATCTGATCGCATAATAAGCTCCATCATATCCGTCTACCGTACAAACAAAAGCTATGAATTTATTCTTTGATTTTTTTGGTAATATTTTAATATCACCGAGTTGATAATCTTTATCTTCCCAAAGATCTGTTGCAATATCTAATTCCTCTAAACCACTTCTAAAAGAATTAGATATGGTACCAGCTGTAGAAATCGGGATTAATAATAAATCACAATCGACATCAAAAATATTCTCGTTTAAAAAATCATTCATGCAAAACGTTTTGTAGTTCTAATTCAACGAATCCTTAATCGTTCTAAAATTGGCTAAAGCACTTTCGATGTTCTCAATGATATCGTCAATCAGCACTTCCGGATCAGGCAGATTGTCCAAATCAATTAGATTATCATCTTTAAGCCAGAATATATCCAGGTTAGTTTTGTCCCTTTCGATAATCTCTTCATAAATATATTTACGCCAGCGACCGGTTTCATTTTCTTCATCCCAGGTTTCTATTCTTTCCGAAATATTATCAGCTTTATAGCATTGTATAAAATCCTCTAGATGCTCAAATTTTAATGGATTCTTTTTAGGAGTGTGCCTAATATTTGTTCGGTAATCGTAAATCCAAACTTCTTTCGTTGCGGGAGTATTTGATTCAGATTCTTTTTGGAAAAATAATACATTTGATTTCACACCCTGGGCATAAAAAATTCCAGTAGGAAGTCTAAGAATTGTATGCAAATTAGTGTTTTCAAGAAGTTTTTTCCGGATTGTCTCACCAGCACCGCCTTCAAACAATACATTATCAGGTAATACTACTGCGGCTCTTCCAAGCTTTTTCAACATTGTCACAATGTGCTGCAAGAAAGAAAGCTGTTTATTGCTTGTAGTTACCCAAAAATCTTTTCTTAAGAAGTAACCATCCTTTTCAGCTTGCTTTTTATCTGTAGTTGGTATATCGCTACTGCTGATCCCAAATGGAGGGTTAGCGAGTACTATGTCAACTTTTTCCGATTCTAAAACTTCTCCGTCTATTCTCTTTAAACTATCCGTAACTTCTATTTCAGGAGTTTCTTTTAAATCACCGACGCCATGCAAAAAGAGGTTCATCAAACAAAGACGAGCAGTAGCTTTCTCGATTTCCCAACCTTTAAATGTATGAAACTTCAAAAATTCCTGCTGAGGTTTGGTTAGTTTAGTTTTTCCTAAATGATTCAGAACTCCTAAGAAGAAACCACCTGTGCCACATGAAGGATCTGCAACCGTTTCTTTAGGTTTAGGCTGGATACATTCAACCATTGCATTAATTACCGATCTTGGTGTAAAATATTGACCGGCTCCACTGTTTTCAGCATTCTTTTGTAATAGGGATTCATAAATTTCCCCTTTTACATCTATTTCCTGTGAGGTCCAGTCTTCTTCATCAATTAGATTGATTAACCTCTTAAGCTTAACTGAGTCGTGTATTTTGTTTAATGCCCCGGCAAATATTTTGCTTAGCATACCACCTGAATTAGAAAGCTTTTTTAATATTGATTCGTATGTTTCAATTATTTGACCAGATGATTTTAATTCCTGCCAGTCACAACCATCAGGAATTTGATATTGGTTTTTATTTTCATCCGCCATTTTAAGAAACAGCAAGTAAGTAAGCTGTTCCAAATAATCTCCATATCCCAATCCGTCATCACGAAGGGTATCACAAAATGACCAAATTTTTGCTACTAATATGTTTGTTGATGCCATTATTTCTCAATTTATTATATTAATACTCGTTCTACATCTTTAAGCCAGCTATATTCATCGTCTTTAATTTTTTCTTTCACAAAATTTCTTACGATCATTGAATAAGGCTCAGTGTATTTCGAGTAGTTATGTAGAAGTAGAAAACATTCATCTATTTTCTCATCTCTTCTTACAGGATCATTGATATTGTTTTTTATATAATTATGTGCTTTTTTCACTGCCATTTCACAATTTGACCAAATCTTACTTCTGCCTCTACGCAGCGGAGTATGATCCAAACCGTAAAATTTTATAGAAAGTGTAGCTTTTTTATTATACAAGGGATTGTCTTCTTCATTATAAGTGGGGTAAGGATCTCCATTTTGATCAAAGGATATTAATGTTACATCTCTTGGCTTTAGAGGATCAATAAGAAGTGGTCTTTCGCAATCACATTCCTCATCTCCTGTTTGAGCCAAGCCATCACCATCCAATGGAAAGAAATTTCCTTTACCGTAAACCTCATTTCCTGTATCAAACCTATCCTTTCTCAGTTTATTCACCAATGAACCCGCTAAACGAAAGTTATTCCAACTATATGAAAGCCACCAATAACCATCTTCAAGAATTACTGCTCCTTCTTCGGACTTGGATTCAGCCTTAGGTCGAAAGTGTTCTATTTCCCATTCACTAGAATTCTCTGGGGCTTCAGAATACCAACATTTATGGCCGGATAATTCGGATAATGCCGGATATAATTCTCTCCAAATATTATTTCTAGACCAATACTCACTTCTTTGCTTTTTGGTCATTGGACGAATATCATTTAAACATTGCTCTGCTCGCTGAACCCATTCATCAAAGCTACCAACATGGTTTCCTTCAAGAGTGTCGAACTTCGCTCTTAAATCAGATAAATTTATTACTCTCATGACAGTCCATCTTTTTGAATTAATTTTAGAACACGTTCTGCTGCTTTAGTACTTTCTTCGGCTAATAACTGTTTTTCTGATTCGGTTAATTCAGTCTTACCAAAAGCTTCCAATTTTGACATCTCGGCTAAGTATGCTTTAAACCACTTGTCTTCGACCTCTTCATAGAAACCATAATCTTCTAAGTCTGCTTTTAATTTCTGATACTCATCATATTCAACCTCATCTAATTTCTCTCTCATTAAACGACCTTGTAAGTATCTTTTACGATTTAATTTTTCCTGAGTTTTTTTATCCAATATTGTAGGAAGGCCAAACAAAGGGCTAGTTAATATCCCTGCCACACCAAGACCTTTGGGGCTTACATCTGGTTCTGTTACTTCAGTATTATAATCAGCATCTCTTTTAAACACTCTCACTTGTTCTTTCTCCATACCACCTATAACTAATGGGTCATGCGTACAAAAAACAATTTGAGTTTTAGCAGATTTACTCACTACATTTTCCAAAAATTCAAGGTATTTCCATTTCCATAATGGATTCAAATGTGTATCAGGTTCATCGAGTAGAATAAGTGCTTCATCATCTTTTGTAAATTTAAGCAAACCAAGAACTGTGATCAATTGCTTTTCACCCTCACTAAGCTCACCCATAGCTAATTCACCTTCTACATGTTCTTTTAGAACTTTTATCCTCACATCCTGATCTTCTACCAATTCGGAATAATGAAGGCTACATAAAGCATTAAACAAAGTAATTTTGTTGTCATATTTCATTTCGACAAATGCCCTGATAGCTTCTTTGTCTTTAAGAAATAGAAAAAGCCTGTTTAGCGTTTCTCTTTTGTTTAATGCTCCTCTTACAGTTTCTTTGTAAAACATTGGTACAATAGAAAAATTCCATAAATCTTCAATGAATCGGCGTACCAAGCCTGCTGTATTCCAAAAATGATCCGCGTCTTTCCGAGATTTAGACCAATTGGGTTGTTTCAACATGAAAAGGGCTGAGCCAAAATCTACTATGTTGAGTTCTTTTTTTAAGAAATCTATAGTTTCTTTCTCTCTTTCATCAAATAAATAAAAAGCAATTAAAGCAAAACTTGCATGGATTGGCTCCACTAAGAAAATACGAGGCATTTCTTTAAAATCCTCATATTTGGATGTTGGATCCATCATTTTTTTAAATTGCTGAAGTTTGTGATCTGCGTACAAAGATCTTAAGCGTTCGCTCAATCCCGAATAATAGACAAAAACATGGCTAGGCAAATACTCATTTTTATTTTTGAAAAACTGTGCTTTTGATTTCAACTTTTCGCCATCAATAGAAAAAGCATATCCTTTTTCTACAGAATAATCAACCTCTATACTCTTATCCCGACACGTATAATTAATAGTATATTCAAAAGATTGACTTTGCTTATGCAATATTGGAGCTCTTTCTAAGTCTAAGTCCCTAAAGATTATAACTAACGCTTCCATAAAGTTAGATTTACCAGTAGCATTCAATCCAAGCAATACTGTCTCCATAGAGCTTTTACCGAAATCAAAATGAAAATCTTCCAGATTCTTGAACCTACTTTTTATATGTACGTTATTTATTTTCATCTTTTAAAGTTAAAAGTGATTCTGTCTTAGTTTTCAACTCATCAATTTGATGGTAGATTTCTTTTATTTCACTGTAAAATCGTTCAATATCGCCATCACTCGTAGATTTTTCCCAAAGTTCTTGAGCTGATATTGGTGAATTAGATTCCTTCAAAATTTCAAGGATAGTTTTCTTTTCTTCCATTTCTTTCTTTTGTTTGGGTTTACTACGGTTCAATTCTTTTTGATTTTCAAGATATAATCTTTTTTCCTCTTGTATGTCGTCTAACAGTTTTTCTATAGATTCATTTGAAGTATAGGTAACTAACCTGCCCTCAAATGCCTTTTTTAATATAGAATGTTTTAGAGCAATAATTTCATTTAAAACATTATCAACCGTTTTTTCTAAATTATTTGTTAGTGTGAATTGATTTTCAATTATTTGAATTATTTGAAATTGTTCTTCTTTAGATGGGATTGCTACAGGAGTCTGACGAATATTACCCATAGATAAAGATGGTTGGGCAACAGCTTTTGCCGTTGCCAGCAATAGTTTTTTACCTCTATGGGATTGATAAAAATACTCCAGAAACTTAGTATTTATTTCCTTATACGGTCTAGCTATTGCTATGTTTGGCCCGAGAAAGAATTTGTGTCCTTGTGGAGTTGTAGCTACATTTCCGACTCCTGCTCCAACGAATACAATTATTAATTCATCACCATTAAGTTTGGATCTTTTTAAATGTTCTACTGACTCAGCTACTACTTTGGAATATATTGTTTTTTTAAATCCACCTTGTCCTACGTTTTCCGCTTTGATGACAGGTAAATCTCCTTTTTCCGTGTACTTAACATATTCTGTATACTCAAATCCAGCAAGTTTTGTTACAAATGATATTAATCCAAGTTGTGTCCATTGCCATTCTTTTGGTAATTGCCATTTTCTATGTATCTGCTCATCCGTTGGTTTATCTGGAACAATGGGCTTACTCGGTCTTGAAGGTCTTTGACCTTCTTTTGTCTCTTTCCATTTTTTTAGAGAATTTTGCCACTCTAATAACTCTAAATCATATTTAGTTTGACGTTCTTTTTCTATGTTATGAATCAGCTGTTTCGCTGAAAGTTTAATACTATTTTCTCTACGCCATTTTTCAGTTAATTTACCGGAAAATGCTTGGTTTAATAGTACTTGTCTATAAATTCTCAAACCTTTATTAGCTTTTTCTAATACTTTTTCTGCTTCATCAAGTTTACTAAATAGTGATTCTATTTGAGTAGCGATCAGATTTTGTTCATCTAATGGTGCTATTAAGAATGGAAGATTACCGAATTTACTTTTATTCAAAATAGCTACAGTTGTTGCAGAAGCGTTAGACCTAATCGAATTTTGAAATTGTTGACTGATTATTTGATAATAAAAAAAGAGAGTATTGCTTAAAATAGGAAGAACACCATTAATTTGTTGATTAAATGCTCCTTCTTTTGAAATAATACCCGATTTTCCTAAAGATCCAATGCACGTAATAAGAATACTATTCTTCGGAAGTATCCTTGAATACTCTTTACCTAGCTCAGACAATCTATCTTTAGAGTCTTTGACATAGTCTTCATTTAAATCAGATGGTTTATAAAAAGGCACATCTCCATTAAAATATGCTTTATTATTAGTTGGTGGCGTGTTACCTGTTACTATAATAGCAACGTCATCCAGTCGAACTAGTTTCCAACCATTTGGCAAATCATATTTTTCTTGTTGTTCTTTCATGTTAAATCTTTTCCAAAAGATTTGTTTTTACAAATTCGTATGCTTCATTTATATCGTATGCAATTCCACTTCTTAGCAATCCGTTCATATCACCTATAAAATCTGCATCTTCAATTTTCTTTTCCATATTTTCCAAAAATTCTTTTTGTGTAACGGCATTGCCTTCCTCATTCATATAGTGTTTGAACGCTTCAACTACCTTATCTACGTTGACCGCTGCATTATTCAAAGCATACCACAAATCAAATAAATCACGTCCTTTCTTCCTTTGGTATAAAGCTCTTAGCTTGGTTGCCAATAGTTCATCCAAACCATAGGTTGGAACTAGAACTTCTCCGTTGTCCCATTCAGAATCCAATTTTACAGGAATATCTTGTAAGCCATATACCGAAAAATGCTCTCTGGTATTGACTTCTATTTTTAGTTTTATGGGCACATCATCTTCCGAAAGAATACTGTACACAATGGTATTGTTATGTTCTTTCTGTTTTATTTTAGGTTTCCCTAAGAAGGAAAGCTGTTCCCGAATCTTATCAATGATTACACCGAATGGTTCTGCTTTGACTTGCACCAAATCAATGTCTTCTGAATATCTTGCTGCCGGAAACAAAAACAATTTATGTAGGGCTGTTCCTCCACGAAATGCCAAACGTTCCCGGATAAAATCATCCTGGAATAACGCAATCAGCGATCGATGTATGATCAAATCCTGCTCCACCTGGTAGTTTTCCTGCCAGGGAGCCTGCTTTCGCCACGCGGTTATGTACGACTGTGGTATCATATATCGGCTTCTATTTCGATGTTTGGCACCACCTTCCAACGGTTGCCGGTGATCCTGTTTCCAGGCTTCTTTTTTTGAGGGCGCAATAAAGTTGGATAATGTCCAACAGATTCAAGGTAATTGTACAAAGCATTACTTAATTCGTTTTCATCCAATACACATTCCAACACGTATCCCAAACGCTGAATTACCGATATTTCGTTGTATTCCCTGGCGGTTGCTACTAATTTTTCGGGGTGTATTTCTTCTTTCAGCTCTTCAAGGACAGTAGCGACCCGGTTAAAGCCTCCGACCTCATTATAATAACTGACCAAATCCAAGGCGGTCAGTTCCGGAGATGAGATATGGATATACCCCGTATCTACTTTTTTCTTTGCGATATCGTTTTTATTCCAGAATTTTTTAATGTAAAAATGAATACTCACTTTGTCGTTTTTAATAGGTCGCAAAGCTATCCCCTCTGTAATTATGGAATAGTTTTGAGGCTGCTGATGGGCGGCACCGTAATAGGCCGCGGCGTTTAATAAACCGACATAATAATCGCGGTTCAAAAACTTCATCAGATCATTTACGTACAAACTGGTCGGGATAATGCCTTTGGCCCTGTATTCGGGAGGAACGATAACATAAAACCCCCTGCGCACCATGACCACGGATTCCTGATTTTTGAGTCGTTGTAAGGTCTTCTTCAGCGCGTTTTCAGACACCCCTAATTGGCTGTGCAATCCTTCGGTAGTAAAGCTATACGTACCTTTTGCCCTTTGTTGATCGATAAAGGCGTCTAAATATTTGTATTGCTCTGCCATTTTTTAGTAACTGATTGCGATACGGGTTTTATTTCAGCTCTTTTTGCAGTTACAAACTTATATTTTTGTATCCTCAACACCAAGCTTTTCAATCGTTATTTTGATGCTCTGAATATGTTGTATATTGCGTTACAGGTCTAAATCCTTCCTTTTATGCAATTAAAAACACAATAAAGGATATTGAAAAATGATAATATGCTAAGGCTTCCGGGACAATAAAAACGGCATGTTCTGCCTTATTTTTCGTATCTTTAACGAAAGAAATTCGCATTCGTTCACCCTATTAAATCTACGACCATGACCCAAAAAGAACTTATCGAACAACTGGCAAAGCGTACACAGACTACTAAAGCCCAAGCCAAAAGAAACCTCGAAGCCCTTTCGGAAATTCTCACGGAAGCCCTGCAAAACGGCGAGCGTATTAAACTACCCGGTTTGGGAACGTTTGACATTCAGAAATCAGCTGCCCGAAAAGGCCGCAATCCACGTACCGGAGAGCCGTTACAAATAGCTGCTAAGAATAAAGTGCGTTTCAAAGCCGGCTCCGAATTATCCGGAAAAGTCTACTAAGACAGGCACATGAAGTAGTATTAGGGCGTGCCCCCTGCCCTGTTTTAGATGGGAACAAAGGAGGGGTCAGGGGTCGGGCTATCCGCTGTATCTTTTGTTCCTGCCTCACAAAAGGATGCCGCTGCTATCCCTCACGCACTCAAAATACGTAAAGCCCTGCCCTACCCAAAGCCCCGCCTGGCTTCACCTATTTTTCCTTATAAAAGCGGTATGTAAAGGTTAAAATGGGAGAATCTGGATGTACCCATTTGCAATCTCAACCGGGCGGTATAAAAAACAAACCCCTGTAAGTCACTCCCCATTTCAACCCTTACATGAAGCGGTTGTTTAAATAAAAAAACTTTACCCTCTCCCTGAAAAATCAAAGCCCCAAAGCTACTTAACATAACGCTAGTACATTATAGGACAAAACGATATGAATTTATTATTGAGGTTTATCGTTTGTCAGCTATAATGCATATTATGTCAGTCCGCCAGCTGGCGGAACGCCTTCGGTAAATAGCACGATTCTCGTTGAGGTGTTTTGATCCTATAATTAGACGTTATATTAAATAGCCGCGCGGCCAGCGCAGTTATTGCAGTAGAATTTTAAAAACCACCTGACGGAAATTTGGTTTTAAAAATATCTGCTTTGCAATCTTTTCCGACGCACAGCCTCCCGCAGGTTTTTCCCATAAGGCTCCAACTTTTATTCTTTTCCAGGGAATTGATTTATGGCGTTCTTTTCAGGGAGATTTCCACCTTTTTTCATTGCCAAAAAAGGTGGAGCCAAAAAGTCTAGGCCTGTACACGTAAAGCTTGAAAACTAGCACTGCATTCCACTGTTCGCACCCCAACTCACCACGCTGTTACCGTATTTTTCGGATGAAAAATCCGACAGCTGAGCTCAAACAGGGGTTAAACGACGTTCCATTCCGCTTGTTTTCTACACTTTTCGCGTAAGGGCCAGTTTAGATCTGGGTTCTAATTCCAATAAGCAAGTAATCTAGAAGGTACAGAAAATGTCATGTCTTTTAATTCTTCTCCGTTTTCGATAGGGCGAAATATAACATATCTCTCACCGTCTCCTATTAGAAATTCATCTTCTACTAGAACTCCAACCGGATAATTGTCTGCTGTAGTAAATGGAAATTCAATTTTGACCTTATCCCCTTTTCTCCAATGAGGATCGATAACGGATTTCCGATGAAGTTCACTTTTAACGGCAAATTCTTGTTCCATGTGTTTAATTTGTATCCCTTTCACAAGATTTCCTCTCTTGTCAAATAAAGGATCAATAATTGGAAACATTCCATCAGCAAAACAGCTTCTCATAAAACCATCAAAATCAACATCAGTTTGTAGAATTTGTAATTCAACTTCATTTGAATCCATATCAATACCAAGATTTTTCCATGTCTCGAAAATTGAACCAAAAGCAAGAGGATCTGAAATTATTGGTACGATATTATTAAGATTTAATATTGATTCGTCTTCGTAACTTCTTACAAGACACATTGGTGCATAGAAATTTATATGTTCGTCTCTTTTTTCAAGAAGTTTACTGTACTTGTCAGTTTCGACTGTTTCAATTTCAATAATCGTTTCATCTGCGTCCTTTAATTCTAACAATTGGCTGTAATTACCGAAAGAATTTTTCTGTGAGGTGAATGCCATTGGGTTACCATCATCCTTAGCCTTTTTAACAGATTCGGTCATTTGTAAGGCTGCTAATTCAGCATCAGTTTTATTGAAGCGATGAATCCTCCCTCGATCAGTCATATGTATTGTGGATCCGTCAGACATGTTGAATTTTATACAATAACCATAATCTCTAAATTCTTTATTATCACTACTCCAAAGAATCATTTTATCCTGATTTTGCATGAAGGGATTGTTCTTAAGTTGATTGATCATTCCTTGCCCTTTCATCAAACATCTAGCCCACTCTTTAAAATCAAACTCTTGAAGATATTTATCTTTAGTGGCTTCACTCTTTAGAGTTCCAGTTAAACCCAAAACTCGATCAACAACCCTTAAGCATTTAGAATGAACAGCACCCATTGCTGGTTTTGTTTCTATATCAGATATTTCTACAAGAACACTACCGCTTGGATTCAGAGGTTTATCACAATGCAAACATTTTAAAATATCGGTGTTTTTTGATTGTAAATCAAGCAGATATTTTCTGTGTAGTTCTGCACCATTCGTATTCTCTGCTTCATCAATTCCATTAGCAGGAAGAATTGCAATCTTTTTTTCCGAAAGCCGAAGTTTGTCCTGGTTTTCTGAAATGAATCTTTCTAGTCCTGAAAATGTTGCTGCGCGATGAATTATTTTCCACTCCTCGCCATTTTCAAGAATAACTTTGTCGCCACGAAACTTATGTTTAATCTTTCCGTCGTCAGAAAACCGGAATAGTTCAACAATTAATAAGTCAGCTTCTTCAACAAAAGATTCTATTAGGAGAACTTCTTTCGCTACAGGAAAGTAGCCTTGTTGAATAATTTCGGTTTTGAGAAGTTCTTCTAACTCGCTTGTATTTTTAGATTCCTCCCTTTTAGGATCTATCTTGTAGCGATGTAGAATCTCTTCAAGAGCTTTCTTATTTATCGATTGTCTTTTTCTTGCATATTCAAGACTGTTTGATATGAGCATTTTCCAGACAAGAACTGAATCAAGCATCTGTTCACTATTTAAAAGTATTAGTGCTACTTGTTCATTTGGCTTTCCCTGTTCAATATCAATACTACTTATGTAGACTTTTTTTGCAAATTCAATAAAATCATTTTCCGATGCTTTTTTCTTCGATTGAATTTCAAAAATGGTATTAAAAATGCTCTTGAACTTGTCCAGTGCTTCCTTTTCTGATTGGTTCAAAGGATTTGAAGAAAATGAAGAATCATTTAGTCTGATCGATTCCGTGATCTTTGCAAAATCTTGAGTGACTGAACGAGAACTCTGAGGTGATGTAGCTAAGATGAAATGATCATTTAGGTTACGTTTTAAAAACTGGGTAATAAATTGATTAATTGTCTTGTACAGATCAGTTCCCTCTTCAGTTTGAAGTGAAAGAGACCTTTTGATCTGCAAATAGAAAGAACCGTTGTTGCTAATGAGTTTTAAATCATCTATTGGATCATCGGTTTCAAAGTGTATACTTTCAATCAGCAAAGGGCGATCTAACCCAAAAGTCGGAGATAAATCAAACTTTGTGTATAGTGCAGCTAAGGCAAGCGCTGCAATTCTTTGCTGATAATTGATTCCGGAATTAGTGGCTGCTCCTCCCATTCTTAATTTTCTCTAATGAGTTTCAAATCCTTACAAACATCTTTCAACAACTCGCAAGGATCAACATCAATTGCCAACGCGATCAAATACAATTCATCTACCCGCAATTTCGTACTGGCATTATTCGTCAGTTCGCTCAATCGTGTTTTACTAATTCCTGTTTTCCGGGAAACGTCTGAACGGTTTACTGATTTACGGGAAAGAAATAATCCTAATTCGGTCATTATTGTCTGTTTTTCTGAACATAAATCTACCAAAACAGAACAATTTTTCCGAAAACCTGAAAAACAATTTGGAATTTTATCCGAAATTCGATACGTTTGTTTAGAAAATCGGATAAATAGTTTTAAAAATAAGAATATGTCAACACGAACTTATACCAAAGCAGATCTTGAAGAATTGGTTTACTGTCAATTGGAAAACCTAAATGCAATGCACGATTTAATCGGTATTATGAAATATCAGAATGAATTGTTAGAGAACGCCAATAAAAAGTTGAAGGAAGAAATCACGGATTTCAAAGAACGCCATGTAAAATATCCTACTCGACGAAATCGGAGTAGTAAATAAGGTTTGGAAAAGAAGAATAAAAGTTGGAGCCTTTTTGAAATGAGGTAAAACCTTACAGTCCTCCTCTCCTATTGGAATTTGTCGGTCTGATACCAAAGCTATATTAACATAACGCAATAACATTATAGGACAAAACAATAGAAAGTCGCAAAAACAGCGGTAAATCGTTTGTCAGCTATAATTATATTATGTTAAATAGTAGCTCCGTCCTTGGAATATAGCTTTGTAGTTCATTCTCTTGGGAATTTATGACATCGTTTCTATGGAGCCGGAATTTTGTCCTATAATTTGACATTATGTGTAAATAGCCGCACGCCCGCGCTGTGGGTTTTCCGGAACGTTTACTTTTATCATAAAAGTTACAGATTATGAGATATACAATGTGTATCGTACAAGGCCAACGCTCGCCAACGCGCATTTGATTTTTTGCCACCGCGCAGTAAAGCCTTTTTTATTTAAAGATTGAGAAACTAACTCGAGGGTACGTTTGACGATAGATAACTAAAGAAAAATAGGTGGTCTTTTCTATTAACCTCTAGCCTATTCATTTTAATTGTAATCCCTCGTTCTCCAAATTCACAAACATGATTCATATCAGACTTTGGTTATAATAAAATTAATCATTTACTTTTTGTTATCATCATCATCTTCTTATTCAGGCTTTTACGTCTCCTTATCCTTATTTACTGTAGCAATTCTCTTCTTTAGACTTAGCTGATCAATCAGGTAAGTTTTAATATCAGGACTTTCAATGTTCTCGATGTTATTTACCACAGTCGTCTTTGCATCCTCAATATATTTTTTGGACTTCAAAGCAGTTTCTATGAAAAAGACATAGTTTTTCTCAAAAATTAGATTTATTGAAGGTTTTGACTCAAAAATGTAGTCTAAAAGTTTATATGTAACTAAATCCGGGTTTTCTCCCAAATCCCCTACTTTGATCAAAGGGTTAATGAAAAGATCAATTTTTTTATACCCAATATTTGAAGGATTCTCTAAGACCTTGTCTCTAACTCGTGCAAATATACCTTTAACTTTAGTCTCTTCTAACAGTTTAATAAGTGTTTGAATAAACCATGTATTCAACTCATCTTCATGTTCCTCTTCAATTACATACATCATGTAGTCATCAAAAGCACTGTAAAAACTATCGCTAAATTGAGTTAACTTGTTTTTATCTAATAAGTTTTCAATAATTAAATAATCTCTGTTCGAACTTTTGAATGCCTCCAAAAGTTCCTCCTTACTCAACCCATCGACATAGTCTTTAGCGTCTGCGGTTACTTTCTTAATTATTGATAAGTCATCCATTCCTATGAGAGTTAAAAACTCACTGTCTAAAGAATCAAACATTGAAGATTCATAATGACTTTGCCAAGAATTCAATCTTTTGACAAAACTGGTTACGTTATCAATGTTCTTTGGAAATACCGATCCAGAGATATCTCCAAAATTTGATAAAACCCAATTTAAATTCAATTGTGAAAAGGAATTTGGATTATCAGTTAAATTAACGACAATAGCTTTTAACAAGTCGTATTGTTTTGCATCACCTGATTCTGTAATCAACTTGATTAGGTCTCCATAGCTAATATAGCATTCGATCAATTTGGAGAATTCTTCAACTCTGCTAATGTCGATTGAAGAAAGTGTGTTACCAAAAGTAGCCTGCTGAAAGGCATTGTTAAAATCGCTTATTGCAATACAAATAAGATCAGGGAACAATTTTGCATCAAAATTGGTCTCAGTGAGCTGACTATAGACATTTTGAGAGAGTTTTAGATTCAAGGGACTTGCATTCAGAACCTGTAACACTTCAATTATTTGAGCGATATGGCTTCCTTCCTTATAATTTTTTTCAAACAATTTCTTTCTTAAATCATCTGATAATCGATTTAAATCATAATCGTCCTTTATTATTTCAAACAACCAATTCCATGAAGAAATGCCATCTACTTCAATTCCTGATTCAGAATAGAAAAAATCAATCACTTTTTCTTCAGGACAGGTAATATTAAGCTCCTTATAATCTTCCCGTTCATTCTCAATCATATCTACAAACGGAGAATTATCGAATTCAACCTTCGGTAAGTGTTGCTTCCAGTTATAATCAGGAACGTGTTCATTCATAAACTTTCTGAATCTAACTACTTCATTGTAATAATCCTTTTGCGTAGAATCTTCTTCAACATTTATTCTTTTAGATAAACCTTCGAATAATGCTTTCAAAAATGGTTTTCTTTTGTTCTCTTTAATATTCTTAGCTACCCATCCGTATTCATCTTTGAATGACGAAAATTCTTTTTCAGAGCTTAATAAATGATCAGCAAAATGTTCCCAATACCCTAATACTACATTTGAAGGAAGATCCCCTTCTATACAACCTAGTACCTTGACAAGATGCTTTCTTTTAGTCGGGTAGTCAACATCTTTATACGCTTGATCAAAGTATTTAAAAAATACGCTATGACGTTTAGATGATTCTATAAATTCAGTTTCCCCGTTTCGGATAGATTGCGTCAATTCTCTTTTTAACAATATTTCATCGGCTTTAGACCTATCAACATTATAGACTAAAGTCGCCATCACATTATCTAGATCGTCATCATTTGTAAACAACGCAGCACTATTGTCCAAGTAGTCTCTTGATAAGACATTCTTAGCGGGGTCTAGCAAAATTTCATCTTTAGTCCTTATGAATAGTCCCAAGTACCTAAATTTTATTTCACCTGCATCCACTTCGTTTCTCCACTGTTTGTATAAGGAAACTAATTGGTTTACGTAGTTAATTATTTGCCTCGGCTTTATTGTTCCTTCATTTGTATTCCGGTCAAAAACTTCCTTCAAATAAGTGATTTCATCATGTGGAATCGTATTTGCGCCGAATGCTTGTTCTAACTTTTCTTCAAGTAATTTGTCCCACGCACTAACGATCGGAGGTGATACTCTAAAACTTATAGAGAATGTCTTTTCAATGAATCCATTTCCCGTTTCAACGTTTCCTGTATTTGCATGGTCATGTGCTTCAGCTAATTTCTGTTTATCATAAGGCACGATGACCCAAATTTTGTCATAATTATGTTCTGCAAAAAAAGTATGTATTGATGACCAAAGTGCTTTTATTTTATCTCGGTCTAATCTATCTAAGTTGTCAAAAACGACAATTACTTTCTTATCCTTTAAATCCTTTTCAATTTCGTCAAAATATGCTCTAAATTGTCTCACTGAAGGTTCGTGATCCACAATGTTTTCAAACTCGTGAGATTCAATATTTTTACCACTTAACCAGAAAAAAACTTTCCCCACAATTTGATTATGAGTGAGTTTATTTTCTCGAGTTTTATTAGCATTCAACTCTTTTTTATACTCTCTCAAGGCTAGGTAGAGTCCCCAAATTATAAGAATTGAAGGAAGAAGGTAAATGGCAATTAACGGCTTGAATACCCCCAAATCGAATGAAGTAAATAAATCTTCATCTTTTAAAACATTTTCATAGAACCCACTCAACCCGGTTAGGAGGAGAATTCCGATAGACAGTAGAACCCAGTAAATCTTGAACTTCGGAAAAGTTTGTTTCGTGCTTCGAGATTTTTTCGCTAATAATTCATCGGTTTTTGTTAACCACTTTTCTTCATCAGTCAAAAATTTATTTTCGGTCAATTCGGAAATTATTTGCTCCAAGAAAATTCGTCGTGTTAAGTCTTCCTGATAGCCCCAAGCATCAAATACAAAGGTGTAATATTCCTGTTCACCAAGTTCCTTTTTAAGAATTTCAATGACATTGGATTTACCAGATCCCCACTCCCCTTCTAGCCCTATTATTTTCTTATCAAGTTTGTTGTCCTTTATTAGATCTCGAATAATTTGAGCTACTTTGGTTTGGGACTGCCCTTCAATTTTATCCTGTCCGTCAGGTTTACTTGAAAGGAATTTGGGTTCTATCTTTTTCGTTTTACTCATGAGTAGTAGATTTATTTTTGGGAAAAATATTATATAAGTGCATAAAATATTTACGTTTAATTGGATGTAAATATGGAAGAACTAAAATTATTGACTAGGTATACTAACATATACGTGAATATAAATACTCATTTTTATTTGTATACTAATCTTATTCCTGCAAGTGGGTAGTTGTCAGCTGTAAAAGTATAATTAATTTCAAAAATCACAAATTATTCTATTTGAGTTTTTAACTTTTTTCGGTTTTTTATTTTTCTATGAATCTCTTGTACAAATAAATGATCAACAGCATACAAACCAACTTCCCTCCTATTCGTTTAACTCACAAATCTTGATTGTTTTGAGATCGTCATCTTCGTAGAAATTACTTTCCTGATTACAAAGATCAATGATGGTAGAGTAGCTGGTATGAACATTCTTTTTGTATTCAATGGAATAGTTAGAAAAAGTGGTGTCATGGGGTGTTACGGACTTGTCAATATCTGTTCTATTGCACGTACAGGTATAATCCTTGCTGCAGGAAATAGATAGGCTACTAAGAATAACGACCAGTAGAAGAAGTTGTGGTTTCATTTTTCTGCTTTAGAAATGGAGATCAAATATAAAGTATTACTTCATTTCTCCATTCATGTAAATCATAAAATAGAAGTAATTCTTTATGGATCTGTTACTAACAATAGTTATCCCTTTTTCAGGATGATTTCTTTCGCTTCTTTCCAGAGTGCCATTTCACAATCTTTTTTCTGCATGTATCGTTCAATAACTTTTTGATTATCACGGAGAGAGCGATATTCCAGTGTACGACCGTCAAAATAACGGGGGTCGACTCCATTATAGTAAGGAAGTGCATCGGTTCCGGAGTAATCCAGTATTTTCCCTTTGCGGACATGAAACATAAATTCGACAAGTGTTGTAGACCTGCTCTCCCCTGCCTCTTCAATCATTTTTTTGAGTTTTCTCTTTTTTCGATTGATAACAATTCGTGCATCTCTAGGATCAAAATCATCCCACAGATGATTCACTTCGTAATGTCGGTTATCCATATAATCTGTAGAGAGAAAAGTAAGTTGTTCCTGAGGGAAATAACCATTCTTTCGCAGTTGATAGGCTTTACTGATCCGATCCTTATCGGCCTGGGAAATCTTGCGTAGAAGATTTTGGAATACGTAATAAAACCAACTGTTGGATTCCGGAATTGACTTCGTGTTTCGGATGGGCAAATTTAATTCATTGGCAAGTCGTACATAAGCTCGTGTATATTGCGGATAGAACCATAATGCATCATGGTGATTGGACATATGTGTTACTTTTGACCCCAGTTCGCGGTCATCGAGCAGAATTTGTGCCTGTGCTTTTAATTCATTGTAAATAGCCTCTTCGGTAGCTCCTCCACCAAGATCCCGGTACGAAACAAATTGTCCTTTTTCGTCAAGAATAGATAGAAGTCCGTCCTGTTGTGTCAAGGGCTTCCCGGATGTTATGGTAAGGTGTATTCCCAGTTCAATAGGGTTTCCGGAAGCTTTGGTTTGCTCAACCATCTGGTGAGTATTATAAAGACTATTTGCTCCTTCTTTACCATAATTGGTAAGAACTTCAGCCGAGTTAAGAATCCCTCTGTTTACAAGGTCAGCTATAGCATTATCAATCTGAGGAACAATTCCGGCATCATCAGCGGAAAAGATGATTTTAGTATTCATTGTTTTAAGGTATTGGTTTTCAATATACCCAAAACTAATTGAATTCGATTAATAATGCGGTAGATCTGAATAAAAAAAACATCACCTCCCCATCCATCTGAACACCGCTTTAATTAGCAAAGGAGCGACGCTTTGAAGTGTTAAGCGAAAAAATGAGAAACGGGTTCCTGAAGAATTGCTAATAGCTCCATCAATAAGATTGGGAAGGGTCAGGTCGTTTTTTAACTTAGTGACTCCCTGCCGGGCTTTATAATAGTGAATTTTACGTTCGATATCCAGAATTTGAAGATCCCGGTTTATCTCTTCGTAAGAAGTATATACTCTTTTGTTACTCATAAAAATGTGATCAATCGTTAAAGAAAATTTCCGAAAAACGTCGTAGAATTCGTCCTTCTACAATTTGTGGACGAATAAGCGCAACAAGTAAGGTTAAAACCAAATAGCCTCCTGCTACGATCAGAAAACCATACCAGTAACTGTCTAAAGCTTTTCCGATAACAAGTGCCAAAGCAACGGATGCAAAGAGTAGGAAAAACAAAAGAAAAACAGCCACCAGTAAAAATTTGAAGATCATTGTTGTGGACTGCATCAGTACTTTAAATCCCCAGAGTTTGTAATAAGCAATATTACTATCGATAAGTGATTTTGTATTTTCCTGAATTTGATCCAGATCTTCTTTTATTTCTTCAAATGCCATACAGGTAAATTACTTTTTTGCTACTTCTTTTTTTAACGCTGCCAATTTAGCTTCTAGGATCTCTATTACGTCCTCTGTTTTATCTTTCCCTTCTGAAACTAATTTGTCCAGTGATTCGTCAAAACGACTTTCTGTCTGATTTACCTTTTCTTTCAGCATGGCAATGAGATCTTCATACTTGTCCGAAAGGTCTTCTTTACCTTTATCAAATTTGTCTTTGATTTTTTTTCGGGTTTCAGAGCCCTTGTCCGGTGCAAACAAAACCCCTACTCCCACTCCTATTGCTACTCCTGATAATAATGCAATAAGTGTATCTGTTGTGTGATTTGACATAATTTTGTTGTTTTAGAATGAATATTCCCTTTGAAAATAAGAGGATTCTCTGTAAAAAGCAAGAAATACGCCCGGGAAACAAACCTTTTTTACAAATTTTAACGAAGCTATTCTTTGCGTAGGATCAGATTTGTTATTGTGTAAGAGGTTTCCCAAATAGCCTTATTTTGTCTACTTCTATCTCTCTGTTTTCAGGCGAAAAACATAAGGTAATCGACTATTTTTCAGTAGGTAATCATTGTGGTCGATGTTGTATTAAGATTAATCTAGTATTATATTTTATTAATCTATTGAATGCTTGTTTTTGTCTAAAAAAACAGATTTTTTATTAAACAATGTTGCGAGATCGATGAAAGGAACTTATCTTTGTGTCAGGTTTAGTTGTAAAAGGTAGGTTAGGTTACATTGGAGAGTTGACGCCCGTTGACTCTCCTTTGTTTTTTTAGTGAAAACTGACAGATATCAACTTTTACTTGCAAATACAATGATAATTTTCGGGAATGGCATTTAATAAATTAGACCACTCACTGGAAGGTGAATTCCTCCCCCGTTTCCGACTGCGCATAGCAGAAGAGAAAACAGCAATCTTTGATAAGATTAAGGAGGAGGCTACTATAGAAACGACTGTTTCTGGCACATTTGCAGAAAATTATGTCATCCTTCGGATTCCGAAATATGAAAGACATTATTGGTCTCCAGAATTACAAATTCAATCCATAAGAAGTGAGGAAAATAATGCTTCCATATTGCGTTGTGTCATCGGACCGGCTCAATCAGTATGGCTTATGTTTACCTTTTTCTATTCAATAACTATTCTGTTGACTGTTTTTGGTGGTATGTTTGGTATGATTCAATATTCAGTTGCCAGGACTTCAGCTTTTTTGTGGTTCTGGCCTGTGGGAATTGTTCTTTTGATTGTCTTGTTTGCTGTATCGAAAGCCGGACAACGAAAAGCCCGCAATCAAACCCTGCATTTAGTTAGTTTTCTCTTGCATGCCCTTGAAAAAGAGTATGAAGTAACTCGCATTGAATAATTTTTTTATTATTTAAATTATTGTTTATCAGTTGTTTGGTATTTGTACTATAAAATTTTATAGTACCTTGTATTGCATAGTATTATCTTTTGTTTATATCTTTGTGATAAATAATAGTAGGTATGAATGTAGAGAACACGAAAGCACAAATGAGGAAAGGGATACTGGAACTCTGTATTTTGGCAATTCTCAAAAACAATGAATCGTACCCCTCTGAAATAATCGAAGAACTGAAAAAGAATAAACTGATTATCGTAGAAGGAACATTGTATCCATTGTTGACCAGATTGAAGAATGCAGATCTCCTCTCCTACCGTTGGGAGGAATCTACCAGCGGTCCACCACGTAAATACTATGCTTTAACCAGCAAAGGCGATCAGTTCCTTGAAGAGTTAAAGATGACCTGGGAAGAGCTTTCAGGGGCAGTAAATCACAGTTTAAAATCAACAAAATCATGAATAAGACAGTTTCTTGCAATATAAGTGGCATCATTTTTAACCTGGAAGAAAATGCGTATGCTACATTGAATACTTATTTGACAAACCTCAGGACACACCTTCGAAATGTAGAGGGAAGCGATGAGATTTATGCAGATATAGAGTCCAGAATTGCTGAATTATTCAGTGGTAAACTGGGTGTTTCAAAAGAAGTCATCACAGAAGCAGATGTTGATGAAGTGATCCGAATCCTGGGAAATCCGGAAGAGTATATTGATGAAGATGCAGAAGAGTCCGAAGGGCAAAATAAAGAAAAGGAGACTAAAAGATCTGAGTCTGCTAAAGTATTTATGCGTGACCCCGATAATGGAGTTATTGCTGGGGTTTGTACAGGAATTTCTGCTTATTTCGGGGTTGACCTTACACTTGTGAGAGGTTTATTTGTCTTACTTTTCTTTCTTACCGGATTTGGTCTCGGGTTGTACATTGTTTTGTGGATTATAGCTCCCCGGGCAAATTCCTCTGCGGATAAATTGAGAATGAGAGGTAAGCCGATCAATATAGACAGTATTAAACGAGAAGTGCATGAAGCAGCAGAAAGAGTAGAACGCTATTCTAAAAGCAAAGCAACTCGTCAGAAGTTTGAAACGGTTAAAGATCGAACCAATCGTTTTGGAAGAGCATTGGGGAGTATTATAGGATTGTTTTTGATTATAGGAGCTGCTTTCGGAATTATCACGTTTTTGACGGTTACGCTCACGGAAGTAGGAATCTTTTCTTCTGATGATGGAGAACGCTTGATTTCTCTTTATGAGTTCAGTGATGTGATTTTTCGTTCCGATTTCCAGAGTTTTCTTGGTTGGACAGGATTGCTGGGCACGGTTCTTATTCCCATGATTGCTTTTATTATTATGGGAATGATTATGCTACTTCACATTCGTAGTCAATGGAGTAAATATGTGTTCATTCTATTGACGATTTTCTGGTTTGTTTCTATCGGAATACTTACTGTAACCGGATTGCAGGTCGGGAGTGAATTCAGTAGCTACAAGGAAATTGATGAATCAATTGGACAGGTAGCTTCATCTAAATTGGTCATCAATGTACCTGAGGTATATGGTTCTGATATAGGTAAAGTACTTGAGATCGATGATGAAGAATTCAGTAACCGGATTCAAATGGAAGATGAGAATATTAAAAGTGGGTTTGTGGCATTAAAATTTGTGCCTTCGGAAGATTCTTTATTCCATATAAAGACCGTAAAAAGTTCGTATGGAATTACTAGTAAGAAAGCATTGTCACTAAGTAATAATATTATACACGATGTTCACCTGGATAGCAATCAATTGACTGTTTATCCGTACTACCTCTTCCCTGCTGATGATAAATTAAGAGGACAACATGTTCAGGTATATGTGGCGGTGCCTGTTGGAGGCGAGATAGACTGGAAAGGAAATAAAAAGCAGTTGAATATTTCCAACCGATCCAGTAAAATCGAATTTGAAACCAGAACGGTTGAAGTCGATATTGATTAGTAACTTTTTTCATGTAACATAGCAAAGCAAGCGAATGGGGACACAAGAGATTGAGTCCCCGTTTGTTTTTTAAGATTTTAAGTCTGTACTCCGAATCCCTGTTTTTCGATAAACTTTTCTGTCTATATTTGTCCGTATGAGCTTTTTGTACCCACAGTTTCTTTTTGCATTTGGAGTTCTGGCTATTCCTTTAATTCTTCATTTGTTTCATCTGCGAAAGTTCAAGGTATTTTATTTTTCTTCTATAAGCTTTCTTCAGGAACTGGATACAACTTCAAAGTCAACACGTAATTTACGCCGTTTACTGGTTTTAATAATGCGATTATTAGCTTTCTCTGCATTAATACTGGCTTTTGCTCAGCCTTATTTCCCGGAAGAAATTACCCCTGTTAAAACAGATCGTGTTCGGGTTGTTTTCATTGATAATTCGCAAAGCATGGCGGCCAAAGGGGTTGAAGGAGAACTGTTAAGTCAGGCTAAAACTACAGCTTTGGAGTTGGTGAAGAAGGATAAACCCGGAACCCGGTATTTTGTTTTTACCAATGATTTTTCTGCAGAAGAACTTCACCCGATGTCTCAGCCGGATGCGATTGACTATTTAGAGAATATTGAGTATTCTGCTCATAGCCGTTCTTCAGAGTTTATATTCAGGTCCATTGCTTCTTCTCTGTCGGATGCAGGAATGGAGGGAAATGTTTTTGTTTTTAGTGATGCGCAAAAATCCCAATGGAGTGATCCGGTTCAGGATTCACTTGCTTTGGATGTACGTTTTATCAGGTTAGCAGCTCAACTGGTTAGTAATAAAAGTATTGATTCGGTATGGTTGAGTACACCTGTGCATCGCTTAAATGCTCCGTATGAGATTAATGTTAGGATTGTAAATCATTCTGATTCAGATATTAACTCGCTTCCTGTTAAAGTGAAAGTGAATGAGTCTGAACAACAATTTACGGCGGAATTTAATGGAAAGAAAGAAACGGTTTTATCGCTGAATTATTCTGCTACTTCGCCGGGATATAATGAAATACGGGTCGAGATTGACGATGAACAATTGTTCTTTGATGATGTAATGTATGCCACGTTTAACGTCAGAAACGAACAATCGGTAGGAATTATAAACGGAGAGCAGGAAACCAGCAATGTTTCGCTCGTGTATGAACTGGATGCGTATTATCGCTTGTCAACCTGGGATTCCAACCAAATTTTGTATCAGGAAGTCGATAAAGTGGACGTATTGGTTGTCAATGAAGTAAAACAGGTTGACAGAGCACTCTCCGAAGGTATTAAGAGGTTACTTGACAGAGGCGGTGCCGTTGTGTTGATTCCGTCAGGAAAACCTGATTTTTCTTCCTGGAATGAGCTTTTAGCAGGATTGGAAATGCCGGTAATGCAGAAAAAAGATTCTCTTACGGCTTCGTTGGATAAGATTCACACACATCCGTTTTTCGATGGTGTTTTTGATACAAAGAATCCATCCATACAAATTCCGGTTAAGAGAAGTAGTAGTCTGATTACTTCCGGAAGTCGTTCTATGCCACTACTCTCCTATTCAGACGGTTCGTCTTTTATGAACGTTTCTACAAAATACGGAAATCGCCTCTTTACATTTAGTCCCGAATTAAACCGATCGAACCGATCGCTGCTGAACAGTGATTTGTTTAGTGCTTTATTCCTTCGAATCGCGGAGTTTTCGGGAGGAAATGCCCCTCTTTACCTAACAGCCGGAATCCCTTCTTCGTACACCGTGCAAACTATCAAAACAACTGAAAGTCCGGTTCGGGTTTCAGGGAATGAAACCGGTTTCATTCCCCGACAGGACAGGAACAACGAACAGACTGTTTTATATTTTTCAGGTGGTGATGATGAAAAGGCATTGCGTGCCGGAATATACGATTTGAAGCAGGACGAAACAGTGATTGGAAGACTGGCGGTGAATACGAACCGGGAAGAATCCGACCCTACAGTTTTGTCGGCAGAAGATTTAACGGTATTAGCAACAAATTCCGGATTACATTCTTTCAAAGTAAGTGAAATAAGTGAATCGGAAGAAATTCATCGTTTGGAAGGACAAAAAGACACGGAATTATGGAGAATTCTATTAATTTTGGCACTATTGTTCTTTATGGCGGAAATGGCTGTCTTGAAATTTGTAAAATAAAGGACATAATGAATGATCTGATACAGAATTAGCGTAAATGAGAATCCTGATAAAACAAGCAAAGGTTCTGGACAAGACCTCCTCGCTTCACGGCAAAACAACTGATATACTGGTTGTAGACGGAGTAATCTCCGAAATAGCAGAAAACATACAATCTGAAGCTGATTTTAGTTTAAATTTTCCAAATCTTCATATTTCAAAGGGTTGGTTTGATCTGAAAGCACATTTCTGTGATCCGGGAGAGGAACACAAAGAAACTATTCAGACGGGGTTACGTGCTGCCGAATCAGGTGGATACACACACGTTGCCTTACTACCTTCAACTGTACCGGCGGTTTCTAATAAAGCCCAGGTTGAATATGTTATCGGAAAATCAGATTTCTCAGCTGTTTCAGTTCTTCCTATGGGAACGCTGACTGAGGGAATGAAAGGAGAAAATCTGGCTGAGCTATACGATATGTTCCAAAGCGGAGCAGGATTCTTTACAGATGATACGAAACATGTGAGTTCGGGAATTTTGTACAGAGGTTTACTTTATGTTCAGAACTTTGGCGGTAGAATCATCAGCTTTGCGAATGATTCAGGACTTTCCAAAGGAGGTATGGTAAATGAAGGACGTGCGAGTACGCTTACCGGACTAAAAGCTATTCCGTCTATTTCGGAAGCCATTCAGATTGAACGGGATCTCCGGTTAGTGGAATATACGGGAGGTGAACTTCATTTTACGGGTATTTCAACCGAAGAAGGAGTTCGTTTGATTGCAGAAGCCAAATCCAAAGGACTGCGCGTAACAGCAGATGTTCACGCCAATCATTTGGTATTCAATGAAGAATCGGTTATCGGATTTGATAGTAATTTTAAAGTAATGCCACCTTACAGACGCGAAACAGATCGTGTAGCGTTATGGAAAGGATTACAAGACGGAACGCTGGATGCAATTGTATCAGATCACCGTCCATACGATAAAGAAGAAAAAGACCTTGAATTTGATCATGCAGGCTTTGGAAATATTGCCTTACAAACTGTATTTGCATCTCTTTCTTCTGCTCCGGAATTTGATCTGGAGTTGGTAATTGAGAAGCTTACAAACGGACCACGTTCCGTACACGGATCAGATTCAGGAGAATTGAAAACAGGTAGTTCGGCTGATCTCACGGCTTTTATTCCGGATGAAAAATGGATATTCGATCGGGATACCAATTGCAGTAAATGCGATAATACACCGTTTTTAGGAGAAGAACTTACAGGGAGACCTGTAGCAATTTTTAATAAAGGACAATTTGTCCGCATCAAAGACCAGGCAGATGAGTAAAAAAGATTTTTTCAAAGCTTTTTTTACGTCGAGAAAAGTAACAGGATCAGTGGTTCCCAGCAGTCGTTTTTTAACAGGGAAAATGTTGGAAACAGTTGATTTTGGAAGTGCACGTTGTATAGTAGAATTAGGTCCGGGAACAGGAGTTTTTACAAAAGAAATCCTGAAACGAATGCAACCGGATGCCAAACTGCTTGTAGTTGAATTAAATGATACGTTTGTAGATAATTTAAAGCAATTGATAGATGACCCGAGAGTGGTTATTATTCACGGATCCGCTGAAAATATTGGAGAATATATCCGCGAACAGGGGTTTGAAAGAGCCGATTTTATTATTTCAAGTCTACCGTTGACAACGATTCCACAGGAAATCAGACAAAGTATTTTGAAAAAAGCCTACGAATTTTTAAAAGAAGGGGGGCAATTTATCCAGTTTCAGTATTCAATGCACCAGCGAAAAAACCTGAAACAATTGTATCGCAAACTGGAATTAGCCTATACTCCGTTGAACTTCCCTCCTGCTTTTGTATATCGTTGCACAAAGTAGACGGATACTACTAGTCATCTATCTGGTTTTCGTTCACCAGAGAAAGCTGTAACATTCGCTCTCTTCCGTTTTCGTCAACTACGGTTAGTCGATAATCACCGCTTTCCCCAATAATGGGCATTTCATGAATGTGTTTTGTCTCTCCTAAATAGGTGTCATTCAAGTACCAGAACAAGGTTTTATCAGAGTTCCTATGCGCAACTTTCGCGAGCATTGGTTGAACATTTCCGTAAAAATCTTTCGTCAGATAAATAATAGACTTATCTCTGGGATATATAAAAGCGATGCCTGATTCATCCTGTGAACACCCTTCTCTAAAAGGAGGTAAGATCTTATAGAAAGCATTTCGTTTTTTAAAATAAAATTCCATCACAGGTGGTAATGTAAACCAGGGGATTGTTTTTATCTCTTCCGGAGACGCACAACTGGTATTAATTCTGTATTCCTCATTCCGATCAACAGTTATGGTATGATGGTAAGGGCAAACCTCGGTCTCTTCTCCCCGTTTGGGAATCCACTTCAATTCAGACGCACAATTCGGTCCGGCCAGAAATCCACTTTTTGTACAGATTTCACTAAGTAACATGCCTGTTTCGGGGCGTCTAAATGGTTGAGAGACCGGTAGCAGATTAAACACATCAAATAATATCGGAGAAGCATAACCAACTCCTGTCAGTTGAGGCCTCCCTTCACCATTAGCATTGCCTACCCAAACACCCACAACATAATCGGGAGACACACCTATCGCCCAGGCATCCCGGTTTCCGAAACTTGTACCTGTCTTCCAGGAGATTTTCCTGGAGGAACTATAAAATTTCCAGGCTTCATCTTCTGCCGTACGGTTGACTTCCTGCATCGCTTTGAATGTTTCGTATACAGAACCGGCATCAACTTTTGTTGGTTGAAGTGAGATTGTACCGAAATCTTTTTGATCTTCTGCAGATAGAGAAAGTTCCTGAAATTCACCTCGGCGGTAACGCTGCTCATTTTGGGAATAATAATTCAGTGTAGATGCATAGTTGGCGTATACCTTACATAAATCCCAAAGCGAACTTTCTGCACCTCCGAGAATCAGGGATAATCCATAATGTCCCGGATGTTTGTTAATAAATCCTTGTCCATAAAAACGGAGATCTTCATAGAATGAGTTCACACCATATTTTTGAAGAGACAGTACTGCCGGAATATTTAAAGACCGGGACAAGGCATCCCTTGCAGGCACAGCTCCGTCGTATGTGGAATTGAAGTTTTGGGGAGTAAAGCCTGATATTTGTGTAGGAATATCGGGGAGTAACATATCAGGCAATAGCATACCTTCATTCAACATTTCTGCAAACAATAAAGGTTTAAGTACACTTCCCGTACTTCTTGGTGCCGGGATAATATCCACGTCTTTTCCGTGTTCATTATCTGTAGGAGTGTTTCCAATGTACCCGATCACATTTCGGGTGTCAACTTCCACTACAAGAATAGCCATATTGTGTACTTCGTTTTGGCTATAAATACTGTGGAAGTTGGCGGTAATCTGAGAAAGTCGTTGTTGAAGCGCGTAATCAATAGTAGAAGTGAAACGAGGTGAATCCGATTGACTCGCAACTCTCTCTACCAGATGTTTGGAGAAATCGGGTAACGGAAACGGTTTTGACGGAAGTGGTTCACTGATTGCTAATTGATACGTCATTTCATCAATCAGATCATTTGTTTTTAATCGTGAGAGGAGTTTATTTCGTTTTACACGCAGTTTATCCTGATTTTTACCCGGATAAATCAACGAAGGAGCATTGGGAAGTACAGCCAGTGTTGCAGCTTCTGCCCATGATAATTGGTGTGGAGCAACGCCAAAGTAGCGCCAGGATGCCATTTCTATTCCGACTACATTGCCTCCGAAAGGAGCATGAGAAGCATACATACGTAGAATTTCATCTTTTGTATAGCGAAATTCCATACGCGTTGCCCAGATCATTTCTATGAATTTTTCTCCATAGCTTCTCTCCTGCCCTTTTCGTGCCAACCTGACAACCTGCTGAGTAATTGTACTTCCTCCGCGAACCACTCTACCTGATTTCATATTGTCAAAAAGAGCATTGACGATAGAAACCGGGTTAATGCCAGGGTGTTGATAAAAATACTGATCCTCGAAGGTCAATACACAGTGTTTGTATTTTTCAGGAACAGAATCCACCTCAGGAAAACGCCATTGTCCGTCTTCTGCAATTTTTGCACCCAGAAGATAACCATCCCTGCTTTCAACGACTACCGAGTAAGGATCGTGAAAAAGAGAATCGGGAAGAAACCAATAATACCAACCAGCAAGATAAACGATTACTATCGTCTTTATCGGATTTCTTTTAACCTTTTTCCACCAATACAGCAAGAAGTTACCACAAGCCCCCCGGATCATATTCATTACAGACTATTTCGATATGTCCACCCATTCACCGGTTGTTCTTACGCGATAATCATTATTATACATAGCCTCAGCTTGCGCACCTGGCAGGTAGTATCTTCCGGTGTATGAAGCATTTAAGCGTACCGTAAATACTTTTCGCTCACCACCTTTCAGACTAAAGTAAAAGTTGGAGCGATCATCACGAATATCAATATGATCTGCTTTCGAGTTACCTGAAGAACCATAATCAGTATAGCGCATATTGATAATTTCAAACCCGGAAGGAATGATATGCGTCAAAGCTACATTCTCTATTCTTTCGGATGAAGTGTTTTGAATCTGTATTTCTGCTTCAATCTCACTCCCCTGACTAATTTGACCTAAGGTAACCGGAGAACCACTCTTTGTGCGGTAAACAACCTGTAAACTAAGATTATTACTAAAACTCTTCTCTTCTCCTACTGGAAGACGACCAGAGGATAATACTCTTGTATAGAGCGTATTTCCTCCACTGTTTTTCACCTTCACAGTATTACTTCCTGTTTTGATGTCAATTTTCTCTCGCACTAATGATTTAGAAGATTGGAAAGAAGTTGTTTTACCGTTTACTGAGACACTCCCTTTAACCCCAGACTCACCACTTATGGAGGCAAAACGGGCAATAGCATATAATGCGTAAGCAGTGGTTTGTGTACTCATCCATTTGTCGGAAGAAAGCTGTTGTGCCAGTTTTTCTGCTTGCTTTTTAGCCTGATATTGATCGCCTGTTAATACTAGAGTTTCGAGAAGCATTGCTCGATTCCTGTCGATAGAACCGTAGTAACTATATCCTCTGGTTTTCAGATCTTCCAGCTGACTTGATTTAACCAGTTGTTGAGCTGCGTTTTTCTGTCCGGCTAAAGCATACGTAGCAGCGAGTCGCAATCGGGAAACAGAAGACAAACCGGTAGTGGATTTCAATCGGTTCATAGAAGCCAGATCCGGTTTTCCTGCCAATGCTAATGTGAATAAACGATAAGCCTGCTCAAAGTCATTTCCATAAATAGTCGAGAAACGCCACTCTCGGGCAGCTTTCTGCTGATAAGCTATCCATGAGGATTTTAAATTGACAGGCAGTACATATCCTTTTTTCTCTGCTTCGAGAAGGAAGTGTCCGACATAAGATGTTGCCCATTCATCAGCTTGCTGTTGCCCCTGCCAATATGCAAAACCACCGTTTGAAAGTTGGAACGAAGAAAGTTTTCGAATTCCATTTAAGATATTATTCTTGATTTTGAACTTCTCCGAAGATGTCAATTCAGTAATTTCCTCCAGATACAACTGTGGGAAAACAGTCGATGTAGTCTGTTCCAGACATCCATGTGGATAACGGATCAGATAATCAAGACGTCGACTAAGATCAATAGCCGGGAAAGAAGAGACTTCCAGCCATGCTTCATTGGTTCCTGCTACTCCAAAAGTAGAAAAGTCAATGTTCTCACTACCGGATGCATTGATTACAGCATCATACGTTTCAAAGGTCACCGGATTAGGATTGAAAATATCTAATTCCACCTCGTAATAAGCTTTTTCACTCCCCGAAGTAGCTAAAACCTGGACTTTTCCGATTCCCTCAACCGGATTGACTTCCAGATCAAAATAAGCCATTTTTTCATCTGGAGAAGAGAAGGTTAAGGTTTGTTTATCTGATCCGATCACACGAATTGCATTGTTGGTTTTAATCTGGATAGAAACATTTTTCACTTTGCTTTCCATAGCAAATACAGTAATCGGAAGTTTAATCTTTTCTGTAGGAGATAATTTCCGGGGTAGCGAAGCCAGTACCATCAACGGTTTCCGGACAGGTGTTGCTTTTTCGGCTGATCCGTAGGATTCATTCTCGAGATTACCGGCTACAACCATTGTTCGCACACTACCTATGTAATATGGCATCTTAATGGTATGTTTTTTACTCTTACCGGGTTGTAAAGTGAAAGGACCATAATACATCACAACGGGTTTAAAGCGATTTGCCTTTTTCGCTTTTGCACCGCTCAGGTCTTCGTCACCACCGATAGAGAAGATTTGCTCTATTTTTCCTCCGAAAGCTCCGATTACTTCATTGTACATATCCCAGGTTCTTACACCTAAAGCTTCTCTTGCGTAAAACTCTTTCCAGGCATCCGGTGTTTTAAAACGGGTCAAATCCAATAAGCCTTCATCGACAACCGCCAGTGTATACGTCATTGGTTTACCGTTTTTCTCGTTTACTTCAACTGTAAAATTCTCTTCCGGTTGCAATACGTCCGGCATTTTTATTTGTGGTTCGAGCACTGTTGAGCGATCGACTACCTCAATAGGTATGACCCCATACATACGGATCGGAGCGTCATTTTTGGTTGTGCTATGTGGTTGAAGTGAAGTAATATGAACAAAAACATTCGGAGCCATTTCCTGTGTTATAGGTAATTCGAACTTCGTTTCTCCTTTTTGCGTAGAAACCCAGAAAGTCTGTACAACTTTTGATCCGTTTTCAAGAGAAACCAAAGCTCGTCCTCCCTGGCTGGAAGGGAAAGAAATCGCTGCTTTTTCGCCGACATCGTACTTTTCCTTATCTGTATTGAACACGAGCATCGTTGCATTATCAGATCCATCATTTTTTGACTTACCGGACCAGTAAGGCCAATCAATAAGAACGGTTGTTCCGGCAGCATGTCCCCCCGAAGGATCATACACTCGTACCAGATAACGTCCCCAGTCGTCATCTTCTGCTTTAAAACTAAAAGATGCCTTTCCTGAAGAGTTTGTTGAAATATGATAGTTTTCTACCGGTGTTCTTCCATACGAAGAAGTATAATGTGACAAGTTTTCATAGCTGGCATCCCACCACCATCTCCAACTGATTTTCCAGATCTTTACCTGAAGCTCATTAACCGCTTTTGGACGACCTTTTTCATCAACCGTAACAACAGTAAACTGATTTTTCTTTCCGGTTTCCAAAAGTCCGTATTTATTCGGTTCCGGAGTTTGAAGTCCGACATACGTTGAATACGGAGAGTAATCAACCGTCATTACATCTGTACTGAAATCTCCCCCATTTTCATAGGCTTTTGTCATTACAACAGCTTTTAACATTCCGGGAGCTTCATTTTCAACCTGAGGACGAATGGAATAAGATGCTACTCCTAAGTCATTCAAGGATCCGGAATAAAGTGAAACTTCTTCCGTTTCAAAACTTCGAACCGGATCATCAAAAATGAAATTATCATAGTTTTTGAACTTTGTGGTTTGTGCAGAAAATTTGGCTGACATGTCCAGCTTCAGATTTTTCGCAATTGCACCATGTAACCAGTTAACCTGTACAGTTCCTTTGTTGGTGGTCCGCGCAGAAATTACATCACTGTCTAACCTGTTGTTAATTTTTAGTCGGTTGGGTTTTATCGTCTCTATTTTTATTCGTTTATAGAAATGTGCCCCTCCAACACTAACAACAGATTCCCAGTTCCCGGTGGTCGCATTTTCATCTGTAGGAATCACAAATGTATAGTGATGTTCCTTTGTTGAATTTTGAACTTCCTGGTATACAATTTTTCCGTTAGGATCTCGCAACTTAAACTTGATCGGATGGTTTTTTCCAATAGGATTCTCCGTATCATTCAACATAAATCCGATGAAAAGTGTATCACCTGGACGCCATACACCTCGTTCACCATAGACATATCCTTTTAATCCTTTCTGGAGTTTTTTACCGGAAACATTAAAATTACTGACAGAGTTCGCATACCCTTCGTCTAATTTCAGATAGGTTGTACTTTTATCTTTTTTGACAACAGCAAAATAGGCATACTTATTTGCTTTTCCTGATGCAAAACCTTCTGAATCTGTCGTTAATGTCGTGATTAATTGTTGCTGATACGTAAACAACTCAATTTTAGCACCTGACACCGGTTCGGAAGAAATGATATTGTTAACGGCAAAAAAGTAACTTCCGTTTTCACCTCTTTTAGCGATGACACCAAGATCAGAAGCCAGGATATTCATGCCAATCGGGCTGCGCCTGTAATAAGAAGCTTCACACGGATCTTTTTTATTAAGGTATTCATAATTGTCATACCAGTAATAGTCGTAGTAATCATACTCATCAACGGAACGAACATCATACGGATTATGCTCACTGGTTTCTTCATCTTCTCCGTTATACGCAATGTCGCAACTGTAAAGCGAATAAGAACGTTTAAAACCTATTTCGACACGGTAGATTGCTCCCGGATCGGGTTGAATGAAGGTGGAGAGATCAATGGCGTAGTTGGTCCAACGTTTTGCTGCCCGGCTATTTTTTTCAGCCAGTTCTATTGTTTTTTCAGCTACCGGAGCGGCAACTCTTCTCAGGTTTCGTGTCCCGTTTAATTCATTCTCTTGTAAGAATTGTAAAATGTTGTTGGTGAAAATTTTATAGACTTTAACATCTACTTTTTTCAGGTTTACAGCTTCAAAATTAACTTTCAGAGCAGCGGATCCCGGTAAAATTGAACCATTCCTGGTGAATCTGATATTGGGCTTCAATTGACTGAAAGATACTTTTTCACTATGGTTTTTCTTCATTTTATAGCCTTCTTCACTTTGAATCCCCTGAAAAACTTCAACGAGTAATTCACCATCAAGAATATCATTAAAAAGTACTTTCAAAATGTTTCCTTCTGTCTTAAAACGGAGATTTGACGCTGTTTCAACCTGAATAAGCCCCTTTAAATTTTGTCCTTTTCGAATAGGATCTGAAAAATTGATATGAAGCATTTGCTCTCCTTCGTCAATTACTTCCATCTGGATGATTTTAAAATTCTCTTTACCCGGAATTTCAAAACGTTGCTCCCCTTTTTGGTCAAGACCTAATTCTGTTCCATCCCATTTAATAGTCAGGTAGCTGTCTTTCACTTCCCGTTTAATGCTGTCGATAACAAAAGGGAATTCACGTGTTGAAGACATTTGCTTATCCAGTTTTACCTGTACGTTTCGATCACCTTGAGAAGCAGAAATAAGTTGTTGAGCTTCTTCAAAGTCCATATCATCACTTGTAGTAAGAATCCCGTTAAGGTACTGCCAATCTTTACTATACGATTGCAAATCGAGTGTTTCGACTACAAAATCTTGTTTAAAGGTCTTAAATGAAAAGTTGAATTCGCTTAATTCCGAAGGTACTTCTGTTACCTCTGATAGATGAAAAGTGATCCGGTATTCAGTATCCTGCTCGAGATCCTTTTCAGGAATAAAAGCAATCGAATTAGTCGATAGAGCCACTACCTTTCCATCTGTTGACGGAGTGATGTCAAAAAGGGAGCTACTAAGTTCTTCCTGAGGTTTCCAGTCGGTATTCTCAAATGCCAGGACAACATAGATATCTGACTTTTTGGAAATGAGTCCGGAAGTATAATCCGAAATATATTCTCCAAAAAGGGAAGGATCCGAATTAAACTCTTCAAGTGAAACTTCTTTACCACATGTAATCAGTAATAGTGGTAAAAGTAGAAAGATCAATACTTTTTTCATCGAAATAGAATAAAGGTAAAACAAGTAAAACCAAGGTCCATCCACCGCGGAAGGTAGCCCGAATAAAAGTAGGAAAAATACTCGTCTCTGCCGGATGGTTCAGGCAAATTGTTGAAAACTCACCCCTGTTTTTCGAAACTTCTTGGGTAGAAACTAAAAAAGCTCCCGGTCAGGGAGCTTTTCAAAAAAAAGTTGATATAATATTTATGCCAGAATTGCTTCGTCTGAGTTCTGGTCTTCGTATTGGTAATTTCCAAATGCCAGAATAGCCATAAAAATAAGGTTGAAAAATATTAAGCCAACAGCGAAACCGGCACCTTGACCAAAAGCTTTTGCAATTCCAACTTGTAGAAGAATAGCAAAAACGATTAGTCCGACTACTGCTACCAAATTAAGAATTAAGAATAAAAACGGAGGAAGTACACCCGCAAGTAAACCTAATAAAAGAGGAGCGAAGAACCAGATAGCCCACCATGTAGGTTTTTTTGCTATTTGAATAAATACAATTAAATTATAGATTGGAATGATAGCTGCCCAACCAGGTTGCCCTGCTTTTGTAAATAATTTCCACATAACAATAATTTGGAATACTGCCAGTCCAAGGACAAATAATCCATACGCTGCCAAGACAGCAATAAGTTCGTTTACATTCATAATAAATTGTTTTTAGTTTAGACCAAAGTAGAAAAAACTTATTCGAAACAATGTTATTTGTGGATTAATTTATTAACAACTCAGACGAGAAACTTGTTAATAAAAGAGTTGAACTACTTACTTTAACCACCCTGTAATACTTAATCTTCTGCGTTTGGCGGGCAACACTTCATGTTCGATTAAGTCGGATTTAAAAAGAATTGTTTTTCCGAATTCAGGGCGCAATAATAGTGTTCTGTCTTCCAGATAGAGAACCAACTCTCCCCCGTCTTCGGGTTGCCAATCCTTATTCAGATAAGTTATGATGGAATACTTGCGGGAATTGTCATTCATAAACCGGTCAATGTGACGTTTATAAAAGGCTCCTTCTTCATAACATGCATAGTGAAATTCACCTCCCTGTATTCCGGCAAAACAAGTTCGGTTCATATACTCACTAAAAGCAGCTACACCATCCATAAATTCTTTCTCTACAGGGTGTTCCGGATGGTCTTTTAACCAGAGAATTTTATCTGATCGGATCTGTTTATCGATACTTACCAGTTCTTTGTTTCCAATTCCTGCTGTACGCAGCCGTTCTTCTTCCAGATGATATTCTAATCTGGAAGTCAGTGCTTCCAGCATATTTTCATCAAAAAAACCGTCAAATACAGCGAAATTCTCATTTATTAATCCCGATATGATTTCCTCATACAACGGATTAAGATCAGTTCCATACATGTCTCACGTATTAGTAATAACACACTCAAACAACATGCCTCAAACCGTCTTTATTTCAGCCGATTGGGACGAATTTTTTGGCGAGCGAAAATAGAAAAAAAATGATTTGAATGAACATCCAGTGAAAAAAAATGATGGTATAGAATCAATATTGAAAATCAGTAGTTTGGGAGAGGTGTAAATAAAAAACGGGCTGATAATTTCAGCCCGCAACTATTTTCTTCAGAGAAAAGAATTTTACTTATACATTGAATCGGAAGTGCATGATATCTCCGTCATGAACAATATACTCTTTCCCTTCTACTTTCATTTTTCCTACTTCTTTGACTTTGGCTTCAGACCCCAGCTCAATGAAGTCATCATATTTCATTACTTCAGCACGAATAAACCCTTTTTCAAAATCCGTATGGATTACGCCGGCAGCCTGTGGAGCTGTCCAGCCTTTTTTAATCGTCCAGGCTCTAACTTCTTTTACTCCAGCGGTAAAATACGTTTGTAGATCCAATAGTTTATATGCTGAGCGAATCAGACGATTTACCCCTGGCTCTTCAAGTCTCAGTTCATCCAGGAACATTTTGCGCTCTTCGTATGTATCAAGTTCAGTTATATCCGCTTCAATTTTGGCTCCGATCACCAGTACTTCAGCGTGTTCGTCTTTAACTGCTTCTTTTACTTTTTCAACAAATTCATTACCTGTTTTCACAGAAGATTCGTCGACATTACACAAATAAAGAACAGGTTTGGAAGTGATCAATTGAAACTCCCTTACAAAAGGTTCTTCAGTCTCCTCAAACTCCATTCCCCGAATATTCTTTCCTTGCTCCAGGTGAGCTTTGATTCGTTCAGCCAGTGCCATTGATTTTACGGCATCCTTGTCTCCTGACTTAACAACTCTCGACAACGCCTGAATACGTTTTTCTATGGTTTCAAGGTCTTTCAGTTGTAATTCAGTGTCAATAACCTCCTTATCACGAATAGGATCGACAGAACCGTCTACGTGCACAATATTGTCATCCTGAAAACAACGAAGAACATGGATAATGGCATCTGTTTCACGGATATTGGCTAAAAACTGATTCCCAAGTCCCTCTCCTTTAGAAGCTCCTTTAACCAGTCCGGCAATATCCACTATTTCCATAGTTGTTGGGATAACGCGTTCCGGGTTGACTAGCTTTTCGAGCTCAACCAGGCGGTTGTCAGGAACAGAAATAGTCCCGACATTCGGCTCTATTGTACAAAACGGAAAGTTTGCCGATTGCGCTTTTGAATTGGATAAACAGTTAAAAAGAGTGGATTTACCGACATTAGGCAATCCTACGATACCACATTTTAATGCCATTTTCTGAAAAATTTGGTGGCAAAGATAGTTAAATTACATGATTTCTTTTTGTTGTACTGCTTTCATAAATAAATTTGTAAAAAAATCAATTATGAGTGACTTTTTGAAAGCGACCGAAGTTATCAGGTCCGGGGGAGTAATTCTTTATCCGACAGACACCATTTGGGGATTGGGGTGTGATCCGTCGAATAGCGAAGCTGTGAAAAAAGTGATGGTTATTAAACAAAGAGATGAATCAAAGAGTTTTATTTTGCTGGTAGACAGTGTTCCTATGTTAGAGAGGTTTGTGCCGGAATTCCCTGAAATCTGTTATGATTTGATTGACACAGCCATTGATCCTTTAACAATTATTTACCCTACTTCGCAAGGGCTTTCTTCGCTTGTTACGGGACAGGATGGTTCCATAGGAATCAGAGTAACGCAAGATCCGTTTTGCAAAAAATTGATTCAGACTTTACGAAGACCGATTTTATCTACTTCTGCCAATATTTCAGGAAAACCTTTCCCAACCGATATTGAAAGTGTAGATGAAAATATTGTTCGACAGATAGATTTTACACTGAATAATCCGAACTTTAAATCATCCGAAACACCTTCAAAAATTATTAAAATCGGTAAAAACGGGGAAATCGAATTGATAAGACGTTAATGTCTTTGTATATTTGCACCCCCATTTATGGAAAACAATTTTTCACCATACCTAAAACACCCTGTATTTAAGGTGGTTTCGCAAATAGCGGGAGAAAATAATTTGTCCTGTTATGTAATCGGCGGATATGTACGCGATCTTCTTTTGGACCGTCCGTCAAAAGATATTGATATTGTCGTTGTCGGAAACGGACTTGAACTGGCCAGAATGGCTGGTGAAAAACTCCGGGTCAAAAAAGTCAACTACTTTAAAAACTTTGGCACGGCCCAATTCATATACAAAGATCTGGATGTCGAATTTGTAGGAGCCCGTAAAGAATCGTACCAGCGGGATTCCAGGAAACCGATTGTAGAAGACGGTACACTTGAAGACGATCAGAACCGGAGAGATTTTACCATTAATGCAATGGCGATTAATCTTCATCCTGACCATTTCGGAGAATTAGTTGATCCCTTCGGAGGGATTGAAGATCTTGACAAAGGAATTATTCGTACTCCTTTGGATCCGGGAATTACGTATTCGGATGACCCTCTTCGGATGATGCGTGCAATTCGGTTTGCAACGCAGCTGGATTTTAAAATAGAGACAGCGAGCCTAAAAGCCATTAAAGAGAACGCCGAAAGATTGGATATCATTTCGAAAGAGCGTATTATGGATGAGTTGAATAAGATCATCCTCTGCCCTGTTCCATCCCGTGGATTTCAATTATTATTCTCAACGGGATTATTGCATCGGTTCTTTCCGGAAATGACGGCTTTACAGGGAGTTGAAACCATTAACGGACATTCGCATAAAGATAATTTCTATCATACACTAGAGGTGTTGGATAATATCTCTGAAAATACAGATAACCTTTGGTTGCGATGGGCAGCGATTATGCACGATATTGCCAAACCTCCCACCAAACGTTTCGATGAACAGGCAGGATGGACCTTTCACGGACATGAAGATCTTGGTGCAAGATGGGTTCCTCGGATCTTTTCCCGGTTGAAACTACCATTGGATCACAAAATGAAGTACGTCCAGAAATTGGTTCGCTTGCATTTACGCCCTATTTCTCTTGTTAAAGGCAATGTTACAGATTCAGCTGTTCGCCGATTGTTATTTGAGGCCGGAGATGATATAGATGATCTGATGACGCTTTGCAATGCGGATATTACTTCCAAGAATGAGTTTAAAGTAAAACGCTACAAAAAGAACTTTACGATTGTTAAGGAGAAATTACATGCCGTAGAAGAGAAAGATCGTATCCGAAACTTTCAACCACCTGTCACGGGTGATATAATTATGAAAACTTTTGGTATTGGTCCCTGCTCTGAAATAGGAACAATAAAAGCAGCTATTAAAGAGGCTATCCTGGAAGGTGAAATTCCGAATGAATATGATCAGGCCTATGCATATATGTTAGCGAAAGGGACTGAATTAGGACTGAAAGTTCAGGGAAGTATATCAAAACAGGCGAATTAAATTATTCTTGCTACTTTCGTAGCACTTTTTATCAAAAAATGAGCGCATATAAATTCAGAGTTCTATTAGACAGTGATAAAGAAGAAGAAATCTTCCGAGACATTGTTATTGCTAAATCCGATAACTTCGAGCATTTGTATCGAACTATTTTGGATGCTTTTGGATTTAAAAATGAAGAAATGGCCTCATTCTACATGAGTAATGAGGATTGGGATAAGGGGGAAGAAATTACCCTGATGGATATGTCTTTTGGCGAAGAGGAGAATGATACGGTTCTTATGAATCAGACCGCTTTAGAGACTATGGTCGAAGAGGCTGATCAGAAAATTATACTTGTTCATGATTTCCTTAAAATGTGGATTTTCCTTATTGAGTTGCAGCAGGAAACAAATGAGGAGGTTACGACTCCCTATGTAGCTTTATCCATTGGTGATGCTCCTGATGAAAATTCCAAAAGTGAAGACTTTATGATGGAGTCTGAATTTAGTGAAGACGACGAAGATATGTTTGACGATATAGATTCGTATGATGACGAAGATTTTTCAGAAGGCTTTGAGAGTTACGACGAATACGACTACTAGAATTTAATCATGTTTGAAAAAGATCCTTTCGGACACGCGATTCACGACTATGTGAAAGGTAGTCCGACACCCGATATTATTGTTCGTTCAGAACTTTGTGAGGACGACAGTATGGAAGTAGAATTGCTCTTCCGGGATTTTGAAGAAATGCCGGAGCTGGAACAAATCGCATTAAAGCGTTGTTCGGGAAAGATCCTGGACGTAGGAGCTGGTGCGGGATGTCATGCGAAATGGTTAAAACAACAAGGTCTGGAAGTTTCTTTAATTGAACTATCCAAAGGAGCGGTTGAATACCACATTACGCAGGAGTTAAATAGTCGTTGTATTGACTTTTTTGACCTGAAGGGAGAGCAATACGACACACTTCTTTTCCTTATGAACGGAATCGGTATCGGAGGAGAACTGAAAAATCTTGAACCTACATTGCGACAAGCTTATGAGTTGACCACTCCGAAAGGAAAGGTCCTTTGTGATTCCAGTGATTTGCGATACCTCTATGAAGATGATGAAGGAGGATATTGGGTAAATCTGAACGCCGAATATTATGGCGAATATGATTTCCAGATGCAGTATAAAGAAACGCAGGGAGATTGGTTTAAATGGTTATATGTTGATTTCCATACGTTGAGCGATTGTGCTGAAAAAGTAGGCTTTTCGGTAGAGCTACTTTATGATAAAGATTATCATTATCTTGTCGAACTGACCAAAAAATAAACAATGAATAGATTACCTGTTGTATTAGCAATGCTACTCCCCTTTCTGTTTTCTTGTGGAGTAGAAAAACAAGCGGAAGGCACTCCTGAAAGCTCCCTTCTGTGGAAAATTGAAAAAGAAGGAATGACCACGGATGCTTATCTGTATGGTACAATGCACCTTATAAATAAAGAATACTTTTATTTTCCGGAGAAACTCCAGAATTTGGTCAAAAAGTCAGATGTTCTTGTTATGGAATTAGGGGCTCTTCCTGATTATGCTTCAGCGATGAGTCTGATGTTATTACCCGAAGGAGAATCGATCAACGATTATTTCACTGAAGAACAAATGGAACTTGTTTACGATTTCATGGAGAGTGAAATGAACATGAATAAAGAAGCCTTTGACCTTGCTTTTGGAAGAATGAAACCTTTTATCATATTGCAATTAGTGACATCAAAACAATTCTCCGGAGAAACAGAATCTTTTGAGCTTTCGTTCACGAACCTTGCGAAGGAAAACGAAATGGAGATCATCGGACTGGAGACTGTAGAGCAACAATTGGGATTTTTCGACCAAATTCCTCAGAGCGGTATGGGTTCAATGATAACTCAGTATTTTGAGGAAAAAGATAAAATGGAGGAAGAAACGGAGAAGCTGCAAAAAATATACCGGGCAGGTAATCTGGATAGTCTGGCTGTTTTTATGAAAGAAACTTCTCAGGAGTTATTGGATTTTGAGGATATCCTGTTAACGAATAGAAACAAAGCATGGATTCCTGAAATTGAAAAAATCATCTCTGAAAAGAATGCGTTTATTGCAGTGGGAGCTGCCCATTTGGCCGGAGAAAACGGAGTTATTGAATTACTGAAAAAGAAAGGATACACTGTACAACCAATTTTGTTTTAGATGAAGGGACTCTTTAGACTTTTACCATTGATAATACTATCTGTGCTTACTGCCTGCTCAGGTTATTCGGACGAAGAACTAGCGTTGTTTGATCAGGAAATCCAAAAATACCTGAAGGAAAAGAAAATTGAAGATGTGGTGCGAACAGAATCCGGTTTGTACTATCGTATTATTAAAGAAGGAGATGGACCGGAGATTCCTTATGATGCGATAATATCTGTAAACTATAAAGGGTATCTGACAAATGGTAGGCCTTTTGACAGTCAGCTGGGAGAGCCTGTAGATTTGGACTTGAAACGACTGGTTAATGGGTGGCGTGAAGCCATGTTGTATATGCATGTTGGTACAAAAGCACAATTATTTATCCCTCCTGATTTAGGATATGGTCAGCAGGAAAAAAGTGAAATACCTGCCCATTCAATATTGATTTTTGATCTGGAAATACACGATGTTAAATAACTATGACACTTCAGGAAGCACAGAAAATTGTTGATGATTGGATAAAAGAGTATGGTGTTCGCTATTTTGACGAATTGACCAATACAGCAGTTCTTATGGAGGAAGTAGGAGAAGTTGCGCGCATTATGTCGCGCCGCTACGGAGAACAAAGTGAAAAGGAAAGTGACAAAAATAAAGATTTGGGTGACGAACTGGCCGACGTTCTTTTTGTGTTGATTTGTCTTGCTAATCAAACAGGAATCGATCTAGAAAGTGCAATGCGCAAAAACCTGGAAAAGAAAACAGGCAGAGATCATACAAGACACAAAAACAACCCCAAACTTTCCTGATCACAGGTTACTTTTCCTCATAAATATATTCTTCTTCCGTATGCTTGGGGACCAAGTTGTTGATGGATTTGTAATGTTCTAATTTATCTTTAATAAACAGGATCAGATCATAATCAGATGCTGTTTTCAGGAATTCTTCAGAAATATTAAGGAATTGGATAAATTCTACAAACTCTTCTTCATCCAAATCAATAATGTCATACGAAATATAATTACGAAGTAATTCACGCAATACTAAATTAATATTGTCCTGATGTTCCATTTCAGCAACAAGTCTCTTGGATCGTTCTTTTTTACTGAAGCGCTCATAAAGAGCTGTAATTGGACTTTGAATTACATTTATTCCTGTAATGGAACGGGTTTCTTTAAAAGCTAGTCGTTCGCGTTCCTCTTTGAGTTGATCCAGTGTTTTTATAGGTTTTACAACTACATCCGAAGACTGATAGGATAACTGAGCAATTGTTTTGGTAATACGCATAGTACAATACTGGTTGTCGTTCACTATAAATCCCACGCTTTTATAACCCGTTATAGATAATACAATGGAATCACCATTATTAGCAGCAAAAGTGAATGACCCGTCAGGACGTCCAAAATATCCTTTTCCTGATGATTTATTAATAATCATTAAATTATAAAATGCCGGAAGTTGTAAAGAATCAACCACCCGTCCCGATACGGTTACTTCAGTACAATTTTGCGCCTGGCTAAGAAAAGAGCTGAATAATGTTGTTACGAGTAGTATTGTCCATTTTCTCATGAGCCAAAGATACAAAATGCACCGATCTGATTTGTTAATTATAGTTAATCGAAGATAAAAGAATTGGTTACAAATGTAATTAAACGGTTTTTCATTAAGTAGAAATAAGTTGTTACATTTGTAGCTAGTTAATTAAAAAGATTGTGTATAAAGAGTTTGCATAATATCACATTTGTAATCAAATGTTATTTCTACTGAATGAGTTCTTCTTTTAGTATGCATCCGTAATTCAGACAAATTAACCACAAGACTTCATTTTTGATTAATTTTGCAACTGATTATGAAAAAAAGAGTTGTTGTAGGATTGTCAGGAGGTGTGGATTCCAGTGTTGCAGCTTATCTTCTGTTAGAGCAGGGATATGAAGTAATTGGAATGTTTATGAGAAACTGGCATGACGAATCGGTCACCCTTTCAGATGACTGTCCGTGGATTGACGATTCAAACGATGCGCTTCTGGTAGCTCAGCATTTAGGTATTCCCTTTCAGGTAATTGACTTGAGTAAAGAATACAAGGAACGGATAGTAGATTATATGTTTGCGGAGTACGAGTCGGGGCGGACGCCAAACCCTGATGTATTGTGCAATAGAGAGATAAAGTTTGATGTGTTTCTTAAAGCAGCAATGGATCTGGGAGCTGATTATGTGGCCACAGGCCATTATTGTCGTAGAATTGAACACAAAGATGGAACGTTTGGTTTGTTGTCCGGACTGGATTCGGGAAAGGATCAGAGTTACTTTTTATGTCAGTTAAGTCAGGATCAGCTTTCAAAAGCTCTTTTTCCGGTTGGAGATTTACAAAAATCAGAGGTTCGAAAAATAGCAAAGGATGCAGGGTTAATTACGGCAGAGAAAAAAGATTCGCAGGGGCTTTGTTTTGTTGGGAAAATATCGCTTCCTGAGTTTTTACAACAACAATTGAAGGTAAAAACGGGAGAAGTTATTGAGATCCCTGCCGACTTGCCTCAATTGATTAGCTATCAGTCTATTTCGCCTGTTCTTGAGCAGGTAGAGGAACTGAGTAAACCGTTTGTTTTCTCAAAAGAACAAGGTGTTAAAGTCGCTGAACATCAAGGGGCTCATTTTTATACCATAGGACAACGAAAAGGTTTACATATCGGAGGGCGACCTCTTCCCTCTTTTGTTCTGGCTACAGATACACAAAATAATATTGTTTTCTCAGGGCAGGGAGATGATCATCCGGGGTTAAACAGGTGGGCATTATTTATCAAAAATGAAGATTTTCATACTATTAAACCTTCTCTTCATTTTGATGTAGGTAATACCGCTGATTTTAAAGTTCGTATACGATACAGACAGGCTTTGCAAGAAGGTGTTTTGCTTCGGAAAGAGGAAGGGTATTATGTGTTGTTTAAAAGTTTGCAAAGAGGGATTACTCCCGGTCAGTTTGCTGCTTTTTATGACAAGGATGAATTGGTAGCCAGCGGAGTTATTTTTTCATAGTGTTTTCTTTGGTGGAATGGTAAATAAGACTAATGTCGTATTGTATTATTTATCAATTCCTTTCAATTTTGTCAAAAACATCTAAATTTAGACGTTTTGATATAGTAAACTATGAAGAATATTCTTGTAACCTGCTTATTAGCTTCTACTTTTCATTTCAGTGGATTAAATGCCCAGGAATCTTTATTTTTGGATAAAGCAGAGCTTTTTTATGGGGATTATGAATATGATTCAGCTCTGTTTTACTACAATAAAGCGTATGTTGAAATCAGTTCCGATAGTATTGAGAAAAAAGCTCGTGTAAATTACCGGATGGGACAAGCCTTTCTTAGAAAAGGGGAAAGAGAAAGTAGTATTGCGAGATTTGAATTGGCAGCAGAAGCATTTAAAAAAGTAGGAAATCTCGATAATTACTGGATTGCCAATGGGCAGATGGCTCGTATCTATGATGATATGGGAGATATGAACAAGGCAATTGAATTGGGAGAGAAAATTGTTCATTATTTTGTAAGCATAGAGGATACAGCTTCAGTAATAACAAATAAGTATAATCTGGCTTTATTTTACTATCATAAAGATGATTTAGATAAATCAATTAAACTATTACTTGAATCAATAGAAGATTGTGGGGAGGGGTATCCAAAATCGAAATCAAAGGCTCTGAATCAGGTTGGGAACATATGGGCAGACGCATATGGAAATGAAAAAAAAGCGCTCGAATATTACCGTAAAGCACAAAAGATTAAGCTAGAGCTGAATGATTACGCATCTATTGCTTTTGGTTACAATAATATAGGTTTATCTCATAAGAATCTAGGTCAGCCGGACAGTGCTATGCACTATTATTTACTGGCCTATGAGTATGCTATAAAGAGTAACGACCCCTCTGCCCAGGTAAATCCTGAAGTAAACATAGGAAACCTGTTAAAGAAACAGGGGCTTTACACCGAAGCTATCCCTTATTTTTTAAAGGCTTATGAAAAAATAAACCTTTTGCCTGTAAAACAAAAAATTGTCGTTACAACGGCATTGGGTAATTTGTACAATGATCTAAAAAAGTATCAGAAAGCCATTCAATTCCTGACAGAAGCAAAGGAATATTCGGAAGAAACGGATGAAAAAAGAGATCTGCTTGAAGTGTATTCCTACATTGCTTTCGCATTTGCTTCTGTAAATCAATTTGAAGAAGCGTATGAAAACCAATTAAAATTCAGCAATCTTCAGGGAGAACTAAATAAGATTGAGAGCGAAGTAGAGTTGACAGATGCCCTGGTGAAGTACGAAACTGCCGAAAAAGAAAAAGAGGTACTTAAACAACAAAAAGAACTGGAAGTAAATCGATTAGAAAAGCAACGTTTACAATATGCAGTATGGAGTGTGATCCTGGTGACGATACTGGTTATTATAGCAGCAGTCCTACTCTACTATCGTAAAAAAGAAGAGGTAAGAAGAAAGAATCTGGAACTTTCTCTGGCAAGACAAGAGGCGCTGAACAGAATACAGGAGGACAGACTCCGTATTTCGCGGGAGCTACATGATAATATAGGTTCTTACCTCACTTTTATTAATGCCAGTGTAGAAAACCTTAATAATGATAACGCACTTACAGGAGATCAGCGGATCGGTAATGTGCGAAGTATGTTGAAACGTACGATGAAGGAGTTGCGTAATACGGTTTGGATTTTGAATAATGAGAATGCTTCGTTGGATGAAATAGCTTTGCGTATGAGGGAGTTTCTCTCTCCTGATAACAGCGATATTCAAGTCTCTATAGATGTGTTAGGTAATGAAAGTGCAGAATTGAATGAAGCAGAAACAACACATCTTATTCGCCTTATTCAGGAGGCTGTTAATAATGCACTAAAGTATGCACAAACTCCATCCATTGATATTGTTTTTCAGTGTGATTTAGAAACAGTTCAGTTTGAGGTGAGGGATTACGGAAAAGGGTTTGATAAAGAGACGGGGCGCACCGGAAATGGATTGAGGAATATGGAGTACCGCATCAGGGAACTGGGAGGCGAACTGAGTATAGACAGTATTATAGGAAAAGGAACTACAATTGCCGGAAAATTTACACTAAAAAGCAAACAACATGAATAAAATACGAGTAGCAATCGCAGAGGATAACCAATTGGCTCTGCAGGCTCTTTTGGAGCGTTTAAAGCCGTATGAAGAGATTAAGATAAAACATATTTCATCCAATGGTAGTGATTTGTTGGATAAATTAGAGGAAGATAATAATCTTGAAATTATTCTGATGGATATTCAAATGCCGGTAATGAATGGCATTGAAGCTACTTGCGAAGTTATAAAACGATGGCCGCATATAAAAATACTCATGATCACTATGTTTGATGATGATGAAAGTTTATTCAATGCGATTATGGCCGGAGCTACAGGGTATTTGTTAAAAGAAGACAATGGAGAGATGCTTTACAAAGCGATTACTGACACAACATTAGGTGGAGCAGCTATGAGTCCAGGAATTGCATTACGAGCCTTAAAAATGGTGAAAACACCGTTTCAGGGAATAAAAACCACGGAAGATTTTGGATTGACTCCAAGAGAACTAGAATTGTTAAACCAACTTAAGAGCGGGTTAACTTATGAACGAATTGCTTCTAATTTGAATATCAGTTATTTTACTGTGCGTAAGCATATTGAGAATATTTATAAAAAATTGCAGGTAAGAAATAAACTGGAGGCAGTCCAGAAAGCATCTGATAATAAGTTGTTGTAAATAAATTAGTTATTCTCAAATATGCGGTAACTTCCATCGGAATAAAACCACACTATTTTTTCTACTTGAGGTGCATTTCCTTTGATTTGCACCTCTTCTTTTTCAGTTTGTTCAAGAGGTGGGGTTTTCTTGTATTCAGCAAGAGGTTCTTCTTTTAGTTGATTACTATCTGTTACATTTGTAACAATTTGCTCTTGCTTGACTTTACCTGTTATTAACCAATCTGCATTTACACGTGGAAACTTATCCAGTGTTTTTTGTAAAAAGTCAAGACTAGGTTTGTTTCTACCGCTTATTATATGAGAAATACTACTCCTTTGCACACCAATCTTATCAGCAAACTGTGATGCGTTAAGATTATTCATACGCATGATCATTTGTATCCTGTCTTGTATACTCATGTTACAAATGTAATACAAAAAAAGAACTTTCAGAAACAAAATTATTGATTACAAATGTAATTATGTAATGAGGAACATATAAAAACGCGTAAGATAGACTCCCCTACTCTGCATCAGGATATTTTTTATGTATTGGAAGGATTCTTAATTGTAGAAGGAAGATTTATGGAATGGAGCTATATATACATAAGAAAAGCAGTGATGTTATAAATTACTTCACTGCTGTATAAGAGTATAAATGATGTAAAAATCAATTCAGGCTGTACCCGAAAAATATTGGAGTTTTAGGAATACTCTCATCATTTTCAGCTGCTCTGAGAATGTCCATCAGATTAGCAACTTCAAATATTGACAATTCACTATTTGCTCCTTTTTCCTGGTGCAATTTTAGTTTATACCGGGCTGTATTCAATGTATTATTAATCATAATAGGTTCAATAAAATTCATATCTCAAAATTTATTTCGGTTTCTTTTACTGCATTGAATGTTGAAAAGTTTCATTATTACTATAAAAAATTACATTAATAAACTAGTAGTCTTAATTAAAAAGCGAAATAAATATATCTAACTATTTTGTTATCAATTCTTTATTATTCAAAATATTGATTTACTTTTTTATTCATTTTCTTCTGTTTTTTTTCCTTTTTAAATAGTTTAATCAGCTGATCACATAAAGTTATCAACAAGAAGAAAGGAAATAAAATGATCTTTTTGCTATTTCTCTTAACGTTCTTTTTTATGATTTTTCGGAGCTTAGGTTCTTTCTGAGAGGAATGAATACCAAAGAAAGATTCGGATCTGCGACAAAGAATTGTAAGAAAACCTTCTTTTCGAATGTTAGAAAAGGAGAAATCGGTGATAAACTTTCTCCACCACTCTTTCAAAAAGTCTAAAAGTGTACGAAGCGCAAGTAGTAATTCAACAGTTAATTCCTTGAGTAGGCTTTTTAGTTCCTGCTTAATTTCTATTAACTCACTATTGTTTTTTGCAGCTATGTTCATTGTGTACTTGTTTTTGTTTTTCCTTGATTCTACAAAGATCAGGAGATGAGTTTAACGAGTAAATAAGATTAAGTTTTTACTAGTTTCTTAATTTTTATTTGCTTAATAATTGAATAGTAATTAAGTTTTGCTTAATTTTGATTTAGTTATTCTCTATACATGCGGTTATCCCTGACATATCATCCATCAGACTTTCTCCTGAATCGGTTTCAGGATTGGGTTCCTGGATTGACACGTCTGGAGGCATTGATAACCAGAGATAATAAGCTGTACTTTTTTGACGGGGAATCGTTTACTGCTCTATCTGTGAATTCTCCGAATGGAATTCATTTGATAAAACTGAGAAACCGAAAATCGAGATATGCATGGGTTCGGGCTGACTTCTTCTCTTCCGGCACTAGTCAGGTGAACACCCAACTTGGGTTGGAAAGTGAATTAGATCATTTTTGCCTGGCTCTGTTTATTCCGAATAATCAGGATCAGCAATCAGATATTTATCTGTTGGAGTTTCCAAAGCATGTGAATCCCTTCCGGATGCGAAATTCCACGATAAATTTAACGACAGAGGATAAAGAACAGATCGGGGCATTACTTTACTCGGTTTGTTCATCTGAATACCAACGCCAGATTCAGGATAGAAAACTGATGGAATTATTCTCTTCGGGTCAGGAGAACCTGAAAAAAGAACTGGAGCAGACACAAAGAGAGTTGAATGAACTCAAAGCAGGAATAGAAGCCGAAAAACGTGAAAAACTAGTTTTGATCGTTAATGAAATAGCTGTAGAGATGGGAATTCCCTGTCATTTGTCTGAAGCTGCTACAGAGAAGTTGATGTCTGAAAAATGGACAGATCAGACACTAAAAAGAACACTTACTCATGCAGCCGAACTGGAACGAGTGACACAATTTATGAAGCCAAGCATCACTATTTCTGGTTCATTTCTGGAAAAACAGGAGTCAAAAGGAACCCCTGATAGTTCCTTTGTATCTTCTAAATATGATAAAACCATTGCGCTACTGGATAAATACGAAAGTGCCGCAATGGAATTAACGAAGGAGCAGATCCCTGTTAACGGAAAACATATAGCTGAGCGGTTACAGGTTACTCCACCTGCTCTTACAGATGCAGTAAAGAAGAGTACTATGAAGATTAAAATACTGTTAGAAAATCATACGGAGAGATGGCCACTAATACGACAGTATCTGAAACCTGTACATCGGATTGATGCCCGTTCACTATCTGCCTGAATTCAGGAATGAATTTTGTACTCAACTTATAAATTTAGGTGTATGAAAAAGGTAGTCGTTTTGTTTTTCCTATTCTTCTCCATTGTCGTTTCGGCTCAGGATAGTTTTTATAAGCAACTGGCGTTAAAAGCAGGACAGTTGACACTTGTTCCGGTTGTGTATGATCCTACGTACTATTCTATTGCTTATCCGGGCGGAGATATTCCGGAAGGAAAAGGAGTCTGCACAGATGTGGTAATCCGGGCTTACCGGAAATTAGACATTGATTTACAAAAGTTAGTTCACGAAGATATGAAGTCTAACTTTTCTCTTTACCCAAAGATTTGGGGACTTACCAAAACAGATCCAAATATTGATCACAGAAGAGTACCTAATCTGATGAAGTTTTTTGAACGAAAAGGCACTACACTGAAAATCTCTGATAAGGCGAATGATTATTTACCTGGCGATATCGTCTGCTGGAGATTATCCGGAGGGATAACGCATATCGGAATTGTATCAGCAAAAAAATCAACAGATAATCAACGCTTTTTGATCGTACACAACATAGGTTCGGGACAGGTTTTTGAAGATTGTTTATTTTCGTTTACAATCATTGGTCACTACCGATACCGTTAAGCCATTCAAACATTCCACTGCATTTTATTCTGACAGGTCAAGAACTTTTTTATTTTTGCGGTGATGAAATGGAAGTTAACTTGCTTTGCTCTACTCTTTGCTACGGGATCGTTTTCTCAGCTTCGTGATTATGGCAAAAGTATTGAAATTCGTCCGAAAGCCGGGTTTCTTATTGCTCACAGAGCAAATATGAATCATCTGGTAAATTCTCATTTTTATTCAGGCGAGATCATTCTGAATTTTCATGCCAACGGAAGTAAATACTGGCACAAAGCCTATAAGTACCCGACTTTTGGGTTAATGGCAACTGTAACCTATAATAATAACCGGGATGTACTCGGGCAGGCTATAGGTATTGGTGCAAATGTAAAATTACCATTCGTAAATCGTCCCAAATGGGCTTTGAATTCAAGGTTGGCAGGTGGTTTTGCCTACCTTACTAAAAAGTTTGATCAACTGGAAAACCCGAAGAATAATGCAATAGGTACCTATATGAACTTGTTGGTTATTCTGGGAATGGATGTTCAGTTTAAGTTTAAACATGGATTTCTGGGGTTAGGAGTAGATTTTACGCATTATTCGAATTCCGGCACAAAAAAACCGAACCTGGGATTAAATATCCCTTCTGTTTTTCTGAACTATGGGATTTACCTAAAAAAACCGGAATATCTGGACCCTGAATTTGAACCGGCTGAAACGGGATGGAGTCTTTTGTTACACGGAATTTTTTCAATGAATACAAACTATGCGTATCAAACAAAAGCTTTTCCTGTCTTTGGAGTTAATACTTATATGAGTAAGCAATTTGGAGAAAAATCCGGACTTTCGACAGGGATTGACCTGATCTATAATGAGGCTAATCGGAATTTTAAATCTTCTCCTCCGGATCAGAGTTTTTGGGAAACAGCTCAGGTGGGTGTGTTTACTTCTTACGATCTGCACGTTCAACGTTTCATTTTTTATGTGGGAATGGGAATCTACACTTATAATCCCTATAACCCTAATGGCTGGTTCTTTCACAAGTTAGGGGGACGCGTAGAATTAGGAGGAAACTTTTACTTAAACGCTGTTGTTAAATCACATTGGGCGAAAGCGGATTACTTTGAACTTGGATTCGGTTATCAGTTCAAGCTAAAACGGAAATGAAAAAGGTAGTATTCATAACAGGTTGTCTGGTTTTCCTTTTGAGTTGTAAAAAGGAAGAAAACAGAACCTGCTTCAAATCTACCGGAGACCATGTAACTGTCGATTTTCCTCTGGATAGTTTCCTTGAAATGTATTTATGGCAAAATCTCTCCTACAATCTTGTGCCTGACACCGCTAATTTCGTTCGGGTTACTGGAGGTGAAAATCTTGTACGCCATTTAGGGTATTATTATGCAGGGAATACGCTACATCTTGCCAATGAAAACAAGTGTAATTTTCTTCGGTCTTATGATACGAAAATTCATGTTGAAATTCATTACAAACAGTTACAGCGGATTGAATATATAGGTTCAGATAGCTTAACCAATCAATTTCCCGTTTCAGGAGAATATTTCAACCTCTTTGTTAACAAAGGGTCCGGATCAGTGCGACTCAATATCAATACAACCTATAGTAATGCCAGTGTTGTGGAAGGTGTCGGAGATTATACATTTATAGGTACTGTTGGCTATGCACACTTTCAGGTGCATGATAACGGATATGCGGACGTTTCGGGACTTAAAGTGACAGGAGCTTTGGAAATAACGAGCAGTTCTCAGGGGATTATACAATGTAATGCAGACAATATCCCGTTAAAAGTAACGATTGAAGGTCCCGGAGATGTCTGGTGTTACGGTACCCCTTCCGAGTTGGAAGTGATCAAATCCGGAGACGGAAATCTTGTTTTTAAATAACCGTTCTTTTTTGGCTTGGTTTTTGCTACTTTCATAGAAAATATAAAGTTATGAAATATACATTCGTTACAATACTGGCTCTTTCTGCCTTTACTTTCTCAGTAAATGGACAAACATTAAAAGGTGTATTAAAGCAAGCTGAAGAGAAAGCGAGTTCTGTTACAGGCTCATCTACGAACGCGCTTTCGGAAGAAGAAGTTGGAAAAGGATTAAAGGAGGCATTAACGCGTGGTGTAGAAAAAGGAGTTGAACAACTTTCGAAACCCGATGGGTATTTTAAAGATCTTTCGATTAAAATTTTTCTTCCAGAAGAAGCAAAAGTAGCTGAAGAAAAACTGCGTTCTATTGGTCAGGATAAATTGGTGGATGATGCAATCGAGTCAATGAACCGGGCTTCTGAGGATGCTGCAAATGGAGCAAAAGATATTTTTGTTTCCGCTATTCGATCTATGACGGTACAGGATGCAATGGGAATTCTGAAGGGATCAGATGATGCTGCTACGCGTTATCTTGATAAGACTACCCGTGCGTCTTTATCAGACAAATTTCAGCCGGTTATTAAGTCATCATTGGATAAAGTTGGAGCTACACGTCACTGGACAACTTTAGTTACTACCTATAATAAAATACCGTTTGTAAGTAAGATTAATCCAAATTTGGAAGAGTACGTTACTGAAAAAGCAATTGACGGGTTGTTTGTTCAGGTTGCTAAAGAAGAGAAGGAAATCCGTAAAAATCCGGCAGCCAGAGTTTCGGAGCTGCTTAAAAAGGTTTTTGGCTAGTTTAGCATTTCCATTTTTCCTTTTTTTTATTGTGAAACCTCCTGTGAATATTGATATTCACCCTCGAACTTTATTATATTTGTTGCCGAAAATAATTGGTTATGCGTGTTTATTTAGATAATGCAGCTACCACGCCGGTGGCTCCCGAGGTGGCAGATATTATGGCAGAGTGTATCAGAGAGGATTTTGGAAATCCTTCGTCTACACATACATTCGGGAGAAAAAGTAAAGGCTTAATCGAAACATCACGCAGGACAATTGCAAAGCATCTGAACTGTTTACCTAAAGAGATTATTTTTACTTCCGGTGGTACGGAAGCAGATAATATGGCGATTTTATGTGCAATTAACGATTTGAAAGTTGAACGTATTATCTCCTCTCCTATTGAACATCACGCGGTTTCTCATACTGTAGAACATCATTGTGCTCAACGCAATGTTGAATTGGTTATGGTTCGGTTAGATGAAAAAGGACATGTGGATGTATCACATCTGAGTGAATTATTAGCTGCAGGACCAAAAACCCTCGTTTCATTAATGCATGCCAACAATGAGATTGGAAATTTGATGGATCTTCGTCGAATTGGTGAAATGTGTCGCGAATCAGGAGCCTATTTTCATTCTGATACTGTTCAGACAATGGGACACTACGCTTTTGACCTGAAAGATTTGAATGTTGATTTTGTAACGTGTGCAGCCCATAAATTTCACGGTCCTAAGGGAGTAGGATTTTTGTATGTGAATGAACGGATACCTTTCCATGCCATTATTCATGGCGGTGCTCAGGAAAGAGGCTTACGGGGAGGAACCGAAAATCTATATGGAATAGTTGGGTTGGCCAAAGCCATGGATCTGGCATACGAAGATGTTGAAGGACATCAGCAACATGTTCAGGAATTAAAATCCTATTTTATCAGTGAGCTACAAAACAAACTACCTGATGTTGGTTTTCATGGAGATATAACACCGGAAAAAAGTCTTTATACCGTTTTGAATGTTTGTTTCCCTCCTCATGAAAAATCGGGCGTTCTTCTGTTTACATTAGATATGCGGGGAGTTGCCTGTAGTGGTGGAAGTGCTTGTTCTTCAGGTTCTAATAAAGGAAGTCATGTTCTGGAAGGAATTCACGCTGATATGAGCAGGCCGAATGCTCGTTTTTCGTTCAGTCGTTATACGACAAAGGAAGAAATTGATTTCGCACTGGAACAAATTTGTGCGATCTACGAAACGGAAAAAGTGAGCTGATCCTCACCCATTCAATTGAATGAATTCAGGGAAATCAGTTAAGTAGTTAATCCGGTTGTTTTCCCTGTCAATTTTAGCAATGATATGTGTTATACCGTTACTCACTAACAAATAATCTACTTGTAGTTTCGAATTGTATTGCGCTATTTGCTGAAATGTCTTTTCTTCAATAGGGATATGGGGAGCTTTACATTCGATAATCATTACGGGGGATCCGTTTTTCCCGTAAACGACTGCATCACACCTTCTCGATAGTTTATTAACAGTAATTCCCTGCTCCGAAGCGATCAAACCAGAAGGATACTTTTTTTCTGTGACCAGAAAGTGAAGTAAATGTTGCCGAACCCATTCTTCAGGAGTAAGCAACAGTTGTTTTTTTCTCCATGTATCAAAAACATAATACTTCTCCCCTTTTTTGGAGATCGATAATTCAGCTTTTGGTAAATTGAGTTCCGGGAACATGTGATTTTTATTGCGAAAATACAATGTTTTACCAAAAGAAACCCGGTTTTCTCATGAAATGGCAGTTCAACTGATCAGAACACAAAGTTTCCTGTTTTTCCTGACTTTATTAAGGATATTCACTAAGTTAGCAGTAAGAATACCAAAAGACTTTTTTGATACGAAATGAACTATAATCACCCGATTAATATCCTTATTGTCGATGAAAGTGAAAAGAACTTTAAAGCACTAAATGCAATCCTTAAGGATAGCACCAATAATTTCATTCATGCCCCTTCTCCCTACGGAGCACTGGCTATGTTAAGACGACTTCCTGTTGCTATTATTCTTTTGAATATGGATCATCCACGTATGGATGGTTTTGAATTTCTGGAAACCCTTTCGGAAAATGATTCTACAAAGGATATTTACACGATTATCTATTCGGATAATAATATGTCCTCTACCCGATTGGTACGGGGAATGCAGGAAGGTGCAGTGGACTGTTTTCATAAACCGTTCAATCCAAATGTTATAAAAGCTAAATTCTCTGTCTTTAAGACCTTATATTTCAAGGATAAACGGATTCAGGAATTGTTGACGAATATACTTCCTAAAAATGTATTGAAAGAAGTAAATGAATACGGTCAATTTTACCCGAAACGAATAGATAATGCTGCTGTTCTTTTCACTGATTTTGTTCAGTTTACGGTTCGGTCATCGAAGTTAAATCCTATGGAGTTGGTGAAAGAACTGGACAGGTATTTTACCTTTTTCGACAGTGTAATGGATCGTTTTCATCTGGAAAAAATAAAAACGATCGGAGATGCCTATATGGCTATTGCAGGGGTAAATGAAGATTTACCCGAACCGGAAATAAGAGCTGCACTTGCTGCAGTTGAAATACGCAATTATGTTATTCAGGATAATCTTGCGGCAGATTCAAACGGACTCCCTTTCTGGAAAATCCGCATTGGTATTCACGCAGGACCTTTGGTTTGTGGTATTATTGGGAACAAAAAGAAGAGTTTTGATGTATGGGGAGATACAGTTAACATTGCTTCTAGGGCTGAACAGAGTTGCGAGCCGAATCAGATAACAATTACCCGTCCGATAGCAGATAAAATTTCAACTTATTTTAAGCTGAACCGGCTTGGAGAAAAAGAGATTGTTAAACGAGGAGGAGTTTTTGAATTATATGAAATAGCACATCTCGTATATGAACATTCTTTATTTGGCAGAGGAAACGCTCCCAATCCTGATTTGAGAAGAATTTTGGGGCTTGAAACCATGGATTTTGACCTGGCCAGAAAATCCGTTCTCCAAAAGCTAAAAGATAGTTTGCCCGATGAGTTATACTATCATAGTTTGAAGCATACGATTAATGTGGAAAAATCGGCTGTATTGTATGCTGAACTTGAAGGAGTTAAAGGTATTGATCTTATTTTATTAAGAACAGCCGTTTTATTCCACGATTCGGGATATTTATTGCGTCCAACTGATAACGAAGATTTTGCTATTCAGATGGCAAGAGAGATTCTTCCGGAATTTGGTTACTCACCTTCCGAAATTATTCGCATAACAGAACTTATAGAAGCTACAAAGCATAGTGTAGAACCCCGAACGTTGATGGAACAAATTTTGTGTGATGCGGATCACGATTATCTGGGGAGAACGGATTATCATTCGATAGCTGCCAAACTGCGCCTGGAACTTGCTTATCAGGGAACTGTAATGACGGAAAGAGAATGGATTTTGTTTCAATTGAATTACTTGGAAAATGAACATGTGTACTATACAAACAGTGCAAGAAATCTTCGTGAAAGAGGTAAGACAGAACGAATTCAAGAGTTAAAGAATCAATTGAGCCGATTAGATCTAAATAATTGATTTTGATTTTCTTTCTATAAAAGTAACACCGATCCCGAGTAAGACAATCATTCCTCCGATGATCATGTTAGTTGTAATAGGTTCACTGAGGATATACCAGGCAAATAAAGCTGTAAAAACAACCGATAGAAGTAAACTGACGGATACCCGGTTTGCCCGCATATTTTTTAAGGCAAAACTGATACATAACCAACCAATAAACTGGCAAACTACTCCTTGCAACACCAAATACCACCAGGTATCAGTTGAAAACCCGGAAAGCTCTGTATCAAAGATTGTGGTGAGTAGAAATAGGAAAACGGATGCCGATAACATATTCCAGAACATAAAGTTGATCACATTCACTTCATTCAGGATTCGTTTACTGGCTATGATGTAAAAAGCGTAAATTAAACTTGAAATAATCGCCAGTATAAACCCGGCATCAAACTGGAGCTCAAAGAAATACTCCCATCCCATAAGAATAACCATACCAACCAGAGAGATGACAGTTCCGATCCAAAAATTCCGTTTGGGTTTATCTTTCAGGAAAAAATAAGCTCCTATACCAACCCATACCGGAGCCAGGTTGGTTAGTAAACTTGCCTGAGTAGCCGACGAAAGTTCAATTGATTTGTTCCAAACCGCGATATCCGAGGCAAACAAAATTCCACAGACTACTATTGTTCCGAATTTTCGTGCTCCCGGATAACGTAATTTTCGAGTTCCAAGACTCAGTACAAAAAACAAGATCGCTGCAAAAAATAACCGATAAAATGCAGAAGTGATCTCATTTACAGGTGCTAGTTTCACTAAAACAGGGAAAATAGAAACGCAACAAATGCCAATAATAAGGACTAACCGTGGATGCAACATAGCTACGAAGAGTTTTTATACTATTTGATCATTGAAAAACCGGATGGTAAGTTCACATACTGTCTTTAGGTCTTCCGGCAAAGTAAAGCTTTTCCAGAGGTGTGATGCTCCAAAAGTATGTGAAGCTCCCGGTATTTCGATTAAGGGAGTAGTTAACCATTCTGCCAGTTGTTCTCCTTCTCCTATCGAAACGGCTGTATCGTTTGATCCGTGAATAATGAGGCGAGGTACATGAATCTTTCTGCAAGCCTCCCTGATATCCAAACGCGTTTCGTTTTGTATAAAATCCTCATAGAGCGAGAAAAAAACAGGCATTTCCTGATGTGTTCTGGAATTTAGTTCAAATCTAACTCCATTACTCCTCCATGTTTCCAGTTTTTCTCCAGTAGGCATTCTTTGGGAGATAGAAGAAATAGCAGCCCAGGTAGCAAAGGATGCAATTCGTTTACTTTCAGAAGCTGCAATAATAACGTCACCACCTCCTCTACTATGCCCGATCAAATGAAGTGAGTGTTCCGGGAGCTTTATTTCCGAAAGGTGATCCATAAAATAGTGGATATCTTCAATTTCTTTCGAATACGTATTTCGACCGAAGGCTTCCAGATCAGGAAAGTCAATTGCCTGTTCCGTTGTGCCTCCGTTGTGGGTGAGGTTAATTTTTGCAAAACCAAATCCGGCATCTACAAAAGTGAATTCAACGAGATTCCAGGCTCCCCAATCTTTAAATCCTTTGTAACCATGCACAAATACAACCAGTTTTCCATTGAAATTCTCAGGAATAAGCAAGTCGTACAGAGATGCTCTGTCATCACTTCCGGTATAGATACCGTTTTCTATACGGACAATCGGATTTTTGAAGTAACTCATGATGATCTAACTGAACCAGACATCAACAATATAAGGCCTACCTGCCTTTTGATTGACGCGATTAATAATAATTTGTTTTCCGGCCAAAAGCTCTTCGCGCATTACCGAAGAGTTGAGTTTAATATGCAAAATATGGTTTTTGATATACAAATCGTCAGTTCGCATAGCGACAGCTTTTCCCATCATCTCTTCCCATCCGGAAAGAATATCCATCTCTGACATCTTATCGTCAAGACGATAGGCTTTGATGAGACGATCAATCGCCTCGCCAAGAGTGGTTTCATTACCGCGCTTCTTGTAACTCAATTTGCTCTATTTTACCGGATTCAACTTTAAACATTCTGAACGGTTCCTGTATACTATCGAAGATTCGTTTAACGCGTTCTTCATCTGTATCAGTGACTAATACCTGCCCGAAACTATGATTCGAAACCATTTGCATCAGTTTTTCAACACGATTATTATCTAATTTATCGAATATATCATCCAAAAGCAATAACGGATTCTGATTCAGATGTTTTTTTAACCATTCATATTGAGCAAGACGCAAGGCGATCAAATACGATTTTTGTTGCCCTTGCGAACCGAATTTCTTGATCGGATACGCATTCAATTCGAATATAAGATCATCCTTATGAATACCAACACTGGTGTAGCCGAGATGTTTATCCCGATCCATATTTACAACTAAAAGCGACCGGAAATCTCCTTCAATGAGCTGTGATTTATAGATTAAATTGACACTTTCTCCAGAAGCTCCAAGTTCATCATAAAACAGCTGAAAAATAGGAATAAATTCTTTCAGGAACTCCTGACGCTTAGTAGATATAGAATGACCTGTTTCAAGTAATTGTTCATCCCATACTTCAAACGATTCGCGATCAAAAAAGCCGTTCTTCAGCTGATTTTTAAGTAACGCGTTTCGTTGGTCCAGAATCCGGTTATAACGCATGAGGTTTTCCAGATACCTACGATCAAACTGACTGATAATTCCATCCATCCATTTTCTTCTCACCTCACTACCTTCTGAAATCAGGTTGCGATCGTAAGGAGAAATCATAACAGCAGGAAAACTACCTATATGCTCGGCCAACTTATCATATTCAGCTTTATTCTTCTTGAAAATCTTTTTCTGCCCTTTTTTTACCCCGCAATATAGATCCACTTCCTGCCCGTCTTTATTCCAGACAGACTGTAACATAAAAAATGATTGTTCAAACCGAATGTTTTGACTGTCAATCGGATTCAGGTAGGATCGGCACATACTCAAATAATGAATAGCGTCGAGTATATTAGTCTTACCACTTCCGTTAGGTCCGATAAAACAATTAACCCCCTCAAAAAAAGAGATTTCAGCTTCCTGATAGTTCTTAAACTGGACGATATGAAGTTTTCTGATTTCCATTTTTCTTACCTGAAACAAATGTAATTGAATTGTTCCGTAAACTGAAATTTTGCCTGTCAAGAAGCAATTAAAAGTTATTCAACGTAAAACTGTTGATAAGTCTTAGTGATCGGATTGAAAAAAAAATTATTTTTGCAACGCTAAATAACGTGAAAATGACAGATAATTTAGAAAACTCGAACGAATTCCTGGAAAAGGTGAAGTCTAATAAGACTTTTAAAATGTCCGCAATTGCAGTAGGTACACTTATTGTTATTGTTCTGGGAATTGTGGCATACAGAACAATGATATATGCTCCGGCAGTTGAACAATCCAAGTCAGCTTACTGGCAGGATCTTGTTTACCTGGAAAGTGATTCATTAGACCTTGCTCTACAAGGTTTTGAAGCTGTAGCTGCGAAATATGATGGTAAAGTTGGTGGTGAAGTATCCAATTATCTTGCGGGACGCATCCTTATGGATAAGGGAGAGTTTGAATCTGCATTAAGTTACCTTGAGAAAACAGATTTGGAAGATGTTTATGCTTCTTCAATGGCTGTTGGTCTTCAGGGAGATTGTCATGTTGAGTTAGGAAACTTTGATAAAGCAGTTCAATTGTACACACAAGCTGCTGATAAAAATGCAAATGAAATGACTTCTCCGATGTATCTTAAGAAGGCTGCACTGGTTTATGAATTGGAGCTGAAGGACTTTAAGAAAGCTGAGGAATTGTATAAAAAGATTGAGTCAGAGTATTTTGATTATTACAAGACCAATAATATTGAAAAATATATTGCTCGTGCTTCAAACAAACAATAATGGCGACAGAATATAAAAATTTATCCGAATACGATAAGGATTTTGTTCCCAACGGTGCCGATTTTAAAGTCGGCATTGTTGTTTCTGAATGGAACGATACAATTACCTTCAATCTGTTAAAGGGAGCGCGTGATACCCTGATTGAAAATGGTGTTAAAGAAGATCATATTATCGTAAAATATGTCCCTGGTGCTTTTGAGCTACCAATGGGATGTCAGATGATGCTTGAAAATACATTTGTGGATGGTATAATCGCGATAGGTTCTGTTATCCAGGGAGAAACAAAACATTTTGATTTTGTATGTTCCGGAGCAACTGATGGACTGATGAACGTCGGGTTGAAGTATAACAAACCGGTGGTTTATTGTTTGTTGACAGATAATACGATGCAACAAGCAATTGACCGTTCAGGAGGAAAGCATGGAAATAAAGGAGTTGAGTGTGCAGTTGCATGTATGAAAATGATCCATTTGGGTCGTACTTTCTAAAAAAGAAACTATGACATTAATTAAATCGATATCTGGAATTCGGGGAACAATCGGAGGAAAAACGGGAGATAACCTGACTCCTCTTGATGCTGTTAAATTTGCAGCTGCATACGGTACATGGTTAAAACGATCCTTAAACGGAAAACCTTGTAAGGTTGTTATTGGTCGGGATGCCAGACTGTCCGGAAAAATGATCTCTGATTTAGTCTCCTCTACTTTGATAGGATTAGGAATAGATGTTGTAGATCTGGGACTTTCAACAACTCCGACAGTTGAAATAGCTGTTCCACTGGAGAATGCACAGGGAGGAATTATTCTAACCGCATCCCATAATCCGAAACAATGGAATGCTTTAAAATTACTGAACGCGAAAGGTGAATTTATTTCAGGACAGGATGGTCAGGACATTCTTCAGATTGCGGAAAGTGAGGATTTTTCATTTTCAGAAGTTGATAATCTGGGCACTGTCTCTTACGATGATTCTTACATTGATAAACACATTGAGGAAATACTAAAGCTTGACCTTGTTGATGTTCAAGCTATCCAAAATGCAGGTTTCAAAGTTGCTATTGACGCGGTTAATTCAACAGGAGGTATATTCATTCCTGCCCTATTAAAAGCGTTGGGAGTAGCCGAAGTTATTGAGTTGTATTGTGAACCAAACGGACATTTTCCACATAACCCTGAGCCTTTACCTGAAAACCTGACAGAGATTTCAGAAAAAGTAAAAGCAACCAAAGCGGATGTTGGGTTTGTCGTTGACCCGGACGTTGATCGTCTGGCGATTATAAATGAAGATGGTTCAATGTTTGGCGAAGAATATACACTCGTAGCTGTTTCGGATTATGTGTTACAAAACACACCCGGAAATACAGTGTCAAACCTCTCTTCTACCCGTGCCCTGCGCGATATAACCGAAAACAGAAAAGGAAGTTATTTTGCTTCTGCTGTCGGAGAGGTAAATGTTGTGGAAATGATGAAGCAACAAAATGCAGTTATCGGAGGTGAAGGTAACGGAGGTATTATTTACCCTGCATCACATTACGGAAGAGATGCTTTGGTAGGAATCGCCTTATTCCTCTCTTCTCTGGCTAAAAGTGGGAAATCCTGCTCGGAATTGAGAGCTGAGTTTCCAAATTATGTTATCTCGAAAAATAAAATTCAATTAACTCCGGATACGGATGTCGATGCTTTACTAGAAGAACTAAAAGAAGCATACAGTGCTTACGAAATTGATACGCGTGACGGAGTAAAAATATACATCGGTAACGAGTGGGTTCACCTTCGTAAATCCAATACAGAACCGATTATTCGTGTATATTCTGAAAGTGAAACACTTGAAAAAGCAAATCAACTTGCTCAACAGATCATTGATTTTGCCCATAAATTGTCATGAGAATAGATATCATAACGATTTTACCCAAACTGTTGGAGGGACCTTTTAGTGATTCGATCATGAAACGGGCACAGGAAAAAGGATTGGCTGAAATCCATATCCAAAACCTCCGCGACTATTCTACTTCTAAACACAAGAATGTAGATGATTATCAGTATGGTGGTGGTGCCGGGATGGTAATGTCTTGTGAGCCCATCGCTAACTGTATTGATGATCTTAAACAGCAGAGAAAATACGATGAAATCATTTTTATGACTCCGGATGGTGAGGTGCTGGAGCAATCCATTTCTAATGAATTTTCATTGAAAGAAAATCTTTTGATTCTTTGTGGACATTATAAAGGAATTGATGAGCGCATCCGTGAACACTATATTACACGAGAAATTTCTATTGGTTCCTATGTCCTCTCCGGAGGAGAATTAGCTGCTGCAGTTTTGACAGATAGTATTGTTCGGTTGTTACCGGGGGTACTAAATGATGAGACATCAGCACTTTCAGATAGTTTTCAGGATAATCTCTTATCCCCTCCTGTTTATACGCGACCTGCTGATTTCAGAGGATGGAAAGTTCCGGATGTTCTACTGTCTGGTGATTTTAATAAGATAGATACCTGGCGACATGAACAGGCTTTAAAAAGAACGAAAGAGCGTAGACCTGATCTTCTGAGTGATACAGAAGGTGAATAAAGAATCAAACAGTTCTAACTTTTACCTTATTAGGATTTCAATAATTCAGGTTTCCGGAATAAAAATAATTTGTGGTAACCGGCAACGTAGTCACAGATCTCTCGTTTGTTTCCGAAAACAGAAGAATGAAGCATATTTTTACAGGACTCATACTGACTATTGCAGCTGCATCAGTAATCGGACAAACAACCAAGAAGGTACTATTTATAGGAAATAGTTACATCAGCACAAATAATTTACCGGGGATCATTTCCAGTATGGCAGTAGCCGATGGAAATTCGTTAAGCTTTGATTCGAATACACCCGGTGGATCAACTTTGTCACAACACGCTGTCAGTACAACAACATTAAATAAAATTGATGCCAATGCTTGGGATTTTGTCGTACTTCAGGAACAAAGTCAACGACCTTCTTTTCCTGATGGTCAGGTGCAGGTTGATGTATATCCCTATGCAGAAATTCTTGTAGATAGTATCTATTCCAATAATAGTTGTTCGGTTCCACTATTCTATGCTACCTGGGGACGACAGAATGGAGATCAGCAATGGGAAGGGATTAATACGTTTGAAAAAATGAATACCCGCCTTTTCAATGCCTACACCTATATGACAGATCAGGCAAATGGTATGTTATCTCCGGTTGGAATTGGATTTGCTCATGTAAAACAGGATGAAAATGCAGTGGTAAATTTTAATGACTTATATGTTGCTGATGGAAGTCACCCCAGTATGAAAGGATCGTACCTGGCAGCCTGTGTTTTTAATAATTTAATTTTCAATACTTTTTCTTCCGGAAATGGCTTTTCTCCGACGGGGTTAACCTCGAACGAAGTAAGTTACCTTCAACAAGTGGCTGATCACGTTGTCTATACGAACGACTCAGTAAGGGTTGACTTCAGACCCTTATCAGAAAATACATTTACAGTCAATACAACAGGAGCGGAGATTACCTGTTCTCCGTCTATTGTAAATGGCGCTTTTGAAAGTTGGGATTTTGGTGACGGACAACAATCAACGCAACAAAACGCAACACATATATACTCTACAACAGGAACCTATGAGATCAGTATGACGACTTCTACGGTTTGTTATTCGGACACAGTTAAAGAACAAGTAGTAATTACGACATTGGGTACAACAGAATATGACCAGAGTATTTTTACTGTTTATCCAAATCCCTCTAAGGATGGAAGTATAAGTGTAGAACTTCCTGTCGATGAAAATTATTCTGTTTACTCAGTCGGCGGAAAGGAAGTGTACAAAGGGAGAGCGGGAAAACTAGAATTACCTGAAGGTGTTTACTTTATGTATTTTAGAAATGAAATCCGGAAAGTAATTGTATTGTAATAAAAAGAGTTAATCAAGTTCTTTGAAACACAAAATAACTTCGGTTCCTCCGAAACCATTTCGTGTATAAGACATATCGTGAAATTCAGTTCCGGAAAACTGGCGTAGAAAACTGTGTATTTCTCCCCTTAGAATTCCTTCTCCAACACCGTGGATTACCTGTAGTCGTTTAATACGCTTATTTTTACAGTGATTAAATGCACGTTTAAAATGCTCCATTTGAAGTTGTAACATTTCATAGTTTGTCATTAGACTATGCCCGGGAAGTAATTCCTCGATATGCAAATCAATTCTGTAAACCTGATTTTTTTGTTGCTTTTGGGATATTTTGGCTTTAGCAGGTTCTTTTTTTTCCATCAGTTTTCGCTCATCAACCGCAATTTGAGTTACGCGAAGCGGAGCCAGTGCATCGGCGGGATAAGGTCGCTCAAACCCCATATCATCAATAAGAGAAACGTGAGTAGCAGAAAGAACTTCTTTTACTACACCACCACCCTGCTCTGTCAGAAAAACTACTTTATCTCCCGGTTTGAAACGCATCAAAAAACCAGTTTAATTCATTTGCGCCAACCCAGAATACAGCGAGAGTTAGCAGTATACCCAGCAACCAAAGTGATGCAAACACAAATTTACCAACCGAAGAAAGGTCATTTTTGGAAGGAACTTCCAGAACATCGCAAATATCAGAAGCGATTAACTGATCGAGTTCTTCATCATCAACTGCTCCTGTATTCATTATCTTTTTTACAGTTGGCGAATGTTCAACAAAAATACCTTTGATGTAGAAATAATCTCTATCGGATAAATCCTGATAATTGATCCGGTAATTAATATCCTGTTCCTTCAGTTTACTTCTCATTTGGTACAATCGCTGATTTCCTCTTACACGGAATCCCAATAAAAAGCCAAAACCGATAAGGATCCAGTTGTCAAAATACAGCCCTATAAAAATCATTCCTAATGATGAAACGAGAGAAAATAACAGTTTTACCAAATCCTGACGCGAGATAAAAAGAACCTGCATCAATTGTCCACCATCAAGCGGGTCAATTGGCATAAGATTGAGGGTGTTAATCAACAGGAATAAAATTCCGGAATACAATACCCAAAAGGACTCGTGTTGCATTCCCCAGTAAAATAAAGCTGCTCCTGCCAGAATTCCGGGTAATGGACCTGAAAGCAGTACAATAGCCCTTTCTTTTTGAGAATACAAATCCTTTTTTCCATGAACATAAGCTCCCAAAAGAGGAAGAAAGATCATTTTCAGATTTCTGTAGCGAAAGAGTTTCATCGCTAGAAAATGACCGGATTCATGTAATGTCAGTACAATAAGTATAACAGCAATAAACCTCAGGTCATCCGATATAAAAGTAAAGAATGCCCAGACGAAGAGTAAAAGAGAAAATACGGTTGCTCCCAACGAATTGGTAGCCGCTCTCTCCTCCAAAACAGGTTTCGGGGGGTAATATTTCTCAAACTCTTCGGTTTCTTCCATATATGATTTCAATAGGTTTAATTCCTAATAAATGTAAAGATAAGAAATCAAATACAACCATACCAGAACTTTGTTTTGTATCTTAGTGTTTTATGAATTACCTGGGGCATTTGTATTTTTCAGGAGACAGTCACCAACTGATGACAGGAAATTTACTGGGAGATTTCTTTAAAGGGAATAAATTTGATCACATTCCCGATTTTCTTCACAGGGGAATCCGGCTTCATCGGAAAATTGACAGTTTTATGGATAACCATCCGGCTGTAGTAGACTTAAACAGAAAGCTCTATAAAGACTTACCTAAAGTAAGCCCTATTGTCACCGACATTGTATTTGATCATTTATTGGCAATGCGTTGGGATAACTACCATACTAAAAAGAGAACGGATTTTCTCAATGCTTTTTTCACCTATGCGTTATCACGAAAGCATGAGCTTCCGGCCAATTGTTCTTTACTGATCCAACGATTAGCGGATCATAAGATGATTCATAAATACGACGATCCGATTATCCTTGAAAGAATTCCTGAATACATTCAAAGTAGGTTGAGTTTTCCTTCGAAAATTCATCGGACACGTGAAGTGTTTGAGGAACAGGAAGATCTCTTTTCGGAAGCTTTTGACAGGTATATGGAAGATGCTAAAAAAGAATTTTTGTAATTAGAAAATAAATTTCAACTCTTTCAAATCAAATAATTTATAGTCAGTTTCGTTAACTAAAGCTTTAATTCTTCCATCCGGTAAAATAGCTGTGATTTGAATCTTTATTTCTTCCTGTTTCTGTATCCAAATAGCGGTAACAGCTTCATCGAATCCTTTCAGAAAACCGGAATATGTTCTTTCAATCCATTCAAATGGATACTGATGATATTGTTCAATCGTTCGACCGATTTCCTGATATAGCTGCATCGTGAATAATCGAACGTTTTCCTTTTTGCCGGTTTCTATTATAATGGAAGTCGCTGATAATCCTTCTTCAAATACTTCCTGATTGACGTTTAATCCGATCCCTGTTACAGAGCTACTGATGTAATCCCCTTTTAATTGGTTTTCGATCAGAATTCCGGCAATTTTTTTCGTTTGAACATAAATATCATTCGGCCACTTGATCTCCGCTTCAATGTTAAAATTTCTTAAAAACCGGCACACGCCAATGGCAACCAACATAGAGATTTTAAACTGTTCACGTACTTTGATATCTTTCCATGTAAGGAAAACAGAAGAAGTACTGTTTAAACCTGCCAAACTCTGCCATTTTGTCCCTCTTTGTCCACGGGCTTCCGTCTGCTTTTCCGCCAAAACGACCGTACCGGGAATTAAATCCCCTGTAAGAACCTTTTTGGCAATGTAATTGTTAGTAGAATCAACAGATTCGAGTTCGATAAGTTTGACCGGAATTTGCGAATAATTCATGCTTCGAGAATTGAAGTAAATTCAGCGGTAAAATTAAAATTTAATTAGCTTTGCAAGTCATTGAAAGAATAGAATGGTAAAATTACATCAGGAAATAGATTCGAAAATTCTCTGCGACGCGATCGTAGAAGGAATGCAGGAGAATAACGCCAAGGACATCACCGTCCTTGATTTGAGAAAAACACAGGGTTCGGTTACCGATTTCTTTATTATTTGTTCAGGGGATTCTTCCACACAAGTAGAGGGGATTGCCGATTCTGTTGTCCGCTTCACACGTAAAAACCTGAAAGAGAAACCCTGGCATATCGAAGGAAAAGCAAATGCCGAATGGGTACTTCTTGATTATGTAAACGTTGTTGCGCACGTATTCTATAAAGATGTCCGGTCGTTCTATGACCTTGAAGATTTGTGGGCAGATGCCAAACGGACTGACATTGAGAACTTAGATAAATTCCAGTAACTTATTAGCAAGACACATTATGTCGAAAGAAAAGTCAAATAAAACAAACAAGCCTTCATTCAATTTTTATTGGATTTATGCAATAATCGCAATTGGTATTATTGCACTTCAGGTTTTTACTTCAGGGGGAAACACCCGTGAAATCTCTACAAATGATTTCTTCGAACTGGCAAAAGATGGCTATGTCGAAAAAATCATCATTATTAACAATCAGGAAGTTGAGGTCTTTATCGCCGATGATCGATTGGAAGACCTGAAAGACCGCGATAAAAAGTACAAAAATTTATCCAAGTCTAAAGGGAGTTTCGGAGAGTCTCCTCAACTGACTTTTACTCCTCCTGAGCCTAAATTCTTTATGGATCAGTTGAAAGAGGTGAACTCAGAGTTGTCTGAGGCCGGTCAGGGACAAATTGACTACAAAATTGACAATCGGGTAAACTGGTTACAGGTTCTGTTAACCTACTCCTTACCGATCCTGTTGATTTTTGGTCTTTGGTTCTTCATGATGCGTCGTATGAGCGGCGGTGCCGGAGGTGGCGGACAGATTTTTAATATCGGGAAGTCAAAAGCGCAGCTCTTCGAAAAAGGAAAAGGTACTAATGTTACATTTAAAGATGTAGCAGGTCTTGAAGGAGCAAAAGAAGAAGTTCAGGAAATTGTAGATTTCTTGAAAAATCCGAAAAAGTATACAGAGTTAGGAGCTAAAATCCCTAAGGGTGCACTTTTAGTAGGCCCTCCGGGAACAGGTAAGACTTTATTGGCGAAAGCCGTTGCAGGAGAAGCACAGGTTCCTTTCTTCTCCCTTTCCGGATCTGATTTCGTAGAAATGTTTGTCGGTGTCGGAGCATCTCGTGTTCGTGACCTTTTCAAACAGGCTAAAGAAAAAGCTCCTGCAATTATCTTTATTGATGAGATTGATGCGATTGGTCGTGCTCGTGGTAAAAATGCCAATATGGGGTCAAACGATGAACGGGAAAATACATTGAACCAGCTTCTTACTGAGATGGATGGTTTCGGTACGAACTCAGGAGTTATTATTCTGGCAGCGACTAACCGTGCGGACATTCTGGATCGTGCTTTAATGCGTGCCGGACGTTTTGATCGTCAGATTTATGTGGACATGCCGGATCTGAATGAACGTAAAGAAATTTTCCAGGTTCACTTGAAGCCTATTAAGCTTCAGGATAAGGTTGATATTGATTTTCTTGCAAAGCAAACACCTGGTTTTTCAGGAGCTGATATCGCTAACTTGTGTAATGAAGCGGCTTTAATTGCAGCAAGAAAGAAAAAATCTGCAGTAGAACTTCAGGACTTTTTAGATGCGGTTGACCGGATTATTGGAGGTCTTGAGAAGAAAAACAGAATTATTTCCAAAGAAGAGAAAAGAGCTATTGCCTTTCACGAAGCAGGGCATGCTACTGTTTCCTGGTTGTTGCGTTATGCACATCCATTAGTAAAAGTAACAATTGTCCCTCGTGGGCAATCATTGGGAGCTGCCTGGTATCTTCCGGAAGAAAGAAGTATTACCAGAACAAATCAAATCCTTGATGAAATGTGTGCTGCTCTGGGAGGTCGTGCTGCTGAAGAAGTTATTTTCGGTGAAATCTCAACAGGTGCTTTGAGCGATCTTGAAAAAGTAACAAAGCAGGCATACGCCATGGTTTCTATTTATGGATTAAATGATAAAGTAGGAAACATTTCGTACTATGACTCACAGGGAAGAAGCGAATATTCGTTCTCAAAACCCTATTCAGAGGATACTGCGAAAACAATTGACGAGGAAGCTAGCAAAATTATTGAAGAACAATACAAGCGTGCTAAACAATTGTTGACTGAAAACCGGGATAAGTTAACTGCTCTTGCTGAAAAGTTACTTCAGAAAGAAGTTATCTTTAAAGAGGATCTTGTGGAAATTTTCGGAGAGCGTCCATGGGATAGTCTGGAGCCGGAAGAACAATTAAAAGAAGCTGCCAAAGAGATTATTGAACAGGCAGATGAAAAAAGTGATTCTGAAGAAACAGAAAACAACTCCCCTGCTCCTTCTGAGAGTGAAAATGGTTCGGAAACGGAAGAAACAGAAGGCCAACCCAAAGAATAAAAGGAACGAAACATAAAAAAACAAAAAAGTTCATCAGTATTGATGGACTTTTTTGTTTACTGATAAAAAGTATATTTGCTGAAAGTTTAAAATTCATGAAAGATATTTTGGTCAGAAGTCTTACCGGGGTCGTATTTATAGCTCTGATCATTGTAGGGCTAACCTGGAACGTGTGGAGCGCTATTGCTGTAATGGGATTGTTTGTCGGTTTGGGATTAGCAGAGTTTTACCGAATCTTTCAAAAAGAAAATGAGGGACCGGAACGATTTACAGGAATTACAGGCGGTGTTTTACTTTTTTCAGGACTTTGTCTGACCTGGTTGAGTTGGGCTGATCAACGGATCATCTGGATTCCTGCTGTGCTTGGAGCGCTTCCCTTTGTAGTTATGATAACTGAACTGTTCCGAAGTAAAAATAATCCGATACAGAATGTTTCTCTGAGTCTTTTCAGTTGGTTCTACATTGTGCTTCCCTTGTTTGTTCTGATTTTATTACGAGGGAAAGCTAATTTTCCTTTTGAAGCTATTTTTCCTATCGGAATGCTTCTTATCGTTTGGACCAACGATACGTTTGCTTTTTTGTCCGGGAAGTTTTTCGGTAAGACACCATTATTCCCGAGACTTTCACCAAAAAAAACATGGGAAGGAACTGTCGGGGGTCTTCTTTTTAGCTTGTTAGCAGGTTATCTTATTTCATACTTCTCAGGTTTAGATCTTACATTTTGGTTGATAGCAGCATTGATTGTTGCACCGGCAGCTATTATAGGGGATTTATTTGAGTCAATGATGAAACGTAGTCTCAATATTAAAGATTCCGGTAATATACTCCCTGGCCATGGAGGAATTCTGGATCGTTTTGATGCAACATTCTTTGCGGCACCGCTTTTTTTGATTTTGCATTTCATTTATTTCTAAATTTGGCATCAATACGCAAAAAACAGTAATCTATGAAACTTCATAAAGAAGGCTTTACTATTATAATTTGGACCTGTGTCATCCTGACCGTACTTCAATTGGGGAACTTTTACCTGTATGACAGTATTCGTCAGGGATGGTTGTTTTGGTTGTTATCAGTAGGTTTTATCGTTGTAGCGATATTAGTTATTCAGTTTTTCAGAGTTCCGATTCGAAAACCGATCTTTGAAGACCACGATGTGTTGTGCCCTGCTGACGGAAAAGTTGTTGTTATAGAGGAGGTAGAAGAAACAGAATACTTTCATGATAAACGTATTCAGATTTCAATATTTATGTCTCCTTTGAATGTACATGCTAACTTCCACCCTGTTTCAGGAACGGTTAAGTATGTTAAGTATCATCCCGGAAAATACTTGGTAGCATGGCACCCGAAAAGTTCAACTGAAAATGAGAGAAGTACAATTGTAACTGAACATGTCTCAGGAAAAGAAGTCTTATTTCGTCAGATTGCCGGAGCCGTAGCACGTCGAATTGTTTATTATCCGGAAGAAGGAGATCAGGTAACTTCGGGTTCTGAATTTGGATTTATCAAATTTGGATCAAGAATTGATGTATTTCTTCCAACGGATGCAGAAGTGAAAGTAAAAATTGGTGATAAAGTGAAGGGGATCAAAACACTACTGGCAACAATTTAGAGGCATCTAATTAAAAAAAATTGTATATTTACAAAAAAAGAATACCATGAAAAAAGCATTTGTAGTACTTTCTTTGGCAATGTTTGTAGGTTCTATGGGAGCTACAGTTTATGCCATGAACTCAAATAATATCGAAGTTGTAAAGCAAGGAGACGACGATAAAAAGAAGAAAAAGAAAAAAGGAGAATCTTGCTGCGCGGATAAAGAAAAAACAGAAGCAAAAGCATCTTGTTCAGCGAAAAAAACGGAAGGAAAAAGCTGTTGTGCATCAAAAGCTGCAGCAGAAAAAAAATAAGATAGCTTAGACTATATACTTACAGGAGTCCGGAAGAAATTTACTTTCGGACTTTTTTGTTTTCATTATATGCCTTTATTTCTCCGAAAATCTCTTTATTTTGCAATCATGATCACAGTACAATCCAAATACATGGGACTTCTGTTTTTTGTCCTGTTTAGTTTTTCATCCTGTTCTCAGGAGTATAGTTTCGAAGGGAAACTTACCTATATAACTGATGACCCTGTCCAACAACAAATTACATCAGACAGTGCTGAGTATATAAACTACTATGTAAAACAAGAGAAAGTGCGCGTTGAAACGAAAACGCAAATGGGAAAGCAAATCTATATTAAAGACTTTAAAAAAAATACAGCCGTTCTCCTACTCGATTTCAATGGAAAAAAAATGGCACTTCTGCAGGATTTGAAAAAAGACACTCTTCAGAAGAACTATTCGGTAAAGAAAAATTGTAAATCCACTAAAGTGGGCGAATTTAAAGCCAAATGCCTTTCCATTTCCGGAGAACATCTGAAAGAACCGGTACAGGTTTATTACAGTAAATCCTATCCGGGATACATGATTGATGTGTACGATAAACAAATTCCGGGACTTCCTTTACAGTACGATTTAATTGTTCAGGGTGATCAGGTTAATTATGAATTAGTCCGGTTGGACGAACGGGAAATAGCTGCAGAAATGTTTTCAATTCCCGAGGAATACGAGCAATTGACGATGGAAGAATTTCTTGAACGTTTATCTCCTAATAACTAGATTATGCAACCCATTACGATAGCAATTGACGGTTATTCTTCCTGTGGAAAGAGTACATTAGCTCGTGCGTTGGCGAAAAAATTGAATTATGTATTTATAGATTCCGGAGCGATGTATCGTGGTGTTACACTTTTTGCTATTGAAAACGAGTGTATTATAAACGGAATAGTCGATAAAGAGAAATTAACGCAAAAACTGGAACAGATTCAACTTCGTTTTGCTTCGGTAGAAGAAGATGAAAGGAAACATCTTTTTCTGAATGGAAAAGATGTTGAAAAGCAAATCCGATCGATGGAGGTAGCCGGATATGTCTCAGAAATAGCCACCATTCGCGAAGTACGCGAAAAGCTTGTTTTATCGCAGCGGGAAATGGGTAAAAACGGTGGAGTTGTAATGGATGGAAGAGATATTGGTTCTGTCGTTTTCCCGGATGCAGAATTGAAACTATTTGTAACGGCTTCTCCAGAAGTGCGTGCAGAACGACGATTTAAGGAATTGACAGAACAAGGTCGGAACGTTACACGCGAGGAGGTTTTGGTAAATTTGATGGAAAGAGATCGTATCGACACATCCAGAAAGGAGAGTCCGTTGATTCAGGTGAAAGATGCTATTGTTTTAGATAATACGAATATGACTCCGGAACAGCAGCTTGAATTTGCTTTACAGAAGGTTCATGAATTAGCGATATGACCCTTTTCCCGAAGCTTATTTCACTGCTTTTTTTGAACAGATTGCCCCTAATATTTTGTATATTTACAACAAAAATTGTACGTAATACGTGAATAGACTTATCCAAACGTTAAAAACTTTGTTCTTCGTAGTATCGATCTTTATTTTCACTTCTTGTGTAGACGATTACGGGAAGCATGTACAGGCGGATAATGTAACGATCTATTACAAAGAACCTGTAACAAAAAAGCAGGCTTCTACCCTTCTCAATTTTTGGTTGGAAAATCAATTTAATGGTGCCAAACCGCAATACATGCAACTCAGAAAAAAGGATCGAACCATTATTCTTAATCTGATTCCGTCAGATACGAATCTTATGAGGGATATTCCTTTTGATGTGCAACTGGTTATGAGAGACCTCCAAAGCCGAATTGACTCAGGAGTCTTTCCTGATTCTCGTTTCGAAATCAGAATCAGTGACAACCAGTTCAATCGTTCGGTTTCACCTTTCGAATAAAACAAACAATGAAAATATCTGCCTCCATATATTCTGATAAAAAACGATCTCTTGATGAAATAATCGACGATTTACAAAACCATCAGGTAGATCTTATTCATGTGGATTGTAATGATGATCTTTCTGTTTTTGAAGATATTCAACGAATCAGACAACGGACGAATACGCCGATAGATCTGCACATTATTACCGAGGAGCCGGAAAAGTATTTTGATGCTTTACGGGATAATCCGGTTGAATTTGTTACGTTTCAATACGAGAATCTGGTATCAAAACTGGTCATTCCTCAGGATATTAGCGGACATAAGGGGATTGCAATAATTACCCCTACTCCTGTAGATGTATTTAACGAGTACTCTCATTTTGACTTTATTCTCATTATGGCTACTGTTCCCGGTCAGTCCGGAGGTCGTTTTGATGAAGTGAATTTTAGAAAAATCCGGGATTTCATGCGAATGTTCCCTACTAAACGGGTGCATGTTGATGGAGGTGTAAATGCCGAAGTTTCTTTTATTCTTCGTAATCTGGGAGTTTACAGTTCGGTTTCAGGATCTTATTTGTTTAATGCCACATCAATTGGTGAAGCGTTAATGAATCTGACACAAAGAGATATTCATTCCCAGTATAAAGTGCGCGATTTTATGCGTACCCGGGATGAATCCCCTATTGTTAAACTGGAACAGTTGACGATGCAACGTATTCTTGAGACGATAGAACATGGAGAGCTGGGGTTCTGCATGGTTGAAAACGCTGATGAAGAGTTGATCGGAATTATTTCAAACGCCGACGTACGCAAAGGATTATTGAAACATATTGATGATTTCAATCAATTGGAACCTGTAGAAATTATTAACCGGCATCCCGTTACAGCTCAAGATGAAATGAGCGTGAAGGATATGCTGTCATTTATACGAAGACAATCATTTCCGCTGAGTTATCTTCCAATTATAGATAGCGAACATAAGGCTCGCGGAATTGTTACTTTTGTTAATCTGATTAAAGGAGAATTATAATATGATTATTGAGTTAAAAGCATCAGTAAGTGTTGACCAGGCCAAAGAGTTGGCTCAGTCGAATAAAGCTTTCCACATTGTCGATCAGGAGAAAAATATTCTGATTACTTCATCTGGACTTCGGGAAGTTCCGGATGCACTGGAAAGTGTGACTGAAAAGTTCTGGACGTTTAAAGATGACATACAGCTGGCCTCACGTGAGTATAGAGAACAAACGAGAGAAGTAACCATTGGTTCTGTAACAATCGGTGGTGACACGAATAATACACTTCTTATCGGTGGACCCTGTTCTGTTGAAAGTGAAGAACAAATTCGACAATCTGCTGAATTAATAAAATCACTTGGATTGACAGCTTTAAGAGGAGGATGTTACAAGCCGAGAACATCGCCCTATAGTTTTCAGGGCTTAGGGCTTGAAGGATTGCAGCTGTTGGCAAAAATGAGAGAGGAATACGGGCTTACCGTAGTAACTGAGGCTCGTGATGCTACTCACATTGACGAAATCATAGAATATTCTGACGTAATTCAAATTGGTGCCAAAGCCATGTATGATCAGGGTATTCTTAGAGCATCTTCCAAATCTAATAAACCGGTTCTATTAAAAAGAGGTTTTGGTTCTACGTTACAGGAAACAGTACAGGCGGCAGAATTTATCTTGTCGGGCGGAAATAGTAATGTAGTTATTTGTGAGAGAGGACTTCGTACTTTTGAGACAAAAACACGATTTACACTTGATCTTTGTGGAGTTTCATACCTGAAAGAGTACACGAACTTACCTGTTATCCTTGACCCTTCTCACGCGATGGGGTTTGCCTACGGTGTTCCTGATCTTGCCCGCGCGTGTGTGGCAATGGGAATTGACGGTTTGTTAATTGAAACACATCCGAATCCGAAAGTTGCTAAATCAGATGCTTCTCAGCAGTTGACGCATGAAGAATTTACGGCTTTGTATGAATCACTTCAACCTGTTGCACAGGCTGTAGGTAGAAAAATGATCTAGAAACATGACCCTGTTTGATCGTATTCGGTTTTTGATCGTACAATCCGGACGTAAAGAAGCCGATTTTTGTGAACAATTTGGTGTACAGTCAATCGCTGACTTACCTCTGGTTCGTTTGAAGGAGATTTGCGAATTATTAGGAATTTCTGAAAGTCAACTCTTATACCATCCTTCCGAAAGGAAAGCATTTCCGAAAGATATTAAATTATTGATTCTGGATGTGGATGGTGTTATGACAGATGGCGGGATGTACTTCTCTGATAGCGGCGAACAATTGAAAAAGTTCAACACGAAAGATGGTATGGGGATTATTCACCTCACACGAAGTGGTTTTCAGGTAGGCATTATTTCTTCCGGTTTTAAGGGAGAAATGGTTCGTCACAGAGCTGAAATGTTGAAAATTCAGCATTTTTACCTCGGACGTGGTCAGAAACTGGACATTTTGAAAGAATGGTGCGAAAAACTGAATATCAGACTACACCAGGTAGCCATGATAGGTGATGATGTAAATGATTTGCAAGTGATGCAATCCATTGGCTATACTGCGGCTCCGGCTGATGCTGTTCCGGCTGTTCTTCAACAAGTCGACTGTATCCTCAGAAATAAAGGTGGAAACGGATGTGTGCGAGAGTTTATTGACGAGGTAATGAAAATACAAGTTGAATACTGATAGTCCGTACGTAGAAAAAACCAGAAAAGTAACCGTCAGTAAGGGAATTCAATATATCCTTTTATCGACATTGTGTTTTTCACTGGTAAATGTTTTCGTTAAGTTATTGGGTAAACCAACTGTTCTTACGCCAAATATTCAGGAATATCCTACCCATGAACTTGTTTTCTTCCGCTCCCTTATCTCTCTGAGTATTACAGCAGCTTTATTAAAGAAAAAACGACTTCCGTTACTGGGGACTAATAAGAAATGGTTGATTATACGGGGAGTGTTTGGTGTAATGGCACTGACGACTTTTTTTTACACACTTAAAGAATTACCTCTCGCCGTCGCGGTTACTGTACAATACCTCTCCCCTCTTTTTACAGTACTATTTGCTATCTGGATTATTAAAGAAAAAGTCAATCCTCTTCAGTGGCTGTTTTTTGCGGTTGCTTTGATCGGAATTGCTGTTATATCCTTACGAAATTCAGATTCGGGAACACTAAATGCATCTGAAATCTCTCCCTTCTGGATTTTGATGGGAATTATGTCTGCTGTTTTTTCCGGTGTTGCTTATACCGCTATTCTGAAATGTAAAGAAACTGATTCGGCATTGAATATTGTACTTTACTTTCCTCTAATAGCAACACCTATTATGGGAATTTGGTGTCTTTTTGATTTTGTGATGCCACGAGGAATAGAATGGTTATTTCTGTTAATTATAGGTTTGTTTACTCAATTTGCTCAAGTATTCATGACCAAGGCATTACATGAAGGAGGAGCTGCAAAAATTACGCCATTCAAATATCTGGGTGCAATTTATGCTTTCTTTATCGGTTTGTTGTTGTTTGGAGAAGTATTAAGCTGGACAGCTCTTGCCGGAATTTTCTTGATCTTAATCGGCGTATTGGGTAACGCCCTCCTGAAAAAACCGAAAAGAACTGCCCCGAAAACTTAATTATTTTTTCCCGCTAATCAGGTAATCAATACTAAAGCGCCCTGCTCCGGTAACCAGAACAGTTACGTAAATTAATAAATAGAGTAGTGACATTTCTTTCTTTCCGAACGGGTCTCCTGCATGTGCCATAAAAGCCGCTACAGCCATAGTTATTACCAGAAAAATAGCCGCCGGGCGTGTAAGTAGACCAATTATCAGTAATGAAGCACAAATAACCTCTGCAAATACAGCTAACGCCAAAGCAAAAGTATCTCCAAAACCAAAGGGGTCGTAAAAACTAATTTCACCTCCTGCCATTAATTTTTCCATTTTTGGCAAACCATGAGTAATCATAAACGCTCCTCCGAAAACACGTAAAAACAACAACCAGAAATCAACTGCTACAGGACTTTTAGATGTACTGAATATTCGTTTCATTTTTTCAATTTTATTTCCGCCGAATATACAATAATCCCGTATTCGTTCCTTATTTTTACTTACATTCGTTCTGTATGAAAAAGTTTAACATACCTCAACAATTTGATTCCGAACTGATTCGTCGGTTAAAGGGTCGCCCGAAAAAAGTTGATGGTATACGAGATTTTTCTCCTACGATTTGGTCTACAGGTGATCTCACCTTTAAAATTGCCCGGCATTTTGGTTTTTGTTTTGGTGTTGAGCAGGCTATCGAAAAAGCATACGATACTTTACGTAAACATCCGGATAAACGGATCTTCTTTTTAAGTGAAATGATCCACAATCCTCTTGTGAATAAGGATCTTGAGGAAAACGGAATTCGTTTCATTCAATCAACTACCGGTGAGCAATTGATTCCCTGGGACAGGATCACCTCAGATGATATTGTGATGATTCCTGCGTTTGGTACGACACTCGAAACAGAACGTGTTTTACAGAGTAAAGGGATAATTACGACTAATTATGACACGACTTGTCCCTTTGTTGAATTGGTCTGGAAACGATCCCGACAACTGGCAAGTAAACAAGCAACCATTATTATTCACGGTAAACCCGAACATGAGGAAACACGTGCTACGTTTTCACATGCTGCAGAAAAAGGAAAAGCACTTGTTATCCGGAATATGGAGGAAGCTGTCTTGCTCGGTGAGTTTATTTCAGGAGTTGTATCTCCCGAAGAGTTTACGACACATTTCCCGGGACGCTATTCAGACACATTTAATGCCGAAAAGGATTTGACCCGAATAGGAGTTGTCAATCAAACTACTCTTTTAGCAGAAGAGACACAGGAAATAGCAGACTATCTGAAAAGTGTAATGATAGAAAAGTATGGTAACGAGTCTCTTTCTGAACATTTTGAAGATACAAGGGATACGTTGTGTTATGCTACCAATGATAATCAACAGGCAGTAAAAAGCCTTATCCGGGAAGAAGCTGACTTTGCTTTAATCATCGGTGGTCATAAAAGTTCAAATACAACTCATCTGGTTGAACTATCCCTTGAAAAATTGCCGACTTATTTTATCCGGGATGAACATTCTATTCTTCCCGACGGATCAATAGAACATTTTGATCTGTCAGTACAAAAATACAGAATAACACCTGAGGTGATTAACAAAAATAACCCCGGAACTATTCTGATCAGTTCCGGAGCGTCGTGTCCCAATAGTACTGTTGAACACGTTATTCTTAAGGTAGCTGCTCTATATGAGTATGCTAAAGAAGACCTGCTTCAGAACCTTCCGCTGGAATAACACGACAGTGTTTTTTACATTTTTCCTCGTAGCATTTTTGTCCAGTATAGATACGGCAATACATATCGTTTTAAAATCCACATAAACCAGGAAGGTTTAGTCAGATTAAAGAACTTACTAAGCAAAGGATCGCTGTCTCTTACGTTATTATACTTAAATTCTGCCAATAGCATCTTCCCATATCCGGTAACCAACGGACACGAAGAATAGCCATCGTATTTTTTAGTTGAAAGTTTCCCGGTTTTAATTAACGTTACAAGATGCGCCACAACAACCGGAGCCTGTTTTCGGATGGCAGCTCCTGTTTTTGCTGTTGGTAAAGCAGCCACATCCCCTACTGCAAATACATTATCATATTTTGTATGTTGTAGCGAATGAATATCAACACTTACCCACCCTTTAGAAGGTCCATCCTGAAAAGCCAATGGAGAATTTCTTACAAATTCGGGGGCTGCCTGAGGAGGTGCCAGATGAAGCATATCAAATGGCATCGCTATTTCCGAATCACCAACTATTGATTCCTGTATCTTATTGTTCTCTGTAATAACACACGCATTATCCCCCGGTTCAGCATACTTAAAATAGATTATTTGGTTTTCAGCATCAATCCGAACAGGGAGATAATATGGTTTAAAGAGTATATCCCGATCGTGAATAATTTTGTTTAGTGGTCTTGCAAATTCCTTTACCCCGAAGATTACCGACCCGGGAGTAGCGAAAACTACATTGGTTTTATCGCGAATTCCTTTCTTCCTAAAGTAGTGTTCTGCGAGGTACATAATTTTCTGTGGAGCACCTCCGCATTTTATAGGAGTTCCCGGTTGTGTAAACACGGCATTCCCTCCTTTAAAATTACGAAGAACTTCCCATGTGTGTTCAGGATCAGTATAATTACTGCAGACAAGACCTTTATCCAAACTTTCTTTTAGACCAGGAAGCGCATCCAAATCCATAACCAGCCCCGGAGAAAGAACCAAATAGTCATAAGTGACTCTATTTCCGTCTCCCAACACGACTGTATTGGTATCCGGTTGTAATTCCGCTGCGTAGGATTGAATCCACTCGACCCCGTCAGGAATGAAATCAGCCTCCTTCCGAATCGTTTTTTGCATAGCGTAATTACCCGCACCTACTAATGTCCAGGCAGGTTGATACTTATGTTTGTCCGAAGGCTCTACAATGGCAACCTGTAATTCCGGAGCTTTTCGTTTCAACTGAGCAGAAACCATAATACCTCCGGTTCCTCCTCCTATCACTAAGATTTGAATGTGTTTTGCCATGTTTTTTCTTTTTGATTGGGTAACTTTTCCCAAAGTTTGAAAAAACCAAACACATTCACTGTGACTTATGTCACAGGCTTATAATCAGGTGATAAACTCCAAACTACCCGACTTAAATAGATGGGATCTCTTCGAGTGTAGACAATAAAAAGCTCCAGAATTTTTGTACGGAAGAAATCTGTACGCATTCATCAGGAGAGTGTGCATGTCGAATATTAGGTCCGAAAGAGATCATGTCTGTATCCGGCAGATGTTTTCCTAAAATTCCACACTCTAATCCTGCATGACAAGCTTTTACATCCGGATTTCCTTTAAAAATATCTTTGTACAGATTTCCCATAACCCCCAATATCGGAGAATCCGGATTGGGTTGCCATCCTGGATAATCTCCCTCCTGCACAACTGTTGCGCCAGCGTTTTCGAAGGTAGTACGTATCGTATTTGCAACGTCCATCTTTGAACTCTCCACACTACTTCTTTGAAGAGATTGTGTAACTATTTTACCTTCTTTCACAATCACTCTTGCCAATGAAGATGAAGTCTCTACAAGTCCCGCGATATCCGGACTCATTCGATACACACCGTTGTGTAAACTATAAATCGCATTTACAAATGTGCGTTGTGCTTTAGGTTCCATTACCATTGCCGGAGCTACTGTCTTTTCGCTAAGAATACGTAAATCCGGTTCTATAGCATGATATTCTTTTAAGATTTCGTTCGTACGTTCTTTAAATGAAGCTTCAAAAGCTTCTGTATTGGATGCAGGAATAATAATTACCGCTGTTGACTCTCTGGGGATAGCATTACGAAGGCTACCACCATCTATCGATGCAATATGTAATGCGAATCGATCGTCCATATCGTACAACAAACGATTCATTAGCTTATTCGCATTTCCTCTTCCTTTGTCAATATCCATCCCACTGTGACCACCTTTTAGCCCTCGTAACTTGAGAACGTATGCTACAGAATCCGCTGGGGTTGGGATTTCCTGATACGTCTGTGTTGTATTTGTATCTATTCCTCCTGCACATCCAATCGACAATTCATCATCATCTTCTGTATCCAGATTAAGGAGTATTGAGCCGGACAAATGAGCCGGATCAAGTTCCATAGCTCCGGTCATTCCTGTTTCCTCATCAATTGTAAACAAAGCTTCTATTGCCGGGTGTTTTACATCTTCTCCCTTAGCAGAAAGAACAGCCATAATAGCAGCAACACCAATTCCATTATCGGCTCCGAGTGTCGTTCCGTTAGCTTTTACCCAATCTCCATCTACAATCATTTCAATCCCCTGATTGTCAAAATCAAATTGTGTATCACCATTTTTCTGGTGTACCATGTCAAGGTGAGATTGAAGAATAACGGTCTGTCTGTTCTCCATACCCGGAGTAGCCGGCTTTTTTATAATTACATTACCGATACGATCTACGAGCGTTTCGAGTCCCAGTTTGTTCCCGAAATCAACCATAAATTGTATAACACGTTCTTCTTTTTTACTTGGGCGCGGAACCGCGTTAAGATCTGCAAAATGACTCCACAAAGCATGTGGTTCCAAACTCCTTACTTCCTTGCTCATGTTACAAATTTTGTTTTTGCAAAGGTAATGATTCCTTTGGGGTGACGTTTCTTTTCTCCGTATTAATTAACGTTTCCCTTCTCTGATGTAAACTTTTCAAAACGTCGTTTTTCATTCTCCATAAAACGCGTGAATTTTGCAGGAACAGGAACAGAAACAACAAGCTGTTTGTGTAGAAAAGGATGTATAAATGAAAGTTGTGTAGATGCCAGAAACAGCCCCTTACCTTTTAGTCTTGCTTTAGGGGTTCCGTATAACGGATCGCCAAGAATCGGGTGTCCAGCTTCTGCACAATGTATACGAAGCTGATGGGTTCTTCCGGTAAAAGGAATTAATTCGACAAGGTGAACAGCCTCATTACTGAGCGAAGGTGAACTTGTTATCTTTTTTACAGAGGAAAGCGATTCTTTTTCATTAATTAAAAACTTTAAATAACCATCAATAACTTTCTCTCCTACAACAATTGCATGGTATATTTTATTTACCTGTCCTTTTTCAAATAATTCCCCCGCCTTCACACGTGCTTCACGGGTTTTAGCTATCAGTAAGCAACCGGAAGTGGATCTATCCAAACGATGACATGGTAAAGGAAAAGGCAATGCATCCTTTGCTACTGACGGCTCCAAATTATGAGGCAATGCATGTTCAATCGTTTTAAAGTAATTGCCGCTAACAGGGTATCCGGGAGGTTTATTAATAACAGCATACCACTCATCTTCATAAACAACATCCAGATCAATCGGGAAGACTTTAAATCCTTTCCCGGATTCCGCTTCAACAACTTCTATCAAATCCCCCTGCTTCACAAAGGCAGATCCTTGTTCAGGTTGTCCGTTTAAAAGAATTTCTCCTCTCTTTATTGCCTTTTTCACCCCTTTTCGGGTAGTGATTGTTTGGAATTTTCCTAAACAATAAGCTTCCAGACGGATACTTTCCGGTTCTGTTTCTACCAGTAGCTTTTCTTTTACAATCACATGCTAAAAATAAGAAAACCCTTTCGAACAAAAGCCGAAAGGGTTTATCTGAAAGATTAATTTCTTTTATTTAATCAGTGTCATTTCTTCTACTAAATGTCCTGCACCTGCGTATATATCCATCACCCACAGTACATAACGCATATCCACCATGATGTTTCGGCAACGAGAGGTATCAAACATAAAATCGGACATTGTACTTTCCCAGGTACGATCAAAATTAATTCCAATCAGATGTCCTTCTGCATTTAGTGCAGGAGAACCTGAGTTTCCACCGGTTGTATGATTTGAACCTGAAAAACACACCCAAAGTTCACCATCCTGTGCATATTGACCGTATTCTTTTTCATTATACAGTTGCATCATACGGTCATCCAGATCAAAATCTTCGTTCCCTGAATAGTATTTTTCAATCATTCCGTCTACTGTTGTGTAGTGGGTGTATAACATACCGTCTCTCGGAGCAGAACCCTCTAGTTGCCCATAAGTAACCCGTAAAGTACTGTTTGCGTCCGCCCAGTGATTTTTTTCAGGAAACATTTCCAGTTTCCCCGCTACGTATACTTTCATCATCAAATCCAGCTCTCCCTGATAGGTTTGCAGATTCTGCGCCAACTGTCCGGCACGTACATCCCATAAATCACGATATAACAAATACCCCGGATCTTTCTCTAATTTTTTCATCGATTTTGCACTCATGCTCTCGATAAAACCAACTAGCTTTTCCTCATTTACCAACATCGATTTTCCATAGATCTGAGCAGAAAGATCCTCAGTACTTTTTTCTTTAAAAGACAAGGGGTGAAACTCTTCTTTCAAATGTTTTTTTGCCACAGGCGAAATTCTGTCAAAAATAGCCTGGTCTACCTGCACGTCGTAATCTTTAAAGTGTTTTTGGATAGAAGCTACAATTGCACCTTTTCTTTCTTCCCACTCTCCGTTTTCGGACCACTTTGAATAGTTATCAGCAATACTTTCCACACTTCGTGCCAGTCGTAAGAACTCCGGTCCATAGAAAACATATTCAATAATTACAGCATCTGCCATTTCATATTCTTCATACACCTTAAATAGGTCTATAAGTGCCTTTACAACGGTTCCGTACTTATTTTTCCATTCCGGATTAGCATTTGCACGGTCTGTGTATTCTGTTTCTCTATCTTTTTTGATTTGTTGTGCATTCAAGCGACGGAGACCATCGATTTGTCCTATCCATTTTTTATACGCGTTTGCGATACGAGATTGTTTAGACGCATACTGAATTCGTGTTTTGTCACTTGCTTTCATCGCCGCATCAATCACCTCCAGAGATTTTTCCCGCATTTCAATACGTACAGGGCGGTCTTTTTCCATAACATACTTGAGGTATTCCGAAGTGACATGTTGTTCTGTCATCCCCGGAAAACCGTAAACCATTGTAAACTCACCTTCTTCTCTGTTAGTAATATTTACAGGAAAATGATGAAGTGGTTTGTAAGGAACATTTTCAGCTGAGTATGGTGCCGGTTTATTATCTTTTCCTGCATAGACTCTGAAAACAGAAAAGTCACCAGTATGGCGGGGCCAAACCCAGTTATCTGTATCTCCCCCGAACTTACCAATAAAAGAAGGTGGTGCTCCAACCAAACGAACGTCTGTAAACTTTTCCTGCACCAACATGTAGTAGCTATTCCCGAAATCAAATGCTTTTATCTGAGCTTCATAATGCGTAGTATTTTTGATTTCTTCTATCAGCTTCCCTGCATTTTCTTTAATTTTAGCTTCTACCTGAGGAACGTATTTCAAGCCTTCTGTTCCTTGTAAAACAGCTTTAGTTACATCTTCAATTCGAACAATACGAGTAACGAAAAGTCCTTCATTAGGCAACTCTTTTGATTTATCCATTGCCCAGAATCCATATTTCAAATAATCATTCTCCAGAGAAGAATGTTGTTGAATCTGGTAGTATCCGCAATGATGGTTTGTAAGTATAAGTCCCTGATCAGAAACTATTTCAGCTGTACATCCTCCATTAAAATGAAGAACTGCATCCTTCATACTGGAGTTGTTTACCGAATAAATATCTTCTGCACTTAACTTCATCCCTTTTGCCTGCATATCAGACTGAAAAGCCTGAACAAGACTTGGGATTATCATTCCTTCCTCGGCTCTTAAAAAAGAGGAAGAAAGAATGAGAGAAACGATCATTATCTTTCTTAACATACCTAAAAATTTTAGTGGCTAAATATATCAAGTATTCTGCAAATACCGTGCTAAAGTTCATTATTAAACGTATTTTTGGGACAAAATCAATGCGGAATGAAAATTTTAGAATTCATCTTTCATCTGGGAGTTGTTTTTGCGGTGTTTGGATTTCTATGGTGGATATTTATGGCCATTTTAGCAATTTTCAGAGGAGGAAGAAGTAGGAATGAAATAGAAACTTATTCGTTAAAACTGATCAATTATTTCTTTTTGGTTTCGGTTACAGCGCGCTTCGCTGTTGATCCTAAATTTGGATTAAAAGGAGCTGAAGATCAGACAGGAAATATTGTTGCAGGATTGATTCTATTAATGTACCTTATCGGGAAAATTCAAAAAAAGGAACAGCGACTTCAGATGTCGATGGCTCTACGAGGATTCATGCAACCTGTAAAACGAGTGTTTAACCGAAAAGTAGAGGTAATTCTCCTTTTTGTTGCTATTGCTTTTTTCACCCTATTCGTATTTGTTCCTGAAACTTCTTATAATCCTGTTACTAACTGGTTTGTCGAAAGTATTATCAATATTGCGGACACACCTGTATTTGGCTTTATCTTTAAAGTAATTGGTTTTTTCTTTTTACTAAACGTGCTTTTCCGGTTTATCGGAGGAATTTTACAGGTTTTGGGATTAAAATCACCAGTAACCATTCAATCTACAAACTTTACCGACTTTCGGAATACAAAGGATTCAGACAAGTCTGACGAGGATGATTTTGACGATTATGAGGAAGTAAAATAAGCTTCTTCTCCTTTTATCCTTCCGGACAACCGATCGTAGAATAGACATTCTTGTTTTTTAGGTTTTTTGTACTTTCGTTAAAAACCAAATAATGATGTTCAGCACAATAAAATTACTTATCAGTGGTACCCTTGCCTTGCAGGTTGCGGGTAGTACGGGAGATGGAAAGAAAAAGGGAAAACAACCTGATAATAGCCCCAAAGCTGTAATTGATCAGTCTTATATGGACAAATCCATTCGTCCTCAAGATGATTTTTTTCTGTTTTGTAACGGTACATGGGTAAAAAATAATCCGGTTCCGGAAACAGAATCCCGATGGGGAAGTTTTAATGAGTTGGATCAGGATAACAAAGAGAAGTTAAAAGTAATTCTCAAGTATGCTGCTAAGAAAAAGACGGAACCGGGAAGTCCGGAGCAATTAGTGGGGGATTATTATACATCTTTCACGAATATGAAAGAGCGAAATAAGCTAGGGTTCTCTCCTATCCATAAAGACCTTGAAAACATAGCGTCTATTGAAAGTGTAAAAGATGTTCCTGGTGTAATTGCGAAACTACATAGCGAAGGTGTTCGTCCACTTTTCTATTTCGGAGTTCGTCAGGATCTGAAAAATGTAAACGGACATATTACCTACTTTAGTCAGGGAGGATTAGGATTACCTAACAAAACATACTATCTAAAAGAAGATAAAGCAGCTATACGGACTGCCTATAAAGAGCATATTGTCCGCATGTTCCGTCTTGTCGGAAATGATGAAAAGCTGGCTTCAAAAAAAGCAGACCTTATTTTCGGATTAGAAGAAGAACTGGCAAAAGCAAGTATGTCACCGGATAGCCTGCGTGTTCCTGAAAATACATACAACAAATTCTCCCGTGATGCTTTTGAAGGGAAGTCCGGAAATATGAGTTGGTCGGGGTATTATGAGCAAATGAACAATATCGACTTTGATACGATTGTCGTGGGGCAGCCTGTTTTTCTTGAGCGTATTAATGAACTAGTAGAAACAACTCCTCTGGACACATGGAAAGCCTATTTAAGCTGGAACCTGATCAATACGTACGCAGGACACTTGAGCGAGGAGTTTGTACAGGCTAACTTTGACTTCTACTCTACTACATTAAGTGGAACGAAAGTAATGAAACCAATTGAAGAACGTGTTATTAATGAATTGACAGGACTTCCGATCGGTCAGGCTTTAGGTCGTTTGTTTGTGGATAAACATTATTCAATGTCTGCTCAGGATAAAGTAAACAAACTGGTAGACAACCTAACGCTTGCTTTTCGCGAAAGATTAGAGACAAGAACATGGATGACAGAAGACACTAAAAAACGTGCTCTGGAAAAATTGAATGCTATTTCCCGTAAATTAGGCTTCCCGGATGAGTGGGAAGATTTTTCCGCTATCCATATTTCTTCCGATGATTATATTGGTAATATTCGCAATATAACGGCTTATTCGATTAACAAAAACCTTAGTAAATTAGGTGAAGAAGTGGATCGATCTGAGTGGGGAATGCCTCCTCACATGGTGAACGCGTATTATCATCCATTGCTGAATGAAATCGCTTTTCCGGCTGGAATTATGCAACCCCCATTTTTTGATGAAAATGCAGAAGATGCTGTTAACTATAGTCGTATTGGCATGGTGATTGGTCATGAGTTAACACACGGTTTTGATGATATGGGGTCTAAATTTGCTGCAGATGGAACATTTACGAACTGGTGGTCAGAAGAAGATCGAAACCGGTTTAATGAAAGAACAGATCTTTTAGGAGCTACGTTTGAGGATTTTTGTCCGTTCGACAACCAATGTGTCAATTCCAGTCTTACCATGGGAGAGAATATTGCTGATCTTGGAGGAGTAACTGTAGCGTTTTATGCTTATAAAAAGACTGAAGAGTTTAAGGCAGGGAAAGTAATTGATGGATATACCCCTGCTCAACGATTCTTCATTGGTTTCGGACAGTTGTGGAAAATCAACTACAAAGATGAAGAGTTAAAAAAACGATTGGCTACAGACCCCCATTCTCCGGGGATGTACCGAATTAACGGTCCATTAAAAAATTGCCCTGAATTTTTCGAGGCATTTGATGTAAAAGAAGGAGATCCTATGCGAAATCCGAAAGGAAAAGTAGCTGAAATCTGGTAAAATTCTTTTCGTTATAAAAAGCCCCTGTAAATAGTTCGTCACTAGTACAGGGGCTTTTTTATCTATATATTCATAGATAATTTGATTTATCTATATATTTGTAGATATTATATTTTATCTATATATTCGTAGATATTAAATATTGATAATGAAAGGTGTACTTACAGGAGATATCATTAATTCAAGAAAATTACCGAATACGGAAAGCTGGTTACTCCCTTTGAAAGAAGAGCTTCAAAGGTGGGGTGACAGTCCGGGAACATGGGAGATTTTTAGGGGTGACTCTTTTCAGCTTCTGTTGGATAAACCGGAAGACACGTTAAAGGCTGCATTACTGATAAAAGCCGTAATGAAGAGTACAGAGCCGGTTTCGAATCGCCATCACTCACCTGTAGATGTTAGAATTGCTATTGGTATTGGTGCACATTCCTATTCAAACGAAAAAGTAGTTGAAAATAATGGAGAGGCCTTTATTTTTTCGGGAGAGCTAATTGATGAAATAAAAAAGGATAAACGAACGCTAGCTATAAGAACCCCTTGGGAGGAACAAAATAAGGATTTGAACCTTATTTTTCAATTACTATCAATACCTGCTGATAACTGGACGGTTTCTTCTGCTCAGATGATGAAAATACTGCTGGAAACACCTCAGATTAAACAGAAAGAAATAGGAAATCAACTCGGTATTCAGCAAAATACTGTGAATTACGGATTGAAACGGGCGCATGCTGATATTGTCGTACAAACAGAGCTGTTATTCAGGGAAAAACTACTAAAACTTTGCCAATAAGATGATTTTGCTAATTAAAATGATAACTGCTCATATTATTGGAGATTTTGTTCTGCAATCTCAAAAATGGGTCGAAGAAAAGAAAAAGAAAAAGGTAATGGCTCCTGCTCTTTACTTTCATGTACTTATTCATGGACTTCTTCTTTTTGTATTTACGTTCGATGCTGCTAACTGGTTACTGATCCTGCTAATTATGCTAACGCATTATGGGATTGATCTTGCAAAATTGTATTTTCAACAACCTCGAACGAAAACGATGTGGTTCTTTGCAGATCAGCTATTACATCTTATCAGTTTGTTCATTATCTGGTTCTTTTTGACAAATCAGGATATCACTCTGTTTGATTTTCTTGACTCAGCAGACTTCTGGGCGTATAGTGCGGGGTTATTCTTTTTGATATTTGCGGCAAATATACTCATCCGTGAACTGCTCTCTTATATCGGAAGTCTTGCGGAAACTAATAATCAATCTCTCCCAAATGCCGGGAAATACATTGGTATTATTGAACGTCTGCTGATCTTCATGTTTGTAGTACTTGATTTTTGGCAGGCAATTGGTTTTCTATTGGCTGCAAAGTCAATATTTAGATTTGGCGATCTGAGTGAAGCGAAAAACAGGAAGTTAACGGAGTATGTCATGATAGGAACACTGTTAAGCTTTGGAATAGCTATTGTTTGTGGTTTGATTGTGTCTTATATCGTCCGGTAGTCAGTTTAACCGCAGGAAAAACACAAGTAACTTATAGCCAGATGATTTTTATCATGTTTCAACAAAAAGTTAAGAAAAACGCTAATAATTTCGTAAAATTGCAATAGAGAAAAACGAGGAGGAATCATATTATGTCTGAAAAAGATAGTATAGAACTACAAAAACAATTTCAGGCCAAAATTGAAGCAGATATCAAGATTGAGCCTAAAGACTGGATGCCGGATGATTATCGAAAAACGTTAATACGGCAAATTACCCAACATGCCCATTCTGAAATAGTCGGGATGCTACCGGAAGGTAACTGGATTACAAGAGCTCCTAACCTGAGACGAAAAGCAGTTCTTCTGGCTAAAGTACAGGATGAGGCTGGTCATGGATTATACTTGTATAGTGCTGCTGAAACTCTGGGAGCAGACAGGGAGGAATCCATTGATGATATGCATACCGGAAAGGCAAAATATTCCAGTATTTTTAACTACCCTACTCTTAGTTGGGCAGATATGGGAGCTATTGGCTGGCTTGTAGACGGGGCTGCAATTATGAATCAGGTACCTCTTTGTCGTACTTCGTACGGACCGTATGCCCGTGCAATGGTTCGTGTATGTAAGGAAGAATCCTTTCATCAGCGACAAGGGTATGAAATCATGACAACCCTAGCTAATGGAACACCTATCCAGAAGGAAATGGCGCAGGATGCTTTGAATCGTTTTTGGTGGCCTGCTCTGATGATGTTTGGTCCAAGTGATGCAAATTCAAAACACACGGCACAGTCAATGGCCTGGAAAATCAAACGCCACACGAATGATGAGCTACGTCAAAAATTTGTTGACGCTACAGTTCCCCAGGCTCACCTTATCGGATTAACCATTCCTGATGCAGATCTTAAGTTTAATGAAGAAACAGGACATTGGGAGTTTGGAGAAATTAACTGGGAGGAGTTTTACAATGTGATCAAAGGAAACGGACCTTGTAATAAGAAACGTATCGACGACAGACGTAAAGCGAAAGAAAACGGAATGTGGGTGCGTGAAGCTGCCAGAGCTTATGCTGATAAGCAAAAAGAAAGAATGAAAAAAGCCGGTTAATACAACGGACTTTTATTCTCTTCTAAAAAACTATTAACGAAAAACAAAACGCAATGAGTAATTCAGAATGGCCTCTTTGGGAGGTTTTTATACGAAGTAAACAGGGACTCGATCATAAGCATGTTGGAAGTTTAAGGGCTGCTGATGCTGAAATGGCAATAGAAAATGCACGTGACGTATATACACGCCGCTCAGAAGGAGTAAGTATCTGGGTGGTGGAATCTAAAAATGTTTACGCTTCAAGTCCTGAGGATGCCGAAGCATTTTTCGAACCATCGAACAGTAAAGTATACAGACATCCTACTTTCTACAAAGTACCGGATGGTGTTTCTCACATGTAATTTAATCAGACAATGACAAAACAAGAAGCTTTATTTGAATATACTTTACGCGCCGGAGATGATAGCCTTATTTTAGGTCAGCGTCTTTCGGAGTGGTGCGGACATGGACCGGTACTGGAAGAGGATATTGCGATGACGAATATTGCACTTGATCTTATCGGACAGGCTACAAGTCTTTTGGCTTACGCTGCTGAAGTAGAAGGAAAAGACAGAGATGAGGATCAATTAGCTTTTCTACGCTACGAAAAAGAATACAAAAATCTACTTTTGGTAGAACACCCGAATATTGATTTTGGTGTGACTATGGCTCGTCAGTTTCTGTTTGATGTATTCCATTACCACTTTTTTAAAGAGTTAACGCAGAGTTCGGATAGTCAACTTGCAGCTATAGCAGAAAAATCATTGAAAGAAGTTACCTATCATGTTAAACACTCTTCGGAATGGATCATCCGTTTAGGTGATGGAACAGAAGAATCCCACACACGCATCCAACAAGCGGTAAATGATCTTTGGGAATATACCGGTGAAATGTTTGTAATGGATCAGGTTGATGAAATCATGATAGCCGAAGGCGTAGGTGTAGATTTAGCAAGAATAAAAACAATCTGGCACGATCATGTACAACAAGTATTTGAACGTGCCACGCTAACGATGCCTGAATACGGATATATGCAACTTGGAGGTCGTCAGGGAAGACATACCGAATATATGGGATACTTGTTATCAGAAATGCAATATATGCAGCGAGCATATCCTAACATGCAATGGTAGAGATTAAAAAAAATACAGAAAAAATATGGGAGCTTCTGGAAGAAGTCAAAGATCCGGAAGTTCCTGTTCTTTCTGTTGTTGATCTCGGAATTATCCGGGATGTTGAAAATCAAGGTAATGGTGTAGAGGTGACGATTACTCCCACATACTCTGGTTGCCCTGCTATGCATACGATTGAACAGGAAATAAAGAAGATTCTGAAGGAAAATAATATTCCTCTTTCCAAAATTGTTACGGTACTCTCCCCCGCCTGGACAACGGACTGGATATCTGAAAAGGGAAGAAAGAATCTGGAGGAGTATGGGATTGCACCACCTCAGAACGAAGTTGATAAAAGTGTTTTATTTGCAAACCCTGCTATTGTTCCCTGCCCGCTCTGCAAATCGAAAAACACCCGTATGATCAGTCAGTTCGGATCAACTGCATGCAAGGCACACTATCAGTGTAATGACTGTCTTGAGCCTTTCGATTATTTTAAGTGTTTGAAGTAACCAACCACCTCTTAACTAGGCTACACCTCATTCAGGTCTATTAAATCATTTTTGACAGCGTAAACAATAACTCCAATAAAGTTTCGTGCTCCTACTTTATTCATCATTCGTTGTTTATGTGATTCGATTGTTCGTGGAGAAACTTCAAATTCTTCCGATAACTCCAACATACTCTTTTCCCTACACACACCTAACATAATTTCCTGCTCGCGATCAGAGAATTCCACTTTCTCAGGATCACTGATACTATTGCGGTTTTTCTTATCCCATTCAACAGCTCCCTTTAATACATTTGTCAGCTGCTGATCGAAATAAAACCCATTGTCATCAAGACTTTTGATAGCATGCTGAATCAAGTGAGGTTCCGAATTCTTGGTAAAAAATCCATGCGCTCCCAGTTCCATCATCTGAATAATCAACTCCCTGCTTTCCAGTTGTGATAAAATCAAAACTTTAATATCCGGATGATTTTGTCTTAGAATCTGACAGGTTGTTTTACCATCCATTTCAGGCATCTGAACATCAAGTAATACCACATCAACTTCATATTGAGAAAGATTCATTAATAATTCTCTACCATTAGAAGCTTCGAGCACCAAAGACATTCCCTCAAAAGAATCGATAAGCATTTTCATACTCTTGCGAAACAGCAAATGATCATCCGCCAGGGCTACTTGTATCATGGTATATAGGAATTTTATAAGTTACGTAATTTTTATTCTCTCTAATTTCGTAATCCAGATCACCCTGTAATACTTTTAATCGTGCCTGAATATTTTTCAATCCTTTTCCGGTAATTGCATTCATGGCTTCTTTAATATTAAAAAGCATCCCATTATCTGAGATAATGATATGAAGCACTGTATTTTCTTTTACTTCTTTCTTGCACAAAATTACATTTACCTGAGTAGCATCAGAATACTTAAGAATGTTAGTGGTTGTTTCCTGAACAATCCTGTATATTTCATATCCTGTTTCAGAAAGAATCAGTAAATCCGGACAGCTATTAGAAAAAGTGAACTCGATTGTACCGTTTTGATTTAGTTTATCCAGATAATCCTCAATAGCATGAGCACCTCCAAGAGTATCCATTATAGCAGGCATAAGATTGTGACTGATGTTGCGGGTACTTTCCAGAGCCATTTCCACACCATCTTTTATACCTTGAACAATTTCATTTACATCTTCATTTTTGTTCTGAATTTTCAAAATACTGAGGTAATTGCGAATTGAATTTAAATAACCTGAAACTCCATCGTGCAAATCAGCCGATACCCGTATGCGCTCTCGTTTTTCCGCTTCAAGTACTGCCTGTAGGATGGCTCGCTCCTCTTCTCTCCTTCTGGCCATCATTCTGTTTTGATAAAAAACAACCAGAAAAAGTAGAGAAACAGCAAGAAAGAACATGGTAAATGTTCCAATCCAGAATACGATCGTTATTTCATTCGCCCCTGCCAAATTGCAATTGTCAGAATAGTTTTTAAAAGTAAACTAAGTGTAATATTGATAAACCAGAAGTCAAGTATAAATAAATCTTTGGCTTCAATGATTACTTCTGCCATCAAAAATAAAAAGAAAGTCCCCGAATAATACAAAAGTATTGCAGAAACAAAATAAAACATGGTACTCTTCCAAAGTATGGGAATCTTAAATTCAATAAAAACTTTCCGAAACCACATGATACTAAGCAGAATAACGCTGAGAATTATGTACACCGTTGCAAAAGGCTGACTAACTGCGATTCCTGAAAATTTACAAATATCAACAATCCAGATAAGTACATACAGAGATATGAATATAACAGAAAAGCCTTTTCCCAGCTTGGGGTAAAGAGCTTTATAAAAAAAGTAGTAGATCGCAGGAAGCTCAAGTAATGTATAAATTGAGAATAAATAAGTTGCATCAACTTTGAGAAAATAGGTCAATAACAACTCGAAAAAACCTCCTACTCCTACCAATAAAATGTATGGAAACATAAAGAAAGTTTCCGGGGAAAGGTCCCTCCGTGTTAGAAGAAAAATTGCCAACGGAATAAACCCAAAAACTATAGTTAAGACAGCAATCCCCAGAAACATTTAAACCAGGTAGTTGTAAAAATTAATCTTCAGTTTCATTTAGTACACTTTTTGAACAATGAGGAGGACAAGGAAGTACCTTATCAATAATCACCCCACTGGTCATATCAGATTCATTAGTATCGACACCAACAAAAACTAACGTCTTTTTACCAAAATCATTAATTGCGTTGTAAATTCTTATCCCTACGCAATTACTTTGATTCAAAATGTCATTTATTGCAGCAGAACCAATATAAAACCCTTGAATTTCATTAGGGAAATCAGTTCTGAATCGACTAGTCATAGTAATAGCACTGTTAAGATCTATAGGATCTCCTTCTGTTCCGTTAAAAGCCATGTGTAGTATTTTTGACCAAATTAAGGATTGCAATCGAAAGAGGTGTCCGTAAAATTACGTAATGGGATACAGTACTTTTACGATGGTACATATAAACAACTGATATGTAGTGAAATAAAAATCCGTCATTTACTTAAAATGACGGATTTTTATTATTTTTCAGGAGTAATTACTTAGAATTCGTTCTCCCAGTCTTCATCCATTTCCTCTTCAAGTTCCTGGATTTCTTCCATGGTGTATTCATCGTCATAATTGTAATCTACCTTAGCATTGATAGATTCTACCCCCAATTCAATAAGTTGCTGAAGTATATTCTTCTCCGCGTTTTTCGATTTTAAAACTGCTTTAACTCCGTTATCATCACCAGCAACAGAGAAGTATGAAAGTTCATTAATAAACATCTTGGTATCCGAAGGAAAATCTTTTGGATCTAATTTTGTAAAGTCTACAAACATAGATATCGGATGTTTCCCGAAGTCAACTCCCTGAGGAGCTTCTATTTTATTTCCTCCGGCACTTAAAAGTTGATCAAACTCTTCTACACTTGTAGAGAAAATCATTGATTTATTATCTAATTTCATTTTAGCGTCACTTCCGAAAGTGTACACACCATCATCTCCAGTAGTCATTCCTGCCATTGGTCCAAAACCGTTAACCAGATTTTTAAGATATTCTGCGTCATTCAAACCAATAAAACCATTAAAAATCGGATCGCTATCAGTTACTCCTTTATAAGCAGCAAAAGCCATTTCTCCTGTAAACATATTGGAGACTTTCTCTTTTCCTCCGGCCATCATGAATGCTTGGTCAACATCATTCTTTTCTGATTCCTCCAGATTGATATAAATATTATCAATCATTTTTTTGAAATCCATATTCATCGCTAGTGCAAAAATCGGAGCTCCTTTCCCTAATGAACTTATAGCTTCGGAGGAAACAGGTGATGTATAAACAGGAAGGTATTTCTTCATATTTTCTCCCCAGTAGTTCTTTATTTCCATGTCAACTTGTCCTTTCGAAAAATTGATCGTTCCCACTATATAAGAATCCTTCGACATGTCTTTCATTTTCTGAACAGTCCCTTCAGAAACATCCGAAATATTCATTGCTCCATATAATCTATCTAATAGAGCAACACCGGTAATATCTGCTTTTGTAATTATTGCTTCAGCTAATTCATTGTTCTCTGATTTCTTTTCGGAAACCTTAACATATTCTTTCAAAAGTTCGGCTGTCATTTCATTACGATCCGTATTGGTTACCAACATACCAATCTTATTATCGACTAACGCCAATCCTGCTTCCCGGTTTAACGCAGTAGAAAGTTTATCTGACCCTTCAAGATTAAGTCCGACCTCTTTGAATTCTTTTTTCATTGCAGCAGGATCTTTTACTTCAAATAGTAAAGTAAAACGCTTCGGGCTATCTCTTTCAACAGGTCCTTCCAAAAGAATGAAAACTGACTTTTCAAGATTTACCGAATTATACAAAGCCTCTTTATAAGGTTTTGCCGTAGAAGCATATTGCTCAGGAAGAGCTCCTTCAAATGCTCCTGATTTACTGATTATAGCATCCAGATCAATAGATGAAATCAAAAATACCTGTTCTTTATTTTCTGCTAGAGCCACAACACGTCCCTCAAGACTCCCCTTCTCTACCTTGCTTCCACATGCCACTAAAACAATAGAAAGCGTTAAAATCCATACTGCTTTTGTTAAATTCATAATTGTTTTTCCTTTTATTGTAGACAAAAATAATGCTTTTATCGTTCTAAACTCCAATTCTTCAAGATTATATATTCTCTTAACAAAACCGTTTTTTATCTAATCAATATGACTTGTTTTCTCTAATTCTCAGATTCGGTTTTTATTAGAAGTATGATTAAAGGAAATTTGCGTAAATTCGCACCACACGTTAAATAATTTAGAAAAAGTATGAGTTACGATATTATTGTTCTTGGTAGTGGTCCTGGAGGATATGTAGCTGCAATCCGCGCTTCGCAACTAGGTCTGAAAACAGCAATCGTTGAAAGAGAATCTTTAGGTGGAATCTGTTTGAACTGGGGATGTATTCCGACAAAAGCGCTTTTGAAAAGTGCTAATGTTTTCGAATACATTAACCACGCTTCTGATTATGGAATCAATGTGAAAGGCGCTGAAGCGGATTTCGAAGGGATGATCAAAAGAAGTCGTGGAGTTGCTGAAGGAATGAGTAACGGTATTCAGTTCCTTATGAAGAAGAATAAAATTGATGTTATCAAGGGAACAGGAAAACTTCTTCCAGGAAAAAAAATCGTTGTAACTGATGCTGACGGAAAGACTACTGAAGTTGCTGCTTTGAAAGGTATTATCATTGCTACCGGAGCACGATCACGCCAACTTCCAAACCTTCCGCAAGATGGTAAAAAAGTAATTGGATACCGCGAAGCAATGTCGTTGCCGAAACAACCAAAATCATTGGTTGTAGTTGGTTCAGGAGCTATCGGAGTGGAGTTTGCCTACTTCTATCATAGTCTGGGGACAGATGTAACAATTGTTGAATTTATGCCAAACATTGTTCCTGTTGAGGATGAAGAAGTTTCCAAACAATTGGAACGCACTTTCAAGAAAAAAGGTATGAAAATCATGACCAATTCTTCTGTTGAGGCTGTAGACACTTCAGGAAAGGGTTGTGTAGTTAAGGTTAAAACTGCAAAAGGAGAAGAAACAATTGAATGCGATGTTGTGCTGTCTGCTGTTGGAATTGAAACAAATATTCAGGGAATTGGACTAGAAGATGTAGGTATTGCAACAGATAAAGGAAAAGTATTGGTTAATGATTATTACCAAACTAACATCCCGGGATATTACGCTATTGGAGACATCGTTCCTGGACCTGCATTGGCACACGTGGCTTCTGCTGAAGGTATCATTTGTGTGGAAAAAATAGCAGGACACTCTCCTGAAGCACTAGATTACGGAAACATTCCTGGATGTACTTACTGTTCTCCTGAAATTGCTTCTGTTGGATATACTGAAAAAGCTGCCAAAGATGCCGGATTCGATATCAAGGTTGGTAAATTTCCTTTCTCCGCATCTGGTAAAGCAAGTGCTGCGGGAGCAAAAGATGGTTTTGTGAAATTGATATTTGATGCCAAATACGGTGAACTTCTTGGAGGACACATGATCGGTGCTAACGTAACTGAAATGATCGCAGAGATTGTTGCTGTCCGTAAACTGGAAGTGACAGGACATGAGCTGATCAAAACGGTTCACCCTCACCCTACAATGTCCGAAGCTGTTATGGAAGCGGCTGCCGCTGCATACGACGAAGTGATTCACTTGTAGTAGATAAAGATATAAACGAAAAAACCACGCAAAATTTGCGTGGTTTTTTTATACTTATTTTTTAGAAAATTCAGGGTAAAAAAAGTGGGGTAAGCTACTCACATCGCACCGCTACGACCACCGACCCTTGCTACGTTCCCGTCCTGGGGGATTAGGCAGGAGCTGGTCGTGTGAGACTTACCCCGCCGCAAAATTAACAAACTATTTCTTTCCGACAAGGTTTTTTATCAGAGAATCATGATAAAAAAGAGACAATTCTAATTCCCTCCTTTTTTCTTCACCCGATACCCTTCTTTTTCAAGTAATTCCGCTACTTTATCTTTGAAGCTTCCCTGCACAATAATTTCTCCGTCTTTGGCTGAGCCACCTACTCCACACCTGGATTTAAGTAGTTTTCCAAGATCTTTTAAGTCCTCTTCTGTCCCTACAAATCCTTCCACCAATGTAACTTCCTTTCCTCCCCTCTGTTTACGATCAATTGAAACGTATAATACTTGTTTTTCAGGAGCTAGTGTTTCCAACGTATCTTCTTCTTCGTATTCAAAACTGAAATCGGGATTTGTCGAATAAACAACATTAACTTTTTCCTTCTTTTTCTTTGCCATAACTTCACTTGGTTAATGATAATGCACTTACCAAATCATCTGTCATCAGGTAATCTGGTTTTTTCTTCAGAACAGTTTGATTCCCTTCAAATGATTTTGCATCAAAAATAATGACTTTTTTCCCTAAAGCCTGTAATTCATCTACCTGTTCCTTTGTTATTTTAGAGTTTCGGATTACGCAATACTCTATTTCATGAATTACAACCTGATTTTTCAGTTTGGTATAATCCACTTCTTCATAAGCTAGATGAACCGGAAGATCAGATAAATAGGCTAATAAACTACTATTGGTCGAGATCAGAACTACCTGCGGTAATGCGGAAGAAGAGATAAAATCCGAAAGAACGGTTTTTATCATTTCATACGAAACACTTTCTTCCGTACAATGATTAAAAAATTTTAAATCCAGAAATACTTGTTGACACCCGAAGAAGTCAATTTCATTTAATTTTTCAGGGCTATATCCGGGATATAAGGAGTATGCTACTGAACTAAGTTCTTCCCAGGTCGTAGAACCTATACATCCGGTATAAGTCGTTCGTGAATCCAGATAATTGTCGTGAAACGCTACTAATTGATGATCTATTGTCATTTGAACATCTATTTCAACTGCAACCACTCCTGAATAAATCGCATGAGCAATTGCTTCAGAAGAGTTGTCCGGAAAAGAATGAAGATCAACGTGCAATCCTGCGCCAGCATGACCTATAATCAACGCTGTATATTTTTCTCCTGTTTCAGATTTTTTACACGAAAACAGAAAGATAAAAAGAAACAATATGTATCTGTTAAAACGCATACCCTATACCGATGGCTAATTTAATATCCCATACCAGGTGATTTGATTCAGGAAAACTGGTTCTTATCATAGCTCCTACTCCTGTTTCCTGAAGGAAAAAGAGTTTATTTTTTCCAATTTTTAATTTATACTGATAATATAACGCATGAATTTTAGGTTTTGTGTTGTATAAGTATCTGTTCCAATGCAATTGATAATTTAACCCAAAGCTTACACTAATTTTTTCCGTCCCTACTAATTGATATCCGACACCACCACTTATATAAGGAGAATAATACGTGAATTGTACCAGGTTTTGCCAGTTATATCCCGTTCCAATATCAAATACCCAGTCTGCAAAGGTAATCCCACCTTGAATTCCGCCATAAATCCCAGTCCGGGAGACAAAATGATCGGTAGCAATACTATACTTGCAATTTTGTTGTGCCATCCCTTCTTTACAGATTAGTACAATAAAGAAAACAGATAAAAAGAGGGATATACACTGATTTTTATTCATCCTCACCATTTATCAGTTGTAAGACTTTGTGAAGCGTCATCTGATTATCAACTCTGTCAAGGGAAGATGTAATTTGTTTCTTCTCAAATGTTGTTAAATGCCAGGATAAGGAAATCTTGTCATCTACCGACTCTCTCAGATTGATAGAAAGAATATCAACCGGAAAGTTCAATCCAGGCATCGCCAACATCAGTGCTTCATCCTGATCGAAATCCTGAACAAATGGAAAATTCCCATACATATTCCCAAAGGGGAGTAACAACTTATCAACCATGGACAACTTCCCTTTTCCTACTCCCGTTCTGTTTTTTTTGAGGTCACGAATACGCAATACAATTACACCGGATGTATTTTTCTTTATCCAATCTCTGAAGATGGTCATAAAATTCAGCGTGGTTTTGGTTCCGTAATTATCTCGTATTCCTGCATCCATGATATGGAAATTCATATTTCCAGGAAGAACAGCCATAGGAAGGATATAAGGGAAAGTGGCACTCATACGTAATACAGAACTAAAGCGCGTATTTTCCGGATGATATTCCTCCGTGACCAGTCCGTATTCAAAATTTTCAACAATTGCTTCGTAATCTCCTTTTAAATTACGTCTGCTTAACTGCATAAATCCCAATGGTTGGCTGGAAATCAGGAGTCGTCTGCCGTCATTAACTATAGTCGGAGAAAAAATCATTACAGGAATGATCCCCTTTTCCTCCGGTAATGTATAGTCTCCCAGTTTTTTTTCAAGTACATACTCTGTATTTGCATGCAATTGCTGCTCAAATGCATATCCACGGTCTTTGAGATAGGTTATTCCATTGTAATTGAAATTCTGATAGCGATAAAACAGGTCGTTTGTTGTAATGGTGAAAGAAACCTGATTTAAAAGATCTTTTCCCATATTACGCGTAAAACGAGGGAACAATGAATCAATAGAACTATCTGTTCTCGATCGTAAAACAAGCTCACGGTAATAAGCCGCCCCGATCATTCCTCCGGATGCCCCGGTTATCATTTGGGTATGTCTGCTAAAACTCCCCCCGGAAAGAGAATCTAACCGACGAAGTGTTATGAACGTCCATAATGCACTCCTTGCGCCACCACCACTTGTGTTGACCAGAATCAGTTTTGGTTTTTTTTCTCCGGTTCTTTCTTTCCAGTTTTCCAATACCTCTAGATATGCATTTCGATCATTCTCGATACGGCTGGAATCCATGTGCTGCCGAATAAGGTCTGTCTCCCCGGTTTTATCTGATTCGATAGAGTAATCCAATCCGTAGACATAATTATTAAACTGATTAAATCCGCTGTCTTTTGATAAATAATTAATGAAGACGAAGAAGAGAATCAATACAAAATAAGTCCATGTTTTTAACCATGAAAATATAGCGCTGATAATCATTAATATAATCGAAAAAATAAGTAATATCGAAGCACCTGCGGGTACTACAAACAACTCATTTTCCCTGAAAATCCCCAGAACAAGGAATGATGCCAGAATAAAGAGCTCAAACAGTGATGCATTAATATGGTTCTGTGAAAAAACTTTTTCGATCAAAGTTCTATCGTAATGCATCCAGTCACGAGAACGTCTTAATCGAAGCCATGCCCCAAGATAATAATGCTTCCCGTCCTTTCTTCTGGAGAAAATTTTATACCAGGATTCTTCTTTATGTAAAGTAGCATTGAATGGCTTCGCTTTGAATTCTTCCTGAAATTCTTTTTCCGTTCTTCCACTAAGTTTAAAAACATCTTTATTGGTTCTGAAAAAATAGAAAAATGCCAGTGCCATAAAAGAGGACATTCCCAATAAGAACATTGCCAGATACCCCAAAGCTTCTGAAACAGTAGCAAACTCCTGATTAACCTGAAAGACAATAAGGTTATAGGCATAATATATCAGAAAAATAAGAGGAACAAGAAAGTTGTTAGTAGAGAATTTTGCAAACGGGCGCGATACCGTAGCAATAAAAGGAAAGTAAGGCCCCAGGACAATATAAGAATATAAATTATAAGCGGTAACGTACCCCCCGAAGCCAAATCCCACTACCAGAAACGCAAATTCACTGACTTCCCCCAGATATTCAGGAGAATAAAAAAGATAAGGAACTCCAAAATGAGCTCCTGTTCCCGATATGAATGAAAATAACAGAGCCCAACCGAGCATAGAGAAAAGATTCATTCGGAGTTGCCAAAAAAACAACTGGAAAGGGAAAAAATGTAGTACAACATCCCAAAAACCACCCGAATTCCTCATATTCAATTAATATACTATAAATTAGGACACCTACCTGCTTTTATCTGAACTTATTTTTCAATCAAATCCGACACAAAATAAGCCAGTGCTTTTCCTACTTTGTAATTTCCGTTTGAATCCAGATCCGGAGCTCCTTCCGTAAAGTTAAAATACACGGGATTCTCTTTAGCCAGTTGTCGCAACCATCTTCTGGTGTCAAACAAGCTCCACCCCACAGGAGTCATGGCGCTTGATGGCATGTTTTCGATCGAATCAAGATCCAATTCTACACCATATCCTTCTTTGTGAATCGCTGCATACTCTCCTGCGTCAGACCATAAAACACGTTCCCCGTCAAGGTAGTGCTCAAAGCAAGAAAAAATGACCCCTTCTTTTTCCATACGAAGTAACATCTCCTGGCTATTATACTGTTTATGTAGACCATGTACTGTGTATGAATTAAGGTATCCTTCATGTTTCGCATACGAAAAGGAATTTCCACTGTGTCTTCCTTCCATAGATCTGAAATCAGCATGTGGATCAAGGTTTACAACATCCAGTGTTCTTCCAACAGTCTGAAAGTAAGCCTTCATTAACGGATAGGCATTGTTATGTCCGCCTCCTACCACTACAGGCACTTTATTATAGGTATAAATCTTCGCAATAATCTCTGTGAGGAATTCATCCATTTCCCCAACTGCTTGTCGAAGACTTTCAAACTCCGTTTCCACACACTCAAATTTAGCGCGACCGAGAATCATTAGATTATCCGTATTCATAAACTGGTTGGCCTGCATATTCAGAAAACGTGACAAAAATGCTTTGAACGCACTCATCGCCCCTCCAAAACCACCGTTTGCCCTTGGGCCGATATCCTCTTCGATCCCTAGCAGCACATATTGTCCTTTAAAACTCTGTAATGACTCTTCTATGGAACCCGAAGCAAAAGTGATCTTTTCTCCCACTTTCACTTCACCATTTCTTCTTATCAAATGTGCACTTTGTCGTTGTGCATCAATAAATGCAAAATCTTTCTTCAATTCTATACCTTTTTTCCGTTTTGAATAAATTGTTCCAATAACCCTACAAACTCTTTAGGAGGTCGTGTGGGGCGCATAGAAACTTTGTCAACAAATATGAGTGTTGTTGAAGCTATGGAAAGTAAATCTCCCCCTTCATTTTTGATCTCGTATTCAAATTCGAGCTTTGTTCCTTTTAATCCCGTGATACGGGTTGTTATTAACAAAAGATCATCATACAAAGCAGGTTTAATATACTTTACCGAAAAATGAGACACTGGAAGCATAATACCCGATTCTTCCAATTTGCGATAACTCATCCCCAGACTTCGCATTGCTTCTACCCGACCAACTTCAAAATACTGGGCATAATTACCGTAATAGCAATACCCCATCTGATCTGTTTCTCCGTATCGTACCCGTAAACTGGTTGTGTGACTGAAATTTACTTCCATAACATCTTCTCTTTTCCCTTGAGCAAGGTATAAAATTACCAATAATATCAAGATTCAACCGGAGGAACTCCTCTTTTTTTAGTATATTTGAAATCTATTATTTCCGGAATTTTACATACATCAAGGTATTGGCAATCATTCCCCATTTTTTGTTTACGAACAACATTTTTTCGCCGACCAGTTAAATTTTCGACAAGTAAAACTTTTTAAATAATCAAGAGTGATTTTACTTTTTTTTTAACTTTTTTATGTAAATATTTGCTTCGTCGATTTAAAGCTACTTTTAACTCTGTATTAAGCAATAAGTTAATGTTGAGGTAAAAGTTGTTCACACAATAAGTTAATAAAAACCGTATAGAACTATTATGAGTGCCAACCACGAGATAATATGGGAGAGCTGCCTGCGGGTGATTAAGGATAACCTTCCTTTGCAAGCGTACAAGACATGGTTTGAACCTATTGTTCCCGTGAAGTTGGAACAGTCCGTTCTTACTATTCAGGTACCCTCGCACTTCTTTTACGAGTGGTTAGAAGAACATTATATTTCTCTGCTTCGCAAAGTGATAAAGAAAGAGCTTGGCACAGAAGGGAAATTGGAATACAGTATTGTTATGGAAAACAACGGTAGTGGCAAATCCAATCCTTATACAGTTAAATTACCGGCAACCAACAAAAGCTCTTTAAAAAATAAACCGGTCACAATGCCTATTGATGTTGCGGAAAAGCAAATCCGCAATCCTTTCATTATTCCGGGACTGAAAAAGGTGAATGTAGATTCAAACCTGAATCCTGCCTATTCCTTTGAAAATTTTATTGAAGGTGACTGCAATCGCTTAGCTCGCTCTGCGGGTTATGCTGTAGCAAATAAACCGGGAGGTACTGCTTTTAATCCGCTTCTTATATACGGAGGTGTTGGTTTGGGTAAAACTCACCTGGCACATGCGATAGGAATTGAGATTAAGAATAACAATCCGAATAAAACGGTGCTGTACGTTGGTTCTGAAAAATTTGCTCACCAGTTTATTGATGCATTAAAGAACAATACAACCAATGATTTCATCCATTTCTACCAAATGATGGATGTACTTATTATCGATGATGTTCAGTTTTTCTCAGGAAAAGAAAGAACACAGGATGTATTCTTCCACATCTTTAATCACCTTCATCAGAACGGAAAGCAAATTATCCTTACTTCGGATAAGCCACCTGTTGAAATGCAGGGAATGGAACAACGTTTGCTTTCGCGTTTTAAATGGGGACTTTCTGCCGATCTTCAGGCTCCTGATCTGGAAACAAGAATCGCTATCCTTGAAAAGAAAATGTATGGCAACGGAATAGAACTTCCTTCTGAAGTTGTAGAGTACCTTGCTTATAGTATAAATACAAACATTCGTGAAATGGAAGGTGCTTTAACCTCCCTCCTTGCCCAGGCTTCTTTAAATAAGAAAGCTATCACTCTTGATTTAGCCAAATCAATGATTGATAAATTCGTCAAGAACACAGCACGCGAAGTATCTATTGATTACATACAGAAAGTCGTTTGTGATTATTTCGATTTACCGATCGAATTATTGAAATCAAAAACACGGAAACGTGAAGTCGTTCAGGCACGTCAGATTGCCATGTACTTTGCAAAAAAGATGACAAAATCATCATTAGCAAACATTGGTGCGCATTGTGGAGGAAAAGATCACGCTACGGTGTTACATGCATGTCGAACTGTCAATAATCTTTCAGAAACAGACAAGCAATTTAAAGTCTATCTCGAAGATCTCGAAAAGAAACTCTCTATCCAGTAATAATTTTCAGTAAGCCCTTCCCAATACGAAGGGCTTTTTTACTTTTGTACCATGACAAAAATACTAATGGTCTGTTTAGGTAATATATGTCGCTCTCCTCTTGCGGACGGTATATTGCGTAGCAAAGTTTCCCGCGAAGGACTTAATGTTATTGTTGACTCGGCAGGAACTTCTGCTCACCATACAGGTGAAGCTCCGGACGCTCGTATGAGAGCCGTTGCTTCAGAAAGAGGTTTCCCACTGGATACTTTGAGAGCCCGACAATTTTCCACGGCTGATTTTAGCGAATTTGACGTAATCTTTGCCATGGATGATTCAAACCTGCGTAACATTCTTAAACTGGCAAAAAGCGAAGAGGACAAACGAAAAGTACATTTATTTCTGAATGAACTTCATCCGGGGAGTGATAGAAATGTTCCCGACCCCTATTTCGGAGGACAACAAGGATTTATTGATGTCTTTACTATGGTAGATCAAACAACAGACCGAATAATAGAAAAATTGAAAAACGGAGAATACTAATGGCAACAGGTAAATTATATATGGCACCCAACACATTGGGTACAGACGAATGGCAACACGTAATTCCGACAGACGTCGCATCAATTATAACTGCTGCGAGAAACTTTGCAGTTGAAGATTTGAAAAATGCAAGGAGGTATCTTCGGAAGTTGGACAAACAATTCCCGATTGACGATTCTAACTTTTTTATAATAAATAAGAAACGTAATCCCGAGGAATTAAGTAAAGCATTACAGACACTCAGAAACGGAGAGAATGTCATTATGCTGTCAGATGCCGGATGTGCCGGAGTAGCTGATCCGGGAGCTGAATTAGCAAGTCTTGCACATGAAAATGAAATTCCCGTAGAACCATTGGTAGGTCCCTCTTCTATTCTGTTAACAGTGATGGCCAGTGGGTTTAACGGTCAGGCATTTCGTTTCTCAGGTTACTTACCTAAAGACAGAAAGGAAAGAAACCGTTTTATAAAAGAATTGGAATATACGGTAAAGAAAACCGGAGAAACACAATTGTTTATGGATACTCCTTTTCGAAATGTACATGTTTTGGAGGATATGTACGAAGTACTGGAACCTGAAACAAAAGTTTGTGTTGCCTGTGACCTTACATCACCTACCGGATTTGCCATGACAGTTTGTGTAAAAGACTTTAATAAGCTTCCGGCTAAAATAGATAAACGACCTGTTATGTTTGCGCTCGGACGATAGGTTTTTTCGCTTATCTGTTAATCCTTGTAAACCCATTGGTACTGCTAAAAAAAACAGTACATTTGTTATAATTCGAATACTTAGAAAATCAAAATATGGAAAACAAAAAAATGCGTTTTGGTACAAAAGCTATTCACGCTGGAGTTCAACCGGACCCTGCAACAGGGGCTATTATGACACCTATTTATCAGACAAGTACTTATGTACAGGAAGAAGTAGGTGTTCACAAAGGTTTTGAATACTCCAGAACAGGAAATCCTACACGCCAGGCGTTAGAACAAAATATTGCTGCAATAGAAAACGGTAAATACGGAGCTTGCTTCGGATCCGGTTTGGCAGCTATTGACTGCGTTATCAAAATGTTGAACCCCGGAGACGAGGTTATTTCAACCAATGATTTATACGGAGGAACTTACCGTATTTTTAACACCATTTTTGCAAAATATGGTATTAAATTCCACTTTGTCGGGATGGAGAACATTGACGAGGTAAAAGCTAAAGTAAATGCAAATACCAAGTTAATCTGGGTTGAAACCCCAACCAACCCGATGATGAACATTGTTGATATTGAAGCTATGGCACAAGTTGCTAAAGGAGCGAATGCCTGGTTAGCAGTAGACAATACTTTTGCTACTCCTTATTTGCAATCTCCACTTGATTTGGGAGCTGATATTGTAATGCACTCAGTTACCAAATACCTCGGTGGACACTCAGATGTAGTAATGGGAGCTTTGGTTACTTCCAGTGATGAGATCGCAGCTGAAATGTACCGTATTCAAAACAGCTCCGGTGCAGTTACTGCTCCTATGGATTCATTCTTGGTATTAAGAGGGATTAAAACACTTCATCTGCGGATGCAGCGACACTGCGAAAATGGTGAAAAAGTAGCCCATTTCCTGAAAGATCACCCAAAAGTAGACAAAGTGTACTGGCCGGGATTCACTTCTCATCCGAACCATGAAATAGCGAAAAAGCAAATGAGAGGGTTTGGAGGGATGATTTCTTTTACTTTGAAAGGAAACAAAATGGAAGATGCTCACAACATTGTTAAGAATGTGAAAATTTTCTGTCTTGCTGAATCTCTGGGAGGTGTTGAATCATTGATTGGACATCCGGCAACTATGACACACGCATCCATTCCTAAAGAAGAACGCGAAAAGACAGGAGTTGTTGATTCTTTGATTCGTTTGAGTGTTGGTGTCGAGGATGCAGAAGATTTAATTGATGATTTAACTCAAGCTTTGTCATAAGATGATTTTCAGTAAGTTCGCTGTAATTGGAATAGGTCGTTATGGGATTACCATTGCGAAAAGTCTTTCTCAGAAAGGAGCTCAGGTATTTGCATTTGATGTCAAGGAAGAACGGGTCGAGCAAATCAAAGACGACGTTGCCTTTGCTGTGACTATGGATACTACGGATATTAAATCACTTATTTCTCAGAATATTACTGAGATGGATGCCGTAGTTATTGCAATCGGTGAAAACTTTGAAGCAACAGTTCTGACCGCTGTTCACCTGATGGATTTAGGAGTTAAGCGAGTTATTGTTCGTGCCAGTGGTGCGCACCAAAAACTGATTCTTGAAAAAATAGGAATTAAAGAAATTCTTACTCCTGAAGACGAGGTAGCGAGTGCTGTACGGGAAAAGTTGTTAAACCCTTCTATCCTCTCTTTTCTCCAATTACCGGATGATTACGAAATTGCCGAAATTGTAGCTCCTAAAGGTGTTATCAATCGCCCGATTAAGGATATTCAATTCCGAAACCGCTACCAGTTAACATTGGTAACGATAAAGCGGGCTTTTGAAGTCAACAATAAAGGAGTAAGCTGTATAGAACAGCACGTTTTGGGAGTACCGGCAAGTGACACGATCGTTGAAGAGAGTGACACATTGGTTATTTTCGGAACCGGACAAAACGTAACGAAGTTTATTGAAATCAACGAAATTTAAAGGAAATGAATAGAGATATTCTTTTCATTACAGGTGTTTCATCGGGCATAGGCTTAGCTTGTGCCCGATTCTTTTTAGATCAGGGGTATAAGGTATACGGAATAGGACGAAGTAACTCCATAACTCATGAGAACTATCAATTCTTACTGCTTGATCTATCAGATAACGAAGCTATTTCCCGATTCCGGTTTTCTGACGAAGATGGAGAAAAGTACGTCCTGATTAATAATGCCGGAGTAATTGGAGAAATTTGTCCCTTTTGGGAAGCTGATCTTTCCAATATGCAACAGGTTATTCAGGTGAATTTTGTTGCTCTGACTGAATTAACCCAACGTTTTATCCAGTCTGTTCCTTCGGGGATCATTCTTAATATATCTTCGGGAGCCGGACAGCGACCTGTTAAAGGGTGGTCAGCCTATTGTGCTTCTAAAGCTGCTGTAAACTTATTTTCAGAGACACTGGCTGACGAATTCGAACATTACAACCAACCATTTACCATCAAATCAGTAGCGCCCGGTGTTGTTGATACCAATATGCAAACCACTATCAGAAAAGCAACTAAAAATGAATTTCCGGACCGGGCAGATTTTCACCATCTGTACGAATCCCAGCAATTAGATGCCCCGGAAGTCACTGCTCAAAAGTTATATTATTTACTTACACATCTGGATACTTATCCGGCCACATTGCTTTCTCTTCGATCCATAGAACTCTACTAGATATATTCTTTTTTCTAATGCCTCAACCCGATACACAATCCCCTCTCTACTATTCTATGAAGGAATATCTGGAAACCATCCGGTTAAAGCTTGCTTACCGGATCTCAGTTTCTTTCCTTATTATTTTTATGGTACTTACCTATGCCTATTATTTTGACTCATTTGAGAGTTTTATAACTATGGCATTTGGTTTCTTTCTGTCAGCTTTCTGCCTGATTACTTTACGAATAAGTAATAACTATCAACTCGTTATATACATCTATAGTATTTGTGGCGTTCTTGTAACCTCTTACGCTTTAATCATGTTCCACGAGACAATTCACTTTGCTGATATGCTCTGGATGCTTGCTGCTGTATCTCTCGCCTTTTTTGGAATTGGAAAAAAAGCCGGGTTTATTCTTCTGGCTATTTCCCTTATTAGTATTACTTATTTTATTCTTTACTCATTAAACATCAACATTCGGGTTGTACAGGAACGAACTCTGTATCAGGAAGTAACTCTTGTTATGGAAGTAGCGTCCGGTTTTGGGATTACGATTTACCTCTTTCTCATCTTTCATAATTTTTATCAGTTTTCGCAAAAAGAAATGATGAAAGTAAATGAAGAGTTACTGGCACAAAATGCGCTTATCAAAGAGCAGGATGAGGAAAAAACAATTCTGGTTCGGGAGGTTCATCACCGGGTAAAGAACAACCTTCAGATTATTATAAGTTTATTGCGAACACAAGCGATCGAAGTTAATGATCCAAGGGTTGACACTCATTTTCAGGAATCTATCAGCCGCATTATGGCGATGTCTCATATTCATAAAAAACTCTATAGTCAGGAATCCCTGAAGAATGTCAGATTCTCAGCTTATCTGAAAGATCTGGCAAACGATTTGATTGGGATTTATGGTGCCCATAAGAAGATTGATCTGACAATTACTTCTTCCGTGGAACAAATTGGTTTACGGTCCATTGTTCCTTTGGGATTACTGTTTAATGAGTTGCTTTCCAATTCATTAAAGTATGCATTTAAAGAAATGGAAACCGGTAACATTACCATCAATCTGAGTAAGGAAGGAACTGATTTTCTGATTACCTACAAGGATAATGGAAACTGGATTACGCGAGAAGAATATAAAGGATTCGGGTTATCATTGATAGATACATTAACCGAACAACTGGATGGTACCAAGGAATTATTTACCAGCGAAAATGAGACAAAGTATGTGTTCCGGTTAGCGAATCTGGAAATTTAATTATCCAACCTTCCCAATAGTAAAAGCCGAAGCATATTAAGAGCTGACAATACCGACATCTTAGTATTGCGCTCCCGATCGTTTCCAAACATAAATTTCTTTGAAAAAACACCTTCTTTAAAGGCTACAGCAATCCAAACTGTTCCGACGGGCTTTTCGGATGTTCCTCCATCCGGTCCCGCAATTCCTGAACTCGCCAGACAAAAATCAGTACCAAGACTTTCACGTCCATTGACAGCCATCAACTCAACACATTCCTGACTCACAGCACCCTGTGTTTCTAGCACTTCATAAGGCACTCCTACTTTTTCGTTCTTGAGACGATTGGAATACGTAACATAACTTCCTTCAAAATAAGAAGATGCCCCCGGGATTTTAGTAATCTCTGCTGCAATTCCACCGGAAGTACAACTTTCCACGGTTCCAATAGTCCTTTTTTGTTCAGCCAGAAGTTTACCGACAACCAAAGCCAATGATTCGTTCTCTTCGCCGTAATAATAGTCACCAACCAGCTCTTTGAGGGTATTCATGTATTGCTCCACTTTCTCTTTATCGTTTTCTCCTTTGTATGAAGTAACCCGAAGTCGAACAATTCCGGGAGACGGTAAATACGCCAACGATAATTCATCTGAACGGAGCTTATCTTCCCAGTTTTTTATTTTCTCTGCCAGGAAAGACTCTCCTATCCCTGTAGTCATAATACTTGACTGATAAATGTCTGCAAACTGGTATCGCTCATTCAGACGGGGAAAAACACCTTCGGAAATCAACGGTTTCATCTCGTAAGGAACTCCCGGAAGCGAAACAACCACTTTATCATCCTTTTCAAACCACATTCCCGGAGCTGTACCGTTATAATTCGGAAGAATCTCACACACATTGGGCAACATTGCCTGGTTTACATTAGACTCCAACATAGGTCGCCCCTTGCTTTCAAAATATTCCGTTATACGTTGAAGGGTTTCATCATGCATTTCCAGTTTTCCACCAAAAAACTCGCACAAAGTCTCTTTTGTAATATCATCTTTTGTAGGACCTAATCCTCCGGTAATCAGAACTACATCCGCCCTACTCAGACAATCTTCCAATTGTCGTAATATGTCCTCTTTTTCATCCTGAATAGTTACTGCTTTTGAAACTCTGACTCCTCGTTGACTAAGAAACTGTCCGATCCACGAAGCATTCGTATTTATCGTCTGTCCTATCAGCAGCTCATCTCCTATATTGATTAGTTCCAGTATCATTCTATTGAGGCATTATTTTTGTATGTGACAGTAAAAATATTTGTAAGTTTGACAAAACCCTAATGAAAATGAAAAAAAATATTCGACATATACTGCTTTTCTCGACTGTTTTCGCACTTTCTTCCTGTGAAGTTGTTCAGGAAGCTGCAAACTCGGTTTTAACAACTGATTCATCTTCAGAATCGAAGCCTTCACTAACAAACAGTGAAGTTATAGGAGGGTTAAAAGAGGCGCTTACGGTCGGAATTACAAATGCTACCGGGTTGACTTCTAAAACAGATGGCTTTCTGAAGAATGCTGAAATATCAATTCCCTGGCCGGAGGATGCTCTCATTGTAAAAGAGAAAGCTGAAGAATGGGGATTATCCGGACAAGTAGATAAGATCGTTACGACGCTTAACCGCGCAGCTGAGGAAGCTAGTAAAGAAGCTGCCCCGATATTTATTAATGCTATCAAAGGAATGACTATTTCGGATGGATTTAGCATTCTGAACGGTGGTGAAGGAGCTGCTACCCGCTTCCTGAAGGATAAAACAACCAGTCAGTTAAAACAGGCTTTCTCGCCTAAAGTAGATGCTGCTATTCAGAAAGTAGAGTTGACGAAATACTGGGAGCCTGTTGTAACCCGTTATAATCAGACGACGATTCTTACCGGAAAAGAAAAAGTAAATCCTGATCTGAATGATTACGTACTGACAAAAGCAATAGACGGTCTTTTCACCATGGTCGAAAAGGAAGAAAACCAAATTCGTAAAGACCCTGTTGCCCGTGTTACAGACTTATTGCAAAAAGTATTCGGTAGTCTGGGTAACTAATCCTTATGATTGTCTTTCCCCCTGCAAAAATCAATTTAGGTCTTCGGATAACCGGGAAACGACCGGATGGTTATCATGAGATCGACACGGTGATGCTGCAAATCCCTCTTTTTGATATTCTTGAAATCGTTCCAACGACTTCTTTTCTATTCACAAGTGGAGGAAATTCAGTAGACTGTCCGCCTGAGATGAACCTTTGCGTAAAGGCTTATTACTTACTGAAAAGTGATTTTGACTTACCACCCGTTCACATACACTTGCATAAAATTATTCCTATGGGTGCCGGTTTGGGAGGCGGCTCTTCAGATGCAGCCTATACCTTGCTTGCGCTCAACGAATTATTTCAATTACAGTTAAATCGTAAAACGCTGGAGAATTACGCCGCACAACTAGGGAGCGACTGTCCCTTTTTCATCAGTTCTTCTCCCAAATACTGTACGGGACGAGGCGAAATAATGAAAGACATTGAGATTCCTTCTCTTTCGGAAAAATGGCTCAAACTATACGATCCAAAAATACACATCAGCACTTCAAATGCTTATTCAGGAATTCGTCCGCAAGCCATCAACAAAACAACAGAAGAACAAGTTCTGGAACCTTTATCGGATTGGAGTGACTCATTAATAAACGATTTTGAGACAACTGTTTTTCAGGAGAATAAAGCTATTTCACAACTCAAAAACCAACTCTATAAAGACGGTGCACTCTATGCCGCTATGTCTGGCAGCGGGTCTGCTGTCTATGGTGTTTTTGAGCATATCCCCAAAAAAAATCAGCTTTCTATACAAGAATGGGTCTTTCAATTGTAATTAATTTGAAAGTATATCAATTCTCACAGTAACCTTTTAATAACATTTGTACTATAGGTGCAGGGGATATCCTGTTCAATGTGTATTTTTGACTTTCATAATTGATTCGAATGAAACATTTTTTACTTGTAATTACGCTACTTTCTACTTTTTTCGTTTCTGCTCAAAAAGCTTCAACCTTTACCGGAGAAGAGAAAGCATATATGTATCATGTCGTAATGAAAAGTCCTATACTACGAGATAACATAGGACGTTATTTTGAGTATTCAGGTCCACAGGTTTATTTTCGTGATACACTCCTTAATTATGATTCAATCGATATTCTGATTATGAATGAACCGGAACTTCTGTTTATTCGGTCTTCAGAAATTGCGAAAAAATCTCCTGGAATAGTAGCTGAACTGGCTAATAAAATGGCGATTTGGGAGCTGAACAAAACACTGTTAGCTTATAAGCAACAGGACGAAGATGAGATGGCTCGTTTCAAAGGTAAATTTGAAGACTTCGAAAAATTACTTTTAGAACATATTCCCTCATCGCTTTTACGTAAAACAAATTCAGGACAGCACACGTTTGATGCCAAACTCCATCGGGTAATTAATCCATCCCTTTCGTTTTCTGAAAAAGCAACCATGATAGGAACCTTCCACGGAATTTCTATCGAAGATCAGGAAAGAACACTTGTGGCAATCAATCAAAGTATCAATGAATGGGTAAAGCAACGTACTTATGACTTGTTTACACAACTGGGAGCTAAGACGACTCGCTTTCAAAATGAATTAATTGCCGCCGGAGACGGTTCCATGACTTCGGGATTATTAAATGAACGGGAGAAAGACGAACAAGGAAGGTGGAATCGGGGCCTACCAAGGGCTGTAGGACTATTCCCCTACCAGACATACATCGGCGAGTCCGGAGAAAAGAAACAACCAACTATCTTACCGGAACGTTTCGCCTCTCTTCATCTTCAGACGACGGGAAATGGACGTATTACGAATATACACCCGGATGTTTGGGGCTACAATGACAAAAAACAAACAACGGTTGTTATTGAGAAGAACAGCAAATCGTATGTGCTTTTCGGATCGGGAGATACTCGTTTTCTTTCGCCCGACTCTTCTTTTTCTGAGGGGAAAACATTTTATAGTTGTATTACTGAATTAGAAAACAAGTGGATCAGAGACCTCAAAGAAATGATTTATGGAAAAAAAGGCTTTGATTTCTGGATCAACTACTGGGAAGAAGAACGTATCAGAACGTTAAACGAGATAAAGAAACTGGAAATTGACCTAAGCGACCTTCGTATGTCGGGCGTAAGTAATACCAAAAAAGGGAAAAAAGAACGTAAAAAAGACCAGGAAATACTTTTGGGTAAATATAATTACCTGTCCGAATGTGAAAGCACAATCAAAAAATTGAAGAAAGAAAAAGAAGAGGCGCTTATTTTGCTCGCTGATTACGAAAGACTTTTAGATAAATACAAACAACTGATTGGCTACAACTGGGTGAAGTGGACGGAAAATGATGGGTTATACACGTTTGAAGATGGTAGTACCTTCAATTTGTACACACAGGATTTTCGTTTTCCGGCGCATACATTAAGTGAGAAGTTTGAAGTTCGTTTGCTTGCTATTCCTTTTACGGCATTGAGCGATCAGGCAGACGAAGTCATGCTCCATTTAAGTCTTTCGGATATGGAACCCGGATTTGATCAGACGTTTCGTCTGACTGCTGAAGATTTATTTCATTCCAACTCATATCTGATGAGTTCATCCCTCTTCACACCTGACGACAGTGTCGCCGTCGTTGATTTACTAAACGCAATATACACGAAGCCTAAAATTGATATTATTGCCAGAGGACAAGGGGTTGGCGAATGGAAAAACGGACAGGTTCAAAAACAGCATCCGGTACTGGAGGAAGCATTCTATCCCGGAGAAACAGAAGAAGACAAACTGCGCAGTAAAGAAGATTCTGCGTACAAAAGTTTACGAAGAACAGAAGTGTTTATTGATACAAAGTCCGGGATAACCATGGAAATAAATTCGTATACAGATCCTGTTCGTACTGATTTCACTCCTTCTCACCCGGAATTAAACACATTGAAAACAACCGGGAAAATTACAGGAAATGAATCCTTAAGTGCATACAGGTCGGCTGTTCTTTTAAAGACACTTCAGGAAGAACTGAACCTTCTTGCGGGAACTTATCTATCAAGGGAAAAAGCAAAGGTGGTCATTGACCACCTTAATAAAGCATTTGTGAAAGCAAAAATAAGCATCAGCATGTACTCTGTGCCTTTTTCTGAATTTACTTTCTAAGACAATAAGTTCTTTTCGGCCTGTAATGCACGTGGAATAATTACTTCATCCTCAATAAGAGCATGAATATGTAGATCTGCTTCAAGAATTGCTATCTGGTTGATCAGACGACGTACCAACATTCCTGCATTACCATCCTGTTTAAAAGGAGCTAAAACAGTTTCAAGAATACGTAAATCCTTCTCCGTATCACTGTGACTTTGCATAAATGCAGCCAGATTTGACCATCCGTTCAGGAAAGTAGCCGGACGGATCACACCTCCCCTTTCCTCTAATTTTTGTAATTCTTTTATATATGGAAAAATAAACTCATCTTCCTCTTTTAGGTGTTCACACAAGTGACGGGAATAATCCCGAATAAAAATAGATAATACACTGGAAAGCATGTGTTTGTCCTCCAATACATTTACCAACTGTATAATAGACAGTTCTATTTCAGGAAGTGACTTATACCGATACATTTCATGGCCCTTCTCCAAATAAGAAAGTAAAGTCAATGTCGTAAAGGAATCAAAACAAGAAGCTTCAAAAGCTTCCGGAGTTAACAGCAAATCCCCGACTGTTTTCGTCAGTCGTATTAGCTCTTCCTCCTCTACTGTTCTTCCTTTTGTGATTAAACGCTGACGGGCAATTTCAGGAACTCTGGTCCATCCTACCCGATCGGTGATTTTTTCTGTGATCATGGTCTTGATATTTAGTACTTACAAATTAGGTGATTCAAATAGCAAAAGTCAATACCCCGAAAATGGTATTCCATATACTTTGAACAGATCTGAACCAAAAAGAAATCAAAAGTAGGTTGTTAATAACAGGAGATGACATAAATCACCTCTCTTTTTCTCCTCAACCGTCCGCAAACTATTACTTTTGTAATGAAAACAGATAAAATGGATACATTAAAAGTAGGTGGAGTACCGGAACACTTTAATTTGCCATGGAGACTGGCTATTGAAGAACAGTTATTTGAAGCGTCAGGAAAAAGTCTGATCTGGGAAGATCAACCCATGGGAACCGGACAAATGGTGAAGAAGTTGGAATCAGGAGAGTTGGATGTAGCCGTTCTTTTAACAGAAGGTATTACAAAGGCAATTCTGGAAGATGGATTGAAAGCAAAAATACTACAGGTATATGTTACTTCTCCCCTGCATTGGGGGATTCATGTACCCTTCCAATCAGATATCAGGACATTTGATGATTTAAAAGATCAGACATTTGCGATCAGTCGTTACGGGTCAGGATCGCATTTGATGACTTACGTAAAAGCAGATCAGGAAGAGTGGGATACGAATACCTTACAGTTTAACGTCATAGGGGATGTTGAAGGTGGTATGCAGTCTCTTGAGAAAAATGAAAGCCAGGCATTCCTTTGGGAAAAATATACAACACACCCGTATACAGAAAAAGGAAGGTGTCGCTACATAGATGAAGTAGTAACACCATGGCCTTGTTTTGTAATTGCTGTAAGAGAAGATCTGTGTGGATCAGAAAAAGAGTTCCTTAACGAAATATGTACAATTGTTGGAAAACGTGCATTTGCCATGAAGAACTCGGAAAACGTTATTGAACTTATATCCAACCGATACGATTTGCGCTCTGGACAAGTTGCCAACTGGCTCATTGAAACCGATTGGAATTATGACATGAAATCATATACAGAAGAAATTGAAAACACCATTCATTACCTTGTAAAACTCGGGTTAATATCGAAAGCGAAGGTCGAAAACTGGGAAAGTAAATTATTCTGTTAGTCTTTTAAAAGCGGTTTTCAAAAGAAAACCGCTTTTTGTTACTTCATATTTTTATTTGCATTACTGCTGATAAACATTTCGTTTTGTTCTTCCGATATGATTTCCATAAACCGTTCGTAATGCTTTAAAACGTCAGATATCAACTCATTCTTTGTAAAATACTGCACATCATACCCTTCTCTTGCGTCTCCGAAATACGTTTTTGGGTAATATGTTTTTTGCCCTTCCGGATCAGGAAGATTATCTTCATCAATAAGGTAATCAGAAACTTTTTTTACTTGATTTTTCACACCGTAAACAAAATTATTGACAACGTCATGACGAATCTCAATTTCAATGCTGGTAGGATTATCACGTACGTTTATTTTCGCATCAATACCATTATCAGCAAACTCCTTCTGCAACTCTTCAAATCCTTTTCTCACCGTATTCAGAATAAAGTGATCAACAGATGAATGGTTTTTGAAAGATACTATTTGCTTTAGTCGCTCTTTCCAGTATTCACCTGACCAGGGCACAGAAGAAACGGAAAATTCCCGTTCGTAATAATTCCTGTCAATAGTTAATGCTTTCATCAAACTAACAATAAACAACAACATAATTGCAGTAAAAGGAAGAGCAGTTATCAATGTCATTGTCTGGAGAGCCTTCAGACCTCCTGCATTGAGGAGTAATAATGCCAATACAGCCAGTAGAACTCCCCACCATACAACTTGCCATTTAGGAGATTTTGCAGCATTTTTGGTTGCTATACTATTCATTACGAATATTCCGGAATCAGCTGACGTAACAAAAAAGATGACGATGATAGCGATAACCAATCCGCTTGTTATAGAAGACAAAGGCATGTATTCCAGGAACCGGAACATCAGCGCATCAGGATCGGACGCCAATTGACTCAATGCTCCCTCCGCCACGTGAGTATCAAACCATATAGCACTGTTACCAAATACAGACATCCAGATAAAATTGAACAACGTTGGTAGAATAAGAACAGCTGCAATAAATTCCTTTATCGTTCTTCCTTTCGAGATTTTAGCTATAAATAAGCCAACATAGGGTGCCCATGAAATCCACCATGCCCAGTACAAAATCGTCCAGTTATAAAACCAGGGTAAGGTATCTTCTTCATACGTATGAGTACTGAAAGTAAGCTGGAAAAATTCAGTTATGTAATTTCCAAGACCTTCCGTAAAACCACCGATCAAATGTACTGTCGGACCTAAGAACAAAACAAAAAGCAACAACACTATCACACCAATAATATTGATACTACTCAACAACTTAACTCCTTTATTTACTCCCGTCATAGCAGAAATAATAGACAGCGAGATCAGAACAACAACAATTAGTAACTGGTAAAAAAAGCTGGTTTCCGGCACTATATTTAATGTTTCCAGACCTGAATTGATTTGTACTACACCAAACCCCAGCGTTGTTGTAATCCCGAAAAAAGTACTGCAAAGCGCAAAAACATCTATTACATTCCCCCATTTTCCATTTATTCTATTTTTTAGCAACGGATAAAAACAGCTTCTGAGCGAAAGAGGTAAGCGATACCGGTAAGCAAAATAAGACAGTGCCAGTCCAACAATTCCATAGATTGCCCAGGCGTGTATTCCCCAATGAAAAAACGTAAATAATTGAGCATCTTTCGCGCGTTCTGTTACGGGGTTATCTGCAAAAACATCTGCTGAAAAATGCTGCATGGGTTCCGCAACACTAAAGTACATGAGACCAATCCCCATCCCTGCTGCAAAAAGCATAGAAATCCACGAAAAAAAAGAATACTGGGGCTTACTATCATTCGCTCCCAAACGAATAGATCCGAATTTACTGAACATCAGATAGACAAGAAACAGAACAAAAATAGTCACTGACCATACGTACACCCAATTCAGATTAACGAATATAAAAGACTTTATAGTGTCCAGTAAGTTTTGAGTAAGATTTGGATAGATGGCAGAAAGCACACAGACCCCAATAATAAAAATCAAACTGGGAATAGTAATTCCTTTACTGAAAGTACTTTTAAAATTACGGAAATAAATCATAGTTTTTGTTTAGATGCTCCGCTCGTAAAGAGCTGAAAAATAATGAACGATCACATTTTCGCAATTTTTCATTATAAACGAGGACAAAACTACACGATTTTATCCAAAAAGAAGCTTTTTCAAATAAAAACCACTTTTTACGTATCAGGATAAGACTTTACATCAGTTTCAATTTTTTGTATATTTCATAAAGTATAAAGCGGTAAAAGAATAAGTCATTTTGACAGTGTAAATAAATAAAAAAGCAATAAAACAAGTCATTTTGTCTCTTTTCGATGCTTGGCAATAAAATTGAGTTACCAAAACAAAACAATCGGTTAAACCTAAAATTGAAGTAAAATGGATTTTAATAAGTTTACAATAAAAGCGCAGGAAGCTATCCAACAAGCACAGCAAATTGCATTGGGTAACGGTCAGCAAGCTATTGAAACAGGCCATATATTGAAGGGAATGATAGAGGTTGATCAGGATGTGATTCCTTTTTTATTCAAAGAATTACAGGTAAATGATAAAATAGTTCTTGCCGCACTGAATCGAATTGTCGATGGATACCCGAAAGTTTCCGGTGGACAAGCCTATCTCAGCAACCCCGCTCAACGCGTGCTGAATTATGCTTTAAATGAAATGAAACAGTTCGGAGATGAATATGTTTCTGTTGAAATTATGCTCTACTCCATGTTGGATGCTACCGATTCGACTGGAAGTTTGCTAAAAGATAATGCAATAACAAAAGCCAAACTTAAAGAGGCAATTACGAAACTGAGAAAAGGAGAAAAAGTGACATCAAACAGCCAGGAAGGTACTTATCAGGCTTTGGCCAAATATGCTAAAAACCTGAACGAACTTGCGAAATCAGGAAAACTTGACCCTGTAATAGGACGGGATGAGGAAATAAGGAGAGTTCTTCAGATTCTTACCCGAAGAACTAAAAACAATCCTATTCTCATCGGTGAACCCGGTGTTGGTAAAACAGCTATTGCCGAAGGTATTGCCCATAGGATTATTGATGGAGATGTTCCGGAAAACCTGAAATCGAAAACAGTTTACTCATTGGATATGGGGGCACTTGTTGCCGGAGCCAAATACAAAGGGGAGTTCGAAGAACGCCTTAAATCCGTTGTCAAGGAAGTTATCAATGCAGAAGGTGAAATTATTCTTTTCATTGATGAAATTCACACGTTGGTTGGTGCCGGAGGTGGCGAGGGAGCTATGGATGCTGCAAATATATTAAAACCTGCACTGGCAAGAGGTGAATTACGTGCCGTAGGTGCCACTACCTTGAATGAGTACCAAAAATACTTTGAAAAGGACAAAGCGCTTGTGCGTCGTTTCCAAACGGTATTGGTGGATGAACCTTCCACTGAAGATGCTATTTCCATCCTTAGAGGGATCAAAGAAAAATACGAGAATCACCACAAAGTATTAATCAAGGATGAAGCAATTATCTCAGCCGTTGAATTATCACAACGCTATATTACGGAGCGACACCTTCCGGATAAGGCAATTGACCTCATAGACGAAGCTGCTTCCAAGTTGCGAATGGAAATCAATTCCAAACCGGAAGAACTGGATGAAATTGAGCGTCGTATTATGCAACTTGAGATTGAACGGGAAGCAATCAAACGTGAGAACGACACGAAAAAACTGGAAGGCATCCAGAGTGAATTGGCAAATTTGAATGATCAGAAAAACGCATTCATGGCCAAATGGAAAGCTGAACGTGACGTGGTTGATGGTATTCAAAAAACCAAAGAGGATATCGAACGTTTCAAACTGGAAGCGGATCAGGCGGAACGGGCCGGAGATTATGGAAAAGTAGCCGAATTGCGCTACGGGAAGATTAAGGAAGCTGAAAATGAGCTGGAGAACATGAAAGGTGAATTGGCTGAGATCCAGTCAAAATCCAAAATGATCAAAGAGGAAGTAGATGCGGAAGAAATTGCCGATGTCGTTTCCAAATGGACCGGAATTCCGGTGAATAAAATGTTGGAAAGTGAAGTGGCTAAATTGTTACGTCTGGAAGATGAATTAAGTAAACGTGTTGTCGGGCAGGAAGAAGCCATTGTTGCACTATCAGATGCGGTCCGAAGAAGTCGCGCCGGGTTACAGGATCAACGAAGACCTATCGGGTCCTTTATTTTCCTCGGAACCACCGGAGTCGGAAAAACGGAATTGGCAAAAGCACTGGCGGAATACCTCTTCAACGATGAAAATGCCATGACCCGGATCGATATGAGTGAATACCAGGAGAAACACAGTGTTTCCAGATTGGTAGGAGCACCTCCCGGTTATGTTGGTTACGATGAAGGAGGACAGTTGACGGAAGCCGTTCGAAGACGTCCCTACTCCATCATTTTATTGGATGAGATTGAGAAGGCGCACCCAGATACGTTTAACATTCTTCTGCAAGTGCTAGATGACGGACGTTTGACAGACAACAAAGGTCGTGTGGTTAACTTTAAAAACACAATCATCATCATGACATCAAACATGGGGTCTGATCTGATACAGGAAGCATTCGACGACATGAAACCAGGAGAAGAAGATCGGGTTGCAGAGCAAACGAAACAAACAGTTTTTGAATTACTCAAACGCAACATACGCCCCGAGTTTCTGAACCGGATTGATGAAACGATCATGTTCCGTCCTTTGCGAAAAGAAGACATTATCAAGATTGTTCACATCCAACTGGAAGGCTTGAGAAAACTTCTCCTGCAAAATGAAATTCGTTTGGTAACAACAGAAGATGCTATTAATTACATTGCTGAAGCCGGGTACGACCCTCATTTTGGAGCACGTCCGGTAAAAAGAGTGATTCAGCGTCAGGTTCTGAATGAACTTTCCAAACAGATTCTGGGAGGAACCATCGACAAGTCACAAAATGTTGTAATGGATGTATTTGATAACCATATTGTTTTCAGGAAACCAATTCGCGAAGAAGAGGAAGCTGTATAACAATGATAGGATAAGTTTAAAGAGCGTACGGAAATTGATTTCGTACGCTTTTTTTCCAGTCGCAATTTCTGGCACGATTTTTATGCGATATTTGCAATGAAAACCGGAATAGTATGAAAAAATTGATCTCTGGACTTGTTTTTGCATTTGCTATAAGTACAGGAATAGCACAAAATTTATCAGTCAGCATCGAAGATATCGATGTAAAAGAAGGGTATTTCTTTATTGCTGTTTTTGATTCTCAGGAGGCTTTTGATAAAAAGGAAACACCACATAAGAAAAGAATCAACGCTTCTGAAATTCACAAACCGATTATATTCAAAGGACTCCCAAAAGGCAAATACGCTGTTTCCGTTTTTTATGACACCAACAATAACAAACAACTGGATCTGAAAGCATCCGGGATTCCAAATGAACCTTTCGGTCTTTCGAACAACCCGGGTCTGGGCAAGCCCCGATTTGAGAAGATCAGTTTTCCTTTTGAAAAAGATCAGCATCTGGTGATCAAAATGCGGACAACAAAACCTGCAAATTAATTAACCATCATTCCACTTCTGAATACCATTATTTCTGACTATATTTGTTAGAAACCGTAAAAGATAGATTATGTCACCTGCATTAATTGGAATTATCCTAGTTGTCGTTTTGGTTGTGTGGATTGTTGCGATCTACAACACGCTTGTACGATTGAAAAATAATCGAGAAAATGCTTTCGCTGATATTGATGTGCAACTCAAACAACGTCATGATCTTGTTCCGCAATTAGTTGGAGCGGTAAAAGGATATATGGAGCATGAAAGAGAAACACTTGATTCAGTTACCAGAGCGCGCCAACGGGCTATTTCTGCGACATCCATTAACGATAAAATCGTTGCGGAAAAAGAATTGGCAGGAGCATTAAGCGGATTGAATATTCAACTGGAAGCTTATCCGGATTTAAAAGCAAATCAAAACTTCCTTCAGTTACAGAATGAATTGTCTGACATTGAAAATAAGTTGGCAGCGGTACGTCGTTTCTTCAATTCAGCAACTAAAGAATTGAATATCTCCGTTCAAAAGTTCCCGAATGTACTCTTTGCCGGAATGTTTGGTTTCAAAGAAGAACCTATGTTTGATTTAGGTGCCGTGCAACGCGAAGAACTGGATAAAGCTCCCGAAATAAAGTTTTAATCTTCTGATTCACGTATTCTGACACAAACAATGAAGTATACAGGTCTTCAGTCTCAAATTACAGCCAATAACAGGAAATCTGTTCTTTTGTTGGTCGCGTTTCCTTTACTCATATTTGCAGCTGTATATGCCATACTTTTCTTCATCTCCTTTGATGAAGAAGGAAACCCTAATCCTCAGGCAGCTCTTGACTTATTTGTCGATACAATTCCTTTTGTTTTAGCCGGAGTACTGATTTGGTTTCTTATTGCCTACTTCGGTCATTCAAAAATGATTGATCTGGCAACGGGAGCGCATACGCTTGAAAGAAAAGAAAACATGAGGGTTTATAACCTGACTGAAAACCTGTGTATGTCCGTCGGGATGAAAATGCCGCGACTGCATATTATTGAAAGTAACGCATTAAATGCTTTCGCAAGCGGCTTAAGCGAAAAAAACTATACCGTTACTCTTACCCGCGGGATTATTGAAGCATTAAACGATGAAGAACTGGAAGGAGTAATTGCTCATGAGTTAATGCACATCCGTAACCGGGATGTTCGGCTACTTGTTGTTTCTATTATTTTCGTCGGTATTTTCTCTCTTGTGGTTCAGATGGCTTTCAGAAGTGTATTGTATGGAGGTATGTCCGGTGGTTCCCGCAGAAAAGACGGAAAAGACGGCGGAGCTGTTCTCTTAATTATTCTGGTCGTTTCACTTGTCGCCTGGTTATTATCTTTATTATTCAAATTTGCGTTGAGTCGAAAACGGGAATACCTGGCTGATGCAGGAGCTGCACAAATGACCCGAAAACCAATGGCTTTGGCCTCTGCGCTACGAAAGATTTCAGGTAATCATCATGTAGATTCCGTAAAAAGTGAAGATGTTCAACAGATGTTTATTGAAAATGCTCCTGAAGATACTTCTGCCGGATTTTTTGGTGGTTTAGGAGGACTTTTCTCTACACATCCCCCTATAAAAAAACGAATTCAATTACTAGAACAATTTTAAATTCTCATTAGTTATGCCAATTGTTTCTCCTTCCGTACTTTCTTGTGATTTTGCCAATATTCAACGCGATGTTGAAATGATTAACCAAAGTGAAGCCGACTGGTTTCATATTGATGTCATGGACGGTGTATTTGTTCCGAATATCTCCTTTGGATTTCCGGTTTTGGAAGCGATAAAAAAACATGCTACAAAACCAATGGATGTACATCTTATGATTCAGAATCCGGATCAGTATGTCAGCGACTTCAAACGATCAGGAGCTGATATATTGACTGTTCACTATGAAGCCTGTACACATCTTCACAGAACCGTTCAACATATAAAATCAGAGGGAATGAAGGCAGGAGTTGCTTTGAATCCACACACAAGCATAGAACTTCTGGATGATATTATCGAAGATCTGGACCTCGTTCTTGTTATGTCAGTTAATCCGGGCTTCGGAGGGCAGAAATTCATTAAAAATGCTGTCTATAAAGTGGAGCAGGTTAAAAACCTTATTCATAAACGAGGATCAAAAGCTGTCGTAGAAGTAGACGGAGGTGTTAACCTTTCGACAGGTAAAGAACTTGTTATGGCAGGTGCAGATGCTCTTGTGGCCGGAAGTTTTGTATTCAATTCCGAAGATCCTGTACGTACGATTGCACAACTGAAAGAGCTGTAATATATGCATTCAGATTGGCTGGAAGACAAGTTTCGTTTTGATTTTGAAGCGAACGCTGCCTGGACGGATTTTCTTTCGAATGTTATAGATGATCCTAAACCTGAAATTGTACGCATTATTAGTCATATTCTTAATGTACATCACCTTTGGATCAGAAGAATAAAAGATATGCCTGTAGAATCGGGTGATTGGGACACATTTGAACCTCGCCATTTTTCACGTCTCAATTATCAGAATTTTCAGGAGACTATTGATTTACTTTCTGAGAATGGAGAAGATCGAATTATTACATACATAAACAGTGATAACGAGGACATGGAGAAAAGTATGTATGATATACTCTATCATATTCTTCAGCATAGCGCACATCACAGAGGGCAGGTAGCTTTATTATGTAGTAAGGAAGGATATGAAAATCGTCCGGAAGTCAATTATATCAGTTGGTCAGACACCAAAAACGTATAGAATATTTTTCACTTATTTTTTCTTCTTGCTTTTCTTTTTCTTGCTCTTTTTACCCGGAAGCGCATCATCTTCATCTCCTTCACCTTCCTGAGGAGTTCCTTCAGTCAAACGCCCATACTCATCATACTTTCTGAAATCAATGAGTTCATCCTTCTCATAGATAAACTCAGACATTAATTTCCCGTTAGGATAATACTCAACAAAAGCACCTTCTTTTCGACCTTTCTTATAACTTTCCCGTTTCTGAATATCACCATTAACAAAGAAAGTAGTGAACTCACCATCTTTCAGATCTTTCGAATAATTCTCAACAAGTAATACCGCTCCGTTGTTATAGAAATACTCTTGTTTGCCTTCTTTACTTCCATTTTTAAAATTCAGGCGTTTGGAAATTTTTCCATCCGGGAAATACGAGATAAAAGAACCATCTAAAACACCTTCCTTATAATGTACTTCTTCTTTTACCTTAGACCCCGCATAAAACGAAGTCTTTTTTCCGTGCAATAAACCATTCTGATAAAACTCCCACAAAGTTGTATCTCCTCCTGAGCCAAAATAAATGTGTTCGCCACTCTTTTCTCCCGCCATATAATTCATAACCCAGGCTCTTCTCGCTGTACTGTCATAATAATATGTCCATGCCCCATCTTCTTTTCCAATAGCATGGCTTCTGATTACGCGAATACACCCGGACTCGTAGTAAGTTGTATCTATACCATCCTCTTTTCCATTCAGAAAGCGAATTCGATGTTCTCTGAGTCCATTATTATGACAAGTTTCACATTCCCCGGTATACGGACTCCCTGATCCCCTGCTAAAAAACACATCAAGATTTTCATCGTATTCCAACTTACTATTACAGTCAACAACTCCGACAAGATTACCACACTCCCACTCTACAAATCTTTGTTTTGCTCTCTTTTCCGATTTCGCATAACAAGGTTCTCCTGTTTGAGAAGAAAACTGAGCCTGCGCGTGCAAATTCACCAAAAACACAAAAGAAAGTAACACCAAAGAGTATTTCATAATCTACTTAATAAATCGTTCAAAAGCTTTTCGGAATTCGGGATATACCTGAACAGACGTTTTTGCTGTATAATCAAAACAAACCAGTAGAGATTCTCCTTTACACTTAATTTTATCCCCTACACGCAATACATAAGACAAAACGAAACTGGTATTTCCAATAGTTTCCGGTCTTACTTCCACATCAATCATATCGGTAAGAAAAACAGGCTCCAGATATTCTATTTCATTTTTTCGCAGAACGATCCCTTTATTTTCCCAATCCCATTTGGTACCAAGTTCATTACTCAAAAAGTGCATACGGGCAGTTTCGAAATAATTCAGATAAATGGCATTATTAACATGTCCCATCATATCTACATCACTAAAACGAGCCTGAATCCTTAAAATATTACTCATAACGTTTAATTATACGCTAACAATATACTTAGAATTATAGAAAAACCAAGATTTAGTTTTTATCGAGTTTTTGATATACCGAATTGTTACTGATAAACTCCGGAACAATAGCCTTCATAGCAGCAACAATTTCTTCGTTATCCTGTTTATCGAATTTAGCAATCAATCCATTTATACTCTCCCGGATATCATCATTTACTTCCCGAACCCGGGCAATAAGTATCTTCTTGTTATGCGTAGGCAAAGTGTTCTCTTCTGTTGCCAAAAGCTCCTCATATAGCTTCTCACCCGGACGAAGCCCCGTTATTCTAATATCAATATCTTTCCCTTCTTCCAGTCCGGATAATTTTATCATTTTTCGGGCCAGATCAATAATTCGAACAGATTCTCCCATATCAAAGACAAAAACCTCTCCCCCATTCCCCATCGCTCCGGCTTCAAGAACTAACTGACAAGCTTCAGGTATCGTCATAAAATAACGTGTGATACGTTCGTCTGTAACAGTAATTGGACCACCTTTCTCTATTTGTCTTCTGAACAAAGGGATTACAGAACCATTTGAACCTAAAACATTACCAAAACGGGTGGTAATAAATTTAGTCGCATTTTGTTTGTTAGCAAGTTGTGCATACATCTCTGCAATACGTTTCGATGCTCCCATAACATTCGTCGGGTTTACAGCTTTGTCCGTGGAGATCATAACAAACTTATCAACCCCATATTCAATAGCCAGATCCACCAGTATTTTTGTCCCTTTCACATTCGCTAAAATAGCTTCAGAGGGATTATCCTCCATCAGAGGCACATGTTTGTAGGCAGCAGCGTGAAACACATATTGAGGGTGGAAAGTTTCGAACACTTTTCGCATACGATGAACACTTCTTACATCTCCGATTACCACTTCCAGATTATCACCCAATCCCTGATTCTGAAGCTCGACGTGCAAATCATATAATCCTGATTCAGCCTGATCCAGTAAACAAATCTTTTTGGGATTATATTGCACAATCTCCCGAACCAAACCACTTCCGATAGACCCCGCAGCTCCCGTAACAAGAATTGTTTTCCCATTCAGTTCTTTTGAGATCCGGCAACTATCTAAATGAATTTCCTCTCTCCCTAAAAGATCTTCAATTTTAACTTTACGAATATTTTTGACAGAGAATTCGCCATTAATCCAGCTTTTTGCAGAAGGAACATTCATAACTTCTACTCCTGCCTCCAAACAAACATCTACTACTTTATTCTTGTTTACTTTAACCGGGTTTTGAATAGCGATGATAAGCTTCTGAACGTCATGTTCTTTTATCATCTCCTGTAGTTCGTCCGTATGATGAATCGTAATTCCTTCCAGCCTTGTGTTTTTCAATTTTTTATTATCATCAACAAAAGCAACAATATTATAAGTGAGTCGGGCATCTTTTTCTATCGTACGTTTTGTGATCAGCCCTGATACCCCTGCTCCATAAATAATAACATTCTCAGCATTTTTCACCTTTCTTTTAGCTGACTCAAGGTATAGTAATTTAATTGAGAACCGGAAAAAAACCATTAAACTGAAAGAAGCCAGATACTCAACAATAATAATTGATATCGGCAGGAAATTTCGTTCGTCAAAGAAGTGAAATCGTATCGGAGATAAGACAAAAAATATTATTGTAGAAGTTGTTACGGCAAAAAAGACACGTTTAAGATCTTGAGTAGACGTATGCCGAACCAGTCCCATGTGTGTACGAAACAACATAAAGACGATCAATTTGACCACCAGGTACATAGGAAGAGCATACATCAAACTGCTCATTTCTTTCCTGAACACCTCACCTGAAATTTCAATATCAAACCGAACCAGATAGGCAATAAAAAGAGCAAATAATGAGATAACACAATCCATGAGTAAAACTACCCACCTTGGCACATTGGATTCTGGTAAAAACTTCATTCGTGTAGCTGCAATTGAATTTTGTGTACGTATCGCAAAAATAGGCGAATTGGATCAATAACATTCATCTTTTAACGATATTTAGAAAAAGAATTCCCGTTTCATCAAAACCTACTTTACCAAATCGGTAAAAGAAATCTCCTTTCATAGTGCAAAATATGTACATTTGTGCCCAAACGAAATCATTATGAAAAATACTGCACTGACAAGCGTACATACTGAATTGGGAGCTAAAATGGTTCCTTTTGCAGGTTTCAATATGCCGGTTCAATACGAAGGAGTAAATGTAGAACATGAAACCGTTCGAAACGGAATCGGAGTGTTTGATGTTTCTCACATGGGAGAATTCCTGCTTACAGGACCAAAAGCTTTGGATTTACTACAGAAAGTTTGTAGTAATGATGCATCTACTCTTACGATAAGTAAAGCTCAATATTCCTGTCTGCCTAATGATAAAGGAGGAATTGTAGACGACCTTATTATATATAAAATAAAAGAAGAACAATATTTACTGGTAGTAAATGCTTCGAATATAGAAAAGGATTGGAACTGGATTTCTTCTCATAACAGCGATGGAGTTGAAATGCGAAATCTTTCGGATGATTATTCTCTGCTTGCCATTCAAGGACCAAAAGCAGTTGAGGCCATGCAAAGCCTAACTTCAGTTGACTTGTCAGCTATTAAATATTACCATTTTGAAGTAGCTGATTTCGCAGGAATTGAACATGTTATTATCTCAGCGACCGGTTACACAGGATCCGGAGGTTTTGAGATTTACTGTAAAAACAGTGAAGTAAAACAAATCTGGGATAAAGTATTTGAAGCAGGAAAAGAGTTTGGTATTAAACCTATTGGTCTTGCTGCCAGGGATACACTACGTCTTGAAATGGGGTTCTGTTTATACGGAAACGATATTGACGACACCACCTCTCCTTTAGAAGCAGGATTGGGTTGGATAACTAAGTTCAACAAAGACTTTGTTAATTCTGAAAACCTCAAAAAACAAAAAGAAGAAGGAATAAGCCAAAAATTAGTCGGTTTTGAAATGGTTGATAAAGGAATTCCTCGTCATGATTACGAAATTGCTGATGAATCCGGAACTGTGATAGGAAAAGTAACATCAGGAACCATGTCTCCTTCTTTGAAGAAAGCAATCGGACTGGGTTATGTACCTGTTGAAAAAAGCACAGAAGGAACAGAAATCTATATCGTTGTTCGCGGAAAGCTAGTAAAAGCACAGGTTGTTAAACCTCCGTTTTATAAAAAGTGATTTTTCACAAACTGTTTGAATATCAAAAAGGCGGTAGATCTACCGCCTTTTCTTTTTTAGCTCTAAAAACCAATCAATAAACTACAAAACAACTACTTAACCACACAAACAGCTTGTTTTTGTTATATTTCTAAAGATTTGAACAATAAAGTCTGAAAAAATTAACATTAAGTTCTTCATTTTTTTGTTTGTCCATTCATCAGATATTGTAGTTTTGCCTTGTTTTTGGAAGTAATAATTTGTTAACTTTAGATTAACCGTTCTTTGAGTTCTGTTTTTTACGATTTATAAATGGAATTATACTGACTCCGGGTATTTCGCTTGTAGTTTTACTTTATTTCCTTTTATTGATTCGATAAAGTAAAACAGTTGGTTTGCTCTCAAAAACTTATTTTTTTGTGAAATTGCACGGATAATTAATCAACGTGTTGTTGGTTTACCGTAAAATTAGTTTATTTGAACATTATCAATAAACCAGATATGATAACTGAAGAAAAAAAGAAACCCGGGATGTATGAAAGCGTCCAGAAACAGTTCGACAGAGCTGCGGATATCATGGGATTAGACAACAATATTCGTAGAATATTATCTACTACGAATACAGAGATCATCGTTCACTTTCCGGTAAAAATGGATGATGGTAGTGTAGAAATATTTACCGGTTACCGCGTTCAGCACAATAATGCATTAGGCCCCTATAAAGGAGGTCTGCGTTACCACCCTGAGGTGGATATTAACGCTGCTAAAGCACTAGCTACCTGGATGACATGGAAGACGTCACTTGCAGGACTTCCCTATGGTGGAGGTAAAGGAGGAGTTCAACTGAACCCAAAACAATACTCTCAAGCCGAACTGGAAAGAATTACAAGACGATTTACGTATGCTCTTGGAGACAATATCGGACCGGAATATGATATTCCTGCACCTGATGTGAATACCAACGCACAAATGATGGCCTGGATTGCAGATACGTATATGTCTACAAAAGCTCCTTCTGAGCGTTCCAAGTACATGCACGTTGTAACTGGAAAACCTGTTGGTTCAGGTGGACTTGAAGGTCGTGACCGATCTACAGGATTTGGCGTTGTTGTAACCATTCGCGAATGGGCAAAACTGCGTAACATATCTCTTGAAGGGAAAAAATATATTGTTCAGGGATTTGGTAATGTTGGGCAATGGGCTTCTGTTTTCATGAAAGAAAGCGGTGCTATTCTTGTTGGTGTTCAGGATGCTACAGGTACTATTTATAATGAAAATGGTATTGATCCGGAAGCATTGATCACATATACGGCAGGAAATAACGGTGGAGTTAAGGATTTCCCTCATGCACCTGAAGTCGATGGTTCTGATTTCTTCGCTTTTGACTGTGATATCGTTATTCCTGCAGCGCTAGGAAACCAGATCACAGAAGAAAATGCACCTCGTATCAAAGCTCAATTGATAGCAGAAGGAGCAAACGGACCAACAACTCCTGAAGCAGATGTTATCCTGAATGAAAAAGGAATTGATCTTATTCCTGATATCCTGTGTAATTCAGGAGGTGTAATCGGTTCGTACTACGAATGGTTACAAAACCGAAACGGAGAAATCTGGACATTAGAAGATGTGATCGGAAGACTACAACAAAAACTTGAAATTTCATTTGCAAGTGTTGTTAAAGTTGCTGAAGAACACAATACAGACTGGAGAACTGCAGCGTATATCCAGGCAATTAAACGAATCGAATTAGCATACAAACAAAGAGGAGTTTTCCCTTAATGTAAGGAAATGCAATCTATAGGAATTCTGAAAGAACAGAATGGAGACCCACGCGTTTGCGTGGGTCCCATGACTGTTGGTAAAATCATCAAGGATCTGGGTTTTACCGTCTATACTGAACAAAGTGCCGGAAGTCAATCCGGATTTTCTGACGAAGATTATATTAGTGCAGGTGCCACAGTGCATGAGAGGAATGAGGTGATAAATAAGGCAGATATACTCTTGTTTATAAATCATTTCAGACTCCCCCACTTGGATGCTTCAAAAACATTTATAGGTATTGTAAATCCCTTGTTTCATTATAATCACCTGATGGATTATATGAAACCAGAGATCAATTTATTTAGTCTCGACCTGTTACCGCGTACCACGAAAGCTCAATCGATGGATGTACTATCTTCCATGGCTTCTCTTTCCGGGTACAAAGCTGTAATTAAGGCCGCTGAAGTAAGTAATACGGTAATGCCTATGTTTACAACTGCTGCAGGAACTATCCGTCCTGCTAAAGTTTTAGTTTTGGGAGCTGGAGTAGCTGGTCTTCAGGCGATTGCTACAGCTAAAAGACTAGGTGCTGTAGTAGAAGCTTTTGACGTTCGTAAAGCTGCGGGAGAAGAAGTCCGAAGCCTTGGAGCTAAATTCATCGAAGTAGAAGGAGCTACTGAAAATAAGGATGCGGGAGGTTATGCTGTAGAACAGTCTGAAGACTATTTGCAGAAGCAACGTGAGCTAATTCATAAACACGTTTCTGAAGCTACAATCGTGATCGCTACTGCGAATATTCCAGGAAAAAAAGCCCCCCTACTCGTTCGCACTGAAAGTGTTGAAAAGATGAAGTTTGGTTCTGTTATTGTCGATCTGGCTTCGGAACAGGGAGGAAACTGTGAGTTATCTCAGGATGAGAAAATAATCAATCACAAAGGCGTAAAAATTGTCGGAAGCTCTTTTCTTGCACGAGAAATTCCAGCTACATCCAGTCAAATGCTGTCCGGAAATTTCTTTAATTTCCTCAAACACTTCAAGTTAATTGAAGAGGGGGAAGTTCAGAATGATCCGATTGTTGATGGTGCATTGGTTGTGAAAGAAGGAAAGCTGGTCAATGAACGTGTAAAAAGCTTTCTCATATAATTGTCATTCATCTAAAATCTAATAAAAATGCTTGAATTCTTCAATGAAAATCAAGAGATGATTTATTTCCTCATTTTATGTACTTTTCTGGGAATAGAAATCATAGCGAATGTACCGGCAATTCTGCATACTCCACTAATGTCCGGAGCTAATGCAATTTCGGGAGTTATTCTTGTGGGAGCCATTATCATTATGCAGAAAATCGACCCACAGGATTATGTTAGTCTTACCATCGGTACAATTTCCGTTTTTCTGGGCACACTCAATATTGCAGGGGGATTCTTTGTAACCGGAAGAATGCTTTCCATGTTCGGAAATAAAAAGAAGAAATAAACGAAACATCATTTAAGAAAAAACAAACATGATAGCTCTAGTAAATATTAGTTACCTGATTGCTATGTTGTCTTTTATTCTGGGACTAAAGTTTCTTTCTTCTCCCTCAAAAGCAAAACATGGTAATATTCTGGCAGGAACCGGAATGGTTCTGGCTGTTATTGTCACTTTAATCAGTCAGTTTTTTGGTTTTTCAGTAAGCATCAATCTACTATTAATTCTCTTAGCGATTGTCACAGGAACGATAGTAGGAAAACGTATGTCTGATCGTGTTGAAATGACAGCAATGCCTCAACTGGTATCTCTTTTCAATGCAATGGGAGGTGGATGTGCGATGCTTCTTGGAATTATGGAAGCACGGCTAGGAACTCCCCCCTCCTCTGCCAGCCTGATTCTTTTATGGTCCGGTTTAATTATTGGTGCAGCTTCCTTCTCGGGAAGTGTTATAGCCTACCGAAAACTGGCTGGGAAGCAAAAAGACAAGCGTACACGTATGATTATGTACGTTTCAAGAATTCTTTTAGTAAGTTTTCTCGTAATTCCTGGTCTATATCTTACAAATCTGCTACCATTAGGTCTCGTTTCAGTAACTCTTATTCTTTCCTCCCTTGCGCTTGTGTACGGAATACTTTTCGTCTTACCGATCGGTGGAGCGGATATGCCGGTTGTAATTTCGCTGTTGAATTCACTAACTGGTATCGCAACAGCACTTGCAGGTATTCTTTATAACAATACGATTATGATTGCCGGAGGTATTTTTGTAGGCGCTGCCGGAATCCTTCTTACATTATTGATGTGCAATGCAATGAATCGTTCAATTTTTGCTGTTATCGGAGGTAAATTCAATGGTTCTGGAGTCTCATCAGGAGATGAGGAAGAAATAGAAATCAAAGCAACAAGTATTGGTGAAACAGCTACTAAACTTGCGTTTGCTCAGAAAGTAGCGATTGTTCCCGGATATGGATTAGCCGTGGCACAGGCTCAACACCTATGCAGTCAATTACAGGCAATTCTTGAAGAAAAAGATACGGAAGTGCATTATATCATTCACCCTGTTGCAGGAAGGATGCCCGGACACATGAATGTATTACTTGCAGAGGCAGATGTTCATTATGACAAGCTAAAAGAAATGGACCTTGTCAATGATGAAATGAACGAATACGACGTAACCATAGTTATAGGGGCCAATGATGTTGTCAATCCTGCCGCTGAACAGGATGAAAACAGTCCTATCTATGGCATGCCCATTATCAAAGCATATAATTCAAGAGAGGTTGTTGTAATAAAAAGAGGAATGAGCAAAGGATACGCCGGCGTAGAAAACAGATTGTTTGGTTATGATAACTGTCAGCTTCTTTTCTCTGACGCTAAAGTAGCATTGAGTGGACTTATTAACGAATTGAAAGTTCTCTAATAATAGATTCTAATCAAATAGAAACGGCTATCTGATTAATAGATAGCCGTTTTATTATTTACAATATTCTGGGAATAACTGCTTTTCTCTCTTTGGGGTATTCCTCTCCGAATTTCTCTTTATACCATTTATGATGGTCTAAAGTCCGCGGTAATAAATTCGCCCATGACCATATTGTAAATGATAAGGTTGGTAAACTTAAGGTCATTATCCCCCATCCGGTCCATTCAATCAGTTCTCCCATAATATTAGGTGAGGATACCCACTTAAAAAAACCTCCATAGGGAATTTTGTATCCTGTTTCTCCGGGTTTTCGAAGGTTTATCAATTTATAATCACTTGAAATATTAATATACATTCCTGTTAAAAAAACGACAATCCCACAAAGAAACCAGGGAGAAAGCAACCAACTTAGGTCATAAACTGCAAAATTCCCCAGAAAATAGCCATTTACAGGTCCGTTAACCAAATTGAAGAAAACAGCAGATGTCATTATAACAACCGGCATTTTCTTTTTCCCTGACCGAACCCTGAAAGGCCATATAAATGTCCTGTGTATGTAATGTGTCAAAAACAGTGTAAAAAAAATCCAGTGGACGGCATTTTTCTCGGCATTACCTGATAAAAAAAAGTAGGAAAACAAAAGAGGTGATGGTAACTCCATAAGTAACCAACCCCAACGGTTTTGTATCATTGGTCCAATAGGCTTACTGTGTCTTCCGTAAGGCGCGGTAACGAATAATGCCGCCGGAAAAACAACCAACGCGACACCTATCCAGATCCAAACGAAAAAATAAAACTGTTCTTCTTCCATAGTAGATTCTCTTTAGAAAAAGGTTAAAAGTATTATTTTTTCCGTAAACGATTCACGTTAAGTAACACAATAGAAAATATGATTAATCCTACTCCCCCCCATTGTACACTATTTATACGCTCGCCCAGAAATAGAAAAGCCATAGAAACTGAAACCGGAATCTCAAGAGAAACAATAATAGATCCTAACCCCATACCGGTTAAGGGCATCCCCTTATTCATTAATAGTGGTGGTAAAACCGTACCGAATACAGCTAATAATATTCCCCAAGGATAAAATACGCTCCAGGAAAAATCACCCATCAATACAGGTAATGCTGCGATAGTGACAACTGTAAACCCTCCGGTCATCATCCAGAAGCTACGTTTCTTATTGGATAATTCTAAACCAATCCTGTTACTTGTATACAGTGAAATTGTATAAGAAAGTGCTCCCAACATTCCCCAGGAAACACCCTGCCAACTGATCCCGTTTACATCTTTATATACCTCAGTTGCCAATAAAGTCCCGATAAGAACGAGTAAAACAGCAATAATCTTATTCGTTTCGGGGCGTTTCCGCTCAAGAATAGCCTCAAGAACCACTCCCATCCATACACTCTGCATTAGCAGTACGATACAAAGGGAAACCGGAATATAAAGAACGGCCCTGTAGTAAAACACTCCCGTAAAGCCCAAGGATGTACCAGCCAGTACCAACCATAGAACAGAATATTTACGAGGTATGTGATATTCCTGCTCTTTCTTTTTTTTCTGAATAAATGCTCGGAGAGCCATTCCTCCCAAAACAATCCAGCCAATACTATACTGAGCAAATGTGACCTCTTCTGTCGTATATCCCTCGTTGTATGCTAATTTTACGATTGTAGCCAAAATTCCGTAGCACAAAGACCCTAATGCTACGAAAACAATACCTCTAATGATCATTATTCTTCAGGACATATAAATTTAAACCCGATTCCATGCACGTTTGTAATAGCTACACGATCATCTCCTGAAAGATACTTCCGTAATTTGGTAATAAAAACATCCAGACTTCTTCCTACAAAGTAATCATCCTGTCCCCAAACACCATTCAGCACTAACTCGCGTGGTAAAACCTGATTTTTATATTTGCAAAGCATCGACAAAATCTCCGCTTCCTTCTTCGTTAACTTCTTTTGAAAATCAGTTGATTTTAATTCGTAATTTTCAGAATCAAATGTATACTGACCTATTTTATAAGTACTGGCATTCTCCTCTTCCTGAACGATATTAACTCGTTTTAGCAAAGCCTTAACTCGTACCATTAATTCTTCAGTACTGAAAGGTTTAGTAAGGTAATCATCACCTCCCGATTCGAACCCCTTCACCTTATCCTGTGTATCTGATTTTGCCGTCAAAAATAAAATCGGAATATCCTTATCAATTTTCCGAATGTCCTGCGCCAGAGAAAAGCCATCTTTTTTAGGCATCATTACATCAAAAATACACAGATGATAATTGCCATCGTTGAAGCGTTTAAACCCCTCAGCACCATCAGTTGCCAATGTGACATTATACTCATTGGAACGCAATTGATCCGCTACGACAAACCCCAGGTTCATGTCATCCTCAACCAACAAAATATTCGCTTTCATAGACATCAGTTTGTTTTGGTCATCGGCAAGTTAATCAAAAAAGTAGTACCCTGCCCAAAAACCGACCGGACACTGATCTTACCCTTGTGCGAATCAACAATCAATTTCACATAGTACAACCCTAGTCCAAAACCTTTTACATCATGAAGATCCCCTGTTGGTACCCGGAAAAATTTATCAAAAATCATTCGTAAATTTTCACGTCGAATCCCTATCCCGTTATCTGAAACTTCAATCAATATTGAATTGCCTGTATTACGTGTAGATATTGTAATCTGAGGTTTTCTTTCACAGTACTTAATTGCGTTATCAATCAGATTATGAATTACATTTCCGATATGTACTTCATCTGCTGTAATAACAGACTGATCTGCCTCCAGATTCAACTGGATCTCTCCCCCGTTTTCCAACTGGTTGATTTCAAATACCTCGCTTGCTTCCCGAATGAGTTCGTGCAAATCAAATTGTGAATATTTCAACTTCAACTCTTCTTTATCCAACTTGGCAACATTCAATACCCTTTCAACCTGGTTTTCCAATCGTTTGTTCTCCTTGTATATAATCCCGGCATATCGCTTTAGTCTTTCCGGATCATTGGCAAAACTTTCCCGCAGCAGTGTTTCACTTGAAAGAGCAATTGTCGAAATCGGAGTTTTCAACTCGTGGGTCATATTATTGATAAAGTCTGTCTTTATCTCCGACAATCGTTTCTGTTTGATAATTACAGATAGTGCGTATCCAAAAAATAAAAGAACAAAACCTATAATGGCAAACAGCGATATCCAGGGGGATGCATCCGAAGGTAAATCATCCATATTACTCATTTCCCGTTGGGGAAATACTACGGAAAAATAATGCCCGTCTTTATCCCACTTAATTTGCGGAGAAGTATAATGATTGGATGTGTCATCTTCCGGTTTAAAAAAATTGTCCTCCGAAAAGACAATTGTATTTGCATAAACAATACTATCGCTGAAACAATCATAAATTCCATATTGGAAATCTTCTTTTATCCCTCCGTCGTAAAACTCTCTTTTCAGAAGTTGTTCCAAAAAGTAAGGGTGTACCGTATCATTAATAGCAACCGTGAAATAGTTACTCATTTCCTGCTTTACAGCCCCGTACAGATCAGAAGAATCTTTGTACAAAGAAGAGATTTCGGAAACGACATTAGTCAAAGCTATATGTACACGCTCATTAAACTGACGATTACTGAGACTGTCTTCCCGCTGCTGTAATTCCTTTTTATTCTCCTGAATTATAATCGTTTTACGAATCCAGAATACCTGAATAAAAAGGATACTTAACAAGGAAAGTATCCCGATAAACAAAACCGTATTAATACTTCTGATTTTCATTTCAGCTTTTTTCGCGTGTGGATAGAAATTATTGCTGGTCTACCCAGGCCATAATTCCACCATCCAAATTGTACAGGTTATCAAACCCCTGAGACTCTAAAAAACCTATAACATTTGCGCTTCTTGCTCCTGAACGACAATGAACAACTACTTTTTTGTCTTTCGAAATTTCTCCCTGACGTTCCATAATTTCCCCCATAGGAATGTGATGAGCCCCCATATTTACTTCATCATATTCGTACTGTTCACGAACATCGATTAATTGGAAATCCTCTTTACTTTCCTGCATTGCCTTTAGCTCGGCTACGTTTACTGACTTCATCTGAATTTTTATTTTTTACAAAAATAATGCTTTTCAATAAAAACACTTCTCTTTTCGACCGGATGATAGACCTGAGATTAATCGGGTATTTATTGTAATTTTGCTAAAAAAGCAAAAAAATATGTTCGGTAACATGATGGAAAAGCTGCAGGAAATGCAAAATGCAGTTGAGGTTTCAAAAAAGAAGTTGGATGCTATTTCTGTCGAAGGAAAAGCAGAGTATATCACGATTGAAATGACGGGAAACAGACGTGTTAAAAATGTACGCATTGCTTCTGAAGCTCCTATTGACGCAGAAGAACTTGAAGATTTACTGACAATTGCTTTCAACAGAGCCCTTGAACAAGCCGATAAAATTAATGAAACAGAAATGGCTAACAGCGCCCGTGGAATAATTCCAGGGATGTAATATGGAGTGGATTACGGTCATATTGATCTCTTTTTCCGCCAGCTTATTAACCTTTTTCTCAGGATTTGGACTGGGAACTATATTAACACCGGTCTTTATTATTCTATTCAAAGACATTCCTCTTGCTATTGGCGCAACAGCTATTGTGCATATCACCAATACTATTTTCAAATTCGGACTAATGCGCAACGCAATCAACTGGCGTGTTGGTTGGAGTTTTGCACTGACGGCTTTTCTTGGCAGTATATCAGGAGCTTTTCTTCTTCAACAAATCAGCAATGTGGTATTGTTTTCAACTCCGTTTTTACATATCGAAATAAAATGGCTGAATCTCATTTTGGGAATGACTTTACTTTTCTTTACGCTACTTGAATTGTTCGACAGTCAACTATTGAAGAAAAATCCTCCCGGTCCTGTTACAGGAGGAATAATTACCGGAATTATGGCTGGACTGACAGGGCATCAGGGAGCCTTACGATCAGCCTTTTTACAGAAATACGGCTTTGCCAAAGAAACTTTTATTGCTACCGGTATTTTTATAGCCCTGATAACGGATGCTGGAAGAATCCCTGTATATCTATCCAGAATTGAACGTTCAACTATTTCTAAACACAGCCTGATTATCACACTAGCCATGCTGGCTGCTATTGCCGGAGCTCTTTTGGGAAAAAGACTTTTGAAAAAAATAACGCTGAGTTGGTTGAATCAAATGGTTTCCTATACTATTCTGATCTTTTCAGTTTGTCTAATACTCGGATGGCTATGACGAAAAAGGAGTTACGAAAATACTATAAAGCACAACGTGCCAACCTTTCCACTCAGGAAATTGAACAAGCAGGAGCTATTCTACGAGAGAAAATTCTGGAAAAAATCCCTCCTAAAAGTAATGTAGCCATCTTTCTTCCCATATCAAGTCATTCCGAATTGGATCTAACACCATTATTAACCAACACAGAGTACAATTGGTATGCATCCAGATCGGAATTTACGACCCGAACCATGGTATTCTACAAAATAGATTCAACTACGGAATTTGAAATAAATGAATGGAATATTCCCGAACCCCCGGAAAGCGGAAAAATTTCACCTTCCGAAATAGATGTTGTGGTGATACCTCTTTTAGTGTGTGATCTAAAAGGAAATCGTATCGGTTACGGGATGGGGTTTTATGACAATTTTTTAGCGCTATGCAAAGAAAGTTGTCTGAAATTAGGTGTCAACTACTTCCCTCCTGTCTCTTCAATAGCAGACGTTCGCAAAGATGATATACAACTAAATGTATTACTCACACCTGAAAAGGATTATATATTCTAAAATATGAACAAAGGAAATCAGGGTATATTTCACTTACTCACCATTCTTTTAATTCCGATAATTCTGGCGGTATTCTTTCTGGCTGAATCCATCATATTTGGAATACTATTATCAATCGCCTATGTAGTTCTGATCATATGGTTGTTAAAACAGGGTAACAAAAATTAACAGCCCGACAACCCTGTTGTTTCTCAATTTACTTATTTTTACCCCAAACACAAAAGATGCATCGTTTTTTCGTACCGGACATATTCAGTGACCAAAAAGTAATTATTCTACCCGAAGAAGAATCGAAACACGCTACAAAGGTTTTACGGCTAAAAGAAGGAGATACTATTGAGTTGATTAACGGAAAAGGCGATTTATTTACGTGCGAACTTATTCTGACCGGAAAACGTGCAGAAGTAAAAGTACTTCAACACCTGCATGAAACACCGGATAAACAAACGATACACATAGCCATTGCCCCGACAAAAAATATCGATCGTCTGGAATGGTTTCTTGAAAAAGCTACTGAAATTGGTGTTGACGAAGTGAGTTTATTACTCTGTGAGAATTCCGAAAGAAAAATTGTCAAAATGGAACGACTTGAAAAAATTCTTGTCAGTGCCACCAAACAAAGTAAGCGCTTATACAAACCAATCTTACATGACCTGCTTCCTTTCAAAACGTTTATAGAACAAATTGAAAACGGAGGTTTTATAGCTCATTGTGAAGAAAACAGGAATCGTACAGAACTCCGACAACAGTCTATTCCTGAAGATTTTCTGATATTGATTGGCCCTGAAGGAGATTTTTCTCCGGGAGAAATTGAACTGGCCCTTACAAAGAACTTCCAACCTGTTACGTTAGGAAAAAACAGGTTGCGTACAGAGACAGCCGGAGTTTATGTCGTATCTTTAGCAAAAATAGCAACAGCATGAAATCATTGATGATTTTAACAATATTGCTTCCCACCTGGTTTGGAAATGTCTTTGCTCAAAAAGGGACGTATCAGGTTGGTGTATTAAAATACAGTGGCGGTGGAGATTATTATGCCAATCCGACCAGTCTCCCTAATCTGGTGGATTACGCCAACAAAAAAATGGCAGCAGGAATCGACGAAGAGACACCTTATGTTGAAGTCGGATCTCCCCAATTGTTTTCATTTCCTTTTGTCCACATGACAGGACACGGAAATGTTGTCTTTTCAGCCAATGATGTTTCCAATCTCAGAAACTATTTATTGGGAGGAGGATTTTTACACATCGACGACAACTATGGCATGGATCAATTCATCCGGCTTGAACTTCAAAAAGTATTTCCCGACAAACAACTGGTAGAATTGCCGGCATCACATGACTTGTTTCATGCTCCGTATGAATTTTCTTCCGGGTTACCTAAAATTCATGAACACGACAGCAAACCTGCTCAGGCATTTGCTTTATTTCACGAAGGAAGAATGATTCTACTCTATACGTACGAAACAGACCTCGGAGATGGGTGGGAAGACGAGCCTGTACATAACAATCCCCCTGAGACCAGAGAAAGAGCTCTTAAAATGGGGACGAATATTCTTTACCACGCATTAGTGAAAGGAGGGTATGAAGATGAAAAATAAACTTTCATTATGTCTTCTCTTGCTGAATTTTGTGTGGATATCATTGTCTGCATCATCCCAATCGGAAGCCAGTTTTCCAAAGAAAGAGTCACGTCCGTATTTTAAACTTCTTCCTTATCCGAGAGGCTTTGAAAAAGATTCACTGGAGCACATGATGTCCTATCTACTGGAAAAACCTGGTAAACACTGGGACAGGAAGGATTCGTTGCAATACATGTACACGTTAATCGGCTCAAGTAATTATGATCTTGCTTACAAAATATTTGAGCAGCAAAGTCCTCTTGAAAACCTGACAGAAGATCAGTTTCATATTATTCAACATATGCTTCTGTACAAGTACAGGTATAAGGAGTATCATGAATGGCTAAAACTGGAAGAAGCTTATTTTCCATATACAAAAAAACAGATTGAAATCCGAAGCAGAATAGCAGAAGTCAACCGAAAACAGGTTGATCGGGTTTGGTCTTTGAAAGATTCTGTTCTTTTCCCTGAATTACTGGACCCCCGATGGAAGTCCTATAAAAAAGGTGGTCAGGAATATCTGAGTATATTAGTTCCGCTACTTCGGGAGTATGATGATGCTTTACGTGACGAAACAAAGTACGAGAGTGCTTCCAATCGCGCTCTTTCCCTCGCTTTTTATGAATTTGGAAAATTCCTAAAAAAGCATGTGAGTCTTTCAGATGCTTATATTGCCTATTCTATTTCCAGATATTACGATAAGTACAATAACGACGTTGCTGTTGACCTCCGCGCAATCAAAAATGAAATGAATAAACGTAATTACATCTTCCCCTCTATTCGCGAAATTTTTCCGAAGCAGAGAAAAGGAATTTTTAATTACAAAAAGATCATGGAGAAAAGAAAAGCACAACAAGACTCTACTCTTCATGCTGATTATCCGCCCTTAAAAATTGATCCGGATAAACTGGAAGACCCGGTCGTAAAAGGACTTTGGGATGAATTCATTCTGATCGGTGGATTAGTACTGATCCTGATTTGTGTTCTCGTTTTTATTCGAATTGATAAAAAAAGAAAAGAATAAAATCTAATTATACCTTAACTGCAAGAAAGACCCGTTTTGCATTAGAATTGTATCAGCACCTTGCACATATTTCACTCTGAATAACCCTGAAAAATGATTTTCAGTTTCTTCAAGATTCGTAACAATTACATGTGACTCCTCAGATAAATAAGTATTGTAAAAGTCCCCATTGTACTCAAGTTTTGTATGTGTACCGTCAACCAGTGGCCAAATCGTATCAGAAGTCATTTCAAAGTGAATCGAAAATTCTATTGAATCATTTACACCTGAGATAATAGCTTCATCACCATTCATAACAACATAAGGATGAAGGAAAGAGACTTCCCGACCATGGAATGTAGCAACCAATTGATTCGCTAACGGTTGCTCACAGGGAGCACAAGGACCTCCGCAATCGGCACCCGTTTCTCCGTTATTCATAAAACCATCCGAACAGTTTCCCGTCTTTTTCTCTTCTTCTTTTTCACAGGAAAGGAAAACACTTCCGGCAAGCAATAAAACAGCAAATAATCCTAACTTTGTCATTACACAAAGATACATATTTATTTTTTTGGATTCGGAACACACATACAAGACAATACAAGCTCCTTCGGAAGCTATTTACAAGGAAAAAGGGTCTAAATTTCTGGCTTTTGCAGTACCCTGTACAACAGAAGAACAAATCAAAGAACAACTGGAAGTCTGGAGAAAAAGTCATTCACAGGCAAATCACGTTTGTTATGCGTACAAACTTGGATTCAAGGGGGAACAATACCGGGCAAATGATGACGGAGAACCTTCTAATTCTGCCGGTCAACCAATTCTGGGTCAGCTATCTTCCTTTGAAGTAACCAATGTTCTCATTGGAGTTGTCCGGTATTTTGGCGGAACGAAACTGGGAGTCGGAGGACTGATTCATGCTTACCGTACTTCTGCTAAAGAAGCTCTTGAAAACGCAACCATTGAAACACGTTCTATCCAACAGATTCTTGAATTGCATTTCACGTATAAAGATATGCCCGCAGTCATGAATATTGTCAAACAGTCGGGAGCCAATGTCATGCGTCAGGATTTCGAGTTAGATTGTACACTAACGGTTGCTGTTTCTCCTTCAGATAAAGAAACTTTCTCAGAAAAATTTGAACTACTACAAAACGTAACAATAACAGATAAGGGATTAGCATAATGATGGATTTTGAATTATTAGAAAAACTGGTTGCCGTTCGGGGAACCTCTGGAGATGAAATTTCTATAAAAGAATTTCTGATTGATTATATTACTTCTCATCAATCTAATTGGAAACAGCAACCGGAAATTATCCAGGGAGAAGAATTTCAGGATGCAATTATACTTGTATTCGGACAACCTAAGACGGCTATTTTTGCCCATATAGATACAATTGGTTTTATGACAGGTTATGATAAAAACCTGATTAAAATTGGTGGTCCCAGAATAATAGACGGTATTCAGCTGGTCGGAAGTGATAGTCAGGGTGAAATAGAAACGGAATTACTCGTAATCGAAGAAGAAGATGGAAGTTCACACATAAATTATGTGTATGACCGTGAAATAGACCGGGGAACTCCACTTTCTTTTAAACCTGACTTCAGACTTACGGATACACATGTACAAAGTCCATATATGGATAATCGCTTAGGTGTATGGGTTGCTCTGCAGGTAGCTAAAGAACTCGAAAACGGGATTATTGTATTTTCCACTTATGAAGAACATGGTGGTGGATCAGTTGGATTTCTGGGAAAATACATTTATGAAAAATATAATGTGAGACAAGCGCTCATTTCAGACATTACCTGGGTAACTGATGGTGTTCACCATGGAAAAGGTGTTGCAATCAGTATGCGCGACAGTGGAATTCCCAGAAGGAAATACCTGAACAGAATTATTGATATCGCAAAAACTTCGTCTGTTCCTTTTCAATTGGAGGTAGAATCTGCCGGAGGAAGTGACGGAACTATGCTTCAAAAAACAGATCTTCCCTTCGACTGGTGTTTCATTGGTGCCCCGGAGGACAATGTACACTCCCCTGACGAAAAAGTAGCTTTATCCGACATACAATCTATGATTGATTTATACCAACTATTAATGAAGAAATTATAATTTCGCTTCATGTCGGACAAGATCAAGAAATATTTTCTGGGCAGTATATTGTCAAAAACAGAAAGCCTTCACGAAGAATCCCGAATTACATTATTTTACAACCTTGTACTGACGGTCTTTTTTATGTCAGTACTGTCGGTTTTTATCTCTTTGATTATAGGAACCCTTCCCGTTATACTTCCTTCTTTGGGTCATACAGCTCTCTCTCTATTTGCACTATTTTCGCTACGGTGGTGTAAATCGGTAAAAAAACCTGCCCTGGTATATTTCTCAGCGTTGTACCTGCTGTTAATGGGAAACTTGTATTTCAATGATGCAACAGCTCATATCGGAACACCATTCTGGATTATTCTACTCAATATTTTTGTGATTTATACCCTTGGAATACGTTGGGGGATTGCTTTCCTTCTACTTTCAGCAATCGGGTTCATCTATTATCTCCACGCAATTCTTCCCCGGATAATGGATATATTACCCACTTTGTCCAGTGCAACCTATTCTTCTGTTTACTACGAAACTATTTTTGCCCTTTTTTTACTGGGCTATATTATTAATACAATTCTAAACAGTAGTAAAAAGTCCGACGAACTCCTGAAAAAACGAAACGAAGAATTAATTCGTCAAAATCAGGAAATTATTGACCGTGATATAGAGAAAACAGTGCTCCTCAAAGAAATTCATCACAGAGTCAAAAACAACCTTCAGGTCATTACGAGCCTGTTAAGACTCCAGATGAGAGAGTTAAAGCACGAAGAATCCATTTCTAAGTTTCGCGACAGTATCAACCGGGTATTAACCATGGCGTTGATTCATGAGAAGATTTACAAAAGTGAAGGGCTTTCTAAAGTCAATCTTGAAGAGTATTTCCGAGAATTATCTCAGGATCTCATCAAGTCTTACCAAATAGACTTTCAGGTTCAGTTAAATTACCTTTTTGAAGTCGAAAAAATCGGATTAAAATCGATTGTTCCGCTAGCTTTGATTTTTAACGAATTATTTTCAAACTCTCTAAAGCATGCCTTTGTTTCGTCAACACCTCCATTTCTGATTACTTTACAATTAAGAAATTCCGATAAAGGTTATTTTGAATTTACTTACTCAGATAACGGAAAGTGGAAACAGCCCGGAAGCGATTCTACATTTGGTTTGGAGCTGATTGATTCGCTAACGGATCAGCTTGAAGGAGAATTATCATTTCATTCTTCTCCGGAAACAGTCTATCGATTTAAAATTAAGCATCTTAAATCGTAATTTTTTCATTGAATTACGTTATACGTATATGAAATGTACAATCTTTATTTTTTTACTACTCTTTCCCTTGCTTCCTTTTGTTTCGTATACACAACAGGAACAGGAGCAAGAGTTATTACAATTGATCAACTACTGCCGAACAAATCCTGATGACTTTTCACAAAAAGTCGCTCTGCCCTATATAAAAGAAAAAGGATTAACTCATCTAAAGGAAGGTAAATCACTTATCCGTACACTTCTCAAAATAACTCCTTTATTACCTCTCCACATGACAGATGATCTGAATCAAATGGCTGAAGAGTACGCCTTGGAAATGGGTCGAAAAGGTTTTACAGGTCATCGGTCATTTACTTCCCGTTTTAAAAATAACAACGTAAAATATGACTTTACGGGTGAGAATTGTTCATACGGATACAATTCTGCATTGGATATTATAATGCAATTATTAATCGATGAAGGCATTCCCGATTACGGACATCGAAAAAACCTTCTAAGCAAAGACTTTCAATATACAGGCATATCCATTCAACCTCATAAAAAGAGTGAATGGACATGCGTTATCGAATTCGGAGGAATGTTAGGAGACTAAGCCCTTCCCAATCTGTTAAGCAGTTTTAAGTGCGCAAAAACAGCTCCCGCAAAAGTTCTGTGGTAATTGTACCTGTATCCATATTCTTCAGCCGTTTCCTTAACGATAACTGAAATTTTCGAATAATGAATGTGTGAAATATCAGGAAACAAATGGTGTTCTATCTGATGATTTAAACCTCCTACAAACCAGGTCAGAACTTTATTCCAGTTTTCAAAATTTGCTGTAGTAGACAACTGGTGAACTGCCCAACTACTTTCAGGATTATTGGTTTCGTGTGATTCAACCGTAATAAACTCTGCTTCAGGAACAACATGAGCACTCTGGAAAACAAAAGCTAGAATTGAACCTGCAACAAAATGAAGAATTAGAAAACCAATCATCCAATGCCACCAAACAACATCTGTAAATACAATCGGTACAACAATAACATAGAAAATATACACCAACTTGAAAATGACCAAACGCGTCATTTCCTTCTGCAAGTTTGTTTTCTGAGCTTGTAGCAAATTCATTTTATTGTACTTGACCAACTCTTTAAAGTTCTTCGCTGAGACCCATAACAAAGTCATTAATCCATAAAAGAACCAGGCATAAAATACCTGAAACTTATGTATTTTCTTCTTGGGAGCATTGGGTGAAAAACGAAGAAACCCCGGAGCGTCAATATCTTCATCCATTCCATGTACATTGGTAAAACTATGGTGAAGTACGTTGTGCTGAATTTTCCAGGTAAGACTACTCCCCCCCAAAAGCTCCATTGAGTACCCCATTAGTTTATTGATCCATCCTCTTTTTGCAAATGATCCGTGTACGGCATCATGCATAACCGAGAGACCAATAAAAGCCATTCCTGCCCCCATAGCTGCAGTTGCAAGAATAACCGGAACAAAACTTTGTATAACACCTGTAAGAACAAGTATATACGGCACAAAATATATTGCAAGAAGAACTGGTACCTTCAAAGATATTTTCCAGCTTCCTGTCTTGTCTTTTTCATTTTCTTTAAGATAAGTATTAACACGTCGGGTTAATTCTTTCGAGAACTCATCTCTTTTTGTCAATTTCAAATACTCCATACTACTCATTAAAACCCTGCAACTCGCAGAGTACTGTAAAATTACTTATTAAAACGTGGCTTTCTTTTTATTCTTGTTCTATTCTATATATTATTAGACGAGCAGCCATAAATGCCTGATGAAAATAGATTAAACAGGTGTAACTGCCCTCTAATCACGAAATAATTGCTACAAATATCCGGCCACAGAATAGGCTATATATCCGAACCATTCATGTGTGAGCGCATACCAATCCAAAAGTGTGGAGAATGATGGCAGTATATATTCATCCCAATGATAGCTTCTTCCGGGACCAGTATAATGATCCGTCGAATAAGGAGTAACTTCTACCCCCTGCAACCTGAAACAAGCCCGGGCCCGTTTCATGTGTACAGCACTTGTCACCAAAACTATTTTCCCTTTTTTTAATCCATATTGTTCCAAAACTTTTACAGAATTCACTGCATTTTCATACGTATTCTTAGATAAAGAGTCTATCAATATATCTTCCGGTCTTACTTTTAATTTAATGAGTTCTTCTCTAAACCGAAGAGCTTCATTTAATCCTCTGTCAACGACATATCCTTCATCTCCGGCAAGAAGAACCTTTCCCACTTTTCCCTGATGATAGAGTAACAGAGTTTGCCAGATCCGATCTCCTCCCCTTCTCAGGCTTAGCCTTTCCAGATCATTGTTGTATTCTGCCATTCCGCCCAGTACTATGGCGACATCATGATAACTTATATCTTCCGTCCGGATACCTTCTGTTTCCCAAAGACGAACAAATTCTTTAAAAATAAAGGTGTTGGTAAAAAATAGGGCAAGAACAACTCCGGTCCGAAAGAACCATTTTTTCCATTTCTTATTGGTGAAAAAATAGGAAAGCATAATAAATAGCAAGATCCAAACTCCCGGAAATGTGAAAAAGTGAAATATTTTAGAAAGGACAAAAAACATATCCCAATTGATTTTGAATTACAGCTTTAAGCAGCTACTTTTGCGTAAAAATAACGATTATGCCAAATACACAAGACACAATTCAGGATTCTATCAGTCAGGTAGCTGATACTGTTCAGGCAATTAATGATACTGCTGTACAGGCATCTCCCGCCGACAGTATTCCAAAAGTTCTTAAAGTTCTCGAAAATCCGGTAGAACTTATGTCACCGGGATTCTGGTTAGAAGCAAAAGACTATATTATCGATTTCGGAATTCGTTTAGGAACAGCTATTCTGATCTTTGTTATCGGTTTCTGGATTGCTAATCAGGTTAAAAAAGGAGTTTCCCGTGTGTTCGAACGCAGAAACCTTGAACCATCTTTACGCTCTTTCTTAAAAAGCCTTATTACTGGTGCAATAAAAGTTCTGGTAATTATTACTGCATTATACCAGTTAGGAATTGAAATGACTTCCTTTGTTGCTCTTTTAGGAGCCGCTGGACTTGCCATTGGTATGGCATTTTCGGGAACTCTTTCAAATTTTGCAGGAGGAGTAATCATACTACTTTTCAAACCGTACCGCGTAGGTGATTTTGTTCAGATGCAGGGAGAGACAGGAACTGTCAAAGAAATCCAGATTTTCCACACGATCATGAATACAACGGATAACAAACGTATTATTCTTCCTAATGGTCCAATAGCCAATGGGAATATTACCAATTTTACGATGGAGAATATACGACGCGTTGATTTCAGTTTCGGTATTGCGTATGGAGACAATTTTAAGATTGCTCGCGATACGTTGTTACAATTTATAAAAGAAGATAAAAGAATATTAAAGGATCCGGAACCTTTTATAGGGTTAGGGTCATTAGGAGATAGTTCGGTAAATATTACGGTAAGAGTTTGGGCTAAAACTGAAGACTATTGGGATATATTCTTCGATATGAACGAACGTGTTTACAATGAATTCCCTGAAAAAGGACTCAGCATCCCTTTTCCTCAAATGGATGTACATCTTCACCAGGAAACCAAATAATGGTGACTATTATAAAAAGATAACAGAAAAGGTTGTGAACGATTCACAACCTTTTTCTTTTTCACTACTCCTCTCTCGCAATTCCTCCATTCTTTGGTTATATTTGTAACACGAATTTTGGTTCTATGGACTATAAAGCTGTCATCAAAGAAATAAGAGATAAAAAGTATCGCCCGGTATATTTTCTGCATGGGGAAGAACCTTATTTTATAGATGCGATCAGCAAAGTAATTGCCGAAGAAGTACTGGATGAAAGTGAACGTGACTTCAATCAGACAGTTGTTTACGGGAAAGATTGTGATCCGTATCAGATTGTCAGTCTCGCCAAACAATTCCCAATGATGTCCGACAGACAGGTGGTTATTATTCGGGAAGCACAGGACATCAGAAACTGGGATGCTTTTGAGTCTTATTTTGCCTCTCCGCAACCCTCTACTCTTCTGGTTATCTGTCATAAATACAAGAAATTTGATTCCAGAAAAAAAGCATTCAAAGCTTTAGGAAAAGAGAATGTCACGTTTTTAAGTGAAAAGGTACGGGATTACCAGCTTACTTCCTGGATTACCAAATATGTACAGGAAATAGGATACGGAATAACGGATAAAGCTGCCAGTCTGTTAGCCGAGTTTCTAGGGAATAACCTCGGAAAAATAATCAACGAACTGGATAAACTCTCGATCCTTCTTGAGAAAGGAACCAAAATAAACGACGTTCATATCGAAGAGAATATTGGAATCAGTAAAGATTATAATGTATTTGAGTTGGTTAATGCTATCGGAGAATTAAACATTCTTAAAGCGAATAAAATCATTCAGTATTTCGAACAGAATCCGAAAGCAGCCAATATTGTAGTGATTATTCCGAATCTTTTTACTTTTTTCCAGCGTCTTATGATGATTCACTTTCTGGCGAACAAATCTCCTGATAACGTAGCCATGAATCTAAAGGTGCCGAATTTTGTTGCCAAGGAGCAAATTCGTTATTCAAAGCTATTTCCTCCGAAGAAAATCGCGCAGAATATTAGCTTTTTACGGGAATATGATCTTAAATCCAAAGGATTAGGTGCAGGAAACACCTCTCAGGGAGAACTACTGAAAGAGCTGGTCTATCTGCTTACACACTGATTATCTGTATAAATCCGGAACAGTTATTTCTCTATCAGGTAACCTGAATAAAATCGATCACCAGTTTCTCCTGTAAAAACTTAAACTTTCTCATATCCTGGGGAGTCACAAAAGCAATTGAAATCCCGCGTTTTCCTGCGCGTGCTGTCCTTCCACTTCGATGTGTATAAAACTCTGCCTGATCAGGTAAATTGTAATGAACAACAAAAGCCAGGTTATCAATATCAAGTCCCCGGGCAGCCATATCTGTTGCTACGAGTAGCCTGAATTTCTTTGCCACAAACCCTCTCATCACTTTGTCCCGCTCCTTTTGTGTAAGATCGCCATGTAATTGATCCGCTTCAAACCCCTTAGCCACTAACATTTCGTTGACAGTTTTCGCATCTCCTTTTGTCCGGACAAAAATAATACCCCGGGCATTTCCCATTGCTTTAAGAAAAGCAGTCAACATGTATGACTTTTCATGTTTCTCACAAAGAATATACTGGTGTTCTATTAACGGGTTTATGACTTCCGCTTTGCTTCCTACACGTACAGAAGGAGCTCCTTTCGCCATATACGTAGAAATTACCTCCTGTAAACCATGGGGAATCGTTGCTGAAAAAAGCCAGATCTTACGAAAATCATTTGTTTTGGTCAAAATTCTGTCAATTTCCTTTTTAAATCCCATTGCCAGAATTTCATCCGCTTCATCCAATATAAACTGATGAATTCCGGAAAGATCTACTACGCCTTTATTCATCAATTCCACCAACCTTCCGGGTGTGGCAACCAATACTTGTGTGGGACGTGATAGTTGCTGTATCTGTACCTGAATATCTTCCCCGCCGTAAACCGATTCAACAAAAACTTTCGAACAATACTTCGAATATTTAAAAACGGCCTTCGCGTTTTGTTTGCACAACTCCCTCGTGGGACATAAAATAACCGCCTGAATACGTTTATTAGCCGGATCGACTCTTTCGAGAACCGGAACAACAAAAGCAACCGTTTTACCGGTTCCGGTTTGTGCCTGTCCGACAAAATCCGTTTTTTGATGAATCAAAACAGGAAGTGACTTTTCCTGAATCTCTGTAGGAGTATGAATCCCCAACTCCGATAATCCTCTACAAATTTTATCCGATACACCAAGTTCCTGAAACGTCGACATGCTATTGCTAAATAATTTGTGCCAAAGATAGTCAGAAAACGTGACCTCAAAAGGATAGTACCTTTCAATTACAAATTGATTTCGAACCTGAGGAGTTTTTAGTTAAAAGCCCTTTCTGGTCACACCTTTCTTTCGCTTATTTTTTTTTATCACTAAATAGTCATTTTCCTGTTAAAAAATTTTTGCCGTACTATTAATTAGTGTAAATTGCTCCTCGAACCAGTAGTATTAAATTAATTATGAAAACAAAAATTATGGTGGTTTTAGCCTTTATTGGGCTAAAGGCACTCCCTTCAAGCGCACAATCGCCTGAAATTGTCAATTGGTTAAACCTTCATCCCGAAGTTGAAGCCATTTCCCAGGAAAGATGGGATTCATTTAATGATCAACAAACAGCTTTCTTCAAGACCAGACCTCTGATCATATTCCAGAATGAAATTACGATTGCAGATATCAATACCTATGCTGCAAAAAAAGGAATTTCCGGAATTACCAATGAAAAAAGCAATATTACCGATGCTGTTATCAAAGATTGGATAAAGAATCATCCTGACGTTAAAATCATTCGCAACTCGGAGTTACGTAAAATGTCCGCGGAGGAGATTGAATTTTATCAGGAATGTTCTCAATGCCTGATTCTTTCCGGTGACGAGATCACTTTAGATGATATTAACAGATTTGGACTTTAAAATTTTAACCTAAAATGAAAAAAGCAACACTTATCGCTTGTGCGATATTATTTTCTATTTCATCCATCTATTCACAAAGTAATGACTGTGTCACTTCAGGGGCAGGAGAATTAACGGTAGGAACTTCCTGTTCCCCTGTAACATTCAATTCCTCGAATAATACAAAATACTGGAATTCGGCTTCCGGATGTAGCGGTTCTAATAATGATGATGCCTGGGGATGGTTCACAGCAACATCCAGTTCAACAACCATCACATTTACACCAGATAACACAGGACACGATGCTATTCTACATCTTTTCACAGGATCATGTTCGACCGGAATGAGTGCGTTAACCTGTTCAAACTCCGGAGGAAACGGAGCGAGCGAAACAATTACTTACGCAACGACTCCGGGACAGGTATACATGGTACGTGTTCAGAGAAATGGCAGTAATCAAACTATGAATGGTACAATCTGTGTGTATAGTTCTGCTCCTGTCAGTATTTGTAATAACCTGACGGTTTCCACGACAAACTTCTCACAAACAGGGCTTACAACTTGTGGTGCCGGGGATGATTTCTCCTCTTCAGATGTTTGTGAAGATAGTTACATGAACGGAGATGATTTTGTAATTGAATATACACCCACAACAACAGGGTGCGTATCTATCAGTTTGACAAATACGGATACTTATACAGGTATATTTGCTACGGATGAATGTCCTTCAAGCCCTACAGCAACCTGTTTAGGTTCGGTGACTAATAGTGCCGGAAATCCTACTCTGGTAAGTCTTTCAATCACAGCCGGGCAAACATACTACCTCACAGTATCCACCTGGCCTTCTCCGCAATGTACCCCATTTGATATTACAATCAGCACCATTACATGTCCTATTGTTCCTACGAATGTAACATGCGGAGCAATGGATCCGATTTGTTCAGGTTCTCCTATTGCATTTACGGCTGCTGCTGACGGAAGTGAAGCGGAACCCGGAAATAATTATGACTGTCTGGATTCTCAACCCAACCCCAGTTGGTATTACCTTGAAATATCTCAGGCGGGAGATCTTGTGATTGACATCACTGCCGCTGATGATGTGGATTATGCAATTTGGGGACCTTTCACTGATCTGACTAACGCACAGGCAAACTGTGGTTCTTATACTACTCCCGTAGATTGTAGCTTCTCTATATCTGAAACAGAACAGGCATTTGTTAGTGGAGTTTCTGTAGGAGAGGTTTATGTATTATTGGTAACAAACTATGCTGATGTTGTTCAAACTATTTTTGTTAACGAAGCCGCATCCAACTCCGCAGCAACGGACTGCTCAATTGTACCGCTACCTGTTGAACTGGTTAATTTTGAAGTTTCAAAATTAGAAAATCACAACTTGTTGTCCTGGAGGACCAAAACAGAGCTGAATAATGACTATTTTATTGTTCAACGTTCTTTGGATGGTGAATTATGGGAAACTATTGGTTTTGTTGATGGTAATGGTACTTCAAATGCTGAACACATTTACTACTTCGAAGATCGAATAATTGAAAGTGGTATTTCGTATTACCGATTCAAACAAGTCGATTTTGACGGAGCATTCCAGTTTTCTCCGATCCGATCAATAAACCGATCAAAAGAGAATAACAGTACAGATCTTTACCCTGTTCCTTCACACGGTGGATTTACTATAGCCAGCTCCGGTAAAACAATAAAGGATGTACTGATTTCTGATATTGCAGGTCGTAAAATACTTGTTCAGATCATTCAGAAAACAGACACTTTCTTTAAAGCTGAACTAGCTAAAAATGCGGAAGGTATTTATAATGTAATCATTATCTATGAAGACGGCAGCGAAGAAGTTCGAAAGCTAATTGTTGAATAGTCGCTAATTTCTGATATATGAAAACGGGGTATGGAAAATTCCATACCCCGTTTTTCTTACCTGATTAGTTCTATCACTTTAAGGTGTACATTAATTGTAACATAAAGTGACGGGGAGCCTGAATATCTCCCGGACGCGTCATTATTTCCTCATTAAACACATTATTTACCATGAAATTGATGTGATAACGCTCTTTATAAGCGTACCCCACACGCATATCAAATGCCAGACCTCCCTTTTGATTACGCTCACGATACCCTTTTAATCCGGGAAGAATTTCTGTTCCTGCAATGTTTTCTTCAAACACCCGGTCAATATTCCGGACGTGACTGTTATAACGACATGATACACCTAATTTGAATCCCTTATAGCGACCTTCAACATCTCCTTTTATTAGATGCTTGAATCTGTATTTAAGAATATTTGTAGTCGTATCCGAAAAAGTAGATCGGTACTCGGCATTATCATTGAGACTGATTGGATTCATATACGTATATCCCACCAGGGCAATAAGATCTACGTCACCAATTTTTCCTTCACTATTAAAGGAAACCTCAAATCCGGTTATTTTTGCCTTTTCGGCATTCTGTGCCTGAAATCCTAATAACTGGGCAACCGAATACCCCTCATTTAATAAGTCAAAGTACTCATTCAAATCATCCGGATTATTTATATCAATTGGCTGGTAGGTCTTTGGATTGAATATTCCAAATGCAAATTCAATCATATCGTCGTATTGATTGATGAAACCTGCCACATCTAGCATTCCTTTCCATTTACCAATACGAAAAACTTGCCTTGCCCCAATCTCTGCAGCCCATCCTGTTTCACGATTCAGATTTGGATTTGGAAAAATATTTAATGCCCCCACATTGGTAAACGTATACCTTTCTGCAACAGAAGGATAACGAACTCCCTGACCAAAAGAAGTCCGCAAAAATGTACCTTTGAACAACTGATAGTTAGCTGCTGCCCGTACAATCGGATAGATAGGTGATTTGTATTTATCATTTTTCCCAAAATAGTAGTACGAGTCCCCCTGTCGTTTATTTTGTTCGAAGAACTCCCCTCTTATTCCCCCGGTAAGTATAAGTTTTTTCCATAATCTTTGTTCATACTGTAAATAGACAGCCGGATTAATAGATGTATTTGTTCCAAACAGATTCGCTTTTACCGTAACATACGTATTTGAAATTCCCGTCGTTAACACTCCTCCCCATTTGTTTTTATTTTGAAACTGATAATCGGCAAAATAGGTAACGGATCCGTTATCCTGGTCCGGGTTATTTACGGTTTGATTATCGATATAATACACACGGGTACGAAGATTATGTGTATTTCCTTTTTTATCAATATACTTTACATAAGGATCTACATTCAATCGGTATCCTCTGTTTAAAATAACGGTTGAATTGGAATCCGTATAGTCCCCTCCTCCACTCGGTGTATAGGCTAGAGAGTCATTTTCCCAAATGATATACAAACCTGATTTCACCCATTGGAAATTATACCCTACTCCTGCTTTTAGTCCTTTTACCTTCTGAGGTCTGTAAAAAAAAGTCCCGCTGATTCTTCCGCGAGCCTGTGTTTCTCCCTCCCGGTATCCCTGGTCTGAAAAACCATGTCCGGCAACGGTAAATCCAAATCGCTTGTACATTTTCCCATAATAGACATCAGCAAACCCTAGCATTGGGTTCTTCGACCACCATTTCAAACTACTTCGCTTTGGATTATCATAAACTCCTCCCTGTAACTTTACCCGTAGCTCACCATCTACAGACGGTTCCCGTTCCGATAAAGAAACAACGCCATTGAGTGCGCCACTCCCGTACAATACAGAAGATGCTCCTTTTATCACTTCGATCTGAGAAACATTTTCAATCGGAATGGCATTAAATTTTATATCACCAACGTCCCCTGTTAACAATGGCATTCCCTCCCACAACAACATCACACGCGACCCAACACCATAAGCAAATCCACTGCCTCCCCTTATACTGATTTGTCCATCCATAGCATATACTCCGGGGCTTTGATCAACAGCTCCTTCCAGGTCCACAAACCCCTTACTTTCAATCAGATCAGCCTTAATAATCTCCATAGAGATGGGAACTTCTTCCAATTCCTGTTCTCTTCTTCCGGCAGACACTACAACCGTAGATAATATGCGGTCCGATGATTTCAGGCGAATAGTGATTGCTGATGGTTTCTCCACAAGAGTTGTATCAGTTTCATAGCCAATATAGCTTGTAATCAATTGAACAGGAAAAGTAGAACTATTCAATTTAAAATTCCCGTCAAAATCAGTAATAGCTTTCGCTCCATTAGTAATTTCCATGCGAGCTCCAACAACCGGTTCATTGTTTTTCGCATCAATAACTTTCCCCGTAATATTTTGGGCATGAAAACAAAAAGAAGACATACCCAGTACACAAGCCAGTAAAGTTTTTTTCATAAAGTTTCATAGTATAGCATTAATTGCTCTATCATACAACAGCTCAATTAACAATAGTTTAATCCGATTCTTTCATAATAAGTCGTCACCAAAATACATATTATTTCTAAAAAACAAATCGATTCCCATTGACCTGCCAAAATAAATCTTTTCACATCCTGTAGAAGAGGATCAGGTTGAAAAGGAAACTATTTTTTCTCACAGAATTAAAAAAAGAATATATTTGAGTGAATTAATGATTAGAAATTATGAAGAAACTATTACTACCCGTATCGATTGCTTTTTTCGGTATTAACCAAACATTTGCTCAATGTACGCCTGTTGACTGCTCGGCTACGCTTCAGGCATACGGTGGTGTTTGTGATACCATGATGCTGGATGGAACCGTCAACCAATCCTACTCTGATTTTGAATCTTTTGTACTTACTCCCAATTGTTTTGATGCCGGAATGATTGATCCCGGTCAGGCGGGTGTGGAAATAAAAATTACCAATATTGATAATTTTTCATATTCCGGTTTTCCTAATGGGGTATCCGGCCAAACCAATCAATCATCCTATCAGTCAGGGAGTTCAAATACGCTTGGCTGTCTTGCAGTCAGTGGAACACCAACAGAAATAGGTGTTTTTAATCTTACTATGACATTTTTGGCTGATGTGCAATTATGCGGTGCAATACCTGCTCCCATCAATGATAATGAGGCGAGCTATGTATTATGGATGACCGTTAAGCCTGTTGCTACTTTTAGTGGGTTAAGTTCGGAGTACTGTGTTACAGACGGACCTGTAAACCTGAGTATTACAGGTACAGCAGGAGGAACACTTTCAGGTCCGGGAATAACGGGGACAACTTTCAACCCTTCTACTGCAGGACCCGGAACGCATGAAATTAAATATGTTGTTTCCAAACAAGAAGGAGCCGCTATTGCTCCGGCTGCTGACAGCATGATTGTAACCGTAAATGTTTATAACGCGGGAACTACTTTTTACCAGGATGCGGATAATGACGGATACGGGGATATTAATTCTACCATTCAAGCCTGCACACCTCCAACAGGTTTTGTAAATAACAGTTTGGATTGTGATGATTCTGATCCTACTATTTATCCGGGCGCAGTTGAAATACCTGACGATGGTATTGATCAGGATTGTGATGGTTCTGATGCTTTCCTGAGTATTGAAGAATTATCCAGTGAATTGCTCACTATATATCCGAACCCTACTAATGGTAGCTTAAAAGTAGATTTGGGTAATCTCACTATGCAGGAGATTCAGATTCTTGATCTGAACGGAAGAATTGTTCACTCCGTAAGTGTCCAGTCTTCATCAATTGAATTGGATGTACAAAACCTGAACAATGGAATTTATATTTTATCTGTTTCCGTTGAAGGAAGTTTACTTCAAAAGAAAATTATCGTACGAAAATAGTATTGAGTTTTACTAGTGTTCGATAGAACTTATAGAAAAGCGGGAGGTCTGTAAAGGATCTCCCGCTTTCACGTAATATGGTTTTGCAGAACTCAACCACCTAAAAAAAGCAACTGCTTTTGGATAGTAAATTTCTCTGAGTTATTGACTATGCATACACTACTACATCGTTCCGTACCACCATTCCTGGAAAGCAAAACTGATTTATGGTATATTCAAACCCTTTTAGGCCACAGCAGTAGTAAAACACCGGAAACAGACATAATGATCACATTTTCAAGTATTCAAAGTCCATTTGATGATTTGTAAATCAAAAACATTTCATTAATTTCACAATGTAATATTCAGTAAAACTGTACAATGTTTCCATATTGTAGACGATAGTGTATGGTTAAATTGGATGTATAAACTAGTTGGCAGTAATATAAATGAGACAGAACAGTCATGGCATAATACGAGCTCTTCGTAGGGTTGAGAAAAACTCAACACAGGAAACTAACGAAAAGAAAGGAGGAAGTGGAAATTTTATTTCTTTTCTTGCTTTGATAATTTCAATAGTTGCACTCTACTTTCAATTTTTCTATTATCATTACGACTTGAATGCCAGTTTTATAAGTGGTGGATACGAAAATGATTCTTTACGACTTCACATTATTTACCATAACAAAGGAAATCAAGATGGAACCATTTTGAAGGCTGAAGTATGGTATTTTTCAGATTCAAATGTTGAACGACCCAAGAATCATCTGGGATTTCGTTCAAAATTGAATGACCCAGTAATATTACCTCCTGGAAGTCAAGAGTTTCATATCATTTCAGAGCCAACAGATTTTAAAATTTTTGACTTTGAAAAAAATAATACAAATCCATTTGACACTCTGAGAATACAATTGCAATTCAGATATCTAAATGATTATAACCTTCTATCTGAAAAAGAAGAGATTGTTGGGTGGGTTACCCTTGACAGCAATAAACAAGTAGACTACTATTCATTGTCTTTCAAAAATATAATTCTCGAAACGGATACTTATATCTCTGAAACGTATAGAAGTAAATAAATACTACTGCCAACAAAATGTAAAAAATAGCGCGGGTTGACGGTCATCCGAGAGGTTTAGGTTTTTCGGCCAGCTTTGGTTTCAGCCGACAATTAATTACTTTTAAACGCGCCAATTTTTTACACAAACCGTTGGCAACAATGAATCAACCATATGTGGATTGGAATATCAAAGGAGTATAAAAGCGAAACAATTAAAAAAGTCCTTCAAAGCTATTTTAATTCTGATAATGTGAAATTATTGAATGATATTACTGAGCTTGATATGGAATATGAGTGCTTCGAAATTGACCATAATTCAAGTGAATTCCCCCTAGTAATAACATACATAAAATCTAATGACGTTGATGTTTACAATAAATGCATGAAACTCGCTAAATATATTTCAATAGAATTAAATTGTAACACAATTTGCGATGGATCAGATGAAGGAGATGATTCAAGCCCATATTGGTCAATTGTTTGGAAAAGTGGAATCAGCTTTTTAGCCGATGATTGTGGGACGAAATTTGCCGACAACGAAGGAGGAGAAGTCAAGATTGTGAGAATGATTAATATTGATATTTAAAATGTTGCTAACACTATGTAAAAAGCATTAAAACGACTTTTTACATTTGACCGGTAGGCAACTAAATAAAGTACCCCAACTTGCATCTGTTACCAATTTTTGGTAATTTTAATCAAAAAAGCAGACTATGGGACGTAACACATCTATCTCACTTGGCGATCACTTCGAAGATTTCATTAATAAAGAAATTAAGTCTGGGCGTTATGGCTCAGTGAGTGAAGTTATCCGAGCAGCTTTACGACTTCTTGAAAGTGAAGAGCGAAAAATTAATGAATTAAGAGATGCTCTAATACTTGGTGAACAAAGCGGATGGGTTGAAGATTTTGATCCAGAAGAACATTTAAAAGCGCTTCATAAAAAATACAAATGAAAAAATTAGCGCTGAGAATTAGTTCCGAAGCATATTCGGACTTAGAAAAGATATGGCTTTACACCATAAATTCAAAAGAACAAGCTAATAGGTATTACTCCTTAATTATTGATGAAATTAGTTTTTTAACCCAAAACTATTATTCTGGTAAATCCGCAGAGCACATACGCCCAGAATACAGGGTGTCTTTCGTAAAATCACACATAATATTTTATAAAATTGTGGATGACCAAAAATTGGAAGTTATTAGAATTTTACATCAAAGTGTGAACATTGAAGATTGGATTGAATGATGCCTGTAACAGCAAATAAAGAAGAGAGAATTGAATTGATTATTGCATTTGAATTGTGTTTTGACCTAGGTTCACATAATGACGGGGCGACAATGACAGTAGATGTTGGAAATGTATTAAAAGGACTAAATAACTATAATCCAAACTGGAAACCAGATGATGAAAAATAAAAACCAGCTACCAACAATCGCTATAAAAACATGCCCTTCAGGACACTGCGTATAGCCAAACCATTACACACCAATAAAAAAAATCGAATGAGAACAATATTCATAAGTATAATTTTCACCCTAACAGCAACCATTGGAACGAGTCAAAGCAAGGCTTATCTTCCAACGGAAAAAGCAATAGCTGATATTCATTATATGATTAAAAATATTGAGGAAATTCACTACAATCCTTACTTTAAAATAGATAAAGAACTGTTTACTCAAAAGAAAAATGAATTATTAGGTAACTTTACTAAAGATTCCGTTTCTATTAAAACTTTTGTAGCAACAGGAATGAAACTAACCGCCCTAATGAGCGGCGGACATACCACAATGGACTGGCAAAACAATGACATTTTTCAAGAATTAATGTCTCAAAAATTCATTCCTTTTACAGGTAAGCTATCAAACGAAAACTCCTATTTAATCGTTTCTCGTTCTGCGATTCAAGACATAGAAAAAGGCACGCGTATTATATCCATAAACGGAATAGACGTGAATGAATTATACAAAGAGTGTATGAGCTATATAGGAGGAATTGAGACTTTCAAAAATGTTTATTGTGAGCAAGTATTCCCTCTGTATTTATTTTTCACAGATAAAATTTCAGCACCATATAGCATAAAAATAGCTAATGAGAAGAAAGAAATTGAAGTAGATGGATTAGATGTTTCAGAATTAAATGAATTTTTGACTCAAAATCAGCAAAAAGAAAACTATACTTTCAAGATAGTCAAAGATGAAATAGGGCTTATTACATATAATAGCTGCACAGATTATGATGTTTTCAGTGAATTTCTGGACGAAACATTTAAAGAAATTAAAGAGAAAAACATTAACAAACTCATAATAGATATTAGAGAAAACCTTGGCGGAAACTCCAGTTTAAATGATTTATTGCTTTCATATATTGCCACAAAGCCCTATAGACAATCAAGCGGTAGATATTGGAAAGTTAGCAATCAAGCCAAAACTACTTTCAAAAACAACCCCGAATTTGAAGAGATTTTTGGGGAAGAATTTTTAAAAAAATATGATGAATCTGGAAATCAAACAATTATCGAGTCGTTTGACGAAGAATTAGTTCAACCAATAAAACCTGAAAATTATTTTACTGGAAAAACATGTGTACTTATTGGTTCCAGTACTTTTTCTAGTGCTAATTTTTTAGCAGATGCTATAAAAACATACCAACTAACTACATTGATAGGATCGGCAACAGGCGAATTAACCAATGACTTTGGAGAAGTAATAAACTTTACTCTTCCTAACTCTGGCAACTATGTTTATGTAAGTTCAACCTATGACATTGGAGCAAATGGTAATCCCACTATTTTTGAACCTGTTTATCCAGATATAGAAACGAATAAAGATGCACTAGAATATGCACTAGATTGGTTGAAGTAAAAATCTCCATTTGATTGATTAATTTAGTTGCACAATAACTATAAAAGGAATAAAAGTCATGACTTTTATTCAGACGTTGGGCGTCATTAGAAGAAACTGAAAATGAATTCAATAAAAGGTATATTAGATAAGAGTGACTATGAAATCTATGATGACTTCTTGAATTTTCAAGTGGACGGATATTGGCTTGACGAAAAACTTGAAGAATTCTATCCAGGGAATATGTATAAAGGAACAGTCCCTACACTTTTGTTTTGGATGGAAATTGAAAAGGAACGTGAAGTTGTTTGGAATAGAATTTTGCCTGATATCGGACATAAAACAATCTGCCCAATTTTAATGTGTCCAGATGATTGCGATTTTTCCTGTACGCTAATTGACGCTGAAATTGAAAACACCGGTGGTACAATTAAGTGGAATAAAATAGGGATTGACCGAACTGAAGAATTTGAACCTGATAAAATTGGCTCAACAGTTGAATGGCTTGATAAAACTCAGCCACTTGAATTTGATTTAACTGAGTATGAACAAATGCTTGACGAATTCAAGAAGCACTTTGAAATTGACAAACTAAGATGGGAAGAAAGGAATAGAGAACTTCAAGAAGAACAGAAAAAGAAAAATAACGAACGCCCAACAATGCATAAAAGCAATGGCGGTAAAAGTGATAAAACGAAAGTTAGTACTAACAATAAAAGTCGGTCTTGGTGGAAAAGTCTGTGGTCTTAAATCCACCACTGCTTTTATGCGAAACCGTTAGCTTGCATTAAAAAACCGATCGAACATTGAACAACATTGGAATAAAACTAAAGGAAGTATACCTACCATTCTTACTAGTCTCAATTGGGACTATTCTTTTTTACAATCTATTTAGGTGGACTTTTGATATTAAACTTGGAGTTCTTCTATTAAAAGAGGACTTGCTTAATTTTTGGATTCCTTTCGCTCTTCCTTGGATACCGATTTTGATTTGGCTTAGACGTAGGAATAGAATTTTAAATGTTAAGGGAAAAAGAGACAATGGACATTTCTTTTATCAGTTTGCAATGGCAGGCGCTATTGCAGTTCCAATAATTGTAAGTCAGACTTATATAGAAAAAGCTTCATTTGATTTAGTGTCCATTACCAGCGCTGATGAAACTAAAAGCCAAAGAGATGAAAAGTACTTCAATATCAACTCATTTAGAGTTGACAAAAATGCAAGTCTTCCATATGTCACAGCAAGGACTTCAGGTAGAAACAATGACAATCTAAACTTCTATCTATATCTAGCCTGTCCTTTTGAAAATTCCGACAATGTTTGGTACGGTGTTGAATATTCGAAGAATTTGAGCAATCGAATTAGTAATGACAAAAAAGATTCTGAGTACAGAAGTTTCATTGAGAAATCTGAAAAAGAGTTTGATACTTATAATTTTCAAAATGTAAAGTACTTTGAAAAACTTGGCTACTCGGATGATAGAGATGGATTCATCGAGGCAATCAAAGAAAGATTTCCGAATATAACAAAATCAGAACAATTAATTCTTGTTCCCAAAACTGATGTTTTTGAAGATAGACTTGGAAACACCTTCTCTTGGATTTTTGGCTCATTTGGAATTGGATCTTTTATACTACTCTTAATGGTGGTTATTCCAAAAATTGACGAGAAAGAACTGAGAGACTTAAAAAAAGGCACACCATTAAAAGAAGATGATCTTAAAGATATGTTGGAGTTTTTAGACCCGAGAGGATCTAATAAAGCAACTGCAATCCTACTTCTATTAAATATTGCTGTTTTCGTAATAATGATTTTCGTAGGACTGAATATTGTCTCACCGACACCTAAAGAACTATTGGAGATTGGAGGAAATAGACGGTTTGAAGTAATGAATGGAGAATATTGGAGACTTTTTACTTCGATATTTATCCACGGTGGATTGATGCACCTTTTTATGAATTTGTTCGGTTTAGGATTAGGAGCAAGTTTGTTAGAAGGAATTCTCGGAAGAACTCAACTAATTATAAGTTTCATAGTTTGTGGTATTCTAGCCAGTATCGCAAGTATCTATTGGCACGAGAATACGGTAAGCGTAGGTGCATCAGGTGCAATATTTGGACTGTATGGATTGATTTTGGCTTTTACTGTTTTCAAAATTTATCCGACACATATGCGTGGAATGACTTGGATGCTACTAGGACTTTATGCAGGAGTTAGTCTGCTGTTCGGGTTCTTAGGTGGTATTGACAATGCTGCCCATTTTGGTGGACTAATAAGTGGTTTTTTTCTAGGAGGAATATTGATACTAATTGAAAAAGAAAAATTAATAAAAAACGCAAGCTAACAACGGCTATAGTGCATACCCTTGTGGTGCATTTAAAATGAAACAAGAGATTAAAATATGTGATGAATGTGAAAGTGAGTATTTTGCTGACTCATCAGAAATGATGAAACTATGTCCAGAGTGCTCTCATTATTTGTACGGATATGAAAATTGCAATCACGTTTTTTCGAATGGACGATGCACAAAATGCTATTGGAATGGAGTGAGTTCGGATTATGTAAATGGACTTAAGTCGAAACGATGGACTCCAATTTCTCTCGCTGAACTCAAAAAACTAATTGAGTCAGCTGTTTCTAAAATGACAACTAAAGAAAATAAGTTTTGGAATAAGATTGCAATCCGCCCTATTAAATGGAAGGAAATCGAATACGGTGAAGAGGGAAATGGATTTTGGGTTGTCGGAATCTTTGACAACAAAGTGATTTGGTACAATGAAATTGAAGAAGGTTTTAATGTTTCAACGTATTCTAATTATGGAGAAATTGATGAGTATAGTGCGGAACAAGACGAACTTCAATGGACAATAAAAAAAATAAAAAACGCACCACAACAAGGCGTATAGCTTATGGCGGGTGAACAGTTGCCAGCAAGGTTTTCGCTTCCGGTGGACAGGAAAGTGCTTCGAAACCGCCACAAGCCATATGCAAATCGTTGTAGTACATTTAAGAAAATGACTTTAGAAATATTAACCAAAGCGATTAACGAATACCGAAATGAGGGAATTGAACTAATGGAAAGATTAGGAAACAAATTTGGTTATGATATTACAATCAAAGAACAGTACGAAGAACTGATTTGGAAGGAAAATTCAAAAGTCCCAAGAAAAGGAAAACTTTCTGAAAGAGTGAATTACGCATTTCACGGTGGAGAATGTCATTTTCACAAAAAAAAGACTCAACAGAATATCGATGTTATTCTAACTAACCCACCAAAATTTGGAAAAATTGATGCTTGGTTTTTAAAATCATTTTTAGATAGCACAAAAGAGTATTCAGAACTGACAAAACACATTGATTATCAAGAATTAAAACCAATGCTCAATGAATTATATAAAACTGGTAAAGTAGAGGAAATAAAATGAATATCGTAGAAAAAGAAGCTGACAGATTTTTTGATAGACTTTATCGTAATGGAAAAACCAATACGCTTGAAAATCTTAAAGACCATATTACCTCAAAATTATATGACTTTAACAGAGATAGAGATAAGCTTGATTTTCTGAAAATCATACGACGAAAAAGCGTTGAAGATAGGGATAAACATATGAAAAACTGTAATGGTTGTGGTTATGATGAAGAACGTAATATTGGAATTTTTGCAATTGACCAAGAGATAGATGATATAAATCGCTTTTACACATATGAACCAGAAGGAGAAGATGAGTTTAATGTTGAAGAAGAATCAGAATTACACAATAAACTCAACGATATACTTGAAAAACTAGAAAAGCAAGGTTTCGGACAACAAATCATATTTGAAGAAATTGAGGATTTGAAAAACCACTTTAATTTAGGAAAGAAAAATTGGTTTCAGCTTTTAAAAGGAAAAGTTGTTGACCTTACTCTAAAAAAAGTTCTTGATAAGACAATCGTACAAGAAATTTACAATCAATTGAGTGAAGGTTTTGACCAAGCAATAAAAATGATAGAATAAAAACGCACTACAACAACGCATATAGCTTATGGCGGGTGAACGGCTGTCTGCAAGGTTTTCGCTTCGTAGCAAGCTTTGATTTCGGTCGACAGGAAAGTACTTCGAAACCGCCACAATCCATATGCAAAACGTTATATACAATTGACCATCGTATGAAGAACTGGATGACACTATTTTGTTTATTAATCTCGCTACAAAGTGTGGGACAAGAAGCAAATAATGAACTTGAGTTTACGGTGATAAAGGAAACTCTTCCACAAGTGTTAGATGCGAATCCTATCTCTTTCGTAAGCTATTTAAAAGGCGGAAGAGTTTATGAGTCGTTACTCTCAACAACCTCTATCTCCCCTGATTCTAATCAATTAAGAGTCGAACTAGATCTACTCGCTGATTCGATAGCTGAAGTTCTAAAGAATACTAAAATAATTATCCAACTTTCGGATACGCTTTTCGCATATAAGTATTCACCTACTTATATACATTTCAATTTTGGTGATGGTTGGGTTGATACATTTGATTTACGGGATAGCAGTACCTGGTCAATTGAATATGAAGACTTAGTAGAGGTTTTTCAGACCAATCACGAGTACCGAGGACTTTCAAAACCGATTGACCTTGAATTCATAGAGCTAATTAAGATGCATATCAATTCAATTTCTAATGAGGATATTCCAATAGATATAAATAAGCTAAGCAGTTCAAACTATTCATTTACTACTGTTCTTCCGCTAAATCACGACTCATTATGGCACCAATCAATACTATTGAAAGGGATACGTGTTTTCAGACCAGTCTTTAATTCATCAGAAGATAGGGCTTGTTATTTATTTTCTTATGAAACAAGAACTGATCCATGGCGGGAATTTGTTTTTGTTGAAAAAAAGAATGGGAAATGGTACTTTCTTGAATCGTATGGTAGCAAACACGTTGACAAAAATGAAACCTGGTTTAAATAATACACCTACCCAAAAGTAACAGTTCAGCAGTTAAATCAAGCTTTGTACCTGGCAGACAGTGAAATACTTCTAATCTTTACGTTGCGTAGCCTTGAACATTAACTACAAGTAAAAAAACAAACAGAAAAAATGAAACTTAGATTAACCATTTTATTAGCAGTGATTGCTATAACAGTATTTGGAAAAAGTAATCAGACTGTTGATTTAAAATGGGAAATTGGTAAAAACGAAAAGTGGAGTTATGACCGCTAATAAAAAGACAAAATTCACATTGATAAAGGAATAAAATCACCCGAAAATCATGTATAAACGGCATTAAAACGCTGTTTAGCCAAAACCGTTAAGTACAATTAAAAAACAGAACCGTGTTAACTCAAGAAGATTTTTACATAAACAAGTATGCTCAAGAAAAAATTGAACTTACAAAATTTCTTATTTGGTTTGATTCGAAAAATGAAGTTGATCAAAAAATGATTATTCGACATATTGGAGAATACATAAAACAGGCAATTCCTGATAAAGTAAATTGGAATCAAAATGAAATAAATTGTATAATACCATCAGTTCCCTTAAAACAGAGCTTTACTCCAATCATTTTACTGAAAACCAAACCATTGAAAATTGCTCTCGAAAAGATCTATAATTTACCAAAAGAAGAAAATAAAAAGAGTATGATTGCTTTAATTTCAATTTTCAAACACATGGATCAAATTAGGCGAAATACTGAATGTAAAGATGGATGTAATCACGAATGGCACAATATTTATTAAAAAGAAATGTACTTAACATACTGAAAAAAATGGCGTACAAATTTCCCGAGAGAATACACCACATCGCATACTACTAAACCATTGTACATAATTGTAAAATGACAACAATGCAAAAATTGAAAGGAACTGCAATAATAATATTCTTGACTCTTTTTAACTCTTGTGAACAACTACAAGACAATAGGGAAGTTCCGAAGCAGAACATAATGAAGAGTAATGAATTAGTGAGAGACGAGTTAAGTGAACAAAAACATTATTTTGATACGGCATTTACAATAGACAAAAATTCGATACGACTTTTAATCAAAGACATTAGTGAAGAAGAAATTACCTTGGCTTTTTATAGAAATAACAAAGTATTGAAACTCGACACATTACAGTCATTAGGTATAGCATATTTTGAATTTGTGGATTATAATCAAGATAACTTTGATGACTTCTTGATTGCTTACATAGGAAATATTCCAACTCATTTTATATATTTATTTGACCCATTGACCAATGAATTTAGGTTTGTTGAAGGACTGACCAATTTTCCTGAAGCTAAACAACTCAAAGCAAATAATAACTATTACTATTCATACTATAAGGCGGGTTGTGCGGATATGAATTGGGTAAGTGATTTGTTTTACATTGACAACTTCGAGAAAGTTCACATTGGACATATTTACGGACAAGGTTGTGACTATGAAGTAAAAGGCAATCCACAAACGATTGAACTTTTTAAAGTACTAGATAATGACGAGAGTAAAAAAATATTAGTTGAAAAACTTCCTTATTTGAAACATATACCAAACTTCGATGACAAATGGATATTTATAGAGAAGTATTGGAACAAAAACTACTCGAAATATGACTAAAAAAGAACAACGAAGGCATAATAACACTTACCCAAAAGTGACAGTTCAGCGGTTAAATCAAGCTTTGTACCTGGCGGACAGTGACATTGTGACTTATACAAAACCAGAAGAATAAAACATTATACACAACGCACTAGCGGGTTAAATGGAAATTGGAATTCATGGAAAAGGAGAGATAACGTTTGAAAACTGGAGAATAAAAAATCCCGGAAGAGAACTCCCGGGATTTTTATTTTTATCAGCTCATTTTATCTCGTAAATAAAACTTCTCTCATTTTTGGAAGTGGCCAGATTTCATCATCCACAAGCAATTCCAGCTTATCTGCATGATAACGGATTTCATCAAAATGGATTCTTACTTTATCACAATACGCCTCTGCTCGTTTCTCCATATCCTCAATCTTGTTCGCATTCTTGCGTTCCTGAAGCATGGTATCCACCAATTCTTTCAGCTTATTCAGGTGACGGGAAATGTCTTTGATAAGAAGAATTTGCGTAGCGCATAACTCGCGCCCCTCTTTATCCCCCATTACCTCAATCATTCCTTTAACATTATTGATGAGTCGGTTCTGGTACTCAATAACAGCAGGAATCAAATGATTCTGTGCTAAATCTCCCATTACACGCCCCTCAATCTGTACCTTCATTACATACGCTTCGTATTCTATTTCCTGACGGGCATGTAATTCAACAGGTGTTAAAATTTCCAATTCGCTAAACAATGAAAGTGTCTTCTTGTCCGTCAATACTTTTATTGCTCTTGGCGTATCTTTAAGGTTTGAAAGTCCTCTTTTCTCTGCTTCTTTCACCCATTCATCTCCGTATCCATTCCCTTCAAAACGAATCTTTTTCGAAGCTTTGATCAAACGCTGTAATTCTTTAAGAATGGCTTCGTCCTTATTCTCCCCTTTCTTAATACGACCGTCCACGTTCATTTTGAACTCTCGTAATTGTTTGGCAACTATGGCATTCAAAGCAATCATTGCTGAAGCACAGTTCGCAGAAGAACCTACCGCTCTGAATTCAAACTTATTTCCTGTAAAAGCAAAAGGAGAAGTTCTGTTACGATCCGTATTATCCAGTAAAATCTGAGGAATTTTTCCGATATTCAGTTTTAACTCGGTTTTATCTTCCGGTGTCATTTTCCCAGCCTTGATACTCTTTTCAAGATCATCTAAAACTTTGGAAAGATGTGATCCAAGGAATACAGAAATAATAGCCGGAGGCGCCTCATTTGCTCCTAATCGGTAATCATTTGACGCCGAAGCAATAGCTGCACGCAACAAATCTGCATTTTCGTTAATTGCTGCAATTGTATTGACAAGGAATGTCAGGAATTGCATATTGCTTTTCGGATTTTTACCCGGACGCAGCAAGTTTACTCCTGTGTTTGTCGAAAGAGACCAGTTGTTATGTTTTCCCGAACCATTAAGTCCTTTAAACGGCTTTTCGTGCAATAATACTCTGAAGTCGTGACGGCGTGCTATCTTTTCCAGCAAATCCATCAATAACAAATTGTGATCATTTGCCAGGTTTGCCTCTTCAAACATCGGAGCACACTCAAACTGATTAGGAGCAACTTCATTGTGTCGTGTTGTCACCGGAATTCCAAGCTTAATCGCTTCAATTTCAAAGTCGCGCATAAACGCAGTAACACGATCCGGAATTGAACCAAAGTAATGATCATCCAATTGCTGTCCTTTTGCAGGAGCGTGTCCGAACAACGCTCTTCCTGTCATCATAATATCAGGACGCGCATTGAATAATGCTTTATCAACAAGAAAATACTCCTGCTCCCAACCTAAGGTTGTATTTACTTTTGTAACGTTTTTATCAAAATACTGACACACTTGCAACGCTGCATCTTCAATAGCGGCAAGCGCTTTAATCATCGGTGTTTTATAGTCCAACGCCTCACCTGTATACGAAATAAAAATTGTCGGAATACAAAGTGTCTTACCAATAATAAATGCAGGTGACGACGGATCCCATGCTGTATACCCTCTTGCTTCGAAAGTATTGCGAATCCCTCCGTTTGGAAAGGATGAAGCATCCGGTTCCTGTTGCACCAACAAGTCACCTGAAAAACGTTCAATCGCTCTACCAGCCGAAAGCGGGTGAAAAAAAGCATCATGCTTCTCTGCTGTAGCACCTGTCAATGGTTGAAACCAGTGAGTATAATGCGTAGCCCCCTTGGAAATAGCCCAATCCTTCATGGCAGAAGCAACCTGATCCGCGATCTTTCGATCAATGCTGGCACCATTATTAACAGCCGCCATAACTGAATCATACGCTTCCTCTGTAAGGAATTCACGCATTACCTCCGCGTGAAAAACATTCTGACCAAACAACTCGGAAATTTTTCCTTCGAAATTAAATGGCTTGGGAACTCGATGAAGTACATCGTTTAAAGCCGCTTTTCTAAATGATGACATATTTTTTGTATTTACCAGACAAAAATACAACAGTTTAAACACAAGTCAAGTCAAAAAATACACTTTTTTTCAACACACCCCCATTAAAAACATGTTCAAATCATAAAAAAACAATAATTTAAAGAAATCACCCCCTAAAAAATCAGGTCAATATCAAAATATGTGAAAAATCAAAAATACTTTATAATTAGAACATCGCTTCGACTACCTCCCCACTCTATTTTGTCATCCCCTTGTTTTTTACTAATTTTGTTTCTGTACAAACAAATCATTAAAATAACATGTATAAACTTATGTTTTTGAAACATTACTTATTAAATTCTTATACAAACAATTATTCAAAACATATAAACCCGATACTACTATGAATGCAATAGATCTGATTATTTTTATCATCTATGCGCTCATCATGTTATTTATTGGTTTCTTCTTTTACCGTAAAAACAAAGGCGTAGATGATTATTTTGTTGGTGGTCGCCAAATGAGCAGCTGGCACGTGGGACTATCGGTCGTAGCAACAGATGTTGGAGGAGGGTTCTCCATCGGGTTAGGAGGTCTGGGTTTTACAATGGGAATTTCCGGTTCCTGGATGCTTTTCACAGGACTTATCGGGGCCTGGGTAAGTGCTGTTTTACTAATCCCCAAAGTGAGTAAACTTACCAAACAGATTAACTTACTCACCTTTCCGCAGATCTTTAATCATTATTATGGTGCCCGAACAGCTCTTGTGGCTGCCCTAATTTCATTTATCGGTTATTTAGGTTTTACCAGTTCTCAAATACTGGCCGGTGCTAAACTGGCTTCTGCTACATTTCCTGAAATTGATTTCACAACACTACTGGTTTCGATGGGAGTCTTTACAGTGGTCTATACAGCGATAGGTGGACTGAAAGCCGTAATTTTTACCGATACAATACAGTGGATCATTCTAATGGCCGGATTACTTTTTATCGGATTACCGGTTGCCTATTATGCCGTAGGTGGTTACGATGCCATAAAAGCGTCAATTCCCCCCGAATTTCTGAATTTCAATAATATATCCTGGAGTCAGGTAGTCAACTGGAGTATTATTATCATCCCAATCTGGTTTATTGGGATGACCCTGTACCAACGTATTTTTGCCTGTCGCAATGAGAAAGATGCAAAAAAGGCATGGTTTATCGCCGGATTATTTGAATGGCCGATCATGGCATTGCTCGGGGTTTCATTAGGTTTAATCGCCCGGGCTGCTTTTGAACAACAACTTCTGCCCGGATTGGATGGAGCTGATCCTGAACTGGGACTTCCTGTTCTTCTCGCAACAGTATTACCTGTAGGACTCCTGGGATTACTTATGGCAGCCTATTTCTCTGCAATCATGTCAACAGCTGACAGTTGTCTCATGGCTGCAAGTGGTAATTTTGTTACAGACTTACTGGGGAAATTTGTAAAACTCTCTGACGATGCAATTCTAAAGATTTCACAATGGTCAACACTTGTATTAGGTTTTCTGGCAGTATTCATAGCCGTACAGATGACGAGTGTACTGGAACTCATGCTCCTCTCCTATTCTTTTATGGTATCCGGGTTATTTATTCCGGTATTAGGCATACTTTTTCTCAAAAAACATTATTCTGCAGCAGCCCTTTCAGCTATGCTTGCCGGTGGTGGGTCTACCGTTATACTTCACCTTGCTAATGTGACACTTCCTTACGAACTGGATATTAACGTTATCGGACTCACTATTTCATTGCTTACTTACGCTACCATTCATAGTATTTATAATAAAAAAACAAATTTAATAGCTAGTAAATGAAAACACATGTAATTACACCGGAAACGGGAAAACACGAAACTTTCAACGATGAAAAAATTGTAGATTTTCTGTATACTCATTTGGATCAATACGGTGATGAAAAAGAAGATATCCAAAAATGCATAGACTATGTCTTTACACCAGGACGCGGAGGCGCCATCTATCTGGCAGAGGAAGACAGTTCTATTGTGGGAGCAGTTATTGTTAACCACACCGGGATGCATGGTTATATCCCTGAAAACATTTTAGTCTACATTGCTGTTCACCAGAATCAAAGAGGAAAAGGTACCGGAAAAGCTCTTATGCAATTAGTAACTGATCATTGTAAAGGAGATATTGCTCTCCACGTAGAAAAAGACAATCCGGCAAAATTCCTGTATGAAAAGTTTGGTTTTACCAATCCTTATCTTGAAATGCGTTTGAAAAGATCCTGATTATGGACGAACTCGTACAATTGCGACATCTGATTCATAAACATCCCGAAATTTCAGGTGAAGAAAAAAATACAAAAGCACGAATCATTGCGTTTTTTGACCAGCTTCCCGATTGTAAAACAATCGATTTGAATGCAGCGGGAGTTGCTTTCAGGTTCTTTGGAAAAAAAGAAGGGAAGCATTGTTTGGTTCGTTGCGAACTGGATGCTCTCCCCATAAAGGAAACGGAAAACAAACCATACAGCTCCGTTTTTGAAAATGTGGCTCATTTGTGTGGCCACGACGGACACATGGCAATTGTTTGTGGAGTTGGGAAATGGCTTTCGGAACATTCAATTCAGTTCGGGATTGTCACACTACTCTTTCAATCTGCGGAAGAAACCGGTAAAGGTGCACGAAGTGTGATTGAACATCCATTATTTCAGGAGCAACTCCCTGATTATTGTTTTGCACTGCACAATGTTCCCGGGTTTGAAAAACACACGATCATTTGTAAAGAAGATACGTTTACACCTTCCGTGATCAGTATGATTATTCGGGTACAGGGAGAGACATCGCATGCAGCCGAACCAGAAAAAGGAAAAAATCCGACACGGAATATTGCCGGAATTATAGAGCGTGTACTTCAATTAAATTCAGACGCAGCATCCGAAGAAAGCGCCTTTTGTATTGTAACCCCCATTTATACACGGATAGGTTCTCAGGCATACGGAACCAGTGCGGGAGAAGGGGAAACACACTTTACCATTCGCACCTATTCCAATAAAAAGACGGACGAAATCACTGAAAAAATCCAGCAAATCACCGAACAATATCTGGAAAATACTGGAATGCAGGCTACTTTCTCGTTTCTGGAAGAATTTGCTGCCAATGAAAACGACAGCACCTGTGTTGAACTGATAAAAAATGCGGCAACCGATAATAAATTCAATTACATCAATAAACCTGCTCCGTTTTCATGGGGAGAGGATTTTGGTCTGTTTACTCAGAAATTCAAAGGAGCTATGTTCGGATTAGGAGCCGGTAAGGATACTTCACCGCTACACCATCCCGACTACGACTTTCCAGACACAATTATTCAAACAGGTGTACAAATGTTCACCTCATTAATCCAAAAAGTGACGAACGAATGAAACAGACTTCGCATATCGAATTACATGCTGAAAATTACAGAAAAAACATTTCTTTTATCCGGGAACAAATCGGATCCGGTTGTCAATTGTCATCTGTAATAAAGGGAAATGCGTATGGTCATGGAATTGAATCATTTGCTCCTTTAGCTGAAACGTGCGGAATCAATCACTTTTCGGTATTTAGCGCCTACGAAGCCTATCGGTTATCAAAAGTAAGTGACGGAAATAGTACCATTGTGATTATGGGAGTTGCTGATTCGGATGAAGAACTGGAATGGGCTGTTAATAAGCAGGTGGAATTTTTTGTTTATGATACAGATCGATTGCTGCATGCCATCCAATGTGCCAAAAAACTCAGGAAAAAGGCATTCATCCATATCGAGCTGGAAACAGGAATGAACCGGACAGGTTTCTCCTCCTCCGATCTCTTACAAGCTGTTTCTATCATTGAGGAAAATAGAGATCACCTTGTACTCAGAGGTCTTTGTACGCACTTTGCAGGAGCGGAAAGTATTGCCAACTATTTCCGGATTAAGCAACAAATCATAAGTTTTTCCAAATTCAGGAAATTTCTTCTCGGTCGAAACCTGAATTTTGACTATCAGCACCTCGCCTGCTCTGCTGCCATTATTAATTACCCGTCAACTATTAACAATATGGTTCGTGTTGGTATCATGCAATATGGTTTCTGGCCAAACCGTGAGACACAAATGAAACACTTCACAAAGGTTCAAAGCCACGAAAACCCACTCCATCCGGTAATATCATGGAAAAGCAGGGTGATGGGAGTTAAAGATGTGCGTGAAGGAGAGTTTATCAGTTACGGAACAAGTGTACTGGCTGAAAAAAACATGAAAATAGCAACTATCCCTGTTGGGTATTCGCATGGGTTCAGCCGATCATTAAGCAATCAGGGAAAAGTACTTATCCGGGGCAAACGACTGGATGTTACGGGTCTTGTTAATATGAATATGTTGATTGTAGATATTACAAATGCTCCAGAAATAGAAAAAGGAGACGAAGTCGTTCTTATCGGAAATCAGGGAGATTTAGCAATATCCGTCGCTTCTTTCGGAGAACTTAGTAATCAGTTGAATTATGAATTACTGACACGACTCCCTGAAGAGATCCCACGTCGTGTAGTCTATTGATATTTTGACCTGATTCAGCGGAGAATTTGTCAGATTTCTTGTAACCGGAATGATTTTTGTTCTTATTTTAGTTCAAACAAACGAAGAACCATGATTAAATACTTTCTGGCAATAGTTACTTTTTTACCTTTCATCTCTATCTCTCAGGATATGGATAACTATCATTGGGAAGATGAACTGTTATCTATTTGCTCGTTTTCAGACACTTCTGAGTTTTGTTTCGTGAATCCCGGTCGTATTCAGTCCGAGAAGTGGAACGAATTGGCCCAACCTAAATTCTGGCAAAAAATCATGCGTCTTTCGCCGGACTCCTGTGTCATTAATATAGGAGCAACACGAGAGATCATTGCCGTAATGAGTCTGGCAGACTGGGATAAAAAAAGTGAAGATGAAAAAGATATTTATCGGGACTCCATTCGTGCTGAACGCGGTATGGCTGCCGAAGAAAAAGTGTTTATGACCACCGGGAAAAATGATTTTTACCATTTTAACGCAGTTATCCCAAGTATTTCGAAAGGAATAGAAGTTTTTAATCAGAATGGTGTAGATCCGTGGTATGCACAAGCAATACTTATGATCGAAAGTCCCGGGAAACTGGCAAAATCGAATGTGGGGGCGTATGGTCCTTTTCAGTTAATGAAAGCTGTAGCTATCAAGCAGGGCTTAACCGTAAATGGAGCTATTGATGAACGAAAAGATTTTGAAAAATCAGCCTGGGCAGCAGGAAAACTGATTAAGAACATTTGTATTCCCGAAGCCAAACGCATCCTGAACGGACATAATTTATCCTACAATGAAAATGATCTTTGGTTCCGTCTGTTTGTTCTTCATATCTACCACGCAGGATCAGGGAATGTTTCTCAGGTAGTTAATGCTATACAGCCTACACAAGGCGGACAGGATCTCATTACTCAAATGTGGCAGACCAAGGCAGGAAGATTCGGAAATGCTTCTCAGAATTACTCACAGCTTGCGCTCGCTTCTTTCCTTGTATTGAACGAAATGCTGATTACTCTGTAATATTCAATCCTTTGGAATAATTACCCAAGCGATGTTCTTGTAACCGATTTTTTATGTCTCAGTACAGAAATAGCGAAAAGTTGTATAGCAATAACCATTAATATATGGCTAAGGTCTTCTCTGTTCATCCAGCGATGAAGATCATATTTTAAAAGAAAAATAAACGCGGAGGGTAAAAGTACCAAAACACCGTATACTACAAATCTTACCGATGGATACCCTTGCTTCATTACCGTAACTCCATAAATTCCGGCAAAACCAAGAAGCGTAAGAATCGTATCTATAGCGACAAATAAGAACGACCATTGACTATAAGCCAATACCAGAACAAGAAGTGCTTTCAAAAAAATAACCATCTGCCATCTTGACTTAGCTTTTGGTGAAATTGTTCGGGCTTCCAACATAGCCAATGCTGCAAAAGAAGTAGAAACAACACCAAAAAACCATGGAAGAATTTTTCCATAAAACCACCAGTAATTCCAAAACACATGGGATAACCCTCCGAAAAAAGAGGCTAAGGCAAAACTGATAAAGAATAAACGCCAGTAACGCCCAAAAGCAGAATCGACATTCTTTGTTCTGTAATAACCATATAAACAGCTTAGCATCACCAACATATTTGTGACAAAAGCCATAGGTTCCAATAAATCAAGACCGAAAAGTACAAACTCTATTTTATCCATCATAAGCGGCGCAAAATTAGAAAAACTTTTGCGGACCACATCAGGAATCTCTATTCGATTTTCAGCAATTTGACTGCCAAATAGTTACTTAACCAAATTACGGATAATATCTGCCGTTGTTATAATTCCAGCCAACTTTTCGCCATCCAGGATAAGAACAGACCTTACTTCTCCCCTTCCTAAAATCCCAGCGGCCTCTGCAATAGTTGCTGTCTTGGGCAAACTTACAACTCGTGGACTCATAACCTTTGCGACAGTAGTATCATGATATACTGTTTCGTCATCATCCAGACTTGCTCCACTCACAACCCGCATAAAATCGATCAAACTAACTATTCCAGAAACTTTGTGACCGTCAACAACCGGAACATGATGATGAAATCGTTGGTTTTCATAAATTCGTTTTAGATCTAACAACTTCTGATCAGAAGCAATAGTTACTACATCAGAAGTCATAATAGTTGCTACGGAGTCATTCAAATTCATGGCTAAATTTTTTCTCAAATTTACACTTTCAGTCACAATGGGGAACAAAACTACCCGTTTCTTTTTCATTTTCATGACAAATAACAGTTTTTTCTCTTCATTAATCCTTATTTTTGAGAGATAAACCGATAAAGTATGAAGGCAAAGACATTTTTGGAACTCATGACTCTTTCTACCAACCTGTATGTACTGTCACAGGATGAACAAATGATGTCAAAGCTTAAAAGTTTTCTGGAAAAAGGAAAGGATAAAGTAAATGAATTTGTCGCTGAACCTGTTCTGGATGAAGAAGGTAATGAATTGGAATTTATTGATAAACTTCTTAAGAAAGCACATGAAGCCCGAGAGGAAATGAATCAGAAAGTTGAAGAAACAGTTGCCGCACTTTATCAAAAAATGAATATTGCACACGTTGAACAGATCAATGAATTGAATTTGAGAATTGAAGATCTGAATAAGCAACTTGCACTTGCCGAAGCCCGAATTAATCACCTTGAGAAAAAAATCAGTGAATAAACATGTGGTTGTTCGGTTCTATTATCAGGCGGTTTAAAGCAATCCGCCGTTACAATCAGATTTTACGTGTTTTTGTTAAATACGGCTTTGAGGATCTTGTCTCCTACCTAGAAGACGAAAAACGTTTTGGCTTTATTAGAAAATTGCTCCCAAAGAGAGTAATTAAAAGTGCAAAAAAGTACTCAAAGTACGAGCGTATGCGCTTGTTGTGTGAGGAATTAGGGCCAACTTTCATTAAATTCGGTCAAATCCTTAGTAATCGTCCGGATATGCTTCCTGCTGAACTTATTACGCAACTGGAAGAACTTCAGGACAATGTACCTCCCCTTCCCGGTAAAATTGCAAGACAGGTCGTAGAAAGTGAATTGAACGCTCCTGTAGAGGATCTATTTGCCTGGTTTGAGCCGGAATCTTTCGCCAGTGCCTCGATGGCTCAGGTTCATAAAGTAACCCTGAAAACCGGGGAACGGGCAGCATTGAAAATTCAACGCCCCGGAATCAGTGAAATGATTGAAGAAGACATCAAAGTGATGTATAAAATTGCTGATATTATTGAACGGAGAGTTCCTTCTGTCAAACATTTTGACCCCGTTGGATTAGTACGGAATTTTGAAAACAGTATTCGCAAAGAACTGGACTTTATCAGGGAATCTATTAATATCCAAAGATTCCACGCCAATATCTTAAATGATCCCGAAGACCGGGGCATCACCCGATCGCCAAAAGTTTTCCGAGAATTCACTACCGGGAAAGTTTTAGCAATGGAATTTATTTCCGGCATTAAAATATCTGATGTTTCACGCTTGCGTGAGTCGGGGCACGATACAAAACGGGTAGCACGAAAACTAGCAATTTCGTATTTCAAGCAAGTGTTCGAATATGGTTTTTTTCATGCTGATCCACACCCGGGAAACCTTCTTGTCGTCCCTTCCGGTAATATCTGTTTTCTGGATTATGGTATGATGGGCAGCATCCTTCCCCGTGATATTGAATTACTTGGGAAATTATTCATCGCAATTGAAGATCATGAGGTAAGAGCTATTATTCGCATTTTACAGGATTTATCCGGAAATGCTCCCATCAGTGATATGCACGCTTTGGAAATTTCTGTTCACGAATTCCTCCAAAGCTACGCCATACGCAACCTTCACCAGAATGAAATGAGTACAGTATTGCTCGAAATCCGGGATATTGTTATTGATCATGGTTTAAAAGTACCCGGTCACTTCTTCCTGTTAGCTCGTTCAATGGTAACTATTGAGGGAGTTATAGAGCATCTTGATCCTGAACTGGATCTTGTGGAACTTGCCAAGCCATTTATGGTAAGAGTGATCCGAAAAAAGTATGATCCTTTCAAACTCACAAAGAAAGCGTTGCATTCCTTTGTTGAATTTGCCAATTACCTTGAAGACTTCCCCAGAGATATTAAAAACGCAATCCGCAGAATAAACTCAGGACAAATTAAAGCCGATCTCACACACAAAGGGATCGATCCAATGGTACATACTTTCCACAGGATAGCAAAACAATTAATCTCATCCATTATTATTGCTGCACTGATAATCGGATCCACTTTATTTATTATCAACTCTATTCATCCGTTGTATAACGATATTTCGATCATGGGAATTATCGGTTTATCTATTGCCGGACTTCTGGGAATAGGCATGATTCGGGACATCTTCAAAGGAGATAAGGATGATTGGAAAGGGTGGAACAAATAATATCAATTACAAAATGACAATACAACGACTCATATTAGGTTCCAAATCACCACGCAGACAAGAGTTAATCAGTTCAATCGGACTTCCGGTAGAAATACGTACGCAGGATGTGGACGAAACTTATCCCGAATCTCTTTCCGCTGAAGAAGTTCCCGTATTCCTCGCTCAAAAAAAAGCTATTCCTCTTATACCTACTCTTTCTGCAGGAGACGTACTTGTCACTTCGGATACAATTGTTGAATTGCACGGAGAAATTCTGGGTAAACCATCCGATTCAGAGGATGCCTTTCGGATGTTAAAAAAGCTTTCAGGAAACACACACAGAGTGATTTCAGGGGTAACCTTTTCTTCTGTAGAAAAACAACATTCTTTTCAACGTATAACTACTGTTTCCTTCAGAGAACTGAGTAACGATGAAATTACATATTACATTGACAATTATTCCCCTCTTGATAAAGCTGGTGCTTACGGTATTCAAGAATGGATCGGAACGATTGGCGTACTAAGTATTGAAGGTTCTTATCTGAATGTTGTTGGGCTTCCTGTTGCCGATCTCATAGAAGAACTGAAAACATTCTGACTTCTTCCGAATCTCATGCTTTTCCAATAAATAATTCAAACATTACAGCTATTTTTGCTGTTTATGGAAACATCATCTATCAAAAACTGGATAACTGCTTTTCGGCTTCGGACACTTCCGTTATCCGTTTCCGGAATTTTATTGGGATCAATGCTTGCATACGATACAGGTAAGTTTGATAGTTTAGTATTCATACTGGCCCTTTCCACCGTTATTTTCCTGCAGGTACTTTCTAACCTTGCAAATGATTTGGGAGATGGGATGAAAGGTACCGACAATGAGAACAGAGTCGGTCCACAGCGAGCCGTTCAGTCCGGAGCTATCTCTGTAAAAGCAATGAAAAAAGCAGTAATTCTATTTAGCTTACTTTCTCTTGCTACCGGACTTCCTTTGGCGTGGTTGGGAACCAGGGGCATGCCTCCTTCCCTCTTCTGGATTTTTATTGTACTAGCTCTACTTTGCGTACTTGCAGCGATCACATACACAGTTGGTAAAAAGGCCTATGGCTATCTTGGTCTCGGAGACCTTTTCGTGTTTTTATTCTTCGGTTTACTTAGCGTTGGGGGAATATTTGTATTACTGACAAAACAATGGGACAATCTGGTGTTGCTTCCGGCAAGTGCAATTGGTTTGTTAAGCGCTGCAGTACTCAATTTAAACAATATGCGTGATATTGAAAATGATCAGGCAAGTGGAAAGAATACACTAGTTGTAAAAATAGGAGGAAACCTTGCAAAGAAATACCATGCTTTTCTTATCATTACCCCTGTTCTTTTACTGTTACTTTTTTCCTATTTGACGACCACACCCGGTTATTTATTCGGGTTACTAGTATATGTTATATTATTCCCGCATTTGCGAACTGTAATGAAAAACCAACAACCCCGAGAACTTGACCCGGAGTTGAAAAAAGTAGCACTTTCCACTTTTTTCTTTTCCCTACTCATCAGTATCTGGATTTTAATCTAAAAATAGTATACCATGAGAAGTTATCAGGTTATTCCTTTTCAATTCCCATTTAAGCGTCCCGGGGGAACTTCGCGAGGCGTGATGACGAGTAAAAAATCATGGTTCCTTCGTTTTTTTGAAGAGGGAAAAGAAGCCTGGGGAGAATGCTCCATTATTGAAGGGTTATCCCCAGATTATAAAAATGATACTGATTATGAAGTACGAATTACTGATTTTTGTAACCAGTGGAAATCTCGATCACTAGACCCATCACAACTTTCTGACTTCCCTTCTATCCGTTTCGGAATAGAAACCGCTGAGAGACATCTACATACTGGAAGTGCTCTTTCTCTATTTCCAAGTGATTTCACAGAAAAAGGAAAAGGAATACCAATCAATGGACTGATTTGGATGGGGCAACCGGAGTTTATGATTCAGCAAATTCGAGAAAAACTGGATGCCGGTTTTCGATGTATCAAAATGAAAATAGGAGCTATCGAATGGCAAACAGAATTTTCAATTCTGCGACAACTCCGAAGTAATTTCCCCGCTGATCAATTGGAGATCAGAGTTGATGCTAACGGAGCCTTCCAGTTTGAAGAAGCTCTAAATGTTTTGGATCAGCTGCATGATTTACAAATTCACTCTATTGAACAACCAATCAAATCGGGGAATACTATTCAAATGAAACAACTCTGCTCCGAAACTCCTTGCCCTATCGCTTTGGATGAAGAACTAATCGGAGTTAACTCTCCTGAACAAAAACAGTGGTTACTAGACACAATACAACCCCAATATATCATCATAAAACCATCTCTTACCGGTGGGTTTACAGGGATGAAAGAATGGGTTGAAATCGCTGAAAAATCCAATATCCCATGGTGGGCAACCAGTGCTTTGGAATCCAATATCGGATTAAATGCAATTGCGCAATATACAGCTACCTTTGCTAACCCACTGCCGCAAGGCCTTGGAACAGGAGCTTTGTATACAAAAAACATCAGCTCACCACTTTACATTAAAAGAGACGAGCTGATGTTCGATAAGTGCGGTAAGTTCGATTATTCGTTACTTACCCAATAATCCAATTTATTTCGGTGTAGCCAAAGCATATCCAAACTTCTTCTTACCATAATAAGTAACAAAAAGCATTTTGTCCTCATCTATAACTTCCATATCAATGTTAAATCGATAGTGACGATATGAGCTGTATGGCTTCATTGCATAGTCAATAATTCCCTCACGTGTTTGCTTTCCGTCAGGAGATACACGTACCAATGACAACGCTGTCTTTTTCGATTTTCTTGTGTAAGGAAGAACTCCCTTTGGTCCTATCTCAATCAAATTCTGTCTATTATCATAGAATATGATGCCCAAATCATTATCCATATCCATGGCATGGAACGATTTTTGAAGATCCGCCTTCCCGGAATACTTTTTCGGCATTTTTACCGTAGAAATAATCTCACCTTCCGGGCTGATTCTCGTCACAAAAAGTTCTTTGTAAACATACGTAACAGTAGTACTTCTGTTTCCATTCGCATCCACAGTTGTTGTTACGACTATGTCCCAGTTCTCTCCAATCAGAGATACACTTCCGTCTTTATGAGTTACAATCTGTCGTACATCCAAATCATGTACTTGCTTGGTTTCTTTTCCAAAGGACTCTCTTCTCTCGATACGTGCTTTTTCTTTGTCCGACAATCCTTCAATTAGCATTTCTTTATCAATCAACTGTGTTGAAATAGATAAAGGTTCACCTGTATCAGGATCAACAGCCATCACGACAACACCATATCCTGAACCTCTTCCTTCATCTTCATAGTAATAACCACCTCCGTAAAGATTTCCTTCTTTGTTCAATTTCAGAGATAAATCAGTCAAAACACCTTCAGAAAAATTAATTCTATTGGCAATCAGATCTCCTCTGTTAAACTTCAGAATACTGGTAAATCTTTCGTCATCGCGCTCTTCAATTACTCGGTCTCCTAACAAATAAATAACACCCTCGTCACTAATAATCGTCTGGTCAATACTGAATGAATAATCATCTACCTTCATTTCGACCGATTCCTCACGTTCTACTTCTTCCATTTCGGAGTCAAAGACTATAAATGTTCTTGTATCCGCTTCCAATTGTCGACGTGTAAAAGTCTGTAATTTTGCACTATATGAGAACGTGAAAAGCATAAAATTATCATTAGGAGAAGTACGAACAAACATACTCATGTTGGAACGTCTTCCTTCATACTTATACTTAAATACAAGTTCTCTTTTACCAACTTTTCCTGCTTCCCAGTCGACTTCCTGAATGTAGTACTCTTCTGTCGAAATATCGCGTAACTGTTTTGACGTTACAATAAAATATTTGTCTGCAAATTTTACAATTTCTTCAACAAAGTAATTACGCTCGTCAATATCTGCGGAGATATCAATAAAATCAGTACGCTTTAAATTATTATCCAGTTTTTCGATAAAATAATTATACCCGCCCGGTCCCCGAATAGCATGTTTACGAAAAACAAGATATCCGTCCGGAATTTCAAATGCTTTTTGAAGAATCGGATCTCCCGGCACATCCCAGATCAAATCTTCATATGCAAATTGAATAGCATCGGTCATTTTTTGACCAAAAGACTGAGTAATGGACACCAGTAAAAATAGTAATCCACTGAAAAAGAATTTATTCATAAACTAGTTGATTTAATTTGGCTGCAAAAATACTAAAATTAATCACTTTGATCACGAATACTACTGTTTTCGGGTCCCTGCCATTTCTCAAAAACGATGCATGCCGTCAAGTCACCGGTTACATTAACCGCTGTTCTAAACATTCCTAATATTCTGTCCACCCCTATTATCAAAATAATTCCTTCAGCGGGTATTCCTGCTCCCTGAAGAACAGATGCCAAAATAACAACTCCTCCTCCTGGAATAGAAGGAGTTCCTATGGATGCGGCAACAATCGTCAAAATGATAACAAGAAGGGACGCTAGACTCAATTCCAAATTATAAACCTGGGCAATAAAAACTGTAGAAATACACTGATACAATGCCGTTCCGTCCATATTTATTGTTGCTCCTACAGGAATTAAAAAATTACTTATGCTTTTGCTAATCCCTAATTTATTCTGCGCGGTTTTAATGGAAAGTGGCATAACAGCAGCCGAACTTGTTGTTGAAAAAGCTAACAACTGAACATCCCGTATTTCTTTCAGGAAAGTAATCGGGTTTCTTCTACCAATAAAAGCTACAATCATCATATACATTACTAAAAGAATCAACAGACCGATAAGAACAGTTATTACATACATTCCTATACCACTCAAACTACTCATTCCAACACTCATAACCAATTGGGCTATTAATCCGAATACAGCGTAAGGAACCAGTCGCATTGCCCATTTAACAATAGTCATACAAACTTCCTGCACAGAACTTAGTAAGATAACTACCGGGTTTCTTTGTTGCTCGGTCAAGGCAATTAATGAGATCCCTACAAGTATAGAAAACAATACAATTGGCAACATTTCTCCATTTACCATACTAGCTAGCGGATTTTCAGGTAGTAATTGGGCTATAGCGTCCGGAATCCGGCTAAATACAGAACCAGAAACCTGTTCCGTCGAAATTTCAGTTGTCGGAAGTTCAATCCCCTTATCGGCTGTCGTTTCATTCATAAATTGTCCCGGGCGGATCAACAACACCAGCACAGTTCCTAAAACAACTGAAACAAGTGTTGTAGCGATAAAGTAAATGCCCAACCTAGCCCCCATCTTCTTCAGTTGCTCGCCTCCCGCATTAATGATTCCCGTCACAATACTGGCCAAAATCAGGGGAATCATAATCATCTGTACCAACTTTAAAAATAAGGTTCCGGGTAATACTAACCAGTTTGCCAGCGGAATACTAATTTTTTCGGGAACTACCCCTAAAGACGGACTAATCAACCATCCGGTTAAAGCACCCAGTGCCAGTCCTATCAAGACCTTTACCCAAAGTTTTGCCTCAACAAGCGTTGTAAGGTAAAAATCAAGACCTTTCAATGATTTATCCCCAATTGATTTTCTTTCCATTACATTATTGTTTCATTGATTCAATACGGTTTCAAGTACACTTTTATTCTACCCGATCTCTTAATTTTCGTATATTCACAGGCTTTCTGGCATAGTTTTGGTACCGAATTTAAAAAACAATTCTGAAAATTATGAAATACATACTATTGTTCACACTATCATTGATTGTTCTTTCATGTGGAACTTCCCGTAATAATGAAAAGGATAGCTCTACCCCATCAGCATCGCAGAATTTACTCCACCCTGCTGGTAATTTCAATTATTTCTCCGTTTACGGTCCGGATAATGAATGGTACCTCGAATTTTCATTCGGATACACCTTGTTGCTCAATAACCCGTCCGGTAGTTTCGGCAGAATTGTTGAAAAACTTCCCACTACCACTTTTGAAAAAGGGCTTACTCAGGAAGTCTATACTGTTGCTGATGATCGCGGATATACATTGGAAGTTCGCCTTTCTTCCGAAGGCTGCAAAGAACATGAACGCTTAGCAAGAATTGAAGTCTCCGACAAAAATGGAACAGTTGTTTTTAAAGAAGAAGGATGTGGGTTTTATCATAACGGTTCCGGTTTGGAAGATATTTGGGTTATTGAATCTATAAACGGAGCTACTGCTGCTAAAAAGCTTGAAAAAATAGATCTTCCCGTTCTGGAAATTCATCTGGAAGGGAATCGTTTATTCGGAAAATTTGGTTGCAGAAGAATAAATGGTGGTATAAATATGCAAGAAAATACTTTTTTTGCTTCATTACTAATTGCTCCTGACTTCAAATGCAGTGAAACACCCGGAGAAACCAAATTAATGACACTTTTCGGGGATAAACAATTTACGTACCAGATAAAAAATAATCGTTTGATTTTGAAGGATACGAATAATGAACTAATTTTCCGTAAAATAGATTAAATTATTATTGTTGAATCTGTTTCTTTCTGGTCGAATGATCATTAACTATCAAAACATGATTACAAAAGATACATTTGAATTTTTAAGTCAGTTAAAAGAGAACAATAACAGAGATTGGTTTGCTGAAAACAAAAAGCAATATGACGCTATTTTAAAAAATGCCACCTCTTTTTTTACAGAAATCAATACAGAATTAGTCAAGACAGATAGTATTGAAAAGATGAATGTTTTTAGAATTTATCGCGACATTCGTTTTTCCAAGGATAAATCTCCTTATAAAACTAATTTCGGAGTAAGTTTTTCGCGCACCAAGCCAATGCTTCGTGGCGGTTATTACTTGCATATAGAGCCCGATAATAGTTTTGTAGGAGGCGGATTTTGGGCACCAAACAAAGATGATTTACATCGAATTCGTAAAGAAATTGAGCTTGACGCTTCCGAATTACGAGAAATTATTTCAGATAAGAACTTCAAAAAGATGTTTGGAGAATTATCAGGGGATGAGTTAAAAACAGCTCCTAAAGGTTTTGATAAAATACATCCAGATATTGACTTGATTCGGAAAAAACAATATTTGGTTATGCGAAAGTTTACAAATGAAGAAGTATTATCTAATGACTTTAAGTCCGAAGTTTTGGCAACTTTCTCAGCAATGCGACCTTTTTTCGATTTCATGAGTTCGGTATTGACAACTGATTTAAATGGTGAGAGTCTGTATAAATAAAGAACCGTTTTATCTGATAGTTAAGGAAAGATTAACATTTTTTATAGTTGAGAAGGTCAAAAATAAATTGGTAATGAAATACCTTTAGCAATCAAATGACTGAAAAAGTAATCGTTTGGTTTTGAAAGAGACAAATAATGAATTAATTTCCCGTAAAATAGATTAAATTATGATTATCGTAACTACTGAGAATATTCCCGGAAAGCAAATTTCTGAAGCAATAGGAATCGCGAGAGGGAGTACAGTTCGCGCCCGTAATGTGGGACGAGACATCTTCGCCGGATTAAAAAACCTTGTGGGAGGAGAGATAAATGAATATACGAAACTACAGGCGGACTCCCGGGAAGAAGCATTGGAACGGATGAAACAAGACGCCGAAAAAATGGGAGCTGATGCTATTGTAAATGTTCGTTTTGCTACCTCTGTGATTACACAGGGAGCTGCAGAAATTTTGGCGTATGGTACAGCTGTTAAGCTTGGGTGATTTGTTTGCTTTTGGAGCAATAGCCTTAACAGGAACCGTCTATTTTTTCGGAGTTATTGCAATTATAGTTGCAATAATCTACTTGATTTTCAAACGTATCAAAGATAAGAAGAAGGAAACATTTGAAAAAAGAGATAACTAAATGAATACAGCTGTTAAAATAAATGGTTGAAAAACACGAAGCAAACGCCCTGATAGAAAAATCAAGGCGTTTTTTTATTATCTTTAGCCCCGCAAATCAAAGACGTATATGGCAAAAGAATCGATAACAGCAACTCAGGATAAAGTAGCATTTAATACCTTCAGAGAAGAAGTTCTGAATGATTATAAAATCGCTTGTATTTCGAGAGAAGCTTCTCTACTTGGTCGACGTGAAGTACTGACAGGGAAAGCTAAGTTCGGAATTTTCGGAGACGGAAAAGAAATTGCACAGATCGCTATGGCAAAACAATTCCGGAACGGTGATTTCAGAAGCGGATATTATCGTGACCAGACATTTATGCTGGCTACAGGAAATCTTACTGTTCGTGAATACTTTGCCGGACTTTACGCCCATACGGATGTTGAATTGGAACCTCAATCTGCAGGTCGACAAATGGGTGGTCACTTTGCTACGCGTAGTTTAGATGAAACCGGGAACTGGAAAAACCTGATGGGACAAAAGAACAGTTCAGCAGACATCTCTCCTACTGCAGGTCAGATGCCACGTTTATTAGGACTTGCTCAGGCTTCAAAAATTTATCGTAACCATCCGGAATTAAAAAATCTTGAAGAATTCAAGAAGTTTACCAATGGAGGGAATGAAGTTGCTTTTGGTACTATCGGAGATGCCAGTACTTCAGAAGGTCCATTCTGGGAAACGATGAATGCAGCAGGTGTTTTACAGGTTCCTATGGTAATGTCTGTATGGGATGACGGGTACGGAATATCTGTTCCTAAAAAACACCAGACAACCAAGGAAAGTATTTCTGAAGCTTTATCCGGTTTCCAACGAACCGATTCCAAAAACGGATATGAAATTTTCAAAACCAAAGGATGGGACTATGCTCACCTTTGCGAAACATACGAAAAAGCAGTAGCTATTGCTCGTGAGGAACACGTTCCTGTTCTCATTCATGTTGAAGAAGTTAATCAACCTCAGGGACACTCAACTTCGGGATCTCATGAGCGTTATAAAGACGAACAGCGCATGCAGTGGGAAAAAGATTTCGACTGTATTGCTAAATTCAAAGAATGGATTCTTTCCTTCGAAGCTGATGGTAATAAATTGGCAATAGCTGAAGAGCTTGAACAAATTGAAAAAGATGCTAAAAAGCAGGTTCGTGATGAGAAGAATCAGGCATGGTCGGCATTTACAGCTTCTTTGAAAGACGACTTGTCCAATGCGCTGCAATTGATCAGCGACTTGGCTAATGCCTCTTCTAATACGGTTTTTATAGCTAAACTAGCAGAGGACCTGAAAAAAGAAATGGACCCGATTCGTCGCGATATATTGGGAGCAGCCCGAAAAGCACTTCGATATGCCCGTGGAGAGAATTCAGCCGCAAGAACTGCACTTATCAATTGGCTTGAGCAGCAAAAACAAGTTAACTTCGACAGATATAGCTCATACCTGTACTCTGAATCAGATAGAGCGGTAGTAAACGTTGAACCGATAGATCCAGTGTATGCAGATACTCCGGAAATGGAGGATGGAAGAATAATACTTCGTGAGAATTTTAGAAAGCTTTTTGAGAAATATCCAGAGGTATTAACGTTTGGTGAAGATACAGGTAAAATCGGAGGTGTTAACCAGAGTATGGAAGGTATGCAGGAAGCTTTCGGCGAACTGCGGGTCTCAGACACTGGAATCAGAGAGTTAACAATTCTTGGACAAGGTATCGGTATGGCGATGCGTGGACTTCGTCCTATTACAGAGATCCAGTATCTTGACTACTTGTTATATGCTATTCAGATTATGTCTGATGATCTTTCGACTGTTCAATACCGTACAAAAGGTGGGCAAAAAGCACCGGTTATTGTCAGAACCCGCGGACACCGCCTTGAAGGTATCTGGCACTCAGGATCTCCTATGGGGATGATAATTAATAGTATCCGGGGAATGCATGTGTGTGTCCCACGAAATATGACCAAAGCAGCTGGTTTCTACAATACATTATTGAAATCTGATGAACCTGCACTGGTTATCGAACCACTTAATGGCTACCGGTCTAAAGAACCAATGCCGGATAACCTGGGAGAATTCTGTGAGGAACTTGGTAAATGTGAAATTACCGAAACGGGAACAGATCTGACAATTGTTTCTTACGGTTCTACATTTAATCTCTGTACTGTAGCAGCTCAACAGCTTCGTGAACTGGGTATCAACGCAGAACTGATTGATGTACAAACATTGATTCCATTCGACACACACCACATGATCTCAGAATCACTTTCAAAAACAAATCGTTTGATGATTGTTGATGAAGATGTTTCCAGCGGTGCTACGGCTTATATATTAGATCAGGTACTTGTAAAACAAAAAGGGTATTATCACCTTGATTCGGAGCCAGTTACTTTATCTTCTAAAGATCACAGACCTGCTTATGGTTCGGACGGAGATTATTTCTCGAAACCAAGTGTAGAAGATATAGTGGAAGCTGCCTATGCAATTATGCATGAAGCAAATCCTTCTCAGTTTCCTTCTATCTACTAAGTATAAAAAAATACGATGATATAAAAAGCGGTGCAAATAATAAATTTGCACCGCTTTTTTCTATTGTAACACAATCAATACTGTTAACGAACAATTAACTTTCGGATTATAGTATCCACTACTGTTTCAATCTGAACAAAATACATCCCGCTCTGCTTTATCTCCAACTCAGCCGGAATTGCATTCCCTTCATAAGTCTCGATAACCTTTCCTGATGTATCCAAAACCCGAACAGACCGAATAGTTTCCACAGCTCCTCCCAAAGTATAGTTTCCCTCTGTAGGATTAGGATATAAAGTGAACTCAACTGCTTCCTCCTGCTCTTCAAAACTTACAAGATCAGTAGTTTTATACTTGCTAAAGAATCGCCATATTTCTACACTCGCATCAAAATCATGATTCGTAACACCAATATCAATCGGTGCTCCGGGCCATGTATGTCCGCCTCCCTGTATTTTAAAGAACTCAACTGTTGCACCGCCTATCCCTCCGGAGTAGACATACTGTTCGGCTGTACAACCATCCGTAGTATTTACATCGGGTACCTGTGTTACTACAGGTACAGGATTACAACCTGTCTGCCCTACCCAGTAGTCAACGACATCTTCAATAGACTCCTGTTGTGCATTTCCATTGTATGGGACAGTTGGGTCCGCAGTACCGTGAATTTGCATAGCGGGAACGGGATGGGGAGGGTTACAGGTTGAAGGTCTGTTCTTAGGCATAGCTCCCGTAACCGATGCTACAGCTGTAATTCGATACCCTAACGCACAAGCCAGTTCATAACTCATAAAACCTCCGTTGCTCATTCCTGTGCTGTAAACACGATTCATATCAATGGTATACGACTGACTTATTTCGTCAATTAAAGTGGACAAAAAACCAACATCATCCACTCCTCCGGGGATGTTAAAAGCATTCCAGTAACGATTCCCTCCTAAATCCAATGTTCCATTAGGATGAACTATGATAAAATTTGCTGTATCTGCTATCGGGCGAAAATCAGCGTAAACTTCCTGTTGTACATTATTAGATGTATAACCATGAAGATTAAAAAGCAACGGAACACTTTCTGTTCCATCATAAGAAGCAGGAATATACAATCTGTACTCGCGTGTCAAACCTCCATGTTGTAATGTATGATCAATGGTTGTCTGGGAAAAAGCAACCAAAGCACAGAAAAAACTCCCAATCGTAGTAAATAGTTTCATTGTCAATTTTTTTCGAAAATTACAATTATTTCAGTTGCCAAGCAATTGCATCACTGAATCGATGGGAATATCCGAGGGGACCCATTGTAATGTATACCCTTGTTTTTCCATACGGCGAAACCAGGTCATTTGTCGTTTTGCAAATTGGTGGATTGCAGTTTCCAAAGAATTCTCCATTGTCGTATAGTCGATTTCTCCAGTTACATATTGGGTTATCCAAAAATACTCCAACCCATAAAATTTCAATTGTTCAGGAGTCACTCCATCCCGAAGAAGTCCTTCTACTTCTTCTATCATTCCTTCCTGAAATCTTGCCCGTAAACGCTTTGAAATACGATTTCTACGTGTTTCTCTGTCGACTTCCGTGGCTAAAATCAATGGTTTCAAGCCTAAATTTCTTCGTTCAGGCATACCATATTCAGCAATGTACTCTGCTATCTCTATTGCCCGGATTGTCTTTTTAACCGACAGGTTATCCAAACGAGAGCGCAAATCCACAGGAATCGATTCAAAAAGACGAAATAACTCTTCTTTTTCTTTAGTTACTAATTGCTCTCTCAGCATTTTATTTTTAGGAATAGAAGCAAACTCATTTCCTTTAAGAAGTGTTTCAATGTATAAACCGCTTCCTCCACAAATAACAGGGAGTTTATTTCTACTTTTCACAGAAGCGATTGCAGCACCTGCATCCAGATAAAAACGCTCAATATTGTAGTTATCTCCCGCATCACAAATATCAATAAGATGATAAGGAATTGTAGTATTGTTATAAGTAAACTCGTGTAAATCTTTTCCGGTACCAAGATCCATCTTTCGGTAAACCTGTCTGGAATCAGCACTGATAATCTCTCCTTCCAGTGCGTCAGCTATCCGAACTGCCAAAGCAGTTTTCCCGGAGGCTGTCGGTCCAATTACAAATATCGAATCATACGTAGTTTGCACACAACAAAAGTAGGCAACCTAAATCACTTCTGAAAACCGGAAACAGAAATTGGTAACACATACTTCTCACTCCCAGAATTCCAGTAATAGGTTTTATTCTCATCAGGTTTTCGGGTTCGCTTCCAACCCCCTCTACTCGCTTCAAATGCCATTGGCAATAACTCTCCTCGTTTCTCGAACCCTAACTTTTGGTATACCATTCCATCTGAAATATTATAATCCGAATAGGTCATGATGTCACGCAGATTAAAATGTCTGGCAGAGGCTTTCAGTAATTTATCCAATCCTCCGTAAACGCGTATACCTCGAGCAGAACAAAACCGGATCAATTCACCTGAAACATAGGATTCATCAAAATCCCGTACCATTTGTCTGGGCTTTCCGAACAAAGCTACCGCCAAAAGTCGTTCATTTCCGAATAACCCCAGTGCGGAATCAAATAAGGTCGCCCCCTGAAGATGATTTACATTCACAAAGTCGGTTGCTGTTTCTATATCCAGCTCCCTAACGATTACTTTTCTCCCATGAATACGCTCCACCTGTCCCAATTTTGCACGCAAAATATTCACCACAAAATCATGTTGATCTTCCCACTGCTTCCAGGTTAACTGAATAACGGGAATAGTATATTCTTTTCTTAAATTGTGTAGAAACCGGACTAAAAGATCATTTTCCTTTTTGGTCAAAGGCATATTTACAAAGTGAATAATCAGCCTATTTTCGATAGTTACAAGTGTCCCAAAGTCCGTAGCTGTCAGACGGTAAACTTCGCTAAGCTCTCTGAAGTCAATCATTATTCTTCAGGAGTACTTCGTTATAAATCATGCTCAATCGTTCAAGGATGTATTCATTAGAGAATGGTTGAGCAGCAGTTACTAATTCCACAGATTCAACATTCCTTTTTCCCATACATAACTCTTCCATCGAAGTCGCCAGAGCATGAATATCCCCGTTAGGAACCACAGTCAGTAATTTCTCATCAATTGAAGGAACCACCCCCACCTCTGTTGTAATAATTTGTATTCCTGAAGCCATAGCTTCTACCAAAACACAACTAAACGTTTCAAAACGGGAAAAAAGAACAAAGCAGTCACTATTTCTGTATTCAATCGCGACTTCTTCATACGTAAGATTTCTTTTAACATCAATACCTTCCCGCCAGTTGTTTTCTTCCAAAAACTGAAACAATGCAGATGGATCTCCATCTGTTACGATAGTAAGCCGTGTGTCAGGGTGATGTTGATAAACCCGGTGAAATGCTTCCACGATTCCCCTCACATTCTTGTACTTTTCGTCCAGTCCTGAAACGTGCAAAAAGGTATAGGGACGTTGCGAAGAAATTGATTTCTCAGGAAAAAACAATTCGGTATTGACAGGAAGAGGAAGAACGACACGCGCCAAATGTGGTTCTACTTTAAGGATTTCTTCTTCCAGCAAATGAGATACCGGTAAAACCAGGCGTGCCTTTCGAAGCGTTTGAATAACCAACTGACGCTTTATTTTTGACCAGTCTTCGTGCTCGGAAAAATCAGATGAATGTTCCTGAAGAATAAAGTCCACCCCTAATTTAGAGGAAACATACTCAAATTCCTTTCCTTTCGGGTAAGCAACGTGCGCATGAATCAGATCTGGTTTTGAATCCAGTTTTTGTAAAGCCGTGTCCAGCACTTTTTTGTACCTGGCCAATTGTCGGGTCCTGCTGAAAATTCCTTTCGGCTTCGGGTAATACGCAATAATCTCATGAAAATCACCTTCGCGCATTTCATGAAATTCAACCTTTTCTATCGAACTATCCGCTTTGACAAAAATGACAGAGATTTTAAATTTTCCGGACAAAAACTGTGCAAACCTTTTTATAAAGTTCCCGGAAGTCTCATCAATTCGTGTCGGATACCATGAGCTCAACAGTAAAATATGTTGCTTATTTTCCACTTGCTATTACCGATTTGGATTGTAAATTTACGGTTTTAAAATAAAAACTAAAATGAGACATCTTTTTATATTTTCACTGCTTTTTATACTGGTACAAGCGAATGCTCAATCTAACTTTAAGATTTTCAATAAACAAGGAAAAGAAATTTCAATTGATAAGTTCTATAAGTCTCTGGACAAAAAACAACTTATTTTTTTCGGAGAATTTCATGATTGCGCTGATATTCACTGGCTCCAATTGCAAGTAACCAAATATCTCCATGAAAAACATGGTAACAAATTAGTTGTTGGAATGGAAATGTTTGAAGCTGACAACCAATTTATTATTGATGAATATTTCGGAGGACTCATCAGCACAAAAAACTTTGAAGACGAATGCAGGTTGTGGAAAAATTACAAAACGGACTACAAACCTGTTGTCGAATTTGTCCGGGAAAATAATGCACGCTTGATTGCTACAAATATTCCCCGCAGATATGCAAATAGTGTTTTTTATAATGGGATTGATCACCTTAAAAAGTTTCCCTCAGAGACCAAATCTTATTTTGCACCCCTTCCAATTGCTATCGACACAACACTGGAGAGCAACAAGCAACTCATGAATATGTCAATGGGAGGACATAAAGGTCAGAACATGATGGAGGCTCAGGCAGTGAAAGACGCTACCATGGCGCATTTCATTAAGCAGAACATGCCTGAAAACGGAGCTTTCTTACATCTGAACGGTTCCTTTCATTCCAACAAATCAGAAGGAATTCTATCTTTCCTGAAAGATGAAGTTTCTGCTGACCAGACACTTGTAATCACAATGGTATCTCAGGATCAGATTGATAAACTAGAGGATGAGAATAAAGAATTAGCTGACATCATTTTCTGTTTTACAGAAGACTATGCAAAGACCCATTAACTTTTGCATGCATTACGCTGTATTATTCAACGATATTCTTTTGTAACTTTGATTTAATGAAAGAGACAACTTCACATTCTCAAACAACTGAACTTCCTCTTATGGAAGAATTTTATACAATCCAGGGAGAAGGGTATCACAGTGGACGTGCTGCCTATTTCATTCGTCTGGGTGGATGCGATGTCGGTTGTGTTTGGTGTGATGTAAAAGAAAGTTGGGACGCAGAAAAACATCCGTATACTCCTGTTTCTGAAATTGTGGAAAACGCTTTAAAAAGCAAAACAGACTTTGTTGTAATCACAGGTGGAGAACCGGGGATGTACGACCTGTCAACACTAGTGGATGAATTACATACTCACCAACTGGAAGTTGCGATTGAAACATCAGGTGCTTATGCTTTTTCAGGAAACGTAGACTGGTATTGCTTCTCTCCTAAGAAATTTAAATCTCCTGTAGAAGAAGCCTATGAAAGAGCTGATGAGTTAAAAGTTGTTATCAACCACCCCTCTGATTTTGACTGGGCACAGAAACACGCTGAGAAACTGGTAAAAAGTAATTGCAAGCTATTTCTTCAACCGGAATGGTCGAAAGAGGAACGATTTTTGCCCCTGATTATTGAATTTGTAAAGGAACACCCTCAATGGAGAGTTTCTCTGCAAACCCATAAATACATGAATATACCCTGATACTATGCATAGATTACCGATAATTCTGGCCATTGCCATCCTACTGTTCAGCTGTGGAACCACAGCACAAATGACGTACTCCACCTCTAATAAAAAAGCAATCTCGTGGTTTGAAGAGGCGCTTCAGTCCCCTAATGATCATTACGATATGCGCACAGGTACTGTAGACTATGGACCGGCAATTGAATTACTCGAAAAGGCGATCAAAAAAGATCCGAATTTTATTGAAGCACATCAATTAATCTCAGAATATTTTCTGGGTTCCGGTTATCCGGACAAAGCAATTTATCACCTGGAACGATCCATAGCTATCAATCCGGGATATGACCCTTCCGGAAGTTCATACATTATGCTCGCCCGACTTCAGCATGAGTATGGAAAATACGAAGAGGCTACAAAAAATGCAAAACGTTATCTGGAATACGGAAATAGAAATCAACAGTATAACTATCAGGCTCAGAAAATTATCCGAAGTGGAGAATTGGCGGCTGAAGCCATGCGTAATCCCGCTAAATTTACCCCCATCAATCTGGGACCTGCAATTAATACAGAACACCCGGAATACTTCCCTACCATCACAGTAGACGGGAAAACACTTCTTTTTACCCGTAGACTGCCCGCTCCGGGAACAGAACTGGGGGCGCAGGAAGACTTTTTTGTTTCCCATTTGGATGATGAAGGTCGCTGGAATATGGCAAGCTCTATGCCGAAAAACATTAATACAGAACGAAATGAAGGAGCCCCTACTTTTGCTCCCGACGGAAGAACTCTTGTTTTTGTTGCCTGTCCTGATGTAACAGGTAGAAATTATGGCGAAGGAAGAACGGGGAAAGGAAGTTGTGATCTATTCATTACAAAAAAAATAGGTTCTCAATGGAACAATCCCAGAAATCTACCTGGAGGAGTGAATACGGCGCATTGGGAAACCCAACCATCTCTTTCTTCCGATGGAAAAACAATGTACTTTATCCGCGGTTCTTATGACAGAGATCGTAGAAAGCATCAGGATATCTACAGAGCTTTCTTACAGGAAGACGGAAGCTGGTCAGAAGCAGAACGACTTCCTGATATCATCAATACACCTATGCGTGAGGAATCTGTTCATATCCATCCGGACGGAAGAACACTCTATTTCTCTTCTGACGGACATCCCGGATTCGGAGGACTGGATCTTTTTGTAACACGAATGGACGACAATGGAAACTGGAGTATGCCTCAGAATTTAGGGTACCCGATTAATACCCGGTATGATGAAAATTCGCTTCTTGTAGCTCCGGATGGTGAAATAGCCTTCTTTGCTTCCAATCGTGAAGGTGGTCATGGTGATTTGGACCTTTACTATTTTGAATTACCCGAAAGTGTTCGTCCTACAAGAACTATTTATATGGATGGAATCGTTTTCGATGCACAAAGCAGGAAACCACTTGGTGGACACTTTCAGTTGATTGACCTCAAAACAGGAAAAACAGTGGTTGAATCTGATGCGGATAAAATTACCGGAGAATTCTTAGTAACACTTCCTACCAACAGAGATTACGCACTCAATGTCAATTATCCGGGGTACAATTTCTTTTCAAAGAATTTCACCTTAACCATTCCTGAAAATAACGAACCCTATCACATGAGTGTCCCCCTTCAGCCAATTATTGCAGGAGCTACTGTACGATTGGACAATGTATTCTTTGACCTTAATAAGAGTACCCTACGTCCGGAATCGCAGGTAGAGCTTAACAAGCTAGTAGACTATCTGAATCAACATAAAAATGTACAGATTGAGATCAGCGGACATACAGATACAAGAGGTGACGCCGATGAAAACCGTAAGCTTTCGGAAGCACGGGCAAAAGCAGTATATGATTATGTCGTAACAAAAGGAATCGCTCCGGATCGGATGACGTATAAGGGGTATGGGGAAACGAAACCTGTAATCAGTGATTCTGAAATTGCGAACATGCAGACGGAAAAGGAAAAAGAAGCTGCACACCAGTTAAACAGAAGAACAGAATACACTATAACGGCAAACTAATGCACTTTATTCGACTATTACGACCGGTAAACCTTGTCATCATCATACTTACTATGTATGCGATGCGGTGGTTCTTTATCGGTTTTTTACTCGAAAAAGACGGGAAATTTGTACTACACGGAGAACCAATGGATTTCTTTTTGTTGGTGTTCTCAACTGTTCTCATAGCCGGAGCAGGTAATATCATCAATGATTACTTTGATGTAAAAACAGACCGGATTAACCGACCGGAGCGTCTGATTATTACCCGTCATTTAAAAAGAAGATGGGCAATAGTAACGCACTGGATTTTTAATCTCGCAGCATTCGGAATAGCCATTTATCTCAGTTCAAAACATGAGAGTTTTGTCTACCTGTTTATTCACTTGTTATCTATTAACCTGCTGTGGTTCTATTCTATGTACTTCAAACGTCGATTTGCCATAGGAAACATTATTATTGCGGGATTAACAGGACTTGTTCCTATTCTTGCTTCTATTTATTTTCTTAATGTCTATAATCTTGAAGCCGGGGACAATAACTCGTGGTTAAATTCATTGTATCGAATCGGTCAGGATTACTTTGCCTTTAATCCCGAAACGAATCAAATCGGTCAATTGATCCTCAATTTCGGTTTTTCAATGGGTATTTTTGCTTTTTTCACGAATTTGGCCCGTGAAGTAATAAAAGATGTAGAAGATATTGAAGGAGACAAAGCCATTCGGGCACAAACGATACCTATTGTAATGGGAAAACGAAAAACAGATCGGGTAATTGTTGCTTTGCTAAGTATTCCCCTTCTGCTCTTTACCGGATTTATGATTTTCTCAGGCTGGTTACAACCTATTGAATTCCTTATTGTACTGGCACCTATCGTACTGGCCATTCTACTGCAATTACTTGCCTTACTTCAGATTATTTTTCAAAAAGACGATAAAAAGTATAAAATAGCAAATGGTTTGTTAAAGATCTCAATGCTCAGCGGACTCTTCACCCCTGTCTATCTTCTCTTTTTATAAAACCGTCAGATTTCTTTTAGAAAATCCAGTGTATTTATATTGTCTGCATAATCAGTCAGTCCTGGCTGCTGAGATTGCCCGAAAGCAGTAAAATCATGTCCGATTACGACTTGAATTTCCTCTGCCTTTTCAGCAATAAATGTCTCAACTTCTTCCATGTCCTTATACCTTTGACAATTGAGAACAGATAAAGGAGAATGTAAATCTTCCGTAAATCGGAGTAGCGCAAACCCGTTTTCCAACACATCTTCCTTGTTCAACAGGTAAACAGCCCGGTTATAGTCAAAATTATTCATGTACTTGTGGTGTTGCATGAGTTGCTCACCAACGTGAAAAATACCCGTAAAGAATCGATCCAGATTAAAATCTTCATGAATCAAAAGTTTAGATACATTTCTACATCCCAAACCAAAGTAAGAGAAAATATCATCAGACAAGAGCTTCAACTCCTCATCCGATTCTTGTCCCGTCAATACCGCTACAGACGTCCTGTTTTTCCGGATAATATTCGGGTATTTCCCAAAATAATGTTCAAAATACCGTGCCGAATTATCACTTCCTGTAGCAATTATAGCATCTATATTCTCAAATTTCCCGGCTGTAACCGTAATATGTTCCAAAACCCGTGCATCTATCTCTTGCATCAATTTGAGAACAGCAGGCCACAGAACATTATCTCCAGAAGAGAATTTACAAACTGCCTGATGTCCCATTATCAGTACACTCAGGAAATCATGAAAACCAACCAACGGTATGTTTCCGGCCATAACCAATCCTACTCGCTTTGGCTGAGTAGTAAAAGGGTAATCAGACACCCAATTCGTTAGCTGTTCATTAGTTAACCAACTTGCAATTCCACCAAGAGATTTTCTAACATTTTCAGGTGTAAACCAGGCGTTATTTCTTTTTACAGTTTGAACAACACTGACAAAATCTCCATATCCTGATGCAGAAACTCCTGATCCGTTCTGCGAAAAAGGCAAATCCTCAGCTACATCCCCGAATACTTTTCCGAGTTTTTCAAACAAGTTTATCAATTCATTTCTTTCCATAAGAACCTATTGAATCTTTTCCATTTCTTATATTTGCAAAACTAAGTAAAGAACCTTAATAAGAAGAGAACAAATGGCAATAATGATAACAGACGAATGCATCAACTGTGGTGCATGTGAGCCGGAATGTCCAAATAACGCAATATATGAAGGAGGTGCCGAATGGAACTATGCTGACGGAACCTCATTAAAAGGAATTATTACCACACTTGACGGAACCGACGTTGATTCAGAACAAAAGTTTGAGCCCAAAGATATGGATGTCTATTATATTGTTACTGACAAATGTACCGAATGTGTTGGTTTTCATGACGAGCCACAATGTGCAGCGGTTTGTCCGGTAGACTGTTGTGTAGATGATCCTGAGTACAGAGAGTCCGAAGATGAGCTACTGGCTAAGAAAGACTTTATGCACCTGTAGGCACTCTCATTATATTTCTTTATATTTGATGAATTGTAACAAAAACAAAGCGCTTACGTTATAGCAGTAAATGAGATTGTGGATCACATATATGTTTGTAGCTTTTACCGGCTTTTTATACAGTCAGGAAAGCACACCTCTTTCTGAAGCGGAATACCGCCTTTCAGTAAAGTTAGATGCATTACGTGCTGCAAAAACACCTCAGGATCTTCAGGCCCGCAATACAGAATTGAAAAAAGAGTTGGAAAAAACATTCCAACTTGAGGGAGTAATGAACTATCCTTTTTCAAGACTTACATCGATGGGAACGATCAAATCTCCCGACAATGCGGTTCGGCTTTTTAACTGGAATATAGAGAACAAAGATTTTACACACGAATACTTCTGTTACGTTCTGTATGATAACCCTCGTAAAAAGCAGGTTGAAGTCACAGAGCTAACTGACAACTCGATTATGCTTCCTGCCCGTCCCGATGAAACACTTACGGCAGAAAACTGGTACGGTGCATTATATTACGCCATTATACCAAAAAAAAGAAGAGGTAAAATGTATTACACCCTTCTGGGATGGGATGGTAATACAGCCAGTTCAAACATTAAGTTAATGGATGTGCTTTACTTCGCGGGTAGTCGTCCCAAATTGGGTTACAATCTTTTTAAGAACGAAGAAGGTACACATAAACGTTTATTCTTTGAACATAAAGAACAGGCAGTTATGACAATGCGATACGATCAACAAAGAAATATGATCGTCTATGACCATCTTTCTCCTGAATCACCTGCACTAAAAGGTTTTTATTCGTACTACGTACCGGATATGAGTTACGATGCTTATGAGTATGTAAATGACTACTGGATGTATCGTGCGGACATTATTTCAACCAACGAAGAAAATCGTGGCAAGAAAATGACGATTTACACTTTAAACAGTCAAAAAGGTGGTGCCGAAAAACGCGAAATGAAAACTACCTGGATCAGTCCTACTGATGAGGAAGCGCCTGTTAGCAATGGTAAACATACTGCTGTGCTTCCCGATGGTCAGAATAACGCTAAAGATTCTCGTAAGAAAGTTAAAATTACGAATCAGCAACCGGGAACACCACAACCGGATTACAAGCAACCAAAAAGAAAAAAGAACGCACCTGGTTCTATTCTTCAAAGAGGTCAGTAATTCCTTTTTTGGTTGTAGTAAAATCATTCCTTTTTATTAACATTTTTTGGCTTTAAAAATGCAACAACTCTAGCACAGCAGGGGCTAACAGTTAATTCTTTGTTAAAGGATGTTAATAATGAAAATAGGGTGTAATTAAATTCTAATTTTGCGTTATACAATGTACAATTCTAAAGTATCTCCTACTTCACAGGAGGATTCTTAAAGCAACAATGAAAAGCTCTTTTCCGCCCGGAGAGGAGCTTTTTACTTTTGAGTTTCTTCGGGTAGATTTGCTCTGTTATTTTTTCATTATCGGTTGATAAATTTTGTCTGTTATTCTTGGCTATTCTCAATCAAAGAACTATTTTTGGTGGCATTGAAAAAATAGCTAATAAAATTCGCATAAGATGAGCGTACTGGTAAATAAAGATTCGAAAGTAATTGTACAAGGTTTTACAGGTAGTGAAGGAACATTCCACGCCGGACAAATGATTGAATATGGAACCAACGTTGTTGGTGGTGTAACACCCGGAAAAGGAGGAACTACTCACCTGGATAAGCCTGTTTTTAATACAGTTTCGGATGCGGTTAAAGAAACCGGAGCTAATGTTTCTATCATCTTTGTTCCACCTGCATTTGCTGCCGACGCCATTATGGAAGCTGCTAATGCCGGAATTAAAGTGGTAGTTTGTATCACAGAAGGAATTCCTGTAGCTGATATGGTGAATGCAAAAGAATACCTTCGTGACTATGACGTTACGCTTATCGGACCAAACTGTCCTGGAGTTATTACTCCGGGTGAAGCAAAAGTTGGTATCATGCCTGGTTTTGTATTCAAGAAAGGTAAAATCGGAATTGTTTCCAAGTCAGGAACCCTTACATACGAAGCAGCTGATCAGGTTGTAAAAGCAGGAATGGGAATCACTACTGCAATTGGTATCGGAGGAGACCCGATCATCGGTACAACAACTAAAGAAGCTGTTCAGATGCTTATGGCTGATCCGGAAACAGAAGGAATTATCATGATCGGTGAGATTGGTGGTAATCTGGAAGCTTTGGCTGCTGAATGGGTTAAAGAAAACGGAACAAAACCTGTTGTTGGGTTTATCGCTGGAGAAACAGCACCAAAAGGACGTACAATGGGACACGCAGGTGCAATTGTAGGTGGTGAAAATGATACAGCAGAAGCAAAAAAACGTATCATGAAGGAATGTGGTATCCACGTAGTAGACTCACCTGCTCAGATTGGAGCTAAAATGGCAGAAGTACTAGGTGTACATGCTTAAATAATAAGAGTTAAAAAAATAAAAATCCTGCTTTTACCGGCAGGATTTTTTTGTTTGCCCCATTTCGTTTCATACAGATTACTTCTATATTTACGCTACTTAATAAAAGACTATGCGTTTTCCCTGGTTTAACAGTGACATCTTTAAAAGGTATAAGGCTAAACAACCTGTTGAGCAGTACCTTTCTTCTTATTTTGATGAAAACAGAGGATGGATACACTGTAAAGATCAGGTGCGGGTATTAACAACACTTGTTCACGCTATCCGTCCGGATCAGAAAACAACTCAACATTCTATTCGGCATTTCCTTGATATATTGGAACGAAATCCTGTATACGCAAGAGAATTAGGTTCTTTTTTATCCAATTTGTTTAACAACCGGAATTTCAAACCCATTCTTACAGATGCGGAAATACTTGAAGACACACATTTTCTTCGGGAAGTAAAAAGACGTATTATTGCCAAGCTTCTCCCCTACCAACCGAAATCCGATACACTTGAGTTTATTCTTAATCAGGTTTTCTTTTCTTCAAATGATCCCTTGTGGATTGATTCAATTCCCGAAGAAGAACTGAATTATCTTTTTGACCTGCTTGGGTTCAAAACCATCTTTAGCAGAATATCCGAGAACTCAGCATTCGACCAATTGTTTGAATCAATTGAGTTACTTATCTGGCGAATTAACGGACGGGTAATGGAAACGGAAGTTCTTCGTATGGTTCCTGAGTATGATTCACACGAAAGTTCCTTTGTTGCTCTTGAAAATGAACTTACCGAACTTCGTAAAGTTATTTTTTCTTCTCCGGATTTTCAGCTGACCCCGGAAACAATGGCTCTGAAACAATTTCTTGTTCTTCATAAACAATGTGAACAGTTTATTGACAAAGCATTTCAGAACAGTGCCAAGTACGGTATATCTATGAAAGTAAATCAACATTTACTTCGGATTCGTCAGCAGTTAACCCGACTAAAAGTTCTTCTCGACATTCTTACCATTGAAGGACAAAATGACATGAAGGGAAATACCGTACGTCTGGCAAAACTCCTGATAGATATCAATTGCCGGAAGAATAATGTCCGACAGTTAATCAATGAAAGTACACAACTCGTTTCGTATGAAATAACTCAGCATACTGCAAAAACAGGAGAACATTATATCACATCTGACCGGAAAGAGTACATGGAAATGCTCAAAGCCTCTATGGGAGGTGGTTTAATAGTCGGGATTATGTGTATTATAAAAGTGCTGTTAGCCAAAGTCCATGTCAGTGATTTCGGACACGCTTTCCTATACAGTGCAAACTACGCGTTCGGATTTATTGCCATTTATTTGTTAGGTTTTACACTGGCGACCAAACAACCTGCAATGACTGCTGCTGCTTTTATCAATGAATTAAAAAAGGGACTGGACAAAGGAGCCAAATCAAAAACAAAATATGATGATTTTGCCCGGCTTTTTGCCCGATTATTCAGGTCTCAGTTTATAGCCTTCGTCGGTAACGTAATAATAGCATTTCCTGTCGCTTTAGCAGGGGTATTTTTAATTGACCTGGCTTTTGATTATAATATAGCTACTTCAAAAGCGGATAAACTGATTACTGACCTTAGCCCTCTTCATTCTCCTGCCATATTTCATGCAGCTATTGCCGGAGTTTTCCTGTTTCTATCGGGCATTATCTCTGGGAGTATTGCCAACAGAGACCGCTACCTTCAGGTTCCTTACCGGATCAAAGAGCATCCTATCCTTAAATTAAGTCTGGGAAGAAGAAAAACCGAACAAATAGCACAATTCTATGAGAAAAAATGGGCAGGAATTATGTCTAATCTCTGGTTCGGGGTATTCATGGGGTCCACGGCTTCTATCGGTGCTTTTATAGGGCTGGATCTGGACATCAGGCACATCACGTTTGCAAGTGGAAATCTGGCATTGGGACTATATGGAAATGATTTTGAAATTACGCTGTGGATGCTGTTACTTGGCATCCTTGGAATAGGAATCATTGGTCTCATAAACTTCCTGGTAAGTTTTATTCTTTCACTGCTCCTGGCTTTCCGGTCCAGAAACATTCCTTTTTCTGAAATACGATTTGTTTTTTCATCCAACTGGCAACATTTTAAAAAGCACCCGACCAGTTTCTTCTTCCCGGTAGAAAACAAGAAAAAACCGGAAGAATCAGTAAAATAAAAAGCGAAGAGAATTTTAAACATCCCTTCGCTTCTATTATTCGATAAACATTTCCGGAGTTATTTTTGAAAAATAGCCTTCTTTAAATGTGAATAAGCTAATGCTATCTCCTCCTGAAAAACATCCCACCGGGAATCATTCTCCGTATTCTTTCTGAATTTATCCCGGATATCTTCTATTGTCTCTTCCAACTGTTTCTTACGCTTATCAAACTCTACTGAAGCTTTTGTCTTTGCTTCATCGTAATAATCGTCAAGAATCTCCAGTTCAATTTTAACTTTCTCCAAAGCAGCCAATAATTCCGGGTACCAATTAACATACAGCGGGTGACTTTTGATCTGGTTTTCTATTTCACGTACCTTAGTAATGATCTTGTGTTTCTGTTCACGAAATGCTTCTACAGTTTCAGCTTTTCCCAGGGCTAATTGCACCTGAAGGTCTTCTAACTGAGCTTTGTATTCATTCCACAACTCTTTTGACCCTTCATATTTCTGCTTAAAGTCATTAACGTATGAATTAAAATCTTTCTTTACCTCTTCATACTTATCTTTTGCGGCCATCTTTCCCAGTGCCAATTGAACCTGAAACTCCTCCAATTCTTTTGCAACTTTTCGAAAACCAGCCGATATCTGCTCAATTACATGCGTATTTTCATCCATTTTCTTTCGTTTTTATGCTGTGAAAATAAAAGTACACTCCGAAATTTCAAATGACTTTTGTCAGTTCAGTATAAACTAAAAATAAAGTGATTTTGCTACTCGATAGGTGTTGGCGTGTGCCTCTACGATATGTCTTATTTCTTTACTATACCCTCCTCCCATCGTACAAACAACTGGAATAGAGAGGTCTTTAAATCGTGAAAGAACAAGTTCGTCCCTACGCCTGCAACCGGATATGGAGACATTAAGTCGTCCCAGTTTATCCGTTTCAATAATATCTACCCCACACTGATAAAAGACAAAATCGGGGTGAAAGTCATTTAGAATATCGTTCAAATGAAACTCAACAGTTTCCAGATAGTCCGCTGTAGAAATACCGTCCGGTAACCCTACATCTCTGCTTGATTTTTCTTTCCGCAACGGATAGTTATGTTCTCCGTGCACACTGAATGTAAACACATTAGCTTCTTGTTCAAAAATTGCCGCTGTACCATTTCCCTGATGAACATCCAGATCAACAATTAAAATAGAATTTGCTTTTCCTGTTCGCAATAAATAATTAGCAGCTACTGCCTGATCATTCAATAAACAGAATCCTTCTCCTCTATCCCGAAAAGCATGATGCGTTCCTCCGGCACTGTTAAACGCAACACCATCTCTCAACGCATATTCGGTACATAAACGTGTTCCCTCCACAATTCGAAATTCCCGCTCTACCAATTCTTTCGTTACCGGAAACCCGGTTTGTCGTTCTTCTGAACGGGAAAGTTTTAATTGCTGCAACTTTTTAACGTATTCATCGGAATGAATCCCTTCTAACCATTTAAGATCTATTAGGTTCGGAGCAAAAAAATCATCCGGATCTGCTGTTCCCTCGTGTTGTAACTGACGTGGTAACAAGTCGTATTTTTCCATAGGAAAACGATGTCCCTCAGGTAATGGGTGTACATAAATCGGGTGAAAAGCTATTTTAAACACGGAACAAAGATGGTTTCAGTCTCATATTATTTACTTCTCAGGCAATCTTTCACTCGTTTCTGATGTTTCTGACGATCTTCAGGCGTAGTATTTGGTATCGTGAGCATTTCTTTACAATGCTGATCAATTTCTTCCATTCTGGCAAAAACAGGGTCAAAGTCATCCTCGTCACCCATTTTTTCGATTACTTTCTGAATAGAATCATTTTTCTTTACACAATCACAAAGATCCCACTGTTTCCCATACTTTTTTTCAATTTCTTTCTTGATTTCATTCTTCTCTACTACTTCAGACACATACTCGGTAGTATCAATCTCTATGCTATCAACAGCCTCAACAGTTAAATTCCCCTCCTCTATTTCCACAATATCATATTTGCTTTCTCCGTTAGTACAAGAAAAGAACAAAAGCATACCTACAGGAAAAAAAGCGTATTGTAACTTCATGGCAAGAAATTTGTTCTAATATAAAAAGAAATCAGAAAACCGATTAGTATGAAAAAGGTAATTTTCGTTTTGGTTGCAGTCTTTTTATTCTCTCTTTCCTCAGGTTTTTCAATTGTCAGGGGACAAGGGGATGACTCGTTGTATGTCGCCTACTTTCATAAGGATATAGAAATCGTCGATCCTAATTACAAACGCAATTATAACTATCTCTTACGCAGGGTTAAAAAAGTTTATCCTTATGCCGTATATGCCAAACAATTACTGGATGAGTATGAAGCGGATGTTTCAGGAATTGAAAAAAAGCGAAAGGTCAAAAAATATGGAAAAGAAGCGCATCAGCAACTCATGGACGATTTTGAATACGTGATCCGCAATATGTATGTTTCAGAAGGGAAAGTACTCATGAAATTGGTTCACCGTGAAACCGGGCATACCGTATTTGATATTATCGCCAAGTACCGGGGAAAATTAAAAGCATCCTGGTACTCAACTATGGGGAAAATGTTTGAACAAAATCTGAAAGCAACCTATCATCCGGACAAAGAGGACTGGCTCATGGAACGGATCGTAAAAGAAATTGAGCAGGGAAAGCACAAACCGGGAGAACTGGACTTACTGACAAAAAAGGAATTTAAAGAAATCAAAAAAGAAGATAAAGAAAGGTCCAAAAAACTGAAAGAAGACCTGAAACAAAGGAAAAAGGAAAAGAAGGAAAGCGAAAAAGAAGCGGCTAAAAACGAAAAAAACTAATCGTATTTCACTTGTTCTTTTATTTCATTTCGGAGCAAATCAAAATTAACAGATCGTAAAAGCTCGGGTATATTTTCAAAGTATTTTGCGTGAAATCCGTATCCGCCATTTCTCAGCTCATCAATAGCATCTTCAACAGACCACGACTGGTACATGATCCGATAAGCAGCAACAAATGCTCCTGTACGATCCGCACCGTGCTTACAATGTACAAGAACGGGCTTAGGAGATTTCTCAAAAATCCGGAAAGCTTCCAATAGATCCTCCCGGTCTATTCGCCAGGTATTGATTCGTTTTCGTTTTAACACAATTTCGGACACTCCGGTACCTTTATATCTTCCGTTACCACTTAGATTTCTTAAATTAAGAATCGTTTTTACACCCAGATCGTTTAACTCTGGTACCGCATGTCCGGAAGGTTGTCCCGACCGATACAGGTCGGGACTTACTTTATACAAATTATCCACTTCAGAAAGTACAACCGGAATAGCATCTTTCTTTCCCGATTCCTGTGCTCTGATCAAAAAACTAAACTGAAATGCAGCAATCAGTAAAAACATTTTCAAAGTCAGACTAGTATAACTATCCTTCATATTCCATTTCTCTTTACACTCCTGTACCAGTAAAATTATGTATTTTTGGAAGAAAAACATGCGCCAACTTTTTTTCGTTAGTCTGATTCTTTTCACTCCGGTATTGATTCTCTCCCAGGGATCTCTGAAACAAAACCTGGAAGTCGTTCAAAACGGTTACCTTCTAGTTCAATTGTTTTCCCGTGAAAGAACAACAGAAATTATACGAAAAAATCAGGGTGAGGCTGCGGCGCAACGTTACCAGGCAGATTTATTGGAAAAAAATAAAAAACTGGCAAAGGCTTTTGGAGAACACTTTACCTTTAGTAAGGTTCTATTCTTCTACTCCAAAGACAAAGAATTTGTAAAAAATAAAGATTTTGATGCTACCACTTTTTACGGATTCAATCACGAAATCGTTAATAAAGATACTATCAATATCACTCAGTTCAGGATTGGAGAAGTATCGCGTGTAATTGCCGACTCAGTTGTGCACTACCTTCCGGACGGAGAAGTAGAAAAACATCCGAGTTACGTCTTCAGTGCTTTCGTACTGATGGATGATCAGTTCAGACAGTACAGTAAACCCAATTGGTTCTATGTAAGAACACATGCCGGAGCCCCCTTCTTTCAGAAAAAGGAAAACCGTTTGGTAAAGGCGATTAATAGTAAAATGACACGGAAAGCGAAATAGTCACTTCCCAGGAGTACTGTTAATCGAACAATTTTCTACTTTTACTGTTGTTGTATAACATTAATCGAAGAAGTTACTATGAAGCCTGATTACGATGTCGTTATTATGGGAGGTGGTCTTGCCGGACTTACGCTCTCCCTTCAGTTAAAACAAGAGAGACCTGAAACACAAATCCTTATACTTGAAAAACGAGGAGAGTCTGCTCCGACTGCTGCACATAAAGTAGGTGAATCTACTGTAGAACTGGGGACATACTATCTTCGCGAAGTTCTTGACTTAAAAGGTTATCTTGATGAAAAACAATTGCCGAAACACGGGCTGCGCTTTTTCTTTTCTCCACGTCACAAAGACACTATAGAAAAACGAGTTGAATTGGGTCCGAGAGAACGACTTCCTGTACCTAGTCATCAGCTTGACAGAGGAACACTTGAAAATGAACTTATTCACCGTTCAAGAAAGAGTGGAAATGAAATTATACTCGGTGCTAAAGTAGAAGATGTTACACTTTCTCCCGATACGCTTCACGAAGTTCGTTTTTCGACAGACACGAATAAAGACCAAACCGTTTCTGCAAAATGGGTGGTAGATGCTACCAGTCGTCATGCATTATTGAAACGAAAACTGGGATTTGCAAAAGAAATTGAGCACAATGTCAATGCAGTGTGGTTTCGGGTAGACCGTGAAATTGATGTGACTGACTGGTCCTCTGACGAGAAATGGCAATCTTTTCTGGAACCGGGACTACGACGACTGGGAACCATTCACTTAATGGACAAAGGTTATTGGGTATGGTTAATTCCACTATCCTCCGGTGCCACCTCTGTTGGGATTGTAGCGGATGGAGACCTTCACCCGTTTACCGAGATTAACCGACTAGAGCGGGCAATGTCCTGGATGGAAAAGCATGAACCACTTGCACACCAGATGATTTCTCCCCTGTTGGATCATGTTTTGGACTTTAAAGTTCTTAAACATTATGCTCATAACAGTGGTCGAATCTATTCGGCTGAAAAATGGGCAGTTACCGGAGAGTCGGGAGCATTTCTTGATCCCTTCTATTCTCCAGGAACAGATTTTATCTCCATGAACAACACCTGGTTAACAGATCTTATTATCAGGGATATGAATGGAGAATCAATAGAACTCCATGCCAGCGTATATGAAAAAACGCATCTGGCACTATTTGACAGTTGGATTCCTGTTTACCAAAACAAGTATCAGCTCATGGGATCAACACAGATTATGGTCATTAAAATCTTTTGGGATTGGGCAATCTATTGGGGGATTCCATGTCTGCTCTTTACGAATAAGGGATACACCAACCTGAGTGTACTAAAACGATTGTTCTCAAACGACGAAAGTGCAGGACGCCGATTCGGAGCATTAAATAATCAAATGCAAAAAGTATTCCTTGAGTGGTTACCGTATGATACCGGTGATTTCACAGAGCGTTATATTGACCCATTTGATATTCAGTTTCTACGAGAATTCCATAGAGGAATTGAAGAACAATTTTCTCCTCGCGAATTGATTACGAAAGTTGAAGAGAATCTGGAAAAACTAGAAAAAATTGCCGCCGAAATTTTCCGGTTGATTTCAAATCAGGTACATGGAACTCCTATGGATATTCCTGTCGATCCCTATACCATGCAACTTTTCCCTGAAGAGAATCAGTCCCTCAAAACTTCAATTGCTCCGGATAAAGAAATGAACGAACAGGTTCGCGTTATGTGGTTTTATCCGGTAAAAGAAACTGTTAGCTAATGTCTGTACAACAAATTGAACAGAATGTTTCCGAAATTATGGATTTATTTCGCTCAGTTGAATCTGATTGGGAACAATTACCATTGGAATCTATTGTACAGAAGATTGACCGAAATTCGTCAGTATTCACTTCTGTTGCTTATGAAGCTGTATCCAAATTATTAGCACAAAAAGGGATAGAAACCAACGATCTCTCTGAATGGAAAGCCTTTTATGATGACTACGAGGACCAATACTCCTCTCAATTATTAATAGGATTAGGTTGGGCAATCGGTATTTCCGGCTACCCTTCCCCCTCCGATTTTGTCATTCGGTTTCCGAAAGATAAACAACAAAAGATTTGGGATGGAATTGGTTATTTTTATGGTCTTTTCCGATCACGGCTCACGATTCGAAGCCGGTCACTTCCAGAATTTGCTTCTGAAAATATCCCTGAAGGGTTTGACGCGGGGATCGGGCGTGCATTGTATTATCATGCACGGGGAGACTTTGAAAAACTCACCACACTTTTTTCGGGATTTCCTGAAGAACGTAAAGATGAACTGAGTCAGGGAATAGGAACAGCAACTGTATTTGTGGGGGGAATTAACGATATTGAAATCAAGCATCTCCTACAGATTATTTCTCCTTTTCGCGATACCTTCTCAAAGGGTGTTTTCAATGGGATAGAATCGCGAAAAAATGCAGGAAAAACAACTCCCGAATGCCAAATTCTGGAACAAGAATTGTTATAACGTATAGCATACTCACTGGAAACTACCCAAAGTTTTCCAGGGTTTATTATTTTTGAAAACCAAAAGTTACATTTTGTAAAGTAAAACAGGTAACACTTTTTTATCCGGCATATTTCGGAAAACATAAAAGGTTCCTGCTTTTCAGTAAACTTAAAAACGAAATAGATGAAATTAGTTTTCGCTTTCATGATCTGCGTTTCGGCAGTTTGTTCTTTTAACTATGCTCCGGCTCAAAAGCAACAGGAATTAACCAATGAACTCATTTGGAGAGATTATGCTTTTTATGCACGCAGGGTGCAGGGGTTCCGTTCCATGAATGACGGAACACACTTCACACGTCTGCAACAGGGACGTTCCGGAAATGCTATTCTCAAGTCCTCATTTCTTTCGTTTACTGCTGAACCCGAAGTTTTTGTTCATCCGGATGAGCTGGTTTACAATGAAAAGAAACTAACTGTGGATGATTATCAATTCAATGCAGACGAGACCAAATTACTGATTGCTACTGATTATGAAAATGTATACAGAAGAAGCTATACGGCTACTTTTTACATCTTTGATCTGGAAACACGCAATATTTCTCCGTTAAGTGAACAATATCCCGTACAAACACTTGCCGAATTTTCTCCTGATGGGAAAAAGATCGCTTTTATTCACGAAAACAATATCTATATAAGAAACCTGGCTGACGGTACCATTACAGCGGTAACAACAGATGGAAGTATCAATCATATCATTAATGGAACAACAGACTGGGTGTACGAAGAAGAATTTGCCATCACAATGGCCTATAACTGGTCACCTGACAGTAAAAAAATTGCTTACCTGCGTTTTGACGAAAGTAATGTAAAGGAATTTACAATGACTTATTATTTTGAACTGTACCCGGATCAATACACTTTCAAATACCCAAAGGCAGGGGAAGACAATTCCAAAGTTTCCCTGCATATTTATGATTCGGAAAAGAATACATCGACTCCCGTCCAACTGGGAGAGTACGAATACATTCCCCGTATAAGTTACTCACCTTTGGATGACAAATTAATCGCCCTTACATTAAACCGCCACCAGAACCATCTGCAATATCACTTAATTGACGGCTCTACGAATGAGGCAAAAGTGATTTATGAAGAAAAAGACCGGGCTTATGTTGAGATTGATGATAATTTACTCTTCATGGAAGACGGTAAATCTTTCATTCGTACTTCTGAAATGGATGGATATAATCATATCTACAGAATCTATTTTGATGGGAAAATCGAACAGATTACATCAGGAAACTGGGATGTGATTGAGTTCAAAGGAATAAACAATGATAAAGGAATCATTTATTATACCTCTGCTGAAAACGGAGCCACTCAACAGGATTTATACCAGATTTCGATAAAGAACAAAAAAAGAAAGCAACTTTCCAGTCAAAGAGGACACACGGATGCCGAATTCTCAACGGGCATGAAGTATTATGTCCAAACCTGGTCTGATGCGAATACTCCTTATGTAGTCTCTTTACATGAAGCTTCCGGAAAGCAAATTACTGTTCTGGAAGATAATTCTGCTTTGGTTGAACGAATGAAAAACTTCCCACTATCGAAAAAAGAATTTTTTACGCTCAAAGGGCACGAAACAGATCTTAATGCATGGATGATCAAACCTGCTGATTTTGACCCGACAAAAAAATACCCTGTATTTGTTCATGTATACGGAGGTCCTGGTAGCAACACTGTAGAGGACACCTGGGGAAGCATGGAATATATGTATCACCAGTTGTTGGCTCAGAAAGGATATATTGTTGTATCGGTTGACCCCAGAGGAACGATGTACAGAGGTGCTGATTTCAAAAAATCGACTTATCTCCAGTTGGGAAAACTTGAATTGGAAGATTTCATTGCTGCTGCGAAAGTACTGAAAACGTATGATTACGTAGATGAAAACCGTATAGGTATACAGGGATGGTCCTACGGAGGTTATATGTCTTCTTTGGCTATGACAAAAGGAGCTCCCCATTTTAAAATGGGAATAGCGATTGCTCCCGTTACGAATTGGCGTTACTATGACAATATCTATACGGAACGTTTTATGCGTACACCGCAAGAGAATGCCCATGGATATGACGACAACTCCCCTATTAATTTTACAGAAAAACTGGAAGGGAAATATTTTTTGATCCATGGTTCAGGAGACGATAATGTACACTTGCAAAATGCAATGGAAATGGTTAATTCGCTTGTAGATTCCAACAAAGACTTTGATTTGTTCATCTATCCGAACAGAAATCACGGTATTTATGGTGGAAATACCCGTCTTCACCTATTTACGATGTTATTAGAATACACCCTTGAGAATTTATAATTATGAATAAGCTACTTGTAATAGGATTAACTTTCCTGATCTCCTTCAGGTCGTATGCACAAGAGCAGCCCGAGGAGATAAAATGGTTGTCGTTTGAAGAAGCTATGCTACTAAATGAAAAAGAACCACGACCGATTTTCATTGACATCTACACAGACTGGTGCGGGTGGTGTAAAAAAATGGACGCGACGACTTTCAAAGAAAAAAAGGTAGTGGACTACTTGTCCGGTTTTTATTGTGTAAAACTGGATGCAGAACAAAAAGAGGATATTATTTTCTCAGGGAAAACATACGAGTATATCCCAAAAGGGAAACGTGGATTCCACCAGGTTGCCGCAATGCTTTTGGATGGTAATATGTCCTACCCTAGTTTTGTTTTGTTGGCTCCCAATCTGAAGCGTCTCGAAATACTGAAAGGATACATGGATAGCAGTCAGTTAATCAGCAGGCTAAAAGTTCATAACCAATAGGATATACGACTGATTTTTACTCAGCAAGAAATCTATTAATCCACTAAGGTACAAGTCATTTCGCAACTGTACTTAAAGGGTTTCTATTGCTTTTGTTTTCTTTCCCTAAAAATTTGCAGAAAGCGTGCATCAGAATACGATTTTTCTTGTTAAATTAGTCGCTCGATAAGAAAAAGTTCAATTATTTTTTTATAAAACAAATGAGTGAAATAGCCAAAATAGAGTTAGAAGGTCAAATCCACGAGCTACCTGTTGTTGTAGGTTCTGAAAATGAAAAAGCGATAGATATTTCGGCCCTTCGTGCTAAAACGGGATACATTACCCTTGATTTCGGATACAAAAACACCGGTAGTACCAAAAGTGCCATTACTTACCTTGATGGTGAGAACGGAGTGCTACGATACCGCGGATATCCAATTGAGCAATTAGCTGAAAAAGCTTCATTCCTTGAAGTTGCTTATCTGCTTATTTATGGTGAACTTCCTACAAAAGCACAGTTGGACAACTTCCAAAGCTCTATTACCAAGCATACGCTTGTTCACGAAGACATGAAACAATTCTTCGAAGCGTATCCTGCAAAGGCGCATCCTATGGGAGTTCTTGCTTCTATGGTATGTTCACTTTCAACATTTTACCCTGAATCACTGAATCCGAATCGTTCGGAAGCTGAGTTTGATCTTACTATTCACCGTCTGTTGGCGAAATTACCAACACTTGCGGCATGGTCTTATAAAAATGCAATGCGTCATCCTTTCATGTACCCTAAAAACAATATGGAGTACTGTGAAAACTTCTTGTACATGATGTTTGCGATGCCAACTGAAGAGTATCATATTGATCCGGTTGTTATCAGTGCCTTAAACAAGCTTTTGATTCTTCATGCAGATCATGAGCAAAACTGTTCGGCATCAACTGTGCGTATCGTAGGGTCGTCTCAGGCCAACCTTTATGCTTCTATCTCTGCGGGGATATCTGCACTTTGGGGACCACTTCATGGAGGTGCCAATCAGGCAGTAATTGAAATGCTTGAAAAGATCCACAATGACGGAGGTGATGTTGACAAATGGGTAGCAAAAGCAAAAGATAAAGAAGATCCTTTCCGTTTGATGGGATTCGGACACCGTGTTTACAAAAACTTCGACCCACGTGCAACAATTATTAAAAAGGCATGTGATGACGTTCTTGAAAAACTGGGAATCGTTGATCCTATGTTGGATATTGCTAAAAAACTAGAGAAAGTTGCACTTGAGGACGATTACTTCAAATCACGTAACCTGTATCCAAACGTAGATTTCTATTCTGGAATCATTTACCGTGCACTTGGTATTCCAACAGAAATGTTTACAGTAATGTTTGCATTAGGTCGTCTTCCTGGATGGATTGCTCAGTGGAAAGAAATGATCAGCAACGGAGAACCTATCGGACGACCAAGACAGGTATACGTAGGTGCTACTGAGCGTGATTATGTAGATATCGAAAAAAGATAACAGGAATTAATTTCCTTACTTATTAGTTCAAAGCGCAGATTTTATCTGCGCTTTTTTTATGCTTTATTCTTGCGTAGGGTAGGCTACTCTACTGATAATTATCACCTCATTTCCTGATATTTATCATGTTTTATTCCCCTACGTTGCTGCAACTTTGAAACAGGAAATAACAACAACGTAGTATGGAAACGAAACACATAGAAAAGAGTTTTTGGCACAAGTTAATGCCTGATTTGGAAACCAATCGGTATGGTGTCATCTCAATGGTTCTTTTGGTAGTAGGATGTATGGGAGGTGTGGCAGTAGGATTGGGAGGTATTGATCATACCTGGCAATTAATCGCTATTGTAATCCCTACGATGTTAACCTTAAGTCTTCTGTTGGCTGTTTCCGAAATGAAACATATCATGACAGCAATGTCTGTCGCTGTGATAATAGATGTGTTTATTATCCTAATTAATTTGCTCAGTTAGTAATAGTAATAATTGTTTTTTTAGTTTGATTGTGTTTGTGGAAAGAAGTCAATTCTGACTTCAAAAGCGGGAGAGTAGTTAACTCCCGCTTTTTTATTTTTATCCTTCGCTACTCCATCAACCCACCCTATTTTCTGGAAATTCTTCTTATTGTGTCCCATTATGAAAAATGAAAAACGACTACGGATCCAGAAGTCTACCGGTACAAAAACCATGCACTAACAGAGAACCTACAACGACATCATACTCGTTTTACTTACTTTTTGTAGCCAGAACAAAATATTGGTTGGTAGTATTCGGAAAACGATTATTCGTCTGAATAATAAAGCCTCCCTCTTCTATAAGTTTAACTAACTCGCCGGATCTATACATTTCTATTTTCGGAATGGCTCCCAACTTACAAAAAAGAGATAATAGCCCTTTTAAGAACAGTTTTTCCCCCATACAGGGAGTAACAGACAAGAACACACCTCCAGGTTTAAGCAATTCCTCTAATCGTTGAATTGCTTTTTGGGGATCATCCAGTAAGTGTAAAATGTAAAAACTGAAAATAACATCGTATGAACCGGGCTTCAATCGTTCATCAAAGATTGTAGTGTGCCAGTAATCAATATTCGTACGCTCCGAATTACGTGTTGCATAGTCAATCATTCTGGATGAGAAATCAATAGCATGTATACTTTGTACACTTTCTGAGATTCTCTCAGAAATAAATCCAGTACCACACCCAAAGTCAAGAACATTATCAGTTGTCTTTACGTGTTTTTTGGCCTGCTCAATAAGACGTAATGTATTCTTTCCTCTTTTTATTTCTCTGCTACTGGTATAGCTCCCGGCTGTTCGATCCCAAAATTTTTCAGCTTTACTTCTGTTATCTGCATTTTCACTCTTTCCCACAACGAATGATTTTATGTATTTTTAATTACTCACTCTCCCATACCATTGCCACTTTTCCTTTTGTATGCATTGCTTCAGTATAACGGATGGCCTCTGGTATTTCACCATACGGGTACGTTTTCTCTACACTTGTCCTGACTTTTCCCTCCCGGATCAGATCAGCCAGTGCGGTAAGATCATTTGTAGTTACTTTTGCAGTAAACTGTTTGATCTGAAATTTACTAAAAATATTTCTGATAAGTACAGACATCATATTTCCCATAGTTGTAAAACCAACCATCACGCCTCTCCTCCCCATTCTGGTATAATCATCATGCTTGAGGTTACCATGTGTATCTACAACAAGATCATATTTTCCTGCATGGCTATGGATGTTTTCCTGATCATACGCAATCACATGATCCGCCCCCAGACCTTTTACAAAATCGCTGCTTCCTGAGGAACAAACAGCTGTTATGACAGCTCCGTATGCCTTTGCTATTTGAACCGAAAAATGTCCTACTCCTCCTGAAGCTCCATTAATGAGTATAGATTCTCCCGATTTCAATTTCCCATGTGTAATCAGTGCCTGAAATGCTGTTAGTCCCGCTACAGGAACGCATGCCATTTCTGAAAAATCGCGATTATCCGGCATAACTGAACAAGCATCTGCAGCTACACAAAGATATTCTGCAAATGCTCTTCCTTTCAGACTTTCACCAAAAACCCTGTCCCCGATTTTAAAAGTCGTTACTCCCTCTCCTACTCCTTCTACAACACCAGAGAAATCTACCCCCGGAACTTTTTCTTTTGGTCGAAAAAGACCAAATGCAAAACGGGATAAAAAAGGCTTACCTCTAAGAATATGCCAGTCTGCCGCGTTAGCTGAGTTTGCATATATTTTCACCAGTATATTTCCTTTCTTAACGGACGGTTTATCTACCTCCGTTAATTGCAATACTTCCGGTCCACCGTATGAATTTCTAACAAAAGCTTTCATCTCTATTACTTTACTTCAAGTTTTGTATCAATCGTTCTCCCCGAAAATACAAGTTTCTATAAAAAACAGAGTGATGCTACTGTTATATTTTATTGTTTAGAGATATTGTTAATCTATTCATATCTGATATATTTTTGCGTACTCCCGTCAGAATAAATCTCAATTACCATTCCTTTATAAAACTCATTTACATTCTGTCCTATCAAATTGACTGTTTTTAGCAGTTCTTTCTTTGAAATTCTGTTGTCGACACTAACTATATTGTACATTTGTGTCGTTCCATCAAAATCAACTTGTTTCAAGCGATAATAATTTATTGTTTTTGAAAACGCTCTATCTTCCAGTTCATACTGTAAAATTGATGATGAGTGTCCCGCTGCTTCTACTCTTTTTATTAATTTCCAATCAGCACCATTTAAAGAATGTTCAACCTCAAAGTAGTCACTATTTAGTTCGGTTGCAGTAGCCCAGTAAATCTGGTTCATGTTTTCTTTAGCTTTAGCGCTAAAAGCTATAAGCTCAACAGGTAACGGGCTAAAATAACAACCACTGTGATTTGAGAAATCTTCAGAGGGACCACCTACCGGTGTCCAGCGAAAAATTGTACCTGTCCCGGGACCAGCTGTCACCGTCAGATCTCCCCTATTTGCAGGAGTAACATATACAGGTTTATTGTTAGTATTATTCCTTACATTATTGAAATTCATCGTATTATTTGTTCCGGAAGGCAGTCCTGAAGCTGCACTTGAATTGGCATTCCAAACAGAACCGGTCGTTGTTTTTGTTCTTGCATTAAAATCAGTGGCAGAAGTTCCTCTTAAACCAACCTGGACATCACTGGTAAGAGAACCTGATGAAGAAGTTCTGGGGTTTCCAATCAAATAATGAAATTCAATAACATTTGTTGTTTCGTACAACCGAATCTGGAAATGCAGATAATCATTATTGTGACCGTTTACAACTCTGCGCCAATAATTATGTCCTCTATAGGTTCCATTTAAAGTAGCATCACCGAAATATCTTCCTCCCCATTGGAATACAATAATCCGATTAGGAGCAGTTCCCACTACTCGTATTGATAAGTTACTGGACCCTGTAGTTTGTAATCCCGTTCCAAAAGCACTTATCGAATTATTGATATAGGTTAATGGTGCTTGTCTGGTTGTCGATGAGATAGATGGGTTTCCAAATGCTATCCAACCATTATAATCCATAGAAATATGCGTTCCTGCCGGAAAAATCTGCCCTCCTAAACAAAATGAAAAAGGAGTTGCCATAGATGTTGGAGTTGTTCCACCTGACGGATTATTAGTTCCATTAGCCGTTCCACTCCAACCTCCAAGAGATGAATTACCTAAAATAGCCTGATAAGTACCTGTTGTCTCAGTGAAAGCATAATTGGCTACTTGTAAATAGGGATTCTTAGGAACTAAAAATAATATACTACTAAAAATGATCATTTTTTCCAAAATGAAAAAAACTACAGTTTTCATAAATTATAAAGTTAGATTGTTAGCTAATATGATACAAAATGAATCTCTTTTGTAAAATTAGAAAAGAATAGACAAGAAAAAGATGGGCTGCCCCCTCATTTTCAAGCATTAAGAAATAAAAATCATTTATCCCTGAAGAAAGTATAAACTATTTTACATGTATCAGCTACCCGAAATTAAGGGTGATCCATTATTATATTCAGTAAAACACTCGTATCAATGATTCAAACCGCTTTTAATACAACGGAAAGAAGCCCTACAGATAACCGGACATTCCCGTTCCGGATACTTTCACGTATTTTTACAAATCCCAAAACTTAACCTCCCCCATCAGATCAACGGAAACTAACTGTGATTCATCTTCTGAAAGAGCTACTGCACTTGTTGTTCCCGGATGCTGTAAAAATGTTTCTATAAGTTCCCCGGACAGTTTGTCCCACTTTCTTATTGACTTGTCCAACCCACATGTATAAATATGTTTTTCTGTAAGAACTCCGGAAATAAGATGCAAACTCAATGGAATGTAAATAGTTGTATCCCTGTCTGCTATGTACATCGGCCAATCAGGATGCCGTTTTTGAAAACGAAAATCATCTGTTTCTTTGCTGTAAAATGCAAATTGTTTGTTACTGAACAACAAACAATTTCCCTCATGATCCACATCAATTAGTTTTCCTTTTACACCTTCTATTTCCGTTACTTCATTCATTAGATATTTCCATACATGGATAGAAGAAACCCCATCAAAATACACTGCTCCATCCTCCGAAATAAAACGTGGTAATGCTCCTTTCAATCCCGTTGGTATCATAAGTGTATTGAAGTTGTCTTTCACATTCCAAACGTATGAATTCCCTTTTACATCATACGAACAGAGAATCCCTACCTGTTCGTTATAATATAAATCGTAACTCCAGGCTTCTTTTAACCCGATCTTTCGCAGTGTTTCTCCTGTTTCCCCATCAAGAACCAAAATTTCCGAGTTCAATGTTGCTACAATAATCCTATCTTGTCCGAAATCATACACCATACTATAAACTTCATCTTCAATAGCTGCAATTTGATTTCTTCCCGATCTTCCATTTATGATTTCATAGATCTTACCATCAAAAGTAGAAGCAAGTACTGTATCCAACTCTGCTTTGTAAACAACATCAGTATAAGAAACCGGGTTAATACCTGTTAGTTTACCTGATTTAACAGATACCTGCTGTCTACAGGATGTATAAACCACTAAAAAAATAAAACCAATAACCAGTTTACTATTTTTCATTGTCCTCCTCCCTTATCAGATTTTGTCTCTTTCCATTCTCAGAAACAGTTAACCAGGGTCCCTCGTCGGAAGCTCCAAGATTAATTTCATTTCCATTTTCTCCCCACACTTTCAGAGTCGTAGCCCCTTGAGGTTCTGCGACAAAAAGTGCTTGTTGAGACGTTTTAGAATCCAGTGTAAAAAATACATTTCCATAAGAATCATCCGTTACATAACCGCTCCTCTCTTGCCCTTCATGATCGTATAACATAATTCCGGATACGGATGAATTATCCCCTCTGTAAAAGCGATAACCAAACGACTGCGCAGGAGGGAGTGGTGATCCGATTATGACACGTTCTTTTCCTGATGAATCTGTAACCACTAAGCCCCGTACTTTCAAAATCTGGTCAGAAATATCTAACTCAATTCTATGACTTCTTACAACGTAGATCAATAATCCAATAGTCACAAGTGTATTTGCAGCAACAATTAATTTCAAGAGTACATTCTTCATAATTATATCAACGAAGAATAAAATGGAAATGTTACAACATACGTCTATAGACATTAAACAATGCCGCTCAGCTATCTTCGATTGATTTTATTATTCATTACGAATTAGCTCCAGTGCTTTATTCAGAATCAAATCGTTACCGAATTCAATATAACTTTTATCCTGTACAACAGGTATATCCCGTTTAACACCGACCTGCTGTGTTCCTGTACCATCCGGATAATAGACGCCTAACCCTGAAAATACGGACCGGATACCAAAAGGGAGAGGAATTTCAACTATATTTCCGTCTGCACCTGCCGTTTGTCCGCCTATTACGGTCGTATTAGGATGTTGTTGTAATGCCATAACTGTATACTCAGCCTGACTCATTGTATTGTAATCCACCAGAACATATAATTTACCTTTGTATTCTTTTCGCGTATTTCCTATAGTCTGGCTGGTTGTCCACTTATAAGAACCCGGATAATCAAAATCCATATTTATGAATTTTGCGAATTTCCGCTTTCCTTTAATCAATGCATCAGACAATTTAAGAACCGTCCAGTTGGGATAATTTCGGATATCAATAACAACATGATCTGTTTTGTGTAGTTTTCGTTGAAACTTACGTGTAATTTCGGAAGATTTCAGTCTCCCCATGTGGAGATATGCATATTCTTTTCCTGAAACAGAATCTTTCAAAAAAGCATACGAACTCTTCTCACCATTGCTTTGGGTAGGTTTATACCGGGACTGTAAAGTCTCTCTGTCAATGGTTACTAGCGTATCCGTTATACGTTTCCCATTTCTTTCTACCGTTATCACCATTGTATCCTTGTCAGAAATTCGGAGATAATAGGTTGCCTTTGATAAATAGTAATCATTAGAAGTAGCTACTACCCGACTGATTTCTTCCCATTTTTCATCCAGTGTCTTTCCGTCGATAGCCACCAATCTGTCCATTGGCTGAAGGTTAAAAGGTTGAAGCGTATCCTGCCAGACAAGTTTTACAAACACACCATCACGCACACTTTCACAATAAAACGGAGCAAATTTATAGTGATCCATAGGATTGTTTTCCGTTCGAATAAAACCATGTGCATCCCGTATTTCAGTGGTTAAGCTCCTAACAGCAAAATAGTAGGCATCATAAGTGGAAGCCGAAATAAACTCAGGAATATGTGCTCTGTATACCTCTGTCCAATTAGTAGGAATCAGATCACGATACGGGTAATAATAATTGATAATGTTCCAATACCGTGTAGCAGCCAGATAATTAATCGCAGGATTAGAATTGAACGTCTCATATTTGTTTTCACCCGTAATATCAGGGCTTCCCACAAAAGCTCCTTTGATATATTTGTTCTTAAATGCGGGTTTATTCAAACGTAAATGATGCAACCAGGCTTTGTTATCGGCAGAGATAAGTTCATTTTCAATCCATTCAAAACTCTGGTGAAACAGCATTGAATCATTCACTTCTCTGGGTACAGGTTCGTAATCTTTGCATATCTCCAGTAAACGTGACAAAACAACATTGAATTCCTCTCTATTCTCACAGTTCTTAACTATTTCATAATTATCCAGTATAACCTGATCCCAATCTCTATGCCCCGGTTCGGGATGAAAATACTTAAGAAAACCCCATACCTGTCCATAAACGGTTAATCGTTCTATTACTTCTTCTTCCTGTGCCTGACAGATACAACTTATCGCAAGCAGTATTACCGTTAGTATTCTTTTCAATTACGTTGATTTTTTGACTATAGTACTTAATTTCTATTTTGTTACAAAACCCAGAGAACTTTAATAGAATTTACTCAAATCAGTAAACAAGGTCCACCAATCTACACTTCCTGATTTTTTACCCAAACGAACAATAATTAAATTATTCTTTGGATTGACATAAATAAACTGTCCCAGGATTCCCTGTGCCATAAAATCACCGGTTTGAGTTGGTAACCACCATTGGTATTGATAATACCAGGCACTTCCATTGGTCTTATCTACTTTCGTGGATCGCTCTACCCAGCTCTCCGAGACAATTTGTTTACCATTCCAGTTCCCCTTGTTTAAATACAGTCTGCCGATTTTAGCATAGTCTCTTGCCCGTGCATTGATGCAACAAAACGTTTTTTCCAATCCGTTTTTCTTCCTGTCAAGACTCCAACTTGCCTCATATTCCATTTCCAAAGGTTGCCAGAGTTTTTCTTCCAGGTAGGACGAAACCGTTTGATTCTTAATTGCTCTTTCCAAAATCAAACCTAATAACTGCGTATTTCCACTGATATATTCAAACTTTTGTCCGGGTTCCGCTTTCAATTTCATTTTCCGAACAGCCTTTCGAAGGTTTGTTCCGTAATAAAATGTGGCAACATCTCCGAAGGGATTAAAATATCCCTCGTCAAATTTTACTCCTGATGTCATTTGTAACACATGTTCAATCGTCACTTTTTCAAAACCACTTTCTATTAACTCTGGAATATAATTGGTAATCGGTTCATCTACTGATTTTATATATCCCTCATCAATTGCACAACCAATTAAAATTGAAGTCACCGATTTTGCCATGGAAAAGGAAGGAACAATAGAACTTTCAGAATAGTTGTCCCAATAGTTTTCGTACAGAATAGTATCATTCTGAATCACCATAAAAGCTACTGTTTCATTTTCCTCCAGATAAGACTCAAACGGTAAAACAGCATTATTGACCTCTATTTCTTTTGGTATTTTATTCTCTTCTGTTTTCGAAAAGTAAAAGCTGGTCGTCCCTTTTTCTACTGATCGGGAAGGAAACTTTTTGTAGTCTTTTATATCAGCAAAATTGTAAATAATAAATCGCCCGACTTTACAGGACGAGAAGATGAATACCATTACAACAACTAACCAACTTATGTTCCTCATTTCATGTAATTTGTTATGCAGGCGAGTAAGTTACTATTATTTTTCATTTCGAGCGACTACAAATAAAACAACGGCTCATGGAAAATCCATAAGCCGTTGTTCCGAACAATATTGTTTATTAATTGAAAGCCATGTAAAGCATTCCCAGACTCATCAGGATCATTAATCCGTCTTCTATAATTGTGACCGTACTCATAGGAAGATTGAATACATCTCCCAAACAGGCACATTTAATCGTTTTTTTATTCAAAACGGTTTTCAAAACCCCGATTATACTTACTGACATTACTACAAAAGTGATACTATTGACCAATACAGGATTAAAATTCAGTAAAAAAGCGATTCCCAGAAACAACTCGGTAAACGCGTAAATATATCCCCAAACCGGAAATTTTCGGGCTACAATATCATACATAACGTAACTCTCTTTAAATCCTTTCAGGTTCAACATCTTGAAGAACGAAAAAGTCAGAAAAAAGCCCGCCATAAAATGACGCATCCATCTTGAATAATCAATTTGTTCTGTGCTGAACTCTATCAATGCTGTTACCACCAGAATGTAAAAAAAGATGAGTAAAACGGGTTTATATGTCGCTAACCACGATTTTGTCTGTTCAATAGATTCACGATGATGAATTGCAGAAATCTGATACTTAGCTCCAAGCGTTTTCTGAAGCTCGGACAAAGGGATGTGCTTATCCATCGTTATTGTAGCGGAAGCAGTTTCCTTGGAAACTTCGGTTGCCGTTACATGTTCAACAGCTAATAAAGCCGATTTCACTTTCGCTTCACAACTCCCACAAGTCATTCCGGTAATCTGATACGTATGTGTCATAATTTTATATTTTCTTATGCCACAAAGATCACCTGATAAGTGTCGTTAGCTGTTACACTATTTTGGAATTGATTTGTAAGATTTATAGTTCTTCAAGGGGTTTTCGTTTGATTGTTCCCAACTTCTTAAAATGACTGGGAGTTAACCCTGTAACCTTTTTAAATTGATTACTCAGATAGGAGACACTTGAATAATTCAGCTGAAAAGCAATTTCACTTAACGTCAATTCATCGTAGACCAGTAACTCCTTTACTTTCTCAATTTTTTGCAGGATATAATATTTCTCAATTGTGATCCCTTCAACTTCCGAAAACAAATTACTCAACGCACTGTAATCCTGATGTAACTCATCAGATAAATACTCCGAAAGTGTTCTGTCCAGCTGATTATTTTGATTTTGTACAAGATCTGTAATACGATTTTTTATTTTCTCAATTATCCGTGTTTTTTTATCATCTAACAGATCAAACCCGTATGATTGTAACTCCCGTATCAACTGCTCTTTAATCGATGAGATTTCTTCCTCCATCAATTCAATTTCTCCCAACTCCACCTGTACAGGATGTAATCCTTGCCCTTCAAGTATTGATTTAACAACCATTTTGCAACGGCTGCAGACCATATTTTTAATATAAATTGTCATTATCTGAGTATCCCGCTTCCGGTATTTCAATTTTGTCCTGAACCGAAGGTACTAAATCCCCATTATACTTTGCAACTGCATCGGTTGTATTCCGTATAAAAAAACCACGATCAGAGACTCTCTGACCGTGGTTGACTCAATTACTATCCCTCTTCTATAACGACTGCATATCAACTACAAAACGATACTTCACATCCCCTTTCTCCAAACGCTCAAATGCAGTATTTACATCATTCATTCCGATAAGTTCAATGTCAGCCGTAATAGCATGTTTTGCACAAAAATCCAGTACCTCCTGTGTCTCCGCAATCCCACCTATATTAGAACCTGAAAAGCTTTTACGTCCCTTTACGACATTGAAAGCCCCCACCTCTAGTGGTTGATTGGGTAAGCCAACCAGCACCAATGATCCGTCTACCTTCAATAAATTGAGGTAAACATTTACATCATGTTTGGCAGAAACAGTATCCAAAATCATATCTTGCCGGGGACACATTTTCATCTGCTCAGAGTCGGTTGACAATACAATGTTATCCGCACCTAAACGCTTCGCATCCTCAGCTTTTGAAGTTGAAGTTGTAAAAACGGTAACAGTTGCCGCCATAGCCTTTGCTATTTTGATTGCCATGTGTCCTAAACCTCCAACTCCTATAATTCCGACATTTTTACCCGGTCCTGTTTTCCAGTGTTTCAAAGGTGAGTATACCGTAATACCTGCGCATAAAATGGGAGCTGCCTGCGGCAAAGAAAGTGTATCGGGTACATGCACCACATAATTTTCATCTACCACAATGCTTTCAGAAAAACCTCCGTAGGTCATACCTCCATATTTCTTATCAGGAGAATTGAAAACCACTGTCCATCCTTTTTCACAAAACTGCTCCTCTCCATCATGACAGTGGTTACATTCACGACAACTATCTACAATACAGCCAACACCAGCTAGATCTCCAGTTTTAAAGTGAGTGACTCCCTCTCCGGTTTTTGTTATTCTACCGACAATTTCGTGTCCGGGAACAATCGGATAAGTCGTTCCTCCCCAATCATTGTGTACAGCATGTAAGTCGGAATGACAAATGCCGCAATACAGAATTTCAATTTCAACATCATTCGATGTTACTTCTCGTCTCTGAATGCTCAATTCCTTTAAATTCTCTGTCGCTGCTGTTGCTCCAAAAGCTCTTGCTGTATGTGTTTTCATAGCTGTTAATTTTATTCTCAGGTTCTATTTTCAAAAATAGAGGTAATATACCCTGTTTCCAAAAGTACTGTTGATAAACTCATCTAATTCCGTTTATTGCAGATTATCTCTAAAGAATGTTTCTAATACATCAAATGGAATAATCTCTATCTTATCATATAAGTCTGTGTGGACAGCACCCGGAATAATCATTAACTCCTTAGGTTCATTTGCAGACTTATAAGCATCTTCACTAAAATAACGTGAATGCGCATTTTCTCCCGCGATTACTAGCATTGGTCTTGGTGAAATTTCTTTGATGTATGTCAAAATCGGCATATTCATCAATGAAATAGGCGTTGTAACTGTCCACGAAGCGTTAGAATTGATCGAACGCTCATGATACCCTCTGTCAGTCCTGTAATAATCTGCATACTCTTTGACAAACTGTGGTGCTTCTTCATTTGTCTGTGATAATCCGTTTTCAGGGTATTCAGGTGTTCCATTTTTGGCATCTTCCCAACGCTGTAAACTTAATTGTTCCAGCAGTTCGGCGCGCTGTTCAGGTGTCGTAGAATCAAAATACCCCCTTGCATTTACTCTTGACATATCGTACATACTGGTTGTAGCAACTGCTTTTACACGCTTATCAACAGCTGTAGCATTCAAAGCAAATCCTCCAAACCCACAAATACCGATAATACCGATTTTATTACGATCAATATTTTCTTGTAACCCCAGAAAGTCGATAGCAGCGCTAAAATCTTCCGTATTTATATCCGGGGATGCTACATTGCGTGGCTCCCCTCCGCTTTCACCTGTATAGGATGGATCAAATGCTAATGCTACAAAACCTCGTTCAGCCATTTGGTTTGCATACAAACCCGATGACTGCTCTTTTACTGCTCCAAACGGCCCGCTAATTGCCAATGCCGGTAAATTGTCCCCCACGTTTTTCGGAACATATAAATCCCCTGTGAGTTCAATTCCGTAACGGTTTTTGAATGTTACTTTTTGGCGGATTACCTTATCACTTAACTCGAAAGTATAGTGTTCTTCTGTATTTTTCATTGTTTCTGTATTTTGTATTTGTTCTTCTTGTTTAGCTTCTGCTTTTTGTTGACATACCCCCATTATCAAAAGGGAAAAAGTCAATAGTAATGGCTTCCTTTTCATTAGTATTTTATTTTAGTTTTCCGATACTTTCGGTATAATCCTTACTGTAGCCTCTTTAGCCCTGTCACTTATCATTGATGACAAATAGGGACTATGATTATATTTAGCTTTGTAAGCTTCATCTATTTTCACATTCAGTGCTTCATCATTCTCTACTGCTTCAAAAGTTACCTCCCTTACGTTTCCAGCTGCATGTATACAACCTCCCTTCTGCTGAATAGCTGATTGGTACCAGCGTCCCTTCTTTCCGTTATAGGCCCGAACGTATAAATTATTATCAACCACTACCTCCCAAATCCAGGTTGGTGTTCCATAGGTTTTTCCGTCCTCTCGAAAAGGTGAAATCTTTAAATCATCAGCTTTATTGATGCTTTGCAGTTCTTCTGTTGTGAATTTTGTGCTCATCTTCTTTTATTTGATTTTCGCCAAAACTGCTCTCGCAATATCAGCTTGGTTTTTACCGATGTGCTTTTCAATCAAATCGAATATTTCGGTTAATTGATTTTTGGTAATGCCCGTATTCATTCCCATTCCGATATGTGCCTGTAATTGTGGTGCAACTCCGTCCATACTTGCCAATGCGGCAATGGTAACCATTTCTCTTTGCTGATACGTCAAAACATCACTATCAAAAATATCAGCAAACAGATGTTCTTTCAGAAAAGCATCAATACGTGGGCTAAATTCCCCAAAACCAGATGCAGGTTTGGCTTGCGGTATTCCAGTCAATGCTTCTAGCACTTTTCTCCCCTGCTCATATTTGTCTGTTGTATCCTTTTCAAGTATGATTTCTTTTCCCAGACTGTCTGTTATCCCCTTTGAAGCCCTTTCTTCCAACACGACCTGAAATGTACCCAGCGCATTTAAACTTCTTGGAAAACCACAATAAGCATAAAGCTGTACCATTATTTCTTTGATTTCGTTAATGGTAACTCCTGCATCTAATGCTGTGTTTAATTCTACTTTCAGATGTTCTAAATCACCCGTTGTCGTCAATGCGGAAATGGTCACAATTCCCTGTTGCTGTTCAGTTAGTGTAGTGTACATTTGTGCGCTCATACTATTTATATTCAGGGTTATTATAAAAAGAAATACCTCTTTCAACAATTTAAACTTCATAATACCTGATGTATTCATTTCACAGCTCCGGCATACTCCTCATCAGAGACAGGCTCTAACCATGTATTTTTATTAATCTTCGGATTACACTCTATTCCAATGTGCGAAAACCAACTGTCCGGTGCAGCTCCATGCCAATGTTCTATATCAGGTCCGATTTCAATAATATCTCCCGGCTCCATACGCACTGCATTTTTGCCCCGTTCCTGATAATAACCTACTCCTCCAACCGCAATGAGAATCTGACCACCGGAGTGACTGTGCCAGTTATTCCTACACCCCGGTTCAAAGGTCACATTAAACATAGGTACATTCAGATCTTTGTTACTGGTTAATAAAGCAAGCCATGATCGCCCAGAGAAATACCGGGCATAATCTGTATTTTCTTTTCCTACAGGAAAATCACTTATTTTTGGGACTGCTGCTTCCATATTGTTTTGGTTTTTATTGTTGTTACACGACATAAGGACAGTTACTACCCCTATAAAAAGAACTGTCTCTATCCTTCTAAAAAAAGTACTCATATCCACTGTTTTTTTATTCATTTACGTCGATGGTTTTTATAATTTTAGCGGGAATTCCTCCCACAATCACATTATCCGGGACATCTTTTGAAACCACAGCACCTGCAGCTACAATCGCATTCTCTCCGATAGTAACACCTTGTAAAATTGTTGCATTAGCTCCGATCCAGACATTCTTTTTAATATGGATAGGTTTTGGTACAAGCGCATGCCTTTCCTCTGGTGAAACAGGGTGTCCTTCCGATAACAGACTGACCTTAGGTGCTATCAATACATTATCTTCAATGATAATACCTCCTAATCCCAGAAAAACACAATCAAAATTGATAAATACATTTTTCCCAATTTTAGTATGTTTCCCATAGTTAATATACAAAGGCGTGAAAACAGCTACACTTTCATCAATATCAGAACTTGTTATTTGACTCAGTAAGCTTCTAATCTCCTCCGGGTCAGAAGAATTATTCATCTGTATAAGTAGCTTCTTTGTAACATACGAAGCTTCTCTTAATTCACCTCGATCACTATCATCAGACGAAATAACCTCTCCGTTTCGCAATCTGTCAAAAATATCCGGTCTACTCATCTCTGTATTCTTTACAACAAAGATCAGGAGCTTTTAACAGGTGTAGTTAACGATTTTCAAACGAATAATTAAGAAATTCAAACTTTTCATCCCCGAACAGCGGAAGGACTGACTCCGGTTTGTTTTTTGAAGAAATTTGTAAAATAGGTCGGATACTCAAATCCTAAAGCATAAGCAATTTCCGAGACATTCCAATCCGTATGTTGCAAAATAGCTTTAGCTTCACTGGTAATTCTTTCAGAAATATGCATCGTGGTAGTTTTCCCCGTAACTTCTTTTACTGCACGATTAAGATAATTAACGTGTACGGAAAGGTGCCCTGCATAATCTTTGGCCGTTTTTAACTGAAGGGGACGATCAGGGTTTTCAATGGGGAATTGTCTTTCCAATAATTCCATAAAAACATTGGTCAACCGTTCTGACCCACTTTTATCCTGGTTGTAGTTTTCAGATGGTTTCAGTTTTAATGACTCGTGCAAAATCAGGTCAATATAATTACGAATCAGATCATCTTTATGTTCATAATCAGATTTTTGCTCCTCAATCATTTTTTGAAAAATACTATTCAGAAACAACCGTTGCTCTTCCGATATTTCCAAAATAGGTGTACCTCCCATTTTAAATAAAGGTGAGCGTTGCAGATTTTCAGAATGTTTTCCCGAAGTATAAAAATCTTCCGAAAACAATATTGTATAACCAACGTATTGTGTAGAAAGTGTCTCCCAGGAATAAGGAATATTTGGATTTCCGAAAAACAAAATAGTACCTTCTGCATCAAAACTTCTGTCAGCGTAATGAATACGGCTTTTGCCAGTTGTTAAACAAATTTTGTAAAAGTCTTTTCTGCTATATGCTTTCGTAGCATTATCGTCTTCCTCAATTTGAAAGACATTAAATCCTTTTAACTTCAGTTCACTATTATATTCAGACAATACACGCATAACATCCACAAAGATATGAAATTCAAACTTTGACTATACTAACTCTGTTATTCGGTAAGTACACCTTTGCCCTCCTGTTACAATGTGCTGAATCCTTTCGACAGTATAATCATTCCCCAAAAGTTGTCTGAAATTAGTCAACTCTGTCCTACAAAACCCCTGACACTCTGTTGCCGCTGCACAAATCGGGCAATGATTTTCTATTAAAAAATAAGCACCGTTTTCTTTTTTCCATTCGGCCATATACCCCTCATCCGAACGTATCTTACACAGTCTGTTCAACTTACTTTCCAGTGTCTTTGTCTTACCAATCTCTTTTTCATACCGTTGGTACACTTGTTTTTCCCGATCGCTAATCAATAAATCAAGGGCATTTTCTCCCAATAGTTTTTTTACTGACTGCAAGAGTTCCACAGTAACCTGCGCATGTGAATCCGGAAATTTAGACAGCCCTTTATCGGTTAGTTTATAATAGATTGACGGACGCCCTACTCCTTCGCTTTTTGCAACGGTCTCAACCCAACCTTCAGAAGCAAGTTGTAACAAATGTTTTCTGGCTCCTTCTTTAGTTATGTTAAGTTCACTTGCTATCTCTTTCGAATCAGCTTCTCCCCGCATTTTTAAATGCATCAAAATAATATCTGACGGCTTTTTCTTCATTTAGCAACAATAAGTTGTTTTATATCATCACATACAAAGATACAAAATTCTATAAACAGTATAAAAATCAATAATAGGTATGTATTTAAAAATATCACAAATCAAATCACAAAAAAAATAAACCAATAAAAAAGTTGTTTTATTAAATCTCTCCTTCTACCTTTGTAATCGATTTAAAAACATTTCTTATGAGCAAATTTCAATTACCGGCTCTTCCATACGCTTACGAAGCTTTAGAGCCACATTTCGATAAAGAAACTATGACTATTCATCATCAACGTCATCACCAGGCGTATGTTGATAATCTGAACAAAGCCGTTGCAGGTAGTGATGCCGAAAACGAAACACTGGAAAACATCCTACGCTCTGTCAGTAAGTACAGCCCTGCCATCCGAAATAACGGAGGAGGACATTACAATCACTCTTTATTCTGGGAAACACTTTCTCCTACTCCCCGGACACAACCCGAAGGACAACTTGCCGAAGCGATAAAAAACACATTCGGAAGTCTTGATGAACTAAAAGCACAGATTAAACAAGCCGGACTGGGACAATTTGGTTCAGGTTGGGCATGGTTATTTGTAAAGTACAACGGTAGTTTGGGAGTAGCAGCTACTGCCAACCAGGATAATCCGCTGATGGATACAAATGTAACCAATCAGGGGTATCCAATATTGGGAGTAGATGTTTGGGAGCATGCTTATTACCTTAAATACCAGAATAAACGTGCTGACTATCTGGATGCTTTTTGGTCTGTTTTAGACTGGAGCGTAATCGAAAAAAAATACGCTGAAATCATCACTAAACTGCAATAATGTTCATAGATAAGGAGTAAGGGGAATACGACCTCTTACTCTTTTTTGTTTTAAGATGTTAATATGGCCAAAGAATTACCCGTAGAAGGAGGAATTAAAAGTAATATCATTACGATTGACCTACTGGATTACAGACCTAAAGCAAAGAGTCTTTTTTTTGACCTCAAAGAAGGGCTTTTTATGGAAATGATCCTGAAAGAAAAAGAATTCCGACACTTTCTCTCAGAAATTAACTGGGAACAATTCAGAGATCAGGCTGTAGCAATTGGTTGTAGCAGCGAGGCTATTATTCCTTTTTGGGCCTATATGTCCGTAGCAGATAAGTTGAGCGGAATAGCCTCAATTATCAATTACTCAACTCCTGAAGCTCTGGATGAATATGTTTGGAAGAAAAACATTGAACAAACTGATTTTTCTTTTCTTCAGGGTGAAAAAGTAGTCGTCCGGCAAAGTATACATGTTCCCCCTTCTTTGTATATTGCAATCACCCAACAATTAAAACCATTTGTAACGACACTTATGTACGGCGAAGCCGGGCTTCCCAAAGTAATCTCAAAAAATAAAACTAGAAGTTAGAAGTAATGAAAGTATTGATCTTTAGCGGAGCTCCTGAAAGAATGGAAAATTCAACCTCCGAACGTATTTCGAATCATCTGAAGGAAAAACTAACCGGAATGGGTATCGACTCAACTGTATTTAAAATCACAGATGCAGGTATTCCTTTATTCGATACAGCACACAAAAATACTCCCAGATCCGTGATACTTATGAACCATCTTTTCCGGGATGCTGATGTGCATATCTGGTTAACTCCCCTCTATCACGGAAGTATGACTGGTGTTATGAAAAATGCACTGGACTGGCTTGAATACAGTTCTCAGCTTCCTCAACCCTATCTAACCGGAAAAGTAGTCGGACTCGTTTGTTGGGCGGATGGTGTCCAGGCAATGCAGGGGATCAATGCGATGGATTCTGTCGCTAAAGCACTCCGTGCGTGGACAGCTCCATTAAGTGTGCCCATCCAACGAAGTGAGTTATTTGACACTAACGGAGCTGTGTGCCAAAAATATGACGATCGATTCACTGTATTACTCCGGTTACTTACCCAGAAAAACAGTTGAAAAAAATGAATTTTCCCGTCTCTTTACCTTCACTTATTCCCTATCTTTATCTCTTTAAAACTGAGAAATGGGATATTTTGAGGAACAACGAATAGAGGGGTTGAATGAGTTGGAGACGGGAGAATACGAATTATGTGAATTCGTAAATTGTGACCTGTCAGAAAGCAACTTATCAGGTTTAAAATTTACGGATTGTGAATTCATAGAATGCAACCTGAGTGTTGCCCATGTATCTGGTACTGCGTTTAGAAATTGTTCATTTCAAAGCTCTAAGCTTCTCGGAATCCGTTTTGAGGACTGTAACCCTCTTGGGATTAGCCTCTCTTTCCATAATTGTATTATGGATCACACCTCTTTTTACAACCTGAAACTAAAAGCCACCACTTTTGCTAATTGTCGACTCACCGAAGTTGATTTTACCAATACTGACCTGTCCGGTTCTTCATTTGAAAACAGTGATCTGAGTGGAACTGTGTTCGATCGTACCAATCTCCAAAAAACAGATTTCAGAACAGCTTTTAATTACCGAATTGATCCGGAAATAAATTCACTAAAGAAAGCGCAATTTTCTCTCCAGGGACTCACTGGTTTACTGTACAAATATGATTTGAAAATAGAAAAATAGACCTACACCTCCACTTGTTTCCATCTGCCCTTTCTAAACATCCAAAGAGCGACCAAAGCATGTAGCGAATGACAAAAGGCTATCGTGATGAAAATTCCCAGCATCTGCATTTCTAAAAATAACGCCAGAAAGAAAGCCAAAGGAATTTCGATCAGCAGAAACACAAATATATTAATAAACATAGGGGTACGTGTATCTCCTGCACCATTAAAAGCCTGAATCATCACCATACCTACAGCAAAGAAAACATACCCCAAAACAATCACACGTAAACCTGTACTTATCGTGTCTATTACTGCCGGAGATTCAATAAACCAACCAGCTATTGTATTTCCAAAAACCAGGTAAATAACCGTAACCAAAAACAAAAAGATCACATTATACCGTACTGTTAACCATACGGAAAGTGAAGCTCTTTTTACCTTTTTTGCCCCGAGGTTTTGTCCGACAAGCGTAGAAGCGGCGGCACTTAGTCCCCATGCAGGCATCAAACTAAACATAATGATCCGGAAAGTTATGGTAAGCCCTGCCACAGCATCATCTCCAAAACTACTCGACATGCGGATCAGAACAATCCATGCTACAGAATCAATTAAGAACTGCCCCATTCCACTAACAGATATAGAAAGAATCCTTCGAATAACAGACCATTTAACAACAATATGTTCTCTCAAAATTACCAAATGATGTTTTCCATTTAGCAAGTGATACAACTGATAGATTACTCCTATGCTCCTTCCGATTGTCGTTGCCCAGGCCGCTCCTTCAAGTCCCATTCCGCCCCAGTTCCCAATCCCGAAGATCAGGATCGGGTCCAGAACAATATTAATACCGTTCGAAATCCAGAGCGCACGCATAGCAAGGTGTGGTTGTCCTGCCCCACGAAAGGCTCCATTTATAAGGAATAGAAGCATAATCGCCATATTCCCTGCAAAAATGACTCTTGTGTAAGGCACACCTATAGCCAGAACTTCTTCACTTGCCCCCATTATTTGGAGAATTTCCTCTGCAAAGACAAAACCTCCTATCGCTATAACAAGAGAAAAAATAGCCCCCAAACCAACTAATTGAAATGCTGTTGCTCCTGCCTCACCATATCGTTTCTCTCCGAATCGTCTGGCGACCATAGCAGTTGCTGCCATACTCATTCCTACTCCAATTGAATAGACGATCATAAGAATCGCCTCTGTTAGTCCCACAGTGGCAGCAGCTTGTTCACCGAGTTTTCCAACGAAGAAAATATCAACCACGGCAAAAGCTGATTCCATCATCATCTCAAGGATCATGGGAACAGACAGCACAAAAATAGCCGTCTTTAAATTTACTTTTGTGAAATCCTGCTCTTTACCAAGAATAGCGTCTTTAAATAACTTCCAGCGGTTCATATATTTTCAAAAAAGGAGTACAAAAATAGGGCTTTACAGATGAGTGGCAATCATCCAGAGGTGAATAATACGGTTAAGATGGTCTTTTTTCTTCCGGATTTCTTCCATATCTGAAAATTCAATCATGGCACGATCATTCGTAATCCATTTCAATACTGCCTCTTCGTCCCGTATTAATCGCTGTTCAGGAAGGGTTCTTTTTTGTGACCCTCTGTGAAAAATAAGTCGTACGGTTTTCTTTTTCGGAGGAAAGTTAAATGTAATCCGATCCTCTTTCTCCCCTAACGATTTACTATAATAACTCGGAGCATTCCACTTTATATGTTCAACGAGTTCTTCTCCTGCTGAAAGAATACTACTCCGAAGTTCGTTAATTTCTCTTTCCAGCGGATGATTCAGTTTAGCTATAAATTCTGTTACTTCCTTATTCATACTTACTCTTTTCCTCCAAGTACTTCTTCTATCCTGAATTTTACCATACGCTCAATTAATTTGAAAGGAATCGGTTTATTCAAAGGAAACTGTACAGATCCTTTTCCCCGTTTGTACACAGCCAACTCTTTTTCAAACTCTTCATGTCCTGAAGGAGTCGCGTAAAACCCAATATGGTTTTTATACCCCGCAAAATAAACAAGGGGTTTTCCTTTTAATTTATAGGCTGGCATGCCATACGAAATACTCTCATTTATATCGTGACGCCCCGAAACGATACTTGTTCGGATTTTCTGTAAGATGATCTGAACCTCTTCCGGAAAACCTACTATATACTCATCAACACTCGCTGCAATTTCTTTCATAGCCATTCATCTCTTTTACAATTTTAAAGGTAACTGATCTTATACCCTAAATTACGAACAACCTGAAGAATAACTTCAGATTCAAAATTTACTCCCTCTACACGTAGCACATGATCACAATCTTCAAGATCAAAACTTACAATTGTACCCGGAAATAATTTCACCAATGAATCAATGAGTTTATCAGCGATAATACGATCCAGGACATTAGTACTGAACACTTCTATTTTTACCTCTTCGGTTTCTTGTGATAAATTATTCATTGCTTATTCAGGCATTCAGAAGTTCTTCCAGATTCATTTTTTTCATTTTTAGAAACGCTGCTACAACTCTGTCTGACTTTTCAGGATCGGTCATTAATTTGCCTAATACCTCCGGTACTACCTGCCATGAAATCCCAAAAGGATCGGTTAACCATCCGCACATATCTTCTTTTCCTCCACCCTGTAGTAAGCCATTCCAATACCGATCAATTTCATTCTGATCTTTACAGGTGATGACCAGTGAATTACCCGGAGTAAAATTGAAAGAATGAGCCAGTGTACTACTCATTATATTTAACAAGGTTCCGTCACAACTAATCTGTGCAAATAAAAGTGTTTGCTGCGGTACACCAGCCCCTTCTGGATAGTTAGACTCAACCAGAAACCGGGTATCAAAAACAGTTCTGTAGTGTTCCAATGCTTCTCTTACACGTAACGTGTTTTTATTTGCAAAGAGTAAACTCGGGACAATTTTCTGCCCGGAATTGATCGTATCCTTATCCAACTGCCAGTTCACGCCATACCTGTCCTGAACCCAGGCATATCTGTCTGACCAGTCATATTTCCCCGGTGGAATAAGAACTTCCCCGCCTTCTTTCAATTCTGAAAACAAACTATCTACTTCCGATTCATTTCCACAGTATACATATAAGGAAATGGACGGATTCACCTCATATTTTTCACCTCCGTTTAAAGCAAGTAACCGAAATCCTTGCAACGAAAAATCGATCATGACCGGTGAAGTATTTATAACAGTTGCATCATTAAAAACAGAACAGTAAAAATCAACTGCATCCGATGCATTATTGGTAAACCAGAAACAAGGTGTTATAAACTGCTTCATTATATCTCAATTTTGTTCTTCAACATACTTCTTAAACGTGTCCAAAATAGCCTGCCAACCTGCCTGTTGCATTTCCAATGTATTCTGGTTCTCAGCTTCAAAAATTTCTGTTATCACCACATTCCCTTTTTCAACTTCAAACCGAACAGATACTTCTCTACCATCGTCCAGTATGTAAGCAATATATACCTGTGGTTCTACTGCCGTGTAAACACCACCAAAATCAAAACTGGCACTTCCATCCCTCGCTGCCATTGTGTATGAGAATTTTCCATTACTACACAGATCATTTTCAGCTTTCGGACAATGCCAATCCCTGGATGCGGCATTCCAATTGACAATATGTTTTGCATCGGTCCAGCACTCCCAAACCTTTTCGATATCAGCCGCAACAACAGTTCGTATCTCAATCTTTGTCTTTTCCATTTACTCTCTCATATCAAAATTAAACATCCATTGCACACCAAATTTATCAGTACAGCTGCCGTAGTAAGCCTGCCAAAATGTTTCCGACAATTCGTGCTCAATAACTCCTCCTTCAGACAACTCTCTGAATAACCGTTCTGTTTCTTCTTTCGAATCCGGCTGTAGATTAATATACACATTATTTCCCTGCGTACAATTAAATCCCATTGACTCCGGAGCATCGCTTCCCATCAACGTAAAGACCCCTCCCATAATAGGAAAAGAGATATGCATTACAAGATCAGCTACTTCTTCCGGAACTGATGGCATTTCATCAGACGGAGGGATTTCTGAAAATCGATAAATTCCACCATCAAACTCACCTCCGAAAACACTTTTATAAAAAGTAAAAGCTTCTTCTGTTTCTCCCGAAAAATTCAAATACACACTTACCGATGCCATAATTATTATTTTTAGTTTACTTAAAATCAACCTACTGCAAACTAACGAAATTAATTACAGACCAAAAACATGTAAAAACGACATATTCTGGGGGATTTGCGACAAAAAATATATTTTTGAAAAATGAAGCACGTTTCCATACTCATTCCGTATCATGTCAATCTTGCCGGACTGGAAAATCCACGTCAGGGATTAACTGAAACTAATGAATACCTTAAATCCATCGGACAACAACCTTTCTTTACTGTAGAATTAGTTGGTCTGGAGAAAGAAATTCACACGAGTAATGGTCTTTACGCTGTACGGACAGATAAATTAATCTCAGAAATACAACAAACAGATTTAATCATTATTCCACCGGTATCACAGAATATTCAGGAAGCAATTACACAGAATCAGGATTTCTACCCCTGGATAGCAAAGCAACATGCTCAGGGAAGTCAGGTAATGAGTTTATGTCTCGGAGCTTTTCTTCTGGCCTGTACTGGACTTCTGGATGGAAAAAAATGTGTTACACACTGGCGCGCTGCAGATCAGTTCAGGCAATTATTTCCTCAGATTGATCTCGTTTCGGATAAACTTATGACTGATGAAGAAGGTATTTATACAGGAGGAGGAGCATTCTCTTCTGCCAACCTGATTCTTTATATCATTGAAAAAATGGTAAATCGCGAAGCAGCAATCTATTGTTCCAAGATTTTTCAAATTGACGCAGGGCGTACTTCACAATCTCCCTTCATTATTTTCAAAGCTCAAAAAAGTCACAACGACAACGAAATAAAAAAAGCGCAGGACTTTATTGAAAAAAACTTTAGCGAAACCTTGTCTGTAGAGGAATTAAGTGATTTTGCAGGGCTAGGAAAACGTACTTTTGAAAGACGCTTTAAGAAAGCTACTGCAAATACGGTAAGAGAGTACATTCAACGCATTAAAATTGAGGCGGCAAAAAAATCTTTTGAATCTGGTTTCAGACAAGTTAATGAAGTAATGTTTGAAGTGGGTTACAATGATCCTAAAGCCTTCCGTGATGTATTCAGAAAAGTAACCGGATTAACACCTACTGACTATCGGCAACGGTTTATGAAATAAGATAAATTTCACGATTATTGGCCTACTCCAATCGGAGTTGTATTTGTTTTAAAAATAAATTAAACGACAAAAAAAATCGTTTTATCCATTTTTTATTATATTTGATCGCAACTAACAATTACAACTTTATGACACTTATCTTTTATTTGTACTCAAACTTTTTGTTTCGAAAACTTACTTCTTCAAGACTAAACAACCTCTATTTTCAATAACCCGTAAATCCTATTATTTTGAAACGAGTAATTATTGTATCTATCGGAGAAGCTACTCCGGGAATTGCTAAAGCACTCTCTGAAGCGTTTAAACTGAACCATGAAATCCTGGTTAAAATGTTATACAATGCACCTACCGTATTTCTGGAAAATGCTGAAGAAGAACTTGCCGAAAAGTCAAAAAGCATGCTTTCCGAACTCGGACTGGAAGTATTGGTTCAGGATATGTCGGAAGAAGCTCCTGCACCTTCTGCACCTGTTGATATTGCTGTCTATATTGAAAATCCTGCACAACTTACGCTCGTCAACAAACAGCTATCGGAATTTCTCGGTTGTAAAGAAAGTGAATCATTACAATTGCTTTTAAACGAGCCCAGTGTTGTTTTAGGTGGTGTTTCTATGGCTACAGCCGAAAGTCTTCAAAAACGTCTGGAAGCCGAAGTCATGGCCAGTAATCCCAAAACAGATTTGTATACGCTTGAAATAACGGAAAAAGATCCATCTATACGCTCTGCTATTCTTTCTTTACTGAAAGACCAAAAAGTAGTCATTCAGAAGGATACTGAAAATTGGATCAAAAACATAACGTTTGAACAGTTAAACACGGTTTTATCGCGTTATAGAACACAGAACGGAATTCGCATTTACAACCAGAGCTTTTCCAGATATACAATCCTGTTAGAGAACTTTGATCTTAATTCAGAAGAGCAAACTACCTTTCTGAACAAAGAAATAGGCATGCCTGCCGAATCTCTCGCTGAAATTCATGCCAACTTACCCGTAATACTTGATGAATCTGTCAACTACAGCATTTTGCAAAAAAAGCTTGCTATATATCAAGAAGCCGGAATTCAATGTACTGAAGAACGCATTCCATTTGGAAAATACAAAATAGCTATCAGCAATATAACCGATACAGAAAAGACAGGGGAACTATTGGAGAAATTCTTTTCCGGTATACAAATCGGTGAAACAACCCAACGCTGGAAAGCACCGCTCCCTTTGGACAGTATACTAAGTCGGTTTTTAGAAAAGCAACTGGAGTACATCGGATGCGAAATTGAACACGAATACTAAAAAACAACTAATATGAGTTCTACTACCACAAGTAACCTGCATCTGCATGTAGCGGAACAGGGAAAAGTTCTTGCACTGAAAAATGATCACAAGGAAGCTTTACGGCATTACAAAGAAGCATTAAGAATGTGTCAGAATGATGCTAACTCAGAGGTATTCCTGCAACATTACAGTCTTTGTGCCATGGAGTCTCTCGAACGCATGCAGGCATTTGAGGATGTTATTGCCTTTTGTGATAAAAGTATTGATTTTTTAACTGAAAAAAAGACGGAAAGAACTGATGAATTATTCCGTAAATACCTTGCATCTCTTTGGGAACGAAAAGGTATTCAGTATACATTTTTAGAAGATAAACAAGCCGCTGTTTTCGCTTTCGGACAGGCATTGAAAGAAGCAGAAGACTTACTTATGCCCCTGAGCAAAGAAATGTTATCCTGGTTACAACGCGGTTATACGATAACTGATAAACAAATTCGTGACCTACAAAACAAACATTCGTATTTCACTGTACGAAAAGAAAATGTCAATGAAAAAATAGCTATTCAGCTCCCGGAAATGATTAACCCCTTTTAAACTAAAAATCTATGAGTAATTTGACTAAATTCAGTGAAGGTGCTGCCATTCTACAACAAGTGGATGTCAGCGATATCTTCAAAAATCTGGCTTTAGGTATTGCAGAAGCGCAGCAAAAGCTTGATGACAATTCCGTTGCCCAGGTAATCCGGCTTTCTCAGCAACAAATCAATGGAGTATCACTTCTCCAACTCGGTTTTGCTCCTGTTTTTTATGCATTTCAGTATGCTGACATCAGTGCCAGCATCAATCTGAAAATGGCTATGAAAGAATCTATGGAATTTGGTTTTGGTTTTGACCTTTCCATTGCTAATAAAAAAGGATACAAAGAGTCAGACCGCCAGTTTATCAGTGAGAATAATCACGAAGAATTTGCTCAGGAATTTAAAAGTTCCCGCACACTTACTTTTAAAGCCAAAGAAAGAAATACAGTAAAGGTAGAAAATAAATCTTTCCGTCTGAAAGAAGACCTTCAGGCTCTTCACAGAGTAGAAGATCTGGAAGACAGTATCGTTAGTGAAACATCTGTTGATTATCTTATACGTGAAGTACAATCCGAAAGTATTCGTGAAAACAGAAGTGAAGGAATAGATATCTGGTTAGAAGGTGGTTTTATACGTATTGAAGAAGGTCTGGCTTACAAGAAAAAGACACTGGGAGTACTAAAAATCAGAGATTACAATGATGATGATGTAGATCTTGAAGGGGACGGTTCGAATGATTTTACTATCTCCGGAAGTTTCAATGATACAGTTGATCTGGCCCGTACGGAAAATACGGGTACCGTTTATGGAGTCAGACGAGACGGAACCTTCTTCAAATATGATGGTGCAGCATGGGTTGAAATCAGTAGTACTTTACACTTTCTGCACGACAACATTCGAAATACATCCGGACGCCCCAGGGGTCATGAGGTCGTGTATGGAAGTTCGCTCCGGTACGGAACTGAAACTCCGCCGCTCACGCATCACGGAGGGGGAACTTCGTGGGAGAATCATGCAGACCATGCACTAATACATCGGGCTTTACGGGTTATTAACCGATACGACTCTTCCGCTGTAATTACGGTTACAGGTTATACAGACGACAGTGGTTCCGTTAGTTACAATGAATCTCTGGCAATGCGAAGAGCAGAATCTGTAAAGAATCATATTTTCGGAAGTTCTCCTGCTGTTCGAACAGTACAGGGTACTGTCAGCGGTGGTGGAACAACAGATGTTAATAAGCGAAAAGCTACTATTACACTGGACGCAGATTATATCGTTTTTATAGATGGAAACATTACAGAGGACGCGACTCCTGAAAAGTCTTCCAGCGGTCCTAATAAATTTATTCATCTTCAAACAACTCCTGTTGCCAGCGGCTTCCATATTCTGAATGCGAGTTACGGAAATATAGCACTGGAATACACACAAGACTCCAGCTTTGAGCAAATCCTCACGTATGTTGGCGAGCAACTTGAACATTATTCTTCCGAAACCCGGGAAAGCAGGCATTATTTCCTTCACAATGAATCTATTATGAAATTTCATCTTTTCTCGATGGATTCCGAAGATATTTCCATTGATTATTCCAGAGAAGAAAGTCTGGATACCAATGAAACGGAGGATACCTTCATGTCAGGAAAAACAATGAACTCCTCATCTATGGCACAAGAAACCTTCAAAGATGTTTCAAAAGATAATACGTTTGCTTTAGGAGCCAATGTTGACTTCCGGATGGCAAAACAATTTGAAATGTCCATGGAAGGAAATGCCTCGATGTCAGCTCGCTTAGTTGCCGTTCCTGCGCCGGAAAGCTTTCTGAACTTTGTACAGAATACTTTCGTTACAACAGATTCTGATAACGAATAATAACGAAGAACCAATATGCCTGCTCTTGACACTGTACAAAACACGTTGACCAACTCTCCCCTGTCAACCATGATTGAAAAAATGGGACTTTCCGTTGCGAATGCTCAGGCCGCACTGGATAGTAATTCCATCGAAATGCTAAAAAAAATGGCCACGACCAAACTCACGATTGGAAGTAAAGAAATGAATTTGATTAACCTTGGGTTCGTTCCCAGTTTTTACACCTTCACAGAAGCCAGTTTCGAAGCAAAAATGGAATTTTCTCTTTCAGAATCTATCTCTTATGGTGTATCAGGAGAAGTTTCTGTAAATACAGAAGTTGTTTCAGCCAGTGTCAGTGCTCATTTTGCAAGAAAATTTGAACAATCGGCCTCCGCTTCTTCCAGTATTGCAGCCAGAATGGTATCTCTTCCACCTCCTGAAAACCTGATTGAGATGTTGAGAAATCTGGATACAGAAGAAGACAATGCCTGAATACTTATAACAACATAAAACAATTAACTATGTTTGGAAACAGAAGACCACGGATAGGACAAGAACTCCTGGACGTACCAATGGGCGACATGATTCGCCAAATGGCTTTTGCGATTGCTGAAGCCCAGATCCAGTTGGATCAAAACTCAATTGATGTTGCTGAAATGATGGGTGGTTTACGCACCATAACAGATGATTTGGGTAATGTTACTTTTGAAGATAGTCGTGTCTTTTTCGGGAACGAGCTAGTCCAAATAAATACAGCTATCGCTCTGCATAACAGTAGTGAGGATGTACTATTGAAAAACGAAATACGTAAAGCGCTCGGAGAAGGTAACTACACCCCAAATCTTGAAGTACACACGGATCAAGAAATACCCAAAAACGAAGACATTTCTACAGATGAAGCCCTTACTTACAACGGAATGATTTACATCAAAAATGAAGGTGGAACATCAGATCCGGCTACTGCTATATCCTTTGCCAGTTTTCAAATCGCACTAAAAGGATCTATTAATCCTTCCAACGAAATCTCACTTCCCCGACGAATTTCTATGATGGAACTGGGCTTTACCCCTACTTTTTATCAATTTGTCGATACAATAATTGAAGTAAAAATTTCGATTAAGTATACCCAGGAAGGAGAAATCGGTTATTCACGTACCACTAATAATCGTTCTTCTTCTGCGAGTCTGGGAATCGGTTTTGGCCGTATTAAAGGTGGAAGATCCGTTCAGACTTCACAGGTTAATGCCACATACTCTCAGAAATATAGCTACTCTGCGGAAGGTTCAAGTCTGTTGCGTACTAAATTGGTTCCTATTCCACCACCCGCAGTACTTGAGCAGCGAATTCAAATGATGCTTGAACAGGAAATCATAGATCAGGAAAATTCTAATTAATTCTATTCATCAGGCAGCTATCTCTTCAGGGATAGCTGCTTTAAAGCTCTACCAGTCGTATGCGTAATGTTGGTAAAGAATTACTTAATGCACCTTTTCCCGAATTAATACAAACACTTGGTGTCGGTATAGCCGAAGCCCAGTTCGCTCTGGATAAGGTATCTATTCGGATGGCTCAGCTAATGGCTGGTTTTAAACTGGATGAAGAAGATAACCTCGTCCGGGATGAAACTTCCCTGATTAAGCTGAAAGAGGGCACCCCCGGTATCAGTTTACTGGCACTCGGTTTTACTCCTACGTTCTATCAGTTTGTTGAAACACATATAGAACTCAAACTTGCGATCTCTATGAAAACCGAATCCGATGTCGGAGTCAGCTCAAAAGTAAAGGGAACAGCCTGGTCGCCATTCGGGGTTGTCAGTGCTTCCGTTAATGCGAGTTATTCGCAGAAATACCAGTACGAAGCCAGTGGAAGTTCAGAAATGAGAACAAAACTGGTAACCGTTCCGGCACCCCCGATGTTCGAACGACGATTAAAAGAAATCATGGACGAATCTGCTGCAGAAGATCTAAATCCGGATCCGCAACCTGAATAAAATTCTATGGCAAAGAGTTGGAAAAAAATTATTCAGAAAGATCCTTCCCCTCCTTTGGAAGAAGATTTGTCCTGTGAATTGGTTCAGCCTACTCTTGATGAAATTGCTGCACAGCATAAAGAGTTAGAACAATTACTTCAAGAGCGAAAATCACTTGAGGAAGAAATGAATACCCTTATCGACTCGGGTATTTCAAGCGAAGATACTGATCCCAGATTTTCCGGAACTATTGAATCTTTTGCAAACAAAAGAAAAGCAGAACAAAAAAGAAGATCTACGAAAGAAAAACTGGAAAAACAGCTGCTTACTAAAAATAAGGAGCAGGAAAAATGGGAGCGTAAAAAACAACAACTCAAAGAAAAGGTATACCAACAAAAAAGGCAACTCAAAGATAAAATTGAGTTTCGACAAAAAATCAGCCCTCAAAAAGAGAAAGACCTTCCGTTTAACCGACCCGATCATTCAGAAAGATCTCCGGAAAGACAATGGTTTGGTGTAGATTATGAGAAGAGAAAAAAACAAAACAAAGTTGTTCAAAAAAGAAAGGTACTTGCCCGAAAAGAAAAGACCAAAATTTCTTTTAACCGCCCATCCGAGAAAAAATCACCGGATTTATTTGAAATCAGAGATGCAAAGAAATTAAGTCAAAAATTCAGTTTCCCAACCCAAAAAAGATCTGTCAGGCAAGCAGAACAACCACTTAATCGTCCAAAAAAGAAAAACAATAAAATTCCTTATTTGCGTGTTCGCTCCACTTCGATAAAGGATAAATGGGAGGAAAAACATGATAAAAGAAGAGAAGAACTACAACAACGAGTTGTTACTCCTCGTGTCATACAAACCTTTGATCCTCCTCTTCGCTCTTTTTATTCGGATAAAAAACCGATAAGTCCAAAGCAGACAACAAAGCCCTCTGATTGCAAAAGAAAGTTCAAAAAAAGAGAAGATTTCTTTTACGACCAGCAGCGAAAAGAACAATTGAAAGAACAGTCTTTGTTAGCAAAAAGAGCTGAGCGGGCACAAGAAGAAAAGGAATTTCTAAAGAAAGAAAAATTGAAACTAAAAGTCAAAGAAAAATACAGTTAAACTATGAGCCAATCAGGATATAACTCACTTGCACTTCATGAAATACTTCTCAGTATTGCCAACAGTTTGAATGAAGCACAACATACACTGCGTAGTATGCCTGCTTATGACGAATACGGAAGACCCAACACCTTATATCACCTCCCCTATCTTGATTTCAATCTGGAAGTCGTTTCTTCATTTGAATCAACAGAAAGCACAATTCCGGAAGATACCTCAAAGCGAGTGACTTCTGATTCTTTTTTACGCAAGGAATCTTTTGCTCAATTACCTTCCGTTAATGCGATTCGGTTTATTCCCTACAGGAGCACTGAATCTTCTTCCAAAAATACGGGATCCATTACCAGTTCTATTTCCGGCAGATTTGTAGCTGTAATGCCTAACGAAGGTCAAAGACAAGTTATTATGACCTATTCAACCGAAGTAGCAGGACAAACTGATCTGCATATCGATTATACCATCACACTTCGGTTGGTCTATCCTGACAATACGCCTGTAGCCGGACAACGAATTGAACTTAACTTTGATGAAATGACCAGTTCTGCTATCAATTCCACTCTGCAAGTAACTGCTCCCATATTACTGAATAGTAATGATGGATTGACCAATACAGAAGGAGAGTTCTCTTCCACCCTACGTTTTGACAAAGATGATTATTCCACCGGAGCCACTTTTGTCTTTGTAGCGAACAGTGGAACCCAGTTTTTATCAATAGCTATTAGTAAAGATTAACACCTGATCATGATCACATTCAAATATATAAGTTTCACAATTAAACTAAACGATGCACAAAATGCTCCTGTTAATGATTTGGCGCTCTTTGTGCAGTATTTCAATTTTTCAGAACAAAAATGGATTAACATCTATCGCTCTATTGTATCCAATGGCACCTTTTTTTGTAGAGGAACAGTATCTTCTACACTCAAAGACCGACAACCTTTCCTGGAAGCGATTCAAAAGGGGTTAATGCTCCCCATACGTATTGTTCCCACGCAAAAAATATATGATAGTAAACAGAAAGAAATTATAGGTATGACTTTCGATCATTTCTACAATCCGGAGAATGATATACTGGAGTTCGATTTTGGATCCATGTGGCTTATGCCGGAAAATAGCATTGAAAAATATGCAACCTATCATGACTTTGTAACCATTGCTTCTCTGTATCCACCTGAGTTAACTTCGGTTAAAGAAAATACAGATGATATACCTATCAGATCAATAGACGGCCAATATGAAGAGCAATTGAATGAGTGTACAACTAATCTTCAAACAGTTACATCTCAATATGAAAAATTATATTCAACCCATCAAACATTGATGCGCTCTAATCAGGCAACTCTTATACTAAATGAGGAATTGGAAGGTCAATTATCCAGTCTCAAAAACGATTTACGGGACCAAGAACTTCAAATTCAAAAGTTACAAGATACAATCGCAACATTATCAGCAGAAGAAAATCCCACAGAGGGAAATAAACTTATCCCTATTAATTCTCTATACAGCAACATACTAGGACAAGTTGAAACGGTCAATAAATCAACCGAAAACTCTGCATTTAAACTCTCCAATCTTTCATTAAAACTAAAAGCTATTATTCAGAAAGACGGAGACAATCTCAGTGCTTCATTACTGGATTCGTCTCTGTCTGATACGATAAATGGTAATTCTATCAGTGAGCTTTCTTTCGAAATTACTCCAACACAGAATCAGAATCCAGCGACTACAAAAATACCTGAACTGAGTGGGTTAACAGAAACGGCCGTGCGAAGAGTACTGCAAAGTATTGGTCTACGACTCAACCCTGTATATCAGCAGAATCTCAATGTCGTTCACGGAAGTGCTTTCAAACAATCACCCGAACCGGGTACAACTATACAGCCCAATCAATTAGTAACCGTAATTTTCAGCAAACATGAGTAATTCTAATAATCCGGTAAAACTATTCAGCGAACTCCTCGGGGGGCCACTAGGTGAGCTTATCAGTAGTATTGGTAAAGGTGTAGGAGAAGCACAGGCTGCACTGGACGAAGGAGCACTTCGCCAAACACTTGAACTATATAATAGCGAGAAAGACAGCGAACGTTCAGAAGAAGAAATGAAACTACTGAACCTTATAAGAAGTATGGGATACCAACCCACCTTTTATACGATTCCTGAGACAGAGGTTGAAGCCCAGATTTCATTATCAATGGATCTGAATTCGGAACAGACGGGTATCGTTGGAAAACATCCACTTTCCAAATATTCCGTTAATGCTATTCCTGTCAACGCGGGAAACGTTAACCGTTATAACCTGCAGTCCAATGCAATGGCTAAATTAAAATTTAAGATCGTTCCCGTTCCTCCCCCTTCTTCTGTCCCGGAAATGCGCATCGTTCCTGATCTTATGCATCAGAAATGGAACGATGTGAAAGCAATACTACTCTCTTTAGGGTTTGAAGTACAGTTTCAGAATCAACTGGGAGAAATTTTGAGTGAGGAGACACTGGAAGAAAAGACAATTACAGCCCAAAGTATTCCGGGAGGAACAATAAGTACAGTCAATACTATTCTAACTCTTACTTTTACGGGCTAACTACTTACCGGGGAATTACCATGGGTCATCAGGATAGGAGATGCAGATGGTCTTAATCAATTCATTATTGCCAATGGCATACTAAATGATAATTCCCCGGAAGCTTTACACCGGTTCTTATTGTACTTTGTACAGATTCCCGTTTTTGGTGGTAAATTTACTTAGCTTTCCTTTGGTTACAAGTTTTTCCAGTTGAATCTCCGCATTTTCTCTTGATGCACCGGACAACACAGAAAATTCTTTTGCTGTAAGTGTCGGATAAATCGAAAATAAGTCGCTCCATTCTTTTCCGTATTCTTGTTTCTCTCCCTGGAACAACTTCAGGACAGATCCCTCATATACCGGATAGGGTTTTGAACCATATACGCGCTCAACAGCATTTTTATCATCTATAAAAAAGATGGTTGGGAAACCTCTTACTCCCATTTCGCGCGCTAGTTGTAAGTCCTCTTTAAACAATTTTTCTGCCTGGCCTCCTTCATAATCAGTCTTTAAACGCTCCACATCGAGCCCTGTTTTTTTCGCTGCCTGCTCCACGTACTCCCATTTCGTTATATTCTTCTTTTCCAGAAACAACAGTTCTCTTAACTCACGTAAAAACTTCACTGCCTTTGTCTCATCCTGCATTTGAGCTGCCTTAAACGCAATAGACGGAGGATACGAAGAATTAAGCGGGTCTTCTAACCATACATCACCATCGATAGGCATATCGTAATACACACTAACCTCGTCCCAGTGGTGAGCCACATCAGAAGGCTTACTTATCCCCCCGCTGTTATAACTCCAGTCAGGAAGAAGTCCTCCCATTCTGTATTCAATGTTCAATGCATAACCGTATTCCAACTTCAATTTTCTTAACTGTGGTTCTATTCCCCAACAAGAAGAACAAATAGGATCCGTGAAGTAAACAACACGCACGGGTTTGGTTCCTTCATTTCTGGTATCAATCTTATTTTCTGAAGTTTCCGGTCCTGTTTCACACATTCCGGTTTCAATATCGCACAACAGTGGATTCTTCTCTTTTGTATTTTCCATATTTTCTTTATTTGACTTATCCGTTACTACCTGTCCACTACAACTGTTCATTGTAATTAAGAACAGAAAAGCACTCATTATTCCTTTTATTTTCATATCCTACCTCTTTCCCGTAAAAGCATAAAATATCGCTTTTGATGCATTATTCAGTTATCTTTGTACAAAGATAGGCTCAGACAGTCATACTGTCAATTAGTCAAAAATTTATGACCACCCATGAACACTGATAATCAAAACAATTGCCCCGCAGAAAATGCAATAAAACTTCTTTCAGGAAAGTGGAAACCACAGATTTTTAAATTAGCGGTCGAACAGCCGATTCGTTTTAATGCTTTATTACGTGCCTTACCCGGAGCAAGTAAACAAGCAATCGCTACTGCTTTAAAGGAATTGGAGGAGGCAGAAATACTTGATAAAATTACCATCAATGAAAAACCTTTGCATATTGAATATCATTTAACCGAAAAAGGAAAATCAATTATCCCTGTTTTTCAACAACTTGAAACAATTTTCACAAATACGACAGAATCTGATTAATTTTTTTCGTATTTCGAGGTATATTCTAAGTATTAGTACATAATTTCTATTTTGCCCGGCAAATCTACTTTGACAACCTGCCTAAGGTCTCTATCTTTCTCTGTAAAGAATACATAAAATTCATGTTTATGAGACTTTATCTTCTGAAAAAAGCAGATTTGTTATTCGGAATCAATCATTCAAGAGGTTATTTTGGTACATCTGTTAAAAATGAATATGCAACTGCTTCTGCTTACGAGGATGTTCTGCAACAAACCGAAAACGCAAAATCGCTTAACAACCAAATTCTTCATCTACCGGAAGGATTATCTCTATTTTCAAGTAACCGGAAAACCATACGAAAAAAGTATGGCCGACCTGTTTTCCATTTACACTCGCTTCCGTTTCAAAGCAAAATGGAAATCTTGTTTTTTAAACAAACAATTGAAAGAATACGTATTCATATAGAATGTCACCTGTACGAAAATCGTCTGTGTATGGTCAAATATAAATTTCCCTATGCTGACGAAAAACAAAGTACAGCTATCCGAAACAAAATTCTATCAGACTATGGTTATTCGGATGTATCAGGGGATGTATCGGTAAAAGATGATCTTCAACAAGTTCTGTATATAAAGGGTAAATTTGGGTTGGAAATCAATTACATAAACCTTAACAACAAGGTATTCTCTAACTTATTATCAATTGAATCAGATACACGCATAGAGGACACTCAATTGCACAAAGCTATTCAGTGGCTACACCTACAAAAGAGTTAATGTGTAGTCGTTATTTCTATCATAACGACTACACCATCAATCTTATCAGTTTACAGTAATCTTATCTTTGACATCGACTTTAGTCAGAGCAATGTCTACAACTTCTTTCATTATTCTTACATAATGAAACGTAAGTCCTTTCAAATAATCCGGCTTGATCTCTCCGATATCCTTTTTATTCTTCTCACAAAGAATGATCTCTTTAATATTGGCTCTTTTTGCCGCCAGTACCTTTTCTTTAATCCCACCTACCGGCAACACTTCTCCACGAAGTGTTATTTCTCCGGTCATCGCCAGATCTTTCTTCACCCTTTTTTGAGTAAACAATGACGCAAGAGAAGTTAACATTGTAATTCCTGCCGAAGGTCCGTCTTTTGGAGTCGCTCCCTCCGGAACGTGAATATGCACATTCCACTTATCAAACACCTCGGGTTTAAGATCAAACCATTTTGCGTGAGCTTTCAAATACTCTAACGCAATCACGGCCGACTCTTTCATCACATCTCCTAGGTTTCCTGTAAGTGTCAGTTTTCCTTTACCCGGTGTCAGTGATGATTCAATAAACAAAATATCACCTCCGACCTGAGTCCATGCCAATCCCGTAACAACTCCTGCTACTTCATTGGTAATAGAACGGTCTTTTTCTCTTCCAGGCCCTAATACTTTCTCTACTTCTTCGGCAGTCATCTTAGGAGTAAACTCTTCTTCCAACGCAATTTGCCGGGCACGATTCCGAACAATTTTAGCTACTACCTTATCCAGTCCTCTGACACCTGACTCATTTGTGTATTCTACTACCAACTTTTCTAGAACAGATTTAGTTAATGACAGTTGTTTTTTATCAACCCCATGTTCCTCCAATTGTTTTGGCAGCAAATGCCGTTTGGCAATTTCTACCTTTTCTTCAATCGTATATCCGTTTACTTCTATCAGCTCCATACGATCTCTTAACGGTCCCTGAATAGTCGCCAGATTATTTGCCGTAGCAATAAACATCACCTTGGAAAGATCAAACTCTGTCTCAACATAATTATCGTAAAACGAACTATTTTGCTCCGGATCAAGAACTTCCAGTAAAGCTGAAGAAGGATCTCCGTGGTTACTTCGTCCTAATTTGTCAATTTCATCAAGCACAAACACAGGATTAGCTGATTCGGCTTTTTTAAGACTTTGCACTACCCTACCAGGCATTGCTCCGATGTATGTTTTTCTGTGTCCGCGTATCTCTGATTCATCATGCACTCCACCAAGTGACATTCTCACGTATTTTCTCCCCAGTGCTTCGGCAATTGATTTCCCTAAAGATGTCTTTCCTACTCCCGGAGGACCATAAAAACAAAGGATAGGTGATTTCATATCTCCTTTCAATTTCAGAACTGCCAAATACTCCAGAATACGTTCTTTCACCTTTTCCAACCCGTAGTGATCCCGATTAAGAATTTTATCAGCCCGCTTCAAGTCCAGATTATCATCCGTATACTCATTCCAGGGAAGATCCAAAAGATTATCCAGGTAGTTAAGCTGAACTGTATATTCAGCAGCCTGTGGATTCATACGCTGTAAGCGATCCATCTCTTTGTTAAAGAGTTTGTTTACGCGTTCATCCCAGTGTTTTTTACTCGCTCGCTCCCGCAAATCAGTTACATCCTGCTCCTGAGGATTATCTCCTAATTCCTCCTGAATCGTACGCATTTGCTGGTGCAGAAAATATTCTCTCTGTTGACGGTCCATATCCGTCTTAACTTTCTGCTGAATCTGATTTCTCATATCCAGCAATTGGATTTCGAAAGAAAGGTGCTCTAAAACTAACTGCGCACGTTTCTTGATATCCAATTCTTCCAACATTCCCTGTTTCTTCTCAACATCCGCATTCATATTGGATGAAATGAAGTTCACCAGAAACGTCGGGCTTTCAATATTTTTAATAGCGAATGCTGCCTCTGAAGGAATATTAGGCGAATCACGGATAATCTGCAAAGCCATATCTTTCATCGATTCATACATCGCTTCAAATTCACGGTCATTTTCTTCCGGCTTAATTTCCGGTAAAAATTCAGCGGTAGCTTTCAGAAAAGGTTCCGACTCTAATGCTTCTTTCCATTCAAAGCGTCTTTTTCCCTGAATAATAACAGTTGTCGTACCATCCGGCATCTTCAGCAAACGAAGAATCTGAGCCATTGTCCCTACCTGATAGAGATCATCAAACTCAGGAGTTTCCTCGTCCTGATTTTTCTGAGCCACTACCCCTATAATTTTACTCCCCTTGTTTGCTTCCTGAATAAGACGGATTGATTTATCCCTTCCTACGGTAATAGGAATTACTACTCCCGGAAACAGCACATTATTTCTCAAAGGAAGAATAGGTAATACTTCAGGTAAATCCATTTTCTCCATCGCTTCCTCATCATCACTCGTAATCAACGGAATAAACTCCGAGTCCCCATCCAGCATTCCTGTAAAATTTATTAATTGATCGTTCTTGTCATTCATATTGTCAAAAGGCCTACGCCAAATTGTCAGTTAATACTTGTATATACTTCTCCACCTCAATGATTATCTATATAACCATTGAGAACACATAAAGTTTCAAGATTCATGCCACTAAGAAAAAACTGAAATTTTGTCTTATTTCAATTCATACAGATAGGTTAGAACCGATTTGTCGGCAGCACTTAGTGCAATGCCTCTTCGCTGCATCATATTTTCAGCGGTCTCAAACACTTTTTGGAGATCGAATTTTACCTCTGGTGCTGCTCCCCAGGCAAATGAAGGAATGTATTTTGGAGGAAATTCCGCACCAAATATATTAGCTGAAACCCCTACAACTGTTGCTGTGTTAAACATTGTATTGATTCCTGATTTTGCATGATCTCCCATTAAAAGTCCCAGAAATTGTACATCTGTCTGAACCATATCCTGTTTTTCGTAGGAGTACACTTTTACTTTTCCGTAATTGTTCTTCAAATTTGAACTATTCGTATCAGCCCCAAGGTTACACCATTCTCCGATAACGGAATTCCCTAAAAATCCATCATGTCCTTTATTGGAATATCCGATAAAAATGGAATTTGAAACCTCTCCTCCTACTTTACAGTGTGGTCCAAAACTGGAAGCTCCGTACACTTTCGCACCCATTTTCAATGCTGCATGTTCCGCAAGAGCCAACGGTCCTCTAACCATTGCTCCTTCCATAATTTCAGCCTCTGTACCAACATAAACGGGTCCGTTAGTTGTATTCAGAATCGCCCCTTCAACATAGGCTCCTTCTTCCAGAAAAACAAGTTCTCTCTCGCCTATTACCGTATTGGAAGAAGAGAGAGATTGTGATTTTCTTCCCTCCGTATGAAAAAGGAAATCATTTTTCAGAACTTTCGCATTCTCCTGAAACAAATCCCAGGTATTCTTAAGTATTAACAACGGTTGATTCACTGCTATTTTCACTTCAAAACCGTGCTTATAGAGACCTTTTCTTGCGATCCAGTCGTGTTCTGTCCGCAATTCTTCTCCAACTTTCAAGTTAGACACTTCTTTTGCCAGAGATTGATCCGGAATAGCAGCAGCATTGATATGAAGGTATTCCGTGTTTTCATCTGCCTTTGCGTATCGCTCATTCAAATACGTTTCCGTAGCAAATACACAAAACTCGTTATCATCTCTTCCCAATAAACGTAACCAACGCTCTCTGTTCGTAAACAATCCCATTCTCAATTCCGAAAGAGGACGTGTGAGCGTTAATGGGTTGAAGCGCTTGTGTAGTTCGTTATCGTGAAAAGCTAAATGCATACTATCTATTTGTACAATTATGGGTTAAAGATACATTATTCCGAAAAGTGTACCGAGTAAGTGGTCAAAAATTGCTAAAAACAAAAAGCCCCGATAAAATACCGGAGCTTCGTGCTATATTGTAATAAACTCTTATTTCTTAAACTTACCGTAACGCGAGTTGAATTTGTCAATACGTCCTGCAGTATCCACAAACTGAACTTTACCTGTAAAGAAAGGGTGAGAAGTATGAGAAATCTCCAATTTAACTAGAGGATACTCATTTCCGTCTTCCCATGTTACTGTTTCTTTCGAAGGTGCACAAGAGCGGCACACGAACGAATAATCATTCGAAACATCCTTAAAAACTACTAATCTATACTCTGATGGATGGATATCTTTCTTCATCTCTTTTAAATTTCTTAATTCTATCTCCGTGAAACGGACTGCAAATTTAGTGTTTTATTTCTTACAAAATCAAATATTCGCAAAAATATTTTTTTCATACGATTTATCAGTAAAATTTGTCTTGAATTCTAGCCGAATTCATCTCCTGTTTCACTTTCTGTTTACTACTTTGCAAAACAAATACATTTTCACATGAAAAAGCAAGATTTAGAAGCAAATTTCCATTCTTTACTTGGTAACTATTCTTCGGATTTGAATTTCATAACAACGAATCTAACTCACCTCATCACTGCATATTCGGAAAAAAGCAGATACTATCACAATCTGGAACATATTACAAGTATGCTTTCTGAACTGGAAGAAGTTATATCGGATGTTTCTTCTCCTGACACCGTACTGTTCTCAATTTATTACCATGACATAATCTATGATCCGAAAAGAAAGGACAACGAATACCAAAGTGCATGTCTGTGTAGAAAGGTTCTGGATGCAACTGACTTTAAAGAATCGGCTGTCTGTTTCCAACAAATTATCGCAACGAAAGATCATTTATTGAGTACTGATTCAGACACCAATATCTTACTCGACATTGACCTTTCTATTCTTGGTAAAGAAAAACGTATTTATACAGAATATAGTTCTCAAATCCGAAAAGAATATGCGATGTACCCGGATTTTTTGTATAAACCGGGACGAAAAAAAGCACTACTTCACCTCCTTCAATCTGACTTTATTTATAAAACAGATTATTTCAGGAATAAATACGAGGATCAGGCCAGAAAGAATCTGGAAGATGAAATACTTAGTCTGTAAAGCAATTCCAACGATTTTATTCCTATTCTACTACTTTTTTAGTATCTTCATTGTCTAACATATTTGATATGTCAACAAACCATAAAATTTCCCGGCTTACTTTTGAAATCACCTATCCTTTATCTCAAAAGGAAGCCACACAGCAACAAAAACATCTTGAAAAGATGTCACAACAGGAAATTCCGGAAATGCTTGAACATATTTTCAATACAATTCCTGATATAGACAACCAATCTCTGGTTTTGGATCACCTTGAAATTGATTTAGAGGAAATTGACTTTGTTAATTCCAAAGCTGTCTTCCTTGAAAAAATAAAAAAAACAGTCAAAGAAAAACTTACCGAGCTTCAGCGTAAAAACTCCGACTCAAAAGAAATGGTCAAATCTTATCAGGATCCTGATCTTATTTTATTCATTCTGAGAAACGGACACTTACCCTGGTGGGCTGATCACTTAAGTTCATCTTCTGTAAAAGAGATTATCAATAACACGGCATTACTGGAGAGTAACGAGTTTGTACAGCGCCTCTTTATTGAGTTGAACAATAACGCTTCAATCGTTCGATTTATAAGATATTTCAAAGGGAATCCGCTTGTTTTATTCCTGGAAAAACACGTACCGAAGAATTTTATTTCCGGAGAAATCATGTCTTTTATTCAACAACTTGATCCTGAAAAAAGCGAGCCTCTTTATTCCGCCTTGATTCGGTTGATTGCAAATACGAAGTCGCAGCATACACTCTCTTACAGTATTCGGTTTCTTCATTTATTACTAAACAATTCCCCTTATACAATTGCTACCATCTTCGAAAAAAAACTTGTATCAATTTCTTCTCTCTCCTTTTCTAAGGAAGAGACAGATCATTTTTACGCAGCTATACAACAACCGAATTGTCTACTAGAAATTGAAGACGATAACGATACTCCTGAACTAAACGAGGATGACTTTACTCACAATAGTATGGTTTCCAAAGCGGGTCTCATACTTCTACTTCCTTTCCTTCGAACTTTCTTCGAAGCAACAGACCTTGTCTCTGAAAATAGATTCCGATCTAAAACCGATCAACATTATGCCGTTTACTTACTGAATTATCTGGCTATAGGAGAGAACACTCTCCCCGATGAGCATTCTTTGTTAATGGAAAAATTACTCTGCGGCATGGATCTGAATGAGGTTCTTCTTCCCTTTAACGGGCTACGAAAAGGACATGCTGAGGAATGCGAATTTCTGTTGCAGACCGTAATCGAACGGTGGAAGGCACTAAAGAGCAGTTCTCCTCAGACCATCCAAAAAAGTTTTTTGAGCAGAAGTGGTTTTTTGAGCAGACAGACCGATGGAACCTGGCGATTATTTATAGAGCGGGAAACAATTGACCTTTTACTGGATAAACTTCCATGGACCATTTCTATATCCCGGATTCCATGGACTACGGAAATGATTTATACCGAATGGTAAAAGTATCGTATAAACATTCTACTCAAGAAAATCTATACAATACTTTTTATCTTATCCCATTTTCACTTTAGGTAGCAGCTACCGAAATAACTGATCGTGTTCCGTTTTGTAATACGGCTCCTGTTCTCAAATCAACAATATCAAATGTATAGTAGAAGCTGTCGACTCCTCTAAAGAAACTCAACGGTTGATAATATATAGAAGTGACAACGCCTTCGTTCAATACAACACCCGCTACTCCAAATTGGGTTGTATTCCCGGGATCATTCGGATGATTATAAGTATTGATCATACCAACCTCCTGCGAACCTACTACAATAGAATCGGTTGCATAAGGTTGTTTTACCCCGTTTTTATTCACCAGATACAATCTGATTTGTTCAGGTGAATAACGATTCGTGTCATATTGAATAGCTTCTTTGATATCTATAATCACTTTTCTGGTCTCAGCATAAAGTGCCTTACTTTCGGAAACTCTTGTTGTTGAATCCTGTGATAACATCATTTTCGAAACAGGTTTCGCATATGCATAGTCTCCAAGACTGTAAGATGCAATATAGGGCTCTGAAATAGCCGGTATATTCAATTCACTTTCCATTGTAGGTGCAGGAATTTCATCGCAAATGCAATCACAATCAATATAGTAAGGCAGTGTAAAATCAGCGATTACCTGGTCCGGTTCTAAAGCATTTGTTGTAACAGGTCTGGTCACCTGATCAACCGGAACACCGCTACCCAGAGCTAATTCTACTCTAGCTAACTGTAATTTCTCGGCTTCAAGATACTGCATCTTCCTCACTTCTTCAGTTGATTTTACCGGTTGATACTTTAATCTCGCAATATCCACATTGACTTGTTTCAGCCTTTTATTAATTCCAATTGCATATTCTCTGGAAGGAACACTAACTTTTACCGGATCCCCATTTACAACCATAATGTATGTTCCTCCTTTCGGAACTCCAGCCTGGTGAGAAATTCCCGGGTGACGTTTTATGAAATTAGAGAACAACTTGATGTCATTTTGTGTGAGATATTGAATACGGTATTGATACGTATAACTCAGCAGGGTTAACCCGCGGTATTTCCCTCCGTAAATCAGGTTTCTGAATACGGTATTGTTTTCAGAAAAATAAGATGAAATCGTAGCGTATAACTCAGAACTATTGTTCAGTTTTAAACTTCTTTCTACAAGATCCAGAATTTGATTTTGAGCAACAGTAACATTGATTGCATATTGTTTAGCACTCAAATAGGTTTGGATAAAGCCATCTTTATCATCAGGCTTTGTACCAGTATACCCAAAATTAAAATCAGCCAAATCAAAAGGTAACATTTCGGTTGTGAGTGTATTCACACTTCGTGCCAACTCAAGTATATTCGTTGAAAAATATTGGATAGCTTCCTGCATACTTCTTCTTTGTGCATAAACGGGTAGTATCAATTCCTGGGCAGCATATTCAACTCTTGTTTCTGTTACTTCCTGCTGTTTAGAAGTACTGTTCCCAAGGTTACTATCCACTCTCATCGATTCTTTCGAAGGTCGCAACATTTCTCCAACCTGAGGTTGTATAACAGATCCCTTATCATCTGCCCCACTATCAGCCTGATTGACTAATGAAGAGAGAAAAGAAGGCATTGGTTTCAATTCTACGCCCTTCCTTACTACTGCAATTTGGTTAAACAATCGGTTAAGATCATTTTTTAACTCCGTACTGATAGTTACATATTGACTATGCAAGTCTGTAAAATTACACCGCTCCTTTATATCTTCCAGAGAAGGTCCTGACAGCCTTACAGTAATGTACTTAAATGGCAGATTAAACCTTGAACGCAAATCTTCCAGTTCCTGCTCTACTGCCACATAGTTTTGCCTGATTGCACCTTCTATTCTCAAGAAATTATACTTGTCCGTATCATAGTATAGCGGAGTTTCTATTGGTCCTTCATCACTGATCTGGACAGAATCCTGATTTTCATACGCCAAGGGACGTAACCCTTTTTTAAATAAGCATTTCTGTATAAACTGGTAACTCCAGTTTTTTTCCAATGTCCCTAATCCGCCTACCGGTTCATTTATTGAATAGTAATATGGAATAGAACGCAAACTCAAAGGAGCTTGTTTTTCTACGCTTGGTGTAATCAGTACAGGTTGTCCAACTGTTGAGGGCGGTATGGGGGTTGCTGAAGGGTTATTTATGAGATTCAGATTAAATCGTTTTGTCATCAACACCATACGTTTATGCAACATAATGATCTTATCCAGTATATCCTTTTTTTCAACTACAGCCGGTGAAGGAGCAAAGTAATTTCGATATTTCCAGGTTTCACACTCTTCATTACTTCCCATTATCTCCCCCAATAAAAGGTGTTTGGGGAAACAACTCATATCCGGACAACACTCCGCCATTAATGCTGTAGCTTCTTCACAAAACTCATCATAAGCCAGTATCAGGTCTTTTATAAAATCATAAAAGTATTGTACGCCCAGGTATCGTGGTCCTGTGGATTGTTGATTCAGGAAATTAGTCCAGGTTACATCCGGTAGCCCGGAAAAAGGATTCGTTCCTCCATAAACAGGTGCCAGAATACCTGCAAAATCAGTATACGTTTGCCGAAGTGCTTCAAACAAAGCCCTGTATAATGTAGCATTAGAAGTAGAAAAATCGCTGATAAATCCATCTCCCTGAATCTGATTCACATAGTTCTTTGAGAATTCATTGTAATCCGTACTCTGCGGAGTAGACGGTTCAAACCGGGGACGACGAATGATAAACCGGGGAAGATCATACCCGGCATTCTCACCTGTTTTTGGTGCACACGTTCGCGGAATTATTTTCTGAATCAGGTCCGTCTTACTGACCAGTAACTTCCGAACAATAAAATTTCTGTTCATGCCCCGCTCATCGCAACTTCTCCCCAGACAGCTTTTCAAATCAGCATCCAACACCTCCAAAAATAATAGAACAACCTTATCATCAAGAAAACCGGAAGGCTCATTCAGAAAACTCGTTGTAGTACCATCTTCTATATCTGCATCAACTGAAAGAATTTCGAATAAATTCACATCCTGAATTTTTGTAACAGGATCTACAAAAGGTCCGTATAATACTCCGGATGGTAAGGTATACGTTCTGTATCTGTTTATTTCACAATCTCCCAATGACAGTAAAAACCCTTCGGAAGAAACTCCCAAACCTCCTGAGATATTTAGCAAAGGCGGATTAGATGTCGTATTTAGCTTCAACTCCAGACCACACACCACACCGGAGCCAATTAACTTGACGCGGGTTAATCTGTTTTGTTCATCAAGATATGTAACCATTTGGTTAAGCTGCGAACTGGTTAGTACCTGATTTCCTTCAAATACAGGATAACTATTTGTTAACTGGCTCATAATTCTCTTTTTAATTTGTTCCTAAACTTGTTCTGTCCAATACAATTGTATTTTCACCTATCGTGTCTTCTATATCGCAATCGTGAAGTAATCCTTTTGGATATACACTTCTCAATCCGTCAATTACTTCTATCAAATCCGCAAGTGCTTTATTAAGACTTAGCGTATTTTTGTTTTCTTTACTATTCTCTACCAACCATTTTTTATAGGCTTTTTCAAAACGTTTCATTTGCGGGTAGTCAATCCAACAGATATTGGGCACTATGTGTGCCGGACATTCTAATCTGAATGTTCTGTCGAAAAAAGCTCTGAAATTCTGGTTACTGAACCTACCTTGCCAGGAAGGCAGGACCACCGTAAGAATAAAAGAATAGGGATCATCTGTTTTACAGGAAGTACAATCTGCATCCAGATTGACTGCTAATAATCTGTCCTCTACATGCACCTGTCTTTCTGTTATCTCAATAGTCGTTTCTACAGCATCACCTGTCAACAGACCAGTCTGATAGATCCCATCATTTAAACCGTCTTCAGAACCTGTTATTTCTAAAGGATAACCGGGAACAAAAGCGTCTACATCCTCATTTACAATACAACTTGTATTTGTTGTAACCGCTGTAACAGAAATACTTGTGTAATATTCTATTCTTCCTGCATTATTAACTCCCGGATCAGGAATAGGCTGATAAAGTTTCAAAGCAGTCTCAGTACCTGTAAAACTAGCATTTAAGACATCGAACTCCTTATCGTTTACTCCGTTATCTGAATTATTTATCCAGATCTTTTGTATAGGGGTAAATTCTGCTGTTACATCTCCCTGTACTAAAACCGTATTCAAAACAGCATCTATTCCAGTGATCTCTAGTTTTTTCCTGAATCGAAGATTTCCATTCGTTGTCAAACCTGTTTCCAACCCGGGTACATTCACTCCAAAAGGGAAAAACTCCTTTTGATTATTTTTAGGTCGCAATAAAATATGTTCAACCATGTGCATCCCCTCGTGGGAGAAAAATGCCGATTTCATAAAACGAATCATCTGTTGAACAGCAAATTCGTCCGCACCTCCGGTAACGTATACAATTGATGTAGCATCTTCGATACGCGTAATAGTGAGTTCTTTGGAATAGTCTAATTCACCAAGGTTTCCGGAATCATCATTTATAATCTCGTTCACCCATATTGTTGTACGATCATTAACCGGGTTATATAAGATGTCCTGAATTGTATATTCCCCGTTATTATCAGTTGCCCCCACAATACTGAAAACATCTCCGATAAATAGTTTCAAAGCCAGATTCTCTCCGTTGATTTCAAATTGCTTCCTCTTTTTATTTGCAGATGAAATAGTAAAACCTTTTTCTTCAAAAAAGACTGTTCCGTCAACCTGCATTCCCGGAATTATCTCCTGAACAGTAATGGCAATCTGAGCTCCCAATGCTTCAGCTGTATCCACCGTATAGGTTCCGTCATTTTCCGTGGAACCAATTATTTTAATTACAGCGGTTCCCGAAAAGTCATTTGGATTCTCAATTGCTTCGGCAAGGTCTGTATTGAAATCAAACATCTCACTGGTTCCTATTACCTCTCCACAACTATCGACCACATGGAAGTAATAAGGTTCAGGAGCCTGAGGATCAAAATCTGAAAAACGGTAATTGTAACGATAAGTGGCTCTTTCTGATAAGTCAAAAAGTGAGTGGTCTATTGAATTCGTTCCAATATCAACCAACTCACTTTCGTTCTGAGTATTATACAAAACAACACCTCGTGGAAGTGTGTCCTGTAATACAGGTGCAGCTGTAAAAGTAATTACTGTTTCAAACGCACCGGGAGTCGGTTCGTTTATTGTAATTGTTTCAATTGTATATTCTCCGTTATTATCTGCTGAATCAGAAATAATAACCACATCTCCTATCTCCAGATATTGAGACAAATCTCCTCTGACAGTAACTCCAGAATTCACTGTATCTACAACCAGAATACCAGCTGATGATTTACACTTTCCATATCCTATGTACGGACCTCTTAAAATCGGGAAATTGTCAGTAGATCCTTCCGGGAAATGATTTACAGTATAATTCAATAAATAACGTGGTGGGTCCGGCGCCATATCAGCACTGATACTTCCTATGTTATAATAATTGAAAAATGGAGATAAGAGGTTATTTCTATTCGACTCCGGATTATCATAATATTGCGCACTAAATATCGTTATCGCCTCATTTACAAATAAGCCAAATGTGTTTGGATCAGGTGCTGTCGCAAATTCATCACTCCACGCCAGAATTTCACCGTCACGACATAAAATTGCAATTCGGTAGGTTCCCTCTTCCTCAACAATTGTGTAACGCGTTTGATCAACCCCATTTACAATCAATTTCTCAATTGCCTGATTCGTATCAGCTTCAGTTAAATAATCAGTTACTGAAAAAATTTCATTCCCGGATAAAGTAATCTTGTAACTAAATCGTAAAGGATCTACGGGCGAAATTATTATTTGAAATTCTGGCGAAAAACTAAGGTTTACTCCTTCACTTGTATCTATTCCTGACAGTAACTCTACTCTTCTTTCAACTCCGGGAACATTGTCAACACTCCATATCTCACAGGGGCTTTCATAGTTAAACGCTGTAAATCTCCCTCCACTTATTTCGGGGTATTGATCTAGAAAATTCAGTTTATCCACCAATAATTCCGTAGATGATTTTTTTCCTGAGATTTTATAAACCAGCAATGCATAGTCTGTAAATTGTTCCCCAAAACGAGCCATTAAATGGTTCAGAAAACGATTTCTTCGTGTATCAAACCCTCGCTTTCCCTCAGTTATACCCTGTAGATACTCCGGATATTCCAATGGATCAATCAAAACATCTTCGATATCAGGAACTATTCCCTGCAAGCTTTGTGAATAGTAAGTTTTATCGATAACAAACTCACCATTCTCATTTCGTTCTCCATTCATTGAAAATAGCTCGCCAATATTGGACAATTGAGAAAGGTAATCCGCCAATAACTGATCAAAGAACAACAGGAATCCTTTCAACTGCTTCGTTTGTGCTTTTCTTAATTCAGTCATACCGGCAGGTAATCCCTCGGAACCAACACCGTATACTAATGGAAAATCTTCCTGAATACTTTCGTAGCCAGACAAATCTCTGTATGTTCCTTTCGGAACAGGTATATCCAGTAAAACATTATGCAGTTTTTGTGGTCGCTCTTCCCGAATTTGATTTTCAAGCAGGGCATTTACTTCCTCGCTGTCTGCAGAATACGGCAACTCATCCTTCAGGAACGTAAAATTGGATCGGTTAACACTTAATCTCGGAACATAGTTTTTATTAAACGCTAACTTCAGACACCATTTTACACTTTGAGACTTAATTCCCTCTGTATTATCCAGGGGTATATTCGCAATTTGTAGTCCCCGCACTGCTTCAACTCCGGGAGTATCCATAATAATCTGAATAAGATCAGAAACATGAATAGACTCACGGATACCGGAATTTATCAACTCTTTATCATCAATAAATCCATGTTGTAAACGGGGACCTTCAAAAATTTCTTCCGAACGATAGCCCTTATCAAACATTTCTTCCAGCGTGTAGAAGTATACGGTAGGAGAAAGAAATTGTCGTATTGCGAAAAGTATATTTGCTTCTACTTCTTCAACAACTGCATCTGGAGATATAACAATATCACCACAAACAGCGATTTCCTCCACTTTAAGAGCACTGATCCTTATAAAGTCTTCGCATAGATTCCGTGAAGCCATCAATTTTCTCCGAACTTCTTTCACGATCTGTAAGACCTTTTTAACCTTACGCTGATACGAATTGACGAAACTCTCCGGATTATTTGTATCAAACAACAATGTATTTAGTTGCTCCTGAATACAAGTTGTATTTACAATTTCATTATTCCTTGTTATTACAACCAGTACCTCATCCCCTTCGATCCGATACTCTTCAACACGATATCCCGAAGGAAGACCTTCAAAACTCATTCTGAAATTAGAAATAGCCGAACCAATCGCTTCCGGGTCATTCCAATCAATGTTTTGGTTATCCCATCGGGGAAATTCTGCGTACACAAAGATTCTTACTCCACATAAGTTCACATCAAATCCTACTGCACCACAATCAAAAACACGAATGCTCCGTTCAATTGTATTTTCATTCAAATCTCCCAGGTAGTCGCAGGTTCCTAATTCGAGTAAAACGTCATATAATGGTCGGATATTTATCTGATCCGGTTGTGCAGGGTTTTCCGGTTCATAACTTAATTTGTTTTCCGAATAATTTGTATAAACCGGTATTTCGTTAACGGGAACCATCTGAATCCATGCATTCTTCACCCCTGCAACCGGACAGAGTTTATCAGAAGGCGTCTCCACTTCAACATCAATCAAAACCTTCCGGAAATCATTAAATGTTACCGGGTTCATTGGCAAAATCTCCCTTGCTGAATAAAAGTTTTTTAACCATGCAGATCGGGGATGCTGAGCAAGGATATCAGGTACAGAATAAGTTGTACGATATCCCAAATCGGTAATTGCATAACTCAGTACCTCAAGAATCGTTACTCCGGGATCACTCAAATTATAATCTGTCCATAGTTTCCCGGATAAACGTTCCAGATACCGTAACCCTTCTTCCCGGAGGAATGCGTACTGCATACTTTCAATTTCCGGTTGCTCTGTTGATATTGTTATACTCTCCGCCATGATTGTCAATTGGTTTACATATTACTCTCCTGCAACTCTTGTTCGGAATTCATTTTTGTTGTTTCGGTATTTACCTGAGCACTTGCCTGTGAATGAATTTTCATAATCAATGTATACACCTGATTATATGGAAGGTTTCCCAACGACTTAATAATTGTATTCACCTCGTTTACAGATAATTTCAAATTTACTTCTTCCATACTTTGTTTATTATTTATCCAGGAATCCGATAGACTGTAAAATATCTTCTAACTGATTAATTCTATCTCTCATGTTATCAATGATTTTTGCTGTCTTTTCATCATAAGTAGTAGTAACAGGATCTGACATCGCTGGTGACATTGCTTTTTGCTTTGCTAATGATATCACACCGCCTTTTGCATCCATAACAAAAAGACTTGGGACTCCCTCTTTCTCCGACACATAAAGCTGAACAGCTCCCAAATCTGAAGCAACCTTTGGAGCCATCCCCCTCTGAATCGCCAGTACATGAGTCCCTCCCTCTCCTATTGGAGAACCTTCAACATCTTCTATTCCACCAATTAGTGTATTACCATTCAAAATAGCGGCAAAATTATTCGAAGGGGAAGTGCTATTACCATTTACCTTACTAACAAGAAAGCCAATATCTTTTGAAGATCCGTCTCCCCAATCAGTATCATTTTGTATTACTAAAGAGGCTCTGACTTTCGTTACTCCCGATATATTCTTTTCAGAATTTCTTACCAAAACAGAATAACTATCTTCTTTTGTTTCTCCCATACTCTCTGCACGAAGTGCTCCACCACCGGAATCAGAAGATGAACCAATTATTACTTTAGAAGTAGTTGATTCGTGGTAAATTTCTCCTTTCGCTCCTTCTGCCCATGCAGCATCTGTACTTGTAAATGACTTCCAAACTGTTCCATCAAACCCCTCGAAGTCAGCACCACTCCATCGTATTGTCCCCTGATTCAAAGTGGAGGTATTTCCAACTCGTAACGCTCCGTTTACTTCTAATTTTTCAGATGGACTCAGCGTTCCAACACCTATTGAACCACTATCTGTAATCACTGTTTTACGATTCGATCCAATTGCATCATCGCCATGAATGATAATATCCCCCCCCAAACGCTGCAGATGTAAAGAAGAAGTCGTGAGACTTAGTGTATCCCCGATGTATTCTCCTTCCCGTGCCTGAATCCCCTGAGCATCAAAAACAACACTCCCTGTTATTGGGCCAACATTAACGATACCTGTATTTTCATCAAGAGCTATTATGGAATTAGGATCCGAAGCAGGTAAGGAAACATGTAACTTCGTTTGCGGATCCGGCTCGTTAACTCCAATATTTCCACTTCCCGTAATCAGCAATCTTTCCATAGCGTTATCCAAATCACTTTGAAAAGACAATCCTCCATTTCTTGAGGAATCCGGATCATCAACATGCCCAATTGACCAACCATTATTCGCTACTGTAGCTGTATTCAATACCTTCACTCCTGTCAGGGAAGAAGGATTATTGTCTTCTACATGTAATTTTTGCCGGGGGTTTAAGGTTCCGACACCAATATTTCCCGTTGATTCTTTTATAAAGAGTCTGCTGATACTTCCGTCTGCCGTTTCCTGTGAAAAATTAAGTCCCGTATTGTTTTCTCCCGTTGCCGGATTAAGATCAACAGACCATTTATTTATGCCACCGGAAGTATACAGGCTTATTAGTTTTTCTGCAGCGCCTTCAGCTGCAATTCCCAACCGGGAAGTGGGCTCTGCCACCCCAATTCCGAAACGTTTTATCGCACTATCCGGTCTATAAACATATACCCCATCTTCAACCTGATGTACATAGGAGTCAATCAAATCAGCAAATTCCTCTTGTGTAGGGATATCTCCTGTTTCAAAAAAACTATACAAACTCTCTCTGGATACTATCGCCATGGTATTTCTTTTTTAATCCATTTATATCTTATTCTCCCAACGGAGTACCGTCTCCTACTATAAAATTCTGTCCTACCCTTGATCCACCTACTCCATTCTTCACCGGATTCGGCGTTTCCCTTTCATCGCACGAACAATCGACAAGAATATCGGGGTTTGTCACCACATTATCATCGCATTCGCAATCATCAGTTTCCAACACATGAATAATATGCTGTTCTACTGATGTCAGTATGGATGCGGCTGATTTTACCACGGCAACATCAACTGCCGTATATGTCGCATTTTGTGTAATCTGATCCATCTCAAAACAGGTCACATAATCCACATAGTCGCGCTCTTCTATGAAATTCAGGATCACAGATGCTTCTATCTTTCCCCCGAAGGATATATCAATCGAATCATACGCCCAGGGAGCCAGGAATCCTTTAATTTCATCATTCAGTTGTCTGGTGTAAAAACCTGCATCAATTCCCGGATTAAACCGAACATTAAACCGTACCTGAATTTCTTCATACACCGGATTTTTAACGTATAAACTCACAGCCGGTGGCATAATTTCCGAAATGAAAGCATGTATATCATCCAACAGTGTAAGACTTGTTTGTGGTTTAAGCAGGTTTACTGCGTTTTGATTTCGCAGATTTGATACTACTACCAGTGAAACATTTCCGGGTGCAATTTCCCTTATATCTGACGGAGAAATATATTTTGTGTGATTAATACACTTGACTTTGTACACATTGGGGAATCGTTCCAGAATCAATCGCTCATAATCCCAGATCATTACCGCACGATTCTTATGTCTCAATCGCTCACTTATTCTGATATAAAAGTCATCATCGCTTTCTTCGGCTCTTCCTCCAAAAGAAGCAAAAGGCTGCATCACTTTTTTAATTCCTGAAATACCGTTGGTAAAACCTGTTATGCTATCAGCGGGAAGCGCCTGTTGATAATGTTGTTCATCTGTACCGTTTTCGACAAACTGAGCTACCTGTGCCTGTGCTTGTACAGTTACCAGATCACACACAGCCCTTGTATTTTTATCGACAGATGCTTTCAACCATACATAACCTGAAGGTAAAATAGTATTGGTTGTATTCAATGCCTTTGGTAAATCAAATACGATTATACCGGAAGTAAGAAATCCTTTTGTACCGTCCAAAACAATTCTATCCTCCGGTAAACGATACCACTCATTGTCCGAAAGGTAACTCCATTTCAACTTTTGAACCGGTAACCCCGGATCTGCACTTCCCTCCGCAACTTTAAACAGTACTGACAATACACCCGGAACCTCCAAATCAGTTATACCTATATACAAAGTACCTTCATCATTATAGTCCGGTACCAGTTTGGCAATAGGTGTCTGGTTAAACAAGTAGGGATGTATCTCTCTGAAACCGAAGGGCTCAATATGATAATATGCTGTTTCCCGGTTTGTGTAGCTTTCCTCTGACTGATTAACTACAGAATTCTGAAGATCTAGAGTACTTTTGGCTCCATAACTAACAGAAAGTTCCGAAATTGTTGGTGTATAAGGTTCATTAGGTAGCTCATTCCCTTCTGTACCATTTCTGGCGGCATTAATTGCCTGTGTTGCATAAGAATTTTGATAATCGGCATGCCCGAAATCTACATTCTGCAATTGAAGACGTATAAAGCCTGCCTGAGAAGCGACTGTGTAGCTGTCAATTTCAGTATCAATCTTTGCGTTATAACTATTTAACGTAGAGTTATTGGTTACTGCTATCTGTCGAAAACTCTCCAGTTTAGTACTACCAAAAAAATAAGATATGAGACTAGTATTCATTAAAAGTCCGGACGAAGATACAACAGGAGTATAGGTAACCGGTTCTTGCTCAAACAAACGAGCTACCCACGAAGTCCAGGGAAGTAATTCTTTCCAGTTACGTCCTTCCAGAATATCAACCTGAACTTTAAAATTATTATTGGTTCTTCGTTTAAAAAGGTTAGTTATTGCCGGAATATAATGGTTGTAATACTCTAAAAAACCAGTACTACCTTCCGGTAAACCTTTCCAGGTGATATTCATTCGAAGTGACGTTAATCGTTTTCTAAAAATCTCCTGACTCCCGATATAAAAAGAAGACGTAAGTTTTGGCCGTGGTCCGAAAGGTTGAAATGGATTAGAAGCATCTAATACTCCATTGTCATTCTGTAAAACTAATTCTCTGACTCCTTCTACATTTACATCCAGCCGGGCTGTTTGTATTTCCAGACCTTTCAATTTCTCATAAATGTAGGGGGAAGAGATTGAAAGCGTATTAAGTGTCACTTTGACTACCGGAAGATTTGTATCCAGCTTCTCTTCAAAATTAGCAGAATTGAAAGCTACTATACCAGGTTGATCTTCCGTTAAAGTTCGCTGTATAATAATAGTATTCGATCCTGGAGCCCCCAAATAGGTTGTATCTATTGGTAATTTTGCCGGGGAATCAATCGGATGGACCCATTCCTCTTCTCCACTAAAAGCAACAGTAAAGCAATCTGATAATAGAGCATTTGTGAGTCCGTTCGTTGTATTAACCGTCAAAATAATCTGTATTGTTCTGTTTCCCTCAGCTAGAAATAAAACCGGGGAAGCCAAAGCGAACCCAATCTCTGCCTGCGGACGATCTGCTCCTAAAATACTAAACGGAGCAGCCGGATTACTTATGTTTCCAAAAGTTCTCCATTTGGGTTCGGGAGACTCAATTTCTTTTCCAAGACCATTTTCCGAATTCGCTACGGGAGACGCATAAAGCCGACCATCATTACTTTTATTATAAAACAAAGCTTTAAAAGATGCTGTACGAGCTTTGTTGACAATAAGATTTTTGGTTGTTCGGTACGATATCTCTTCCCCAGCACTGTCTGTTCCTGCAGCCAGTCCCGTATTTTCAGGAACGACAACCCGGGCGACATTTTTTGCCAGCTCAAAAACCACGTACACCTGATCCGGAACAGGGTTTCTCTTTTCCAACTTCAGAACATCTTTGTAGTAAAAATCAAGATGCCTCTTCGAGAAAGTATTGATTGCATCCTGTGCATAGCGAAACAGTTCCAGAAAAGCGATAAATAGTGCATAATGTGGTTCTGTTTTCTGACCTACCTCGTCAATCAACTGACCTACCATTAATTCTTTCCAGGATCCATTTTTCTGATTATTTGCATCGTAATACTGAATCCGCTCTGCGAATTTATCTGTAAAGTCAATCAGATCCTTCATGCTCCGCTCATCGACAGAAACATAGTCCGGGAGTAAAGACTTTATAAGTCTTTGCTGCTGGCTTGTTCCATCTCTGAACAAAGGGTTGCTATTCTCACATGTACTACTCATTATCCTTCAATATCAGTGCCTTCTTTCAAATAAAACGGGTAAACAATATTATATCGGGAGTTTGTCGATAATACTGTATAATAAACGATTATATCAATCCGTCCTTCAAGCGGCCGTTCATTGTATTCAACTTTCGCCAGCTGAGCACGTGGTTCGTTTTTTATAATAGCTACCCGTATCTGTTCAGTAACAAATGTTCTGAAGTTTGAATCCATTGAATCAAATACATAATTAGTCAGATTCGCTCCAAACTCAGGTTGCATAACCCGTTCTCCCAGAGTTGTTTGCAAAACAATCTCTATACTACTCCGTATGTTTTCTTCTGCTTCGGTCATTACTACCTGCTTTGCAGTCTTTGAAAACGTCACAGGAAACCCCCATCCTCTTCCTAAAAATGCTTTTTTTGTATCTATGAAATCGGTCATATTATCCTATAATTACAGTTAATTCACCTATAGCTGCGGAAGCTCCACAACCACATACATCCCCAACTCTCAAAGCAGGCTTCCCTCCTATCAGAACCGTCTGGCTGCCATTTACAAACGGTGATGTCTGCAAATGAGGAGTATTGACCGGAATCGCACATACATGGTTATCTCCCAACACTGCTGCCGGCATTCCTGCAATTAAAACAGTCGCTTCTCCGGGACCTGTAATGGTTCCTCCGTGTGTCGTTGTATCTAATACTCTGGCTGCTGAAGGCATTTCACTCTAATTTATCATTACTAAAGTTCCTGAAACTTCCGTATTTCCTCCGGAGGAGTTTAGTTTAGCCCCTGTTCTTCCGGCAGCTTCAAAGGTTCCGGTAGAATCAAGAGAAATGTTAGCTCCTTTCAGGTTTATGTTCTGTTTGGCTTCAAAAGACAGATCTTTACTGCTGTAGACAGAAATTCCGTCTTTGTCCATAGTGATCGTATTTCCATGCGCATCTTCGATCCGGATATACGCTCCACTACTATCTTCTTTGTCCGACAGAATTACTTTTTGTTCTTCGGGAGTAGCAATTGTAACAGTATCTGTAGCTTCATCAAACGTGAGGTTCATATTGTTCCGCGCAAAAAAACCTGTTATCTCGCTACTTGAATCATCAGATTCATCGGTCATTTCAGGAGGAGCCAAATGACTGTAAATACTACCCAAAACAATCGGTTGACGGGGATCATCATTTAAAAAACCTAAAACAACATCGTCTCCTACCTCCGGTTTAAAGTAAACTCCTCTGTTTTCTCCCAATCCGGTTCCGGCAACACGTGCCCACACTCCGTTATCGGTATCATTTACCAGTGGAATTTTTACTTTCACCCAGTAATTACTGTCATTCCCATCTTCGGTTTCTACAGAAAGTACCTGTCCGATAACTAATCCGTTAACAGCCGGAAGCAATCCGGAAGCAGGTTCCTGTACAATGTCATCGTACAACTCTGCAAACCACTCCTGACTAAAGCCAATCTGTAATTCTGTATACCATCCACTATTGGATGTAAATTGGTTCATTACTCCGGACACAAAAGCTATTCCGTTAAACTTATCTGAGATTTTACCCAAATCAATCAGAACTCCCGGCTTTATTTTTTCCCAACCGTCAATTTTCAGAGTTCCTCTTATTTTTTCAAGATGACTTCGCATCAACTTGGAGTACGCCCATGATTTCAATTCCGCATTACCTAACTGTCCGGAATGTTGTAATGGGAAATCTGTTACTCCCAATACTTCGGAAAGGTCAGACGAAGACAAATTTCCTTGCTTGGTTGAATCAGCACGTGACACGTCTTCAGAGACAATTTCTCCCGTACCTGAATCAAAGCAACGTGCCGTTACTTTATCATACTGCCCTACTGCGTTTAACTCCAGATCAAATTCATAAATATTTCCACCAAAAGATAAGTTAGCGATTGGTTGTTGCAGAAAATCCGGCTCAGCAACTCTCAGTACACCATTTTCAGTAAAAACCAGACGACCTACTGCATCAGCTCTTGAAACCAGAAAATCCCAATCCGTACAGAAATACTGCACCATTTCTCTGTGCTTCTGGCTTCTCTCGGCATTCTGTTCAGCCGGGACTTCAACTTTCTTTAGTCCTGCTATCGGATCAGCATACTGTTCCGCAATATTTTTGATGATCTCAATATCCGTTTTATCAGCAAACAAACTGTTTTTCCTCTCTGCTGTCAGCTTTACTGCCACGTCTTTTAATTCGAGGCAAAGCTGTGTATTTCCATTAGCGAGTTGTTTGACTTTCTGTTTTATAATAATCCCTGCAAATAATACATCTTCAAAATCATCATGCCGAATTTTTATTGACAATTCATTCCCCGGGTTAAAATCATTGCTCTGACTCGCTGAAAAACGCTGTTCCGAAACACTCCCATCCAGCAAAACAAGTTTAGCTGTAGGAATTTTATTAATACTATTCATCGTTACTACAGAACTAACACCATAGGTATTCGTAAGCTCCCTGGTAACACGTTGTCCGGCTTCCTTTACAGTTACGAAAAGTGACAACGAATAATAGGAACTTCTATTCTTTGGGGTTGTATTTGCTTGTAAAAATGACATTGTTACTACTTTCTATTTGATCGGTGGAAATATGAGTTCGGTTCCCGGAACCAGTTTTCTGAAATTCTTTAACTTATTTACCTCTGCAATCTGCATATACATAGAAGCGTCCCCATACTCTTTAAAACAAAGGTTCGGTAGCGTATCTCCTTCCTTCACCAGAATTGCTTTTGTAAGATCCGGAGATAATAACTTCATCGCTTTTTCAACAAGAGACACATCTGAGGATTCCAGAATGGTTACATCCATCTCCGCACGAAGCGGAATACCTTCCGGACTGAACATGGTGTACTTGACATTGGCAGAAGACAGTACGCCTGTCATAAGAAATGTGCCCCATACCACCATCATATACATCGGTTTATGATGATCATTTGTCTTACCTACATCTCCATCTAAAGCTGAACTTACAACTCCGGATTCACTCCAGTTCCCTACTCTTGCGCCAAGTGTCAGAAAAGCCTCCACTTGTGCTACCACGCTATTGAAATCGGGAATATCAGCCAGATCAATTCCTAAACCGGATAAATTACTGGGAGAAGCATTGGTTCCGTCAAAATATAATTTCAGGCTTAATGATTTGGGCTTAATGCGAAGGAATTTTTTGTCCAGATTCCCGACAATCATTCGTTCCTCAGAATCGTAATCCAGCGCATGATTCAGATTATAGCTTTCCGGATTATACATTGGCGTAAACGGAATACCTACTCCCGGTATATTCTTATCGGGATAAAAGATAATCGTCATTTTTGTCAGTTGTCCTCTCGGAAAAGCCATGTCTATCGTTCCTTTTTACTTTTAACTATTTCTTCAACCATATTCACTGTCATCTGAGCCCTGTTTGCGCGCTTTTCAGCTTCTCTGGGGGAGTTCGGTTCAGCATTCGTTGCCGGTTGGGCAACGATTCCCCTGATAACAAGTTCTTTTATTACAATCGGCATACGTCACGTTGTATTTAGGTTCCTACTTCCAGACGGGTATAATACTGGTAAGAAAGTTCAATGGTCTCCGCCATGATTCCATTCTTCTCAGCATCAAATCCTTCAATATTCCACTTGGAAGGCCAGGCATTCACAAACTGCCAGGATTCCAGCGGCTCGTGGTTTTCGTTTAACAGGTTTACAGTAACCGTAATCGGTTGAAACTTAAAATACTCAATTGCATCTCTGAACCACCCGATTAATTCCGAGCCAACCAGTAAACCTCTCTTCAAGACAAGATTATCATAGGTAGCTCTCTCCGGAAGACGATGTGTAAATCGGTTTTCTCCCCCTTCTTTGATTTCAAAACTGTTCGGAATAGAAGCATTTAAACCCGATACGGATTGAAAGCCTGTTTCCTTCTCCGTTCCCAGCCCATCAAAAATGACGCTGAAATGAAACCCCGCCGGTGGATATCGATTCACCATTACCCGATTGCTTCAACGGTTAAACCTTCGTGACTTAGCTCAATCTCCTCTATCGCAACCTCATTCGATGTCGAATTTAGCCCCGGACCTGTCACTTTTGATGGCCAGGCATTGAATACCGTCCAAACCATTAACGGCTCATGGTTTTCGTTCAACAACGAGATCGTTACATCACGGCGCTCAACCTGATTCAATCTGATAGTAGCTAACCATTGATGAAATTCATCATCACCTTTCAAAATTCCTCTTTTCAGATTGATATTTGTAAATTGTGGAATTCCGGGCATTTTCGTTACCTGATAGGACTTATAACTTCCCTCTCGGTAATCGATCGGTTGGATTTCAATATCCAAACCGGAAACCTCTGTAAAACCTACTCTTGATCCTCCCCATTCTACCTGAAAATGGAATACGGATACAGGATAATTTGCTGCCATATTAACGTTATTAGTTATACTTAATTAATCTATTTTATTCCTGAATGTAATGCGTGAAACGTAGTATGATAAACTCAGCCGGACGAACGGCTGCCACACCTACTTCTATGATCATTTCTCCGGCCAGTACATTTTCCATGGTCATGGATGTACCTACACCAACATTAACAAAGAAAGCTTCCTGTGCTGTTGCTCCGGTCAACCCTCCATCTTTCCAGACACCTGTCAGGAAGTTGCTAATCATGGCCTTTACATTTACCCAGGTATTTGCATCGTTGGGTTCAAATACAAAGCGTTCTGACGCTCTCTTTATGGATTCTTCGAGATAAATAAACAAGCGTCTTACATTAACATATCTCCACTCGTTACTATTACCTTCCAGCGTTCGTGCTCCCCAAACAATAGTCCCTCTGCCCTGAAAATTTCTGATGACATTTATTGATTTACCGCTTAAGGCATCCACATTTAATTCTCCCTGTTGTTGGTTTGTCACCCTAACTGAGGGGCCTATTACATTGCGTACTCCGACATTAGCCGGTGCGCTCCATACTCCTTTGTTAGTATCAACTCTTGCATAAATCCCTGCTATCGTGCCGGAAGGGTTTAACATCACTCTGTATCCAGCTACAGCACTCATTACTTCTGTATAAACAGAAGGTTGATTATCTCTGAGATAATTGAGGTTACCACCGACAAATTCTGTAGAAGGATCATTGTATCCATCCGCCATTTTTGTCATAGTAGTCTCCAGTTCATACAAGAGTTTCTGTAACGCTGTTTTTAATGCATTCGCATTTGTCTTATCGGTGGTTGTTACAAAATCTGCAGCTTCAGATACAGCAAGTACCATTTCTCCTTCACTACCTACAGTATCTACCAAAATAGCCTCTATAATATCACCGGCCAATTCAAATTCTGGAGGTAAATCCCCGACAAGATTACCTGCCGATGTAACATTAGCATTAACAGTTGTAACAATCGATTGTACAGCCTTGGCATCTTCCTCTGATAATGTTTCGGTTGCTACCATCAGGTAGCTCAAAGCATCTTTTGTCCCTTGCAGAGCTTTAGACACATCTGTATTAAAATCCCTTACATCGTCAAAAGCAGTATCGGGGACACCATTTATTGTATATGACGCAACCTGTATTAATAATGGATTCGTTCCATAATTCAACGTGGTATCCAGGTAAGGATAGTAAGCTGCACCATAATTTAGGTTGTCGGGGCCCACACAATTATTCCGGAAAGTGTTTCCGTCCGAAACCGGAGCAGGAGTTGCCGACTGAGGCACATCCATCACTGTAAAACGATTTTTCATTCCTTCACATTGCGCAAGAGCATCCTCATAAATAGCCTTACGGTCCAAATCAGATAAATCAGCAGATACTGCATCGGGAACAACCAAGAGTGTTACCTCACTGATTTTCTCCAGTGCAACCAATCCTTTTTGTAACGCACCCTTTTTAATCGTTATTGCTGAGTAGACACCAACGGGAACGATCCAACACGGACCTCCTCCATTAGCAAAGTACATTTGCAGGTGATAATACATCCTGAAATCAGAATCAGCAGTATCCTGATTTACTGTAATGGTTCGCGTCTCAATAACAGATGAACTCGTTACAGGAATATCAGCAGTATCAGCAATGTTGATAGAAAACGGCTGTGCATAAGCCCCGCCAAATAGACTTTCGTACTCCAGCATGGATGTAATGCGTACAGGGGTACACATTGGAACCCCTAGCCCATCACGTTCTGCTTTTTCTACATAACCAATGAACGCAGGTATAGCTGTTGAAACGCCTGCTACTGATGGAGGGAGCGAATTTATTTCTCTGATATAAACGCCCGGTGTTGCTATATTCATACTCATAATTCTTTGTATTATATTTTCGTATTATCAGGACTCCTGTTGAATGAAGTGTGAAAATTTCAAAATGATAAACTCCGAAGGCCGGGATGCTGCCAGTCCAATTTCAACAATCATTCGTCCTTCCAACACATCCTGTATGGTCATTGTTTTTCCGACTCCTACACTTACAAAGAATGCTTCTTCGGTAGTAGCTCCAACCAGCCCTCCGTTTCTCCACAGTAAAGTCAAAAAGGAGTTAATCATAGACTCAACTCTTTTCCATGTGACAGCACTATTGGGTTCGAAAACAACAAACTGAGAAGCATTTTTCACCGATTGCTCAACAAATAAGAACAAACGTCGTACATTGATAAAACGCCACTCGTTGCTATTCCCGTCCAACGTACGCGCTCCCCATACTAACATTCCTCTTCCCTCAAATTGGCGAATTGCATTGATTGATTTTCCGGATACTGTATCAATATTCAAGAGAGCCTGCTCCTGATCTGTTAACAGCACCGAAAGCTCTCTGACATTTCTGATTCCCACATTAGCTGGAGCTTTCCACACACCTCTCTGGTTATCAACCCGTGCGTATATTCCGGCCATGGATGATGACGGGTATAACTCTACAAAAAATCTATTCAAGACTGCCACAATCTGGTTGTACAGTGTCGTATCCGCATTTTTTACAGCTTCTAAAGAATCCCCTTCAAAATTTGAAGAAGCTCCTCTTGAATCTGAAACAATTTCTACTCCTGAGTCATCAAAAGCATAGTGCTGCGTGGTTATCAGTCCGGGATAATAAGAGGCGCCGTACTTCAGACTATCCTGACTGACATTCTTATCTCTGAAATTAGCAGCATCATTAAAAACTGTTTCCCCCGAAGTATGAAGAACATCCAATAACGCAAACCGATTTTCCATCTTCGCACAATGCGCCAACACTTCATCATTTAACGCCTTGATTTTAGCATCATCAATGACTCCTGCATTTGTGAGTTTTATAATTTCCGGAATATTTACCAACGTGATCTCATCAATTTTCTCCAATTCATCCAGACCTGCTGAAAGACTCGTTTCACTAATTGCATTAATATCTCCACTTCCATATTTACCAACCGAAACAACATAACAAGTCCCTCCCCCGTTGGCATAAAACATCTTCATCTGGTAGTACAGAATATAAGGAGCAAAGGCAGAATTAGCTGGATTAACCGGATTAACCGGATTAATATCAATAACCGGATCTCCTGCGGTTCCTGAAAGTTCAACCTCATAAGATTGTTTAAACGGTCCTCCAAACAGTTCCTCAAACTCCAACATTGAGGTAATCCTAACTGGTTTGTTGACCAATGTTACACCATCTTTCTCATCCTCTCCGGTGTATCCCACAAATCCTGGAATAGCGGTTGCAACTGCTGCTACAGAAGACGGAAGTACCGAAACTTCTTCAACGTAAACCCCTGGAGTTCTATATTTTGCCATGCTATTTATTTTTTAATTACTATTTCTATTTTATATATACACAAAGACATTACTAACATTCGGTTCACCAACATCTTCGTTAACAATGTTGACAACAGGATTAGACAGATTACTGACTAATGTAGATCGGACTCCATCCTGCTCCCGAATAAACCGAAGCTTCTTACGAGGTAACTCCGATAAGGGAATAAGTTGTTCCGAATCAAAAACGACAACCGGATATCCATTCATTTCGTCATTATTTGTCTGCACAAATGAGTATTCTCCCAACTGATCCTCTACAGAAAATACATAGTCGTCTGCGCTCATATTTTTTATCACAAAATGGTAACGCCAATACGATTGTTTTGTAGTGAACTGAGCTTTAAAGGATGATGCCAGTACCTCTTCTGTCAAGGTAATACGAATAAGTCCAAATGCACTTTGTCGTTTTACCTGTTCATCCACATAGATTTGTTTTGTTATCACCTCCGGATTATCACTCAGAGACGTTTTGAAATCATAGACACCCTCAGGATACTTTGAAAGATCTACCGGATAACGGAATTCTTTTTCTGCCGTTCGGGGTATGGTATCCGGGTCTGGAATTTCCAACGGGATTATGTTTCCTGCTTCATCCCTGATCTCCAATTGCCCCAAAGCTTCCGGATTTTCTGATTTTTGCGGAAATATATAGGTAAATACCTTTGATTCTGCCCCCGGCAAAATACCCGGAGTAAGTTCGGATGTTAACCCTGAATTTTTAAACAGTAATAAGTCCCCGGATGTATAGTCCTCCCCTCCAACATTCAAATCCGTTATATTAAAAAAACGGGTTCCTTCTTTCAATACCAACATGAACCGCAATTCCTTTTCCGTAAATGGTACAAAAGGAGCTGCCGTATAGAAAACCCTAAACCCGGTTTCATCTGATCGAAACAGCATTTTATTCTCTTTCAACCAACTCATTGTATCACGGGTAGGTAGAATAGAAAAGTCAGGAGTCTGACCGCTGGTGTAATACGAGTGGTCTAACGTTACCTGAAATGCTATTCTATACGATCTGTTCATTACTTCTTAATTGTTTTCACTGGTTATAATTGTCATATCGGTAATTGGCAGACTTTGATTTTCTGCTGCTCTGTTCTGATAGCTCACTAAACGAACTTTGTACAGGACGGACGGCAAGTACTTTGCTCCCAGTATCGACCAAAAATTGTACTGTTGTTCAAATGAATAAGAATAAATATCAACGATCAATTTCTCCAGTTCCACCGGCATATTAGGTGAGCTTTCAGGTGAGAAAACATATTTGCTCTGAAAAAAGCTGATTACATTCGATAATTGCTTCAATCCTTCCCGATAAGTAGATGTATTGTTGTTCTCTGCTGAATTCACATAATTCGCACAGAATAAAACATATAAGTTTAATTTTAGCGCCGGATTGTATCGTTCATACGTTCCGTTACTGTTTCTGTGTTCAAACACCTGATCTTTGATGACACGCTCTTCTTCAACATTAATTAATGACATCCCTATTTTACCCGAAGGGATGGCCCAGTCACCATTCTGGCTTGCTACATTACTGAGGACAATAAAGCCATCATCATCAACGATCTTGTTATTGACCAGTTCGAGATGATTCTCTACTTCCTCTTTTAAAAAATCTAATGCAACATCAATCATTACACGTTTTTCTTTTTCTGATGCTGATCTTCGGTTTCGAAGATGAACATCAATTGTTAGTTTCTGAGTACTGGGCTGCCCGGTTCAGTCGTGTTTGGTTTTTTCCGGAACAATTCCAATGCTGTAAATTTCTATGCTTTGTTTGATGAAATCAAGGACATGTAAGTATAAAAAAAGAAAAATAAAAGCAAAAATTTAAAATATAAACAATTGATAATCAATACTAAAAACCTATTAAAACCGGAAAAATAAAGCTCTTTTTTCGCTCAATTTGTTAGTTTCTGATTGTCATTGGAAAAATAATTCAGAGAGCACAAAACAATATTAAAACACTAAAAATCAATAGATTAAACCATAAATTTTCTGCTTTTCGGAAAAATGCGTAATCCGCTTCATTTTTCCGTTTTACACAGTTCGTGTCCGGAATTAAAAAACTGATTATCAAATAATAAACAAGTAAAATCTTTTATATACTGTTATCTTTTGTCCATTTTAATTTTTCCGGTTATCACATAAGATGTCCTTGACATTACAGAAAGCGATTCGGAAATTTATACGCTTAATACACCTGTACAATTTACCCGATTATATGGACCAGGATTTTGACAAAGAAAAAGCGTATTCAGACTTTCATGCTTACTTAAAAACAGAGGATAAAACACCTTCTATAGGCGAAATTTCAGAACTAACAGAAGATATTCTTTTAGACCTTCAGTGGTTGATTACTTTAACTGTTTTACGGATTCAGGATCTGGAAAAGGATACGGTTTCGTCCTTTCAGGATGTCACTCCTCCGGAGCTTTCCGGAAATTCAGGGTATGCACAATTAATCCGTAACCTGAAACTATCTGTACCGGAACGGCTACTTCTTATCACTACGATTGCCCCTCTGGTAGCACCGGAAAAACTAACACGTCTGTTGCGCGATGAAAGAAATCACGTACGACTACTTTACCCCGAATTCGGTGGTTATCTGGATCTCCTTCATACGGGATTTGTACCCACCCTGCAAACGATACTGTTTCTTCTTGCCGGCAAAGACAAAGTCAATGCTGTGTATTATAAAATGGCGGTCTACACCAACGGAAAGTTAGTCAGGGAAGGAATTATCCGGTTTATCCCCTCCTCTTCTTCGGAGCAAAACGAACTGCATTTTTCGCCTTCACTTACGCAGGAATACCTGCATTATTTTCAGTCCGGGAGTCAGCCCCGACCGGATTACGGAAGAGCTTTTCCAGCAACCTGGGTAACTACCGGACTAAACTGGGGACACCTGGTTCTGGAAGATCGTACTTTAAAAAATATCCGGGAAATTATGCGATGGGTAGAGCACGGAGACACCCTCCTTGCATCCAGTAGTATGTTCAATGTTTCCTACCCCTGTCTGTTTTACGGACCACCCGGAACGGGAAAGTCTCTCACCGCCAAATTAATTGGTAAAAAATACGGTAAGGACGTATTTCGCGTCGACCTTTCGATGATCGTTTCCAAGTACATCGGTGAAACGGAAAAGAATCTGGCTTATCTGTTTGACCGGGCACAGGGAAAAGACTGGATCCTGTTCTTTGATGAAGCGGATGCACTGTTTACAAAACGAACGGCTGTCAATTCTTCGCAGGACAAATGGGCGAATCTGGAGGTCAGTTATCTGCTCCAACGAATGGAAGAACATAAAGGTTTAACAATCCTCGCTACGAACCTGAAAAATAACATCGATACTGCCATGACCCGCAGGTTTCAATCCATTATTTATTTTCCTTCTCCCAAAGAAAACGAGCGAAAACAACTTTGGATCAACCTGCTCCCTTCCCCGTTTACGTATGAAGCATCCATCAGCATGGAACAATTATCAAAACTGGAATTTTCAGGAGCCAACATTGCTAACATCCTCAAAGATGCCTGTTTGTGCGCACTGGATCATCAAACAAAGGAAATTCATCACGCATGGTTACAGGAAAGCATCCGTAAAGAGTTTATCAAAGAAAACAGAACGCCCTGATGTACGCTTACAAACCATATCAGACACGTACGCGGGAGGAGGATAATTCCTGGGAAGAGCTCGCCGTACTGAGGAGAAGGGAGCAGCATGCCTTGGGGGATCAAACAGACATTCTGGAACAGGAAACGGATGATGAAAAGAAAAAGGCAAACGAAAACTCCAGAGATGAAAAAACTCCTGGCTATGAAGAGAGATGGTTTACATTTAAGGTTCCTGTCTCACAAGATTTAGACGCTAAAGAATCACATATAAAGATATATAGTTTTGTCTATAAGGTTGCCGAATTTAGAGCAGAAGAAATTCTAAAAGAGAAACTTAAAAATCATAATTCTCAGTCTTACTCAAGTCTATGGAAAGGCGGGAGCTTTACTGAATTTACTGAAGAAGATGTAAAAAGAGAGTATAAAGCGTTTAGCTTTAGCTATACAGACTTGCTTAAATATGCTAGTTATACAATAGAAGTAGATGAGAAAGGAGAAAAAGTAAAACCTGAAGGTTTTGATGAGAGAAGAAAATGGTTTGATTCGTTAGCTAATGGAACTCCACAACAACAAGAAACAAGAAGAAATATCTTTAGAAAAGCAGATCAAAGATTTAAGGAGGTTACGGGTAAGGATACTCCTAAAGATAATTCTGTTTTAATTGAATTGTATTGGGATTTGATAGATGAAGAAATTTTAAATCATTGGGAAGGAACAGATGTAGAGTTTGGCGATCGAATTAAAATAGAAAATTATTGGGAAAGAAAACGAACCAATGAAATATGGAATAGCCTTAATGAGCAGCAACAAAAAGAGTATGAAGCCTTTCTTGATAATGCTAATGCAACTGGAAATTATGGTTCTGCCACCTATGAAGAAAGCTTAAAGAGCTTCAAAAAGAACTATGACGATTGGTATAAAATAGTAAATGAAATTTTAGAGAACAAGGAATCTAAAAGATTATTTGAGTTCATAAGAGATTATGGAACTCCTAATAGACTTCGGTTTATAAGTGCATGGAAAAAGGTAAAGATTTTAAATCTCATTAGGGGATATGATTTACCAGGAAAACAAATGGTGGCTGAAAAGTTAATCAAAAGTATGGGACAACCTGAACTTGATGCATTCTTTGAAGCTCTCACAAAAGACAATTGTTACTGGTTCAAAGTTTTTGAAAAAAGCAGCGGGTCTTATGATTTTTCAGTTATTAAACTCATAGAAAAATTTCATGGTCTAGAAGTGATAAACACTTCCACTAGGAAAAAACTTCTATCCGAAATGACCAAAGAAATTCATGATGGAACAGGGTTAGGATCAGAACAAAATATAATCAAGGTATTAGAGTCTACTCCCGACTCAGATGCATATGAGATTATTGAACATCTTAAAAAGAATGACTCTCGCTTACTCAAAAGGCTTCAGGATGGTATGGATTGGAGTGGGTATGAACAATACTCTCATTTACTTATAGGACTTATGTTTAGTTCAATGACAGAAGGAGTTACTGAGGAAGATGCGATTGACAAACAATTTCAAACATACTTAGGGTATGATTATGATACAGGGACGCAACTTGTTACCATACCCTATCTTAGACGTTCAGAATACGGTGTTAAAGGCTCTCGTGTAAAATACTCCGTTGATTTTAATGAAAAAGGTGAAATACAGTTTTCATACTACTGGAAGAGAGGAAGATGGAGTAATATATCTGGTAAAACAGAACATAAATATACGTTTGATCCCTTTGAACCAATTCGAATAAAATTTCATCAGACAAGTGAAAATCTCAATAAATCCAAAGATGACATACTAGTTGTACCTGCTATTTATTTACTCTATGTTGATAATCAGGATTTTTGGGAAACCGTCACCGAAGCATCCTTATTTGCATTGGATATTCTCGCTTTAGTAAGTGGTACAAGCGCTGTATTTACTGCTACATCTACTATTGGAAAAGTCGTAGGAGCAGCAGAATTGTTATATGGTGTAAGTGATTTCCTCATACGCTTACATAGAAATGATATTTATAAAATGGAGGGAGGGGAAGAATTTCTTCGGATATGGGATGCAACAACTGCTGTCGTTGGAATATATGGTTTAGCTCGTTTGGTGATAGCATCACCAAAAATTCTTCGAAATCTAGGGGAAGCTTGGGGAAATTTCAAAGGGAAACAGCAATTGAAAAAGCAGAATAAGGCATTATACGAACAAATGCAAAAAGAGATTAATGCTTATGAAAATCAACTAAAAAATTACTATGATGATGTAAATAAAAATCAAGGTTTTGCTGAACAAGCTACTCCTGATGGAATGGTGAAACAAAACACTCAAAAACCCAAATTGGAGAAGTTGGATGAGACAGTTGAAACTGCGGATGATTTAAAAAGAACAGATGTTGATAAATCGGAAAAAAGTGGTAAATTTGAGGAGAGTTCTTTGGATAATGTTAACACGGCGGGGATGTTTGGGAAATACTCAACAAAACTCGATGATGCCGTAACTGTATTACAAAAAGAAAGTTTGTTCGGAGACGATGCTTTAACTTTTTTAGATGCCGAGTATCGAACTGTACAGACTACAAAACAGGTAACTACATATAGAACATTTGGCGGAAATGCAAAAGTGGGTGGTACATTTGTTACTACAAAAACTGGCGCATCAAGAACTGAACTTGCCTTATTAGATGAATGGAATAATAGTATGCGTTTCGAAGCAACTATCAATATTCCTTCAGGAACCAAGATGAATATTGGTAAAGTTGGTCCACAGACAAGTACTAATGGATTACAAACATTAGCGGGGGGTGGAGACCAAGTTATTTTACCTTATCAATGGAATACACAATGGGTTTCGAAAATAGTAGATAAGAATACTGGAAAAATTTACAATTCAGTAAGTGAGTTTGCAGTAGATTTTCCAGCTTTAGTTAACTAGATTGTGCGGATAGCCTTTTGTAAATTGAATCAATTTTTACTAATGTTTCCAAGCCTAATTCTTTATTTTTAGTAGGGGCTTCCATTAGTAAACGAATACATAAAAGCAGGTGTTTTTGAGCATCTGTTTTTTTATTTTCAAAAAGAAAGTTCAAGGCATCAATTAAGGATTTTCTAATTTGATGATATGCAGAAAAATCTTCACTTGATATTATCAAGTCAACACTTTCAATTGCTTCTAATATTTCTATGTTGAATTTTTTAAAACTCATCTCCCAAATGCCAATTTAGTTCGTACATTTTGTAGTAATCCATCCAGTGTATATAGGATGTGTGCTTTATCTTCTATTGGTAGATTTTGAATTTCAACTACTCTTTGAATAATAGAGTTATCTAATTCTATTTCAGTTTTCCCAGTGAGATAATCCAAAGAAACATCTAACGCATCGGCGAGTTTACTTGCAATGTCGATAGATGGTTTTATTTCATCACGTTCATACTTACCAATAATATCTCCATTGATACCAGATAGCTTTCCTAGTTCAGCCTGAGAGAGCTTTTTTTCTTTACGACAGAACGCCATTTTTTGTCCGAAACTCATCATAATTATTCAGTTTTTAGTACCAAAAATGGTAATAAAGACAAAGTTAAAAGAATTATTGTTCATAAACAATTTGTATAATACTTGTTTGATTCGGAATGATAACAAACAGTATTCACTCGCAACTATGCCTGCCGTTAATTTCGACATGGTGCTCAACGAAAGTTTCAAAAAGGATATGTGGGAACTGGTCGAAGTAGCAACTTTAATTATAGGTCTCATTCCCGTATTGAAAGTAGGAGTTTCTGCTTTAGTAAAAACCATATCGGCAATTGACGTTGCAATTATGGCAGCTGCTATTATTGTTGACCGCAATAAAGATTCACTTCCTGGTTGGTTCAGAGAGTCCTTCGGCTATATCGAAACAGCCTCTATCGGCTTAATTCTGGTGGGAAATCCCAGACATTTATTAAAAGCTGAACAGCAACTGGCTAAGTTAGATGGACACATTGCTAATTTATCAAAAGCACAACGGGCTATTCCTGGGCTTGAAAACGCTTTGTTTGCACTAAAGGAAACTCTGGAGGGACAAATCAATTTCGGTAAACGGGTAGCAAAATCTGATGAAAGTACCTTGAGAAAACTCATTACTGAGGTTTCTGAAAGCACCATGGATGGAGCAAAAAAGAGAGAATTACTGGAAGCACTGAACGAGCAATTGCGCACAGTGACCAAAAAGGCAGTTTCAGTATTAGACGAAGCAGCATACAGACAAAAACAGATTTCAGATGCGTTGATTAATCAGGGACAGGAAGCGGTGAACATAACAAAGAAAGCTGACATGACTGCTCCTGTGATCACCAAAACAGAAAAAACCGGAGAAGCAATACTAGATGGAAACAGTATCATTCTGAAATCAGCAGATGGAGCTGATATTGCCCGACCGTTGTTTCGCTCAACAGACGAAGCATTAGCCTGGCTGGAATACAGCAAAAAAAGCCGTTTTTCTGATGCACGCCATATTGATGAACTCGAACCGAAAATGCATCCGTGGTTCTTTGACGAAAGTGGAAAAAAACTTTTACCGGAATCCCACCCACATTTATATGACGGAGAAAGACCTTTATCACTGGAAGAATTGTTTGGGAAAGAGGGAAAACTTAAACAAAAACAGTTTGATGAACTGACAAATAATTCTAATGTTCTTTCACCTGAAAAAAAAGGTATTAATGAAAATATAGAAAATTTATCTGCAATGAGCGAAAAAGAGGCCGAAGAAATATTTAGTGAGCTAAACAAAAATTCTCCTAATAAACTGACACCTAATACTCGCGAACATAAGGCTCAGCGATGGCATGAGTATAAAGAAAGAAAGGGAAGCGAGGCTTGGAGTTACGAGCGTTGGTCAAAGCAGTATGATGCAAACATGAAAAATTATACCTTTGGAACAGGAAGAGAAGCAGAATATAGACTGCATTATGGAGGAAAAAAGGAATTATATAAAACTCCTTTTACATATAGAGATTTAGATTCTGTAAACCATGAGACTAAAGAGATTTTTGAAATCAAAACAGGCAAAGAGTATCTCACGACTGAGGGGGATTTGCCCAATACAGATAGAATACTCAAAGACTCATGGTTCGTAGATCAGGGATATAAGGTGACTTGGATACTTGAAGAAGGTGGATCAGCACCTTTATTAGAGGCTCTTAAAGAGGCAGGAATTGAAGTATTAATTGGAAGACAAATACCATAGCAAATGAAAAATATAGAGAAAGCTCAGGCAAAATTTGATGAATTCATTCTTGAAATGGATGATGCTTTGGAAGCACTAGTCAATTTCGTTGAATCATTAAACGATAATATGTTACTACCCCTTGATTATTCTTGGGATTCTTTGGATCGAATTGAGAGCCTGCTTGCCTTGTACTTTGACGATAAAATTATTATTGAAATATCAGAAGATAAATTCATTACACGTATTGCTAGATATTTGGGAGAAACTCTACGTAAAAGAATGGGAGGAGTGTGGAAACTTTGCGAAGACCCTAAAGATTTTGCATTCGGTTTACCAACTCTAGGAGAGATAAAAAATATGAATCCTCAATATGCTTACAATCCATTTGACACAATTGAAACTTATAAAATCAGACGAGTCAAAGGATTAATTAGGCGTGCTGTTTTTTCACATACTAAATATACAATAAAATAACAAACAATATTACTCTTTTTTAGACTGAACCTTATTTCTTTGATGAAAACAGGCCTCTATCACTGGGCGAATTATTTGGAACAGGTGGAAAACTTGTTGCAGACAACAGTGCGCTGATAAAACATACCAATGAGTTTCCTATCCTTACCCAGCGAATCCGGCAAGGATTACCGGAAGAAATAAGCAGTAAATTACATAGCTGGCCAAAAGAGAAGCTTGCCATTCTGGAAGAAAAATTAAGTAAACCTCATTACGCAGGATTGTTTGATGACATGAGCAGCCCTGCATTATTCAAGGTTCTTGATGAAGTACTGGAACATCCTGAGCAGCTGTACAGCATTATAAAAGGTTCTGACGAGCTAACGGCTGTGATAGAGCGTTTTGCCCGAAGTCGTTTCTTTACCGAATTCATGGAAAAAGGAAGGGAGTTTGAACAGGCAATTACCAAATTAGCGGACGAAGCAGATCCTGATTTCCTTTCCGAAATAGCCCAAAAAGCCGGCACTTCAGCCGATGAACTGGCTGCTTACACACACCTTTCTCAAGTACAGGTTTCTTTATTACCGGCTGGGTAAACTTCCCCGTTTTTGTAGCCTCCCTAAAAATCAGACAGTTTAAAAATTAGTTAAATTATCCCCACCCAATCAACAAGACCGGACTTTAGCAAAAAATGGTGAATTATACTTCTCCTACCTACCTCAAAATAACTCTGCTTTTACGAGATCCTTTCTTTCCGTTGTCGTCATAGGTTTCAATTTTATGTTCCAACCATTTTACAAAAGGAAGACAGTGTAAACTGATATAATGGAATTCTCCCAGCTCTTCTTTTAGTACCTGTTGCAATTCCAGCAGTTCATTCTTATCTCTTTTCACTCCTGAAATGGTTTTCAGAACAACGTTTAGCTTTAGAGACACATTTTTCAGGTAATTCGGTTCGTCCTCAATCTCATTCAGGTTTCGGATATACCGGTTGACATAGCGTCTGAAAGAATCTATATTTACATCATACGGCGTATCTTTCAGGTTCTGGTTAATCAGAAATTTCAGAATTGGAATATAATAACGCATAATCCCCATTCCGTTGCGGTAAGTATTAAACCGCAAGAGTTGCTTGTCTGCTTCATTAAACTCTCCTGAAAGGTACATTCCTAATAGCTTATAATACTGAATTCTTCGTCGAAGGTCAATACTTGACTCGAACAAGTTATGTTGCCCTACTCTCTCGAGAAGTTCAAGCACCTCTCCTACTCTACCCGATAAGAAAAGTAATCGCAACACCAGATCAACTTCAAATGGTTGTGACTGAATCCGGTTAAAGAAAGTCTTTGAAAAGATTACATGATCGTCCGGAAGATGTAATTGTATGTTTCCATTCCTAAACTCCTCCAGATAACTTCCAATAGCATCCAACAATAAGAATTCATCGGAAAATTCATTTGCCACCAACAGATCATCCTTGGCCTGCAAGAGACGAATCTGATCCAGATGAAACTGGCAGGGGCTATTATCCTGTTTAATTAAACTCAGAATAAACGAACCGGCGTGTAGATAAAATCCCACTGTGACTTCATTAGACTCTACATAGTACTTATAAATTGAGAGCCGCATACTTTCTAGCCTTTCCAATAAACCTTCATTCAGTTCATTCATCAGAAAATAGCGCTTACAACTCAAATGAAACAACTTGGCTTCTGTAACATACAACGAAATTCTATGTACTTCCCCCAAGCGTTCCGTTAATTCAATCGGGCAGATATCCATATAAAAATTCTCGCACTTGACACGTCCCAATATGATTTGGTTTAAATGCAGGTGCTTTAACCGTGCTGTTTCTTCCAGATAGTCAAAACGGGCGAGAATCATATCTTTCCCATAATCGTTTTCGATGAGCGTTTTTAATTGCTTTACCGAATCAATTGTTGAAGATACACGGGTAAGCGAATGCCCCGGAGATTCTCTGGTATTTATAATCGATAGAACGTCCTCCTGCAGACGTTTCACCAACTTTCTGAAATTTTCTTTAGCATTCGGAGAATCCTTATACAACAGATTTATCGTTTCTATCTTTTTTGGTCTTCCCCGTTTTAATAAAACATCCAGTAATTCATATTTCTTGCGAGATCTTCCCCTTCCGGAAGCTAATTTTCCTTCCAGTAAACTTATTTCCCTTGAATTTAAATTCTCCAGTAATCTTTTCAGTTGGTTCATGTGTGTTCAAATTGTAAAGGCGTTTTAAAGGTTAAAATTTTGGATCAATAATCCTTAAAATCCTAACGAAAAATAGTTTCTTTTATTTAGGTTAAAGCGGTTTATGTAACAGAAAACGGAATTTTAACTAAAAAATTCACTCAGTCGTTAGATTTAACAGTTTTTATGTTTTTTTTATTCATCTATTTCCTGCTTACTTATAATGAAACAAACAAAATTAGTTACACAAAAAGTCGTGTTTCACATTTCAAAACATTGGATTCCTAAATACATTTATTTCTCGCTTTTATCGATACGTTTCAATTTTCATTAGCTTTAATCCATGAACTGGAAAGAAACAATACAGGCGATTGAAAAAAGTGTGAAGGACAAATTCTCCAGAGAAGCAACCGGACATGACTGGCACCATATTGATCGTGTCAGAAAAAATGCTTTAATCATTGCTGAGAAAGAAGGTGGAGACCTTATTATTACGGAACTCGCTGCCTTACTCCATGACATTGATGATCATAAATTCAATGGTGGTGATTGGGAAGCCGGAACACGCAAAGCAAAACAGATTTTAGAAGAACATCAGGTACCGGAGCAAGCCTCTATTCATATCTGTCAGATTATAGGAAAGGTAAGTTTTAAAGGAGCCAATGTTCTGTCTGTTCCCGATTCGATTGAAGGAAAAAGTGTGCAGGATGCAGATCGTCTGGATGCAATAGGAGCTATAGGTATCGCAAGAGCTTTTGCTTACGGAGGCAACAAAAACAGGATGATTTATGATCCCACGGAAGAAATAGTTCTCCACGAATCACGGGAAGACTACTTCAATGCTGGTTCTCATACCATTAACCATTTTTACGAAAAATTATTACTGTTAAAAGATACGATGAATACTCCAACGGGCAAACAGATGGCAGCTTCAAGACATGCTTTTATGGAACAGTTTCTGAAACAGTTTTACGATGAATGGGATACAAAATGAAAAAGCCCGTATTACCGGGCTTTCTATACTATGATTCTGTTCTGAACCATAAAGTCTTTTATTTATAGGATCGCATCCAATTTGGAAGTCAACTGATTTTTAGGTACAGCTCCAACTGATTTGTCCACTACTTCTCCATTCTTAATGAACAACACTGTTGGAATATTACGTACTCCAAATTTAGCAGAAACTTCAGGATTCTGATCGACATCAACTTTACCAATTAACGCACGTCCTTCATACTCTCCGGACATCTCCTCGATAACAGGACCGATCATTCTACAAGGACCACACCAGGCAGCCCAGAAGTCTACAACAACCGGCTTATCTGATTTCATTACAACTTCCTCAAAGTTGGTGTCTGTGATTTCTAATGCCATAACTTTACTTATTTATTTACTATTTTTTTCAGTTCGTTAAAGATAACGATTGATTTTGGTGTTCAAATTGTTTGCCAATTATTTTTTTATGTCATTCTGACAGTCCTACAGGGAGCCCGTCATTATCAGGTTAACCCCATTTTCTTTAATAAGAAGGAAGCGTTCATATTCTGACAGACACCGGCACGCATTTTATAATCAAATGTCAGTTCATCCTTTTCAATGATGGAATCAAAGTACAGGTTTTGAAAAGCACTACTTTCATCTCCCAGCCTGCAAAGCGATAAATCATGAGTAGCAATAATTCCTTTCGCTCCCAGTTCATTCAATTTGTTCAAAAATGCTGCAGATCCTTTTTCTTTATCAATCGAATTGGTTCCTTTTAATATTTCATCCAGAATAATAAATACTTTCTCGCCTCTTTCTATTGCATCTACTATAAAACGTAAACGGGAAAGTTCGGCAAAAAAGTACGAAGCGGAACTGGAAAGATCGTCAGTTGTACGCATACTGGAATACAACAATAAATCGGGCATCACAAACTGTTCTGCCACAACAGGAAATCCGCAACGTGCCAAAATCAGGTTTACACCAACGGAACGCAAAAAAGTACTCTTCCCGGCCATATTCGGACCTGTAATAATGGAAAAAGCTGTTTCTCCCGATGCCTGAAAGTCATTATAAACAGTCTCGTCCGGAGAAAGTAACGGGTGCCCCAGTCGTTCCGTTTGAATCTGACTTCCTTCCAGTCTTCCGTAGGTCAGATCCTGACGATTGTGTGCATAGTTGGCTGCACAAATCCATACTTCTAAGTGTGCTAAATCGTTCTCCCATTTTCCAAAATCACTATTGTACTTTGCCAGCCAATCCATTTGCAAGGTTTGCATCCAAAAATCCCAGGCCAGAAAAATGTTCAGTACAATTCCCATAAGCATATTTAAACGGTAATCAGCCAGATCTATCAAACGGGTAATACGACGCAGTGCTTCACGTGAAGAATTCTCCCCCTGCAGCAATTTTTCTTTAAAAACCTGCATCTCTTTCGAATCAAATTCGCACTTCTCCAGCTCGTTTAATCGAAACAAAATAGATTTCCACTTTTCACCTGCTTTTGAAGAGGTAAACAAGATCTTATTGGTTTCCTTCAGTCTTGTTCCTATCAGGAACATCGGGATCAATAAAGACAAGATAAATTGCATATCAGAAAGAACTCCTGCCTGCCAGAAAACCAAAGAAGAAAGTGAAAAAACCGGTAGTACCCATCTAAGAATCCGAATGACTCTCATTTTTTTGACCGGAAACTGAATCCACCTCTCTGCTGCTTCCTCCATTTCCTCATCCTCCTGACGCGAAGCTGCAAGGTATTTTTGTCTCCAGTCTGTTTTATGTTTCAGATCTTCAATTACAGCCTGTACATGCTTCCGATCTTTGCTTCCCTGCAACAGATACTGCGCCAACATTCTTTTTCCCGACCGGGTAGCAGTTCTGTTCAAAAAAGCAAACAGACCATTTTTGTGAAACAGGTCCATATCAATCGCATACGGATGTCCCGGGTCCGAAAACTCACTTCCCGAATCAAAAGCAGTGTACTCCTTTCTCAACGCTGCTTTTTCAGCCTGGTTCATCGCTACTAATCGTTCATAAAAAGCATGTTTCTCCGATAAATCGGTAAAACGGGACACCAACCAAAGAAATACGCCCAATAACACAATAACGATCGGAACAATAATTTTCCAATCCGGATACAGCAAATAACCTGACAAAGGAATCAATAGAAAAACAAGTAACCTTAGCCATCCAATCGTTACTTTACTACCTGCCACTTTTTTTCTCGCGCTCTCAAATTCGTTTACACGTCCATCATAAAAAGCGAATAGATCTTTCATTTTCATAGCATGTAAAGCTAAGTATTTTAATGCAAAGCATGGCTGGCGAAAAAATTATATCTACCTTTGGCGCGTTTTTTTAAGCAAAGCATAAAATTAAAAATAATGGCAGGAAACAGAACATTTACAATGTTGAAGCCCGACGCGATCGAGAACGGGCACATGGGAAAAATCCTTGATATGATTATCGGTGCCGGTTTCACTATCAAAGCGATGAAATTAACGCGTTTGACTGAGGAGCAGGCGAAGAAATTTTACGAAGTACACAAAGAGCGTCCTTTTTACGGAGAATTAGTTGAGTATATGACTTCCGGGCCTATTGTTGCTGCAATTCTTGAAAAGGATAATGCAGTAGCGGATTTCCGTACGTTGATCGGTGCTACTGATCCTGCTGAAGCAGCAGAAGGAACTATCCGTAAGAATTATGCTGAGTCCAAAGGACGAAATGCAGTTCACGGATCAGATTCTGATGAAAATGCTGAGATCGAGTCTAATTTCCACTTCTCTGCAAACGAGATTGTTTAAGGAATACCTGATAAAACTAAAAACGGCTTACTGAATTCAGTAAGCCGTTTTTTATTCTTTACTACTTTACAGACATTACATTCCTCTAAACAATATTTTACGGAATAACAGTGTCACAAAAAGAGCATAAATCACGGACAAAAGAAGAAACCCCATCAATAAAAATACAAACTGTACCTTCGGATTAAGAATCCCAACTGTCGTTTGTCGGATTTCTTCCACAATCTGCTCCCTTGATTTCAGTTCCGCATCCGGGTTTTGCTCCTTAAACAACGTAAGGTTTTTATCATCAGAAAGTTCTTCCTCTACCAATACCATCCTCTCTTCGATTTTATAATCCAGATACGAACTATCTACTGAACTCAGATAGTACCAGGAGAAAGAAGCAACAATTACAGTATAGATAACGCCTCCTGCGATAGCACTTTTTACATCCTCCAGAAAAGTTACCTTTTCGAATCCTGCCTGTTTTTTGGTAAGATATAAACCAATTGCGACGGCAGATAATAGTAAAAAGTTATTTATTAAGGCACTGATATTATACCATTCAATACTATAGCCTGACAGGTAAATAAAAAGTTTGGCTGCAATCCACACTGCAGCCAAACTCAATCCTACTTTTATTGAAACTTTCATAAGTAGTTTATTTCATCAAAAAATTATCCATTCATTGAGATCAGGAACTCTTCGTTTGACAACGTTTGTCCCAATCGGTCCTTCACAAACTCCATTGCTTCTATCGGGTTCATATCCGCAAGGTACTTACGCAACAACCAAATACGCTGTAAGGCCTCTTTATCCATCAACAAGTCCTCGCGACGTGTTCCTGAAGAAAGAATATCGATTGCCGGATAGATACGACGATTCGCAATTTTTCTATCCAATTGCAATTCCATATTCCCCGTTCCCTTAAACTCTTCAAAGATTACTTCATCCATTTTCGACCCTGTCTCAGTAAGAGCTGTTGCTATAATAGATAAAGAACCTCCGTTTTCGATTTTTCGAGCCGCTCCGAAGAAACGCTTCGGACGATGTAATGCGTTTGCATCCACACCACCTGAAAGAACTTTTCCTGAAGCCGGAGAAACCGTATTATAAGCTCGTGCAAGACGTGTGATTGAATCTAAAAGAATACATACATCATGTCCTGATTCCACCATACGTTTCGCCTTCTCAAGAACAATGTTCGCTACCTTAACATGCCGATCTGCCGGTTCATCAAATGTAGAAGCAATAACTTCCGCATTTACACTACGCGCCATATCTGTCACCTCTTCCGGACGTTCATCAATAAGAAGAACAATCAAATATACTTCCGGATGGTTCGCTGCAATTGCATTCGCAACGTCCTTCAACAGAACTGTTTTACCTGTTTTCGGTTGCGCAACAATCATCCCACGCTGTCCTTTTCCTATCGGAGCAAAAAGATCCATAACACGTGTAGACATGCTTTGTGATTTGTGCCCTGTAAGGTTAAATTTCTCATCCGGGAATAACGGTGTCAGATATTCAAAAGGAACGCGATCACGCACCAAAGCAGGTTCTCTTCCGTTGATCTTATCAACTTTCACCAACGGGAAATACTTTTCACCTTCACGTGGTGGACGAATTGTTCCTTCCACTGTATCTCCTGTTTTAAGTCCGAAAAGTTTTATCTGACTCTGACTTACATAAATATCATCCGGTGAAGGAAGGTAATTATAGTCTGATGAACGAAGGAAACCGTATCCATCAGGCATTAACTCCATGACACCCTCTGCAGAAACAATTCCCGCAAGGTCAAACGCTTCTTCTTTCGCTTCCTGCTCAGTAAAAGAACGTTTGTCGTCATTTCCATTCTGTCTTCGAATATTATTGGTTGGGTTGTTGTTGGTGTGGTGTCGGTTTTCTTTTTTGAAGCTTTCTCGTGCCGGGCGCTTCTCCTGTTGTTCGGGTTCCTGTTGAGGAGCTTTCTTTTCTCCTTCAGGGGTTTCAAACAAATCAGGTTGTTTGGGCGGTGGTGAAGTACTTGTAGCTTTCTCCACTACATTTACTTTTTTGATTACCCGGGCTCTTTTTCGTTTTCCCTCCGTCTGACCTTCCGCGTCATCTGTATCTGCATCCGGTTCAGTTTTGGTTTTCGTCGCCCGTTGTTCTTTCACAGGAACTTCTTTCTCCTCCACTTTCTCACTCTCAGCCTCTGCTCCTTCACCTGCTATAAGGTCTATTAGATCAGCTTTTTTGTATGATTCAACTCTTTTGATGCCGAGTTGTTTAGCAATTACACGCAAATCAGGAAGTTTTTTCGCTGATAGCTCTTCTTTTGTTGACATAAAAAAGAAATAAAATTATTCTTAAAACGTGATGTTATAAACACTAAAATTTGGATTTATCTCAGAAATCAGACTTAATTTCAAAAAGATGCTGCAATAATACGAAAAAATTATATTCAAAAAATAATTTCTTTAGTTTTTTAAATTTTCTTTTCCTGTTGAAAACTAGCACCCAACCACTAAGTTTTTTTACTTCAGACTCCTTACATTTGTGGTTAAACAAAACTAATAACATGAAATTTTTCATCGATACGGCAAATCTATCCGAAATCAAAGAAGCAAATGACCTTGGAATTCTTGATGGGGTTACTACAAATCCTTCACTAATGGCTAAAGAAGGAATTACCGGTCACGATAACATTATGAAACACTACGTTGATATTTGTTCTATCGTTGATGGTGATGTATCCGCAGAAGTAATTGCAACTGATTTCGAAGGGATGATACGTGAGGGAGAAGCACTTGCTGAGTTACACAAAAATATTGTGGTTAAAATTCCTATGACAAAAGAAGGAATTCAGGCGATCAAATATTTCTCAGGTAAAGGTATCCGCACTAACTGTACGTTGATCTTTTCAGCAGGGCAGGCTCTTTTAGCAGCAAAAGCGGGAGCTACTTACATTTCTCCTTTCCTTGGTCGTCTGGATGATATTTCTACGGATGGTACAGACCTGATCGCACAAATTCGTATGATTTACGACAACTATATGTTCCAGACCGAAATACTGGCAGCTTCTGTCCGCCACCCGATGCATATTATTTCCTGTGCAGAAATTGGTGCTGATGTTATTACTGCTCCGTTAAAAGCTATAACTGCGTTATTAAAGCACCCTCTTACGGATAGCGGACTTCAGCAATTTCTTGCTGACTATGCAAAAGGAAACAAATAGTTTTAGAAATTAATTTTCATAAAAACAAACGGAGCTTGTAACAAGCTCCGTTTGTTTTTTTATATCCCTCTTGCCCTTTTAATATTCTCATAAGCATCCTGTACCGCCTGAAACTTCTCTTTAGCTCCAGTTTGGTACTCCTCTCCCATGTGGGCTACTTTATCAGGATGGTACTCCACCGCTAACTTTCGATAGGCTTTTTTTATCTCGTCATTGGTAGCGTTTTCAGGAACTCCCAAAATTTTGTAATCACTTGATTCATCCCGGAAGAACATACTCTTCAATCGTTCAAACTCATAACCCGGAATACGCATAAAAACAGAGATCCGCTCAATTACCCCAAGCTCAACCTGACTAACTTTTCCATCCGAATGTGCAATTCCAAATAAATAATGTAACAATTGCACACGTACTTCAGGAGTTGTTCGCATAAGAAGATCATTACAAATATCCTGCAGTGGAATATGTTCTGACTGGACAAACTGCTTCAGTGTTTGCAAATCGTCTTTATCGAAAGCAGGACCAAACTGCCTTCTGAAAAACTGTTTCACATATTCAAGCTCGGCTTTCATTACTTTTCCATCTGCTTTCATTACAGCGGCAGAAAGCGCCATAAGAACTGCCGAAAAATCACTGGTAGCCGTACGTTGTTGGTAATACCGAAAAACATCTTCGGGATTTCTATATCCTTGCTGATAGCGCCCTCTTGTCGCTTCTGTCACCTCTTCTGCACTATCCAGTAAGTACCCCAGAATAAATCCAGCCAGCGCCCCAAAAATAGATTGAGTAACCAGGAAACCTACTCCCGCAAAAATAAATTTGTAAAAACCTTTCATTTGAAATAAAAAGAGACGGCTCTTCTCAAAAAAAACCGTCTCCTGTAATTAATTATTAAACAAGCTCAATACTGCGCTCAATAAACTTATCCAGAGCTTCTCCTTTCAGCATCCCCTGTGACAACAAAGCGAGATCAGCCAATTGTTTCACTGTATTCTTTTTAACAGCTTCATCTTCCACCTCTACCAGCGAACTGATTTTAGGATGGTTAGAGTTCACTACAAGGTTATAACTTTCCGGGAATGCTCCCATAAACCCGGCTCCTCCCAGCTTTTGCTGCTCCATCATCCGGCGAATGAACTCCGGCTGTGTAATAATAATAGGCGCATCTTTCTCTGACATGCTCTGGAACTGAACCGTAAATTTCACTTTATCAACTGCCTCTTCAAATACCGGCTTGATAGCTTCTTCCTGTTCCTTTGTAAGTTTAGAAGGAAGTTCCTCCTCTTTTTGGATCAATCTGTCCAGTGAATCCGAATCAACTCTCGCGAATGAAATATCCGTATCGGTCTGCTCCAACTTTGAAATAAAATGCGGAGTCAACGGAGAATTCATTTCCAACACGTCATATCCACGCTCTTTAGCACTTTTCACAAAACTATACTGACCGTCTTTGTCATTTGTATAAAGAATAACGACTTTATCATTCTTGTCTGTTTGAGAAGCCTTGATTTTCTCTTTGTACTCTTCAACGGTATAAAAACCACCTTCCGTACTGTTTAAAAGAACAAATTTTTCTGCTTTTTCGGCGAATTTATCCTCTGAAAGAATTCCATATTCAACAAACACCTTCAAATCATTCCACTTCGACTCAAAGTCTTTACGATCCTTGTTGAACATTTCCCGCAATTTATCAGCTACTTTTTTCGTAATATGAGCAGAAATCTTCTTCACATTACTATCCGCCTGCAAATAGGATCGGGATACATTCAACGGAATATCCGGTGAATCAATAACACCATGTAATAATGTCAGAAAATCAGGTACAATATTCTCAACTGAATCTGTAATAAATACCTGATTGCTGTACAATTGTATTTTATTACGCTGTACTTCTACATTCTCCTTAATTTTCGGGAAGAACAAAATACCTGTCAGGTTAAACGGATAATCGACATTCAAATGAATATGAAAAAGCGGCTCTTCAAATGTCATCGGGTACAACTCATGGTAAAACGACTTGTAATCTTCATCAGTTAATTCTGAAGGAGATTTTGTCCATGCCGGAGCCGTATTATTAATCTGACGTTCCTGTTCAACGTCAATTTTCTTTGGGTTTCCCTCTTCATCTTTCTCTCCCGAAGGATCGTCCTGCTTAATGGTTTCTTTTCCAAAAACGACAGGTATGGGTAAGAATTTACAATACTTATCCAAAATACCTCTGATCCGGCTTTCTTCAAGAAATTCAAGCGAGTCCTCAGCGATATAAAGTACAATATCTGTTCCCCTGTCTTTTTTCTCTATTTCCTCAATTGTAAACTCAGGGTTACCGTTACTCTCCCACTGAACCGACTGAGAACCTTCGTGTCTGGACAAGGTCTGAATCTGAACACGTTCTGCCACCATAAAAGCTGAATAGAATCCCAGTCCAAAATGACCGATAATCTGTTCAGCCCCTTCTTTTCCTTTGTATTGTTGTACAAACTCTTCTGCTCCCGAAAAAGCAATCTGATTAATGTACTTGTCTATTTCATCTGCAGTCATTCCGACACCATTATCACGGATTGTCAGTGTACGTGCATCCTTATCAAGAATCACCTCCACTTTAAGGTCTCCCAATTCACCTTTAAACTCACCGGAAGAACTTAAAACACGCAGTTTTTGTGTGGCATCTACTGCATTAGAGACTAACTCACGAAGAAAAATTTCGTGATCAGAGTACAAGAATTTTTTAATAATCGGAAAGATATTCTCCGTTTGGACATTAATCTGACCTTTTTTCATATCTGCTTAGTTTTTTAAGTTATTTTACTACTTGAAATTGTATTCTTTTTGTTGTAGCAACAATCTTCAAGATATGTGCCAGATCATGAAATACTGACAAAATGACAATCACCGGGATCGATTTTACTTTTCAACAGCCGTTCGGAAAGAAGGCATGATATGTTTTGGGGCATCCAAAATAAACATATTGACAATCCACGCTGGAAAACCATCTGCCGGAGTCTTTGACTCATGTGTAATACGTGTCGTGTACTCAGTCAGCGGTTCAAACAACCAGGAACCGGAAAGATTCTGCATCCGTTCATAGTCCTCCTTTTCACTCACATAACCGCTAACCGTATAAAATTTAACCTTTACAATACCATTTCCCAGATTGTAGCGTTTATACTTTGCTACCATATCCCGATCCGTATACGGCCAGGGAAAATCAACCACGCAATACAGAATCCACTCAGAATCTGAAGTACTTTTTATGATCTCGGCATCTGTAGTCTTATAGGACGTTTTCGAAAATTTCTCCAAATCCTTCAGGTGATCAACACATGTTTCTACCCCAGCCTTTACATCCACTACTCCTCGGTATTCTTTCACTGAAGATCCTTCGGCATTTCTGGTGTATATTCTTACTCCGTTTTTATCGTATTCTTTTTTCCATCCGGAATCATCTGTCATTAACAATCCGGTTATCATTGTCAGAAAAAACAGTGCTTTCATACTCTATTATGATTTTACTTCAAGGTCTATCAAATTTAAAAAGATTTATTTAGATTTGGAGCCGTCAAAGCATGAAAAGAGCAAAAGATTTACCGGACATCCAGAAACAGTTGATCAAATTTACGCTGATCGGCATATTTGCTGTTATGGTTGACTTTATTTTTTACTACATGTTTATGCATACTCTCCCTGAAAAGGAAACATTACTACTGGATAAAAACGATATTTCAAAGACGCTTTCTTTTATTTGTGGTTCTATTGTCACTTACAACCTCAACAAATACTGGACATGGAAGCAGAAAGACAGGTCGAATACCCGTTTTACCAAATTTATCTCCTTATACCTTGTATCACTTTTACTTAATGTCGGAGTAAATAAAGGTGCTCTCCTTGCTTTTGAGAACGTGGATTTTCTTCAGTCTGTACCCTTCCAATTTCCTATTGCTTTTGTTATGGCAACCGGATTTAGTGCTGTTTTTAACTTCGCAGGACAGAAAGTCTGGGTATTCAAAGTAAAAGCTTCCTGAAATATTTTTTTTCTTTTTCAACTTACATCAGGACAATATTTTAAAAATTCGTGTATCTTTACCCTACATTTTGAAAATCGTTGGTGTCGATAGTTGATCTTCTCCGCCTTTTTCAGGTGTTTTAGTTAGTTATCCGGTAAAACGGAGAGTATTATTTATTTTAATTTTTTTTTATGAACATTTTTGTTGCCAGACTTGATTATGGCGTAACAAGTGAAGACCTTAGAGAGGTATTCGAAGAGTATGGAGATGTATCTTCATGCAATGTAATCTTTGATAAAATGACAAGAAAATCAAAGGGGTTTGCTTTTGTTGAAATGCCAGACAACGCTGCTGCTCAAAAAGCGATCGCAGAACTAAACGAGGCTTCTATCAACGGAAGAACTATCGTTGTTAAAGAGGCTGAAAGCAGACCTGCTAATAACAGAAGATAATTAGTAAGCTATTATGCTGATCAAAGGTGACTTTTTTAGTCACCTTTTTTATTTTATGTAAACTTTCTCATAAACCAAACAAACCATCGTCAACAAAGAAACCGGAGAATATCCCCGGTTTCTTTAGTTATTTATATGCTGTCCCTGTGATTATTTTGTCACCGGGAACATATCATTCAATGTTCTTTCGCAACAAACAAATGTATCATCAAAGAATTCAACTGTTCCTTTCACAACATCGTACATTGCACCAATTACACCTATCTCACCATGGCGGATCATTTGTTCTATTACCATAGAACGTTCAATGACAGCTTTTACGCTACGTTTAACGTTAATATCCGCTACTTTCTGAACAAAATCAGGATTACTTCCCGTTCTTTTTTCCGCTTCAAGGATTGTTCTTTCTTCATAAATTGCCGGCTGAATCTTTGACAATAATGAAGTAAGGTTCCCCATTTCAACGTGATTACAAGCTCCTGTTACCGCTCCGCATCTTGTATGTCCCAAGACAACGATCAACTTTGAACCCGCACCTTTAACAGCATATTCCAAACTTCCCAGAATATCCGAGTTAACCACATTTCCTGCAATACGGATAGAGAATATGTCTCCCAATCCCTGGTCAAAAATCAATTCGGCTGAAGTACGGCTATCCATACAGCTCAAAATACCTGCAAATGGCCATTGACCATCGCGCGTATCGTTCATTTGCTTCAGCAAATCTCTATCAACGCTTAAATTCTCAACAAAGCGCTGATTTCCTTCCTTAAGGATCTCCAAAGCCCTCTCCGGCGTAATAGTACTTTGTGTTTCTTTTGTGTGTGCTCTCATGTTCATGGACTTTTTAAGACAAAATTATTTTGTACTAATTTATATTTATGTACCAATTATTACATACAATAAACCCATGCAGCCTAAAATTCTGAAAACTTCAGAAAACACGGATGAGGATTCCGAAGCACCTTTGTAATCCGCTGTTCGACATATGTCTCTTTCACTTTCGTGAATGTGGCCCGCCATTAGCACCTCAAGTTTTTCCCCAAATGATAAGTTGTTAAGTTTCAAAAAAACAACTGCATGGGCTCCCGTTATCCGGGGGAGGCTGTCCGATCTTATCGGCAGTCACTCTAGAATCAAAAATACTTTTTTTCAACCATTCCGGAAAATGTAATTTCTAACATTTATGAAAAATTAACGTTCGTTAAGATTTTCAATTCCTCCCCAATCTTCTCTACCTGATTACATACAGTACGAATGTTTTGTAGTTTTCCCCTTTACCAAAGTATGTTTATTATCTTTAACCCTATCGAAACAAACAGAATTAAGGATATGGATTTACAAATAACAGAACGTCATTTTTTACCCGAACAACTTTCAATTCAGTCTTTCAGTGATATAGAACCTTTTTTCAAAGAATTGACGAACCGGGATATAACTTCATTGGAAAATCTGAAGAAATGGCTATCCGACCGAAGCGAACTGGATGCTGTTCTGGAGGAGAATATGGCCTGGCGATACATCCGGTTTTCAATAAATACGACCGATGAAGAATTAGCAAAATCTTATCAATTATTTGTTACTGAAATACAACCGCACATTGCACCTTATGAAGACCTTCTTAATAAGAAATTGCTAGCATCTCCTGCACGAAAGGAGTTACTGGGAGAAGAATACAAAATCTATCTGAGATCTATTGAGACTTCAGTTAAATTGTTTCGGGAAGAGAACATTGAATTACAATCGAAAATCAGCGAGAAAAGTCAGGAGTTCGGTTCTATATCAGGTGCTCAGAGTATCGAATTCGAAGGTCAGCAGATCACTATGCAAAAGGCAGCTACATTTCTAAAAGATCCGGATCGTGAAAAACGTGAAAAGGTTTTCCGGTTAATGGCTGACCGTAGGTTACAGGATACACAAAAGCTTGATCAACTCTTCTCTGATTTACTAAAAATGCGTCACCAAACAGCTCTTAATGCTGATTTTGAAAACTTCCGGGATTACATGTTTGAGGCAATGGGACGCTTTGATTACACCAAAGAGGATTGTTTCAATTTTCATTCGACAATTGCATCTGAGATCGTTCCACTTGTTAAAGCGTTTCAACAGGAACAATGCGAGAAAATGGGACTGGAAAAAATGCGTCCCTGGGATACAGATGTCGATCCGGAAGGAAGGAAACCTCTGAAGCCATTTGAATCCGGAGAAGAAATGCTGCATGGAACCATCAACATGTTCGCTTCAATTGATCCGTTTTTTGGTGAATGTCTGCATAAAATGGACAAAATGGGACACCTTGACCTTGAATCCAAACCCGGTAAATCTCCGGGAGGATATAACTATCCGTTGTACGAAACAGGCGTTCCCTTTATCTTTATGAATGCCGTGGGAACCCACAGAGATCTTGTAACGATGGTTCATGAGGGAGGTCACGCTGTTCACAGTTTTCTGAGTCGTGATTTACCACTAACAGGTTTCAAAAGTTTACCCAGTGAAGTAGCGGAACTCGCTTCCATGAGTATGGAGTTAATATCCATGGATCAATGGCATAGGTTTTATGCTTCCGAAGAAGAATTGAAACGTGCCAAAAAAGAACAATTACAAACCGTCCTTCAAATTCTTCCATGGATTGCTACAATAGACGAGTTTCAGCACCGACTCTATGAAAATCCGGAACACACCGAAGAACAGAGAACTGAAATCTGGTTGACACTTCTCGATAAATATGGAACCGGTATGGTAGACTGGAGCGGTTTTAAAGCTACCCGTGAGAAAAGTTGGCAGCGTCAGTTACACTTGTTTGAAGTCCCCTTTTATTACATTGAATATGGGATTGCCCAGTTAGGTGCGTTAGGAGTCTGGATGAACTACAAAAAAGAGCCCATCAAAGCCGTTGAACAGTACAAATCTGCTCTTGCTTTGGGGTACACACGTTCCATCCCTGCTATTTACACTACTGCCGGAATTCGTTTTGATTTCAGCAAAGAAAACTTGCGGGAACTGGTAACATTTGTCAAAAAAGAACTTGAAAAGTTACAATAATCCCCTTCTTACAGATCGGTTTCTTCCAATTTAAATCCGGTCCACTTTCTAAAAGCCTGAAGTTGTATAACGGAGGGCTTATAGACTTTTTTCAATGAATAATTCAGGTAATAGTTCTTATCTGTTTGCGGTAATGTCCGCTCTATTAGCTTCCCTTTTCGGTTCACAACCATTGTAAGCTGGTCATTACGGAAATAATCCAGCCACTTATCCAACTCTCCGTCGACAAAGTAATTATTTACTGCCATTATCTTATCTCCGATCATTAAGCCTCCGACATCAGCGTCAGACCCCGGATAAACAGTTGTTATCATCCATCCCTCACCTGATTGCGTAGTTTTTATACCAATAGCCGCTAACGAAGTTTGTGATACCGGAGTTGCTTCCATCTCCAATCCAAGGTATTCAAATGAATCTGCTAAAATAGATTCAAATGTTGTTGTACCATGAATATATTTCTCAAAAATCTCATACATATCACCACCGGAAACGTCTTTTATTGCCTGCAAATAATCCGCTTCGGAAACACCTTTTTTATCCAGGTAATAATTGTAGTATAAGTAGCGCATCACATCATTCAGACTTTTGCGATTGTCCGTTTTTTGCATAACAAAAACATCGGTTAACAATGCGATTAAAGCTCCCTCATTATAAATACTCACTTTTCTTCCGGGCGCACCTGCAGTATAGCCATCCAACCAGGTATCAAACGAACTTTCGGCAACGGAATAATGAAATCTCCCGAAATTTTCAAAGTGCTTATTCAATAGCTTATACACTTCTTTTAAATACTCTTTAAGCGAAAACACACCTGATTTTAACAGGTAATAATCCCCCATATATGTCGTAACTCCCTCACATAAATAACCCAGAGGAGAATAATTCTCTCGACTATAGTCATACGGATACATCTCTACAGGACGAATCGATTTTACATTCCAGGTATGGTATAATTCGTGCGAACTAACTCCCAATAAGTCATCATACACCGAACCAAAAATATCGATGGATGGTCCCAGAACTATAATTGTCGAATTTTGGTGTTCTACCCCATGATAGGCTCTTTGCGGCTGAATTAAGAAGATAAAATGATACTCGTCTACCGGAAACTCTCCGAAATCCTTCATTTGAGCAGTAGTAAAAGCTGTAAAATCCTTCAAAATACGCTCCCAGTCAGGGCGGTTCAATCCGTGGAACCAAATATGAAACACTACACCTCCAACTTCATACGTATTGTGTTCCAGTTCTTTGGCAAACACGAAAGGACTATCAACCAACACGTGGTAACTCTCTGCTTCAATCCGGTTTCCCTCCCGTTTTAATCCGCCTGCATATTCCCTACCCTCAGGAACATTTACTTCCAACACACATGCCTCCTCTTCCCTTCCTTTACAGTAAATACAGCAATTCACAGGATTAACATACAACATACTGTCATCCAGATAAGTTGATCCTGCATTCATATCAGCTGCGTAATACGAATAACGAACCTGAATCACTTTACACCCTGATGTATCAACTTCCCACGTATCTTTGGAGATCTTCGAGAAGTTTAATTTTTTACCCTCTTCAGAAAAAACCTGAAATGACCTGACATTTTTCGCAAAATTCCCCAATTCATATCGTCCCGGACGCCATGCAGGAAACTGTAAATACGTTACCTCCTCACGCACATCAAATTCCGCCTTGATCTGAATATATTGTTGTTGGGGAAAATCGGTAGAAAAAATATATTTCGTCATATCTGATTTTTTCTGCGAAATTAACATTTATCAAGTTTACTATAAAAATGACACAGCCTTTCTTCAATAATTTCCACAAATCAGCGTTTTTTTCTTACTTTCGGGAAAGAAATCATTCGTGTCAAATGAGAAAACTAGCAGTACTTATTATATCACTTTCATTTTTCCTTGGAACATCACACAGTCAGGAAGTATTCAAACCATCTCATTCACTTAAAGTAGACATGGGTTTACCCGCTTCACAGGGAAACAAGCCCTTTAAATCTCTAATGCAGGGTTTATTTAATGTCTCTGCTTATTATCAATATACATTACCTTTCGGACTAAACTTCGGTGGTGGCGGAAACTTCAATTACTTCACACTTAACGAATTCAAACTACCCGGAACCGTCAAAGGTGGTATATCAACGATAGGAGGTTTTGGTAAACTCGGTTTTGAAAAATTCTTTTCTCCGAAACTCGCTTTGGATGCCGGAATGAAATTCGGTTATAGCTATTCTTTCAGTAAAAACTCCAGCACGATTGAGAAAACAGGTAGGTCTTTTGAATATGACGCTCCTTATCTCGAACCCATGGTTAACCTTTACCTAATGGCCGACGAACAATCCGGATTTTCGTTGAGTATCGGCTATGTATTTAGAGGCGTAAAATTCAATGCTTCCCATTTAATGGTGGATGAAATTACCGGGTTTGAACCGGAAGACTTCGGAGGGAACACACACTACCTGATTGTTGGCTTCGGGTATACCTATTACTTCGGAAACAAGAGTAATAATTAATCCACTTCTGCAAATGCTGCTTTCCAAAATACTGTTTTACGGAATTGTGTATCCGGTATCTTTCCTTCCCCTTCCTGTTTTGTATCTGACAACAGATTTAGGGTATTTTCTCTTGTATTTCGTATTCGGATATCGTAAAAAAGTAGTTCGTAAAAATCTGAAAAACGCCTTTCCGGATTTGGATGATACGGCCATTCTTAAAATTGAACGAAAGTTTTACCATCACCTTACAGATCTGATGGCTGAGGGAATAAAAAACCTTTCAATCTCAAAAAAAGAACTATCAAAGCGTATGTCTGTTGACAATCCGGAAATAATGGATACGTTGCATGAGAAAAATAAAAGTGTATTACTCGTCAGCGGACATTACAATAACTGGGAATTTCTGATCACCTCTCAGGCATTTCTTTTCCCCCAACAGGCTGTAGGGATCGGGAAACCTCTTACCAGTAAATTCTGGGACAAAAAACTGAACGAATTACGCGGACGTTTTGGCATGCGCATTATTAACCATACTAATGTTTCTGATAAACTTACCGAATGGCAAAAAGAATCTCTTTCTATTCTTGCATTAGCGGATCAATCTCCCGGAGACTCACTTAAAAGTTACTGGATGAACTTTCTCCACCAACCAACAGCTGTTCTTTTTGGTCCGGAACTATTAGCCAATCAATATGATATGGCTGTTGTTTTTTTCCACATGAAGAAAGTAAAACGGGGACACTATTCCATTCATCTTGATCTTATTACAGAAACCCCACGCGAATTACCTTATGGAACCATTACCGAAAAACATACTTCTTTACTGGAAGATGTCATTTGCAAACAACCTGAATACTGGCTGTGGTCGCATAAACGCTGGAAACGTGAACTTCCGGAAAATCCCGAAGAATTAAGAAGAAAACAACAGGAAGGTTTTGAGAAAAAATTCAGAAAATAGAAAACCAGCCCTATAAACTCAGAAAAGTTCGTAAGATATCTTTCCCGTCAGGAGTTAACACAGACTCCGGGTGAAACTGAACTCCGAAAACAGGCAGTTCAGAATGCTCTATCGCCATCACTACATTTTCTTCCGATAAACATGTAATCTTTAGTTCATCTGGAATATCTGTCACAGCCCAGGAGTGATAGAGTCCGACAGGAAATTGTTGGGGAAGTTGTTCAAGAAGGACTGATTTCCCTCTTTTAAAACAATTGAGTTGTCTTCCATGTCTGACTTTATCCAAATTATACAATTTGCCTCCAAAAAACTCAGTAATTCCCTGCATTCCTAAACAAACACCTAAAATAGGTTTTGAAAAAGAGTAACCGGCAATTACGTCCGGCATAATCCCTGCATCTTTAGGTAATCCCGGACCCGGGGATAAAATTATATGAGAATAAGCTCCTATTTCCTCAATAGAAATCTCATCGTTTCGTTTTACATCTACAGAAACACCAAAAGAAGCAACGTAATCATACAAATTGTATGTAAACGAATCATAATTATCTAAAATGAGTACACGCATTCCCTTGGTTTGGGGCAAAATTATTAAACTTGTCGAACAAAAGCTCTGCGTATGAAAAAAATCATCAGTATCCCGGGAGCTCCTGCTCCGATAGGACCCTACAGCCAGGCTGTTTTAAAAGGAGATACACTCTTTGTTAGTGGTCAAATTCCACTTAACCCGGTGTCCGGAGAATTGGAAACAGGCTCTATTGAGGAAGCTACGCACCGAATCATGAAAAACATTTCTGCATTAGTAGAAACTGCAGGACTCCGTATGGAAGATATTATTAAAACCTCTATCTTTCTTAAAGATATGTCTGATTTCGCAACGGTCAATACTGTATATGCGTCTTATTTCACAAAGGATTTTCCGGCAAGAGAAACCGTTCAGGTAGCTAAATTACCCTTGGATGTTCCTGTTGAAATCTCCTGTATTGCGATAAAATAGATAATTATGAAACGTCTGACCACTTATTTACTGATTGTAACAGCTGTACTTCTTTCCTGTACCTCGTGCAGAAAACTGGGAACTTTCACTTTGGACTACTCTACTGACATTGTGATCCCTTCTCAAACGGGTATTAGCGTTCCGTTTACGGTTTACTCTCCTGATGTTGAAACCAACTCAACCTCCAAGTTTGAATCAGAAGGAACTTCAACAAAATATGTAAATACGATTCAGCTTTCACAATTAAAACTCTCTATTATCAATCCCTCTTCGGCTAACTTCGATTTCATTGATGAAATACAGATATTTATCAGTGCACCGGGTCAAAATGAAACGTTAATTGCTGAAAAACTTAACATTCCTGAAACACAACTTACATCCTTTCTTTGTGATGTTAAGGATGTTAATCTAAAGGATTTTATTTCTCAGGATTATTATGAGTTACGGGTACGCACAGTAACCGATCAGGTTTTCAGTCAGGAAATAACCATACGCGCAGATCAACTATACACTGTTGAAGCTAACATTCTTTAAAGGAGCATGTCTATCAAACTTTCCGTCATTATTGTCAATTACAACGTTGAGTACTTTCTCGAACAATGTCTCAATTCGTGTCGGAAAGCTATGCAAAATGTAAACTGCGAACTTTTTGTCGTTGACAACAATTCGATTGACGGATCGGTAGAAATGGTCAGAAATAAGTTTCCCGAAGTTCATCTGATCGCCAATACCGATAACGCTGGTTTTTCCAAAGCTAACAATCAGGCTATGCGTATAGCCAATGGAGAATATGTTCTCCTCTTAAACCCGGATACCGTGGTTGAGGAAGACACCTTCGAAAAAGTAGTTCATTTTATGGACACACATCCGGATGCAGGAGGTTTAGGAGTTCGGATGCTAGATGGAAAAGGAAAGTTTCTTCCGGAATCCAAAAGAGGACTTCCTACTCCCTCGGTTGCATTCTACAAGATCTTCGGAATATCGCGATTATTTCCAAAATCAAAACGCTTCGGAAGATACCACCTGGGATACCTGAGTGAATTCGAAACCAATGAAATCGAAATCCTGAGTGGCGCCTTTATGCTCATGCGAAAAGAAGCTTTGGATAAAGTGGGTTTACTGGATGAGGCTTTTTTTATGTACGGAGAAGATATTGACCTCTCCTACCGTATCATTTTAGGAGGATATAAAAACTATTATTTTCCAGAAACAAGGATTATTCACTATAAAGGAGAGAGCACCAAAAAAAGCAGTGTAAACTACGTATTTGTTTTTTACAGGGCTATGATCATCTTTGCTCGCAAACATTTTTCGCAAAAGAATGCCCGCCTGTTTTCTTTTTTAATCAATCTCGCCATCTACTTCCGGGCCGGAATAGCTATTCTGAACCGTTTCATTAAACGTGCTTTTCTTCCGGCAGTTGACTTTGGCTGTATTTTACTCCTTCTCAATTGGTTCACGACCTTTTGGCACGAAAAAGGAACCGATTTCCCGGAGAACATTCTGCGAATAGCCTTACCAGCTTATACGTTGATCTGGATGATTGCAATCCTCTTCTCCGGCGGATACGACAAACCTGTTCGTCTGCAACGTTTTGCAACAGGAGGTTTGTTAGGAACAGGACTCATTCTGGTTTTCTATGCCCTGCTTCCTAAAGACTGGCAATTTTCCCGTCTGTTTATTCTGGTTGGAACGGCTTCTACAATTCTGTATTACCTGTTATCGCGGATTCTACTTCATTTTACCATAGGCGGTAAATTTGATCTATACGGAAACAGAAATAAAAACTTTGTTATTATTGGTTCGGAAGAAGAATCTCGGCGAGTAAAAACACTTCTGGAACATACCAATAATAAAATCAATCGTATCGAAATAGTCTCTCCGGCTCACGAGAAAAATGAGGCTGCCGTAGGAACAATTAGCCAATTGGATCAAATCGTTCATATTCACAAGATGGATGAGATAATTTTCTGTGCTAAAGATACAACCGCACAAACCATCATTGAGTGGATGACACGCATTGACTCCTCCAGAATTGATTTTAAAATTGCGCAACCTGACAGCTTGTTTATTATCGGAAGTAATTCTATTGATACCAGCGGAGACCTCTATGTATTTGACGTAAATTCCATCTCTAAACAGAGAAACAGGAGAAACAAGCGCACGCTAGACGTTGTACTTTCTTTATTTTTTCTACTCTCTTTCTGGATCTGGATTTGGTTTTTCAGCAACAAATCCTCATTTCTGCGAAATATGTGGCAAATTCTCTCCGGTAAAAAGTCTTTTGTTGGTTATCGTTATCAATACGATGAATCCAGTCTGTATCTCCCCAGAATCAAACCGGGCATACTTACACCAGCCGATGAATTATCCGCTCAGCCACAGAAAAAAGAATCCTTTCAAAAAATGAATCTTATATACGCCAGAGACTACTCCTGGTTGAAAGATCTGCAAATTCTGTCGAAAAGCTGGAGAAAAATAGACCGGGACTAATGCGGGATTAGTCACTTCTCTTCGTATTGGACAAATTATCAGAAAAGAATCTTTCAAATAGTAAAATTCATCGGTTTCAACTTCAATTTAACACAGATATTACTATTCCGAAACCTTGTTCTTTTAGAATTTTAGGTTATTTTTGTGCTCGATTATTCCAAAGAAAGAACATATAATATATGGCACAGATAGAGATTCGACTTCCCAAAATGGGAGAAAGCGTTACCGAAGCGGTAATCACAAATTGGCTGAAAGAAGTTGGTGATACAGTTGAAATGGACGAGCCTCTAGTAGAGGTTGCCACAGATAAGGTGGATAATGAATTACCTTCTGAAGCTGCCGGAGTTCTTGTGAAGCGCTTATTCGAAAAGGATCAGACTGTTCAGGTTGGTGAAGTTATTGCAATCATTGCAACTGACGGTGACACCTCTGAGCCTGTAGCTGCTCCTGCTGCCGATACTACTTCAGCACCTGCCGCAGCTGAAGCTGTAATGAATACAGTTGCAGAGGTTGCCGGTGAAGTATCCGCTCTTGATAAAAACGGTCCTTCCGGAAAATTCTACTCTCCATTAGTACGAAGCATTGCTGAAAAAGAAAATGTTTCTATGGTTGAGCTAGAAAATATCCAGGGAACAGGTGCGAACGGAAGAGTTACAAAAACAGATATTTTAAGTTATCTTGATAATCGCGGAACAGCACCAGTAAGTGCTCCCGCTGCAACGCCATCTACAAATGGAGTTGTGACTCCTGCATTGGATAAACCGGCTCCTGCGCCAGCAGCACCAAAAGGGCCGAATGTAGTAGTTAATCCAGGAGATGAAATTATCGAAATGGATCGAATGCGTAAAATCATCGCTGAGAACATGGTCCTTTCGAAACAAACTTCACCTCACGTTACTTCATATGTTGAGGCTGATGTTACCAACATCGTGAACTGGCGTAATAAAGTTAAAAAGCAATTTGAACAAAGAGAAGGAGAAAAAATCACCTTTACGCCTATCTTCATTGAAGCAATCGTAAAAGCGATCAAGGACTTCCCGATGATTAATATTTCCGTTGACGGAACCAATATCATCAAACGCAAAGACATTAACGTAGGAATGGCAGCAGCTCTTCCTTCAGGAAACCTGATTGTTCCGGTAATTAAGAATGCAGATCGCCTGAACCTTGTCGGGTTGACAAAATCAGTTAATGATCTGGCAAACCGCGCTCGTCAGAATAAATTGAAATCAGATGAGATTTCTGGTGGAACCTATACCATTACGAATGTTGGTTCATTCGGAAACGTAATGGGAACCCCTATTATTCCTCAGCCTCAGGTTGCAATCCTTGCTGTAGGAGCTATCCGTAAGATGCCGGCTGTTATTGAAACACCGGACGGAGACTTTATCGGAATTCGTCACAAAATGTTCCTTTCTCACTCTTATGACCACCGGGTGGTTGACGGTGCATTGGGAGGACAGTTTGTTCGTCGCGTAGCAGATTACTTAGAACAGTTTGATGCCAACAGGGAATTCTAAAACACTGTAATATTGATTTTTACCCATCCTGAGTGATGGGTTTTTTAGTTTCTACTATGAAAACACAACTATTTGTACTGCTTCTTTTTGTAGTATCTTTTGCTACAGTAAACGGACAATACACACAGGAGGAGATGCAACGCATTTTGTCAAAGTCCTCTCCAGGGGAATTATTGAGAGAAAATTCTCAACTCCTACTGGTTGCCAACTACTACCAGTCGATTCAGGTTATTGATCGTTTACTGGAGATGGAACCGGATAATGCCAATTATAATTATCGCAAAGGATATGCACTGCTTTTCTCTCAGTCACAATACGAACAGGCACTTCCCTATCTTGAAAAAGCAGTGAAAAACGTAAAGAAACTTTACGATGCCAGTAGCGAAAAAGAAACAGCAGCTCCTGTTGATGTATATTACTACTTGGGGAAATGTTATCATCAAAATGAGACATTGGACAAAGCAACAGAATTTTATCAAAAATATCTGGAGAGTTCCACATCAAAAAATGCTTTGTATCCCTGGGCTGAATTAGGTATTACCCAGGTTGAAAACGCCCAAAAAGAACTGAAAAACCCCAAAAATTATGAGTTAAAAAATCTGGGAGCTGTAATTAATACAGAAGCCCCTGAATTTTCTCCGGTTGTTTCTCTGGATGGCTCTGCACTTTTCTTTACCGCCCGACGATTGTGGAAAAACGGGTTGAATAAAGACATGAAAGATCTAAACACAAACCACTATTGGGAAGATATTTATGTCAGTTATAAGAATCTGAACAACACATGGTCTGATCCTGCTCTTCTCGAATTCTGTCAATCGGGACAAAATGAAGCAACTGTTTCTGTCAGTATGGACGAAAGAAAAATTTATGTCTATAATGATGTTAGTGGAAACGGGGATATTTATTTTTCAGAATTCAAGGGAAACCAGTTTCAGCAAATACAAGCTGCCGACATCAAAAAGCTAAACAGTAAATTCTGGGAACCTCACTTAACTGTAACTCCTGACGGACAAACCATGTTGTTTGTATCTGATCGGGCAGGAGGATACGGAGGACGAGATATTTATCGAATGGTGAAATTACCTGACGGAAACTGGAGTGAACCGGTCAACCTGGGACCTGAAGTAAATTCAGAATTTGATGAAGACGCTCCTTTTCTTGCCATGGATAATAAAACTCTGTACTTTGCTTCTAACGGCACCAAATCGATGGGAGGATTTGACATATTTATGTCTGTACAGGATGAAAACGGAAACTGGTCTCCGGCCATCAACATGGGAGTTCCTCTAAACTCAACCGGAGACGATATTTTTTATACCACAACGATGGATGGAACTACGGGATACCTGACTTCTTTCAGAAATGGTGGTTTTGGAGAAAAAGATATTTACGAAGTCAAAAATAACGAAACAGGGAAACAAGGTATTTCTGTTCTGAAAGGAGAAATTGTTGTAGCTGGAAATCGTCCGTTACCTCAGGATCTTTCAGTGACTGTTTCCTGTCTGAACTGTGGAAATAAAACCTCGGTTACCCTTTACCCAAGAGTGCGCGATGGTGTTTATTTTTCGCGTCTCGAAAAATGCAGGGAATACGAATTAGTCTATGCGTACGGTGAAAACGAAACTGAATTCTACAAAGAAAAGATTACGACTAAATGTGATACTGAGTTTGAAGAAATTCACAGCCGTGCTCTACTCCGCCTTGATGATATGACAATCATCCCGTTTATGAAGTACCATCTCAAAGGAAATATCTCTGATTTTGCAGATCAGACACCAGTAGGAAAAGCTACAGTTGAGTTTTTATCTGTTGATGGAGAACTACTCGAAAAGCATTCCACATCCAGCGAAGGGCTATTTACCTCTGCATTACTGGATAGTAGTTTCTTTGGTGACCCGATTCATTTTATGGTCAAAGTTTCAAAAGACGGATACCTGACTCAACAATTCGAAGTAAACGAAACTCTTGGAGAAAAAGCGGTTATAGATCTTGCCTATCTGATTGATAAGCCAGATGTAGGAAAAGAACTTTCCAAAGTACTTAAACTGAATCCGATTTATTTTGACCTTGATAAATCCACTATCCGACAAGACGCTAAAGTAGAACTGGATAAGATTGTACAGATAATGAATGACAATCCTTCTGTTCGAATTGAGTTAGGTTCACATACCGATTGCAGAGGTTCAGCAAACTACAACCTGGCTTTGTCAGAACGTCGTGCAAAAGCTTCTGCTGACTATATCCGAAAGAAAATCTCTGATCCTTCCCGAATTTCAGGAAAAGGATACGGAGAAAGCAAACTCGTTAACAACTGTCCCTGTGAAGATGAAGTTGTTTCCGAGTGTTCGGAAGAAGAACATCAGGCTAACAGAAGAACAGAATTCAGAATTATTGAATAATCTTTTTATTTAATTGGAAATTAGTATATTCGTATCCTTAGAGGTAGAAACAAAGTAAAGATGAAAAAACTAATCCTATTTACCGCTGTAGTGCTTGCAAGCTCAATGACCTTGTATGCGCAAAAAACAGATCAGGAAATCATTGAATTTGCGCAAACCGCATCAACCAAACAACTGCTAAAGAAGAATACCGATCTTTTGATGGATGGACGTTATAGGATGTCTATTGTAGTAGCTGATAAACTGATTGAAAGCAGTCCCGGAAATTCAAACTTCCTTTATCGTAAAGGGTATGCTCTTTCTCAACAGAGTATTAATTATGAAGAAGCAATCAACCTACTTGAAAAGGTTAAAGACAATACGACTCTGAAGTATAATGCTTCCAGCGATAAGGAAACACAGGCTCCGATAGATGCACTTTATCACCTGGCATCGTGTTATCACCATCAGGGAGATATTGAAGAAGCTAAAAAATACTATCAGTTATATATTGATAAAGCTCCTAAGAAAGCAGCGCTAAGAGGTTTCTCTGAGTTAGCACTGATGCAATGTAAAAAAACGGAAGTTGCCACAGATAAAAGTTCTTCTGTTCAAATTCGTAACATCGGTGAATCCATCAATACGGAAGCTCCGGAATATTCTCCGGCTGTTTCTCTTGATGGAAGTGCTTTGTATTTTACCTCAAGACGTCTGTGGGAAGATTCGTCAAATGCCGAATACATTGACCCCAGAACAGATACCTATCTGGAAGATATCTATGTTAGTTACAAAGATTTCGACGGAGCCTGGGAAACACCTATTCGTCTTGAAAATTCACAGCCGAATCAGAATGAAGCGACTATTTCTGTAAGTTCGGACGAAAGAAAGTTGTACACGTACAATGATCTTACGGGAAATGGAGATATCTATTATTCAGATTTCCAGAACGGAAGATTTAACGATCTACAAAAATTTGACATGGAAGGAGTAAATACGGACTCCTGGGAACCACATATTTCCGTTACGCCTGATGGAAACACGATCTATTTTGTTTCAGATCGTAAAGAAGGAATGGGAGGACGTGACATCTATCGTATCACTAAACTACCTGATGGTAGTTGGAGTGAGCCTTATAACCTTGGTGCTCCGATCAACAGTGCCTATGATGAAGATGCCCCGTTCATTGCTGTAGACAACAAAACACTTTACTTTGCTTCGAACAATGAAAATTCAATCGGTGGATTCGACATTTTCGTAAGTGTTTGTGACGATATGGGCGTTTGGTCTGCTCCTATTAACATGGGAACCCCGATCAACTCAACAGGAGACGATTTATACTATACAACTACTTCGGACGGAAGATTTGCATATATCACCTCTTTCCGTGCTGATGGAAAAGGAGAAAAAGATATTTACGAAATTGAGGACAATTACTTCGGGCGTAAAAACTCTGCTTTACTTAAAGGACTTATAACAGTAGTTGGAGGGGAATCTTTACCGGAAGATGTAAACATTACAGTAAAATGTTTGAATTGTGGTGAAACGAATATCCGCACAGTTTACCCAAGAACATCGAACAACACCTATATGAGTAATCTTGACAAATGTCGTGAGTACGAAATGGTGTACGCTTACAATGATGGAGAAACTGTATTTCATACAGACAAAATCAAAACGAAGTGCGATGACGAGTATGAGGAAATATATAAGCCAGTCTTGTTAAGACTGGAAGACTGGACAATTATTCCGGCTCTTGATTACGAACTGGCAGGTACTATAACTGATACCGACTCAGGAGAGCCATTGGAAGGTGTTCTGATTGAAATTCTTGACAAAGACGGAAACGTAGTTGAGAAAATGATGACAGACAAAGACGGTAACTATTCATCTGATATCCTGAAAGGGAAAGAATATGGTGATAACCCGGAACTTAGCCTTCGCGTTTCCAAGAACGGATACGTAACGTATGAAAACCCATTGAATACAAATGACCTAGGAAATGAGTCAACTGTTCTTAAAAATATCGGGTTGAATAAACTGGATCTTGGAAAAGATATCGGAAATATGCTTGCTGTTAATACGATTTACTTTGATCTTGACAAATGGAACATCAGAGATTCTGAAAAGCCCAAGCTGGATAAAATCGTGAAAGTAATGAACGAGAACCCAACTTTGGAAATTGAATTGGGAGCACATACTGACTGTAGAGCTTCTAAAGCTTATAACCAGTCTCTTTCCAACAAACGTGCAAAAAGTTCAGCTGAATATATCAAATCCAGAATTTCCAAACCTGCACGTGTTAAGTACAAAGGGTATGGAGAAACGAAACTGGTTAACAACTGTGAGTGTGAAGGTAAACAGGAATCTTCCTGTTCAGAAGAACAACATCAGTTAAACAGACGTACTGAATTTAAGATTACCAAGTTGTAATACAACATACATTATTATGAGAAAGAGGACATTTTTTTGTCCTCTTTTTTATTTTGTAACCTTCTGATTATCTTTCCGTACAAAGCCATATCATACATTAACGAATTAAGCTTATGATCAATCGAATTTTACGTATCCTCCTAATCACTTTAACTTTTTCAGGAATCGCTTACGGTCAGTATAGTGAAAAAGAACTACAACAACTGATTCAGGAAGGTAATACAGAAAAGTTAGTTCGGGCAAACAGCGAACTTCTTTTGAACGGAATGTTCAGACAGGCTGCCACAATTGCTGAAAACCTGGTTAGTACTTCTCCTGAAAATGCTAATTTCCAATATCGACTGGGTTATGCCTACTTATATTATCATCCCGATATCAACAGTCCTATTGATCCGCTGACAAAAGCATGTGCTAACGTTACCCAAAAATATGATGCGTCCAGTTCCAAAGAGCAACAGGCACCGATTGATGCTGTATACTATCTAGGAAAAGCTCATCACCGGTTAGGAAATATAAAAAAGGCTGTAGATCACTACCAGAAATTTCTTGAACTGGCCGGGAAAAAGAACATTCTTTCTTCTTATGCTGAGTTGGGACTCATCCAATGTGAAGTTGCAGAGGAACTGATGAATAATCCATCAGATGATAAACTTTCCAATATCGGAGATTCTATTAACACTAGTGGTCCGGAATACGCTCCTATTGTTTCACTCGACGGGACATCGCTCTTTTTTACTTCCCGAAGACTTTGGAAAGATGAAGAAAATGAAGGAATGATTGATCCTGCAACGAACAATTATCTCGAAGATATCTTTGTCAGCTTTCAGGATGAAAATGGGAAATGGAAATCTCCTGAAATTCTGGATTTTTGTAAACCTAATCAAAACGAAGCAACTGTTTCTGTAAGTATTGATGAGAGAAAAGTATACGTATATAACGATGAATCCGGAAACGGAGATATTTACTACTCCCAGTATAACAATGGAACATTTAATGCGATTCAACCCATCGATAAAGAAGCTGTTAACACGAAAAATTGGGAACCTCACCTATACGTAACTCCCGATGGTTCTGAGGTTTATTTTGTTTCTGACCGTCCCGGTGGGTTTGGAGGCAGAGATATTTATGTCATGAAAAAAACAGGAAATGATTCATGGTCTGAGCCACAAAATCTCGGCCCAGAAATCAATACTCCTTATGATGAGGATGCTCCATTCGTAAGTATAGACAATGAATCCTTGTATTTTGCTTCAAACGGATCAAAATCGATGGGAGGGTTCGATATTTTCTGTGCAAAACGTAACGAAGAAGGAAACTGGGGAACTCCTGCTAATATGGGCTATCCGATTAACTCCCCTGCTGATGATGCTTTTTATACAACAACTACAGATGGTTTCAAAGGGTATATCACGTCTTTCCGTGCAGGAGGGAAAGGAGATCTTGATATTTATGAAATTCAACATTTCCCTCCACGAAACAGCAATACTGCAATTTTAAAAGGACAGATCTTTGTGGTAAACGATCAACCGCTTCCTGAAGATATCGCCATTACCGTTGCCTGTACCAATTGTGATAAAAACTCCTCCATCACTGTTTTCCCCAGAATCCGGGACGGGGTCTACTTTACCAAACTCGAAAAATGTAAGGAATATGAGTTGACGTATACCTATAACAATGGAAAAACAACTTTCCATACAGCTAAACTGGCAACGAATTGTATTCCTGAGTATGAAGAAATATACAAACCGGTTTATCTACGATTGGATGATATGAAAATTATCCCTTACTACCAGTTAAAAATTGAAACAATTGATATTGCTTCCAACGCATCTGTCGGAACGGTTACGGTTCAAATTCTGGATGAAGACGGTTCTGTTCTTGAAGACTTACAAACAGACGAATCAGGAATGTATACATCAAAAATTCTTCAGTCAAGAGACGAAGGAGGAAATGCTAATCTGAAATTTAAGATAACAAAAGATGGTTATCTCTCCAAAACAATTGACTTGTCCTTCGAATTAACAGATGAGAGCATTCTAAATGCTCAGTTATTGATGGAAAAAGCTTCTGTAGGTGAAGATCTTGGACAAATTCTTAAACTGGATCCGATTTACTTTGACCTGAATAGTTCTTTCATACGTAAAGATGCTAAAGAGAAGCTGCAGAAGATTATTGATGCTATGAACAATAATCCGAACATGGTTATAGAATGTGGATCGCATACAGACTGTCGCGAATCATACGAATACAATGAATGGCTATCGGACAGACGTGCAAAACGTACCGTGAATTATATCAGTAAACGCATCAGTAACCCGGGCAGAATCTCAGGAAAAGGATATGGTGAAACACAATTAGTAAATGATTGTGGCTGTGAAGGAGATGTCGTTTCTGATTGTTCCGAAGCAGAACACCAGTTAAACCGAAGAACTGAATTCAGAATTATCAAGAACTAAAAAAACAAACAGATAAAATGGAAACACCTCATTCGAAATGAATGGGGTGTTTTTTTAGATATATAACTCCTCCCCTTCTTCTCGCTGGTTATAAATCAGGTAAGTCAGTTTTTCAGGATCAAAAACTTCATTGGCAATATGCAGTAATTCTTCTGCAGTAATTTTGTCTATTCCTTTATAAATTTCCCGCGTGGTATCAATCTGGTCAAAAATCAACACACTTTTTCCCAGTGCTAGCATCAATCCAGAATTACTCTCTCCCGCCAATGCCAGATGTCCTTTTAGTTGTTCTTTTGCTTTCGACAACTGTACAACTCCCAGCTTTTGTTCCTTTAACCGTTTCAACTCTTTGTGGATCACCCGTAATGTATTTTGAACATGACGTTTATCCGTACCAAAATAAATAGAGAAAAAGCCGGTATCCGCATAAGGTGTATAATTAGACTCAATACTATACGAATAGCCATATTTCTCACGAACCGATAAGGAAAGTCTTGAATTAAGTGCCGGACCACCCAGAATATTATTCAACAATACCATTGCTTTTCGCTCTTTGGCATTATATGGATATGCGAGTCCTCCCATAAGTCCGTGCGACTGATAGTTAGATTTATTTTTCTCAACCGTTACAGGAGCATAGTTCTGAAAATGATTCAGTACCGGAGCCTTCCCCAGTCCATTATAATCGCCAAAATACCGGGTAGACAATTCTTGTATTTTCCGTTCCGAAAACTGACCTACGATTGATAAAACCATATTTTCCGGACCAAAATAACGGGCCACATAAGCCAATAAATGTTCACGGGTAAACGAATGAACGGTTTCCTGAGTTCCTAATATATTTCTCCCGAGAGGATGATTGGCAAATAATAAGCTTTCAAATTCATCAAAAATACATTCGGAAGGACTATCCAGATACGAATTAATCTCATCAACAATCACTTCCTTCTCTTTCTGAATTTCTTTTTCCGGGAAAGTCGAATGGAAAACAATATCCGCCAATAGCTCCAGTGTCCGTGCCAAATACGTCTTTGAGAACGAGGCATAGATGCAGATCTCTTCTTTAGCCGTATATGCATTCAACTCTCCTCCCACCGAGTCCAGACGGCTGAGAATATGGAATGCCTTTCTTTTTGTTGTTCCTTTAAAAATAGAATGCTCCAGGAAATGAGCCAGACCTTCTTCATGATCATCCTCAAACCTCGAACCGGCCAAAACGGTAATACCGGCATGAGCCACCTGATTTTTTACCGGCTGAAAAACAACTCTTAACCCATTGGGAAGAGTATACATATACGGGAGTTTTTCACTCATACTAATTACGGATTCTTACGATACACCTGCCAACTTGTACCTTCTTTTCGGAAACAAATTCTGTCATGGAGACGGTTAGGTCGTCCCTGCCAGAATTCATAATGTATCGGCTCAATAACATATCCTCCCCAATGTTCGGGGCGGGGAATTGTACCACCAAACTCCTTCTCCATCAGTTCTGCTTTAAGAATTAAGTCCTTGCGGTCCGAAAGCTCATCACTTTGTTCTGATGCCCAGGCCCCCAACTGACTGCCTTTCGGACGGGATTCAAAATACTTGTCACTTAATGAAACGGGAGCTTTTCGGGCAATTCCCTCTATTCTTACTTGTCTTTCAAGAGGATGCCAGAAAAAATGGGCTGCTACTTTTGGATTGATTGCTATTTCACGCCCTTTCTGGCTATTATAATTTGTGTAAAATACAAGCCCTTCATCATAGAACTCTTTCAGGTAAACAAGTCGTGAACTTGGTTGTCCATCCTCCGAAACCGTTGCAATATTCATCGCATTGGGTTCAGGAGCAGCTGATTCTATTGCTTCTTTAAACCAAACTCCAAAAAAGTCAAACGGATTAACATTTTCAGCGATCCTTTCCAACTCTCCTTTCGAAAAGTTGTGATGATCATCCCGAAGTGCTTTCAGAAACTTATCCATTTTACTTACTCTTCTTCTCCATCATAATCGTCTTCCACTACGCCCTGAACTTCTTCCTCTAAGTCGTCATCATCTGAACCTGAAGCAGAGAACACCCCGGCAGTAGCACCTTTAAAACCAACCGGTTCCGAATCATCTTCTGCTTGCTGTTGTTGTTCGTGATACTCCATTTCATCTTCATTGAAAGGGAAAATATCCAAAATAGGAGATAGAACGATCGATGGGATATCGAAGGAAACCATCATCCCTTTCATACTCTCGTTTGTTCTGTCGAAAGCTTCTTTTACATTCGATGCATTTACAAGCAAGTTGTTAGAAATACGCTTTTCTTTATCACTATCGGGATCTGCAGAAACGTACGTAATTTTTACTTTATACCATGTATCGCAGTCTTCATAGTGAAAGATGTCCGCAAAATCAGTCTTAGCTATATTTGTGATCAGAAATTCTCCTTTCACGGTCTCTCCTATTTCCTGATAAGCGCGCGCTTCAGCATCGGTAAAAGACATTGCATTGAACAGGTAAGGCTCACTGACACGCTTTAACCTTCCGTCTTCCAATTGTTTCGTATATTTAACCTTAACGGTAAACCAACTGTTCATAGTTTTATTTTTTTACAAAGATAGTCAGAGAAATGATTTTGTAATTACGATCGGATCTTTCTTCCATCTACATACGCCAGAAAGGAAGAATTCGGCAGTTCACACACAACCATATTTCCCGAAATATAAAAATCAATCACCGGTTCATTTGTTATGTTTATTACTTTTCCATCAATAACACAGTCCACTCCTTTCATTTGATTCTGGAAAGCAATAACATTGTTTTTCAGCTTCCATTTTTCGGGTTTGAAATAAGCTGCTGTCACTTTTCTTTTTCCATCCCAAACCTGGAATAAATCACCTTCCCCCCAAACGACCATCTGATCTTTGGCATCCCAATAGTCCGGAGCGTAATTAGATAATGTTTTTACACTATTATTAGCGTAGTATTGTAAATTTCCATTTTGATCTGTATAAGTAACACAAGACCAACCGGCTATAAAACGTTTGGCGTGCATAGGTTCAAGATCAAGAAATTCCCCTTTTTCAAAAATAGCAAAGGACATTTGTACCGGATCATTAAACGCTACAATATCACGTCCACAGGAGAATGTAAGCGGATCGCGGTACGTTCCCGCTTCATAAAATGCTCCTTTGTAGAATACATAATGTGTTCCTCCAACGGCTGCAAAAGCAACTACGTTATCTCCTATCCCCGCAGGCAGGTATATATCACCAATCACGGTGTACAGATCTTTTATCTGACCGTTATACCACACTTTTACAGAATTGAATTGCGTGTCCTCAAAAACAACCAAACTATCCGATACAACATATCTTCGTCCGAAATTTGTCAGTAATTGCCCTTTACCATCTTTCCAGACCGAAGTAACGGGACCGGTGTTAAACACAAGAATGTTATCGGAAACACTATAGTTATTAGCCACCCCTGCTAATGTTTTTACCTGTTCTCCCTGAAATACTTTTACATCTCCTTTATTATCAATATAAGCCAAAAGATTATCTCCTACCTGAAATGATTTAACAGGAAGGTATTCCAACTGACGGATAACGCCATTATGAAACGCCTTAAAATATCCCTGTAGACTGGTAAATGGTCCAATTCCTTTGAACTCCTGTCCATACGATATCTGGACAAAGCATACTGCCACTAAAAGTGTTATGATTCCTCTCTTCATATTATTGATACTACAAAAAAAGTGCCCGAAAGAGGCACTCCTACAAATATAACGAAAAGTTAGACTTTTTCTTACTTTGCGTTTCTGTTAAAAAAGAAAGGGGCTGATCAAAGCCCCTTTCCATTTTCTCTATACAACTGAATTAGTTTTTAGCTGCTGCTTTTACTTCGGCAAGTTTAATAGCCTCCATAACATCAACTACTTTTCCTGTTTTGGAAAGCGTAGCAAAGTCAACTTTTTCATCTGTACCTGGTTTTACATGCATTGTTCCAGAGTAATCTTTTCCAGACTCAATGATGATGTCCTTAATTTCTTTCATCGAAAGTGAAGGATAGTACGATTTAATCAAAGCTGCCACACCTGATACCATTGGAGCTGCCATTGAAGTTCCCTGTAATTTCATGTATTCATTTTCAGGAACTGTGTTATAGATCTCAAAACCGGGAGCAAAAATATCTACTGATTTCTTTCCATAATTTGAGAATGCCGCTGCCAATTCACCTTTCTTTGAATGACGGGTGGATGCTCCGATTGTAAGCAACATTGTATTTTCCTTCTCCTGGAAATCATACATTACAGCCGGGAAGTTTGGTTCCTCATCAAGGTCCTTACTATCATTTCCTGCTGCATGTACTAACAACACTCCTTTTTCTTCAGCATAACGCATTGCCTCGTACACTTCTTTCTGATTTGGAGAGTATGCTTTTCCGAAAGACATATTGATTACCATTGCACCATTATCAACTGCATAACGAATAGCAAGAGCGATATCTTTGTCATACTCATCTCCGTTAGGAACCGCACGAAGTGACATTAACTTAACGTTTGCCGCTACTCCGTCACCTCCCAAACCGTTTCCACGAAGAGATCCTACGATTCCTCCAACGTGAGTACCGTGTAATGCATCCGGACCTTTTACATCTGTGTTTCCATACTTAACATCAGAAAAATCACTCGGTTTGTCACCTACAATTGCACGAAAATCTTTATCCAGACTATAGTGCGTTTCCAACATACCCTGAATCTGCTCCAACTGCTCTTCCAGTACTTCAGGTGTAAGGTCTCCTGTTTTCAATGAAATCGCCACTTGCTTCATTTGCTGCATCTGCGCATCCTCAGGCTTCCATTTCTTAAGATCTTTCAGTGTGTAGTCTTCTTTCCCCAATGCCTTTGAGATCATTGTAGGTACCATTGGTAACATCTGATCCTTAAACATGGTAATTTGCATTACATACCCTTCGTACTCATTCTTTTTAGCATTGTAGTCGTCTTTCACTTTTTTGTAGAAAGCATACTCCTCTTTATCTTCTACTTCATCTTCCGACTTACCGTCATATTTAGCTTTAAGTTGCTGATACAAACGTGTAACTTCCAGTTTAGCATCGTTCATATTTTCTCCATTGGCATTTCCAAGGAAGTTCCAACCATGAACATCATCAATATATCCGTTTCCGTCGTCATCAATTCCATTTCCTGGAATCTCTTTTTCGTTGACCCAGATTTGTCCTTGTAAGTCCTCGTGAAAAGTATCCACTCCGGAATCAATAATAGCCACAACAACTGTCGAAGACTCTTTCTTCTTCAACTTTTTGTATGCCTTTTCGGTATTCATCCCCGGTGTCTTACCGTTATACCAATTCAGGACTCCCTTCTCCTGTCCAAATGAAACTGCCGACAGTCCTAACGCGAAAAATGCCAGCGATAACTTAACTACTATTTTTTTCATATCTTTAACTGTTTACTACAGTTTTCTGCAGTATTCATGCCAAAGATGATAAAACATCCTGAATTTTGGAATAATTTTTCCATTGATGGTAAAAAAAAGTTGAACATTGGACGAGAAATCTTACGAATGGTAAAGTACTGGCTTTTGATCTTTACAGGAGTTATGTCCTGTATTTCATGGGGACAATTATCTGTCTTTGATACCATACACAATGAAACCTCTTATGGTAATTATGCCGTAAAAATAAAGGAAGGTGCACAACTTCCCGATCCAATTGTTTACCGCTATTCAGCAAACGGATGGGCTTATGTTTCCGCTCCCTTTTCTGAACTCAAAAAGGCAGTAAAAGACGGTTTTATTACTGCGATTAATACTTCTTATCAACCTGTAATCCTCAATGACAGTGCTCTCGTTACACACTCGGTTACACCAATTCATTCCGGGATGGAGGGATTACCTTCCTCCTACACTGGGAAAGGTGTCATAATAGGATATGTTGATACCGGTTGTGATATTACACACGGTGATTTTCTGGATAGTGACGGCAACAGCAGAGTTTTGAGATACTGGGATCAAACAGCCGCTGTAAATGCAAGAACTCCTGCTAAATATGGATATGGGCAGATATATGACTCCAGTGACTTTAATACGGGTATTTATCCGAATTATGCAGGGTCAGGACATGGAACCACTGTCGCCGGAACAGGTTCCGGAAATGGTCTCGCGAACGGAAGAAATAAAGGTGTAGCTCCTGAATCATCCATTATTATTGTAAAAAATCCAGTGTCAGGAGGCAATTTTACAACAACTGTTGCAGAAGCCGTCGACTATGTATTTGCTGTAGCAGATACACTCAACATGCCGGCAGTAGTTAACCTGAGTTTAGGAATCTATCTGGGAAGTCACGACGGAACCGATCCCGCTACGTTATATATAGATAGTCTTTTATCTAATAAACCCGGGAGAATTGTTGTTGCAGCAGCTGGAAACTCGGGAGCCTGGAGTCCGTACCATATTCACGGAGAAACAAACTCCGACACTTCTTTTACCTGGTTGATTCCTAATCCTTCTTTTTCCTTTGGAGCACCGGGGGTTTATGTCGATGTATGGGCAGATACCAATGACATTACTAATCTTCAATTTGCCTTCGGTGCGGATGCACCGGGACCGGTGTTCAGAGGAAGAACAGATTTTTTTCAGGCTGGTGCTGTATTAAATACAGATATTTTTGAAACACTGGAAAGCGGAGGAAATACAATTGGACAGCTGATCTATAATCAGCGAATTATTGGACCGAATTACAACCTGAGAGCATTATTTTTCACCGATAGTCTGGATTACCGCATCCGTTTTATGACGACAGGAGAAGGAGGTGTCTTTGATGCCTGGAGTCATGTTAATCTGGGGCTTAGTAACTTTGAAACTATTATTCCTGATCCGGTTATCTATCCGGATTTCCAACATTATATTTTTCCCGACACCCTACAGTCCATCGTATCTGCTTGGGCTTGTTCTCCGCAGGTTGTAACGGTTGCCAATATGCAAAACAGGAAGAATTATATTGATTTCGAAGGAAATGTTTATCCACCGGATGGAGGACTTGTTCCTTCGGGACAACTAAGTGTAAATTCCTCAAAAGGCCCCAACAGGAGAAATATTCTTAAACCGGATATTACCGCTGCAGGTGACCTCACTCTTTCTGCCCGGGTCATGAACGAATCTTACGCGGCCAATCAACTTGACGAAGGAGGGCTTCATGTCCGAAACGGTGGAACTTCCATGGCTTCTCCTGTCGTGGCGGGAATAGCAGCACTGTATCTGGAAAAGTGTCCCATATCTACGTGGCAGGATTTTCAAAATGCTATTCGGGAAACAGCTTTTACAGATGAGTTTATCACCTCGCCTCTTCCCAATTATGCTTTCGGAACCGGAAAAGCAAATGCACTTGCGACCTTACTCAGTACGAATTTTGCTCCTGAGGTATTCGGAGATACTTTGCTCTGTAGTAAAACCGGATTACTTGAAGTCACTCCGGAACCCCTATCAATCAACTGGAGCACCGGAGAAACTTCATATCCTTTAGAAGTGTTTGAAACCAATAATTATTCAGCTTATGTTGAAAACGAAAAAGGATGTAAAGCACAATCTGATACACTACATGTTGTTTCGGGAACCACACCCAATCCATCACTTATTTCACAACTAAACGGAGCTTTAATTGCCAGTAACAATATTAATTATCAATGGTATCTCAATGATGAACCATTACCGGGGGAGACTAATCAAACTACTTTTCCGCAAATTTCCGGTTATTACAGCGTTGCTGCTACTGATCCGTCGGGATGTATGGCCCGATCGAATACTCTTTTCTTCTCTGTTCTGGACCTTCCGGAAGTAAAAGAGCAATCAGAAATTACAATATCTCCCAACCCCTCTTCCGGAACTCTTTTCACTTCGGAAGCATTGAACGGTAGCTATACAATACTCAATATGGATGGCAAACTAGTTCAGCAAGGATGGATCAACGGGAAAGAAATATCTGTCCGAGAGCTTGCCCGGGGACTTTATCAACTTTTCATTGTCACTAATCAATTTGTTAAAGAATCAAAATTCGTAAGGAATTAGCTCTTTTTTTAATGCTTTATGCTATTTTTGGCAACTAAATTCAAAAACACGAAATGAATCTAACAGGAATTATTTCAATTTCCGGAAAACCGGGATTGTACAAAGTTGTTGCTCATGGAAACAACAATGTTATTGTTGAGTCTTTGGTAGATGGTAAACGTTTTCCTGCGCACTCAAACAACAGAATCTCTGCTTTGGAAGACATCAGCATCTACACGTATGAAGAAGACATACCGCTTAAAGATGTATTCCGTTCAATTTTTGACAAAGAAGATGGCGGACAAGCTATTTCACATAAAGAAAGTCAGAAGAAACTGGCTGATTATATGGAAGAAGTACTTCCAAACTATGATCAGGACAGAGTATACCCTTCTGACATAAAGAAATTATTTCAGTGGTACAACCTTCTGCAAAAGGCCGGTGCGCTTATTCTTGAAGAAGAAACAGCGGAAGAAGAAGTTGTTGAAGAGGTAAAGGAAGAAAAACCTAAAAAGGCAGCTGCAAAAAAAACAACGGAAACAGCTGAAAAGACAGAAAAAAAGACTCCTGCGAAAAAAGCACCAGCTAAAAAGGCAGCTGCAAAAACTGAAGAAAAAGCCGCTCCAAAAAAACCAGCAGCTAAGAAAACAACTGCGAAAGCGAAAAAAGAAGAGGAATAATCCATTCATACATACTAGAACAAAAAAGCTGTCCCTATTTCTTTCGGACAGCTTTTTTGTTTGTAATACTATTCATTTTACAACTGAGATTGTTTTATTAGTTGTCCAATAAAATTAGCATCTAACTTTTCAGTATTCAACTTTATATAATAGTATGCTTTTACTTTTGAACCGTTTAGTTTGATAATGAGAACTTTATTTTTATCCGAATAAATAAGTCGGTTATTAGATAGTAGATAATCGGACCCAAACCTCGACTCCAACTCTCCTTTTGTTAGACCTACTAGATTTGCTTCTCCTAAATCAGAATCATTATTGAAAACCCTTAATTCAATCAAAATCTCAGTTTCATCATTATAAACGTGCTTATTTTCTCCATGCTTAAAAACAATTACCTGATCAATTCTTTTTGAATCCTTAACACTTTCAGATGAATAATAGTAGGTATAGTAGATTGCGTTTTCAATTTTCGGTTGAAAATAATAATCCTTTTTATTACTTACGCTTGTTGTAGTGTATTGATTGTTTTTTGACTTCTTATATTTCTGTAGATCAATTGGAGCATCCAAAAAGGAAATCAAAGATAAAGTTTTAACAGACCTTCTCTCTTCTTCCATTTTTGAAACAGACGAATCAGCAACTACTCCAATTTGTTTCTCTCCTTCTGCATCTGTTACATATTCACAACTCAGCAAGAAGAAAACCACTATTATAATTACTTCCAATAACCTCATTTTCTTTAGAATGATAAATTATGCTCTAAATCATAGTTATTAATTCGTCCCTAATCTTCTCCAATAAGAAATCTAAGAGAGAATTTCACTATCTGAAAGTCTGTTTTTCTTACGTTTTTTTATTCCTTTTAGTAAAGTGTATATTCCAAGAGCTAATAGAAATGGAGGATAAAAGAATATCCTATTTAAGAAAAGAAGTCCTATCCCAAACCATAGAATGGCTAATGTAATTACGATAACTCCAGCAGCTACCCCATCCTTTATACCTATCTTGGATAAACCAAGTGAATCTTCATAAACCTCTTCATTGTGCTGTCTATTTCTTTTATCTTCAAGTAATTGAGACTCTATCTTATCCTCTTGAAAATCATCACAAAAAACAGCAAACGTTGCTTGTTCTTTTGTTAAAGAACAGACTATTCCCTTTTTTGGTGAAAACTCTCTTCTTATACATGTTTTACAATATTCTAATTGTGCAACTCTATCCATTTTCAGTCTTATATAATTAGTGGTTATAAATTACTTCGGTAATCCGTCCACGGAGGATTTTTTCCAGGGCTGGCCAGGAGCAAACCACCAGATAGAGTTATCTTCTAAAACGACAACATATCTTGTCCCACTGACTTTACTATATGCTTTTAGCTGATTTATTTTAAACTGTTCTGGTAATCCTTCAACAGAAGATCTTTTCCAGGGTTGTCCCGGAGCAAACCACCAGATTGAGTTATCTTCTAAAGCGACAACATAACGACTTTCTCCGTCTTCTTTCGAGTAACATGATATGTGTTTTATAGAATAGTTCTCTGGCAATCCATCCACTGATGACTTTTTCCAGGGTTCTTCCGGAGCAAACCACCAGATTGAATTATCTTCTAAAACGACAACATAACGAGAAGACAAGTCATTCAGTCTAAGGTAGGATTCAAATAATTTAATGTCTTGTGAGAAAACAGCTGTGTGCAAAAGCAATACTAGTAGAACTAAGAATGATTTTTTCATCATGGTAAATTTTTAAGTTATTCAAAATACTTGGCTAAAATAACTCTTTACACTTGAAAACGTTTCTATAACAGATTTCTACTTTCTTTTTATCTGACAAAAATGCTCAGTTCGATTTTAAATTATCTGATTACAAAGGGTTGAATTGCATTACTTCTTTACAATCTTCACTACACGAACAAAAAAGTCTCCTCTTTCTGAGGAGACTTCTTCTACTTCTCTACTGTATCCATTTATGGAAACTTGGGGAATTTCGAAAAATCCCGTTCTCTTTTTTCTAAAAATGCGTTACGACCTTCTACGGCTTCTTCGGTCATATAGATCAAACGAGTTGCTTCGCCTGCATATACCTGCTGTCCCACCAAACCATCGTCGATAAGGTTGAAGGCAAATTTTGCCATTTTCACTGCCGTCGGACTTTTTGTCAAAATTTCCTGTGCCCATTCGTAAGCTGTCTGTTCCAACTCCTCATGCGGGACAACAGCGTTCACCATTCCCATATCATACGCTTCCTGTGCAGAATACGACTTACCCAGGAAGAAAATTTCCCGGGCGCGTTTTTGCCCTACCTGACGCGCTAAATAGGCCGATCCAAATCCTCCGTCCACACTAGCTACATCTACATCTGTTTGTTTGAATACAGCATGTTCCTTACTGGCTAATGTCAGATCACAAACAACGTGCAGACTATGACCGCCACCAACTGCCCAGCCCGGCACAACAGCAATAACTACTTTATTCATAAACCGGATCTGACGCTGTACATCTAATATATTAAAACGGTTTACACCATCTTCACCTTTATAACCGGTCGTAGAACGTACGCGTTGATCACCTCCTGAACAAAAAGCCCATCCTCCGTCTTTGGGAGAAGGACCTTCGCCACTAATCAATACGACTCCAATTTCTTGTGATTCATGGGCTATAATCAAGGCTTCCAGTAATTCGGAAACGGTTTTCGGTCGAAATGCATTTCGGACTTCAGGTCTGTTAAAAGCAATCCTTGCTACTCCGTTACATTTTCTGAAAGTTATATCCTGGTATTCTTTAATCGTTGTCCACTTCATATTTTCAATTTTGACAAAAGTAAAAATTTGCAAGTACTTCTTAGCTTCTATGGAAGAATATCAACTTCCCTGTGGCGTATACATGGTAATTCCGTTTTTTTCATACGCATCGATCATTACATCCAGCATTTTCCGGGCATCGATCAGTAAGGTTTCTGCCTCTCCCACCTGCACTTTCTTGAGAACTCCCCGCTTTTCAAAAAGGGGAATCAATTCATCACACTTGCGTTTTACCGACCACTCCGGGTTATGAATTTTTGTTTCAACGACCTGTTCATTTCCCTCGTAATCCCTGATCTTTACTTTTTGAATTTCGTGATAATAGATCGGAAACTTAAAGTCCGTTACAGCATCTTCGAGACAATGAAGATTAGTTCCTGCATTGTCCAATGTTACTCCTATCATCAGAATTTTACCATTTTTCTCAGCTACTCTGTAAAAAGGACTGTTCTCGTTATAAGGTGTTAGCTGTCCGAAATGAGCATCTACAAAATACTCTGTATCCGGTCCGATACAGGCAACCGGTTCTGTTGGATGTATGCTCCTTCTTGCATCCGGCAACTTCCTGAAATACTCTGTCACAGCTCCCAATCGCGAAGGTGTTTCCTGAACATCAAACACCTCCAGTTCTTTAATATAATCCAGCTGTCTCTTATTATTGGGAGAAGTTGGCATTAGAATATTTCCTGTATTTCCCACTGTCTCCAGTAAAGCAGCCACCAATGTACGAGGTCCATCTTTCAGGTAGCCTATTTTTGACAAAGCAGAGTGAACAAGGACCGTATCTCCTTCCGTAATTCCAATTGTACGCAGTTCTGCTATCAGATCTTCCTGTGTTAATCCTCCTGTTTTTGCCTGTTGGTGCAATACCCGGTTTCTTCGCTTTTTTTTGAATTGCTGAACACTTTTGATAAAACGTTCCGGAGCAAAACGGAAGATTATTTTCTTTAACATACCGGTCATCACTACTTCGAATCAAAATTGTACATGATAAACCCGTCCTGCGCTTTAGGCGCCGATTCCTTGTAAGCAAACCTGGATTTTAACGCATACTCTTCCGCTTTTTGTATCATACAGTTGTTTGCGTTCACTGATTTTTCAGCAACATAACGTGCAGAAATTACATCTCCGTTCTGATTAACACGAATCGCAATAACAACTGTCCCGTTAGATCCTGATCCACATGTATATCCCGGATTGCGAATATACCAGTCGTTATTATTATGTGGTTTTCTTCCTTCCAGATCATAATTTACCATTGTCCTTCCTGCATACACCTTATCTCCACCGGAAGAAGAACCCGATTCGTTATTCTGTGAGTTTGTCGTAGATGTACGTTGATTATTGCTTGTCCTTTGCTCCGTTGTTTCTCCGGAAGTTCCTGTCTGAGGACGAGAGTTTTTATATTCATTAAAAAACTCCTGTTCCAAATTCTTCACGTCCTGTTCCACTTTGTTATCAACAGATGACCGCGAAAACCCTTCATTTACCTTTTCCCGTTTATCGTGTACATCTTTTGTCAGGTTTTTAACCTCACCGCTTTGCTGCTGCATTTCCTCCGGAATCTCAATCTCGTCCGGTTCAATCGGGATCATTTCTTCGGGGACCTCAATCCTTGCATACACCTCGTTATCACCAAAGTACACGTTTGAGGAATAGGTTTCCAGCTGTAAATAAAGAAAAATACCCATGTGGACAACAAATGTCGTCAGAATCCCAAATCGGTGCTTTTCTATGAAGTCAAAAAACCTGTCCACTACTCTACTGGTTCAATAATACAATCATTCTCTATCAAATAGTACTCCATTTTATCTTCTCTGAATAAACGAAGAATTCCCGGCAAAATCAACTCCACGCGTGAATAAGCATGCGGAAGCTTCAATTTTCCTGATTTATCATAGATTCGAAAACCGTTATCATCATGAATCCGGAGTAAGTCCGAAGTAACTTCTATAATTTCATCATATTCCGGTGGAAGAACAAACTCTCCTTTTCTTCCGAATAAGCCATACCTGTTCTCATCCATTACTACTGCTGTAGGTCCGGAGAATGACTCTGCAAGTGCAAAACGTCTGTTCCAAACCCGGTTCATCCCGGAATCAAAAAACTCCCAATATTCGTTTCGTTTGGCAGCAAAAATATCCGAATAATAGGAAATATCCTGATAGCGCGGTGCAACTTTCCATTGTCCTGTCGTATCAATCAATCCATATTTCCCCGAACGTTCATCCAACATCTTGGCATATCCGTTCTTAAACTGACCAAAAAGCAATACATTGGGATAACTGGCAAACTGAGGTTCAATTTTTATCTCACCGTTTTCATTTACAAAACCTACTTTATCCTGTTCCACATAAGGAATGTATGTTCCTGTCTGCGGACCAAATCGTACAGCTTCTCCCGAAAACAATGTATCTCCCGACAAGGCTACAATAAAAGTCGAATCCTCATCCCCAAACAGGAAACCTGATCCGAAACGGGTTATTTTTTCCTCTCGCTCCAAAACTACCCTACCTTGTTTGTCAATGACAAGGTACTTTTCGTTCTGAATTACAACAGCTGTTCCTTCCTCAAATGCTTCAACCTGATCAAATACTCCCTGAAATGCTCTTTTTCCCGATTGGTCATAAAACACATAGCCTTCATCTGTCAGGACATAAAATAGTCCTTCCGAAGGTTCTCCAATCTCCTCAAAGTCGGTTTCCAAAATCATTAATCCCGTGCGGTCAATAATACCGTAATAATCATCTTCATCCGCAACAATAGCTATACCGTCTTTAAAAGCAGAAGCATCTGCAAATATTGGCTCTACAATTTTATCACCAAGCGCATCGATATATCCGAGAGCCCCGTTCAACTGGACAACGGCCATCCCCTCATTAAAAAGTGATGCTCCGTCAAACCCGGGGCGAATAATAACCGTTCCTTCTCTGTCGATGTACCCCCACTTTCCATTCTTTCGATACGGAAGTAACAAACGGTTAAGTGCATAAATCTCCCGTTCCAGCTCTTCCATAAACGGATAATCCGGAAATTCTTTTTTGAATTGCTCTACTTTAGCCAGAGAAAAGTCTCTCGTATACGCCCGGTATAACAATTGCCAGGCCTCTTCAATATGTGGATTATCCGGATATTTTCTGATAAATCGCTTGTACTCCAAAACCGTATGATCTGAGGTAGCCACTTTATACAGTTCTTTTTCTGCTTCCGAAACATACGGATTGTAGGAATAATGTGTAACAAAATCGGCAAACGCTTCTTCCGTTCCTGACTCAACCTGTTCCGCATACTGACTTCTGAAAAACAACTCTTTAGCCAGATTAGCAAACTCCGATTTGGGGTATTTTTCCAAAAAATGTGCATAATCATGCGACGTATTGGATTGTTCTGCTTTCTCAAATGCAAGTAAATCCCTGCTGTACTTTGCCTGTTTGAGTTCTTTTGCCCAGGGATGCGCCGCAATGAAACGTACATACGCCAACTCCGTATTTTCCGATTCTACATTTTTAAACATCTCGGAAGAAACAGCCTGTCGCAAAACCAGAATTGAATCATACGTATATTTCCATTTTTCCGCATACTTTTCCCTGGCCTTTTCCTTTTCTTCTTTATACTTCCGCTCGGATTTCACAATCTTCACATACGCTGAATCCAGATTATGAAAGGGGTTGTCATCCCGCAAATAAATGACTGAAAGCCCGAAAGCAGCTATCGAAGGCGACTTCTTTTCTTTCTTTTCAAAGATCTTCTTTGCCTGAAAATAGTCATACATAGCGAGCGCTTCAAAACCCTTATTCAGGTTTTGTCCGGAAACAGATCCGGAAAATACGATAATCATGCACAACTGAACTAACCTCATACTACTGTTTGTATGCTAATTTACCCAATACTTAACGATAATAGTAGTAAAGTTGGTATAAATAGCCCGAAACTCTGCTATTTTGCTTCTACCAGACCGAAGTGTTCCACCGCTTTTTCAGTCACATAGGAACCAATCGCCAAAGAAGCTGTTGCTGCCGGAGATGGTGCATTCAGAACATGGATCGAGTTCCCGTGGTATTCGATACGGAAATCATCACGGGTATCTCCGTCTTCCCGTAACAACAAGGCTCTGACTCCCGAACGTCCGGGTTTCAGGTCATCCATAGTCAGGGAGGGAACCATTCGTTGTAATGTTTTCAGAAATAACTTTTTCGAAAATGCTCTTCGGTATTCATTGATTCCGAAACTGATATTGGAAAAGAATAATTTCCAGGTTCCTTTGTATGTTAACGCATCCCAGGTATCTTTAAAACTGAAATCTGTCTTTCCATACCCTTCGCGTTTAAAAGTGAACACAGCATTCGGTCCGCACTCTGTTTCTCCGTTTGTCATACGTGTAAAATGAACACCTAAAAAAGGAAAAGCAGGATTGGGAACCGGATAAATCAAATTCTTCACCTTGTGTTTTGCTTCTTCCGTCAACTCATAGTAATCACCCCGGAATCCGACAACTTTTTCTTTCAACTGAACACCATCTTTTCGCGCCAGTCGATCAGCCTGAAGTCCTGCACAAAAGACAAGGTGGTTTGCTTCAAATACTTTTTTATCTGTAAGCACCTCTGAATACCCGTCTTTCTTTCTGACATCAAACACTTCATGTCCTAACCGCAACTCACTCTCCGGGTTTAATTCCAGAGCAAGTTCTACCATTTTTGCCGTTGCAGCCCTGAAATCAACAATTCCTGTACAGGGGACATGAATTCCTGCAATTCCCTCCACAAACGGTTCGTATTCCTTTATTTCTTCTCCGGTAATCTTACGAATACCCTCTATTTCATTCTTTAGACCTGTTTCAAATATCTTATCCAGATAGGGTAACTCCTCTTTATCAGTCGCCACTACCACCTTTCCGCAAACATCATGTGGAATTTCATAAGTTTTACAGAACTCTACCAGCTCTCTTCTTCCTTCTACACAATTCTTTGCTTTCAATGAGCCGGGTTTATAATACAAACCTGAGTGTATTACACCTGAATTATGTCCCGTCTGATGATCCGCTAATAAGTCTTCTTTTTCTATCAACACCATGCTCAGAGAAGGAAACCGTTTTTGCATCTTATAAAAAGTAGCAGCTCCCACAATTCCTCCACCTATAATAGCAACATCAAATCGTTTCGAAACAGACATAAAAACTTTTTTCTACAAAAATAATCAAACAGACGGTTTAGCCTTTCAAAATGCACCGGGAATCCTAAATCTATTCTCTGCAATTTTTTTTCGGCAAAAAACAAACTGATAAATCGTAATTTTTCACATTAAAAAATGTTGAAAAAAAGCAAAGTTTTGAGGGAAAAAATCACCCGTTTCATTTTTTTCAAAAAAAATATCGAAAAAATTTCCAAGATTAATTTCTTTGTTGAACTTTGTAGCACTGAAAGGCTCTCGATAGGAGTCTTTCAAGCTAAACACAATTTTTAGTATAAATAAAGAAACATGAGTACAAGCAAGCCCAGAGTCGTAAAAGACTATGAAAAACTTGACTTAGAAATCAAGGAGCAAATTAAACTGGCTTTTCCCTATGGTTTTTACAGTCATCTCGTTTCGTACGTTAATAAGGACGGACAAAAAGTAAGCGCATTACCCTTTGAAACAGATGACAAGTATTACCTTGTACGTATGACGGCTCAGGAAGCCCGAATCATTATTGAAGAAGATGATGATTTTGATGATGACGGAATACTAAAAGAAGACGTTAAAGAAGATTACAAAGAAAAGTTTGCCGATGTTGATTATATGTCGGAATATACTTCTGATGAAGACGAGGACGATGACAGCTATGATGAAGCTGACAACGACGATGGAGAGGATGAAGATTAATTAAAAAATCATATATTGCATTGGCCTGCCGTAGGGCGGGCCTTTTTATTTTAACATTTTTTATTGTTCTCTTTGTTGAGAACTAAAAAAACTTACTTATTTTTGTGTCAGAATTAAATGATATGACAGATCAGGTTACCTTATCGGAAAAGCAAAAACAGCTGATTGAGCGTGTTGGTGTTCAGCACGAGAAGGCAGGCTTCTCTCCTGCTGCAGCCCGTGTTGTTGCTCTTCTACTCGTATCCCCTGTTCCGGAATTAAGTTTTGACCAAATCAGGGAAACTCTGGGACTTAGTAAAAGTGCAACCAGTAACGCTTTGAACTTTCTGATTAATACGGATAAGATTGACTATATCACTTATACAGGTGATAGAAAACGCTATTTCAAAAGTAAGATCAGTTCATGGCGGGAGAGTATGAAAGATGCTATTATTAAAATTACCGGGACAGCCGCTCTGATGGAGGAAATACTGGAACAACGCCCCGACAGCACTCCTGAATTTAATAAAAGCCTTTCAGAAGTTATTGACTTCATGAGATACATCAATCAGGAGCTACCTGCGTTGTATGAAAAATGGGAAAAAAGGAACACCTAATTTTTTTCTCTTTTTGGTTCTTTTAATTCAGAACTAAGTGTTTAAAAAAGAACTTTTACCTAAAAAATAAGTAATCAAATAAAAAATGAAAAAAAACAGAATTCTTAAGATTCTCACCGTTTCACTGGTATCCGGGCTTTCTTTTTCCATATCGGCTCAGGAACAGGAGTACAATTTCAGTCTTCAGGAGGCATTAACTTATGGATTGGAAAACAGTCTGTCTATTCGACAGGCTTCTATGGATCAGGATATTGCCGAAGGACAGATCGGTGAAATCAGAAGCTCAGGATTGCCACAAATCAACGGGGAGGGTCAATTCCAGAATTTCCCTAATCTCCCCACACAGCTTCTTCCCGGAGAGATTATCGGACAACCCGGAACCCAGATTCCTGTACAATTCGGTACTGATTTTACAATGTCCGGGACATTAAAGTTATCTCAGTTAGTATATAATCAGCAATTCTTCACCGGATTGAAAGCGGCTAAGAGTTCACGGGAACTGTATCAGCAACTCAGATTGAAAACAGAAGAAGATGTTATTCTTGCCATTGCTCAATCCTATTATCAGATTTTGGAAACAGAAGCGCAAAAATCAGTACTTGAAAGTAATGTCGATCGGTTGAATCAAATTGAACTACTTCTGACAGCTCAATACGAAAACGAATTGGTCACTAAAACGGATTTGAGCAGAATAAAAGTGAACAAGGTAAATCTGGAAACGAATCTCAAAAGTATCCAAACAGGCATCGAACAGCAGTATAATTATCTAAAACTACTGATCGGTATGCCCATGGATCAGCAATTACGTATTAAAGATCCCGGCAATCTGGATTTGGTCGAACTCAACAATCGAAATTCGGAAAGAGAAACACCGGTAGAGCTAATGATTTTATCCACTCAGCAAGAGTTAAATACGCTGAACAAAAAACAAATCAATGCCGGATATGCTCCTACTCTTTCCGTTTTCGGGCAACAAATGTGGCAGGCACAACGAAATGAGTTTGACTTTTTCAAATCAGGTCGTCCCTGGTTTCAACAGACGGTAATTGGAGTACAATTACAAGTCCCAATTTTCGATGGACTTCAGAAACACTACAAAGTTCAGCAGGTAAAAATAGAACATGAAAAGTTAAAGTTACAACAAACAGAAGCTGAACGACAACTTGATATGCAGTTACAGAATGCCCGCGAACAATACAAGAATAGCTTGATTTCGGTACGGGCACAAATCGAAAACAAAAATCTGGCGGAAGAAGTATTACACCAGACCCAACTCCTCTATAAAGAACATGTTGTCGGTTTGACAGATTTGCTCGATTCTCAGCAATCTTTCCGGGATGCCGAACTCAACTATTACCGTGAACTGATCCGGTACAAAAAATCAGAACTTGAGATGCTAAAAGCTCAGGGACAATTAAAAAGTATAATCAATCAAAATTGATCCAATTTTAAATAAACATCCAAATGAAAAAAGTAATCATCATCTTCTCTGTTATCGGTTTATCCGGACTTGTAGGATACAAACTTTTCGCCAATAAGCAGGAAATGCAGCAAAATGCCAAATTATCTGAAATCACCAGTGACAAAATTCCAGTTCGTGTGATTCATCCTGAAAACAAATCACTTGACAGACAGATACAATCTGACGGAACACTGGAAGCTATCACTGATCTGGTAGTAATTTCCGAAACTCAGGGGAAAATTTTATCTGTTTACAAAGAAAAAGGAGATCGTGTCAGAAAAGGAGATCTTTTGGCACAGGTGGAAAACGATTTGATAACAGCTGAAGTAGAGGCAGCTAAAGCCAATCTGGATAAGTTAACCCTTGATCTGAATCGGTTTTCCAAATTATATGAGAGTGACGCCACAACGAAAAGACAAATAGAAGAGATTCAAATCGGGTTAAAAAATGCGGAAGCACAATACAAAAGTGCTAAAAAACGATTGGATAACACTTCTATTCGCGCTACAGCAAACGGTATTATCAACGACGATTATGTTCAGGAAGGAGCTTATATAAGTCCGGGAAAAAAGTTGTATGAAATTGTAGATGTAAGTCAACTTAAGCTTAACGTAAAACTAACCGTTACCGAAGTGCTTACCCTAAAAGAAGGAGATCTGGCTGAAATCACTATTTCTGCTTTTCCTGCTACCCGTTTTTCCGGAAAAGTTACCTCTATTGCCGCAAAAGCGGATAATGCATTAAAATATAATGTTGAGTTATCCTTAACGAATCAAAAAGAGTTTACGCTGAAGTCAGGAATGTACGCAAGAGCACAGTTTGACTGGAAAGACACTACCGAACGAACACTTCTTAACAGGAATGCAATCGTCGGAAGTTTACAGAAACCGCAGGTATTTATCATAGATAATAATGTAGCGAAACTAAAAGACATACAGGTTGGCGAAACAACAGGAGATCAGGTAGAGGTACTATCAGGTGTCCGGTCTTCAGACAATGTTGTATTAACCGGGCATATTAATCTAAAAGACGGAACTAAAGTTGAAATACTCAACTAATTCCTGATAAAACAATAATTAGAAATGAAAATCACAAAAACTTCAATAAAACGCCCTACCCTGGTTGCCGTTTTGTTTATTCTGTTGATCGGAGTCGGGGCGTTCAGTTATACCAAACTGAATTACGAACTTATTCCTGACATGAGTGTTCCTGTACTTACAGTAACAACCGTATATCCGGGAGCCGCTCCGTATGAAGTTGAGAATTCTGTCACAAAAGAAATTGAAGATGCACTTTCTACCGTCGAAGGATTGGACAGAATAAGCTCCAAATCTTTGGAAAGTGTCTCCATTGTTACAGTAGAACTACGACAAAACATAGATGTAGATCAGGCATTACAGGAAGCCCAACGAAAAATCAATGCCATGATCAATGATCTACCTGATGATGCAGAACTCCCTTCTCTTGGTAAATTTGATATCAACGACCTCCCTATCATGCGTCTGGGAGTAGCAGCAGAAATGTCAGGAACCGAATTGTATGATCTTGTCGATAAAAAAATACAACCTCAATTGGCAAAAATCCCCGGTGTAGCACAGGTAAATCTGCTCGGTGGACAACCACGTGAAATTAAAATCAACATTGACAGAAATAAACTGGAAACATATAACCTTAGTCTTCTTCAAATCAGTCAGGTTATTCAAAATGCCAATATGGATTTCCCTACGGGAAAAATAAAAAGCGGAGAATCAGAAACATTGATCCGTCTGGCAGGAAAATATACTTCCCTGGAACAGATGAGAGCATTAATCATCGGAACTACACAAGATGGTTCTAAAATTTACCTTTCTGATATTGCCGAGATACAGGATTCTCAGAAAGATGAAGAAATCATTTCACGGGTAAACGGAGAAAATGCAATCGGACTTTCCATTCAAAAACAAGGAGATGCAAATGCAGTAGAGTTAAGTGCCGAAGCTAAAAAAATAATGGAAAACCTTGAAAAGGAATACGCCGGAGACAAACTAAAATTCTCTATTGCTTCCGATAGTTCAGACTTTACACTTGAAGCGGCAGATGCTGTAATTCACGATTTATTATTTGCCATTGTACTTGTAGCATTGGTAATGTTATTATTCCTGCACAGTATCCGTAATGCTGTAATCGTTATGGTTGCCGTACCGGCCTCTATTATTTCAACATTTACGGTCATGATGTTACTGGGGTTCTCTTTGAACCTTATGACCTTGCTTGCTCTTTCACTGGTTGTCGGAATCCTCGTGGATGATGCTATCGTGGTTATTGAGAATATCTACCGACACATGGAAATGGGTAAAAACAAGTTTCAGGCAGCCTACGATGGGATTCGTGAAATTGGAGTAACCGTTATTTCCATCACCCTGGTAATTGTAGCTGTATTCGTTCCTATTTCACTCACAGGCGGTTTGATCGGAAACCTGCTTCGTCAATTTTCGCTTACCGTAGCAGTAAGTACATTACTGAGTTTGCTCGTTGCTTTTACTCTGATTCCGTTACTGGCATCTCGTTTTTCAAAAATATCACACATCAAGAACAAAGGGTTCATTGGAAAAACGATCACGGCCTTTGAAAATGTTATTAAAGGATTTGAAAATGCGATGTCCGGTGCTTTGAAATGGAGCTTCAATCACAAAATTATTGTTTTGGGTACAACACTGGTTTTATTTGTGTCATCCTTTGCTCTGGTCAAATTCGGCTTTATCGGAAGTGAATTTGTTTCGGCAGGTGACAGAGGTGAATTCACCATGGAAGTGGAGCTCCCTAAAAATGCAACACTGAGACAGACAAACTTGTTGTCACAGGAAGTTGAAAATTACATTTCTGAACTTCCCGATGTACAGCGCGTTACTACCACTGTAGGACAGTCTTCCGGTAGTATGACAACAACATCCACTCCGTATCTGGCTGAGATCAACGTACAATTAGTTCCGGCCGAAGAACGAACCATTTCGACTCAGGTTTTCTCCAGACGATTACAAATTGAGCTACAGGAAAATCTGGCAGGAGCAAAATTCAAAGCCGTTCCTGTATCTCTTATCGGAACCGGTTCTGAAGCTCCTATTCAGGTAATTCTGAGCGGTACTGACCTGGATTCACTTGCTGCAACGGCTGCTTCTGTTCAGCAGCTAATCTCCAATGTTCCGGGTGCTGTTGAAGTTGAAAGTACAATTGAGGGAGGAAATCCCGAGGTCAAAGTTGAGGTCAATCGTGAAAAGATGACCAATCTGGGGTTATCTCTGGAAATGGTCGGTGCAACGATGCGAACAGCCTTTAATGGAGTTCAGGAAACCAAATACAGAGACGGAGATAACGAATATGACATCTCAATTCAACTGGATGCTTTTGACCGGAAAAATGTAGAAGACATTGCTAACCTGACTTTAATGAATACTAAAGGCGAACAAGTACGACTGGAACAATTTGCTTCTATCATTGAAAGTTCAGGACCTACGGAGTTGAACCGTAGAGATAAAGTTCCCACAGTAACCGTATCTGCACAAGTGCTTGGAAGACCGGTAGGTACTGTCGGAGAAGAAATACAAACCCGACTTGGTGAAATGGATCTGCCGACCGGAGTTGGTTATTCTATGGGAGGAGATCTCGAAAATCAATCAGAAGCATTCGGTGGATTACTGCTTGCACTTCTGGCGTCGCTGGTACTAGTTTACCTCATCATGGTTGCTCTGTATAATAGTTACGCTTATCCACTTGTTGTTATGTTCTCACTTCCTCTGGCGGTAATCGGGGCATTACTGGCACTGGCACTAACTCAAAATGCGTTGAGTATCTTCTCGCTACTGGGAATGATTATGCTTATTGGTTTGGTCGCCAAAAACGCTATCCTTGTTGTCGACTTTGCGAACCAGTTAAAGGCAGCCGGATTGTCAGTTAAAGAAGCTCTGGTTAAAGCAACACAAGTGCGTATCCGTCCAATCCTGATGACAACACTGGCAATGGTAATCGGAATGCTTCCCATTGCTTTGGCCAGTGGCGCCGGAGCCGAATGGAAAAATGGTCTTGCATGGGTACTTATTGGTGGATTAACCAGTTCAATGTTCTTAACTTTGATTGTTGTACCAGTTGTTTATTATATCTTTGACCGCGTAATGGCTAAGTTCGGTTGGGATAAAGAAGTGCAAATTGTACTTGAAGAAACTCCTGAAAACGAACTTAATACCGAAGTTGAAGAAACTATTCGAAGCCAGGCAGAGGTAGTTGCTTAGTTAATTCCAGTTAATCTAAGTTCTAAAAAGCGAATGTAGTTATTGCTCCATTCGCTTTTTTTATTCCAAAAAATCACGAAATTTAGACCATGGAAATACCTCATATCCCGGATCTTATTCTGTATGCCATTCCTTTTTTTGTCGTTACAGTAATTACTGAAGGGATTATTGTTTCCCGCAAATTTCCATCCGGATATTCTGTTAAAGACGCACTGGCATCGATTTCTATGGGATTGGGGAATGTATTTATCGGGTTCGCTTCTCAATTGCTTGTTGCATTTGTGTTTACAGTTCTTTATGATAACTTCCGCGTCACTACTCTTCCCTTTTCCTGGTGGGTATGGATTTTACTGCTTTTTGCAGATGATTTCTGCTACTACTGGACGCATAGAATCGGACATGAAAGCCGTTTATTCTGGGCTTCTCACATTGTTCACCATTCCTCCCGGAAGTTCAACCTCAGTACAGCATTGCGCCAGACGTGGACCGGGGGATTTTTTACTTTCCTGTTTTATCTGGCACTTCCGGTTATCGGATTTCATCCCGTGATGATCTTTACGCAAATGTCGGTGAGTTTACTGTATCAATACTGGATACACACCGAGTTGATAAAAAAGATGCCCCGCTGGTTTGAGTCCGTAATGAATACACCTTCCCATCACCGGGTACACCATGGTTCCAATCCATTATATCTGGATAGAAACTATGCAGGGATTTTCATTATCTGGGATAAATGGTTCGGAACCTTTCAACCTGAACTGGATCATGAAAAAGTGCAGTATGGATTGACAACGAATATTGACAGCTACAATCCGGTCTACATCGGTTTTCACGAATGGGGTAATCTGTTCAGAGATATTTTTTCATCCGGCGCTAACTGGAGAGGAAAAATAGGATACCTGCTCCATCGTCCCGGTTGGCGACACGACGGAACAGGTAAAGTATCGGAAGATCTCAGACGGGAATATCTGGAATCTAAAAAGCAATCCTGAGCCACTACATACGTTGCGGAACATCAATCCCCAACAGACGCATAGCTGACTTTACTACTTTTGCAACATTTAAACTCAATGCCACACGTAATTGCTTCACTTCTTCATTCGTTTCTTTAACAATAGGAGGAACACTTTGATAGAAAGCGTTATACATTTTCACCAATTCAAATGTATAGTTTGCTATCTCAGCCGGGCTGTAATTTTTCCCTGCTTCTTCCACGGTTGAAGGGTACATCATCAACCACTTGATCAATTCTCGTTCTTCCTCTGTAATAACTGATTTTTCAGGGGCTTTAAGCAATCCTGTTTTTGCTACCAGTGACTGAATCCGGGCATACGCATATTGTAAAAATGGTCCGGTATTACCATTCAGTTCAATAGATTCTTCCGGGTTAAACATCATTCGTTTGCGCGGGTCTACTTTCAATAGATAATACTTCAAACCGCCCAGTCCTATCATTTTAAACAGTTCCTGTTTTTCCTCTTCTGACATACCTTCAATATGCCCTCGTTCACGAGTCATTTCAGAAGCAGCCTGAATCACTTCGTGCATCAGATCATCAGCATCAACAACCGTTCCTTCACGGGATTTCATTTTTCCTGTCGGAAGGTCAACCATTCCATACGAAAGATGGAAACATTCGTCAGCCCAAGTATAGCCGAGTTTTTTAAGAATCAGAAATAACACTTTAAAGTGATAATCCTGTTCATTACCTACGGTATAAATAATTCCGTTCAGGTCGGGATAATCTTTAAAACGTTCAATGGCTGTTCCTATATCCTGAGTCATATATACTGCCGTACCATCCGAACGGAGGACTAATTTCTCATCCAAACCTTCATCCGTCAGGTCAATCCATACGGAACCATCCTCTTTACGATAGAAAATCCCTTTGTTCAATCCATCTATTACAACATCCTTTCCAAACAGGAAGGTATCCGATTCATAGTACAAATGATCAAAATCAACTCCCATTGTTTTATAGGTCGTATCAAATCCATCATATACCCAACTGTTCATCGTTGTCCAAAGCAAATAAGTTTCAGGGTCTCTTGCTTCCCATTTCACCAACATCTCTTTGGCTTCCTTCAGAATAGATGTTTCGTTTTTCGCCAGTTCTTTTACTTTCGACAGAATAGCCTGTTTTGCTTTTTCATCTTCTTTTTCTGCCGCTGCCGCATACAATTTCGTTACTTCTTCAGCCACCTGATCTCCGGTAGAAAAATCACTCTTTTCCCAGGCGGTCATAATCTCTTTCGCCTCGGCATTCAGTGCTTTGTCAAACTCAACATAGTATTTCCCGACAAACTTATCACCTTTCATTCCGGTTGTCTGCGGAGTTTCTCTTTCTCCTGCCGCATTTAACGGAGCAAATTTAAGCCAGGCCAACATACTCTTACAGATGTGAATTCCCCTGTCATTAATGATTTGAGTTTTGATCACCTTGTTACCATTCGCTTTCAGGATTTCGGCGACACTGTACCCAAGGAAGTTATTTCGCAAATGCCCCAGGTGAAGAGGTTTATTGGTATTCGGAGAACTGTACTCTACCATCAAGGTTTTTCCTGTCGGTTCTTTTGCCAGTCCGAAAGACTCATCCGCATCAATATCCTGTAATGTCTTTAACCAGTAGACATCATCTATCTCAAGATTCAGAAAACCTTTCACAACATTAAATCCGCGAATCAAGTCAAGGTGATCCCTTAGGAAATTCCCTATTCGTTCAGCAGCCTGATCAGGAGATGTTTTCATCATTTTAACAAAAGGAAAAATTACCAGCGTAATATCCCCCTTAAACTCCTTCCTTGTTTTTTGCAACTGAATCATTGATTCATTTACCGGTGTTCCGAATAATTCTCCAGCATTGTCTAAAAGGATTTGTTTTATGTTGTTTTCCATTTTTTAAAAATGAGATCGTAAATTACTTTTTAATAACCGGCACCAGTCGCTCCAAAAGATCAAAAGCAACTTCAGCCATTTTGTTTTTCTTTTCATCCAGGCAAGGATTGATCTCAACAAACTCCAGACAGCAGAGTTTATCTGATTTAATCAATCCCGTCATAATTCCTTCCGCTTCTTCCGGAGTCAATCCATTGTCTACCGGAGTTCCTGTACCATGCGAAACAATTTTAGGATCCATGCTATCCACGTCAAAAGAGACATAAATAAGATCACAGTCCTTTAACTTCTCCAATACCTCATCAACCACATGGTCTACTCCTGACTTACGGACTTCCTCAACAGTAATATTTCGGATTCCTAACTTATCCATCAGAAGATCTTCCGGTTCTTCTGTATCTCGAACTGCAATAAAAACCAAATCCTCCGGTTGAATTTTAGGAGAAATTCCTCCGAAATTTTTCAGGTTATCCCAAAGACCTTTTACATCTTCTTTTGGTTCGTTAATCTGCGCATCCAGATTATCCGTTGCCAAAGCAGTTGCCAATGGCATTCCATGCATATTTCCCGAAGGTGTCGTGTATGGAGTGTGTAAATCTCCGTGTGCATCAATCCATACTACCCCCAGACGTTTTCCGGGATGACTGTTTTTAATGGCAGCTATTGTACCTCCGGCCGATCCGTGATCACCTGCAATTATCAGCGGAAAGTCACCTTTCTCATACGTAGACTTTACAATCGTATCCAACTGCTCAAATACTTCCGTCAATCCTTCTATTCGCTTCGCAAAAGGGTAAAGAGGAGGTTTATTTAGCAGTTCTTCGTTATTTTTAATACTATATTGGTTAGTAAACTGCGAAAAAAAGTCACTTTCCTTTTTCCACGCAGCAACCTTAACGGCTCCGGGACCTAAACTAGCTCCTCTGGTACCTGCCGTTACTTCAGATTCGTTAATAATCAATTGAATTTTCCTGGCCATAGTACAGAATTTGTTGCAAAAATACGATTATTCACCAAATACCACCTGCCTGCGCAGATGAACATCCGGAACAAAAAAACCGGAGCCTTCTGACTCCGGTCGAAAAAATATAGTTCCTATTTTATAAATCAACTACAACTCCGTGTTTTTCGATTAGCTTTCTCATATTGATGAGTGCATAACGCATACGACCAAGAGCCGTATTTATCGAAATATCTTTTGCTTCTGCAATATCCTTGAAGGACATGTCCTGAAAAATTCTCATATACAGGATTTCTTTCTGCGCTTCGGGTAAGTACTGAATCATGTGCACGATTTGCCCTTCCAGTTCCTCTTTGGACAATGATTGTTCCACATTCAGATCTTCCTGTGCCAGAACACTGAAAATATTAAACTCTTCCGAAAAAGAGGTTGATTCGGATACCATACGTACTTTATTCGCACGTCGGAAATAATCCACCACAAGGTTGTGCGCTATACGCAATACCCATGGCAGGAATTTCCCTTCTTCGTTATAATTGCCGGCTTTTAACGTCTTAATGACTTTAATGAACACATCCTGAAAGATGTCATCTGCCAGATCTCTGTCTTTTACTTTAGACAGTATGTAATGGAAGACATTATTCTTGTGACGCATTAGTAATACTTCAAATGCTTCTTCACTTCCTTTAATATACTCACTGACAAGAACCTTGTCGCTTCGTTCGGATTTACACATAGTTTGCCCGGTTTAACTTAATTTTTCAAAGTAATTTTCAAGCGTAAATGTGTTCTATAAGCGACTGTTTTTAGATGTTTAACAAGGGCTAATATACGACATTCTTGTTAATTAGCAAAAAATGAATTTTCTTTTTTAGTTCATTTTATACAGGTCTGACTTATCATTTTACTCCCGGATAAACACAAAATCAGGAGTCCGTGAGCAAAACTTTCTTCAGCTGTTTCTCAGCCCATGGAAAACCACTATTTTTGGAAACAGGAAATTGAACACATGTCATCAAACGAATATATTCACATCAAAGGGGCTCGGGTACATAACCTCAAAAACGTAGAAGTAAAAATTCCTCACGGGAAACTTACCGTTATTACCGGGCTTTCCGGATCAGGAAAATCTTCTCTCGCATTTGATACGCTTTATGCCGAAGGACAACGTCGATATATCGAAAGTCTTTCGGCTTATGCCCGTCAGTTTCTGGGTAAACTGGACAAACCGGATGTTGATTTTATAAAAGGAGTCGCTCCGGCTATAGCGATTGAGCAAAAGGTTATTGCCACGAATCCCAGATCAACGGTTGGTACATCAACAGAGATTTATGATTACCTGAAATTGTTATTTGCCAGAGCAGGGAAAACTTTTTCACCTGTATCGGGAGAAGAAGTAAAAAAACATACGGTTACAGATGTTGTCTCGTATATTTCAAAACTGGCAGAAGGAACGCGATGTCTCCTCCTCGCTCCTTTCTCTACGGAAAAGTATGGAGTTAAAAAACAACTTCAATTATTTATTGATCAGGGGTACGGACGGATTTTTATTGACGGGGAAATGCGCGAATTAGATGAAGTACTTGCTCAAAATCCAAAAAAACTAGAGTCCCCATATCTGTTGATCGACCGGATCAGTGTTCCTGCTCCGGATGATGAAGCTGGCTTTTCACGGATATCTGACTCCGTTCAATTGGCCTTCCTTGAAGGAAAAGGACACATGGAAGTTTATTTACACGACGATCAGCAATCGAAAGCTTTTTCTTCACTTTTTGAACTGGATGGTATTTCCTTTACCGAACCTTCTGTTCATTTTTTCACCTTTAACAATCCCTACGGAGCTTGTAAAACATGTGAGGGCTATGGTAGCATTATTGGTGTGGATGATAGCCTTGTCATCCCTGACAAATCACTCAGTGTTTACCAGGGTGCTGTTCAGCCCTGGAAAGGAGATACGCTTGGAGAATGGCTCAGACTGTTTGTATTAAGCGCAGAAAAGAACAACTTCCCTATTCACAAACCGATTAGCGAGCTAACCGACCAACAATATGAAATGCTTTGGAAGGGTGGTAAAGGCATGGAAGGTATCGATGCTTTCTTCCGTTATCTGGAAAGTAAAAGTTACAAGATTCAGTATCGTGTCTTACTTTCGCGGTACAGAGGAAAAACAAAGTGTCCGGATTGTAGAGGAACACGATTACGTAAAGACTCCAACTATGTGAAAATCGGAGACAAAAATATCAGTGATCTTGTTTTGATGCCTATTTCGGAGTTGATTCCATTTTTTAAATCACTTAATTTAAGTGAGCACGATCAGCAACTTACAAAACGTTTATTACCTGAAATAGAAAACCGGCTTGAGTTTCTGGATCGGGTCGGACTGGGGTATCTGACACTCAACCGACAGGCAAATTCGTTATCCGGAGGCGAATCTCAGCGTATTAATCTGGCTACCTCTTTGGGAAGTAGTTTAGTTGGTTCCATGTATATTCTTGACGAACCAAGCATTGGTTTACACCCCAGAGATACTGCACGACTGATTTCTGTTTTAAATAATCTGCGTGATATCGGTAATACCGTTATTATTGTGGAACATGAAGAAGATATCATGCAGGCTGCCGACGAACTTATCGACATGGGACCTGAGGCCGGGATTAATGGTGGTACTATTGTCTTTCAGGGCAAACCCGTTGATCTTAAGAAGGTCAAAAATAGTCTGACAACACAGTACCTCTCAGGAGAGTTACAAATTCCGGTTCCGGAAAAAAGACGAAACTCCAACCAAAGTATTACAGTACTTGGAGCTCGAGAAAACAATCTGAAGAATATAGATGTTACATTTCCTCTGAACAATCTGGTTTGTGTAACAGGAGTCAGCGGATCCGGGAAATCTTCGCTTATCAAAAAAATTCTGTATCCACTGGTTAAAAAGAGCCTGGGGATATACGGTGATAAAGTAGGAGAATGTAATGGTTTAACCGGAGATACCAAGGCTATTTCAAACGTCGAATTAATTGATCAGAATCCCATTGGGAAATCTTCGAGAAGTAACCCGGTGACGTATTTAAAAGCGTTTGATGATATCCGCGATATTTTCTCTAAGCAGCAAATTTCCAAGATCAGAAATTATAAGCCGGGATTCTTCTCCTTTAATGTTCCGGGAGGTCGATGCGAAACTTGTGAAGGAGAAGGAACCGTTACAATCTCTATGCAATTCATGGCTGACGTTCATCTCGAATGCGAAGCATGCAAAGGAAAACGATACAAAACAGAAACGTTGGATGTCATTTACAGAGGAAAAAACATTGCTGATATTCTGGATATGGATGTTGACAATGCTATCGCTTTCTTCTCAGAAGGGAAAAGTAAATCCGACGAAAAAATTGTGGACAAATTGCTCCCGCTTCAAAGAGTCGGATTGGGGTATGTAAAACTCGGACAGTCTTCTTCCACCCTGAGTGGTGGAGAAGCCCAGAGAATTAAGCTCGCCTCTTTCCTCATCAAGGGAAGGACATCCGATAAGACATTATTTTTATTTGACGAACCAACAACCGGCTTACATTTCCATGATATTGCCAAGTTGATGATTGCGTTTAATGAATTGATAGCTCTGGGACACTCAGTAATTGTTATCGAACATAATATGGAGGTGATCAAATGCGCAGACTATATTATTGATATCGGTCCGGAAGGAGGAAAAGAGGGCGGCTCGTTAGTATTCACAGGTAGTCCGGAAGATTTAACAAAGTGTGAAAATTCTTATACTGCTAAATACTTAAAAGACAAACTTGTTTATCAGTAATTTTCAGCATCTAGGTATAAATACCTATTTTCCGGTTTTACAAACCTTTATTTTATTGATTTTGAGTAAAAAAACATCATATTTGTAGTGTAATGAACAATTGAAATCAGTTCATTCCGGACTCTACACTAAACGACAAACTATCGGGATACCTTATCCAATGTAACCTGTTTTGATTTCAGGCGCGGAATCTTCTGCGCTTTTTCGCTGTTTCCGGTACTTTCCCATTCTTTCGTTCTGTTACTTCTATTGATCGGTAATAGAGATGTTTTTTTTAGCTTTGGGACGTGAAGCAATTTCTGATCATACAAACCGCTTTTTTGGGTGATGTCATTCTGGCAACTCCGCTAATCAGGGAACTTAAAATACAATATCCTGATGCAGAGATTGATCTTCTTGTTCGTAAAGGAAATGAACAATTAGTAATGTCCAATCCACATATACGGGAAGTACTTATTTGGAATAAAAAGGCCGGAAAATATAGACAGCTTTTCTCTCTTTTAAAAAGAGTCCGTAAACAAAAGTATGATGAAGTTATTGGCATACAACGTTACTTTAATTCCGGATTACTGACTGCCCTCAGCGGTGCTTCATCCCGGGTCGGATTTTCGGAAAACCCGCTTTCCTTTTTGTTTACACGTCGTGTTCCTCATCAATTTGGAGACGGGACACATGAAGTCACGAGAAATTTTGAACTGGTAGCACACCATTCACTTTCCCCTACTTCCCTGCGTCCTGAACTATTTCCTTCTCCCGAAAACTATTTAAAAATTCAGCCGTTGGTGCAGGATTCTTTTTACTGTTTTGCTCCTGCTTCAGTATGGTTTACCAAACAACTTCCTCTGAAAAAGTGGCTGGATCTCGCTCATCATATAGGCAGTGAACATCCTATATACATTTTAGGAGGTCCCGGGGATTTCGAAACCTGCGAAGAGGTATTGACACAGCTTCCCGGTTTTAACTGTACCAATCTGGCAGGAAAACTAAACTTACTTGAATCAGCTGCACTTATGAGCAAAGCAACAAGGAACTACGTCAATGATTCAGGTCCACTTCACTTATCAAGTGCAATGAATGCTCCGGTAACTGCTTTTTTTTGTAGCACAGTACCCGAATTTGGTTTCGGTCCGCTTTCCGACGATTCTCAACTTTTGGAAACAACAGAAAATCTGGAATGCAGACCCTGTGGAATACACGGACACAAAGCCTGTCCTAAAGGACATTTTAAGTGTGCAACAACCCTTCCTGTAGAGCAAGCCAGGTACTAAATCATCAAGTTTTCGACAGATTTTCTGGTTTTGTCAGTATGTATATTTTTTTCGTATATTGACGAAGTGAACAAACCAAAAAAGATCATAGCTACTATCTTCGCTGCGACCGTACTACTGTTATTGGTTATCTATATTCCTTTCGGCACAAAAGAAGACGGAAAAATAAAACTGGACTTCAAAACGGAGGAACAAAAGAAGAAAGATAATAGCTTAAACAAAATCATTGAAAAAGGAAAACTGGTTGTTCTGACAGAAAACAGTACCGTCTCTTATTTTGTGTATAGGGGGCAAAAAATGGGATTTGAATACGAGGTTCTGAAACAGTTTGCCAAAGATCTGGGTGTTAAATTAGAGTTTCGTGCTGTCAAAAATCTCGATCATGTCATTGCCGATCTGAATTCAGGAAAAGGAGATCTTATTGCCTGCAACTATACAATTACCCGTGATCGTCGTGATCAGATAAACTTTAGTATCCCGCATCTTCGTTCCAGCCAGGTTCTCGTTCAACGAAAACCAGAGGACTGGAAAAAGATGAGCAGTAAAGAAATCAAGGCGCATCTGATAACTGACCCCGTCCGTTTGGCTAAAAAGAAAGTTCACGTCTGGGGAGAATCCAGTTATTACAAGAGAATGGTTGCCCTGATGGATGAAATCGGCGATACGATTTATATCCAGCCGGAAGATGGAAATATTGAAACAGAAGAATTGATTCGCCGAGTATCCGAAGGAACAATTGATTATACCGTTGTAGATAAAAACGTGGCTCTGATCAACAAACGTTTTTTTGATAACATTGATATCTCTCTGGAACTAAGCATTCGGCAGCAGATTGCTTTTGGTGTTCGAAAGTCTGACGAACAGTTGCTCGACTACCTCAATGACTGGTTGAAGAATTTTATGCAACAGCGTTTATACAGTTTTCTGAAGCATAAGTATTTCGATATCGGCACCCATACCCGAAAGGCTATGGATCAGTACTCCAGTCTGGGAGGAGGTAAAATCTCTCCGTACGATGAAATACTGAAAAAAGAAGCAAAAAAAGCTAATTACGACTGGCGATTAGTTGCATCATTGATTTTTCAGGAGTCAAAATTTAACCCTCACATCGAATCCTGGCAAGGCTCTTACGGCCTGATGCAGTTTATGCCTGAAACAGGAGAACGATTTGGTGTCTATCCCGGCTCTCCTCCTGAAGTTCAAATCCGTGGAGGAATCAAGTACCTGAAACGCATAGAAAAGAATTTTACCGAAGTAAAAGATTCTATTCAGCGTATGAAATTCACAATCGCTTCTTATAACGCAGGCCCCGGGCACGTTCTGGACGCCCAGACGATCGCTAAAGCGAATGGTGCAAATCCGCATATCTGGGATGATGTTGTAGAAGAGTACTTCCTTCGTCTTACAGAACCGGAAATGTTAGCTGTAAAAGGTGTAAAGTCTGGCTATTACCGGGGTAACATGACCTACCGATATGTACGTGAAGTATTCAGAAGATATAATGAATACAAAAACCTTTTCCCCGGATAACCCGGAACCACTTCTCTTTCTTCATGATTCCGTATCTTTGCCACTGTGCAAAAAAAGAACAAACACCTCATCGTTTTAGCCGGCGCTACTGCATCCGGAAAAACAGCGCTAGCGGTAGAGTTGGCTCTTCAACTTAACTGTTCTGTTCTTTCCGCAGACTCCCGGCAATTTTATAAAGAGTTATCCATCGGTACAGCAAAACCTTCTGTTGAAGAAATGAAAGGTGTCAGGCATTACTTCATCGATAATCTGAGTATTCGTGAAGAATATACAGCCGGACAATTTGAGACAGATGCTCTTCGTGTACTGGAAGATGAGTTTAAAGAAAAAGATATTGCTCTTCTAACCGGAGGGTCTGGGTTATACATTGATGCTTTGTGTAAAGGGATCGATGATCTTCCCCGTTCGACAGAAATTCGCCAGCACCTTATCCGTGCATTTGAAAAAGAAGGTATTCATCCCTTGCAGGAAGAGTTAAAAGCCTGTGACCCTGAATCAGCAGCAATACTAGACCTACAAAATCCGCACCGTGTCATGCGGGCATTGGAAGTCTTTCGTTCCAGTGGAAAAAAGATGTCGGAGTTACAATCAAAACAAGATAAAGAACGACCATTCTCCGTTCATTATTTCGCCATTCATCATCCACGGGAACAATTATACGACCGGATCAATCAACGCGTTACCGAAATGATTCAAAACGGACTCGTTGATGAAGTGAAAAGCGTAGAAAACTTTCGCAATCACCAGGCTTTAAACACGGTGGGGTATAAAGAAATCTTTGATTATCTGGATGGTCAATTATCGCTGGCTGAAGCAGCTGATGTCATACGTCAGAATACCCGAAGATATGCGAAACGACAATTAACCTGGTTTCGACGCGAAGCTTCCACAAAATGGATTGATTACGCAGCCCCCAAAGACAATGCTACAGAAATTATTCGCCTGCTTTCCCCCCTGTTGGATCACTGATATTTTCATTCGAAAACTTGAGAGTGCTCTCAATATTCATTAACTTTGTAAAAAACATGTAAGATGGCGTTAATCTTGATTACCATATTGCTTTTGGCTCTTGCTTTTGCAGGAATTGCTATAAAAATCTGGGCAAAAAAAGACGGTCAGTTTGCCGGAACCTGTGCCAGTAATAATCCATTGTTGCAGGAAGAAGGGGCTACCTGTAGTCTTTGTGGTGCACGTCCGGAAGAGCAGTGTAAAGGTGATGATCTGAAGCTTGAAAAATAGTTTCAGGGAGTACCCGTCAATATTTCTATTTGGTGAAGGAATCTTTTTTCCTGCAATTCGGCAGGAAATGATTGGTAAGCTATGGTGTAGAATTCTGCTTCCCGGCAATTTTGTTCATTGATACTGCAATTCAGTACTAATACATAGATAAATTCCTGCCAGATTCGTCGATCTGTAACCTGCATGGTGAGTACGTTTCTATACTGTATAATTGCGTTATCATAATGTCTTTCTGCCACCCATTTCCGGGCATCCTCGGTGAAAAAAGTTAATTTTTCTTCCCATTGTTTTTGCTTCCGAATACGTTCTTCATTAACATGCTCCGCTTTAACAGTTTCTTTTTTAAAGATCGGAAGAACAACTATTAAAAAAAAGACGATGGAAGCGAGCGTTACACCAACTAATACACGCCGTTGAAAAACCCGGGTTCTCTTCGATTTCGTCCGAATACCGTCTATTACTTCAGGAGAGGCATCCGGTGTTCTAATTTCACTTTTTCTTACCGTTGCCTCTCCAAGATTAATTTTACGTCCCTTTCCCGAAAGCGTGAGATTGTGATTATCACGCAGTACATTACGAACCGACTGTACAATCCCTCCAAATAGCATCCGGATAATTTTTCTTATTTAGTTAGATGCTCTAAATATACATTTTTGTTTCATAAAAGAGGGATAAAACAAAACGCCTAAATCAACTGATTTTATCCAGGGTAAATAGCTTATCCATCATTTTTTTATTCATCCGTCGTGGAGTGGCATACTTAAGAATCGAATTCCGGATTCCTTCAGCCAACGGATGATTCAGGTGAGCTATTTTTCCGAATTTCCAACTTCTATTCACCACCGAAGTAGCCTTTGCCCGACGAACTTCAGGATATTTCACAAATGCCTCCATTACGTTATATTTTGCAACAAGTCCCCCCAAAACGTAAGCGTCTTCAATTGCCTGACAGGCTCCTTGTCCCAGATTTGGCGTCATGGCGTGTGCAGCATCACCTACCAGACACGTATTCTCCTTCTGCCAAATCCGGATGGGTTTCACGTCATAGAGTTTTGCCTTGATTACCTTCTCTTGCGGAGTTGCCCATACCAATTGTTCTGCAATCGGATGAAATCCTTTTGTAAACACATGATGATCGGCGTCCAGATCTCCCAAATTATCATTGATTAATAAATACCAGTACACTTTTTTCTCCGAGATACGTACAAACCCAAACCGCTTTCCTCCAGACCAGGCTTCGATCAATCGATGTTGGTATTCAGAAGGAAGATCAAACTCAACAACTCCTCTCCAACATAATTGCCCGGAATTCCGATACTCATTTTCATCATATAGCTTCTGGCGCACCACCGAACGAATTCCATCAGCTCCAATAATGAAATTCGCTGTTTCTTCTGTTCCTTCTTCAAAAGATAATTGATAACCGTTTTCCTTTTTCTGTATATCCGTTAAACGACGGTTAATTTCGATATGTTCTTCTCCTACCGCTTCTACTAAAATGGTGTGCAAGTCCGCTCTGTGTATGGCATGATTTTGCAAACCGTATTTTTCGACAAATACATCTAAACGAATAGAAGATAAAGGAGAAAAATTTCCTTTGGTGATATCCATTGCGTCTATGCGATTTCCTTTTGCATAAATCTTTTCATGAATTCCCAGTTTACGAAATACCTGCAGTGCATTATTAGCCATAATAATACCGGCTCCTACAGCTTTTATTTCAGGGGCTGCTTCGTACAACTTAAAATTCACTCCTGCTTTCTTCAAAGCAAGTGCTGTTGTTAATCCTCCTACTCCTCCTCCTATAATTGCTATCTTCATGACATACTATATTGTTTTGTTATGTCACAAAATTACTTCCTCCCCTACCTGCAATTCGTTCACTTAAGTTAATTAATCCCTCCAATTTTCACACTATTCTTTTCCGGATCCGGCTTAACGATTGTGGGGTAATTCCCAGATAGGTTGAAATATATTTTTGAGGAATTTTCTGTATTACTTCTCCTGATTTTCGCAATAGGTTATTGTAACGTTCTTCCGGTGTATTAAACAACAAATCATCCAATCTTTCTTTTGCTTCAAGAAAGGCTACATCTGACATTTTTTTACTGAATTTCAGCCAGAACACATCCCTATCACATAAAGTATCAATACTTTTTTTATCAAAAAGTAAAGCTTCCGTATCCAGAATAGCCTCAAGAATTAATTCAGATTTCGAACCGGAGATATAGCTTTTATAATCACCAAAAAAACTTCCGTTCACCTGTAACAGGTAACTAATTTCCTGTCCTTTATCATTCACAGCATAAGTGCGTATAGCTCCATCTACAATCACCCCTAATTTATCACACACATTTCTCGGAAAGGCAATTTTATCTCCTTTTTTATATACGACAGTCTCACCGACTTCCAGTAATTCATCGAGACGTTGAACAGTCATCTCTAACAATTCAGAAAATAGTTGCTTATCTATTCCGGACATATTTTGCGCATTTTCAATCTTCCGGTAAAAATACGGATAAGAAGGCAAATCTTTTCTTCTGGATTACTGCATTCTTCGGTAATATAAACCATATTTCGTATTCGGATGTCTAACTACCTATAGGTATTGGTAGATATTTATTCTTCAATACCACTTATAATCGCATTGTTTTAAAATGTATACCCAATTCCCAACCACCAAAAAAGATCAAGGTCTGATATGGAACATTGGGGTCCGGATTAATCACTAACCAATCATAAAGTGATACAAATCCAATTTTCATAAATTTACTGACGCTATATTTTTTCAGTTTGACTCGTCAATCCTAGAACTATACGCCCCAATAAGGGTCATTGTTACTGCTTCTCTTTCGCCTTATTCCCCGCACATATCAGAGACTTATTCTAATCATCTTCACTAGAATCACCACTATGCAGTGACGCCCCCCATCCTGCAATTCCTCCATAATGCCACATTGCTCCATGTGTATTCATATCGATTAACTCCATTTTTCCCACCTCTTGTTTGTGGTGCCAGGTGTATTTATCCGTTCGATCAATACCATGGGCCTCATCTGCATGTGCAAAATGCTGTGCACGCGTACCATTCGCAATTACATTCGTTGATAATGCCAGAGTATTACCATATTGTTTTTTTAAATCATGACTAGCTACCTTAACAGTAATATTAGGTGTACTAATTCCTTGATATATGGTACCATTCGCAATATTACTATCCGCAATATTAGTTCCGTTAAACGTGTCAATTACATTACCATCATCTTTATACTGATATTTGAAAAGACCTCGACCACCTTCTTTTTGATCTATCACTTTCGTTGATGTTTTTCCATCTCCTTTATCTCCAAAATCATAAACTGCCTTGTCTTTTTTTCTTTGGATTATCCCGGTATTTTGTTGTTCAACATGCTGTTTATTCGGTTGATTGTTTGACATGTTATGAGAAGCTATCATTTGTTTCACCTGAGAGCTACTATTTGCCATCTCCTGCAATTTCCGTTGAGCAACTGCTTCAGGTCTATTATCAACAAGTTGAAAAATAGACTTACTATCGTTCTGCTTTTGAGGTCCAGCAGCAGAAAACGACGGGTTCTCTTTCTTGTTAGTTTTGTCAGCGTAGGTATTCATATACTATTTCTTTTCAGGTTTTAGGTAATTACCTGTAACGGTTTCGTATAGCGATCAGTTACGGATTAAAGATACTAATTTTCTGTTTATCAATGACGTTAGCAATTCCGAGTAGATTCGGACGCTGTCGAATCCGCCATAATTGCAATTATATAGTGTTACCGTACGTACTTTTATTCAATTAATATTTGTTTCCATTTATCCGATTCTGCAAACTCTTTTATAATTTGATTTCGCTTAGTTAGAAAATCAGTTAAATATTTTTTTAGAAATATTTGATCCACTAACTTACCTAGAATTCCGAATGGAGATTTATAGTAAAAATAATCAGTCATTAGCGTTCCGACATTCAATTCAGAAAAATGATGTTCATGTTTAAATTCACTGAACACGCCTTTTACCATTTCGTCTACAAAGTAATTCGGTCGGGAAAACTCAGTTATTTCAGAAGTCAGGTTTTGATAAATTCCAATGTGTCTTGCTCTCCACGTAACTCTTTCATTTAGTCCGATTAATCCGCTTATCTTTCCAGCGATTGCAGTTTCATTAGTATGTTCAGTTGATATTTTGTGCAAATCAATACTTCGAGAAAGATCAAAAACGATCTTTCTATCTGCTTTTATTTCGGTTTGTAATTCAATTCTCGGCATTCAGTTTGTATAAATTAGGGGTAACTTCATTTTTTTTGAGAAATAATTATGCGTCATTTTTTATAGCATATTATTTGTGTTTATTTTTTAATCATTATTTCATTCAATTCACTATCATAAATCATAACCAAGTGTCGGTCCCAATTTAGGAATTCATCACAAGTAAATTTAAGCACATTATCTCTCCATCCTGTAAATTCAATCATATCCATTTCGATTGGACTTTTGATATGTTCCTTACTTTCAAAGCTAGATGATATTCTTTCAACATTATAATAATCTGCAATAATGAAACTACCGTCAGGAGCAGTTGTCAAATTATAATATTGTGGTTGGTCTTCTAAATTTAAATACATTATTTATTGCTTCTTGCACTTGACTGATTATTATTTTCTTTTATTCAACCATTCCTTCAACTCCTCATTTATATTTTGAGCAACTTTTGGGCAACTATACAATCCTAAATCGACCTTTTCTTCATCCTTAAAAGACTTTAAAAATATTCTTGCATAACCACCTATCTCAGCTTTTCCTGTTGGAATATAAGACGATAAAGGGTTCAAAAAACAGCCACATTCTTCTTTGGAATCTAACAGTTCGAAAAGGTCTTCTAAATGTTCTTCTTTTACCCAACCCTCAGGAAATTCATTTGTCATTGACATCCCAAGGCACGACTTACTAGGGTCATTATCAATTGATTGAGAAACAAACTTTATAAAAGATAAAGGGGTATAATTTTCAGGTTTTGGAAAAGAATAAGTTGGTATCCAAAATGAATTAATTAATAATGAATCACCAGTTGAAAATGCCCAATCTCCTTGCTCTTTAATCAAGTCACCATTAACACGGAACTTTCTAATTACATCATTTTTAAGTTTTACAAAAATCCAGAATTCAGGTCTCATTTTATAAAACCCTAATGATTTAGTATTGTTCCATTCTTTAGCAAAAAGTTCAATTTGCTCTTTATTCAAACGGATTGAATCTGTTCCGTAAAGTTCTTTTTTGATAAAAATTTCATCTACTAATTCAAGTTCAATTTTTGGTTTCTCTTGAATAGATTTTCTAGAATCAACGCAGCTTGAAAAAACTAAAATTGTGAATATTGTAGTTATGATTTTCATTTTTTCAGCTTGTTGCAAATGTCCCTGCTATATGTAGTAACGGTTTTGAAACCTAATTTTCGGTTTATAATTGGCTTTAAATTTACAAAATCACTTTCGATTTAACACTTTAACTACTATTGATTTATTCATTGTTATCTGTCATTTTTTATTCGTTTTAAAGTTTGTTCCGTATTGTTCAGTGCCCCCCGAAACGACCAAGTCATATGAACCTTTAATCCATTTGCCCATTCATGATTTTTCTGATATATTGGATTGTAGTAATCTATTGCTAACTACAAGTCCTTGTTGTCTATTTATAAAATCACCTCCATCTTTATCATTTATAAATTCTTCTTCCTCTATTGGCTACAACATGCGAAGCTACCGTTCTTTGTTAATTAAGGTGATCAATCATTTTTTTATAAAAATTAATGATTGGTAATATTGATTCTTCTTTGTTCTCAAAGCCCAAGTAAAACTGCATTTTCACATTGAATCCAGTTTGATCTGTTTCACCAATTATGGAAGGTTCAAATGACGTTTCCTGTACGATTTTTTCGAGGTCAGTTTCCTTTAGAAAAAGCTTGATTTTTTCAGCCAATAATCCATCAGAGCATTTAATTTTCCAGGGATTCTTACCTTTTGTAAATAATCTGCCTAAATTACTTCTTGTTTCAATTTTAAAGTCAGGAATTCTTTTTCCTGATTTGATTGTACACAAAAATTCCCCGAGATTTAAATTCCCAAATTCGTACTTAACGTCTATGCTACTTCCATTGTAGTCAATGTCTAATCGATGAAGGGTCACAGGCAGTCGAGCTCCCATACCTCCATTATATTTTTTTGTTTCATGTTGGTAATTACCATTCAATTCTTGGGAAATTTCCTGAAATCTCGATTCAATCATAATTTTTCAAATTATTGCTAACGGTTCGAAAATAGGCACAGATACCCAACAAATATAGTACTTTTGGCGCTTTTACTTATTTGATGTTATGGGCATTTTTTCCTTTTATGGACAACATTTCCCTTATTGTCATAAATAGTGATATAATCATCATTGTAAGTCAGACTTATCACACCATGTTTGTTATGTAAGCTATTCGATTTTTGCCTTATTGCAGCCCCAGTTTCGTGATTGTCGATAAATTCATAATCCCAAATTTCATTCGGTATTTCATCAACCTCTTTCTTGAAATTCAACAGTTTGTTTTCCTCTTATTCTTCCTTGTTCGAATTTCTTTTTCAAATGATCTATTAAGTCTAATTTTAATTGATCACTCTCAATTGATTTAAAGGAAATATAGTAATATTCACTCCATGAAATTTTGAAAAGAAGTCCAGTTTCAGAAATCAAGCATTGTCTCATGCTATCAAATTGATGAGTTTTTGATATTTCATCGAAAGAAATTTTCAACTTATCATCAGAAATCTCAAATTCTAATTCTTTATCAAACAACTTCTCCTTTTCTTTTTTCTTTACCCACCTTTTTTCACGGGTTGGGTACTTGATTATCTCAAATAGTCCAATCACCATAAATGGTGTTCCAACTAAACGATTATCAACAAATAGTAACGAAATTATGAAGCCAACTATAAAAAATCCGATAGCCACATAAAGCTCATTCCTTCCTAAAAATCCGAAGTTAGATGAAGACTTTGCATGTTCTTCTAATAAATCTCTGTTTTGCTTTTGTATAATCTTAAATTTCATAGTTCTCTAATGACATACAACGGTTCTGCTGTAGGAAAAGTGGCGATTTTTTTCGAGGGTAATCGTGTGCCATTTTTTTTACAGCATGTTAGCTACATTTTTTTAATCAAATTTATTGTATTTGCTTCAAGATATTGAGCGTTTAACTGAATTGTATCATTTTTAATAATAAATTCAAATTGATTTAATAGTGCTCCTTCTTCAGTTGAAAATTCAATTAAATCAACTTCATCATCATCAATAATGTACCATATACCATTTGTTTCATGAGTTAATAGAGAATCCGCTTGAAAGGTATTGTCTTCAAATAATTCTAATTGAAGTTTTTTTGTTTCAGCGTTTTCATATTGTCCAACGAATATTAATTTTTTTTGATCGTGTACTGATTTTGATCTTAAATAGAAAAATGTTACTGTCCCAATCAGAATTATACCCAGCGCGAGGCTAAAATTTCGAACAGATTTATCAAATCCACTAATACTCATTCCATACAATCCATATCCTATGGCTATTAGTCCTATGAGTAACATTCCTCCTCCAATAATATATAACACTAAATAGAATAATCCTTCGAACATTTTGTAAGTTTTTGTCTGTTGTAGCTAACGTTTTGGTTATGCGCAGTGTCCCAAAGGGAATTGTATATAAGTTTTGTTGTACTTTCGTTTCTTATTCTTTAAACATTTCATTGTAAACTTTTACATGGTGAGGAAATTCTTCTTCATAAAATGGGTAGGCAATTCCTTCAATTGAAATTTCAAATCCTTCACTGTCCATCCCGCTAATCTGATTTCCAATCCCTTTGATTTCAAAACCTTCTTCATTCCTAATTACTAGAGAGTCGATTGTTCTAGTTGAGATTAACTTGTCTTTTGGATAATCATCTTCTAGTTCGATGTTATTGTCCTTACAATAGGATTTGATAAGATCATATTTCGATTCTTTTTCGACAAAATTTATTTCTCCGAAAACAACACCCATTGGTGCATCTGCTTTTTCAAGTCTTGTCGTTCCAATTTTATTTGAGCCTAGATAAATCGAATATTCTTTTTCCATTTTTAATCCCTTATTTGACTTAAAAATTCAATTCCACCAATTCGACCATCTTTTAAGATGTCAAGAACTATTGTCCCTTCGGTTTCGTGTTCCAAAACAATGCTTTCATCAAACTGCCATTCCGAACCAGGTTGATTTGGTCCTTCTCCTGACACGAAATATATGTATGGTTGTCTTATCCACTTTTTCCTTTCTGATTTTTCTAATTCTGCAATTAGGTCAAGTCTATCAGGCTCCTGTTCCTTAATCAACTCTATAATTTGTTCGATATGAAATTCTGTTTTTTGCATTTATTTAATGATACACAACGGCTTAGGGCTTGGTGTTCGGGCAGAAAATTTCGAGCGAGCGACAAAGCTCAAATTTACGAAAAAGTGTCGGGCGTTCCCGTTCGACCCGTCTGATGCAAAACCCGTGTTACTAGCTGTTTTTTTTATTTCGTTAATTGTCTTGTTTCTTCGTAGCTGTCAAATTTAATTTCATTTTTTATTCTATCGGACAAAACATTGTTGTCAAGTAAAATTTCTACAATCCCATTTCTGTGAATGGCACAATTCATTTTGTTGTACAGAATTTCGAGTGGTTGTTTACATTCTTTTGTCTTGTTTGTTTTAAAAATATTGGTGTATATTCCTGCTAATTGCTCAATTTTGTGTTCGTTGTTGGTCTTGTCTGCTATTTCGCTTAAAAGTTTAAAGTCGCCCCTTTTGTAATTAGAAACCAAAATTTCTAAATAATCAATCGGATTTTTAGCGGTTTGTATTTTTTCCAAAGCAAAGTTTCTAATTTCTTTACTTTTCAAATGTTTCAATGCGTAAATAGCATATTCAACTATTCTGTTTTTACTTGTCCGTTTTTGTTTTGCAAAGTCTAAAATTATCTGACTGTCGTAAGGAAATTTGTAAAAGTCAAAAATATCCAAAAGTCGTTCAATGTTAGATTTGTCGGTTTCTTTAATTAGTCGTTTTGCAGTTTGATTGACTTCCTCGTTAGTCAAGTCCCTCTTTCTGAAATACGAAAAATGAGGTTTGCTATTTAAAACTTCGTCAATTATATCTTTGTATTTTGTCGGTTTTGATTTGTGTTTTTCTTGACTTGCTTTTGTTCGTTTTATGTTGTCAAGGTAAATGCGAATAAACTTATTGGTTTCGGCTTTATTTTTAAGCTCTTCGGAAACTTTTATGTTCTTGTTTTCTTCTTGAAAACGCTTAATTATCCAATCGCCTTGCCAGTCGTTAGGATTTTGTTCGATGTATTTTCCAAATTTTTCGGCAACATAAAAAAGTCCGTTTAGTCCATCAAGTTCTAAAATTTCGTAAGCACCAACCCAATCAGAACCTTCAATCGGGTTGTTTAAAAATCTGTCGCAAATGGCTTGCTTTACTTCTGCATCATTTTGTCGAGCGTAAAGTTTTGCGAGTGCAAACAAATGTGTCAAATTCCAAGTATCATCTTGTTCGGTTGCCAAACCTTGCAAAACTGCTTTACGGATTTTGTCTTTCTGTTTCGAGATAGAAATAATGTCAAAGATGTATTGTGCTCGGTCGTTTTCACTTTGTCCGTCATAAGCGTAAATGTTCCTCGCACCTTTTATGATTTGATTTGAAAAGTCAATTTCAGGATTGTTTTTCACTATTAAATACGCTTCGCCTGTCCCACGTTTTAGTGAGTTCAAAAACTGTCGTTTTATGTCTGCTATTGCGGTCATTTAAAATTGCTGGTAACAGTTCTGCGTAGGCGTTTATGCCGACACTCAAATATAGGGAATTTTGGCTTAACGCTTAGGGTGTGTTATGCGTATTAATCTTTAGTGTTTTTGAATTTCTTGTTGCAAGTATTTTGCAAAATTAAATAGCTAACAAATCGCTTAAATTGAATTTATCATATTCACCCCGATGAGATCGTTTCGCTTCAATTAATTCATTCTTAAGCTGCACTTCAAGCAGTATTTCCGCATTTATTTTAAATAGCTTTTCAAGCATTAGTGCGTGTTCAATGCTAAATTTTCTCTCACCGTTAAAATACTTGTTAATATTTCTAGGTGAGATATCGATATACTCAGCGAATGCTCCTTTCTTGATTTTAATTTGTTTGAGAAGTGAATTTAAAAACTGACCTAAAAGAATAATATCTTCTGGGTTCTCATTATCGGCATAGTTCTTTAACGAAAATCGAAATCCAGTTAAAATATCATTTATCTTTTCTTCCGAAGATCTTTTTTCATATAATCGACGTCTATATTCTCTAATTGAATCATGTTCCTTTTTTGTCAATTCTTTTGAAATGTTACCACCAATAACATCATCAAATTCTATTTTTTTATCTTTTTTCATTTTACAATCTTTTAATTAAGCTAAATCATCCTCATCACCTAAATATTCTTCAATTAAAAGTCGACTTTGGTTTTGGTGTATTTCCATATATCCCCAAGCTAATAGGATATTAGTTACTTGACCATATACTTTAGTCTATCCATTTGCTATTTTTTGAGCTTCTTCAAACTCCAATAGAACAACGTCCCGATTTTCAGGTTTAAAAGTGTAAGTCGGATAATATTGTTCTGCTTTACTGTCCAATTTGTCGTGTCATTTTATAATTACTGCCAACTAACTATATACACTCACCGAATGTAGCATAAAATTATAAATCGTCAAAAATGCTTTTTATATTTTGTAAACTCCTGGTACTGAAATGTGTGTAAATTTCTATTGTTCTGCTTCTTTTGTACCCTAAAAACTCTTGTATGTAGCTCAAATCAGTTCCGCTTTCCAATAAATGGGTTGCAGAACACATGTATACGACCAGACATCTTAGGAAACAACCTCACTCTTCTCCTACTTCAGGTTTTTGCCCAATCGGGTTATTTTATTCAGCCATTTTTGTCTGAATTCATCCGTCGAGCCCTTGATTACTGAAATGTAGGTAACCTTGACCGGATTTATCCCACAAAACTGTAATGTACCTTTCTTAAATTGATTAATCGTGGGTTGTCCCATAAACAAACGGTCATACCAACGGGGGGTATCCGATGTGATAACGATACGTGAGGTTTTACCTTTTAACAGCTTTTTGGGGAAGGGTTTACCTGGAACAGGCTGATAGGTTAAACCGGGGAGAAAAGTCCGGTCGATAAACCCTTTCATAATAGCCGGATAACCGTACCACCACATCGGAAAAAACCAGACAATGTGGTCTGCTTCCTGAATCTTATCCAGTGCATCCTGTAAATCCGGCTCCAGTTCACATCGCTGACGGTACCCGTATCGTAAATTCGGATCAAAATCCAACTCTCCTATATTGATCCGGGTGATCGTTGCACCTGTTGCTATTGCTCCCTTGTAATACGCTTCTGCTAAGGCGTAATTGAAACTTTCTTGATCCGGGTGACCAGTAATGATTAGAATTTTCATGTTTTGTTTTTTTGTACAAAAGAACTATTTCCGGTACAGCCGAAAAAGGACATTTGTCTAATTCGATCCCGAAGTACTTCTTATTCTGCTCAAATGTCGTTGAGTTATCCCCAGGTAAGAAGCCAGATAATTCAGAGGGATCAGTTGTAAATACTCCGGATGCTGCTCTACCAAACTCCGGTAGCGCACCTCTGCACTTTCCCGTTGCAGAATAAACACACGCTGTTCCATCTTTACATACTCACGCTCCGCAATCATCTTCAGCAAGCGCAGCCAGTTTACGCTTTTCGCTTCCAACTCTGTTACAACCTCTCTGGAAACCGAAAACAATTCTACATCTGTTAACGCCTGTATATTTTCAACAGTTCCCTGCTGGGTGATAAAAGATGAATAGGCTGTAATAAAAGCACCTTCAAACGAAAAGCAGTAGGTTACTTCTTCCAGAGAAGAAGAGTAATAAAAGGAACGCAAAACACCTGAAAGGACAAAAACAACTTCCCGGCATACCTTCCCCTCTCTAAAAAGGTATTCTCCTTTTTTGAGTCGCTTTTGCACCACTTTTCCACTAAACTCTTCAACCTCTTCCTCCGTTAACACCTCATAGGTTCTGAGATATTTCCGCAAACGTTCCGAATCTTCCATTTCCTACAGTAGTTTTTTTGCTTCTCCGATTACTTTCGCAGGAACTCCTGCAACTGTGTATCCGGGTTCAACACTTTTGGTTACAACACTTCCCGCAGCTATGTTTACATTGTCCCCGATAGTAATATTGCCCAACACGGTTGCCCCTGCACCGATGATCACATTTTTTCCAATCTTTGGGTGACGATCTCCCCCCTCGTGTCCGGTTCCTCCCAGTGTTACGTTATGAAAAATAAAAGCCCTGTCCCCGACCTTTGCTGTCTCGCCAATGACAAGTCCGATACCATGATCAACAACGATACCTTTTCCTAATCTGGCGTTGGGATGAATATCCACTCCATACACCTCAAAAATACGATTCTGGAAATACTTGGCTGTTAGTTTTTTTCCTTCCAGAAAAAAACTTCTCGCAATACGATAGGCAGTTACAGACTGAAATCCTCTTGAAAAAAGCAATACTTCCAAATACGTCTCACAAGCAAAATCACGGTCATAATAGGTTTTCAGATCGGTTACAAGCTCTTCCTGAATGGTGTCATTTTCATTTAGTACCTTATAAAACAATGCCTGTAAATCTTCCTGACTCCGAAAGTTATCACACAACTTATTACTCAGGATAGTTGCCAGTGTATCTAAAAACCCTTGTTCTTCAATAACATTTTTCTCAATAACCGACCGGATCTCCGGCTCCTTCTTCCAGTTCTCTTTTATTTCCTGTCGTATTTTACTCCACAAACTCTCCATCATTTCTACTCCTATTTATACACAAACGAAGTTAGGCGTATTTTGAATTGACAGTGGTTAACTCCGGGTTATTTTATTACCACCGGCTTTCAAAAAAATCTCTGCCATCTCTCAACACCAGCTCGTTCTTTACCTCTTTCAGTTTCAATACAACCTGCATTCCCGTAAACAACGTATACGTCAATTGCACAAAACCATATTCACCGGAAAAATGAGCAACTAGGGACGAACTTCCTATTTCCGAATGTGCCTTTGCCAGTATACGTACACATTCTACCTCACCGAAATTTGTCAGAATACGTTCCTTCCCTTCTCTTTTATAGTGATAATTCAACAACAATTTATCGGTCCAAACACCCCAAACAGAGTCCGACCAGTAACTCGAAATCAACATGCTATCCTTCCATTCCTCCTGATTCTCCTCTCCCAGTTGTATATAGGGAAACGGACACGTCTCCAACGCACGAAAAAAGCCTTTTCGAGGAGGATGCAACCATATATTTGTTTCATTTTCGACAAGCCCGGTGAAAACTGCTATCTTCGGATCAGGTTCATAACTGTATATGATTTGCGTTTGATTCCGGTTAGTTCGCTGAAAAAGTTTCGGTCGGATTACGGTCAGATGTATTTCCTTCAGCAAGGCTTCTGCCCTATTCTCTGTCAGTTTAAATGTGTCCTGTTCCTTGTTTTTCAGGTAATATTCCTGATCTCCCGAAAGAATCTGAAATTCGTACACAAAGACCTTTCCCGGTGTATAAATAACATTATTTCGATCTACTTTTCCTTTTTCCAGAATTACGCCATCATATTGCTGCCCGAAACTAAAATTCATACATAGAACAAACCAACAACTGATTATAAAATAACAGATCTTATTCATTCTTTTCTACTGTCTTTATCGCATTTTTCAACGCGTGTTTGGTTTCAAAATAAGTAGCTTTGATTGCCGACAATTGTTTTGGGTTATCTGCTAAAGTCTTCTCCAAAGTTTCTACTAAAAATTGATAATTCGTAAACCGAACAGGGGTCATTAGAATTGTTTTCAACCATTCCCACATCCGCTCCTCTCCTATTTCCTTTTCTATCGCTGAAAAAATCAGGGGTGCGTAATAGTATACATACAATTCCCGATCATTATAATCTGAGGCAGAACGAACTTTCCCGAAAGGAACCGGGTTAAACCCTTTCAGATCTTCAATTTTCGTCCGGATCAGCTTTGTGTATACTTCTTTACCTATTAGTTCTTTTGTTAATTGCAGCGCTAGGTATTCCGCAAACCCTTCGCTCATCATGTCTCCCAAATCAGCATTGAAAACTTTGTAATTGCCAAAATAATAATGTCCGAGTTCATGAGCAATAAAGGGTCTGTACCAATTCTGCAGCCGGGGATCAAAAAGACTCTCCAGACCATTCTCTCCCCATCCTATACTCACAATCGTCGGATAAGACACATACAACCATCCGTCTTTTCGGGAAGTAGGTGTTGTCTGTACAAAAGTTACCGGTTGATCAAACGGAAGAGAAAGTTTTTGTGTGTAAAATGCTTTATAAGTATTGATCAATTCACTAAACTCCCGGATCTGTTCATCTGTAATTCCGGGATTAAGGATATAGGTCTCTCCTATTTCAGAAAAGTCATAATCCCCGCAAAATAAAGTCAATTCCTGAGGAATATCGCTTTTCAATGTCGCATGTGTTGCTTTTACAGGTGCATTACCATTCACATATAATGTAGAACAATCCTCACAAACAATTTCAAGGTCATACCTAACATGCTCATAGATTTTGTCATTCTCAATATCATACAAAACAGGATACCAGGCAGTTTGCATACCATCCGTTCGTACAGAATTATGATTGAACGCTATATTTCCTTTCCAGTCTTTACGACTGTAATCTTCTATCGTATCCGCTACCACCGGAAACTTCCCCACATACTTTACACGGACTGCTTCCGGAAGAAACTTAGACTTTCTGTCATTTGTAGGAAAGAAATAAGCATTTGATTCACCCGTCGAAAGCGTATCATACAATGATTTATCATAGTAGATCATAAATTCATCCGGCTTCACACTTTTAAAATGCAGTATGTTCATTCCCGAATTAAGACGTAGAAAATAATTTTCCAATTGCGGAATATTCTGTAAAGTCAAATCACAATCAAATGTACCTTCTGCAATGGATATTTTCACTTTCCCTGTGAGTAAGGGTACTTTTTCCTGTGCAACGAACGGAGTGATACTCCAGAATAACAATTGCGAGAACGCGAAAACTACGTACTTTTTCATTTCATCGTCAAGATTAGACTACAATAATAACGGAAATTCTATTTTTTATCTTTTGAAAGAGCTGGTTTCTCCGGATTTTTTCTCTTTCAAAAGAGGGACACAGACCTCAAAAACTCTTATTTCTAACTACTTATCATTTTTCAAAGATGATTTTTCACTTTTCACACTTGTTTTATCAGTATTATTTATAAATTTGCGCCCAGTTCAACGGAACAGTGTTCTTTTTTCGGTAAAAGAATAACTCTTTTGAAATATTTGGTGGAGTGGGTGAGTGGCTGAAACCACCAGTTTGCTAAACTGACGTACGGGTAACCGTACCGCGGGTTCGAATCCCGCCTCCACCGCATTTTTTTATAAAAAATGTTTGCGGTTTTAAAAAGAATCAGTATTTTTGCACCCGCTTTCATTAAAAATGATCTGACAACGGTTAGAAACAAATTGAAATATTGAAATATATCAGGGGTTATCTCCTCGGGGTGTAGCGTAGCCCGGTTATCGCGCCTGCTTTGGGAGCAGGAGGTCGCAGGTTCGAATCCTGCCACCCCGACAGAGGGGATGATGCAAGTCATCCCCTTTGTTATTTCTGACAGTATCTGAATCTGTATTGTCTGACAAGTTACTTTTCGATACGTTTCGGGAAAACTTAGTAATTTGCGATTACATTACTCATGGTTCAGGCTTTCCCGAAACGTATCGGGAGTTATATAATTATTGATCGGTCCCATAGCTCAGCTGGATAGAGCAACTGCCTTCTAAGCAGTAGGTCTCAGGTTCGAATCCTGATGGGATCACTAAGGACGGTTTTAAACCGTCCTTTTTTGTTTACATAAATACTGATAATCAACCATTTAAACAATAAGGAACAATTAAAAACAAAATAAAACACATAAATTTGTGATACTATTTTGATACCCTTTTGACAATTCGGATTTAGAAAAGAATTATGTTAACCTTTTTCCTGAATGTACAACTTCGAAATCATTTGAAATTCAAATTGTTATTTTGGAATTACAAGAGAAAACTCAAAACAAATAAAAAAATTTGAAGAAACAACACTAATATTACAAGACACTTAAAAGGGTGTCAATCTACACATTTCTCATGGTTCAAAACCGTTATAATTAGGTGAACAAAAGCTAAAATTCAAAAATTACTTTCGATTCTTAAAATATTCGTACAACTGCTCTATATCATTGGAACATAAAACAGGAACGACATCGGCTAATTCGTTCTCATCCCAATCCCACCAACTCATCTCTAATAATTTTTCAATTGTAGTGTCGTTAAATCGTTTCTTAATCAATTTAGCAGGGTTTCCCCCTACAATTGAATAAGGCTCTACATCTTTTGTTACTAAAGCCCTACTTCCTATAACCGCCCCGTCACCAATTTTAATTCCAGGCATAATCATCGCTTCACTCCCTATCCAAACATCATTTCCCACAATGGTATCACCAGCTTTCTGAAAGCCATCTTTACTTGCCTGAAAAGCATCAATTTCGGACATATAGAAAAATGGAAAGCTCGATATCCAGTCATATCGATGTCCCTGATTTCCTGCCATAATAAAACTCACTCCGCTACCTATTGAACAATAAGATCCAATAATTAACTTGTCCACATCTTCTCTATCCGGAAACAAATACCTTGCACAATCATCAAAAGAATGTCCATGGTAATAGCCCGAATAATATGAAAACTTGCCTGCAATTATATTGGGATTCGTGATATGATCTTTAATAATTTTCCCTTTAAAAGGACTTTCAAAAAAATTATCCATTTTTTAATTATTTCATTGAAAAATAGGAGCACTACAACCTACTTATACAACTATCCTTTACAAAAGTAACTAAAAACACATGTAAACTCTCATTGGTAAAATGGTAGAATAAACACGTAAAAGCCCTTTTGATCATTCGTAATGATCTGTTATATTTGTCATATATGCTTCCCCACAAAGGGAAAGGATAACACAAGGCGTGAAATAAGCTTCTTTTGGTAAAATGAGTTGCGTTTTTTACCAATGATCACCTTTGACAAAATAAACTGGATTAAAAATAGAACGATGAGTAGTAATTTTCAAAAAATAGAAACGGAACGATTTACGCTAAGACAATTTACGGAGGATGATTTAGAGAATGTTTTCAAAGGGCTTTCTCATCCTGACATCATAAAATATTATGGGATAAGCTTCAATAGTTTAGAAGCGACAAAAGAACAAATCACCTGGTTTAGTGACCTGGAAAAAAATGAAACAGGAATATGGTGGGCAGTCTGCTCCAAAGACGGAAACGTATTTTACGGTGCAGGTGGACTCAATGACCTGGATAAAGACAATAAAAAGGCTGAGATTGGTTTTTGGCTACTTCCTGAATTTTGGGGAAAAGGAATTATGAAGGAAGTAATGCCCCTAATCTGTGAATATGGATTTAAAGAGTTAGGACTTCATCGAATTGAAGGATTTGTAGAGTCGGAAAACAAAAATTGTCAAAAAGGACTGGCAAAACTTGCTTTTAATTTGGAAGGAACGATGAAAGACTGCGAAATAAAAAATGGAGTATTTATAAGTCTTGACATTTACGCAATGATTAATCCTGAAGGATAAAAGCAGCACAGCTCTTTTCATATTTTCAGAAGTTTAATCCACAACAATCAGGTTGTTATTCTTATCGTAATGATTATGAAATTTCGACCTTTGAGGTTACGAAGGGTGGTTTACGACCATCCTTTTTTGTTCTCTATCTTATTTATCAAAAGAATTAAAATGAAAATCAAAACACATGAAATTAATGATTCAAAAATTGCTGAACTATTGTCAGAAGAAAACCTTATAAATACTACTGAAGAAGGAATAGATATACTAGGAAGCCTTTATTATCAAGGGTTTGATAAAGTTATTATCCATCAAAAAAATATTACTCCAGACTTTTTCGAACTCAAAAATCGAATGGCAGGTGAAATCCTTCAAAAGTTTTCGACGTACCGTGTTCAATTAGCTATTGTAGGAGAGTTTTCAGCCTTCTCTGGTCAAAGCCTGAAAGATTTCATATACGAAAGCAATAACGGGAAACAAGTTAATTTTGTTTCTTCAGTGACTGAAGCATTGGAGAAACTATCAGGGAACTGAATGTGATGAAAAGTAACGTAAACAACATTCTTGTGATTACTTTTAAACGCTGCTCCTGTAACATTTAAGACACCTTATTTGTTCTACTACTATGATGAAGATCGTTTTTATGTTACTCTTATTTACAGCTATTTTTGATTGTACTGGTCAAAATAACACAAATAACTTCACCTCTACCCATTCAGATAGTTTGCACTTTCAGCAAATAAAAGAGCAACTAGCCGGATGTTGGAAAACTAAAAACTATCAGTTCAGGTATCAGGATGATTATGGGTATGAATTTAAAAGTCGCATTCATTCTTCAGCTCCGTTTTTCAAAGTTATCATGAAAGAAAAAGAGGTCTACCTCCAATGGCTTGAAGTAACAGGGGGAGAAAGTCTCCAAAAGATACTCACTATTACTACAAATAAATTAATCGTTGAAAATGAAAATAAGCTGAAAGTAGTTTATCGAAAAAACAAAAATTGTTCTTCTCAACTAAAAGGAATAAAGTAATTAGTAACCAAAAAACCCGATACATCATACGGAAAGTGCCCCCCTTTATCATCATAACCAGGATCTGTTTATTTTTGATTATCCGTTGTACTTCTTGCGATTTATTCTCGATTTCGCATAAAAAACGAATATCCCTCCATTCATTACAAACTGTTTTTCAATCATTTAATCCTTCATGAAAATAAATTGGTAAAAAATAGAAGAATAGCACCATCCAAAAGCCCTGGAACTTTCGTATATAAGACAAAATTAGATTTCATGAGGTCGAATGATGTTAATTCAGAACAAAGGAAAAAAAACAGGTATAAACACCTAATTAATAACCCATTAAATTACCCATATCCCTTTAAGCATTTCAAAAAGGGAGGATAGCGCGATAAAAAAATGCTAAGTTTGCGACCTTCCTATCTTTCATATATCTATAACCGACGTAGTACACCGTATTTTTTACGGTAATACGATTAGTTGCTTTATAAAACAGATCATACCTCATAGAAAAGGTACGTGTTTCACATCTTATAAAGCTCCATGATTTTTATTTGAAATAATCAAATACAGATAATTACGTCAGAATATGAAAAATCGATTAGAAGCTGTTTATTCCTATAACCTTTTTGATACCCCCCCGGAAAAAGAGTTAGACGAGATCACAGAACTCGCCTCAATAATCTGTAACACGCCCATTTCACTCATTACCTTACTGGATGATAAACGACAATGGTTCAAATCAAATAAAGGTCTTGAGGTAAATGAAACAAAAGTTGAAGATTCCTTTTGCCAACACGCCTTGCACAAACCCAACGAAGTACTGGTTGTAAATGATGCATTCAAAGATCAACGATTCATCAACAATAAACTGGTTGTAGGGGATCCTTATATCCGCTTTTATGCCGGAGCACCTTTGGTAACCAAAGAAAACCATGTTCTGGGAACCTTATGCATTATCGACAGAAAGCCAAGGGAGTTTACCAAAGCGCAGGAAAGGGCTCTTCAGATTCTGGCCGAAAAAGCGATGATTATTATTGAGAATCACAAAACGTTTACGACACTGAACACCTCAGTAAAACTCAATATCGACCGGTTGACAAAAATCACAGAGAATATACCTCTCGGAATATTTGAATTAGTCGTTTCAGATTCAGGTAATATGAAGTTTTCATTTATAAGTGCGGGCATGAAAAAATTACATCCTGATATAAATCTGGATGAATGGATTAAAAATCTGAACACCATTTTTTCATTGACACACCCCGAAGACATTCGACCTTTGCAAGCCGCTATAACGCGCTCAATAGAAATGGAAACCCGGCTCTATCATGAATACCGGGTGAAGCAGAACTCAGGTTATGACTGGTATGCAATAGAAGGACAACCTCACAAAGAAAAAAACGGAGAAACAATCATATACGGTGCATTTACAAATATTACCCATCATATTGAATATGAAAATGCTCTTGAACAAATAGCTTTCGACATTTCCCACGTTATGCGAAGACCTGTAACAACAATCCTGGGAATTACCAATCTACTTGAAACGGAACAGGACTTGTCTTCCGAAAAACTAAAAGAATATTTTGGTTATATAAAAACCGTAACACAGGAATTGGAACAATTTACAAGTAAATTAAACGATATTTATTCCGAAAAACAATCCAAAATAGCCAGTCACAACAACAGAGAGAAGACATAATTTAACGCTGTTTTTTTGATTCGGGAAATAACTCCGAAAAACGGACACCTGAATTTTAAAAAAGTTGAACTCCAAAGTCAAGACGTTGGAGCATTGGGATACAATAAAAGAACTGTTAAGGTGATTTATCTATCGGACTTTTTTATGATAATAAGCCCTGTAGAAAAAGACATTGAAAAAAGGGTTGAATGGATAAAAGTGAATGAATAACAATGGTTCTAAATTATATTATATAGCTTCTGAATATAAACAACATTCAATACATTTAGCACAAGTAAGCAGATTAGTAGTATTTTTGAAAAGTAACTACAATGTATCCCATTCAATTATAAAATAATAATCATTACTTATTAATAACCTATTATGGAGTTAGAAAAGCAAGAACTAATCGAGAACTATATAAGAGCAGAATTACTACAGTTGAACTTTAAACGACTTATCATCAAAAAAGCCTGCAAGAACTTTGAAATTTCGGAAGAAGATGCACTTCATCTGTATAACTCTGTCAAACCAACACTAAGAAAAGATGCTATAAATAGAGCTTTAATCTATCTTATACTGGGATCTATTTCATTATTTATCGGAATAACTGGTACTTTCGGAAATACAGGATTCATTTTCTGGGGAGCTCTATTAGTAGGTACCGGATCTCTCATTACCTCTTTAGGGTTATTTAAATTAGCTTTGTTAAAAAACTAGCTTCCCAATGAAAAAAATAGGATTAATTGGCGGAATCAGCTGGACATCGACCCTTGATTATTATAAGTATTTGAATCAGGGAATCAATTCACGACTGGGTGGTCTAAACGCTGCCGAATGCGTTATTTATTCGTTGAATTTTGCCGATATCCAGAAAAAAGGTTGGATAAATGCCTATGAATTACTTTTACAAGCCTGCAAAAATCTGGCTTCAACCCATATTGATGCAATCGTTTTGTGTGCTAACACAGCCCATTTATTTGCTGACAGAATCCAGAAAGAAATCAATATCCCTATCCTTCATATTGCTACTGCTACCGCTAAAGCCATTCAAAAGGAAAACCTAAATAAAGTAGGATTACTGGGGACAATGTTCACAATGGAAATGGGATTCTACCGGGATAAATTGGAAGAATTTGGAATAACCACTCTCATCCCCGAACAAAAAAGTGATATTGAGGAGATACAAAATATTGTTAAGAATGAATTGGGAAAAGGAATCATAACTGATTCATCCAAAGTTAAATTCATGCATTATGCCGACGAATTACGGGCGCGGGGTGCGGAAGGGATAATCCTTGGTTGTACAGAAATCCCTTTGCTGATAGATCAGAATGACTTTAGTTATCCTGTATTTGATACCACAAAAATTCATGTTGAAAGTATTCTAGACTATGCTTTAGATACCTCTGATTACTAAAAACGTTCTGTACTTATACATCTCCGTTTTTCACACGATAATTATAAAGTTGAATTAACTTGTACTTTTTATTGTTATCTATGATGAAAACAATCCTTAGCAGTAGAAAAAATAACTATTGAACCCTCTGTTCGAAAAGAAAATAAGTATTTTGCGCATCATTTAACAACAAAATCCAATGACAGAAACAGACCTTATTTTACTCAACTTTCAGGAAATCCGAAGACGTAGCATTGCATTATGGGAGGGTCTTCCTGAAAATTTCCATTTCTGGAAACCTGATGAAAAAGCCATGACGGCAATTGACATGATCCGACATGTTATCGGGGCTGATTACGGCTGGAATATCATCATCAATCGCGGTGATATGTCTTCGTATCAGTCGCCCTGGGAGAACAAACCTTATCAAAGCGTACAGGAAGAACTGGATTTTGCTCTACCCTACCGACAGGAATTTCTCAAAACCGTTCGTTCTTTTTCCGCAGAAGACTTAAACACAATTGAAATAATTCATCCGGGAACCACAATAAAAAGAAAACTAGGAGATTACCTCTTGCGGATCGGATATCACGAATCTGTTCATGCTGGTCAGTTTCTCTCTTACTTACGAGCCATGGAAGTAGAGCGACCATTTATATGGGATTAACTTCTTTTAGTGCTCCGTTTTTGTAAGATTTGTTCCAATTCATTACTTTTGTATCAGAAATGAAGTTATTGAACAACATATTGCGTCTTCCGTTTTTCAGCACGTATTATTATCTGATAGTAGCTGCCCGAAGAGGATATGTTTATACTTCAGATACATCCCTATTGTAAAAAATCGTAATAAACATAATCAGGCCCGGGCGAGTAATCGTCCGGGCTTTTTTTATTTTCACTAAAATGGAACAGATAGACAAATTAAAAGAAAATGTAGCGATCATTCTCCCCGAAAACGGATTAGAAGAAAAGCTAAAACTGATAGCAAAAGAAAACAGGAAACTGGTAATCAAGTTAGGTTTTGATCCCACTGCTCCTGATTTACATTTGGGACATGCTGTTGTTCTGAAGAAATTGAGACAGTTTCAGGAATCCGGTCATCAAATCGTTATACTGGTCGGTAGCTTTACAGCCCGTATTGGAGATCCCACCGGAAAGAACAAAAGCCGGAAACCGCTGAGTACAGGAGAAGTAAAAGAGAATGCTCAAACCTATATCAATCAGCTTTCTAAGGTGATTGATATCCAGTCAACCCAAATTGTTTTTAACTCCGATTGGCTGGATAATTTATCTTCCTCTGAAATGATTCAACTTCTCTCCCGGGTTACAGTAGCCCAACTCATGCATAGAAACGACTTTGCCAATCGGTTTTCAGAAAATATACCAATTGCCATGCACGAGCTGGTCTACCCAATTCTACAAGGATTTGACTCTGTGAAGATACGCTGCGATATTGAAATGGGAGGAACAGATCAACTTTTCAACTGTACAATGGGTAGGCAGTTACAGGAAAGCCACGAGATTCCTGCACAAACGGTCATGTGTATGCCTTTGTTAAGAGGTCTGGACGGAAAAGAAAAAATGAGTAAATCACTGAATAACACAGTAGGATTAACCGATTCCCCCAATATGATGTTTGGAAAAATCATGTCCATTCCGGATCATTTAATTCCTGAATTCCTGGAGTTAGTAACTGATTTTACACAACACGAGAAGGAAGAAATAACAAAACAATTATCCGGTGGAGAAAATCCGATATTGCTAAAAAAGAAAATTGCCGGGAATTGTGTCAAACAGTACTATTCTAGTGAAGCTGCAAAGGAAGCAGAGGAATTCTTCAGGAAACAATTTCAAAACAAAGATCCTGAAAATAGAAGCTATACCCCTGTCTCTATCCAGTCTCCGGAAAACAATACGGATACAATTTCTCTCATTTCCCTTGTAGCGCAGGTAATGCACGAATTAACGAAATCAGCTGTAAGAAGACTCATTGAAAATGGTGCTGTTACAGTAAATGGAGAAAAAATGACGGATTCCTACAAAGAAATACAAGTACTTCCGGGAACCAAAATTAAAATTGGAAAAAGGAACTTTTTCGAGTTAAAATAATGCATGAGCAGGTTAATAAAAGCGTAATCTATTAACCTGCTCTTTTCTGTATATTTGTCACCTAATACTTTTACATATTCGCAAAAAAGGCCATCATGACAATTAAGAGACTACACTATTTTTCAGGAATTGTTCTCTCTCTTTTTATAGGGCTTCACCTCTTCAATCACTTCTGGAGTATTTTTGGCTCCAATAGTCACATTTCCCTAATGGAATCCCTGCGGGTAGTATATCGAAACCCGGTGATAGAAGGTGTATTACTTCTTGCCGTGATAATTCAGATTATTTCAGGACTGTCATTATTCTTCAAAAAGAGAAAATCTCTAACCGGTTTTTATGATAAACTACAACTTTGGACCGGAATGTATATGGCATTTTTTCTTCTCATTCATGTCGGAGCAGTACTTACGGGAAGATTTATACTGAAACTGGATACTAACTTCTATTTTGGAGTAGCGGGACTAAATACTTTTCCTTTTAATCTGTTTTTCATCCCTTACTACGGATTAGCTGTTCTTTCCTTCTTCGGCCATGTTGCTTCTATTCATTTTCAAAAAATGAAAAAAAATATTTTCGGACTATCTCCCCGAAAACAAGCAGGAATTATTCTCTGGATCGGATGTATCTATCTGGTCATCACCTTTTATGGGTTAACAAATGGTTTTCAGGGCATCGAGATTCCTTCTGCCTATCATGTGCTAATCGGAAAGTAAACTTCTTAACCTATTCTTACCGAAGTCATCGTCAATGATCCTGCCATGGCTTTATCATTAAACAACGATACCTTCTCATCTTTTCTCTGCAAAGCGAGTGTATATAAAAGAGGTAGATAATGTTCAGGAGTCGGAACAGCCAACTCAAAGGGCCTTCCATTCGACCGGTAATTGATCAACGAGGTATGATTACCATTCTGTATAAATTGTTTCATTTTATCACTCGCTTCCAAAGCCCAGTCATACCCATAATCATCCACATTCATCTTATCCCAGGCGACCATTCGCAGGTTATGCACCATATTACCACTTCCGATAATCAGAATTCCTTTTGAACGTAAACGATCTAATTCGCGGGCAAGTTCATAGTGATAAGCCGGTGTTTGTTGATAATCCAAACTCATTTGCACAACCGGAATATCGGCATCCGGGTACATGTGCTTAATTACACTCCATGCGCCATGATCCAAGCCCCACTTGTCATCCAGAATTACCTCGGTCTTTGTAATGATTTTCTTTGTTGCCTCCGCCAGTTCAGGACTACCCGGAGCCGGATAATTCACCTCGTACAATGCCTTTGGAAACCCTCCGAAATCATGTATAGTCCGGGGATTAGGCATAGCTGTAACGCGTGTTCCTTTTGTTTCCCAATGTGCCGAAATACAGAGAATCGCCTTGGGTCTTGGAATCGTTCGCACAGACTCTCTGAATCCGCGAACAAACTCATTCTCTTCTATAGCATTCATAGGACTCCCATGTCCGAGAAATAATACCGGCATCTTCTCCGTATTCCCAAATCCCTCTGTTATTCTGCCAAACTCTTTTAAATTCATCGCTACTCCTGTTAATGGTACCACCGCCATCAGTTTGAGAAAATGTTTTCTTTTCATACTCACGCTTAAAGATAACGAAATCTGTTTACGAAATCAACTGAGTCGTCACAGTGATTGTCCCTGTAAGTGTCTTGTGAATCGGACAGGCATTCGCTATATGAACTATTCGCTGTTGCTGTTTCTCGTCCAGCTCTCCCTCAACTCGAATCGTACGGATAAATTCAGAAGAATTATTCTTTGCATCACGTTGTATGTCTACATCTACTATAATGGAACGAACCGACCATCCCTTCCTGTCCAGATACATCCGCAATGTGATTGAAGTACATGTGGCCAATGATGCTGCCAATAACTCATCCGGAGAAACTCCTTCGTTCTTCCCTCCCAGCTCTTCAGGTTCATCAGCGATGATTGTATGCGTTCCCGCCTGAATCTCTGTACGATACTTATTCTCTTTGATTACAGCACTTACTTTTGCCATTACATCCCGTTATTTATAGTAAAAATACGGTCAATTTTTATTAGTCAAAAGCATTCAGAGCATTATTTGACAACTGGATCATCTGCTCATACTCTTCAGGAGAAAGGTCTCCATGATAATATCCTACCGGATTTATTTTTTGTCCGTTGTGCTCTACTTCATAGTGTAAATGAGGACCTGTTGATTTCCCACTATTTCCTATAAGACCAATTAAATCTCCCCGCTTGACTTTATCACCCTTTTTTACTTTGAATGCACTAAGGTGGGCATAGCGCGTCTTGTATCCATACCCATGATCTATGACAATACTTTTCCCGTACCCCCAGCTTTTTATTTCCAGTTCTTCTACCACACCATCTCCTGTAGAATATACTTCTGTACCTACAGGTGCAGTAAAGTCCATTCCCCAGTGCATTCTCCGGGTTTTATAAACCGGATCTATACGCCACCCGTATCCTGAAGCTACCCGGGTCATATCCTTATTCCGAACCGGTTGGATAGCCGGAATACTAGCCAGACGAGCTTCTTTATCCAGTGCTATCTCTGATAACTCTTGCAACGAAAGACTTTGCGCATATAACCTCCGCTCTACTTCGTCAATCTTTTTATTCGTTGCGATCAGTAATTCTGAATATTTTTTACCTTCCAGTTCTTTGTATTTTTCCGAACCACCTACTCCCATACGGCGAAGTTCTTCAGGAAAAGCTTCTGCATTAAATGCAACACGGTAGATCGCACGATCCCGCTTCTCCATTTCATCAAGTGCCTTGGTAATCAATTCCAGATCCTGAGTCATCTTATCCAACTGCGCTTTGTAAAACTCATTTTCCTGTCTCAATCTCGTCTCGCGAGGTGAGTCAATCCGACGGGCAATAAAAAAAGCAAGAATGATTCCCAGTGTAATGGTAGGAGCTATAAAAATCAGTCCTCTAAGAACTCGCTCTCCCCATGTTCGCCGAACACGTTCGTAAGAGAGTGTTTTTGGGTTATATACAAATTTCTTTTTCACTATTCCGAAAATTTCAACGCTGTATTCACTTTTTTAGCGTTCCACACCGTCATTTTTTTCATTTAGCCTGACAAAATTAGGTAATATGGCTAAATTTGCACTTAACTTAACAATCATTAACAGGAATTTTAACACATTCCTGCTGATAATAAAGGGGATAAAACAAACTTGAGAAGATGAATTTAAACGAAATCCGCAAACAGTTTCTCGATTTTTTCGAGTCAAAAGGACATAAGATAGTGCCCTCTGCTCCAATGGTGGTAAAAAATGATCCGACGTTGATGTTTACGAACGCCGGGATGAATCAGTTCAAAGATTATTTTCTTGGACATGCGGAAGCCAAAGATAAAAGAGTGGCCGATACCCAAAAATGTTTGCGTGTTTCCGGAAAACATAATGATCTGGAAGAGGTCGGTGTAGATACCTACCATCATACCATGTTTGAAATGCTTGGTAACTGGTCTTTTGGAGACTATTTTAAAGAAGAAGCCATTGCCTGGGCGTGGGAATTACTTACAGAGGTCTATAAAATAGACACATCACGTCTTTATGTCACCGTTTTTGAAGGGGATCAGGAAGATGGTGTTCCTATGGATACGGAGTCAATTGAAATATGGAAAAAATACATTGCGGAAGACAGGATCATTCTGGCCAACAAAAAGGACAATTTCTGGGAAATGGGAGATACCGGTCCATGCGGCCCGTGTACCGAAATTCATGTTGATGCAAGAACAGACGAAGAGCGTGCTAAATCAGACGGAAAATCACTTGTCAACCAGGATCATCCTCAGGTAATTGAAATCTGGAACAACGTATTTATTCAGTATAACCGAATGGCCAGCGGAAAACTCGTTGAGCTTCCGGCAAAACACGTTGATACAGGAATGGGATTGGAAAGACTGGCTATGGTTCTTCAGGGAAAACAGTCAAATTATGATACGGATTTATTCCAAAATCTGATTAAACACCTCGAAAAAGTATCCGGCTTTACGTATGGAGTAAAAGAAGAAACTGATATCGCCCTGCGCGTTATTGCGGATCACGTACGTGCTATCGCTTTTTCTATCTCAGACGGACAGCTTCCTTCCAATACAGGAGCGGGATATGTGATCCGGAGAATTTTAAGAAGAGCCGTTCGTTATGGGTATTCCGTTTTAGACCTGAAAGAACCTTTTATCTGCGGTCTGGCAACCGTACTATCTAATGAAATGGGAGATGCTTTCCCTGAACTTCGTTCACAACTTTCAATACTAGAAAATGTGATTCGAGAAGAAGAAAGTAGCTTTTTCAGAACACTTGAACAGGGAATTAAGCGTATTGATACGATCCTTGAAGAACTAACCTCCAAAAATGAAAAAATCATCTCAGGACATGCTGTATTTGAACTCTATGATACGTTTGGATTTCCGGTCGATCTTACTTCATTAATAGCAAGAGAAAACGGTTTCTCTATTGATGAAATTGGATTCAATACCGAACTGGAAAAACAAAAATCACGATCAAGAGCTGCCACTTCTATTGCAACAGATGACTGGGTAGAATTGCGTGAAGATGATCGTTCTGAATTTGTTGGATACGATCATACCGAAACACACGTTTTTATCACCAAATACCGGAAAGTAACACAAAAAGGAAAAACTTTTTTCCAGGTTGTATTGAATATCACTCCCTTCTACGCTGAAGGAGGAGGTCAGGTAGGTGACAAAGGTGTTCTTGTTTCTGAAAGTGAAACGGTACGTATTTTTGATACGAAAAAAGAAAATAATCTTACCGTACATCTTACTGACAAGCTTCCTGAATTCCCATTGGAGAAATTCGAGGCAAAAGTAGATGTAAAACGCCGTGAGCTGGCGGCATCCAATCACTCTGCAACCCACCTTCTTCATCATGCTCTGCGTGAAGTGCTGGGCACACATGTGGAACAAAAAGGTTCTCTTGTCAGCCCGGACTATCTCCGCTTTGACTTTTCCCACTTCTCAAAAGTGACGGAAGAAGAACTTTCACGAATTGAAGAACTTGTCTCAGAAGACATTCGCAAGAATATTTCACTGGAAGAGCATCGTGCCGTTCCTATGGACGACGCTGTTGAGATGGGAGCTATGGCTTTGTTTGGTGAAAAATACGGAGACCTTGTCCGCGTAATTCGCTTCGGAGATTCGGTGGAGCTGTGCGGTGGAACTCATGTTCCTGCAACAGGAAAAATCGGGCTGTTTAAAATCACTTCAGAATCGGCTGTAGCAGCTGGAGTAAGACGTATTGAGGCCATTACAAACGATACTGCCATTGCATTTTATAAAGAAAAAGCGGCTCGCCTGGAAGCAATTCAGCGTTTACTGAAGAATCCTAAAGATCCTGAGAAAGCAATTGAAGATTTACTGACAAAAAATCAGTCCCTCAGTAAAACGATAGAACAGTTCGAAAAAGAAAAAGCAGGACAGTTTAAACAGGAACTGAAAAACCAGTTTATCGAAAAAGAAGGTTTGCTATTTGCTGCTACAAAAGTAACTATGGGAACCGGAAGCATAAAAGATGTTTTATTTCAGTTAAAAGGAGAAATGAATCAGCCTTTTGTTGCTGTAATTGGTGGAGAGGAAGACGGAAAAGCATCTCTTACCATTATGATTTCAGACGAACTGGTTAAAGAAAAAGAACTGCATGCCGGTAATCTCGTCAGAGAATATGCTAAACTCATTCAGGGAGGAGGTGGCGGACAGCCATTCTTTGCTACCGCAGGAGGAAAAAATCCATCCGGGTTAGACAAAGCATTGGAAGAAATTGCTAAATTGTTCTGATACAACAATATTCAATATGCAGGGCAATGGTGTCTGCCCCGAACCGTGGAGAAATGAATTCAAAGCTGATGGCGCCTACGAACGGATACAAAACGTATGGTAGAAATCGGCTATGGAAAAAATGAAATTTAGTACGGCATATTTTGCTCCTTCCCAGTTATGGAAATGGCTGTTATTATCTTTACTCATAGGAATTCCTGTAGGACTCGCTTCTGCAGGCTTTCTGACTGCACTTGACTGGGTAACACAAACACGGGAAGCAGCCATCTGGTTAATTGCTTTTCTCCCTTTGGGAGGATTGCTCATAGGATTGCTTTATCATTACTACGGGCAGGATGTAGTAAAGGGAAATAATCAGCTACTCGAAGAATTTCATAGTCCAAAGCAAATTATCCCATTCAAAATGGCTCCTTTGGTGCTGATTGGAACCCTTTTGACTCATCTTTTCGGAGGTTCTGCGGGAAGGGAAGGTACAGCTGTACAAATGGGAGGAGCCATAGCAGACCAGTTCTCAAAAAAATTCGGAATCACCTCTTCGGAACGTCAAATGATCCTTATTGCCGGAATCAGTGGCGGTTTTGCTTCTGTTTTTGGAACACCTCTCGCAGGGGCTGTTTTCGCCATTGAAGTACTTGCAAAAGGAACTAACCGTTACCGTGCTGTTCTCCCTTCGCTTTTCACTGCTGTAGTTGCAGACATGACTTGTCATTATGCAGGAGCTACCCACACCATATATACAATTCCTTTTGTTCCCGACATACAACCTACATTTCTTTTGTGGTCCGTGCTTGCCGGTATTCTTTTTGGTCTCGCAGCTTTCTCCTTTTCAAAAGTTGTGCATTTCTTCGGAAAGATGTTCTCTTCCGGTTTCTCCTACCCTCCACTCCGCCCCGTCATCGGAGGCATAATTATAGCTGTGGTAGTTTACCTCATGGGAACTACAAAATATATCGGTTTGGGTATCCCAACCATTGTCTCTGCATTTGAACAATCACTTCCCCCGTATGATTTTATGATTAAGCTGCTATTGACCACATTTACATTGGGAGCCGGTTTTAAAGGAGGTGAAGTAACTCCTTTGTTCTTTATTGGTGCCACATTGGGTAATGCACTTAGCTTTTTTATCCCTCTACCTATGGCATTACTCGCAGGAATGGGGTTTGTAGCCGTATTTTCCGGTGCAACAAATACACCTCTCGCCTGTACCATTATGGGACTGGAACTATTCGGAACCGAAGCAGGTATATTTATTGCAATAGCTTGTTTTGTTGCTTTTTTCGCTTCTGGAAAAACAGGTATTTACAGCTCTCAGGAAGTTCATCGCTTCAAATCAAAATGGTTCAAAATATTTGATCGAGCTACAAAATAGAGTTTATAAAATTATCAAGGTTGTTCCTTCTCAATTTGTTTATGATACGGCAAGTACATCGGTAAAGCTGCTGATCCATACCAATCAAGAATTTCCACATCGAATATTCCTGCTTCAATTGCAGGATCAGTTTTCAGCAGTTCCTGAATTTCTTCCTTGTTATCCAGTTTAAAGATGAAAATACCCCTGTACTCCAATTCATTCTTCCCCAATGGTCCTGCAACTACCAACTTACCTTCTTCTGCTAACCGTCCGATATTGTCTAAATGCCCACGAAATAATTTCTGTACGAGCTCTTTATCCTCAATCACTTCGGTACCTGTTTTAAGAATCACTAATTGATACATTCGCATTCCATACGCATCAGCTCCCAATGAGTCCGCCAATTCGCTGTCATATGATTGTTGTCCGAAAGCAGACCAAATGCTTCCGAGTACTACCAATAAAAACAGAATCCCTTTTTTTAATGAAGTTGTAGCCATTCTCATTTTTTCCTTTTTTTCGGTTTAGGCTCCGGTAATTCCTTTACTGAAATACGCACGAGTTCACTCAGCCAGTCTCTGTCTTCAATTTTGTCTTCTATAAGAAAGCTAGGCTTTGCACCCGAATACGGAGGCGCTTCGACAAGTGCTTCTCCAATATACTTTCGTCCTGCTTCCGTAGGCTTGATAAAGAGTTTGTTATCACAAATCAAACCAAATAGCTTTCCATCGGCATAAATCCCGTATTCCCCAAACATCTTTTTTGCCGTTATCTCACCGGCTTTTTCTATCTGGTACACAACAAAATCTGCAAAACTCTGATCGGAAGCCATACCTTTATCTATCTAAGCGGTTCAGGCGTTTACTTTAGGATTCGAAAACATTCGTACATCTTCATCCGTAATTGTCTTCCCGGCAAGGATCACCAGACGTTCAACGATATTTCGTAACTCTCGGATATTTCCTGTCCAGTTAACAGCGCTTAGTTCTTTCAATGCTTCTTCAGTAAAATCCTTACGTTGTATCCCATGATCCGCACACACCATCGTCAGAAAGTGTTCTGCAAGAAGAGGAATATCCTCACGTCGGTCATTCAGAGCCGGAACATGGAGTAAAATGACACTTAAACGATGATAAAGATCTTCCCGGAAATTTCCTTCCTCAATTTCTTTTCGCAGATCTTTATTCGTAGCCGCTATAACTCTCGCATTAATCCGAATGTCTTTCTCTCCTCCTACCCGTGTAATTTTATTCTCTTGTAATGCCCGCAAGACTTTTGCCTGAGCAGAAGCACTCATATCTCCAATTTCATCTAAAAAGATTGTACCATTCTCCGCCAGTTCAAACTTTCCTTTTTTCTGCTTAACTGCTGAAGTAAACGCACCTTTTTCGTGACCAAATAACTCACTTTCAATTAATTCCGAGGGGATTGCTGCACAATTCACTTCAATAAAAGGTCCCTTGTTTCGTCCACTTTGTTCATGTAATTGTCGGGCAACCAGTTCCTTTCCCGTACCATTTTCTCCGGTGATTAATACTCTTGCATCAGAAGGAGCGACTTTTTCAATCATCTCTTTTATCTTCATGATGCCGTCCGTCTCTCCGATGATCGATGATCCTTTGACTCTTTTTATCGTTTTCTTAAGTGCTTTGGTTTCTTCCACAAGTGTACTCCGGTCGCAGGCATTACGAACAGTTACTAAAATGCGGTTCAGGTCAAGCGGTTTCTCAATGAAATCAAACGCCCCCTTTTTTATAGATTCAACAGCCGTTTCTATATTTCCGTGTCCGGAGATCATGATAACGGGCGTAGCAACCTCTGCTTGAATCAAATCGTCCAGCACTTCCATACCATCCATTTGTGGCATTTTGATATCACAAAAGATAACATCAAACGACTCATTCTTGGCCTTTTCCAGTCCTTCTTTACCGTTCTCCGCTTCTTCTATTTCAAACTTCTCAAACTCCAGTATTTCGCGCAATGCTCTTCGAATACTTCTCTCGTCGTCTATGATTAATATCTTGCTCATGGAATTTCTTATTTTTACGAATTTACTGATTATTCAACAAATCAAATGCCACTCCCTCTTTCAGCGAACAGGGGGTTATGATTATACGTTCGGTACCGGTTTTCTCCATAATCCACTTCATCTTAGCCGCTGCAATAGGTATCATCTTTCTCCGAACCGGAAGTATGCGGTGATGACGTTCACGTTCCTTTGCAGTCATACGCAACAGAATATCTATCATCACTTCCATTTCATTACGACTCAACATAACAGGATCAAATCCTTCGGGAAATTCCTTGTCATATAACAGTTCATATAAGGTTTCAAACGACCCGGAAGAGCCTATAAAGTCTGAGCAGGAAATCGTATCAAAAAAACCGCCTGTTTTCTCTTCCAAATAAGTATTGATTTTCTCCTTATCCTCTTCAGAAAACGGATCACTGAATGAAAATTGCTGGAATATACGGGAAACACCAATTTCGAAACTATTCATGGCAAGTATACCGTTCTCATCTGCCAGAATAAACTCCGTGCTTCCCCCTCCTATATCCATAATTAACCCCTTTCGGTCAAAATTATGAGTAAGACAGACCCCTTTATAAATTAACTTTGCCTCTTCGATTCCATCAATTACCTTACAGGGAATATCGAATTCTTCTTCTATTTTATGAACAAAGTCTTTTCCATTTATGGCATTTCGAATAGCAGATGTTGCAATAGCCTGAATTTTTGTGCAACCATATTCCTTACAAATTGCCATAAAACGCCCCAGGCAGTCCATTCCTCTTTGCCAGGCATCTTCTGAAATACGGTTATCATTTATCCCTCCCATACCAAGCGCAACTCCTTCTTTTGTAGAAAGCAGTAACTCAGGATGGGGAGCTCCGTTTTTAATGATCAGTAAATTAAATGTATTTGTGCCCAGGTCAATTGCGGCAACGGGTTCCTGTCCCTTACTCATTCATTATGGTTTTTTAAATATCCAGTTGATTAAATTTCCAAAACGCAGACGGTATCCTGTAACAAGCAAAGCATTTTTAAATACTCGTGCTGCAACCCCTATATTGAACAGAATCCCGAGGAGTAACAATACAATAGCCATTAACAAATGCCAAAGTTCTCCGCTTTCGTACCCCAATCCCAGATTCACCATAATAACCATGGGTGATGTAAAAGGGATAATACCCAACCAAAAAGATAATTCAGCATCCGGGTTTTCAGCTACGTACCACCCCGACCAAATGCCAATCAAAAACAAGAAAATCAATGGAATAAGAAACTGTTGTCCGTCAGATTCTGAACCTTGAGCTGCTCCCAGTGCAGCAAATAGCCCACCGTAGAATAAATACCCCAGTATCAGTAACAGAACAAAGAAAGTTCCCATCACTCCAAAGTTTAGTTGTTCATACACCAATTGAACCAAATCGTTATACGGTGTGTACTCTTGTCCTGCGACAAGATTGGCAGCATCAAACATATCCGGAAAGAAAACAGATCGGAAGAAAAGTAAACCTCCGAAAATCAATACCGTCCAGATTGCAAACTGTATCAATGCTGCAATACCGATTCCCAGTAATTTCCCGGTCATTAATTCTCCGGGCTTTACTGTTGCTAGTAAAACCTCTGCTATACGACTGGATTTTTCTCTTGACGTACTTCGCAAAATGGTCATTCCGAAAAGGAAAATAAACAGAAAGACAATTCCTCCGAAAACGACTCCCGCATAAGCTGCTAATTTGTAATTCCCTAATTCTTCGGGACGATAGGCATCCCGTACTTCCAAATTTAACGGATGTTTGACGATGAGAAACTCTTTCAAGGTCAGGTCCGTAAACTCTTTCGCTTTCAATCCTTCCAAACGTTTTTCCAGCTCGCGCTGAATCCGTAACGGGATCTTCGAATTCAATCGTTTCTTCTGAAAAAAGAAAACGTGATTATTGGATAGCACCTTTTCGTTTACAACCAACAATGCATCAAAACCGGCGTACTCAGGATCTGAAGTGAAAGAAGCAGGTTCTACATAGGAATTGATAAACGCGTACTCTATTTGCCCTGAAGAATCAGGAACAATTATATTTTCAAGTGTTTCAACCGGATCAGAAACCAGTACGCGGACATGTTCTTCTTCTCCCCCAGAAGCTGTAAATAAAATATAGAGGATAAACAGTACAACGAGAGGTCCTCCTACTGCCATCGTCAGAAATGAGCGACTTTTGAGACGCTCATTCAATTCTCTTCCGGCAATACTTATAATTCTTTTCATGCTTTATTAGTGTGTTACAGTAGTTTCCCGGATAAATACTTCTTCCATAGACGGTAATTCTTCCCAGGCACCTTCTATATCAATTTTCGGAACCAGTGTTTCCAGTAAACTCCTGAAATTACTGTCTCCGACCATCCGCACACGGGCAATATATCTGTTCTCCCCGATAATTTTCTTATCAACCAGATCAAAACCTGTCCATAAGGCCGTTGCAAATGCAATCATATTACCTGAAAACTGTACTGCATAAAGTTTTTCAGAGTGATGTCCTTTGACCTCCTGAACAGTTCCTTCCAGAACTTTCTTGCTCTTATCTATTAAGACAACGTGATCACATAATTCTTCCACACTGTTCATATTGTGCGTGGACAAAAGAATTGTTTTTCCCTCCTCTTTCATCTCCCGCAATATGCCACGCATCAGTTTGACATTACCAGGATCAAATCCACTGAAAGGTTCATCAAGAATTAATAGATCCGGATTATGAAAAACCGTGGAAATAAACTGCACTTTCTGAGCCATTCCTTTGGACAACTCTTCAATACGTTTACCTCTCCACTCCTGAATATCAAATTTTTCCATCCAATAATCTAGCGCCGCTTTACTTTCATTTTTATGTAAACCACGTAAAGATCCCATAAATAGCAGAAAATCCGAGACGGTCATATTGGGATACATTCCTCTTTCTTCAGGTAGGTATCCGAGAGAACTCAGTTGCTCCCGGGGCATTAACCTATTATTCAGATAAACACCACCATCATCAGGAGTTATAATCTGATTAATAATTCGGATTAACGTTGTTTTTCCGGCTCCGTTGGGTCCCAGAATTCCATGAATTTTTCCCGGTTCAAATTTAGCCGACACATTATCCAATGCCAGTTTGATTCCGTATCGTTTTGTTATATTCCTGACTTCAAGCATAGATTTGTTTCTCGGCTAAATATAAAAAGAAGTTTTTACCTGCAAATACAACAAAAGGCATTCTCCTCACGGGAAAATGCCTTTTCTCTATTTTTTATCGGAATCAGCTTTGGAACATATCCTTCACCCGCTGAAAGAATCCTTTATCTCTATCTTCCGGTTTCGGAGTAAAGTTTTCACTTTCTTTCAGTTTTTCAAGAATTTCGCGTTCTTCTTTTGAAACTTTTGTCGGTGTCCAGATATTAATGTGTACAAACAAATCACCAGATCCATATCCCTGTACATTAGGAAGTCCTTTGCCTTTCAGGCGCAACATCTTCCCACTCTGTGTACCCGGTTCTACTTTGATTTTTGCCTTACCTGTAACCGTAGGAATTTCGATCGAATCCCCCAAAACAGCATCAATAAAACTTATATATGCATCATAATGAAGGTGTTCTCCATCTCTTCTCAGAAGAGGATGCTCTACTTCTTCAATTACGATCAGAAGATCACCCGGAATTCCGTTAAAGGGTCCCGCATTTCCTTTCCCCGTAACGCTCAATTGCATTCCTTCTTCCACTCCTGCCGGGATGTCGATCTCAATCACCTCTTCCTGGCGTTTCAATCCCTGATTATCTGCATCTGCAGGTTTTTTATCAATGATCTTACCGGTACCATTACAAGAAGGACAGGTAGAAGCTGTTTGCATCTGCCCCAGGAAAGTTTGTGTAACACGCATTACACGTCCGCTTCCGTTACATTGCGAACAGGTTTTATAGGTAACTCCGTCCGCATTAACCAGTTTGTTAACTTTGATTTTCTTTTTTACACCGGTAGCTATTTCTTCCAGTGTAAGTTTAATCTTAACTCGTAGATTACTACCTCTCGAAGTACGTGCACCTCCACCTCTGGACGATCTACCGCCTCCGAAACCACCAAAAGCACCCCCGAAGACATCTCCGAACTGTTCAAAGATATCTTCCATGTTCATGCCTCCACCACCGAAGCCACCACCTGAAGCGCCTCCGACACCAGCGTGACCAAATCTGTCGTATCGCTGACGTTTTTCCGTATCACTTAACACTTCATAAGCTTCGGCTGCTTCCTTAAACTTTTCTTCCGCCTCTTTATCGTCCGGATTCTTATCCGGGTGATACTTTAGCGCCAGTTTACGGTACGCTTTTTTGATCTCTGCCTCAGTAGCCGATTTGCCAATACCAAGAACCTCGTAATAGTCTCTCTTTTCACTCATAATTCAAAATGTGCTTATTGCCCTACAACAACTTTGGCATAGCGCAACACTTTATCTTTCAAAAAGTATCCTTTTTCCACTACATCAACGATTTTCCCCTTAAGACTCTCTTCGGGAGCCGGAATATTCGTAATTGCATCATGTAATTCTGCGTCAAATGCTTCGCCCTGTGCCTCCATTGGCTTCAAACCTTTTGAAAGTAAAATTCCTTCAAACTTGTGATGTACAAGACGGAAACCTTCTTTTACAGCCTCTACATCTTCAATTTTCTCATTTGCCTTTATAGCACGCTCAAAGTCGTCCAGAACTGTTAATAGATCTTTCATCAAATCTGAACCTGCCTGGTTGATAATATCCGCTTTCTCTTTAATCGTTCGTTTACGGAAGTTATCAAAATCAGAGTACAAACGCACGTACTTATCATTCATCTCGTTATATCTGTCCTCCCAGGTAGGCTCTGTCGATTCTTTCTGCTCATCTTTATCCAGAACCTCGTCCTGCTTAACTTGTTCTTCCTGATTTTCCAATTCTTCTTTCTCAGCCATAACTCGCCATTTTCGCATTCTAACTCAAACTTTTTGCCAACTAAAAAAAATGGACAATCTGACAGTTCAGTTATCCATTTTTTATTTTATCTGGCAGTAAACCTGCCATTTTTGTACTTCTTACAATCTTCTGATATCAGCTCCCAAATTGCTCAAACGAATATCAATATCCTGATACCCTCTGTCAATTTGTTCAATATTGTGAATCACACTACGTCCTTCTGCTGAAAGTGCAGCGATTAAAAGTGATACTCCTGCTCGAATATCCGGAGAAGTCATTTGTATTCCTCTCAAAGGATACTTTCTATCTAATCCGATGACTGTTGCCCTATGTGGGTCACAAAGTATAATCTGCGCCCCCATATCAATTAGTTTGTCAACAAAGAACAAACGAGATTCAAACATTTTCTGATGAATCAATACCGCACCTTTTGCCTGTGTTGCCACCACCAAAATAATACTCAACAAATCCGGAGTAAACCCAGGCCATGGGGCATCAGATATCGTCATAATTGACCCGTCGATAAACGTTTCAACTTCGTAGGATTCCTGAGCAGGGATAAATAAATCATCTCCTCTCAATTCCATCTGAATTCCAAGCTTTCGGAATACGTCAGGAATAATCCCCAAATTTTCGTACGACACATCTTTGATCGTAATTTCCGATTGTGTCATCGCTGCCAGTCCTATAAATGAACCGATTTCGATCATATCCGGAAGAATTCTGTGGAAACAACCTCCCAACTTGTCTACTCCATCAATTTCGAGACGATTAGACCCTATTCCTGCAATTTGTGCTCCCATACTATTCAGCATTTTACACAATTGCTGTAGATAGGGTTCACACGCTGCATTGTAGATCGTTGTATGTCCTTCTGCCAATACAGCTGCCATTACAACGTTTGCCGTTCCGGTTACAGAAGCCTCGTCGAGATGAATATAGGTTCCCTTAAGTTTTTTTGCTTTAACAGAGTAAAAATACTCTTCCGCATCAAAATTGAACTCAGCACCCAATCTTGCAAATCCTTCAAAATGCGTATCCAGTCGTCTACGTCCAATCTTATCTCCTCCGGGTTTAGGAATAAACCCTTCTCCGAATCTAGCCAGTAACGGTCCAACAATCATGATCGACCCCCGAAGGCTACTTGCCCGATTTTTAAAATCTTCCGAACGCAAATAATCCAGATCAATTTCTTTGGCCTGAAAAATGAAAGTTCCTTTTTCAACCTTCTCCACTTTTACACCCATTGCCTGTAAAAGAGAGATTAACTTATTCACGTCAATAATATCCGGAAGATTGGATATGGTTACTTTATCTTCTGTCAAAAGTACCGCACACAAAATCTGAAGCGCTTCATTCTTCGCTCCCTGGGGAACTAATTCTCCCTTTAGTTTCTTTCCTCCGTATATTTCAAATGATGCCATTCTTATCTCTTTTTCTTATTTTTCCCTTTGAGCGGTTTTTTCTTACGCGCATTCGGATTCACCCCAATCGATCTCAAGATCTGATTGGTTGAAGTAAGATCTTCAGGGTCTTCTACCTGTAACTTTCCGTTTGATAATTCGGAAAGTTGATTCATAATAACTTTGTTTTCAACTGTATCATTGTTATACGTTAGATACAGTTTCTTCATGATATTCGCCAAACGTCTTGTAACTGCACTTTTCTCTTCCGGATCAGATATTACAAGTGCTTTTTTAATCATTTCCTGAATATTATGACCATAGTGTCCGTAACGGATCGAATTTTTAGGATATCCGAGCCTCTCGGGTCTTTCTTCAAGAGTTTCTCTGCTTGGAATCGGGTAAGGTGAATCTACATCCAGTTGGAAATCGGACATTATGAACAAATGAGTCCATAATTTGTGCTTAAAGTCATCCACATCTCTCAAATGCGGATTTAACTGTCCCATCACCTCAATAATCGCCTTTGCTGCCCGATTTCGTTCGTCTCTGTCTTCTATTTTACGTGCAAAATCAATCATCTTCTGCACGTTTCTGCCATACTCAGGAATGAGCATTTTCGGCCGAACCGTATTATATTCCATTCTAAAATACTCGTATTTACCTCAAAAGTAATAAAAAGCGAAAAACTATCACGTATTAATTTTGTGAAAAAGCCAAATATCCTAAAAACAAAAAGGCCGCCAAAGGGCAGCCTTTCTGACTATAGTGTCACTAGGTTTCTTATTTCACTGTTGCCAAGAAAGCTGAGCTTTCAAAGAACTTAATAAATTCTCTGTCTTTAGCTGCTTTAGCTTTCAATGAAGCATCTTTACCAAAAGCAGACTTAAGATTGTTTACTACTGCATTTTCGTTGTTTTGTCTTGCAGCAATAATTGCTTTCAGGTAGTAAGACATTGCTTCTTCTTTAGCGTCAGCTTCGTCAATTGTAGATGATGCTGCGTCAAGATTTCCTGCCAATACCTGAGCTAAAGCCTTGTTAAATGTTTTCTCGTCTCCCATGTTTGAAACTGCATCTTCATACTTACCGTCCTGAATGTTTGCAATTCCCATGTTGTATTTCACTTCAGCACCTGCTGACATAGCCTGACCATACAATTCTTTTGCTTTTGTACGATCTCCTGAAATGTGGGCAATAACACCAAGGTTATTCAACGACTGAGGGTTCTCCTGCATATTATTCGCTTTCTCAAACTTCGCTTTCGCCTCGTTTGTTTTTCCTTGTAGGAATAATACATATCCAACATTGTTAGGTCCTCTCCAATCTTCTGAGTACAATCTCTCAACTTCTTTGTAGATACGAAGTTTTTCATTAAGATCATCTGTCAATGTAGCTGCAAACAACAACTCTTCCACTTTCAATGTATCAGGGTTTGTTTTTGCCAATGCAGTCAATTCTTCATCTGAATATCCTGTAAGGTCATACACAAAGTTAATTTGTGAACGACGCAACTGAGGCAATACATTTTTCTCAAGGTAATCAAATGTTTTAGCCATGTTACGCATTTCTTTCTCACGTTGAGCAGGATCACTGTACATGCTCAACACACGTAATACAAGATTCTTCTCATCTTCCTGCATTTCAGACTTTTCAAGTTCAGCCTTAAATCCAGCCCAGTCTTCCCCTTTCGCCTGAAGATTGAACGACTCATCTGCCTGACCAAACTCATTCTTTGCTTTCTTAGCAATAGAAGCTGTTGCTTTCTTTCCTGACTCAGAACGAGCCGTTGACAATTCATTGTTTCTTCCTTCTTCACCTTCAGGAGATGCGTAAGCAAGAATATTGATTGTTTTAGGAGCAATTTTAGGATTTGTCTGCGCTGCTGCCATGAACGCTTCAAAAGCCTTGATATCTTCATCCTTCATTTCAGCAGGACGAACATTACTCATATTTTTAAGATAGTTGATCTGTGCCTTAGCTACCTCTTCCGTCACTCGTTGGAACTGATCCGCACCGATAAGTACTTTTTGATCATTCTGAACAAGGTAAGGAGTGATTATTGTTGCATCAGCGATCTTTTCGGGACCAAACTGATCTTTCTCTTTTCCTTTTTTATAAACTACACCGGAAACAGATAATTCCGATTCTTCCATTGAAGGCTTGTAAGCAACTACATCTGTATAGGTAAATTTCCCACCAGGTTTAAACATAATTGTTTGTCCGTTACCTTCAGCTTTTTCACCCTGGATTGTGATTGTTTTTAACGCAACCCCTCCAACAGAAGGAGTTATTTCGACAGAAGCCTTCTTATTCAACCCTTTTTCAGGGAGAACACCTTCTACCTTGATTCGTACGCTATCTCCGTGCATCTCTAATGGATCCGGAGTAACCGTATAATCTACATCTTTCAACAAGTCACAACTTGTTGTCGTCAAACCACCTGCCAACGCTATAGCTGCAAGTCCTTTTAAGCTTTGATTCTTCATTATAAACCTAGTTTTTAGCTTTTCCAGTTAATTACTGTGCAATAATAATGATTTTTTTTAGTTCTTAAAAAAGTACCCCCATTTTTTATGACTATTTAAGATTTAGCAAATATTCTGGGCTCTCTCATCTCTTTTTTATCAGCTAAAATTTCCCGGATAGTTAATTGACTCAGAGGATCTACCCATTCTCCTGCTATTTCAACAACCGGAAATAACACAAATTCCCGCTCGGAAAAAGAAGGATGCGGAATAATGAGTTGCTCAGACACTAAGACCTGCCGATCGTAAAAAATAATATCCAAATCGATTGTTCTGGAGGTATAACCTTCACCAGGAACAACAACTCTTCCCATATTTGCTTCAATACTTTTCAATCGCTCCAGAAGCGCCAATGGAAACAACTCTGTATCAACGATCAAAGCCGCATTTAAAACATCAACCTCCGCTTCAAAACCGACAGGTTTCGTCTCATAGAGAGAAGATACACTTATCACCTTCCCTATCTTTCTGATTTCCTGAATTGCTTTTTTTAAATATTCTATGCGAGGTTCAATATTTGACCCCAAAGCAACTACAACTTTTGCCATATCCCATTTTTAATTGCCGCTAATATACATTATTGTGCCATCTATCAAACTTTAGAACTTACTCAACATAAAAAACGCTAATTTTACATTAGAATTAAACGCGATACATTATGAGCACACCACAAATTTCCTTTTGGAAAGTATTCTGGCCCAGTTTAACTGCCATTATAGTTTCTTCTGTTTTCAGCTCCATTTTCTTTTTCCTGTTTTTAGGAGCAACGATTGGTGCTTTCACAGCCGGATTTGAGACAAAAAAGCTGCAGATTGAAGACAATAGTATTTTACATCTTCAACTGAACGAACCAATTACTGATAAAACCAACGCTTCCTTCAATCCTGTTGAATTTAAATTCGACGGAACAACTGGTCTTGTTGACCTGCTAGTGGGAATAGAAGAGGCAAAAAATGACAGCAAAGTAAAAGGTATTTTCATTGAACTTTCGAATCTTCAGTGCGGAATGGCAAGTCTTTTTGAACTAAGAAAGGCATTGGAAGATTTTAAGGAATCTGGAAAATTTATTGTTGCCTATAACTCCGGAGAAGTTATCACTCAAAAAGAATATTTATTGACTTCTGTTGCAGACGAAAATTATGGATTTCCGACGTCTACTATGGAATTTCTTGGTCTTGGCGGAGAATATATGTTTTTCAAAAACCTGTTTGATAAGTTAGACCTTGAAATGCAGGTTATACGCGGTCCTAACAATGACTTCAAAAGTGCTGTTGAACCTTATTTTCTTGATAAAATGAGTGACAGTGCCAGATTTCAGGCACAACGCTACCTAAACAGTATTTGGGAAGACTATTTAACGGTTGTCAGTTCTTCCAGAGGTGTCAGTGTTACTGAACTCGATGAAATTGCGGAAAATGTTAAAATTCGTAGAACAGGAGATGCTGTAAAGTACAAATTACTGGACGCTACGAAATATCAGGATGAAGTTTACTCTCTGCTTAAAAAGAAAGTCAATAAAGCTGAAAAAGACGATCTAAAGCTCATTAAATTCACAACCTATGCCCGTAAAAAAGCACGAGAAAAGCGTACGTTAGACGATGCTAAAGATGCTAACATTGCTGTAATTTTAGCCGAAGGAGGAATTGCAACAGACGGAGAAGGCATTGTCTCTTCCGAATTGGTTAAACAAATTCGTGAAGCACGTGAAGAAGATGATATCAAAGCTGTCGTTTTCCGTGTAAACTCTCCGGGAGGAAGTGCTCTTGCAAGTGAAGAAATCTGGCGGGAAATAACCCTAACGAAAGAGCAAAAACCTGTTATTGTAAGTATGGGTAATGTTGCCGCATCTGGAGGTTATTATATTTCAGCTCCGGCCAGCCGTATTTTTGCAGAATCCACAACAATTACAGGATCAATTGGTGTATTTGGTGTAATTCCCTATACAGGAAAAATGCTTGAAGAAAAAGTTGGTCTTTCTTTTGACCGAATAAGTACAAATTCTCACGCTGTCATGTCCACCAACAGAAAACTGACGGAAGATGAAATGAGTATTATTCAGAAAGAGGTTGATCAGATTTACGAAGAGTTTGTAGCGATTGTTGCAAAAGGAAGAAACCTGACACCTGAACGTGTAAACGCAATAGCTCGCGGACGTGTCTGGACCGGTAAAGATGCATTGGCAATCGGACTGGTAGATGAGTTAGGTGGTTTAAATGATGCTATTGCCTACGCTGCAAAAGAAGTAAACATCAAAGAACCGATTATCACCTATTTCCCGAAATCGAAGCGAGATCAGTTTATGGAAATTCTTGAAGCGATTACGGAGGAAGAGGATATGGATGCACAGATGAGAACAAACTCTACGCTTAGCCAACAAGTTTTGACCATTATGAATAACATGAAAGAAATTGATAACATGAAAGGTATTCAAATGCGTATGCCGTATCTCATGGAGATTCATTAGATCTAATTATTCCAGTTTAGCAAGGGTTGTCTGTTGTCAGACAACCCTTTTTTATATTTTACAGGACGTATAAACCGTGTGTATAATTAGACCTAAATTCCTGCAAGCACTTTTTATCGTATCATTTCACGGACTAAGATCTACATCTACTTCCAGACTTCTTAAGAGACTTAAAAGAACAGTTCAATTTCATACCCGGTATGCTTACGGATATTAAGAACTCTATCATCGTTTAATAACAAATACTGTCCTTTCACCCCTTGTAGAACACCTCGTATTTCCTCCTCCTTGTCAAAGCTCACTGACTTGATCTTTTCCGGGTATTGCAGTACGGGATATTCAAACGTCATCACCTCATCATCGTCTGAGATAAAACTACTAATATCGGAAGGAAGCATTTCTTCAAGACGCCACTTTTCCTCAATAAGGTCTACTGATTCATCGTTTACATTTTTCAACATATTTCGCCAGTTGGTTTTATCCGTGTAGAAAGATTTAAGCGCAACTTCAATTCTTCCTGCCTCATATCTATTGGGTGTTTCAGCCAGCCGAATCGCCTGATAAGCTCCCTGATCTATCCAGCGAACCGGAACCTGTTGACTTCGTGTAACTCCCACTTTAACCTGATCTGTCAATGCCAGATACACAACATGGGGCTGGTTATGATTACGCTGTTCCCACTCAACATCTCTCCCCTCCCCCAAATGTGCTCTACACAGCTCAGGTCGGATAATACATTCGGACGACTCCGGCGCATTGATAAAACACTTGTAACAAAAGCCCTGTCCAAATGATTTTTTGGTTACTGCTCCACACGAAGAGCAATGAATAATACCGGTATGTTTCAAAAGAATTTCATTCCCCAGAAGTTCATTCATATTAACTCCGGTATCAAATGCCATTGTATATTGTATAGGTTCACCATGCTGAACCGTCATTTTGCGTAAATCTCCTTTAACCATAGACACAAAGTTAGTAAGTTACGTGTAGATTCTATTCCTTGCTTAAAAAGTAATTTATTTTATTCTCCTATTATTTCGATAGGAAATATATTATTTCTACTTTTGTCAAAATTTTTCAGATTTTTGACAAAGGAAATAAGAAGCATGCGAGACGAAAAAAGCAAACACTTACAAAAACTACTTCAGGAAGTATGTAGTGAGTATACATCCGGGATCGTTTTCTCAACCAGTCTGAGCATGGAAGATCAGGTAATTACTCATCATATTTTTTCAAACAATCTGCCTATATCTGTATTTACACTGGATACGGGACGACTGTTTCCGGAAACATACAAAGTGCTTGAGAATACGAGAAATCGCTACAAGAAACCCATTCAGGTTTTCTTCCCAAACCATTCAAAAGTAGAAGAGCTTGTCAACCATAAGGGAATGTTCAGTTTCTATGAATCACCTGAAGACAGAAAGACATGTTGCCATATACGAAAAGTAGAACCTCTTAACAGAGCGTTGAAAGGTGCTAATGTGTGGATAACAGGACTAAGAGCCGAACATTCGGAAAGCAGAAGCGGATTATCCGTATTTGAGGAAGACACAACCCGTCAGCTCGTGAAAGTCAATCCGTTGTTAGACTGGACAACCGAAGATATTACCAGCGAAATTAAACAGCACTCAATTCCTTACAACCCTTTGCATGACAAAGGTTTCATTAGCATTGGTTGTCAGCCTTGTACCCGGGCTGTAAAGGCAGGAGACGATTTTCGTTCCGGACGCTGGTGGTGGGAAGATAAATCAAAAAAGGAATGTGGGTTACACACGACTAACTAATAAAGTAATGGATTATTTAGATCATCTGGAGGCAGAAGCCATTCATATTATGCGCGAAGTTGCAGGGCAATTCGAACGTCCTGCGTTGTTATTCAGCGGAGGAAAAGACAGTATTACACTGGTACATCTTGCACTAAAAGCATTTCGTCCCGGGAAACTTCCTTTCCCGCTTGTACATGTTGATACAGGGCATAATTTCCCCGAAGTACTTGAATTCCGGGATAAACTGGCACAAGAACTGGGAGAGAAACTTATTGTACGAAAAGTAGAAGATACGATAAAACGACAAGGGCTTCAGGATGGAAAAGGAAAATTCCCCAGTAGAAATGCACTTCAAACCTACACTCTACTTGAAGTTATTGAAGAGTTTGAATTTGATGCATGCATCGGGGGAGCAAGAAGAGACGAGGAGAAGGCTCGTGCCAAAGAACGCATTTTTTCTGTTCGTGACGAATTCGGTCAATGGGATCCGAAAAAACAACGCCCCGAGCTATGGAATATTTACAACGGGCGCATTGATCAGGGAGAAAATGTCCGCGTCTTTCCTATAAGCAACTGGACAGAACTGGATGTATGGAATTATATCAAGCGCGAAAAGATTGAACTTCCGCATATTTATTTTTCACACCCAAGGGAATGTATTTATACAGAACATGGTCAGCTCATGACAACCAATGAGTTTGTTACCCTTTCACATGAAGACAAAATTGTAACGAAGGATGTTCGGTACAGAACAGTTGGTGATATGACCTGTACAGCTGCTGTGGAGAGTATTGCTTATACCGTTGATGATATCATTGACGAAATAACAGTGACAAAAATCAGTGAACGCGGAGCTACTCGAATGGATGACAGAGCAAGCGAAGCTGCAATGGAAGACAGAAAGAAAAACGGATATTTTTAAACACATGGATTTACTACGATTTTTTACTGCGGGGAATGTTGATGATGGAAAAAGTACACTCATCGGACGCTTGTTATATGATAGCAACTCCATTTCAACAGACATTATAGAAACCCTTACAAAACAGAGTAAAACCATTACGGAAGATACAGGTATTGACCTTGCTCTTCTTACAGATGGATTACGCGCAGAAAGAGAACAGGGAATCACTATTGATGTAGCATACAAGTACTTCTCTACTCCTAAAAGAAAGTTCATTATTGCCGATACTCCGGGGCATGCAGAGTATACACGTAATATGTTTACGGGGGCTTCTACAGCTGATCTTGCGATCATACTTATTGATGCCAGAAACGGTATTACCGATCAAACGAAAAGACATTCTATTATTTCATCTATTCTCAGAATTCCGGAAATCATTCTTGTAGTAAATAAGATGGACCTTACCGGTTATAGCGAAGCAATATTCGATTCGATTCAGGAGGAATATACTGAATTCGCTAAAAAAATAGGATTAAAAAAAGTGACCTTTATTCCTGCAAGTGCTCTTGCCGGAGATAATGTAGTGCGTAAATCAGAGCATATGCCCTGGTATGAAGGAGGTACACTGCTGGACTATCTGGAAAACTGCCCTTCAGAACGAGACGAAGAAATTTCCGGACAGGGAAGGTTTCAGGTACAGTACATCATTCGCCCGCAGACGGAAGAACTTCATGATTACAGAGGTTATGCAGGGTCTGTACTAAGTGGAACACTGAAAAAAGGAGAACTTATTGACATTTTTCCATCCGGACAAACCAGTAGAATTATCAAAATTGAAAAAGAAGGAAACGAAGTTGAGGAAGCCACAACGAACGAAGCTGTAATTATTCATATCGATGATGATATAGACATCAGTCGAGGAACAACATTTTCCTCCAGCTCATCAGGACTACAGGTCGAAAAAGATCTTGAAGCTACTCTTTGCTGGATGGACAACAAGAGTTTCCAACCCGGACAAAAATTTATCCTTATGCAAAACAGCTTTTCAACAAAAGCACGGATTAAAGAAGTTTCCGGTAAAATTGATATTCATAGCTATGATCGTGTATCGGAACACACCAATTTACACCTGAACGAATTCGGTGTCGTCAGTATAAAAACAGCCGTTCCTGTCGCTTATGATCCATTTGACAAGAATACGCGAACAGGGGCTTTTATTCTGATAAATGAGAATACCAATAACACGGTTGCTGCAGGTGTACTTCACTAACTAATCTTCCTGTGTAAACCGGTTGAATCAACTGATTCTTAACAGAGGCGATGGTAAGCGTTCAATTTAGTGTATCTTTGCCAAAAATTCAGGCATGACTTTTCACGATTTGAATCTGAACAAACCACTTTTGAGAGCACTTGATGACATGGAGTTGAGTACACCTACTCCTATTCAGAAAGATGCTTTCTCAGTCATTATGTCCGGGCGTGATGTGCTTGGAATTGCGCAAACCGGTACGGGTAAAACACTTGCTTACCTCCTACCCTCTTTGCGATTGTGGAAGTTCACAAAAGATATTCACCCACAAGTTATTATTATTGTTCCTACAAGAGAGCTTGTTGCGCAGGTTGTTGATGAAGCACAAAAACTGGGAGCTTATCAGAACGTTCGTATCCTTGGTGTATATGGTGGTGCCAATATCCGTACGCAGGAAGCTAGCATCCGTGAGGGAGTGGATATTCTGGTTGCAACACCGGGGCGTCTGAATGATCTCATTTTAAATGGAGCACTTGCTACAAAAGCTGTTAAGCGTCTGATTATTGACGAGGTAGATGAAATGTTAAGCCTCGGGTTCCTTCCTCAATTAAAAAATATTCTGGACTTACTTCCTGAACGCAGACAGAATCTTCTTTTCTCTGCAACTGTAAGTCCTGAAATTGAAGACCTAATTGCCGATTTCTTTACAAATCCTGAAAAAATAGAAGCGACTCCTTCAGGAGTGCCGGTAGCGAAAATTGAGCAAGTTGCATTTGCAGTTCCCAATTTCAATACGAAGTATAATTTGCTTCTTCATCTTTTGGAGGACAAGAAACTGTACACCAAGACTATTGTTTTTGTTTCTTCACGGAAATTTGCAGATAAAGTAGCCGAAAAACTCGAAAACGATCTACAGGAAACGATTGGTACCATTCACTCCAACAAAGCACAAAATACGCGTTTTGGAGTTACCAATAGTTTTGAGTCAGGTGAAATCCGTGTGTTGGTAGCAACCGATCTTTTCGCCAGAGGACTGGATATTTCTGATGTCTCACATGTTATCAACTTCGATATGCCGGATGAAGCAGAGTTTTATCTGCATCGTATTGGGCGTACCGGGCGTGCTGAACAACGTGGAAAATCTGTTTCTTTCTACACCGAAACTGAAATTCCGAAAAAAGAAGCTGCAGAAAGTTATATGAACCAGCGTATTCCTGTACTGGAAATACCTGAAGATGTAGCAATCTCGGATGAACTTATTGAGGAAGAAAAAGAGATCATACGTGTACCCAATGTTCAGGTAAAACTGGCAACCAACCCTTTCCGACGAGGATCGGATGACGATGGCTTAGGAGGCCGAAAAAGAGCTACTCGTAAGGCACCTGTCAAGAAAAAGAAAAAAAGAAAATAACTCATTCATAAGCTGAATAAATGACAATCCAAAGAGGACAACTGGTTGAACTTGAAATAACTGATTTTGCTTTTGGTGGAAAAGGAATTGCGCGCATACCTTCCGAAGAAGGAAGCTATCCGGTTTTTGTAGATAATTCCTGGCCGGGACAAACGGTCCTTGCCCGGGTTACCAAAAAGAGAAAAAGACACGCTGAATGTTCACTGGTAAAGGTTCTCAAGAAGTCTCCTGAGGAAGTTCAGCTTTCTTATCAGCCTATTTCCGGTGCTCCCTATATTTTCGTTCCGGTTGAGCGTCAGATCGCGTGTAAGCGTCAAACGACACTGGATGTGTTTCGAAAAATCGGTAAGATACAGGATATTGAAGATCGATTTGATGAATTTATCGCTTCGCCTGCCGTATTTAACTATCGAAATAAAATGGAGTATTCGTTCTCCTGCATCGAACACGACATTGCAACCGATGAAGAGATTGACGATGCTTTTGCGTTAGGTTTCAAGCACAGAGGAACCTGGTGGAAAGTTGAAAGTCTGAATGCAGAATCCGGGCTATTTGATAGCGAATGGGAAAATAAACTTTCAATTGTACGGGAGTACCTGAAACAAACGGAACTTCCTGCATGGCACCCTCCCAGAAAAGAAGGCTTCTTTCGTCATATCGTTGTCAGAAAATCCTTTTTTCAGGATCAATTATTAGTTAACCTTGTTACCTCTTCCGAAGGTCTTGATCGTTTTGACGCAGATGCATTCGGACAAAAACTTAAGGAATTGTTTGGTAACCGGATTGCCGGTTTTCAGCACACTATAAATGACAATGTAGCCGATCGTGCAAAAATCGAAAACGGTACCTGGCGATTGGTTTTCGGGGAAGAAAAAATCATTGAAGACCTGCTCAATCTGAAATTTGAAATTTCGATGGAGAGTTTCTTCCAAACGAATCCTAAAAGTGCTGAAAAGCTATACACCAAAGCTCTGGATTATGCCTTTGAAAATAATGATCTGGACAATAAAGTCCTTATGGACCTTTTTTGTGGAACAGGAACCATTGGTCAGATTTTATCAACCCGAACAAACAATACGGAAATTATCGGAGTAGATATCGTTCCCGAAGCCATCGAAGACGCCAAACGAAACGCCAAACGAAATGCCATTGATACGATCAATTTCTACGCTGCCGATGTTGGAAAATTCCTAAAAGAATTCCCTCAATATGCGGGCAAAATAGCAACGATCATTCTTGATCCGCCGCGAGCAGGAATCGCTCCAAAGACTTTACAAAAAGTAATTGATCTTAAAGCTGATCGCATTGTCTATATTTCCTGTAATCCTGCTACACAGGCACGGGATACGGAAACTCTTCAGGAGAATGGATATGTATTGGAAAAAGTATCTTTTGTGGATCAATTCCCTCATACCAGTCACATTGAATCCGTCGCTAAATTTGTTCGTCAATAATACGCGAACAAATCTGGGTTAAAATTGATTACGTAAACAAAAATGCTTCTTTCTTCAGAAGAGAAGTCACTATTCTCTACTTTGAGCTAACCGATCTGGAGGCTATTTACCCACTTTACACTCAATATATTCTTGATGTATCTCCCCAGGGGTGGTATCCTTCTCCGATATAATTAAAACCATACTTCTCATACTATCCAACATGATCTGTACATAAATACACATTGTCAAAACCAGCTGTACCAGCATCTGTTCCGGATGCTCTCTTACCTATATAATCTTCATTATCTCTTCCATTTATTCTGGTTCACCCTATCGAAAATAAGTAGGGGAAATCTGCAAATGTTCCATTTCTTTACCTGTCAACACTTTAGTCCCTGCTGACTGAAATCCCAACTTCAAATACAGTTTTTTCGCATTAGGATTCTCTTTATCCACCAATAAACCAAGTGTTTCTCCTTTTTGTATGACGTACTCATCGATAAGAAAACGTAAGATCATTGATCCGATTCCTTTTCCCTGCTGATCTGGTTTTACTCCTATACAATCAATATAATATTCTCCTTTTTCCGTTTCATCTTCCAGGTGTAATTCCCGGTTGTAAACCTGTTTCAACATCGACATAACCGGTTTTCGCAATTCATTCAGACGGGCTCCATCATAAAGAACAGCTGCAGCTACCACCTTCTTATTTTCATCCTCCACAACCCAGCTATTTTCATACGAATACTGATTTGCTCTTTCCCGGGTCATACTTCGCAAAAATGCAATTGCTTTTTCAGTATTTTCCTCTCCAATAAAACGATAGGTTATGTCTCCCATTGCCAGAAAAATACAATCTGCCAGAATCTCTGAATCGTTTGGTGTCGCCTTTCGTATTAACATGATTTATTACTTTATATTATCAGAAAATATAGCACTCATTCCTTACATAATTTACTAAAATACTTTTCTCTGAAGAAGGAATTCAAATCGCGTTCTATTTTTTCTCCGTTTTGTTTTATATACCACTCAGAATCGCAATAGGGTAATTTAACAAGGGAATCTCCTTCTTCGATTTCACGATAGATATAGAACGGCACCTTTCTCTCAAACCATTCCGTATTCAATACAATATACCCTGTTCTACCGGTACTCTTCTCCTCCAGTTTTTTCGTAATTATGCCCGAATAAGACAGGGTATGAATTTCAAAATACTCTTTTTCAAGAAAGGAGACAGATTTATGCTGTAGGCTTACAATAATAACGGGGATTACTATAACCGGAATAAAAACAAACAGAAGAAGTTTTACAATCAAACTTTCATGTTTATAGTCTTTCTCTTTAATATGAAAATACTGATACAAGTTCTATATTTGGGCTGAAACTACAAAAATAACAATTATCTGCGCTGTATGTAATCAGGTATTTCAGTCTTGTTTACATCAAATAACTCCCCGAAAGTATGATAACAGTATACCCTGAAAACATAAAATTTAAATACCAATGGAGAAGCTACCAACAGCGTGTACTGGATGAATTACAAGATCATTTGACAGACAAGCACCTTCATGTAATAGCACCTCCGGGTTCAGGAAAAACTGTTCTGGGGTTACAAGTCGCGTTACAATTAAATAAACCTACTCTTATTTTAGCTCCTACCATATCTATTCGAAATCAGTGGATTCAACGATTCTGTGAATTATTTCTCCAGACATCAACTACCCCGGATTGGATTTCGAGAGATATCAGAAATCCGAAATTTATGACGGTTATAACTTATCAGGCACTTCATGCTGCCTGTAAAAGGGATGTGGAAAAAATTATCGATGGGTTAAAAGCGCAAAATACGCAAACGATTGTAGTAGATGAAGCACATCATCTAAAAAATGAATGGTGGCAATCCCTAATGAAAATAAAAAATAGTCTTGACTCGGTTATTGTAGGTCTGACAGCCACTCCTCCTTATGACGTTACAGGAGCAGAATGGCAGCGATATATGGATATGAATGGTCCTGTCGATACTGAAATATCAGTTCCTGAACTGGTCCTTGAAAATGATTTATGTGCTCATCAGGATTACGTGTATTTAACACTTCCGACAGAAAAAGAAAATGAGAGAATAACGCAATTCAGGCAAACTATAAATAAGTTATATCAGGAAATCAGTACGGATACCACACTGGTAGAAGCAATTACTAATCATCCTATTTGGCGAGCTCCTCTCAAGAATCTGGACTGGATTTACAATAACTTATCTTACTACTCATCCTGTCTCATATTCCTTCATTCCAACTCTATTGAGGTTTCTAAAGAACATCTGGAAGTAATTGGTGACAAAAAGCTCTACTTACCCCCACTTGATTATAACTGGTTAGCTACCTTACTTGAATTTTACCTGTATAAAGACAAAGAATATTTTAATGATTATACTGTCCATAAAGACGCTATAGAAAACAAACTAAAAAGACACGGAGCTATAGAAAGACGTCAGATTAACTTTTTACACAACAGAAAAGTAACTGAATCTCTTACAACAAGTATTAGTAAGTTAAATGGTATCAAAGAAATCACTGACTTTGAGTATAATCAATTAGGAAGTGATTTGCGCCTAGTCATACTTACGGATTACATACGTAAAGAGTTCTTCGTTAATACTTCTGAAAACAACCTAGAACTGAATAAAATTGGTGTTATGCCAATTTTCGAAAGACTCCGGCGTCAGAATATTAAAAACAAGAAAATAGGAGTATTAACCGGTTCTCTTGTTATTATTCCTAAAACGGCACTACCTTTATTCAAAGAAAAAGCTGCTCCGAACGATATTTCTTTTTCAGTAGTCCCCTTTGACGACAATTACCTTTTGATTCATCCAACTGAAGGTCTTAAACATACGATCGTTCATATTGTAACGGATGTTTTTCAATCAGGTGAAATTCAAATCCTTATCGGAACGAAAGCGTTACTTGGTGAAGGATGGGATGCTCCGGCAATCAATTCTCTTATTCTAGCCAGCTTTGTCGGATCTTTTGTCCTTTCTAATCAAATGCGAGGGAGGGCTATCAGAACGCAAAAGAATAACTCTGAGAAAACAGGAAATATCTGGCATATTGCCTGTATTGATTCTACAACTCCTTCCGGAGGAGATGATTATGAATTATTAAAAAGACGATTCAGAAGTTTTGTGGGAGTCTCCTTTGATTCTCCTCCTTCAATAGAAAATGGTATTAACCGTTTACGTCTGTCAAACAATATTTCCTCAAAAGAAGGAATTGAAAACGCTAATACAAAGATGTTCGAATTTGCTTCAAAACGGGAAAACCTAAAGTCTAATTGGCAAAAAGCATTAGAAGGAGGAACCACACTAATTGAAGAGATAAAGATTCCTTTCTCAGAAGAAAGGAGTTACCAACGAACAAAATCCATGTACCTCAATAAAACCCTTGCTAATTTTATTGCCACACTATCTTCCAGCGTTTTAACTTTTCTGGAAATCATTATTCATGCTATAGGTAAAAACTCTGGCAAGATCAGGACACTTCATGATTTTTATAACATATTAATCGGGGTAGGAGTACTCGGGGTTATTCTCTTTGGTAAAAACACTCTTAAAGCATTGAAGCTGTACATCAAGTACCGTGATATTTCAAAAGATATTGATAATATCGGTAAAGCCTTATTAAACTCGCTACTAAAAACAAACGTAATCCACACTGAGCGTTCCCTGTTAGAAGTTGTAACTTCTTTTGACGAATACGGTGCAGTATATTGTCATCTGGAGGGAGGAACAACATTTGAAAAATCAGCTTTTACTAATGCTCTGCATGAAATTGTGAAACCTGTAAATAATCCACGGTATATATTACTAAGAAAAAGTAAATTTCTGCTTCTGATACAACAAACAGACTATCATTCTGTACCTGAAATCCTGGGAAGAAATAAATCACTGGCAGAATATTTCAAGCTACAATGGGACAAAATAGTAGGTAGTTGTGAACTTATTTTTACCCGAACAATTGAAGGAAGGAAACTACTTTTAAAATCCAGGATGAAATCTCTCGCAGCACAACTGGATGATCAAACTGAACATATTAATAAATGGAGATAGTATCTGAGATTAATTTCCACCTGTTTTTTCAGCGATATAAAACAAGTCAAGGCATCTATCAGTAGCAGTATCAAGGTAAAAATCGGTCAGTGAAAGATCTAACATTCCTGATGAATTACATGATTTTAGTAATTTTCTCCGGTTGACCCTGTTCATTATATCGTATGGAACGCGAAGTAATGCTGCCGGACAGCGATATTGAAGCCGGAATATATCGTACCGGGTAATTCTTCGGACAGCTCGCCTATTCATATTGTAATAGGTCATCGCCCTCTCATTTCCATATACTCCTAATTCCCTGATTGGACCAAAATGTGACTGAAGCAGGATCGTAAACTCTTCCTTCGTATATTCTCTGACATGCCAGGGGTTTCTGGTCAATGACATGGTCTTATTAGGTGTACTGATAATCAGCTTTCCGCCGTCTTTCAATACTCTGTGGACTTCGGCAATAAAGTCTGCATCGTTCTTTATGTGTTCAATGACCTGAAATGAAATCACAAAATCAAAACTGTTATCAGGAATATTTGTCAAAGGCGGAACCTTCATCCTCAGATAATTGACACCATCGCGCTCAGGATAATCCCTTGTAACCTTTGTTTTGTCTATTGTAACAAATTTTTCCGTCAGTTTTGCAATCATTTCAACTCCATATCCACTACCTGTCCCAATTTCCAGTACGTTCCCCGAAACTATTCCTGCAACCTCGACATAGGCTAACAATGACCTTTGATAGACGTAGTTATCTGACATATCTTCATGCGACACCCTCTCAGCAGTTTGGATTATTCTCATTTCAATTCTTTACGTATTACTGGCAATTATGCCGATAAACGAAAAGACTAAAATGAAGGTTGGAAACAAAACATTGATTTACAACACATTGTTGTATTCCTAACTTGTTCGATACGGAAGATTAATGCTCTGTTTACAGATCAAGAGATTTTTTATTCTTTCTGGCATACTATTTTCGTCAATCAACGATGTTTTTTTCTAATAGCCATGTACCGGGGAGCTCCATCTCTTTCTTGATTTCGGCAGACAGATTCTCTTGGGTAAAACCATACGTATTCAGAGTTTCCCATAACTCTTTATCTGAGCGCAATAAACCAATCAGCCCCTCCTTTCCATGTACCCGAAACACTCTTTCACATATTACCGCCCCGATCATATAGGGTACAGGAGTCCCGTTTCTCATAAAGAGTCTTTCATAGGGTTCCAGGTGTTCAGCAAGTTGTATACTATTTTCCTGTATATATAGTTTGAAATATTCCCTGTTCTTTGCGTAATTATCCAGTCCGCTTCCTCCTGCATAGGTCGCCAGTCCTTCATTTAAAAAAGGTGGTAAAGAAGGAAATAATGTAGTACTATATACATGCATAATCTCGTGCATATAGTATTCGGAATCATTCCCCGAATACACAATGTTACCAGGGTCTACCATCCCTCCTATCGTGTCAAAATACATATTAGGCAAGTAATCGAAACCTTTGATTTCAAAAATTTGTTTCAGGGATTCACAGGAATAATAAGTGATCGGAACTTCAGGCGTCTCAAAAAATAAACAAACCTCACGAATAGCCTCTTTTTGCCGGGCTATTTCCTGATTATCCGGAGTTTTTCCCTTCGGGATATGATACGTGATGCTCCCTTCTGTAAAAACAGACCAGTCTTTTGTACAATAATCAGTAAGTCTTTTTAATTTCCATACTCCATTCACCCGAATAGCAAGTATATTATAAATGGCCCGAATGACATTTTCCCCGCTTTCACGATTGTATCCCACGAAGCCTATTTTAGCTATTTTTTCGTTTGAAGAGAGTGTAATAACCTCCATCAACGTTGGGCGAAAATGATTGTTTCCCCACCTGCTCTGCTCGATCTTAAAAAGATCTTTGTAGGGAACAACATATCTCTCAAAATCAGCTTGCAACCAGGAAGGATGAGAAGTTAAACTCTCATTTTTAGTACGAAGGAATTCAGAAACTACGTGAATAAGCTCTGTGATTCCCTTATCCGAGGTATCGACAGCCGGGGAGACAGACATGTAAACCGTCTCGCTCTCTTCATCTTGTGCCAGACAGGAAACGTGTATAAGAACCAGTAAAATGTAGATGATTTTATTCATTTTTACCACTTGATTTGGACTGTATCTGGTTAAAAAAGAATTTGATTACTTCAAAATTGACTTCTGACGTTGTCCAATGTCCCACTCCTTCAAAAGTAGAAAAAATTACCTGCACCTCATTTTCACGATAAATGGACTGACATTTCACATACCGTTCCTGTACCTCTCTGCCCAGATTAGTATTGATGATTTTCCGTTCTTTATTGCTGTAGGCATCCTCAAACTGTACGGCATCATTTTCATCCAGTTTTCCCATGTATATAAACTGCGGAATAGTCATATAAACTTTTCTGTCAAACTTTTTTCCGAACAGTTTATAAAAATCATTGACCCCCAAAGGGTAATTCAGTTTAACACCATTTATCGTTTCCTGCGGAAGCATCAGTTCTCCATTAAAACCACCCATAGCCAGTGCTTTAACCCGCTCCGGATGAATGTATGAAAAGCGATTGGTAAATGTAGCTGATGCCGAAAAGCCGTTCATCAGCACTTTTTCTTCGGTTTCAATTTGCATTATTGCTAAACGATTACGAGCATCCTCGATCATTGCTATCAACTGCAAATCCAATCGTTCCAGCTCTCCGGTTGCTCTTACCATCACATCTCTGTCCAATGCATGCGTGTATACAAGAGCTTTAGAGGCCGGTCGTGGAAAAATGGGAACCAACAGAGGGATTTTTAGCATCGTGGAAATATTATTTCCTACTGAACTGACTGCTGCCAAATCTATTGCGGCCCGTTTATGTACTTCAATACTATCAGAGGGTCTGCCAGTGTTATTAGGTTCCACCAGTAAACAAGTCATTTTATTCACGGGTGTTCCCTCAGGGATAAACAAAATATAATCGTGTTGAAATCCCTTCTCAGGATTCTTCCGAATGACGAGTAAACTATCCTTTACAGTAATTTCCTGCGTATAAACCGTGAAAAAAAGAAACAAAAAAGAGAGAATTATTACACCTCGCATACAGTTATTCTTAGTTTTTTATGATGGATGATAAAGATACAGAGTATATCAAAACTATATTTTTTCTTATGACTTCATTTTTCATCCAGAAAGTAAAAACCACAAAAAACGCTCCTAACACATAGATTATCAAACATTTATTTGGATTGTAAAACTATTTTTGCTAAGTTAGTTACTGAATTACCTTTTAACAACAAGAATTCTAACTCTATAATTTACAACAAAATGGAAAGTAAGAAAACTATTTCTAGAAGACCTTCTATGAAATTTATCGCTTCATCAGAGAAAGCACCAAAGGTCGAAATTCAGGCTGGTATGAAATTCAAAGTGGAAGCCATTGAACTCGTCGATGCAACTTTAAAGCCTATAAAAAAAGGGGCTGCAAGACTTTGTGGCGGAACTTCCACCTGTTTAGCACTAATTGATATTGAGGATCTGGAAATGCCTTAAAAAAAGTCGATATGTTTTACAACTCCCGGTATAACTTCTGTTTCGAGACAGAGTCCTGTCATCTATTGTATAATTCCAAATCTGGTGCCACCGTAAAATTAAGTGGTGAAGATGCTGTAATTTTAGGTGAATACTTAATCGGAGCAAAGAGACAGGTTGATCCTGATTTATTTGACATTGACCTTTTTAGATATCTGGCTGCTTCAGGTTTTATCGTAGATGCATCCGTTGATGAACTTTTGGACATCCGAGAAAGGTATTGGAAAGCAAGAGGTGAAACACCTGTTGTTCTTACTATAACGACTACCATGAACTGTAATTTGGGTTGCTATTACTGTTACGAAGAACGAATAGAAAAAAAGCTCGAGTTCAAAGATGCTGATTCGATTATTCAGAAATTAGAGACGCTTTTCTCTCAGAGTAATAAAAAAAGTCTTCATGTTGACTGGTATGGTGGTGAACCCTTACTAAACATAGAGTTCATGGAATCTGCCTCTCTTCTGATTCAAGAGTTTTGTCAGAAAAAGGGGATTAATTACCATTCTTCTATTATATCGAATGGAACGTTATGGCCTCAGCAAATTGAGTCCTTTCTGAAAAGACATAAGATCCGACAAGTTCAAATTTCCTTTGATGGTCTGAAAGAAAATCATAATGCAAGAAGACGCTACCGAAAAGAATTTTTGTCCGGGGAAAATAACTCGTATGACCTAACTTTTTCGCTGGTAGAAAAGCTTCTTGACTTTGTCACTGTCGATATCCGGTTTAATATTGATTGGCGAAACAAGGATGATATCTTTCCCTTTTTAGATATCATATCAGAACGGGGATGGTTTGATAAAATGTATCCTGCTATTTTTCAACCTGCCAGATTATCTGCCTATTCCGAGCGGTCAGCATTTATGTCAAAAAAACAACTTTCAATCAAAGACTTTGACCTGATACGGGAGAAGATTTCAAAAAAACTGGCCGGAATCGGGAAAATCGAAGAATCGGAAGTCCCGGATGGCTTTCCTTTCCCTAAAACATTCGTATGTGCTGCGTTAGCAACCGATTCTTTTGTTGTTGGCGCTGACCAACTCATCTACAGATGTGGACTCCAGGTAGGAGAAACCAATAGGGCGACTCAATCCTTACAAACGGATTCTAATCACCACTTTAGCGATAACGGTTTCTGGGATACTTTTGACCCGACAATTTCATCGTCATGTTCCAAGTGTTCCTTTCTTCCTGTATGCTTTGGAGGTTGTCCTAAAAAACATCTGGAAGGAGACCAATCTGCTCTCGATGAACAAAGCGAATACTGGAAAAATAATTTAGCACAAAAAGTGGTAACCTATTTTGGACTGGAAACACTCTCAAAAGTTCCTTTAACGAAAGAATTACAATTCAGAGAGGGGTATTAACCTCCAACTAAAGACATTGGAAAACAGAACTTAGTAATCAAAAATCACTTTCTCAGACAAAATTTCTTTTCCTATCTTATTCTTAACGATCAGTAAGTAGGTTCCTTTTCTGAAGCCGGAAATATCAATCTGTTTCTGATCGGATGTTTTCTGTAAAACTCCTTGCATATCATATAGTTCTGCTGTTGAAAAATCAGCGCAATGTACACGGATAAAAGAAGTTGCCGGGTTCGGGTAGACACTGCAATGGCTCAATGTATTATCATCCGATGAAAGCAGTGATCGGTCCAATCGATATAATGCTGCCTCTCCTGTAGTATTGACCTCTGCCGTCAAATAATACCCCGATTGGAACGTAGTTATCCCTTCTACCTGAATAGAAAAACCTTGCGGAGGAGGTATAACCAACCGGTCTATCGTACCACTGGAAAATTCGCTGAAGGAAAAATCACTTATTTCTACCAGAAAAGGATCCGTATACGTATACCCCGAAAGGGTAATACGATTATTTGTGGAATCATATACGGCTCCGGTCACCAGTCCCTGTGTATTTATACTGTCTATTCGTGTCGTTTGATAAGTTCCCGGAAGTTTGGGTAATGCGTATATACTTGTCCATCCGTTTCCCCAGTTTTTCGTAAAAATATAAAGACTGTCATTCCCAGTAATGAGCGCCTCTGCATCAAAATTCGTTGAAAAAGAACCTGGAGTAAAATCCGTTTGATCTGCATAAGAGAAATTGATAGTATCGGCACTCACCGTATTATCCGGGGTTGAAAAGTAATCGGCAACAGCTATCCTGTAAATTCTCAAATCTGTTCTTGACCCTGTATTATTTCCGAAATCAGCAATGTAAATATACGTGCCATCGTGGCAAATATCTTCCCAATCTCTGTTCGTTGCATTTATTATAAACACTGAACGGGTAACTGCTCCTGTAATACTATCCAGCTCATATAAGGCCGGATACCCTCCTGAATCATTATGGGTAATTAACTTTCCCTGTAAGGTAATCAATCCAGAAGACTCAAAAATAACATCCTGAAGCGGAGTGACAAGTCGCAATTGCCCACTTCCCAATAGAGGAAGTAAAAAAAAGATCAGGAAACCATACAGGTAGTTCATTGCTTTAGATCATTTTGTTTTATTAGTCTTGACATCGGCTGATAACCTTAATCTAACCAAAAATAGAAGAAATTAGCCTTGCACGTAATCTGATAATAAAAAATGCTTCAATTTATATGATCTTTTTTTTAGATATACTGCAAATAATAAAAAGCTGTACGATTCTTCTTCGTAAGGATTTTTATTTTCCTCAACAATAGAACTTTTATTACCAAAATCATATCCAGCCTCTACTTCTTAAGTATTCTTCGACTAATACTAAGCCCGATACCACCTCCAACAAATAAGGTTATCCCGCGATTAAAGATTGAAGGAAACGGATGAAACCCCTCTGATGCAGGAAGATCATAAAAAAGGTGAAACAAAAGTGTACCTTCATTGGAATGATAGTAACAAGGGTCTGGAATCAAAAACTGTTCTAGAATTAAATAGTTAAACAAGCAAGCTATTATAGCTCCCAAGCTCGTAAATAGTACTATAAATAACAGCCTTCTTAAAAACAATTATTCACACGATTTAAAATCTTTTCGCTTATAAATGGCTTCTCCTACCCGAATTTCATCATCGGATGAATTCCACTCAGCAAAAGGAGACAAGATATCATTCCACTGAAAAGATAAGGTTATTTTCTCCTGACCAAGATCCTGTGTACTAAACTCGATTTTGTCTCCGTTTTCCGGCATCATAGGTTGAGTCCCTACAACAGTTGAGATAATCTTGTAATCACAATCAATTACCAGTTCTTCGGAATTATCATTCACGAATGTTCCTCTGATATCAGTTTGTTTTGAACAGGATACACAAAAAGCTGTAATAAGCGAAAGAAATATTACATGTCTTTTCATCGTTGAATCAGGCTTTTAATGCTTCACAAATGTAGCATAAAAAGTCAAACGCAAGTTATTCCCCGATTCAGGCAGGTGGCTCCCATAATTCAATCTTATTCCCTTCAGCATCCAGAATGTGCACAAACTTTCCATAATCATAGGTTTCGATCTCATCCACTATAACTACCCCCTCCTTTTTCAACTCTTCTACCAATATTTCCAGATTTTCAACCCGGTAATTAATCATAAAATCTTTTGATGAGGGAGCAAAGTATTCAGTGTTTTCCGGAAAGGGTGCCCACTGCGTTTCGCTCTTTTCTGTCGAATCAGAATTTTCGTACCACTCAAAAACCGCCCCATAGGGATTCGTCTTCAAACCAAGGTGTTTTTGGTACCATTCTGTCATTTTCTGAGGATCTTTGCATTTGAAAAAGATACCTCCCAAACCTGTTACTCTTTTCATTTTATCGCCCACTTTAAATTATTACCACACTGAATTCAAACTATTTACACCAATTCATCTCTTAGTAAACGATTGGTTGTTTGTTGTACCCAATAACAAATTAGTAACCCTATAGAAAAAGTCGTGATGAGCACTCCTACAACGAAAGGAAAGACTAAAAGAATAAGAAAGCTCCATTTGACTATTGGTATGTAGAATAAGCCGATAACCACCGTAAAAACGGTCCATATAATCACATTAACCCGCAAAGAATACCTAAATGACGCATCAGTAACACTCCCTCTGTTTAGTAGATCTTCCGGGATCTTTTTCCCTGCATACCAAAGTGCAATTAAAAATGAAACAAGGAGTCCTGCTGTCGCTTTTCCAAACAAAATGAACATTCCACCTGTCAGGACGAGTAATTCGGTTGGGATAACAGTCGAAAGTCCTAATACCGTCACTATCACAACCAGTCCTGCAGACGTCCCGATCAGATATGAAATGAATATACTTTTCCTCCTGATTTTTGCTAATTTCTCTTGATCCGTCATTTTACAACCTACAAAATACAATTAGCTAAATATACTGCATTACAAAAATCCCAGACAGGAATTTGGTTGCTTTATTTCATACGCAATAGAATCGGCTTTACCTTCATCCGCACGTCATCATTCCCTTAGTCAGTAACAATCAGCTTTTCTTCTGCTATCATTTTATTTTCTTTTGAAAGGCGGATACAATACATCCCCTTCTGTAAGTTATCTCCTGACAAAGTATAGGTCGTTCCTGAAATGTTTCCCAGTTGTTTTACTAACCGCCCTTCGATTGTATAAAGCGATAAAGTCATACCATTAAATCCATCTCCGTATTTCAACGTAGTGGAAAAAGAAAAAGGATTGGGATAGACGGAAAAAAGTCCTTGCTCTTTAGCGTCAGGAATTCCAAGTGTAGCATTCCCCAGTTTAGCGACAAATAAGTCACCCGAGTTTTGTACTCCGGCATTTGTCAAAGTAGTTGCTCCAAATGATAACGTAGCACAGTTAAATACTCCCGTCAGGTGTATGTTTCCATTTACATCTAAAGCAGCACTTCTGGTTGTATGATAATTGTTACCAAACGGGCTTTTTACCCAAAGTACATTTCCATTTGCATCCCACTTTGAGGTAAAAATATTTCTACCTCCCCCATTTATTAGTGTTGTAGAACCAAATGAAAGAGAGGAACTGGAATACCACCCTGTTACATAAGCATTTCCCTGGCTATCTACATTCACACTTTCTCCTCTATCCATCCCATTTCCTCCAACACTTTTTGCCCAAAGGACATTCCCATTTGCATCGTATTTCGCAAGAAACATATCATCACTATAATATTGATTCAAGGTTATAGCTCCAAACGAAACGGAAGAGGAAGAAAAAGAACCTGTCACATACACATTTCCAGCCGCATCTGTATGCAGACTGTTTGCCGTTTCGTACTCATTGCCTCCTGCTCCTTTTGCCCATATCACATTGCCATTTGTATCGTACTTTGCAACAAAAAGATCGGTACTCCCACTATTCGTCAGTGTAATACCTCCTAGCTGAAGTGTAGCTCCGCGAAATACACCTGTAACAATACTATTTCCTGCGGCATCCACACTAATCGCATGTCCGATTTCCAGATCCGTTTCTCCTGCATCTCTGACCCATATAATATTCCCATCCGAATCCCCTTTTGCGATAAAAACATCAGAAAATCCGTTGCTGACCAAATCAGTATTTCCCAAAGTGAAATCGGAACCATATTCTCCCGTAAAGTATAAATATCCATTGTCATCCAGCGCTATTCCATTCAATTTTTCCGACTTAATTCCTCCGGCTCTTTTTGCCCAGATTGCATTTCCGTCAGGATCAAATTTTGCCCAAAACATATCATATTGGTATAAATTGGCATTGGGTAAGGCAAAGTTTTCAATCCGAAGTGTATCTGCATCAAACCAACCTCCCACATATAAATTACCTGTCGCATCAACTGTAATACTGTTTGGTTTGGTTCCGTTTACAGAACCACCAAAATTTTTCGCCCAAAGAATATTTCCTTCATTATCATACTTCGCAATAAACATATCCGCCAAATTGGCCGAATTTCTAGTTAACGTAATGGTTCCTAACGTAAATGATGAACTGGTAAATTCTCCTGCTACGAAAACATTCCCCACATCATCTACAGCAATACTGTTTCCGATCTCTTCATACCCGCCAATTGAAGTACCTGTCGCCCAATTCCAGGCAGGTTCTTGCGTTAATATATTGGTATAAAATCCCAGCAAGACCATGCTTATTAACAATCCCTTTTTCATCCGTTCCTGTTTGTTGTTTGTGTTTCCAATGTCTTTCGTATATGACTTCTTTGCCTATCGTACAGACATTTTTCTTCCTATAGACAGGTATCACGTGGTAGTGGTTGCCATCTTTCTTTTCACGCACAGAAGCAATTAGCAATACATTTACGAAAATGTATGCCTTGCAGCTACACCATTAGTTCAATTGTACAACAGTTATTTTTTTAACTCAACAAGGTACGAAGTGATTGATTTTATTTTTTCTCCTTTGGCACTGGTAAAACAATAAAAATCAGCAAAAGCATATACCTTTCCGCTTTCCATTTTCAACACTCCATTGGCAGCACCTTCTTTTCCGTGTGATAAAATCTGATCAAGGATTAATTCGGTTGTCTTTTCGGATTTCATGTTTTGTAATTCCGCAGTAAATTCTTCTTTTCCGTTGATTTGTTTGTCTCCGACTCTATCCCAGACAATTTCATCTGATACACTAGCAATTAAAAATTCAACATCTCCTTTGGCAAATGCACTGTTGAATTTTTTCAAAAACTCTCTTTTGGGAGCATTTCCACAATCTGTTTTTATCGTAATCTTTACCATCCAATAGAGTTTTTTAATATCTTATATACTATTTGTCAAAACAACATCATTCCTAATGTAGTTATTCTAAATTTAATTAAGTGTATAAACTAGCTACTGAACAACACTTTAGTTCCAGATAGCACAAAACAAAAAATCCCAATGAAATTTCATTGGGATTTTTTTAGTAACCTCAAACGGAAAAATTACACCTTTCTGATAGAGTTTTTTATATAAAATGACTACAATTTTTAGCTGAAGTTAAATTATATGCTATTTATTTGAAACAGAACTAATCTACAAATGTGTAGGCAGTCCCTGTATTTCCAGCTCTTCCGGTTCTTCCAACCCGGTGGATATAGGTATCGTAATCATTTGGTATCTGGTAATTGATAACCAGTGATACATTGTCAATATCGATCCCTCTGGCCGCAACATCTGTTGCCACCAGTACCCTTATGCTACCATTTTTGAACTTTTTCAGGGCATTTACCCTGTAATTTTGAGATTTGTTACCATGAATCTGATCCGCCTTTACTCCTGCGTTATTGAGTTTTTTCGCAAGTCGGTTCGCCAGATGTTTCGTTTCCGTAAACAGGATTACTTTACTAAATTCAGGATTACTCAACACATCCAGTAAAAGTTTAAATTTATCCTGTCCGCTTTCCACTTTGATCACATCCTGATCAACATTTTCCGAGCTTGAATCTCCGGAATGTATTTCCACAAGGAACGGATTCGTTACAATTTCATCAATGACCACCTGTTGTTTGCGATCTTTGGTTGCAGAAAATAATAACGTCTGTTTACGTTGTTTCATTCCGCCTACCAGTTTACGAATGTCGTGGATAAAGCCCATATCAAGCATTTTATCAAACTCATCCAACACCAGTATTTTGAACTGATTCAGCTTTAAACTTCCCCGCTGATTTAAATCAAGTAAACGTCCCGGAGTACCGATAATAAGATCAAAACGGTTTTTCAAACTCCGAACATCTTTCTCCACATTTGTCCCTCCGATATAGCAAGCTGCAGTGAGATTCATCTTTGCCGACAGTTTTTTAAATTCATCATACACCTGAATCGCCAGCTCTCGTGTAGGGACAACAATCAGCGAAGTATACTTTTCCTTTTCACCCCTGAGCATATTCTCCAAAACAGGTATCAAAAAAGCACCTGTTTTACCTGTTCCTGTATTTGCAATCCCAATCAGATTTCCTCCATCCATCAGTTTATCAAATGTTTTGTCCTGAATTTCAGTAGGAGATACAAATCCCATTTTCAAGATATTGGCTTTCAATTGGGCTTGCAGATTCATATCTTCAAATCGCTTATCTACGGTAATTGATTTTTTTACTGTAGAGACAACAGCTTTCTGAATCAATAATTCCGGATTTAATTGTGATTTTCTTCCCTTGCGATTTCCTGCTTTTTGATTTGGTCCTTTTGCTTTTTTTGTTCTATTAGCTTTGCCTTTATTTGCTCCTGTCTGCATACATTAACTTCTTTCCCCTTCAGGGTTGTTTTGTTATAACAAATTCGAATTTTCCTAACCTCCTTCCAGCCGGGTCTGTTTTGCCTCTATCAACTACCTGTACATGAAAATTCTAAAAAACAATGTGACTTTATTATCCCGTGTTTTTGCCGTCTCAGAAACAATAGCAAAACTATTTATCAGAATAAGAATTAACCTGTTCGCCACAAAGGTACGTACTTTTTTGGCACTCCCGGATTTATTTTCTTTCCGGAACTCAGTTCTGTGTATTCAAAATAAAAGCCTATCTTTGCATCACCAAGTAAAATTCTGTTAAATAAGCTGGTGTTGTAATTTAGTTTTGTCAAAACGTTTCATCGTTTTCCCTTTCTTTTTTATATCATTTTATTTTGGGATTTAGTTGTTTTTCGTCTATTCATTTTTAGCGAAAAAACGTATGTAAGCCTTTGAAAGAAGGGAAGTATTCACTTAATAGTAAAGCGTATCGAACATCTTATTTTTTGTATCAAAAAGGATTTTCCTTACTCTGTTGACAAATTACTTTTTCGGCAGTTTACAAATCAACCAGAATTATACGCATAGGTGGTAAGACGAATTATTTCAGGAGAAACTTTTAAATATATATAATAACTTATGGCAGATACCTTCAATAAGAAAGAAAGAGAAAAAAAGAAAAGACAGAAAAAAAAGGAAAAGGAATTCAAAAAAGAGTCCCGAAAGGAAAGCTCCAATAAGTCCGGTTGGGAAAGCATGATGGCCTACGTGGATGAAAATGGTGTTATTCATGATACACCTCCTGCACAAACCAACAAAAAAGAAATTAAAGCAAAAGATATCGAAATCGGAATCCCCAAACGAGATGACAGTGAAATTGATCCTATTCTAAGAGGGACGATCAATTACTTCGACCCTGCTAAAGGATATGGATTTATTAAAACGCCGGACGATCAAAGTTTCTTTGTGTATCAGAGTAATATCTCAGGCGGAGAACCTGTTAAAGGTAGAAAAGTACGCTTTGAGAAAGAGAAAGGTGCAAAAGGCTGGGTAGCTGTTAAGGTTGTCCTGGAATAATACAACACTCAATTTAGCAGAACCTAACCTCTTTTACTTTTAACGAAACACTGCTCCGGTAGACAAATGTACGCGTCCGGGATTCCTATCTGAGAATCCCGATTTGTCTCCATTATGTTTATTTTTCGGAATAAAGAATCTCATCAAATTCTTTACTGACGGTCTTTCAATATTTCAATAGAACTTACTCTTCCAGATAGGCTTGTAATTCATTTTTAATCGTCATTCTTTCTACTGAAAAGGTAGTAGAATTTGCATGTAGAAAGTCTATTAATAAAACGGCTTTTTCTGACAGCATAGCTTTGTTATAGTTCCTGTTTACTTCAGTAAGTTCTGCTGATTGAACCATTGTATACAGTAACTCAATTAACTTTTCGATATGTGATTCGTGGAGATTTCTGATCTTTTTTAAGAAGTCCTGACTGTCCATTTCATTGAAATCTTCAAGTTTTAAGTCAAACGCACTTTTGAGCGTTTGATTTACTTCCTCCATGCTGTTTTGCGTATTACCTGATTTCAACCTGCTCATTTTATCAATTAAGCTAGTCAATACCAAAACAAGTTTTTCAATTTCCCTCTTTATAAAGTCTCTTTCTACTGCCATACTTTCTCTTCTATTCAGAACCCTTAATCATCTATTTACCTACTCCTCAACTCTTTTGTTGTAATAGACATTATTGATCACAATCACCTTTGCTTCTCCCCCTTAATAAATCAGGATCTTTTCAACAAACGTGTCATTGTTATCCCAAAATCTTATGAAATAAATGCCTTTTTCGAATTGAGAGACATCTATTTTCTGTTCCTGACTTTCCATTTGGAATGAAGATAGAACCTGGCCGTTAGCATTTACTATTTCAATTGTATAAATTTGATCCGTTTTTAGAGTTAATGAACTTTGTGTCGGATTTGGAAATAGTTCTGTTTTTCTTCCTTCATTTATGGAAATCTCATTAGTCAAAGGACTTTCAATACATACGGTTTGTCCTATGTTCAATTCTTCCCACATTTCAGTTTCGGGATTAAATTTATAGGACCGATCATCTTCTATATTTTCCGGACCTGATGCCCACAGAAATCGACATTCATTTGATGAACTCTGTATCCCTAAAAAGTAGCTTTCAGGTAGGTTGGTTAAATTGGTGTTAATATACTCCCAGTGATAAACGACATCTACTGTTCCGATATTAAAATTTGTAGCTGTTGCCAATAAGACTGCACTATCTCTTAAGCTTACAATTTCATTTCCTGCTTCTCCGGAATTGTCTTCAAATATTTTGAACATAAATTTAAGTTCATCACTGGCACAGGCTGTTGATTCTTCGAGAGAGAATTTAGCACCATAGAACAAAATGGAATAAATACTTTGTACATTTAAGTGCTGTACAACTATTTGTCCTGTTTCTACACTAGATGTATTGAAGTTATTAAAAGTGGAGGGAATCTGACAAAAAGTAACATCACCATCCTTCAGCGTAAAAAAATCATTTCCTTCGTGTTGCGCAAAAAGTACTGATGTATAGATTATAGCCAACAGTGATAATACAATTTTACTTTTCATACTTCTTTTATTTTACATTCGGTTTTACTATTCATTCATCGATGAAAGAGAGTAATATAAATCATTTATTCACAACAACATAACAAATTGAATCATTTATTGGACTCTAAGACTGTTTCAAATTGATCTATTCAGGTAGTATCGTTACTCTCAAATTCTCTACTTGCGAATAAATTTAAGGATTATTTTAGAACAGGTGATATTCTCCATCCCCCAAGGCGTCATCCTCCCGAAATTATTTATTTCAACTTGAAAGAAGAAGCATCAGGTTTTTCGTTTAAACAGTTGACAATTTTCCGTTTTGGAAATCAAGGAATAGTTTTGCTCCAGATTCTCCTTTATAGAAGCAGTACATGAGTCTGTCCCGGAGTCTATATCCCCTAAAATAAATACATAATCAATTGGCTTCTTCAACGAACTTTGTGCATTAGACTTCCATTCCAGGCAAGAATATTGTTCCGGTGGAGTCGTACCCAATAGTGTAGCAGGAATTTTTGCCTCATTCCATTTTACCGGAAAATACCCTGTAGCACACTCATAATTCTCAAGTATCACCATCGGTTTATCAACTCCCAGGTAATTTGAAAAGTGAGGTGCTAACCAGTTATCCGAGTAATTAAGCGGTAAAACCACACTATTGGGAGCGATTTTTTCTGACATTTCATAACATTCTACGGCTACGTTATCCAAATCACGAATAACAGATGAGTAATATACTGTCAACCTGAGATTACAATATAAAACGACCAATACTCCTAATATCGTAAACCATTTGGGCAATCTCTGTGTTGAAAGCCAGATGATCAGAACGATGAAAAATAACAATCCCAATCGCACAGAAACAAAACCGGCAGTTCCATCGGAATCAGGAAGTACAAAATAGAAGAGTAGCATTGAGAGCGCCAGTATCAGCCAAAAGTTAGAAAGTACAATTTTACCTTTCGCAGATGGAGAAGGATTGCCGCGGGAAAAAAAACGTCCGGTAATTTGGAGATAGAGGGACACGACTGTCATCGCCATCAAAACGTAGAAGATTTTTTTCGTATACGTTGCTTCGAATACAAAGTCATATACGATAATTGGCCGGATCTCCTTCAACCACTTTATCAATTCTGAATACTCCAGGAAATTAGCGTTCCCGGGCGTATCTCGTGACAAAAAATAATTCAACAATAAAAGCAAAGGAACAAAAGCAGAAAGCAATACTATCCCGGACTTTTTTAGTACTGACTTCCCTGCCTCTTTAACCTGTAACGGATAATTATCCACAAGGGTCATCACTGCTTTCGTTACAATATGTACACCAATAAAAAACAGTAACAATCCGAAGATAAAAATATGAGAAAAATAAGTCAATGTGGTTAGTAGAAACAAAACAAAAATGTTCTTTTTTGAGAAAAGATGATCTTCATTTTTTATCCAGTAATTGAGTGTAATAAACAGCAGTAATAATGCGATAGAGAAGTTATAGAATCCTAAAAGGAACAGAAAAGAATAGGAAAAAGGAAATATCAGGTAGCTGAATACGACATAGTTTTCCGGATGTATGGTTTTTAAAAGTGCTCTGAATGAAAGCGGGAATGCTATCAGGTAAAACAAAACCAGTATTTTCTCGGCAACAAATGAAGGAAGGAAAAGATTAAATACAGCCAGAATAAAATGCCCGATCCAATTAGGAACCGGCTCCTGATTCAAAACAAAAAACTCATGGATCTGCGGGTTGTTTTCAAACAGCAATGCATTAATCAAATTTGAATTATACAAGTGCGCAGCTCCATCCATTGTAGGCAGGAACGTATTCGTCAAAACCGGTAGTAAGCTTATCGCGATTACTGTTAAGAACACGTATTTTTCCAGTTTGTCAAATTTTCTGGCTATCATATCGTCTCGCATGTAGAGTTGTAACGAAAATTTCTCCGTTTGAAATGTACGTAAGATTATTCTAAGATTGACCGTTCATCTCGTATTTCCTATCTGTAATTAGTAAAACCAAGGATTTGCCTTGTAGAAAAAACAACAAGAACGGAACCAGAGTACGGAATTTGCGGTATACGTTGTTGTATCACCATTCAACAACTTCTATAACAAACCTTTTAACCACTTTTTTTAGATAGTTATACAAAAAACAACTAGTGACACCATTTTGGCATACTACCATGCAGATGGTATTTATCGAGTTGGTAACTATCAGTGAATATTACCAACTTTTACGTTTTATAATCAATCTTCCTTTGTCATCACGAACAAAATCAAGTACAGTTGAATCTTCTATTGCAAATTTCACTAATACAGAATCGCCAGGCAAAGCGTTGCAATATCTACAATTTCTAATCCAACCTTTAATCTCCTTCTTCTTTGTAGGGTTAATTGTTACATAACACCCCGTACCTCCATAACCTCCTTTGTAACCAATAAATAAACCATAAATAGTATTATTATTTTCTAGCTTATTTTTTTCATCTTTTACTTGATAAAAGTATAGAGTAAAACCTACAACATGAAGAATCACTATATTTATATAGAGCATATATTTTTTATAAAACTTCTTCAACATATCATTTAAATTATTGGATTGTTCCAATTGGTTAAGTCCATTGATACTATTTTACAGTCTATCAGAGGTTGCGCTAATAATGAAGTTTCCTGTTATAAAATTTAAACACGAAGATTTAGATCTAGGAAGACAACTACGTGCAAATCCGAAAACACTCATAACTGAGTATCCTATAGTTACTGGTAATGTACTTGTAGCCCCCAATGTACTACCATAAGAAGCAGTAAGCCATGTATTAATACTCCTGATAACCGGAACCATAATCATCGCATTATAAGATAATCCAGCGGATAAAACTAATGAATTTCCCTTCTAATCCCTATCAACGGTCGTATAGCCTTTATTTATATAATTCAGACCTATGCTTACGGAGCTAGTGCCGATCTTACTTAAGGGTCTTCCCGTTTTTTTTCATTTGCAAATTACAACAAATCATACGAGTAATAAATCTGGTACACTACCCACCTGCTAATCTGGTACACGACCAATCAACTTCTCATATTTTTCCCTATTCCAATAGCAACTTTCAAGTTCCACTATTTCTGGTTTATCAATCGCATATTTTATGAGTATAGTATCTCCGATATTTACCTGTCCATAACAATGTTTTGGGTCAAATCTTTCAGAGTCAATTATTTTCCCATTTATAAAGTGGTATACTTCTATATAATTTCCCAAGCGTGAGGCATGATATTTATCAGAAACTACAGCGAAATTATATTTACTTTTCATTAAAGCTTTTTCTTTTTGTGAATCACGGTAATATAACCACCCAACAAATACAAGAAAAATACTTACCCAAAAAATTATTTCTTTTTTATTTTTCACCTTGCTGACTATTTTTACGTTCAAATTCACCAATTAAGTAATTATGATACATTTGAAAATAGATTCCAAGAAATGGTGTGCCAAATCTCCTGTTACCGTATGAGTTCATTATAAAACTTGATGAATTCTGAGAGAATCCATAGTAATCATAAGCTCTAAATATTACTCCTTCTTTAACATCAACTTTAATCATAGTCGTTGATGTTTCCCACAATCCTACCTTCCAGAAACTAAGACCTCCTGGGATAAAGAAAGATGAACCCGAAGAGTATAAGCTCAGATTAGCATCTGGATTAAGAACTGTTTGTATAGTAAAATCTAAAGTAAAACTTTGATACCCACCCCGCATACAAAAAGTGGTATGATAGGTTCTCGCTCCATTAACGTCCCATGGCATCCATGTAGGGGCTGTTTCGATAGCAAGCGGAGCAAATCCAATAATTAAAGATGTTTTTATCGCAAAATCCAGACCTGTTGCGGCATCTTCATAACTTTGGTCAATTATTTGTAATGCACGACGTTGTTCTTCTGTTCCACGGATGTCTCTGCAATTCGGGTCAAATCTGCACCAATCGTAAAGTTTATACTGTCTTAGGTATTCGAAATTATCTATTTTATTGCTTGCTTTTGCGTTTTCGTATGAGGCTTTGTTTCTTGGAGAGACTTCTACATCATTCATTACTCCCCCATCACCACCTTGACCGACCCACACACCATTTTCATACTTGTAGTGCCATTCTGTACCTTTTGCATCAGTACGCATAAAATCATCTCCCTCGTTTGGATTTTCGGGAAAAGCATCACCACCACCGTCTCCACCATAATTTACAGACTCCAACCCATAAGGGTCAGTAAAATAAACAGGGTTATTAGCAAAGTCTACATAAGGCGACATATTTGGAAACTTCGTCATCAATGGGGCTAACGACTTCCAACGACCTAAACGTGGGTCGTATTGACGGAACTCCGTGGTATAAGAGTTCCCATTGCCAGACACTTCCCCGTCATGCTCCATGCCATTAAAGAGGTAGCGATAATCCGCCCCACCATTCCTGCCCGGCATGGTCATTCCAAACGCATAATAATCACTCCATGATAAGATCACTGGATCGTAATTACCATCCGTAGCGTTCCACATTTTCCGGTCATTGATCATCGCCAGCACATTCTCCATCAACATAAATAACTGAATAATCATCTTGTGTGGTAGTTGATAGACTTTCTATAATTTTTTCAATTTTGTTATACATTTCTTCACGTACGCAATAACCATGTTTAGTTAGCATTCGTTTATATTTCGGTGAAATTTTCACTATTAATCTACCAATATTTTTTTGAGAATGTATATAATAAATTCGTTGATCTTTCCCTTTTTCAAGATAGCTTAGATAAATACTGTTATCAGGATTTTTAATAGATCTCATTCTTTCTATATATAGAACCGAATCCAGGTAGTCTTCAATTCTCATGGCCATTTGCAATAATTTTTGATATTCTTCTTTGGAGGTTTTCTTTATTTTGCTCATTGACTCATCCGCGTTGTGTATACTGTCATAAAAAACTCTGTAATTATTGTAATTTACAATTCCAACTTTGTAGCATTTCGTATCATTCAAATTATCAGGTAAACGGGCTTTCTTTATTTTGAACCTAAATTTAACTCCAAACCGATCAAAATGTGACCAACCTTCATAATAATACCTTACAGGTTTTTCTAATGAATCTCCTTCATAGTATTGGGTTTTGTGAAATGACTTACCAAAAACAGTAGTTTTAGAAGAAAGATTATCGTTATAATCTAAATACATCGAAAAAAACAACTCTTTATAAATATCATTTTTACTAACCTCAAATTCTTGTGCAAAAAATGAGATTGGAAAAATCACTAAGAATAAACTAATCAATTCTCGCTTTAGACTTCGGATGTTTCTTATAATCTCTATCATTGTCCTGACTTTTTGATTCTTCTTTTTTACTGTCTTTGTTATCACTATCTTCAGATTCTATAATAGTATAATCCATTGACTGAGGAAATTTGCTTTCAACTCCTCCACTGCGTTTAAATTTATCAAGCGCTCCATCAATATTTGTTCTGCTAGGTTTGGTGTAAGGTATAAGTTTGATACCCTACCCAATTTCTTCTAAATCAAACTTTACTTCCTCTATTGGTACAACTCGTTCTAATCCACTATTATCTTCTAATAAAACAAATTCAAAATTTGGTTCTCTTTGATAAAACCCATCTTTAAAAGAAACGAACTCAATAAAGTCAGAGTCTGTTATAAAAACGGATTCATCATTAAGAAAATCATATACTTCTTTTCCAAAACGAACTTTAACTGCATAATTAGGCAATATACTTACATCGGTTATTCGGCTACTAGCCCCATTAAAATCGGCTCCTTCACCATATACTTCCAAATATTGGTTTAGTTTAAGGACCTTTCTTTCCACTAAAATTTCCCAATTTAATTGTAACCAATCAGCAATAGAACTCTCATTTGTTGTATAACTTCTATCCTCCAAAAGAGGCATTACTGAAGCCCAAGATTCATTCATAAATTCAGCAAAATGTCTAATAGCAATATCTATGTCTACTTCTTTCATATCTAAAACCCGTTTAATATATAAAGTTTTTATTGTGTCAGTAACTTTTTGAAGAATTCCCACAAGAGCCTTAAAGTAAGTATCCACTCTTTACTCCTTTTGAATAATCTCAATTTTTTTTATCTCCGAAATAACATGCTTTTCAGGAATAGAAGGTTTAACAAAACCATTTATTTCCTCTCCAAGTTCAGTTTCAAACCTATAACTTCCTTTAATTTTTAGCTTTTTCCGATAAAGGCTATCTGGCCATTGCTCATATTCATTTATGTAATATACAAGTGTATCGTTACAAACTAGGACAGCAGATAGTTTGGCATTTTCAGAATACCCAGTAATTTCTATCACTACTTCATTTTTTGCTTTCTCAAGTTTATTCACTTTACAAGAGTAAAACAAAACCGTAAATACAAATATTATTCTTACCATCATTGTGTCGGTTTTGGACCTAAAGATTTTTGAACCTCAAATACTACTCTGGTAAAATCTCCTAATGATTAAAAAAACCATTCAATGTAGTATGTTTAACCTTCATGCCAGAAGCTGTATGATTAGCTTCCCACCAAAGGCCAGTGTTTGGATTCATCCAAGCAAAATCAAATCTATAATAATTTAATCTTCCATGCCAATTATTTAAATCATACTTACCTCCAAAAGGAATTTTAATCTCACCATTTTCATTATGACTCCAAAACCAGAATGCAAATATCTGATAATGCCTCCCCCTGATTAATTTCCGATTCGGATAATCAGGATTCGTACCTTCCAACCCAAACGGATCGACAAAATAAACAGGATTATTATCAAACGCTACATACGGACTCATGTCCGGATATTCTGCCATCAACGGATCCAACGACTTCCAACGCCTCAAACGCTGGTCATACTGTCTGAACTTCGTTGTATAGCTGTTTCCTTTGCCCGATATTTTATTATCGGTTTCCATATCGTTGAACTGGTAGCGGTACCCCACACCTCCATTCCTACCCGGCATGGTCATACCAAACGCATAGAAAGGATTACCGGGTCGTAATTGCCATCCGTAGCATTCCACATTTTACGATCGTTAATCACAGCCAAGACATTGTTCAGGTGGTTGGTTAACTCATATCATTTATGTCCGTTGGCATCATACGCGTAAAAAGTAAGCTGTAAATTACCTGTAGTTACTCCTCCTGAACGGATTTGAGCCATTTTCAGAACGCGTTGACCGAATGGATTGTAGTGAAACTCAAGATTCGGACTCGCTGCATCCGTACGCATGACCTTCAATAATTTGTGATCCCCGTATCGCCATTCCAACTCCATGTCTTCCGATGCGTCTTCGATCAACTCCCCGATCTTGTTGTAGGTGT